>QFPO01000013.1 GCA_003241385.1 Rhodanobacter denitrificans
AGGCACGCTGCCCCAACTCGCTGCGCTCAGACACGGGGCAGCTCTTCGGCCTGGGCGACCTGCGATGCTCGGCTCGCTTTAGGCGCACCAACAGCCAAGGGCGAAAGCAACGGCAAGAGCGAAAGCAGGAGCGAAAGCGAGCGCGTTCGACGCGGACGAGATCGGCCGCGGGTCATGCCCGCAGATGGAGAAGAAACCTTCTTCTTTGCAGCCGAAATCGATCAACCGACGCGGAACAGCACCGGCGACCAGCCGCCCACATTGGCATAGCCGTCGCGGCGGCGGCGGCGCATGCGGTCGATCAGTTCGATGCGGCGAGCCTCGGCCCAGTCGACGCGCTGCGTCGTCAGCGTGGCCGGATCGACGCCGAGGCGGTGCGCCTCGTGGTTGCGGAAGTCGACGAAGTCGGCATAGGCCTCGATCTCGTGCTTGAGCTCGCGCTGGCACAGCTCGATCATGATCGCGTCGTCGAGGAAGCCGAGCACCGGCACGCTGTCGTGGATCAGGTCGTCGGCATCGGCGAAGTAGGCCAGGCAGGCCAGTACGCGCTGACGGTCCTCGTCGGGCAGTGCGAAGCCCTGGTCGCGCACCATGTCGATCAGGTTGCGCAGTGCGTCCAGGCGCTCGCGGATGAACGAGGGCACGCCCTCGACCGTGGCGAGTTCGAGCAGCTTGGACGCGGCGCCGACGATGTCCTCGGCCGAGCGGCCGCGCACGTTCTTCTCGGCACGCTGCATCGTTTCGGCGAAGCGCTGGACGTCGGCATCGCCGAGTTCGATCGTGATGGCCAGGGACATGGACGGAAATTCCTCGAAAAAGGCGCGACGAGACTAACCAGCCCCGCATTTTGCGTCAATCGGCGCGGGCGCGCCGCTACAGGACGCCTTCCAGCGCGACGCCGAACGCGGTGATGATCCGCGTATAGATCGTCTTCAGCGGCAGGTCGACCTCCGGGAAGTCCCCGACCGAGGTGTAGCAGTCGTAGAAGCCCGGATCGTTCGGCCACAGCGGCTCGCAGCCGGGATTGAGCTCGTAGCTGGTCGCGTAGCGGAACGGCCACAGGTCGAACACCGGCAGCGCCGCGGAGACCGTGCTCATCGCATTGTTGATCCGCGCGATCGGGCCGTCCAGCGGGCGCCGCGCGATCGTCCAGCTGTTCTGCGGCTCGATGTCGCGCTCGATCTGCACGGCGACCGCGTCGGCGACCGCGCGGTCGTGGATGATGAAGCCCGACTCGGTGTTGTAGTAATCGCCGCGCGGGTCGAAGTTGTGCGATCCGATCATCGCCACGCGCCGGTCGATCACGATCGACTTGGCGTGCAGTCCCACGCGTAGGCCGTGCGACTGCTTCAGTGGCGTCTGGCCCTGCCGGCTGACCCGGCCGGTCTGTCCGCCGCCGGACAGCTCGTGGTAGTTGGCGATCAGCAGCGCCGCGTCGCCCGGAAACGGCTTGAACTCGAATACGCGCAGACCGAGACGCTTGAGGTACTTCTTCTTGTGCTTGTAGGAGATCGCGTAGACGTAGAACGCGTCGGTCGCCGCCAGCGAATTGGTCGAGACGACCGCGCGCAGCGGCGGATCGCGCTCGCGCAGTTCGCGCAGCAGGTCCTGCGCGGCGCGGCTGAACACCAGATACGGCGTCTGTACCAGCACTTCGGCGTGGGCGTTGCGCAGCAGCGCGGCGATGCGCCCGCTGAGCTGGGCAGCCTGTTCCGAATCGGCGTTCTTGCCGGGCGGATCGGAGAAGTATTCGGCGCGGCCCACGCGCAGCGCGCGTGCGGCGAACGCGGCGCGGACGTAGCCGGCATCGCTGGCGCGGTCGCGCATCGAGCCGATCCGCGGCCAGCGGATCGACGCCGGCGGCGGCAGCGGCCCTTCGCCGCCGACCGCGACCAGGCGGCGGTTGACGTCGTTCAGACGCGTCAGCGGCACCGACAGCGGATGCTGCCAGAACTGCTCGAACGACTCGGTCATCTCCTTGCCGGCCTGCGGGCCGAGCACGAGCACGTCGCGGTCGCGATAGTCGAACGTCTGGTCCCAGTCGAAGTAGCGGTCCTGGTAGTTGCGGCCGCCGGTGATGCCGATCTGGCCGTCGACCACCAGCAGCTTGTTGTGCATGCGCTGGTTCACGCGCGAGAAGCAGCACGCGATGCTGAGCGCGAGGTCGAGTCCGCCGGCGCGCGCCTTGTGGAACGTGGTGTTGTAGAGGCGGAATTCGAAGTTGGCATGCGCGGTCGCGAGCCGCGCGAACCAGTCCACGTCGCTGATCGAGAACAGCTGGTCGGCGAGCACGCGGACGCGCACGCCGCGGCGCGCCGCGGCGATCAGCTCCTGGAGTACCAGCCAGCCCGAATCGTCGTCGGCCCAGATGAAGGTCTGCACGTCGATCGTGCTGCGCGCCGCGCGAATCAGATGGATCCGCAGCAGCAGCGCGTCCTCGCCGCGTTCGAGCAGGTTGACGTAGTGCACCGGCGCGCCCGGCCGGCTCGATGCGCGCGCCTCCTCGACCAGCGCGTGGTACGGCGAGGCGATCGCGCAGCGATCGGCGCGATCGCAGTCGAGCGCGCTGGGCCGCTCGCGCTCGACGCGCGCATCGGCCTCGCGCGCGAGCTGGCGGTTCAGTGCGCAGCCGGACCCGGCCAGCACGAGTACGGTCAGGGCCAGGACGCGCAGCCCGCGATGCAGTCCGCTCATGAGGGCCGGCCGCTCGCGACGGACGACGGCACGGCGTTCATGAGGGCGCGAATCCCGATTCGTTCGGCAGCGCGTAGATCGACAGTTCCAGGATCACCTTGTCCGACAGCGTGCCGCGGCGCGTGCGCATGCCGAACATGCTGCGGCGGATCACGCCCTTGGCGCGGACCGGACAATCGCGTGCCGGATGCGCGCAGTCGGCCGGCAGCAGCTCGAAACTCGCGTTGCGGGTGACGCCGCGCAGCGTCAGCCGGCCCTCGAGCGCGCCGCCGCTGGCGAGGCGCGCCAGCGGAAACACCTCGGACCGGAAGCGGATCTCCGGATAGCGCTCGGCGTCGAAGAACTCCGCCGAGCGTGCCCAGTCCTCGCGGCTGCCGCCGTCGATGCGGACCGAATCGGCGGCGATCCGCGCATCGACGAGGGCTTCCTGGCGCTCGCGGTCGACCTCGACCACGCCGTCGACCTTGACGAAGCGGCCGACGACGTCGAACAGCAGCAGCACGCCGATGCCGAAGCCGGCCTGGGAGCGGGTCGGATCGAGCCGCACGCGCTCGACGGCGTGCACCGGCGCGGCGAGCGCCAGGGCGGCCAGGAGCGCGGCGACGGCACGCACGAGCGATCCGCTTCAGGGCCACCAGAAGTACAGCACCTCGGCCGAGTCGGGCTCGAGCCGGCCCGGCTCGCGCAGGCGCAGCCAGACCACGGCGCCCGGGGGCAGGCCGCGTCCGGCGTCGGACGCGCCGTCGGCGAGCAGGGCGACCAGATCCTCCAGGCCCGGGTTGTGGCCGACCAGCAGCACGCGCTCGGCGTCGGCGTGGTCGTCGAGCACGCGGATCAGCGTGACCGGACTGGCCTCGTAGATCCGCGGCTCGACGCGCAGGTCCGAGTAGCCGGTGATCGCGAGGACCTGCTGCAGCGTTTCGCGCGTGCGCTCGGCCGGCGAACACAGCACGCGATCCGGCTCGGCGCGATGCGCCTTGAGCCAGGCCCCGACGGCTTCGGCCTCGGCGATGCCGCGGGCGCTCAGCGAACGGGCCCGATCCTCCTGGCCGGGCGCCGCCGGATCGGCATGGGCATGGCGCAGCAGGATGACTTCGCGGATAGCCATGGGACCTCTCCCGTCGGTGGTCAGCCGATCATGCCGGAAGCGGCGGCGCGGTCAAACACGCCGCATCATTTTTGCGCGGCCGGCGCCGCTGCGACGGCGCCGCCCGAGCCGCCGGTCGCACCATGCCGGCGGGCCAGCAAGCCGCCGAGCGGTATCGCGGCGGCCGCCAGCGCCAGACTGAAGGCCAGATGCGCGTGCTTGCCGAGCTCGACGTAGCCGTCGCCGAGCAGCGCGATCGCGGCGACGGCCGCCGAGCCCGCCGCGAACACCGCGGCGAACGCACGCGCCAGCGGCGGCGTGCGCAGCAACCAGGCGCCGGCCAGGACCAGCCACGGCAGCGCGAACAGGCCGAGCAGCGCGTAAGGCTGGCGGTCCAGCCAGCGGTCCAGCGTCACGTAGCCGTCGGGGAGGCGCTGCTGCTGACCGCCTTCGACCAGGCCGAGGTAGTCGGGGATCCACGGCAGGTAAGGCGGCGCACGGCCGGCCGCGCGTAGCCAGGCCTTCGGCTCGACCGCCAGCGCCGTCCAGGCGCGCAGCACCGGCAGCTCGCGCAGACCCGGGCACAGCGTCTCGACCGGCTCGGTGAGCTGATAGATGCTCTTGCCCGACAACGCCGCGCAGCCGTCCGGCAGTCCGAGCGCGGCGACGGTGGCGGCCGGATCGGCCACGTTCGGCAGCAAGGCCGTCAGCACGAAATTGACGCGATTGGTCGCTGCGATCGCCTCGGTCATCGGCATCGTGCGGCCGGCCTGATGGATCTGCAGCGCGCCGCCGGCGAGTCCGCCGAGCGCGAGCGCCAGTGCGGCGCGGCGCAGGCGCCGGTCGCCCGCGCTGATCAGTGCGAGTGCGAGCAGGCTCGGCAGCACGAAATGCTGGTACTTGCTGCCGCCGAGCAGGACACCGCCGATCGCGGTCACGCTCCAGGCCGAGCGGCCGCCGGCGACCGCCGCGACCAGCGCGCCAGCCAAAGCGACGTAGAGGCCGAACAGCGCACCGGCCTCGGCGTAGAACGTGCTGAGGTAGAGCGTATTGGCCGGATCGGCGCCGATCAGCGCCAGCACGGCCAGATGGACGATCGCCAGATCGTCGCGTCCGGCGCGGCGCAGGCGCAGCGTGACCCAGCCGGCGACCAGCATCCAGCCGGCCAGGCGCAGCAGACCCAGGGCACGGATCGAATGCTCGGGCGCGTCCCCGAACGATTCGGCCACGCGCCAGGCGGCGGCCACCGATGCGCCGGCCAGCCAGTCGGTCGACCAGTAGCAGTTGCCCTCGGGAATCGGCTGGCGCGCGTAGACGCGCAGCGGCGCCTGCGGATTGCTGTGCCAGGCCGGCACGTCCGGACGCACCGGTCCGATGTCGTAGCAGCCGGTGTAGCGGATCTGGTCGTAGTTGTTCGCGAGTGCGAGCAGCGGATCGTGCAGCAGCAGGCTCAGCACGCGGTACAGCGCGAACGCCGCCAGTGCGAACAGAACGATGCGGACAGGCGGTGAAGACGGCACGCGCGTGAGGCCCCGGCACGAAAGTCGCGCAGTGTAGTGCACGCCGCCGCGGCGACGGGCGGCACAGCGGCGCGCGCCCGGCGCACCGCTGCGAGGGCTCAGTCGAAGCCGGACGCGAACAACCGGTCGAGGTACGGCCGCAGCCAGGCCATCTGCGGCCGGTCGACGCTGAAGTTCGCGGTTGGTTCGAGCGTGAACATGTAATCGCCCCAGGCGGGACCGGCCGCCCACCAGGTCCAGCCGAGCCAGACGTCGGCATTCGCGTCGAGGTGGTCCAGCGCGCTGCGGACCGCGCGCCGGCAGGCCTCGTTGTCGGCACCGGCGAACTCACCGAGCACGGCGCGCCGGCCGTGTGCGCGCAGCCAGCCGCTGACCGCGGCGAGCTGTGCGGCGCCGGCGTCCTCGCGGCAGGTCGGCGAGGTCCCCGAGTAGTCGCCGTCGAAGTACTGATGAAGCTCGAACGCGTAATGGTCGAGCGGATCGACGACGCCGAGCATGACCGTGCCGTTCGGCGTGCCGTACCAGTCCGACAGCCAGCTGTGCGCACCGGTCCAGGCATTGCCGGGCACGAGGATCCACTGCGTCGCACCGGCCGCGCGGATGCCGGCGATGCCGGCGTTGGCCGCCTCGAGCCAGGCCTCGGTCGGCATCGAGTTCGGCTCGTTCATCAGGCCGAAGATCACCTGCGGCCGGTCGCCGACCTGTGTCGCCAGACGCCGCCAGAAGTCGGTGAACGCGTCGAGCGGCACCGCCGCGCTGCCGATGACCTGGCCGCCGTAGCGGGCGTAGTTGTGCGGATCGAGGATCACCTGGGCACCGGCCGCGATCGCGTCGTCGACGACCGCGGTCAGCGCGGCGAGCTGGGCCGCATCGAGCGGACCGTACAGCGCCGGCTGCAGGCGTTCCCAGCGAAACGGGATGCGCAGCACGTTCATGCCGGTCGCGCGGAAATAGTCGGTCTCGGCCGGCACCGGCCAGAACGACTGGCCTTCGAACTCGGCGCCGGCGAGGTTGACGCCCATCCAGTGCACGGCGCCCGCCGGTTGCGGCGCCGACGCGAACGCCAGCAGCCCCGCGAGCAGGCAGGCGCTGCGCCTGCGGCCCCATGCTGGCATCGTCGCCCGTCCCGTTGTGCCGCCGGTCGCGGCGCCGCTACGGTATACGCGCGGCGGCGGCGTTGCCGAGACGCCGGTCCGGATCCGGCATCGCGCAGCGCCGGACGCGTCCGGGCCGGCGACTGCATCGGGGCGGCCGGCGAAGCGCATGACCGGCCGTGCATCGGTCCCGGCAACACCGTGAATGCGCGACCGCTACTGGCGCTTGATCCAGCGCAGCAGCCTGGCCCAGTCGTCCTGGTGCGAGCGCACCTGCTCGGAGTGGTAGTCGAAGATGCTCTTGCCGAGGCCGGCCAGCAGCACGTAGGCCTGGGTGTCGCGGATCTGCGCGACCAGCGGAAACGGCAGGCGCTTGATCTCCTCCAGCGCCTGCTGCGAGGCCGAGGTCCACGGCTTGAGGCGGTTGGCGACCAGGCCGACCGGCAGCTTGCCGCGCTTGATGCGCGGCAGAGCGGCCAGATCGGCGAGAAAGGCCTCGCTGGCCTCCAGGTCGATCGTCGAGGGCAGCACCGGCACCACGATCACGTCGACGTCGTCGATCCAGTCGGCGATCTCCGAGGCACGCACGCCGGCCGGCGTGTCGATCACGACGCGCTGGGCGTCGGCCGGGATGCGCTGCTGCCAGCCGCGTCGCGTGCCGTTCACCGGCAGCACGATGCCGCCGAGCAGGACGCGCTTCTCGCACCAGCGCTGACTCGAGCCCTGGCGGTCGGCGTCGACGATGACCGTGCGCTTGCCGTCGGCGGCGTAGTGCGCCGCGAGATTGGTCGCGAGCGTGGTCTTGCCGCAGCCGCCTTTCGAACTGGCCACCAGAACTTTCAGCATCGAAGCCTCCCGTCGGTACGCAGCGCGTGCAAGCGTACTACAAGCGCTCGCGACGGCCTTGCGGCGGGCGCCGAGCGATGGTCGCGGGGGCGATCATTTCTTTTTTTGCACGAAACAGTTGACAGCCCGCCACGAGTGCCGGTACGTTCGCTGCCCATGACGCATCGCAGCACCGCCCGCCCCCTTCCCCCGATCGCCCGGCTCGGCCCGGTCGTCGGTCTTGCGGGCGCGGCCATCGCGATTCTTGTCCTCGTACGCCTTATTACCGCCGGAGGTGCGGGTTAGGGGTACGCGTCCGACAAACGCCAAGACACTCCAAACCCCACCTCCGGCGACGGACGTGGGGTTTTTTATTGCCCGGATCCCGCCAAGCAGAACAGCCATGACCGACTCAGACACGCCCAGCGACGTAAACGCGACGCCCCCGGCCCCGGCCCCGGCCGAGCGCGTGCGCATCTTCGACACCAGCCTGCGCGACGGCGAACAGGCCCCCGGCTTCTCGATGGGACGCGCGGCCAAGCTCAGGCTCGCCCGCTCGCTCGAGGAGCTGGGCGTGGACGTGATCGAGGCCGGCTTTCCGAGCGCTTCGGACGGCGACTTCGAGGCGGTCCAGGCGATCGCGCGCGAGCTGAGCAAGCCGGTGGTCTGCGCGCTGGCGCGCTGCGTCGCGACCGACATCGAGGCCTGCGCACGCGCGCTCGAACCGGCCGCGCATCGGCGCATCCATCTGTTCCTCGCGACCAGCCCGCTGCACCGCGAGTTCAAGCTCAACATGAGCCGCGAGCAGGTCGTCGACAACGCGGTCCGCGCGATCGAGACCGCACGGCGCCACTTCGACGACGTCGAGTTCTCGGCCGAGGACGCGATCCGCACCGAGCCGGACTACCTCGCCGAGGTGTTCTCGGCGGCGATCGCGGCCGGCGCCGGCACCGTCAACGTGCCCGACACGGTCGGCTACACGACGCCGACCGAGATGGCCGAGCGGATCGCCTACCTGCGCCGCCATGTGCGCGGCATCGAGCGCGCGGTGATCTCCACGCACTGCCACGACGACCTCGGCCTCGCCGTCGCCAACAGCCTCGCCGCGGTCGCGGCCGGCGCACGCCAGGTCGAATGCACGATCGGCGGCATCGGCGAGCGCGCCGGCAATGCCTCGCTGGAGGAAGTCGTGATGGCGCTGGCGACGCGCGCCGAGCGCTTCGGCGTCGCCACCGGCATCGATACGCGCAAGCTCTATCCGACCGCGCGCTTGCTGAGCCAGCTGACCGGCCAGCCGATCGCGCGCAACAAGGCGGTGATCGGCGAGAACGCGTTCGCGCACGAGTCGGGCATCCACCAGCACGGCATGCTCAAGCATCGCGGCACCTACGAGATCATGAAGCCCGAGGACGTGGGCTTCAGCCGCTCGCAGCTCGTGCTCGGCAAGCACAGCGGCCGTCACGCGCTGCGCGAGCGCCTGGCCGGACTCGGCTTCACGCCGGACGAGCCGCAGCTCGACGCGATCTTCACGCGCTTCAAAACGCTGGCCGACCGCAAGCGCGAAGTCTTCGACAGCGACCTGGAAGCGCTCGCGGTCGGCCGCGACCCCGAGGCGGTCGGTCCCTGGCATCTGGAGCACCTGCACGCCTCGAGCCATCTCGGCGGCAACGGCTCGGCCTCGGTGCGCCTGGTCCACGAGGACGGCCGGCGCGCCAGCGAGGCGGCGATCGGCGACGGCCCGATCGACGCGGTGCTGCGCGCGATCGGCCGCGCGATCGGCCGCGAGCTCGAACTGACCGACTTCCAGATCCGCGCCCTGACCCAGGGCGGCGACGCGCAAGGCCAGGCCACGCTCGGCGTGCGCCATCAGGACCGCGTGCTGCAGGGCCGCGGCGTGTCGACCGACATCGTCGAGGCGGCCGCGCTGGCCGCGCTCGAAGTGGCCAACCGGATCGAACGCGCGGCGCCGGCGGCGCCGTTGCGCGCGCTCGCCCAGGCGATCTGACCCCCATGCACATGCGAGGACTGCAGCGATGAGCCCCACCTCCCTGATCTGGCACAACGGACGCCTCAAGCCCTGGCACGAGGCGACCGTGCACGTCGGCGCGCATGCGCTGCACTACGGCTCGTCGGTGTTCGAGGGCGAGCGCGTCTACGCGACGCCGCAGGGTCCGGCCTATTTCCGCCTGGCCGATCACACGCGCCGCCTGTTCGAGTCGGCGCGCATCTACGAGATCGACATCGGCTACAGCGAGGAGGCGATCAACGCCGCCTGCATCGAGCTGATCGCCGCCAACGCGATGCCGTCGGCCTACGTGCGGCCGATCGTGTTCCGCGGCGCCGGCGGCCTCGGCGTGCTGGCGCAGCCGGGCGCACCGGTCGAGGTCGCGATCATGGCGCTGGACTGGGGCGCGTATCTGGGCGAAGCGATCGAGCACGGCGCCGACGTCTGCGTGTCCTCGTGGAACCGGCCGGCACCCAACACGTTCCCGAGCTGGGCCAAGGCCGGCGGCAACTATCTGTCGAGCCAGCTGATCGGCCTGGAAGCGCGCCGCGGCGGTTACGCCGAGGGCATCGCGCTCGGCAGCAACGGCCTGCTCAGCGAGGGCGCCGGCGAGAACCTGTTCCTGGTCCGCCGCGGCGTGCTGTACACGCCGCCGAGCAGCGCCGGCATCCTCGCCGGCATCACGCGCGACACCGTGATGACGCTGGCGCGCGAACTCGGCTACGCGGTCGAGGAACGCGACCTGCCGCGCGAGGCGCTCTACACCAGCGACGAGGTCTTCATGACCGGCACCGCGGCCGAGATCACGCCGGTGCGCTCGGTCGATCGCAAGGCGGTCGGCAGCGGCCGGCCCGGTCCGGTCACGCGCGCATTGCAGCAGGCGTTCTTCGGCCTGTTCGACGGCCGCACCGCCGACCGCTGGGACTGGCTGACGCCGGTGCACGCGGCCGCCGATCGCACGCGCGCCGCGCAGGAGACGATCGCGGCATGAGCGCGCGCACGATCATCGACAAGATCTGGGATGCGCACCAGGTGCGCGCCGAGACCGACGCGACGCCGGGCATCCTCTACGTCGACCTGCACCTGATCCACGAGGTCACCACGCCGCAGGCGTTCGCCGAGCTGCGCGCGCGCGGCCTCGGCGTGCGGCGCCCGGACCGCGTGCTGGCGACGCTGGACCACTCCACGCCGACGCTGCCGGCGGCCGCCGACGGCACGCGGCCGTACGCCACGCCCGAGGCCGCGCATCAGGTCGCCCAGCTCGAGGCGAACTGCGCCGAGTTCGACATCGCGCTGAACGGCTGGGACAGTCCGCATCGCGGCATCGTCCACGTGATCGGACCGGAGCTCGGCGCGACCCAGCCCGGCATGACGATCGTCTGCGGCGACAGCCACACCGCCACGCACGGCGCGTTCGGCGCGCTCGCGTTCGGCATCGGTACCACCGAGGTCGGCCATGTGCTGGCGACGCAGTGCCTGCTGCAGCGCAAGCCCAAAACCTTCGCGATCCATCTCGACGGCCGCCTGCGTCCCGGCGTCGGTGCCAAGGACCTGATCCTGCACGTGATCGGCGTGATCGGCGTCGGTGGCGGCACCGGCCACGTGATCGAGTACCGCGGCAGCGCGATCGAGGCGCTGTCGATGGAAGAGCGCATGACCGTCTGCAACATGTCGATCGAGGCCGGTGCGCGCGCCGGCCTGATCGCGCCGGACGAGACCACGTTCGCGTATCTGCACGGGCGGCCGCGCGCGCCGAGCGGCGAGGACTGGACCCGCGCCGTCGCCGCATGGCGCGCGCTGGCCAGCGACCCGGGTGCGCGCTACGACCGCGAGATCCACATCGACGCCGCCGCGATCGGCCCGACGATCAGCTACGGCACGCATCCGGGCATGGTCACGCCGATCGGCGCGCCGATCCCGCCCGCGCGCGACGCGCAGGAAGCCAAGGCGCTCGACTACATGCGCTTCAGCGGCGGCCGCACGCTGATCGGCGAGCCGGTCGACGTGGTCTTCGTCGGCAGCTGCACCAATTCGCGCCTGTCGGACCTGCGCGAGGCGGCCGAGGTGCTGCGCGGCCGCCGCGTCGCGACCGGCGTGCGCATGCTGGTCGTGCCCGGCTCGGTCGCGATCAAGCACGCCGCCGAGGCCGAAGGTCTCGACGCGGTGTTCCGCGCGGCCGGCGCCGAGTGGCGCGACGCCGGCTGCTCGATGTGCATCGGCATGAACGGCGACATCGCCGCACCGGGCCAGCTGGTCGTCTCGACCAGCAACCGCAACTTCGAGGGCCGCCAGGGCCCCGGCACGCGCACCGTGCTGGCCAGCCCGCGCGTCGCCGCGACCGCCGCGGTCGCCGGCCGCATCGCCGATCCGGACGCCCGGCTGGAGGACGCCGCATGAAGCCGTTGAACCGCGTGCGCTCGCGCACCGCCGTGCTGCCGTTCGAGAACATCGACACCGACCGCATCATCCCGGCGCGCTTCCTGACCACGACCGAACGCGCCGGCCTCGGCCGCCATGCGTTCAACGACTGGCGCTACGCCGCCGACGGCTCGGCCGATCCGCGCTTTCCGCTCAACGCGCCGCAGGCCGCCGGCTGCGCGATCCTGATCGCCGGCCGCAACTTCGGCTGCGGCTCCTCGCGCGAGCACGCGCCGTGGGCACTGCTCGACTACGGCATCGGCGCGGTGATCTCCTCGGAGATCGCCGACATCTTCCGCAGCAATGCGCTCAAGAACGGGCTGCTCGCGATCGTGCTGCCGCCCGAGCAGCACGCCGAGCTGCTGGCGCAGCCGGGCATCGAGCTCGACATCGACGTCGCGGCGAGCACGATCACCCTGCCCGACGGCCGCGTGTTCACGTTCGCGCTCGACGGCTTCGCGCGCCACTGCCTGCTCAACGGCCTCGACCAGCTCGGCTTCCTGCTCGACGCCGAGGCCGACATCGCCGCGTTCGAGCGCCGCGCCGACCCGCATCGTCTTTCCCTGGAGAACCCTGCATGAAGATCACGCTCGCCGTCCTGCCCGGCGACGGCATCGGCCCGGAAGTCACCGCCGCCGCGGTCGAGGTGCTGCGCACGGTCGCCGGCGCCGCCGGCCACACGATCGAGGCCGCCGAGCATGCGATCGGCGGCATCGCGATCGACACCCGCGGCGAGCCGCTGCCGCAGGCGACGCTGGACGCCTGCCTCGCCGCCGACGCGGTGCTGCTCGGCGCGGTCGGCGGTCCGAAGTGGTCCGATCCGAATGCACGCGTCCGCCCCGAGCAGGGCCTGCTCGCCCTGCGCGCGGCGCTGGGCGTCTACGCGAACCTGCGGCCGCTGCGCGTGCATCCGCGCCTGGCCGCGTTGTCGCCGCTGAAGACCGAGCGGCTGCACGGCGTCGACCTGGTGTTCGTGCGCGAACTGACCGGCGGCGCGTATTTCGGCCGCAAGGTGCGCGAGGGCGATAGCGCGATCGACGAATGCCGCTACAGCAGCGGCGAGATCGAACGCGTCGTCCGCCGCGCCTGCGAACTGGCGCGCTCGCGCCGCGGCCGGCTGACCTCGGTCGACAAGGCCAACGTGCTGGAGACCTCGCGGCTGTGGCGCTCGACCGCCGAACGCGTCGCTGCCGGATATCCGGACCTCACGCTCGAGCATCAGCTGGTCGACTCGATGGCGATGCTGCTGCTGACGCGTCCGGCCGGCTACGACGTCATCGTCACCGAGAACCTGTTCGGCGACATCCTGACCGACGAGGCGGCGGCCCTGGCCGGCTCGCTCGGCGTGTCGCCTTCCGCCTCGCTCGGCGACGGCCGGCGCGGCCTGTACGAGCCGATCCACGGCTCGGCGCCCGACATCGCCGGCCGCGGCATCGCCAATCCGATCGGCGCGATCCTCAGCGTCGCGCTGCTGCTGCGCCACTCGCTGGGTCTGGACGCCGAGGCGGCCGCGGTCGAGGCCGCTGTCGACGCGGTGCTCGACGCCGACGAGCTGACTGCCGATCTCGGCGGCACTGCGACGACGGCCGAGGTCACCGCGGCCGTGATCGCACGGCTGGCCGATCGCCGCAGGGCCGCCGCATGAGCGCCGGCGAGGAGACGCGCGCCAAGCCGCCGCTGTCGGCCGTCGTGCTGCGCAGCGACGCGATCAAGTCCGGACCGGACCGCGCGCCGGCGCGCGCGATGCTGTACGCGACCGGCCTGGACGGCGCCGCGATCGCCAAGCCGCTGGTCGCGGTCGTGCATACCTGGTCGAACATCTCGCCGTGCAATCTCAACCTGCGCGACCTCGCCAACGACGTCGCCGACGGCATCCGCGCCGCCGGCGGCACGCCGATCGAGTTCAACACGATCGCCGTCACCGACGGCATCGCGATGGGCACGCCGGGCATGCGCGCCTCGCTGGTCAGTCGCGAGCTGATCGCCGACTCGATCGAGCTGGCGGTCGACGGCCACTGCCTCGACGCGATGGTCGTGCTGTGCGGCTGCGACAAGACGATCCCGGCCGCCGCGATGGCGCTGGCGCGGCTCGACATCCCCGGCGTCGCGCTGTACGGCGGCAGCATCGCGCACGGCACGCTCGACGGCACGCCGATCACGCTGCAGCAGGTATTCGAGGCGGTCGGCGCGCACGGCGCCGGGCGCATCGACGACGGCCGGCTCTGCGCGGTCGAGCAGCGCGCCTGTCCGGGCGCCGGCGCCTGCGGCGGCCAGTTCACCGCCAACACGATGGCGATGGTGCTGACCGCGCTCGGCCTGACCCCGCTCGGCCTCAACGACATCGCCGCGACCGACCCGGCCAAGCGCGCCGCGGCGCGCCACTGCGGCGAACTGGTGCTGGACTGCCTGCGCAGCGCGCGCCGGCCGCGCCAGCTGCTGTCGCCGGCCGCGTTCCGCAACGCGATGCGGATCGTCGCGGCGACGGCCGGCTCGACCAATGCCGTGCTGCATCTGCTGGCGATCGCACACGAAGCCGGCGTGCCGCTGACGATCGAGGACTTCGAGGACGCCGCGGCACGTACGCCGGTGATCGCCGACCTGATGCCGGGCGGCCGCTACACCGCGATCGAGATGACCGCCGCCGGCGGCATGGCCGCGGTCGCACGCGAGCTGCGCGCGGCCGGCCTGATCGAGGACGCGCCGACCGTCAGCGGGCGCAGCCTGTTCGAGGAGATCGACGCGGCCCCACCGACGCCGGCCGGCCAGCCGGTGGTGCATCCGGTCGCTCGCGCGCTCAAGCCGCGCGGCGGCTATTCGATCCTCTACGGCAACCTGTCGCCGGAAGGCTGCATCCTCAAGCTGGCCGGCCTCGACTCGGGCCATTTCGAAGGCAGCGCACGCGTCTTCGAGAGCGAGGAGGACTGCTTCCGGGCCGTGCAGGCCGGCGGCATCGCGCCCGGCGACGTCGTCGTGATCCGCAACGAGGGCCCGGCCGGCGGGCCGGGCATGCGCGAGATGCTCGCGGTCACCGCGGCCCTGGTCGGCCGCGGCCTCGGTCACCAGGTCGCGCTGATGACCGACGGCCGCTTCAGCGGCGCCAGCTACGGCTTCGTCGTCGGCCACATCGCGCCGGAAGCCGCGCGCGGTGGGCCGATCGCCCTGCTCCGCGACGGCGACCGCATCGTCATCGACGCGACGCGACGCGTGATCGAGACCGACGCCGATCTCGAATCGCGCCGCCGCGACTGGACGCCGCCGGCCCCCAAGGTCACGCGCGGCGCGCTCGCCAAGTACGCCCGTCTGGTCGGGTCGGCCGCGCTCGGCGCGGTCACCAGCGCCTGACCGTCCGATTCCTCACCCACACCGCTACGCCCTTCACCCCGGAGAATCCCATGAGCAGCGAGACGATCACCGCCACCACCGACGCCCTGCAGCAGGCCCGCATCGCCGTGCTCGGCTACGGCAGCCAGGGCCGCGCACATGCCCTCAACCTGCGCGACTCGGGCCTCGACGTCGTGATCGGCCTGCGTCCGGGCGGCCCGACCTCGGCCAAGGCCGCCGCCGACGGCTTCACCGTGCTGGCACCGGCCGAGGCCGTGCAGGGCGCCGACCTGATCGCGGTGCTGACGCCGGACATGGTCCAGGCCGCGCTGTACCGCGAGGTCATCGCGCCGAACATCAAGCCCGGCGCCGCGCTGCTGTTCGCGCACGGCTTCAACGTGCACTTCAAGACGATCGAGCCACGCTACGACATTGACGTCGTGCTGGTCGCGCCGAAGGGCCCGGGCGCGCTGGTGCGCCGCGAGTACGAGATCGGCCGCGGTGTGCCGTGCCTGTTCGCAGTCCATCAGGACGCCAGCGGCCAGGCCCGCGACAAGGCGCTGGCCTATGCGGCCGGCCTCGGCGGCGCACGCGCGCTGCTGATCGAGACCGATTTCAAGGAAGAAACCGAGACCGACCTGTTCGGCGAGCAGGCCGTGCTCTGCGGCGGCGCCAGCGAGCTGGTCATCAACGGCTTCGAGACCCTGGTCGAGGCCGGCTACAAGCCGGAGATCGCGTACTACGAGGTCATGCACGAGCTCAAGCTGATCGTCGACCTGCTCTACGAGGGCGGCCTGGCCAAGATGCTGAGCTTCATCTCCGAGACCGCGCAGTACGGCGACTACACGCGCGGCCCGCGCGTCGTCGACGCCGGCACCAAGGAGCGCATGCGCGAGGTGCTCAAGGACATCCAGGAAGGCCGCTTCGCGCGCGAGTGGACCGCCGAGCACGCCGCCGGCCTGCCGAACTACAACGCCTTCAAGCAGAAGGATCTGGACCATCCGATCGAGCAGGTCGGCAGCCGCCTGCGCGCGCGCATGCCGTGGCTGAGCGGCAGTGCCTGATCGAGCGCGCGGCCGCGCGCCGCGCCGACGCCACCCGAGGACGATGACGATGAATGCTGTGCTCGAAGACCCGCCCGAGACGACCGGGCATCCGCTGGCCGGATCCGCGATGAGCGGTGCCGACATCGTCGTGCAGGTGCTCGCCGACGAAGGGGTCGAGGTCGTGTTCGGCTATTCCGGCGGCGCGATCCTGCCGGTCTACGACGCGGTCTTCCGCTACAACCGCGAGCATCCCAGGAGCGACGGCGGCGAGCCGCTGCCGCTGATCGTGCCGGCCAACGAGCAGGGCGCGGGCTTCATGGCGCAGGGCTATGCGCGCGCGTCGGGCCGCGTCGGCGTGGCCCTGGTCACGTCCGGCCCCGGCGCGACCAATACGGTCACGCCGGTGCGCGACGCGATGGCCGACTCGATCCCGATCGTCGTGCTGTGCGGCCAGGTACCGACCGGCGCGATCGGCACCGACGCGTTCCAGGAGGCGCCGATCAGCAACATCATGGCGGCCTGCGCCAAGCACGTGTTCCTGGTCACCGACGCCGACCGGCTCGAGGCGACGCTGCGCACCGCGTTCGAGATCGCGCGGACCGGCCGGCCCGGACCGGTCGTCGTCGACATCCCGAAGGACGTGCAGAACGCCGAACTCACGTTCCGCGGCGCCGGCACGCTGCCGCTGCCGGGCTATCGCGCGCGGCTGCGCGCGATCGACACCGCCACGCTCGACGCGGCGCGCTGCGCGGCATTCTTCGACGCGCTCGGCCGCGCGCGGCGGCCGCTGATCTATGCCGGCGGCGGCGTGATCGCCGCCGACGCGGCCGGCGCGCTGCGCGACTTCGCACGCGCGTTCGCGATGCCGGTGACCACGACGCTGATGGGCCTGGGCGCGGTCGACACGACCGAGCCGCTGTCGCTGCAGATGCTCGGCATGCACGGCACCGCGTTCGCGAACTACGCGGTGGAGGACTGCGACTTCCTGATCGCGGTCGGCGCGCGCTTCGACGACCGCGTCGCCGGCGTGCCGCAGGCGTTCGCCGGCAGCGCCCGCTTCATCGCGCATTTCGACGTGGATCCGGCCGAGATCGACAAGGTCAAGCGCGCCGACTGGCATCACCTGGGCAACCTCGCGCGCGCGCTCGACACCTTGCGCATCTACGGTCTGCAGCACGGCTTCCGGCCGCGCGAGCAGGACCGGTACGCGCCGTGGCACGCGCATCTGGCCGCGCTCAAGCGCACCCATGCGATGAACTACGACCGCACCAGCGCGCTGATCCAGCCCTATGCGGTGATCGAGGCGATCAACGCGATCACGGACGGCCGCGCGATCATCAGCACCGGCGTCGGCCAGCACCAGATGTGGGCGGCGCAGTACTTCGACTTCCGCGAACCGCGGCTGTGGCTGACGTCCGGCTCGATGGGCACGATGGGCTTCGGCCTGCCGGCGGCGATCGGCGCGCAGTTCGCGCGGCGCGACCTGCTGGTCATCGACATCGACGGCGACGCCAGCATCCGCATGAACCTGGGCGAGCTCGAGACCGTGACCACCTACGGGCTGCCGATCAAGGTCGTCGTGCTCAACAACGCCGGTGACGGCATGGTCCGGCAGTGGCAGAAGCTGTTCTTCAAGGGCCGCTTCTCGGCGACCGACAAGAGTCTGCACAAGAAGGACTTCGTGCGCGCCGCGCAGGCCGACGGCTTCGAATGGGCGCGCCGGCTGGCCGACCCTGCCGAGCTGCCCGCCGTGATCGCCGAATTCGTCGCGTTCGACGGACCGGCGTTTCTCGAGGTCGTGATCGATCCGGACGCCGGCGTCTATCCGATGGTCGGGCCCGGCATGACCTACGCGCAGATGATCACCGGCGACTTCATCGCTTCGCGCCAGGCCCAACCGGCCGCGGTCGAGGCCGGCCCGTCGGAGATGTTCTGATGCGCCGGATCATCGCCATCCTGCTGCAGAACGAGGCCGGCGCGCTGGTCCGCGTCGCCGGCCTGTTCTCGGCGCGCGGCTACAACATCGATTCGCTGACGGTGGCCGCGACGCACGATCCGGCGATCTCGCGGCTGACCCTGGTCACCAGCGGCGACGACGCGGTGATCGACCAGATCGTCAAGCAGTCGCGCAAGCTGATCGACGTGCTCGAGATCGCCGACCTCAGCCGCAGCGACCATCTCGAATCGGAACTGCTGATCGTCAAGATCGGCCTGGCCGGCCTGGCCGCCGCGGAGTTCGACGCATGCATGCGGCGCCATCCGGCCGCGTGCGTCGTCGATCAAGGCGCGGCCAGCCGCGTCGTCCAGTTCAGCGGCACCGGCCGCGACGTCAACGCATTCTTCGCCGAGCTGTCGAACCTCGCGCCGGTGCTCGAACTGGCGCGCAGCGGTACGGCCGCGGTCGGCCGCGGCGACGCCGTGCTGACGCCGCGGACCTGACGGCCGGGCGCGCCGCCGCCGAAATGTGACCGTGTCGCCGTTGCGGCCGCCGGCCCGTCGGCGCGCGGTTGCCGCCGTCATCGGCCGCTCGCATAATCGATCGCGCTTCGCCGTCCGGCCGGGCGACGCAGGGACGCACCGCCGCACGGCGCCGGATCGCATACGCGTCCACATCGATGCCGCGCCAGGCGGCCGCAGGGGAGAAACGAAGATGGTCGATCCGACAGCGGATCCGGGTGCGCTCGACGACGCCGACCTCGGCGTGGTCGACGCGTTGCGCGAGCTCAAGCACGAGGTCGACCTGCTGCGTGGACGGCTGGCGGCCCTGGAGGGCATGCAGGCCAATCTCTCCGACGCGGTCTACCGCCGCGTGCACGAGGACTACGCGCGCCGCCTGGCGGATCTGGACACACGCATCGCGCCGTTGCGTGCGCAGGCGCGTCTGGCCTATGCCGGACTGCGCGACCGCATCGAGGCGATCCAGCACGCCTACGCGTCGATCCAGCTCGACCGCCAGGAGGTCGAACTGCGCCACCAGCTCGGCGAGTACGACGCGGCCACGCACGCCGAGCGCCTCGGCACGATCGATGCCGCGCTGCGCGAACGCAGCATCGCCCAGGACCGCGCCGAAGCGCTGCGCGCGCGCTTCCTCGACGTTTTCGAGAGCGAGGCCGACCTCGAAGCGGCGCCGCCGCCGGTCGCAGCCGCGCCGGTACCCGAGGTGCCGCGCGATGCGCCGGCGCGGGCGGCGCTGTCGCTGATCGAGGAGCCGGCGCTCGACGACGAGCTGGCCGCCCTCGCGCTCGATGCCTCGATGCTGGCGCAGATCCCCGAGCCGGTCGCCGCGAGCGTACCGGCCGAACCGGCACCGGTGCCGCGCGCGGACACCGCGCCGGCGCATATCGACGTAGCCGTGACGCAGATCCTGCAGGTGCTCGACATGCCGGATCTGCCGACCATTCCGCCGGCGCCGCCGGCTGCCACGCCGGCATCGGCCGCCCACGCGGCGCCTGCAGCTCCGTCACGTCCGGTCGAGGCGCGCCCCGGCCCCGCCGCCGCCGTTACGAGCATCGGCATCGCGACGCCGACGCCGCCGCCCGTACCGACCGGCGCAGGCGGGCCGCCGGCCGCCGCGGTGACGTCGGGCTCGACGATGTTCCTGCGCACCGCGCGGCTGGTGCCGCAGAACGTCGAAGCCGGCCGCGCGGCGATCCCGCTACCGCCCAAGCCGGTCACGCTCGGCGGCGACGCCGCCAGCGACATCCGCGTCGGCGGCCCCGGCGTCGAGGCGCAGCATGCACGCATCGAGGCCAACAACCAGGGCTACGTGCTGACCGACCTGGACAGCAAGCACGGCACGCGCGTCAACGCCGAGCCGATCCGCGAGCGCCTGCTGCGCCACGAGGACGTGATCCAGATCGGCGCGGCCCGCTACGTGTTCCGCGAAGGCTGAGCGAGCGCAGCGTCCGCGCGTTCGACGGACGCCCGCGACCGCTCGGCGCAGGCTCAGGGTACGGGCGAGCCCGCGATGGATCGCTCAGCGCCGCGGCGATTCGTCCCCTTCAGCCGCGCGGTCCAGTGCCGCGGCGCGACGATCGGCCTGATCCTGCAGCGCGCGCGCCCTGGCGAGCGCTTCACGCTGCGCATCGAGTACGGTCGGCTTCGGCGCCTCGACCGGCGGTGGTGACGGCGACGGCGAGCACGCCACGATCGACAGGGCGAGGGCGAGGGCGGACCAGAGCAGGCGCAGGCGGTTCATCGGTGCTCCGCGGCGACGGGATCGGCTACAGTCTGCGCGTGGACCCGAGGACCGACAAGCGGGTGGGACCGTGATCGATCCGGCGCGCTGGCGGCTGGACGGACAGGTCGCGCTGGTGACCGGCGCGAGCCGCGGTATCGGCCTGGCCTGCGTGCGCGAGCTGGCCGGCCTCGGCGCCGACGTGCTGCTGGTCGCGCGCGACGAGCCGTATCTGGAAGCGATCGTCGGCGAACTCGCCGAGGAATTCCCGGCACGCCGTCTGCTCGCGTTCGCGGCCGACATCGCCGATGCCGAGCAGCGCCTGGAAGTGTTCGACTGGATCGCCGATCTCGGCCTGCCGCCGTCGCTGCTCGTCAACAATGCCGGCGGCAATACCAGCCGCGCCGCGCTCGACTACACGCTCGAGGAGGTGCGCGGCCTGGTCGAGACGAACCTGCTCGGCGCGTTCGAGATGTGCCGTCTGGCGCATCCGCATCTGGCCGAACACGGCGGCGCCGCGATCGTCAACGTCGGCTCGGTCTCCGGGCTGACCGCGGTGCGCACCGGCGCGCCGTACGGCATGACCAAGGCCGCCCTGCATCAGCTGACGCGCAATCTCGCCTGCGAATGGGCCGAGGACGGCATCCGCGTCAATGCGGTCGCACCGTGGTACATCCGCACGCGCCGCACCGAGGAGCCGCTGGCCGATCCGGACTATCTGGAAGAAGTGCTCGAACGCACGCCGATGCGCCGTATCGGCGAGGTCGAGGAGGTCGCCGCCGCGGTCGCGTTCCTGTGCCTGCCGGCGGCCAGCTACGTCACCGGCGAGTGCATCGCCGTCGACGGCGGCTTCCTGCGTTACGGGTTCTGACCACCGGTCGTTTGGCGACGCCGGGGTGACGCCGTGCGACCGCGCGATCGCATCCGCTCGACGATCGGCACCTGTACGAGCGACGCGATCGTCTGTGCCGGCGTGCACGCGACAGCCCGATCCGACGCATCAGCGCGCATCGCGGGCGGCCGGCTCGGGCTCGGGCAGGCGTTCGCTGCGCGCCGTCTCTCCGAACGAGGCGGCCAGCGCCGTGAGATAGGCCTCCTGCGTCCGGTAGTGACCGAACACGTAGCGTGAGAAGAAGCGGAACAGCGGCGAGGTCACCTCGCCGTCCTCGGTGATCCGCACGCGGCTGCCGCTGCCATCCGGCTCGATCGTGATCGTCCAGCGTCCGCGGAAGCCAAGGTCGGTATCGGCGATGCGGGTGACGAACGAAAACGGCGGCTCGGCCCGCTCGATGCGGTAGCGGATCGTGCCGTTGCGGTCGGTCAGACGGAACCCGGCTTCGCCGTTCTCGGGAGGCAGCGGCTCGACCGCCGTGACGTCGGTACGCCATTGGCCGAACCGCGCGACGTCGCTGACGCGCGCGTAGACCGCCTCCGGCGTCGCAGCGAGCAGCAGCTGCGAGCGCGCGCGATGCGCGGCCGGCAGGCGGCTGCCGATCCAGGATACGGCGAGTGCGGCCAGCATCAGCAATCCGATCGCGATCAGCGCCAGCTCGAGCATGTTCACGCCTCCCGATGCGAGGTGACGCCGCCGAGCGCGCGTGCCGCCTGCGCGAGCAGGCCGAGGCCGGCGACCGCACAGCGGCGCTGCGCAGGCGGCAGCGCGTCCAGCAGGCGCTCGACGCGCCCCGCATCGAGCACCGAGCTGGCCGCCATCGCCGCCTCGCCATGCGCGGTCAGGCCGATCCGGTGCACGCGGCGATCGGCCGGCTCGGTATCGCGCCGGATGTAGCCGAGCGCTTCGAGCTGGGCCAGCGCGGCCGACAGCGTCGACGGCCGCAACCCGAGGTGTCGCGCGAGCTCGGCCGCGCGCAGCGGCTCGTCGACCGACAGATGCGCCAGGATCGACGCGTCGCGCGCGCTGAGTGCAGCGCGGTCGCTGCGCGCGCGGCGATGCTCGGCATGGCAGACGAAATAGATCTGCGGATAGCCGCGCAGCACGGCCAGGACGTCGGCGTTCATGGCCATCGATTCTAGGCAGCGCCGATCGTTCGTCAAAACGAACGATCGGGCCGGCGTACCGGCTCGCCGCACATCTGCCGGGCGCGTCCCACGCAGCAGCCGCACGCACGTCCTTCGACAGCCGAAAACGGCCAGTCGGCCGCCCGGAAGCCTGATAGGGTGTCGCTCATGTCCTGGACCGTTCCCGCCCCGATGCCGAGTGCCGCCGCCTGCGAGCGTGCGCGGCTGACGCGCGACCGGCGCTTCGACGGCCTGTTCTTCACGGCCGTGACCTCGACCGGCATCTACTGCCGGCCGGTCTGTCCGGCGCCGGCACCGCGGCGCGAGAACGTGCGCTACTACCCGAGTGCCGCGGCGGCGGCGGCGGCCGGCTTCCGGCCGTGCCTGCGCTGCCGGCCCGAGGCGGCACCGGGCTCGCCGCTGCACCGCGCACGCAGCGAACTGGTCGCCGGTGCGCTGCGGCTGATCGAGCAGGGCGCACTCGACGCAGGCTCGCTGCCGCAGCTGGCGCGCCGCGTCGGCGTCGGCGAACGCCATCTGCGCCGCGTGTTCGCGGAAGAGATCGGCGCCAGTCCGCTCGAGGTCGCAGCGACGCGCCGCCTGCTGTTCGCCAAGCAGCTGGTCGGCGAGACCGCGCTGCCGATGACCGAGGTCGCGCAGGCGGCCGGCTACGCGAGCCTGCGCCGCTTCAATGCCGCGTTCAGCGCGGCCTACGGCAAGGCGCCGCGCGAGATCCGGCGCAGCCGCGAAGCGCTCGCGAACGGCGGCTGCGGCGAATGGACGCTGCGCCTGCCGTATCGCGCACCGTACGATTTCGCACAGCTCACCGCGTTCTATGCGCGGCGCGCGATTCCCGGCGTCGAGGCGGTCGACGAGACCGCGTACCGGCGCAGTTTCGTCGCCGACGGCGTGCCCGGCTGGTTCGCGGTCGAGCCGTTGCCCGGCGAGCACGCGCTCGCGCTGCGCGTGCATCATCCGCGCGGCGGCGTGCTCGGCTCGATCGCCGCACGCGTCAGGCGCATGTTCGACGTCGACGCCGATCCGCGCGCGATCGCTGCGGTGTTCCGGCGCAGCGACCTGCTCGCGCCGCTGATCCGGCGCTGGCCGGGCCAGCGCCTGCCGGGTGCCTGGGACGGGTTCGAGCTCGCGGTCCGTGCCGTGCTCGGCCAGCAGGTCAGCGTGGCCGCCGCGCGCACGCTGGCGGCCCGCGTCGCCACGCGGTACGGCACGCCGTACGCGGACGGTGCCGCAGCCGGCGTCGGTGCGCTGTTCCCGACGCCCGAACGCCTCGCCGATGCGCCGCTGGAGGCGCTCGGCATCACGCGCGCCCGCGCGCAGACGATCCGCACGCTGGCGGCCGCCGTGCACGAGGGCCGCATCGCGTTCCGCGCGGAGCAGCCGCTGGCCGCATTCGAGCGCGACTGGGTCGCCCTGCCCGGCATCGGCGTCTGGACTGCGCACTACGTCGCGATGCGTGCGCTCGCGCAGCCCGATGCATTCCCGGCGGCGGACCTGATCCTGCGCCGCGCGGCCGGTCAGGGACGGACGCTGACGACACGCGAACTCGAGACGCTCAGCGAAGCCTGGCGGCCGTGGCGCGCTTATGCGGTGATGCTGCTGTGGCGCGCGAGTTGAACGCCGGCCGCGAACGGCGTGATTGGCCTGCGACGCGCGAAGTCCGCGCCTTCGCAGGCGACGGCGCGCTTCGACCGGACCCGCGCGGCGGATGCGCTGCGCGCGGCACGCAGCCGGACGGCGCCGTGCAGCACGAACGGCGAGCGAGCGATGCAAGGCTTCCAGCCGCAGCAGGACGGACACGGTCCTGTCCCGGCGCCTGACCAGGAACCCGCGATGGACTACGAACGAATCGAAACCCCGATCGGCACGCTGCTGCTGGCCGGTGATGAGGCCGGCCTGCACTGCGTCGAGTTTCCGGGCGACCGGCAGGGACGGCGCATCGAGCCACACTGGCGGCGCGATCGGACGCATCTGGGCGAAGCGATCGCGCAGCTCGAAGCGTACTTCGCCGGCGAGCTGACCGCGTTCGATCTGCCGCTGGCCGCGCACGGCACCGAGTTCCGGCGCGGCGTCTGGAACATGCTGACCGGCATTCCGTACGGCACGACGATCAGCTACGGCGAACTCGCGCGGCGCCTCGGCAAGCCGTCGGCGAGCCGTGCGGTCGGCGCCGCGAACGGCGCCAACCCGATTCCGATCATCGTGCCATGCCATCGCGTGATCGGCAGCAGTGGCGCGCTGACCGGCTTCGCCGGCGGCCTGCCGATCAAGCAGTGGCTGCTCGCGCACGAGCGCCGCCATGCACCGGCCGCGGCACTGACGCTGCAGTAGCCGCCTCGGCGCCGAGTGCGGCCGCCGTGCCTGGGCGCCTGCAGACGGCCGCTGTCGCGGACGGCCCGGGCGCATCCCGCACCGGGCGCAACGACGAACGGCCCGGCTGCAGGAGCGCGGACCGTTCGTCGCCCGATATCACCAGGGCAGGGTCTGGCCGAGATGCGTGAAGCTGCCGGTCGGACCGTCCGGGCCGATCAGCGCCATCTGGACGCTGGAGCGGGCGCCGTCGGCGATCTCGAGCTCGCCCTCGCCGGCGTTCATGTCGGTCTTCACGTAGCCCGGATGGATCGCGTTGACCTTGATCGGTGTATCGCGCAGTTCGTAGGCCAGCTGCACGGTCCAGGCATTGAGCGCCGACTTGGAAACGTTGTAGGCCGGCACCTTGAACGCGTAGATGCCCGAGCTCGGATCGTTGTGCAGGGTCACCGAGCCGAGAATGCTCGACACGTTGACGATGCGTGCCGCATCGGCCTTCTTCAGCAGCGGCAGGAACGCCTGGGTGACCGCGACGACCGCGAACAGGTTCGTCTCGAAGGTCTTGTGCCAGACCTCGAGCGGCTGCGCCGACGGCGGCTTGGCCAGATCGTCGAGCAGGATGCCGGCATTGTTGACGAGGACGTCGAGGCGACCGTGCGTACGCTCCACCTGCGCCGCGGCGGCGGCGATGCTGCCGGCGTCGTTGACGTCGAGCGTGATCGCCTCGACCGGCAGGCCGTCGCGCTGCAAGGCCGCGGCGGCGTCGCCGGCCCGGGCCGGATCACGACCGGCGAGCAGGACGCGCAGACCCTGCTGCGCGAGCTGACGTACGGTTTCCAGACCGATGCCGCGCGTGGCACCGGTGACGAGGGCAATTTTCTGGGTCATGTCGATGTCTCCGCTGAGTCGGGCGCGGGCGATCCGCGCCACCATGGGAATTCGATCAAAGCACCGCTATGCGGCACGCAGCCGGGGCGTATCCGCCGCCGGCGCCTCGCAGGGCCGGATGTGCCGTCTCCACGACGCGACGTGAGCGGCCCGGCATCGATGCCGGGCCGCACGCCATGCAGATGGGGATCGCCGCACCACCATCAATGCGCCGCCGCGGCTGCCGCGGCCGACTCGTTCGGCGGCTGGAGGGACGCCGCACGCGCACGGCGGCGGCGCACCAGCAGATAGAACACCGGCGTCAGCAGCAGGCCGAAGAACGTGACGCCGAGCATGCCGGAGAACACCGCCACGCCCATCGCGCGGCGCATCTCCGCACCGGCGCCGGTCGACAGCACCAGCGGCACCACGCCCATCACGAACGCCAGCGAGGTCATCAGGATCGGACGCAGGCGCAGGCGGCAGGCGTCGAGCACGGCCTGCCAGACGGACTCGCCCAGCGCCTCGCGGTCCTTCGCGAATTCGACGATCAGGATCGCGTTCTTGCAGGCCAGGCCGACCAGCACGATCAGGCCGATCTGCGTGAAGATGTTGTTGTCGCCGCCGGAGGCCAGCACGCCGAGGATCGCGCAGAGCAGGCACATCGGCACGATCAGGATCACCGCCAGCGGCAGCGAGAGACTCTCGTACTGCGCGGCCAGCACCAGGAACACCAGCAGCACGACCAGCGGGAAGATGTACATCATCGTATTGCCGGCCAGGATCTGCTGGTAGGTCAGGTCGGTCCACTCGTAGGCCATGCCGTTCGGCAGCTCGGCGGCGAGCACCTCCTCGATCGCACGCTCGGCCTGTCCGCTGCTGTAGCCGGGTGCGGGACCGCCGTTGATCTCGGCGGCGAGATAGCCGTTGTAGTGCGGCACCCGGTCCGGCCCGGAGGTCTCGCGCGCGGTCACGAAGCTGGCCAGCGGGATCATGTCGCCGCGTGCGTTGCGCGTCTTCAGGCGACCGATGTCCTCGGCATGGATGCGGAAGCCTGGTTCGGCCTGCGCGTTGACCTGATAGGTACGGCCGAACAGGTTGAAGTCGTTGACGTAGAGCGCGCCCAGGTACATCTGCATCGTGTCGTAGATGTTCTGCAGCGGCACGCCGGCCGACTTGGCTTTTTCGCGGTCGACGTCGACCTCGATCTGCGGCACGTTGACCTGAAATCCGGAGAACACGCCGGTCAGCTCGGGGCGCTGGCTCGCCTTGGCGATCACGTTCTGGACCTGCTTGTACAACTCGTCGGCGCCGAAATTGCCGCGATCCTCGATCTGCAGCTTGAAACCGCCGATCGTGCCGAGGCCGTTCACCGGCGGCGGCGGGAAGATCGCGATGAAGGCGTCCTGGATCTTCGAGAACTCGCCGTTCATCGCGGCCGCGATGCTGCCGGCCGACAGCGACGGGTCGCGGCGCTCCTCGAACGGCTTGAGCGGCGTGAACGCGATGCCCGAGTTCGGCGCGTTCGTGAAGCCGTTGATCGACAGGCCCGGGAACGCCGGTACCGACTCGACGCCCGGCGTCGCCAGCGCGATGTCGCCCATGCGCCGCACGACGGCCGTCGTGCGATCCAGCGTCGAGGCGTCCGGCAGCTGCGCGAAGCCGACCAGATACTGCTTGTCCTGCGCCGGAACGAAGCCGGTGGGCGTGCGCGAGAAGCCGAGCGCGGTCAGCCCGATCAGACCGACATAGACCAGCACGGCGATCGAGCTGGCGCGCAGGATCCGGTTGACCGTGCCGACGTAGCCGCTCGACGCGCGCGCGAAGAACTTGTTGAACGGCCGGAAGAACCAGCCGAGCGAGAAGTCCAGCAGACGCGTCAGACGGTCGCGCGGGGCATCGTGGGACTTCAGCAGCAGGGCCGACAGCGCCGGCGAGAGCGTCAGCGAGTTGATCGCCGAGATCACCGTGGAGATCGCGATCGTTAGCGCGAACTGCTTGTAGAACTGGCCGGACAGTCCGCTGATGAAGGCGGTCGGCACGAACACCGCACACAGCACCAGCGCCGTCGCGACGATCGGTCCGGTCACTTCCTTCATCGCCTGGATCGTCGCGTCCAGCGGCGAGAGTCCCTCCTCGATGTTGCGTTCGACGTTTTCGACGACGACGATCGCATCGTCGACGACGATGCCAATCGCGAGCACCAGGCCGAACAGCGACAGCGTGTTGAGGCCGAACCCGAACAGATGCATGACGCCGAGCGTGCCGATCAGCGAGACCGGCACCGCCAGCAGTGGGATGATCGACGCGCGCCAGGTCTGCAGGAACACGATCACGACGATCACGACCAGCGCGATCGCCTCGAGCAGGGTGTGCAGCACCGCTTCGATCGAGCCGCGCACGAACACGGTCGGGTCGTAGGCGACGTTGTATTCGATGCCTTCCGGGAAGGTCTTCTTGAGCTCGGCCATCTTCGCGCGCACCGCGTCGGAGATCGCGATCGCGTTGCTGCCGGGCCGCTGGAACACCGGAATCGCGACGGCAGTCTGGTTGTCGAGCATCGCGCGCAGCGCGTAGTTGTCCGAGCCGAGCTCGATCCGCGCGACGTCGCTCAGGCGCGTGATCTGACCGGAGGTGCCGGTGCGCACGATGATGTTGGCGAAATCCTCTTCGCTGACGAGGCGGCCTTTCGTGTTGACCGCGATCTGAAAGTTCGGCCGGGTCCGGTCGTCGGCGGGGGCTGCCGCGGAGCCGAGCTGACCGGCCGCGATCTGCACGTTCTGCTCGCGGATCGCATTGGCGATGTCGGTCGCGGTCAGGCCGCGCGCGGCCACCTTGTCGGGGTCCAGCCAGACCCGCATCGAATAGTTGCCGCCGCCGAACTGCTGTACGTCGCCGACGCCCTCGAGGCGGGCGAGTTCGTCCTTGACGTGCAGCAGCGCGAAGTTCGACAGGTAGTTCTGATCGTAGCGGCCGTCGGGCGAGGTAATGAACACCGCCACGGTGATGTCGGGCGACGTCTTGGCCGTGGTCACGCCGATACGCTGCACGTCCTGCGGCAGCTTCGGCGTGGCCTGGGCGACGCGGTTTTGCACGAGCACCTGCGCCTTGTCGACGTCGGTGCCGAGCTTGAACGTGACCGTCAGCGTCATGACGCCATCGGAGGTCGACTGCGAGTACTGGTACAGCATGCCCTCGACACCGGTGATCGCCTGCTCGAGCGGGCCGGCCACGGTATCGGCGATGACCTGCGGGTTCGCGCCCGGATAGGTCGTACGCACCACCACGGTCGGCGGCACGACTTCCGGATACTCGGAGATCGGCAGCGACGGGATCGCGATCAGGCCGGCCAGCAGGATCAGAGCCGACAGGACGCCGGCGAAGACCGGGCGCGTGATGAAGAACTGGGAGAAATTCATGGCAGGGTCCTTGGCGCATCCCGGGGCACCGGGGTCACGCGCCGCGTATGGCGGGCTGTCTGAAAAAACGACCGGAACGGCGCGATCCCGGGCAGCGGTCGATCAACGACGAAGAAGTGCGTGCAGGCCGCATCCGCGGCTCGATCGGTTGCCGGCAGGCTCCGGGAACGGCGCCTGCCGGCAGGCCGCGTCCGTCAGCGCTGTGCGTGCTCGCCGGGCGCGGCGCGGCTGGCCAGCAGCGGCGCCGCATCGCGGTCGGCCGCGACCTGCGCGACGCCGGCGCGGTCGGCGTCCATTTCCACGCGCGTCGGCTTGACCATCATGCCGGGGCGCACGTGCTGCAGGCCGTTGACGACGATCACGTCGCCGGCGGCCAGACCGCTCTTGACGACGCGCAGGCCGTCGATCGAGGCGCCGAGCTCGACGAAGCGCGCCTCGAGCGTGTCATCCGGCTTGAGCGCGAGCACGAATTTCTTGCCGAGATCGATGCCGACCGCGCGGTCGTCGACGAGGATCGCCTCGCGGCTCTCACCGCCGACCAGCTTGATCCGCGTGAACAGACCCGGCGTGAAGCGACCGTCGGTGTTGTCGAACACGCCGCGGCCACGGATCGTGCCGCTCTGCGTGTCGACCTGGTTGTCGATGAAGTCCAGGCGCCCCTCGTGCGGATAGCCCTGCTCGTCGATCAGGCCCATGAAGACCGGCGTCGCCGCCTGACGGCCGTCGCTGCCGCGCGTCGCGCTGCGCGAGAAGCGCAGATAGGTCTGCTCGTCGGCGTCGAAGTACGCGTAGACCGGATTGTCCGAGACCACGGTGGTCAGCACGCTGTCGCCGGTCGCGAGGTTGCCGGCGGTGATCAGCGCGCGCGACACGCGGCCGTCGATCGGCGAGCGCACCTCGGTGAACTCCAGGTTCAGGCGCGCGGCCTCGAGCGCGGCCGCCGCCGCGCCGATGCCGTCGGCACCGGTGCTGGCCAGCGTCGAGAGCTGGTCGAACTCCTGCTGCGAGATCATGTGCTGGGCGACCAGGCGCTTGCCGCGCTCGTGGTTGGAGTCGGCCAGCTTGGCCTGCGAGCGCGCCTGCTTGAGCGCCGCCGACAGCCGGTTGACCTCGGCCTGGAACGGCCGCGGATCGATGCGGAACAGCAGCTGCCCCTTGCGGACGCGCGAACCCTCGGCGAACTGCACCGAGTCGATGAAGCCGTTGACGCGCGGGCGGATTTCGACGCTTTCGACCGCTTCGAGGCGGCCGGTGAACTCCTCCCAGTCACGCAGCGGCTTGGCGACGACCGCGGCCACGGTCACCGCGGGCGGCGGCGGCGCGGCGGCCGACGCGACGTCGGCGCTGCCGCGGCTGCAGCCGGCCAGCAGAACGGCCAGCCCCAGAAGCACAACGGAGGTACGGATCGCTGACATGGCACAATTCCTTCAAGACCGAAAGCAAAACCGCCGGTCCGTCCAGCGGCCCGGCGGGTGAAATGAGTGCGAGAGCCCCGTGCTGCGCCGCCGCTTGACCGCTGCCGCCAGGGCGCCGATCGTGCGAGGTGCGTTACCGGTCAGTCACATTGTGCTAGTGTTACTGACCGGTAACTAACCTGTCAAGAGGAGTCTTCGTCATGAGCAAGCTCAAGTCCGAGGGGGTCGACAAGGCCGCGTCGGACAAGCCGCGCGTGCGCGACCGCATCTTCGATACCGCCAGCGAGCTGTTCTATCGGCACGGCATCCGCGCGGTCGGCGTCGACGCGATCGCCAGCGAGGCCGGCACCAACAAGATGAGCTTCTATCGGAGCTTCCCGTCGAAGGACGATCTGGTCGCCGAGTACCTGTGCGGCCAGCAGCGCGAGTACTGGCAGTGGTGGGACGAGGTCGTCGCGCCGCACCAGGGCGATCCGCGGCGGCAGATCGAGGCGTTGATCGAATCGACGATCGACCTCGCCCGCCTCAAGGCCAAAACCGCCGAGGGCTGCCGGACCGCGCGCGGCTGCGCGCTCGGCAATGCGGCCGTCGAGATTCCCGAGGACAACGAGCGCCTCGGCGACATCGTCCACAACTACAAGTCCGAGATCCGTCGCCGTCTGCGCGCCCTGGCGGCCGAGGCCGGCGCGCGGGACGCCGACGCGCTCGGCGATGCGCTGATGCTGCTGCTCGAAGGCGGCCTGTACACGCGCCTGACCTTCCCCGACAACACCGGTCCGATCGCGGCGATCACGCAGGCGGCCGGCTGGCTGCTCGATGCGTGCACGAAGCCCGGCTGCACGGCCGGATCGGCCAAGCAGCCGAGCGGCCGCGCCTGAGCGGGCGTCGCCGAAGCGGTTTCCCGCCCGGCTTCGGCGCGAGGCACGCCATGGGCCGGCTGCAGCCGGGCGGCTGGTCGCGTGCGGACGGCGCCCGGTACCGGTCCACCGCGTGAGAGCGGCGCCGCTCAGCGCCGCCGTTCGATCCCGACCGGCAGTGCGGACAGGCGCGCGTACTCGCCGTGCTCGAAGCGCTGCGGATCGTCGAGCCAGTCCAGCAGCATCGGCGTCGCGTCGTTGCCCCAGAACCGCTGCTCGCCGACCGCCAGGGTCGGCACGCCGAACACGCCGGCGCCGATCGCCGCCTCGGTGTTCGCGCGCAAGGCGGCCTTGACCGCATCGGTGCCGATCGCGGCGGCGACGTCGGCGATGCCGAGCCGCGCGGCCGGCTCGGCCAGCGCAGCTGCATCGTCGCCGGCACGGCCGTCGCACCAGAGGTGATCGAAGATCGTGACGATCGAGGTCCAGTCGGCACCGGCCGAGATGCACAGCCGCAGCGCCGCGACCGGGTTGAACGGATGCGTCGGCGGAAAGCGCAGCGTGCGGCCGGCGCGCTCGGCCTGCCACTGGACCATGCGGTAGGTGAAGTCGCGCTTGCCGGGAATCTCGGCCGGCCCGAGCTGGCCGTGATGCCGCAGCACGGCGCCGAACAGGATCGGCACCGGCGTGACCGCGAGCCGCTCGCGCAGCGCGAGGATGCTCGGCAACTGCAGATACGCGAACGGCGAGACGAAATCGAAGTACCAGTGTGAACTCATTCCGGTTCCTGCTGTGAACAGGTACGCCGGCACGCCGTGAACCGGCGCGACGTCGACCGTGGGCGGAGGCGCTACGATAGCGCAGCCATGGCCGACGCCGCCGACACCACTGCCCTGCTGGCCCGCGCCGGTGCCGGCGAACGCCATGCGTTCGACGCGCTGCTGCCGCAGGTCTACGAGCGGCTGCGCCGGCTCGCGCACCGCCAGCTAATCGGCGAAGGCGCCCATACGCTGAGCACGACCGCCCTGGTCCACGAGGCCTGGCTCGGCATGGTGCAGCAGCGCGAGCTCGCGTTCGCGGACCGCGCGCATTTTCTCGGCTACGCCGCGACCGCGATGCGCCACATCCTGGTCGACCACGCACGCCGCAAGGCCGCGCAGAAGCGCGGCGGCGGCCAGCGCCTGCTCGACTGGCAGGCGCACGACGTGCCGGTCGAGGACCTGGCCGCCGATCTGCTCTGTCTGGACGAGGCGCTCGACGAACTGGCCGGCGTCGACGCGCGGCTGGCGCGCGTCGTCGAGCTGCGCTTCTTCGGCGGCCTGTCGGTCGAGGAGACCGGCGACCTGCTCGGCATCACCGCGCGCAGCGTCGTGCGCGACTGGCGCAAGGCGCGCGCGTTCCTGCACCAGACGCTGCAGAGCCGGACGTGAACCCGGCCCTGCGCGCGCGCTGGGCCGAACTCGAGCCGCTATTCGATCGCGCGCTCGACCTGGCGTCCGATGCGCGCGAGGCGTTCCTGCGCGAGGAGGTGACCGACCCGCAGCTGCGCGAGCTGCTGGCCGGCCTGCTCGCCGGCGACCGCAGCGAGGGCTTTCTCGATGCCGACGACGCGAGCCGGGCCTGCCGCCTGCTCGACGACGCCGACGATGCGAGTCCCGGGTCGATCGGACCGTACCGCCTGATCCGGCTGCTCGGCGAGGGCGGCAGCGGCAGCGTCTACCTGGCCGAGCGCGACAGCGACGGCTATACGCATCGGGTCGCGCTGAAGCTGTTGCGCGTGGGCCTGCGCGATCCGGCCGAGCAGGCGCGGTTCCGCCGCGAGCGGCGCATCCTGGCGCGCCTGACCCATCCCTCGATCGCGCGCCTGCACGACGGCGGCTTCACCGCCGAGGGCGTGCCGTGGTTCGCGCTGGACTACATCGAAGGCCAGCCGCTGACGCGGTGGTGCGACGAGCGCCGGCTCGGCCTGCGCGCGCGCCTGGCGCTGCTGGTCGCGGTGTGCCGGGCGGTCGCCTACGCGCACCGCGCGCTGATCGTCCATCGCGATCTCAAGCCGGCCAACATCCTGGTCGACCAGGACGGACGTCCGCATCTGCTCGACTTCGGCATCGCCAAGCTGCTCGACGCGTCCGAACGCGGCGAGGACACGCGCACCGCGCTGCGCCGGCTGACGCCGGCCTATGCCGCGCCCGAGCAGTTCACCGGCGGCACGGTCACGACCGCGACCGACGTCTACGCGCTCGGCGTGCTGCTGCACGAGCTGGCGACCGGTCTGCGCCCGGTCGCCTCGGCCGACGGCGAAGCGCGCACGGCCTCGACCGCGTTCGACGCGCAGGCCGACCGCGACACGATCGCCCGGGCGCGCGACACCCATGCGCGAGCGCTGTCGCGCGCCTTGCGCGGCGATCTCGACACGATCGTCGCGACGGCCGTCGCAGCCGATCCGCAGCGCCGCTACGGCAGCGCCGACGCGCTGGCCGACGACATCGAGCGCCACCTGCGGCAGCAGCCGATCCACGCGCGCCGCGCGTCGGCCCGCTACCGTCTCGGCAAGTTCCTCGCGCGCCATCGCGTCGCGACGGTCGCCGCCGTGCTGGTCCTCGCCAGCGTCGCGCTCGGCGTCGCGGCGACGCTGCGCGAGTCGCATGCGGCGCGCCAGGCCGCAGCCGCTGCCGCGCGTGCCGCCGAGCGCGCCGATGCGGTCAAGACGTTCACGCTGGAACTGTTCGCCGGCGTCACGCCGGACGAGAGCCGCGGCCGCGTCGTCAGCGCGCGCGAGCTGCTCGAGCGCGGCGAGGCGCGCATGGCCGAGGTGCTGGACCGGCAGCCGCAGCTGCGCAGCGAACTGTCCGCGGCGCTGGCCGGCGCCTGGCGCCAGCTCGGCGCGCTCGACCGCGCCGACGCGCTCGCCGAGCGGGCGCTGGCCGCGGCCGACGACGGCGAGCGCCGCCATGCGGCCCTGCTCGAGCTCGGCGCGGTGCGCTCGGCACAGGGGCGATTCGACGAGGCCGAACGCGCGCTGCGCGCGGCCTCGGCCGAGGCGACCGGCGCGGCGGCACGCAGCGAGGCCGACGTGCGTCTCGCCGAACTGCTCGCCGAGGCCGGCCGGCCGCAGGAAGCCGCTCAGCTGATCGACGCGACGATCGGCATCGACCGGCGCGATCCGGCCGGCGCCGACCGGCTCGCGCGCGATCTCGCCGCGCTCGGCAGCATCCGCTTCCGCTCCGGCGATCTGCCGGTCGCCGAGCAGGCCCTGCGCGAATCGCTCGCGCTGACGCGCCGGTCACGTCCGCAGGCGCATACCGAGACCGCGCGGCGCACGCACGACCTGGCCGTCGTGCTGCTGCAGAAGGGGGACGCCGCCGAAGCGGCGACGCTGCTGCAGGAAGCGCTGCAGACGCGCGTCGCCCTGCTCGGCGAGCGCCACCCGGACGTCGCGCAGAGCCGCTTCAATCTGGCGGTCGCGAGGCAGCGCCTCGGCGATTCCGGGACGGCCGAAAGCCTCTACCGCGAGGCGCTCGCGATGCAGCGCGAGCAGCTGGGTCCGGCCCATCCGGACGTGGCCGCGACGCTGAATTCGCTGGCGATGCTGGCCTGGCAGCGCGACGACGTCGACGCGGCGATCGCATACATGGGCGAGGCGCTGACGACGGCGCGTGCGGCCTACGGCGACGCCCATCCGACCGTCGCGACGATGCTCGGCAACCTGGCCGCGTTCGAGCGTGTCAGCGGACGGCTCGACGAGGCCGAGCGCGATCAGCGCGCCGCGCTCGAGATCGCGCAGGCCGCGCTCGGCGAGCGCCATTATCTGGTCGGCGTCGCGCGCACCGGACTGGGCGGCGCGCTGGTCGAGCAGGGCCGGCTCGACACGGCGATCGAGGCCTATCGCGACGGCCTGACGATCCTCGAGGCCGGCCTCGGCGGCGCGCATGCCGACGTCGCGCAGGCGCGCGCCGCCTATGCCGAGGCGCTGCAGCAGGCCGGACGTGTCGACGAGGCGCGCGCGGCCGCGGCAGCGGCGCGCGCGGCGGCGACGGCAGCGCTGCCGGCCGGCCATCCGCGGCGCGCGCGCATCGAGCTGGCGGCGCTGCGGCTCGACGCCGCGGCCGACGGCTGCGCAGCGCTGCACGCGGAACTGCCCGGCCTCGTCGCCGCCCTCGGCAGCGGCGGCCATGCGCTGCGGTCGGACCGCGCGTCGGCGCTGCTGCTGCAGGCGCGCTGCCTGCGCGAAGCCGGTCAGGACGCCGCGGCGGCCGAGGCGCTCGCGCAGGCCGATGCCGCACTCGCGGTGATGCGCTACGTGCCGCGCCGGCTGCGCGCCGAGCGGGCCGCGCTGTAGCCGGCCGAGACGGGCCGGGCTGCGCGGCACCGGTCCGACCGGCCGGACGAGAAACCCTGTCGCCGGCGCCGGCCGGCTGGCAGACTGGGCGCGTTCCGTCCCCATCGACGCGCAGTGCTCATGCCCAATGCGATCCACCACCACAGTCAACGCGTCGGATGGCTGCGCGCGGCCGTGCTCGGCGCCAACGACGGCATTCTGTCGACCGCCAGTCTGCTGGTCGGCGTCGCCAGCGCCGACACCGGCATCGGCAACGTGCTGCTGGCCGGCGGTGCGGGTCTGGTCGCCGGCGCGATGTCGATGGCCGCAGGCGAGTACGTGTCGGTCAGCTCGCAGGCCGATACCGAGCGGGCCGATCTGGAGCTCGAACGGCATGCGCTGGCCAGCAATGCGCAGGCCGAGCGCGAAGAACTGGTCGACATCTACGTCGGCCGCGGCCTCGACCGCACGCTGGCGCGCCAGGTCGCCGATCAGCTGAGCGCACACGATGCGCTCGGCGCGCATGCGCGCGACGAACTGGGCCTGACCACGACGCTGCGCGCGCGTCCGGTGCAGGCGGCGCTGACCTCGGCGCTGACGTTTTCGATCGGCGCGGCGATTCCGCTGGCCGCGGCCGCGCTGGCGCCGCCCGCACGGATCACGACGGTCGTCGTGATCGCCTCGCTGCTGTCGCTCGGCCTGCTCGGCGCGCTGGCCGCGCGCGCCGGCGGTGCGCGTGCCTGGATCGGCGCCGCGCGCGTGCTGGTCTGGAGTACGCTGGCGATGGCCGCGACGGCCGCGATCGGCCATCTGGTCGGCACGACGCTCTGACCCGACGCGGCGGCGAGGTGCGCGCCGCGTCCGATTCCGAAGCCCGTGCTGTCAACGGAGCCTTCGGCGCGTCGCGCCGACGAGCCACACGTCCATCGCGCTCACGCCTGCAGCGGATCCTCGATCGATCGGCGGCGCACTCGCCGGCGCCAGACCCGTCGACCAACGACGGCCGACCCCGCGCACTCAGGCCAGCGTCTGCAGATAGGTCCGCAGCGGCTGCGCCGGCCGCCCGGTCAGGCGCGCCACGTCGTCGGACACCGCGGCGTACTCGCCGGCAGCGAGCGCAGCGTGGAAGCTGGTCACGCCGCTGACGACGAATTCGGGCAGCCCGGCCGCGCGCAGCCCCTGCGCGAAATCGGCCAGCGGCAGGTCGACCGCGCCGATCGGACGCCCGAACACCTCGCCGAGCATCGCGGCGATGCGGTGGCCGTCGACCGCTTCCGGTCCGGTGATCTCGTAGATGCGCCCGTCGTGGCCGGACGTCGCCAGCACGGCGGCCGCCGCCGCGGCGACGTCCTCGTGCGTCACGTAGGCCACCGCCGCGTCGACGCCCGGCAGCGCCAGCACGCCGCTGTGGCGCGCCTGCTCGTAGAGTCCGGCATTGTTGGCCGCGTAGGCGTTGTCGCGCAGGATCGTCCAGGCCAGCCCGGAGTCGGCCAGCAGCGCCTCGGTCAGACGATGCGCGCCGGCCCATTCGAACCGGCTGTCGGCGCTGGGATGCGTCGCGCTGGTGTAGACGATGCGGCGCACGCCGGCGCGGCGCGCCGCCTCGATCGCGTTGCGGTGATGGCGCAGCCGGTCGGCGTCGACGCCCATGCTCGAGATCAGCAGCACGGTGTCGGCGCCGGCGAAGGCCGCCTCGAGCGTGTCGGCCCGTTCGTAGTCGGCGGCGGCGACGGCGAACCCGCGGGCCGCGAAATCGGCCAGCCGCTCCGGTGAACGCGCGGCGAGGCGGACCTCCGACGGTGCGACGCCGCGAGCCAGCAGGGCTTCGGCAGTGGTGCGGCCGAGACGGCCGGTAGCAGCGGTGACGACGATCATGACGGACTCCTGAGCTGGCGGATTCGGATGTTGGTTACGGAACGAGATCAAGATACGATTCCGTACCGAACCTGCAAGTAGGGAGTCCAACGTGCCTCGGTTACCTCGCGATAACCGCCGCGACGCGGCGATGCCGGATCTGCCGGCATGAGCCGGCGCCGCCTGACGCCGGACGGCGCGATCGACCCGGACTGCCCGGTCCGCGACGTGCTCGACCGCATCGGCGACCGCTGGACGGTGCTGGTGCTGAACGAGCTCTCGGCCGGCACGCGCCGCTTCTCCGAGCTGCGCCGCGGCATCGCCGACATCTCGCAACGCATGCTGGCGCAGACGCTGCGTACGCTCGAGACTGACGGCCTGGTCACGCGGACCGTCTATCCGACGATTCCGCCGCGCGTGGACTACACGCTGACCCCGCTCGGCGAATCGCTGCTCGATCCGCTCGAACGGCTGATCCGCTGGGCCGACGCCAGCCGGCCGGCGATCCATGCGGCACGCCGCGCCGCTCTGGCGCGGGCGGCCGGCGCCGCGCCGGGCGCGACGTCCGAACCGCCGGCAGGACCGGCGCGCCAAGCCGGCTGAACCGGCGGGCGCCGGCACCGCACGCCCGGCCGCCACCTTGACTTCCCTCATGCAAGCCGCAGATTTTCAAGCGATGGCGCCTTCGTTCTCGCTTCAGGATTTCCACCCCGCGGTCGGCGCCTGGTTCGCGTCGCGCTTCGACGCGCCCACGCCGGCGCAGCGCGACGCGTGGCCGGCGATCGCCGACGGCCGGCATACGCTGATCGCCGCACCGACCGGCTCGGGCAAGACGCTGGCGGCGTTCCTGGCCGCGATCGACGGGCTGGTCCGCGAGGGCGTCGCGGCCGGCGGCCTGCCGGACGCCACGCGCGTGGTCTACGTCTCGCCGCTCAAGGCGCTGTCCAACGACATCGCGATCAATCTGGAGGCGCCGCTGGCCGGCATCCGCGAGGAACTGGCCAGGCGCGGTCTGGCCGACCTCGACATCCGCGCCGGCGTGCGCACCGGCGATACGCCGGCCGCCGACCGCCAGCGCATGCTGAAGACGCCGCCGCATGTCCTGGTCACGACGCCCGAATCGCTGTACGTGCTGCTCGGCTCCGATTCGGGCCGGCTGATGCTCGGCGACGTGCGCACGGTCATCGTCGATGAGATTCACGCGATCGCCGACGACAAGCGCGGCAGTCATCTCGCGCTGACGCTGGAACGGCTCGAAGCGCTGTGCCAGCGGCGGCTGGTGCGCGTGGGCCTGTCGGCGACGCAGAAGCCGATCGAGGAGGTCGCGCGGTTCCTGGTCGGCGCGCATCAGGTCGACGCTGACGGACGGCCCGACTGCGTCGTCGTCGACAGCGGCCACGTGCGCGAGCGCGATCTGGCGATCGAGATGCCGCCGCTGCCGCTCGAGGCGGTGATGTCCAACCAGGCCTGGGAACTGGTCTACGACCGCATCGCCGACTGCGTGCGGGCGCACCGCACGACCCTGGTCTTCGCCAACACGCGGCGTCTGACCGAGCGCGTCACGCGCCATCTCGGCGAACGGCTCGGTCACGAGCACGTCGCTGCGCACCACGGCAGTCTCGCCAAGGAACTGCGCCTGCGCGCCGAACAGCGGCTCAAGCACGGCGAGCTCAAGGTGCTGGTCGCGACCGCCTCGCTCGAGCTCGGCATCGACATCGGCGAGGTCGATCTGGTCTTTCAGCTCGGCTCGCCGCATTCGATCGCCGCATTCCTGCAGCGCGTCGGCCGCTCCGGCCACGCGGTCGGCGCGACGCCGAAAGGCCGGCTGGTTCCGCTCTCGCGCGACGACCTGGTCGAATGCGCCGCGCTGCTCGACTGCGTACGCCGCGGTGAGCTGGACCTGCTGCGCGTGCCGGAGGCGCCACTCGACGTGCTCGCGCAGCAGATCGTCGCCGAGGCGGCCTGCGCCGAATGGGACGAGGGTGCGCTATTCGATTGGCTGCGCCGGGCCTGGCCGTATCGCGCGCTGACGCGCGAGACCTTCGACGCGGTCGTGAAGATGCTCGCCGAGGGCTTCACGAGCCGGCGCGGCGCGCGCGCCGGCTACCTGCACCGCGACGCGGTGCACGGCCGCCTCAAGGGCCGGCGCAACGCGCGGCTGACCGCGCTGACCTCGGGCGGCACGATTCCCGACACCGCCGACTACACGGTCGTGCTCGAGCCGCAGGCGACGACGGTCGGCACGGTCCACGAGGATTTCGCGGTCGAGAGCCTGGCCGGCGACGTCTTCCAGCTCGGCAATGCCTCGTACCGGATCCTGCGCGTCGAGCGTGGCCGGGTGCGCGTCGAGGACGCGCACGGCCAGCCGCCGACGATCCCGTTCTGGGTCGCAGAAGCGCCGGGCCGCAGCGACGAGCTGTCGGCGAGCGTGTCGCGGCTGCGCGCCGAACTGGACCGCCGCCTCGGCGACGGCGTCGAGGCCGCACGCCGCTGGCTGATCGAGACGCTGGCGCTCGACGAGGCGGCCGCCACCGCGATCGTCGAGTATCTGGCGCGCGCGCGGCAGGCGCTCGGCCTGCTGCCGACGCAGCAACAGCTCGCGATGGAGCGCTTCTTCGACGAGTCAGGCGGCACCCAGCTGGTGATCCACTCGCCGTACGGCAGCCGCGTCAACAAGGCCTGGGGCCTGGCGCTGCGCAAGCGCTTCTGCCGCACGTTCAACTTCGAGCTGCAGGCCGCCGCGACCGAGGATGCGATCATCCTGTCGCTGTCGACCAGCCACAGCTTTCCGCTGGCCGACGTCGCCCGCTATCTGCACTCGGCCAGCGCGCGCGACGTGCTGATCCAGGCCTTGCTCGACGCGCCGCTGTTCGGCGTGCGCTGGCGCTGGGCGGCGACCACCGCCCTGGGATTGCCGCGCTACGTCGGCGGCCAGCGCGTCGCGCCGCAGCTGCAGCGCATGAAGTCCGAGGATCTGCTGGCGACGGTGTTTCCCGATCAGGTCGCCTGTCTCGAGAACATCGTCGGCGAGCGGCAGATTCCCGATCACCCGCTGGTCACGCAGACGCTGCAGGACTGCCTCGGCGAGGCGATGGACGCTGAGGGCTGGCTGGCCGTGCTGCGCGGCCTCGAAAGCGGCACGATCACGATGACCGCGCGCGACCTGCCCGAGCCCTCGCCGCTGGCGGCCGAGATCCTGACCGCGCGGCCGTACGCGTTCCTCGACGACGCGCCGCTCGAGGAACGCCGCACCCAGGCCGTGCAGATGCGCCGCTGGAGCGATCCGGAATCGGCCGACGACCTCGGCGCGCTCGACGCCGATGCGATCGCGGCGGTTCGCGAGGAGGCCTGGCCCGGTGCGCGCGACGCCGACGAGATGCACGAGGTGCTGATGGATCTGGGCTGGATCGGCCGCGACGAAGCCGCCGCGACGCCCGAGTGGGCCGGCTGGCTCGAACGCCTCGCGCGCGACCGTCGTGCGACGCGCGTGCATGCCGGCAACGATCGCCTGCACTGGTGCGCGGCCGAACGGCTGCCGCAGCTCGATGCCGTGTTTCCGGCGGCACGCCGTGAGCCGGCGATCGCACCACCACCCGGCTACGCCTCGACCGCCTGGACTGCCGAGACCGCGCTGATCGACCTGCTGCGCGCGCGCCTGACCGCGCTCGGGCCGACGCGCGCAGCCGATCTCGCTGCCTCGCTCGGCGTGGCCGGTGCCGCCGTCGAGGCCGCGCTGATCGCGCTGGAGACCGAAGGCTACGTGCTGCGCGGACACTTCACGCCCGGCGCCGATCAGGAGGAATGGTGCGAACGCCATCTGCTCGCGCGGATCCATCGCTATACGCTCAAGCGGCTGCGCCGCGAGATCGAGCCGGTCGAGCCCCGCGACTTCATGCGCTTCCTGTTCGAGTGGCAGCGCGTGGCACCCGGCGCGCGCGCCAGCGGCCCCGAAGCGCTGCAGGGCATCGTCAATCAGCTGGAGGGCTATCAGACCGCCGCCGGCGCCTGGGAGGCCGAACTGCTGCCGGCACGCCTGGCCGACTACGCGATCGGCTGGCTCGACGAGCTGTGCCGCAGCGGCCGCGTGGTCTGGGCGCGCATCGCCGATGCGGCGGCAGCCGGCCGCTCGCGCGCGGCCGGTCCGCTGCGCAGTACGCCGATCGTGATCGTGCCGCGGCGCTCGCTGGCACTGTGGACCGGCCTCGGCGCCCAGGCCGGCGAAGCCGGCCCGGTGTCCTCGCGCGCCCAGGTGGTCCTGGACCTGCTCGACCGTGAGGGCGCGTTGTTCTTCGACGAGCTCGTGCACGGCAGCCGTCTGCTCAAGACCGAGCTCGAGGACGTACTCGGCGAGCTGGTCTCGCGCGGCCTGATCCACGCCGACAGTTTCGCCGGCCTGCGCGCCCTGCTGATGCCGGCGGCCAAGCGCGGCTCGCACCGCGGTCGGCGCATCCGCCACGGCGCCCTGCTCGGCATCGAGGACGCCGGACGCTGGGTGCCGCTGCGCGGTACGCGGCGCCTGCCGGACGCCGCGGCGCAGGACGCCACGCGCGCAACGGCCGCGATCGACGACGAGACGCTCGAACACGCGGTGCGCGTGCTGCTGCGGCGCTACGGCGTGCTGACCTGGCAGTTGCTGGCGCGCGAGGCCGACTGGATGCCGCGCTGGCGCGAGTTGGTGCGCGTATGCCGCCGCCTGGAGGCGCGCGGCGAGATTCGCGGCGGCCGCTTCGTCGCCGGCCTCTCCGGCGAACAGTTCGCGCTGCCCGAGGCGATCGCGGTGCTGCGCTCGGTACGACGCCGGGCGGCCGACGGCAGCCTGATCGTGGTCGCCGCGACCGATCCGCTGAACCTGGCCGGCATCGTCACGCCGGGCACGCGCGTCGCCGCGACCGTCGGCAGCCGCGTGCTCTATGAAGACGGCGTACCGGTCGCGACGATCGCCGCCGGCACGATCGCCCGCATCGACGCCGGCGATCCGACGCGTCCGCTGCCGGCCGAATGGCGCGAGGCGCTGATCCGCGGTCCGCGTGCGCCGGCCGGAACGACCGTCGCGGCATCCGCGACGCATTGAGCCTTCTTTTTTTTGCACCCGCGTCGCGCTGGCCGGGCCGGTGCGCAGGCACGAAAAAGCCGGGACATGCCCGGCTTTTTCGTGTCACCTCGTGCGTGCGTCGATCACGGACGCTTCGGCGAGGGCAGCTTTTCCTGCGCCATCTTGAGCGTCCGGGCCGCCTCTTCCTGGTAGGCCTTGACGGCTGCGTCGTCGAGCTGGCCGCCCTTGCCGTCCTCGTTGAGGATCGCCGCGCCGCTCTCGTCCCAGCCGATCCGCGTCGAGCCGGCGATCACGCCGAGCGGACGGTCGTCCTTGAACGCGTACTGCACGGTCGAACGGCCGGCTTCACCGCGGTCGGTGATCACGCGCGCGAAGCGCACGTGGCCTTCCGAAACGAACGCGTCCCAGGCCACCGAGACCTGATCGTTGAGGTAGGAACCCTCGATCCGCTTCATGCCGCCCGAGTTCGAGCGGACCTTGTTGATCTCTTCCTTGAGCTTCTCGCCGGGCGTGGCTTCCGCATTGAGCACGACCTGGGCGGTCGCGCCGTTGCCGCCGGTCAGCACCGGGGAATTGAGCGCCGGCATGAAGCGGCGGTCGCCGTCGACCAGCATCGCCTCGATGACGTAGGTGTGGTTCGGATCGATCTTGGCCGGATCGAAATCGAGCGTGAACTGGAACGGCGGATTGCCGGCGACCGGCTGCACCTTCTCGGCGATCGCGATCTCCGGTTGCGAGAGGTCGACCAGGCGCACCGTCAGCTTGGCCTCGGCGCCGAGCGGGATCTGGTCACGCAGCGCGACCGTGCCGCTGATCGAGGTGGCCTGCACTGCGGCCGGCGCAGTAGCCGGTGAGCTGCCGTTCGCCGGCGTGCTGCTCTGGTCGCTCGACTTGCATCCGCCGAGCACCAGCAGCCCCACCAGCGCAGGGGCGAAAAGTTTCCGCATGAGTACACCCTCCAGAAAGAGTTGAGTCGGCTTGATCAACGAAACGTATCGTAGAACGGATCGGGGCGAAAGCACCCCCATCCGCGCATTGCGGCGCGGCCTGCGGGGTGCTGCGACGCACGAATGATAGCAGTACCGGTCCGGTCCGCCCGATCTGGGGCCGGCCCCGCGTCGGTGAGACCCGGTTATCGCGCCGCCGTTCGGAAGCAGGCCTGAACGCGGGCGCCGTCAGTTCAGCGTCGAGCAGACCTTGTTGCGCCCGGCCTGCTTGGCGCGATAGAGCTGTTCGTCGGCGGCGCGCAGCAGCTTGCTGACGGTGTTGGTCTCGGCGTCGCGGCTGGCCACGCCGATGCTGATCGTGATGCCGGGCGGCACCGGCGGGCCGGTGTCGGCATGCAGGTCGAGTGCGGCAACCGCGGTGCGTACGCCCTCGGCGAACGATACCGCGTGCTCGAGCGGCTGCTCGGGCACGATGATCGCGAACTCCTCGCCGCCGATCCGCGAGACGATCAGCTCCTGCGGCGCCTGCTCGCGCAGGATCGCCGACACCCGACGCAGCACGATGTCGCCGGCCGGATGGCCGTAGCGGTCGTTGACTTCCTTGAAGTGGTCCAGATCGATGATCAGCAGCGCCAGCGGCCGGCTGTGGCTGGCCGCGCGCGCCAGTTCCTTCTCGAGCAGCTCGAGGAACTGGCGGCGGTTGTAGAGCTCGGTCAGCGGGTCGATCGTCGCCAGCAGGTAGAGTTCTTCGTGATAGCGCACCTCGAGCGAGGAGGTGTCCATGAACTTGAACACCCAGCTGCCGATCGTGATGTGGTCGCCGTCCTTGAGCTCGGCCTCGATGATCGGCTGATCGTTGATGAAGGTCTTGTTGGTCGAGTCGAGGTCCTTGATGCGATAGCCGGACGGCTCGAGCCAGATGCGGCTGTGCAGCCGCGAGATGCTGTGCTCGAGCAGCTGCAGCCCGGCCTCGGGCGAGCGCCCGATCAGCAGCGGGCTGAGGCCCAGATCGATGCGCTGGCCGAGCCGCTGCCCCTGCAGCACGATCAGGCAGGCCTGGCCGTGTTCGACGCCGAGCTCACGCTGCGGCCGGATCGTGCGTCGCTGGGTGGTGCTCGGGTCGTCGTCGCGCGAACTCATGGATGTCGAGGCAGGGCGAGCACGGACACGGCGGGCGTGTCCGAGAGAAATCGGATGACCGGTTCGGACGGCCGTTTCAGGAGAGAGGGTTGCGACGCGGACGCCACGCCGCTTCGGGCGTTAGCGTAGCAGACCCGGGCCGGCGGCGAATCCGCCGGCGGGCCGGAGGCGTCGCGCGGCCGGCGGCCGCACGACGCCGTGGAGCGGGGTCAGGCTCGTTTGATCAGCCCGATGATGACCAGCAGGATGACCGCGCCGATCAGCGCGTTGATGATCGCCGCGACGATGCCGCCGCCGATCGCGAGGCCGACCTGCGGCAGCAGCCAGCCGGCCAGGAACGCGCCGACGATGCCGACGACGATGTTGCCGAGCAGACCGAAGCCATGCCCCTTGACGATGAGTCCGGCCAGCCAGCCGGCCACGGCGCCCACGATGAGCCAGACGAGGACAGTTTCGATAGCCACGTTGTGATCCCCTTTCCCAGCGTCGCCCGATGCGACGGCGCCCATTCTGCGCCGAGCCCGGCCGCCGAGCATGGCGCACCGCGGCAGTCACGGCCGCGCAGGGGCTTAGACCCCCGGCCGGTTCGGGTCGCGTGGCCCGGGCGCCTGCGGCTGGGCGCCCGCGCGCCGGGCGCGGGCGCGCTCGCGGATCGCCGCCAGCGCCTCGGGACCGAGCATCGCCGAGTCGGGCCGCGCACGCGAGGCCACGCGCTCGGCGGCGATCGAGAACACGACGCCGAACAGGCCGATCGCGGTACTGAGGATGCCGAGGCCGAGCACGCCCGGGCTGTGTGTCGTCAGCGACACGCCCAGACCGACCACGATCAGGCCGAACATGATCCAGCGAACCATCCGCACCTCCGCCAAGCCGGCCGCAACGGGACGATGACGCTAGCAGAACGGCGGCGCGATCGGCGATCCTCCGGTCGGCTGTTTGCGGCCGCGGGCCGCCGCGCTACCCTGCGGACGGGCACACCGCCCGGTCCGATCCGTCGCCATGGAATCGATCTCGCACGTCGCGCTCGCCGCCGGTCTGGCCTGGGCCAGCGGCTTCCGTCTGTATGCGGCGGTTTTCGTGATCGGCCTGCTCGGCCGGTTCGACTACCTGGCGCTGCCGGCCTCGCTGCAGGTGCTCGAGCACGACTGGGTGCTCGGTGCCTCGGGCCTGATGCTGGTCGGCGAGTTTCTGGCCGACAAGGTGCCGGCCTTCGATTCGCTGTGGGACGCGCTGCACACGTTCGTGCGCATTCCGGCCGGCGCATTCCTGGCCTGGGGCGCGATGGGCGACGCCGGGCCCGCGGCGCAGGTCGCCGCCGCGCTGCTCGGCGGCGTGATCACCAGCGGCACGCACCTGTTCAAGAGCGGCGGACGCGCGGCGATCAACACCTCGCCGGAACCCTTCAGCAACTGGGGCGCGAGCCTCGGCGAGGACGGCCTCGTGCTCGGCGGCCTGTACCTGGCGATCGCGCATCCGGTGGTGTTCCTGGTCTTGCTGGCGGTGTTCCTGGCGCTGGTCGCCTGGCTGGTGCCGAAACTGTGGCGCTTCGTCGGCCGCGTGCTGCGCCGTCTGCGCGGCCAACCGGTCAACGCTCGGAATGACCCGATTCGAAGTAGTCCCGACGCATGAACAGGCCGGGCCGGATCAGATCCACGAACGCGCGCGCCTCGGCGCTCAGGTAGCGGCCTTTGCGGATCACGACGCCGTAGCTGCGCTGCGGAAAGTACTGGCGCAGGTTGCGCACGGCCAGACGGCCGCGGTCGTCGTCGGTGATGCAGATGCCGGTCACGATCGAGATGCCGAGCCCCATCGCGACGTACTGCTTGATGACCTCCCAGCCGCCGACCTCGATCGCGACGTGGAACGGCACCTTGCGCTGCTGGAAGATCAGATCGACTAGGCGATAGGTGGTCAGCCGCTTCGGCGGCAGGATCAGGCCGTACGGCGACAGGTCCTCCAGACGCACGTCGCTGCGCGAGGCCAGCGGATGGTCCGGCGCCATGATCAGCAGCGGATCGAAGTGGTAGATCGGCTCGTAGCTCAGATCGACCGGCACCTCGAGCATCGAGCCGACCGCGAAGTCGACCTGATCCGAACGCAGCAGGGCCAGGCCGTCACGACCGGTCACGTTGTGCAGGTGCAGGCGCACCTCCGGATGCGCGCTGCGATAACGCGCCACCATCGACGGCAGCAGGTACTGGATCGTCGAGGCGCCCGCGGCGATGTTGAGCTCACCGCCGGCCAGGCCCTGCAGGCGCGACCGGAACTCGCCGTCGAGCGCATCGAAGCCTTCGATCAACGGCTGCGCCAGCTCGTACAGCAGCTGCCCCTCGCGGCTCAGCGCGACGCGTCGCCGCCGCCGCTCGACCAGCACGACGCCGAGCTCCTGCTCGAGCGCGGCCAGCTGCAGGCTGACCGCGGGCTGCGACAGGAACAGCGCCTCGGCCGCGCGCGACAGCGTACCGAGCTTGGCGATCGTGCAGAACGCACGCAGCTGCTTGACCCGGCTGCCCTTGTAATAGAAGCGCGCGGACCCGGCCGCGCGCCGTTCGGGCGCTGTCGTTGGCACCGAATCAGGCCGTTTCGGATCGCTCATCGCCAATCCCTTCAATTGCTTGGCGCTTAATTTAACATTTCTGATGATCTGCATTTAAACATTTGCTTTGTAAATTTGCGGCGCCGCGACATAGTCTGGCCATCCCCAGCGGGAGTCGCGTCATCGTGGTGAGGCTGAGTTCGTCCGATCCGACCCAGGCGCCGCATACGGCCGGCCTGCCCGCGGACCTGCGCCGACGTGGCCATGCTCTGGCTGAACGCCGCTGTGGCCCGAACCCGCGCGGCAAGAACCGGTTCACGCGCGGCCCGGAATCCTCGTCCGTCTGGCCGAAACCTCATGCCGCGCCGCGGCACCGATCCGGCCGGAACGCGTCGACGTCGCGTGCCGTCCCGCCCGCTTTTCTCCACCCTGTTTCGGCTGAGACAGGCCCCACCCCCACCAGGAGCCCCTTCCGATGAGCAAGACCTCGCTGCCGACCGCCGACCAGATCACGCTCGACTGGAACAACAACGCGCGCTGGGCCGGCATCAAGCGCAACTACGGCGCCGAAGACGTCGTACGCCTGCGCGGCACCATCGCGGTCGAGCATTCGATCGCCCGGCTCGGCGCCGAGAAGCTCTGGAAGTACCTGCACACCGAGGATTTCGTCAACGCGCTCGGCGCGCTGACCGGCAATCAGGCGATGCAGCAGGTCAAGGCCGGCCTCAAGGCGATCTATCTGTCCGGCTGGCAGGTCGCGGCCGACGCCAATCTGGCCGGCCAGATGTATCCGGACCAGTCGCTGTACCCGGCCGACTCGGTGCCGGCCGTGGTCAAGCGCATCAACAACGCGCTGCTGCGCGCCGACCAGCTCTATCACGCCGAAGGCGACGACAGCATCGACTTCCTGCAGCCGATCGTCGCCGACGCCGAGGCCGGCTTCGGCGGCGTGCTCAATGCGTTCGAGCTGATGAAGGCGATGATCGAAGCCGGCGCCGCCGGCGTGCATTTCGAGGATCAGCTCGCCAGCGTCAAGAAGTGCGGCCACATGGGCGGCAAGGTGCTGGTGCCGACGCGCGAAGCGGTCGAGAAGCTCAATGCCGCGCGCCTGGCCGCCGACGTCTGCGGCGTGCCGACCCTGCTGGTCGCGCGCACCGACGCGGAGGCCGCCAACCTGCTGACCAGCGACGTCGACGAGAACGACCGCCCGTTCACGACCGGCGAGCGCACCGTCGAGGGCTTCTACAAGACCCGCAACGGCCTCGACCAGGCGATCTCGCGCGGCCTGGCCTACGCGCCGTACGCCGATCTGGTCTGGTGCGAGACCGGCAAGCCGGATCTGGAGTTCGCACGCAAGTTCGCCGAGGCGATCCACGCCAAGTTCCCCGGCAAGCTGCTCGCGTACAACTGCTCGCCGAGCTTCAACTGGAAGAAGAACCTCGACGACGCGACGATCGCCAAGTTCCAGAAGGAAATCGCCGCGTACGGCTACAAGTTCCAGTTCATCACGCTGGCCGGCTTCCATGCGCTGAACTACTCGATGTTCCACCTCGCGCACGGCTATGCGCGCCGCCAGATGAGCGCGTTCGTCGAGCTGCAGGAAGCGGAGTTCGCGGCCGCCGATCGCGGTTTCACGGCGGTCAAGCATCAGCGCGAGGTCGGCACCGGCTATTTCGACCAGGTCACCCAGGCGATCCAGCAGGGCCAGTCCTCGACGACCGCGCTGACCGGATCGACCGAGGAAGAGCAGTTCCACGGCGACGCCAAGAGCGCCGCCTGACGGTACCGAGGCGGACCGGCCGCCCCTGGCCGGTCCGCCGCGCGCGCGCCCACGGCATGCGCGCGGGGCCGCCGCTGCACTGGCGCGCGGCCTCCGGTAGGCTATGATCAGGGGTTTGGTACGAACCACGCGGGGTGGTCATCGTGTCCTCAATGCCGTCGGTCTCGCAAGCGGGTGCCGAACCGTCCGCGGCGCGGACGCCCCCGCCTGCTCCCACGGCGCACCCGCGGCAGCTCTCCGCGGACGAACTGGACCTGTTCGTCCGTGTCGGCACGCCGCGCGACGCCGCCGGCGGCGACCTGATCTTCCATCGCGGCGAACAGGGCCGCAGCATGTTCGTCGTGCAGACCGGTCAGGTACGCCTGCAGTTCGGCGACAGCGTCGTCGACAAGCTGATCGGTCCCGGCGAGTTCTTCGGAGAGCTGGCGCTGTTCATCGGCAACCATGCCCGCGTCGCCAATGCGATCGCGTCCGAGCCGACCCGGCTGTGGGTGGTCGGCCACGATACGTTCTCGGCCCTGCTCGACAGCGAGCCGCGCCTGCTGGCGCTGTTCATGCAGCGCTCGTTCGCTTACCTGGTCGCCAGCGAGCAGCAGCTGATCGCCAATCTGCGCCGGCGCAACGAGGACCTGATGGTCACGCTCGACTCGCTGCGCCAGACCCAGACCCAGCTGACGACCGCGCAGCGCCTGGTCCAGACCGACGAGCTGACCGGCCTGTGCAACCGGCGCGGCCTGTCGATCTACCTGGACCAGCTGCAGCAGCGGCGCCTGCCCGATACCCTGCTCGGCCTGCTGCTGATCGACGTCGACCACTTCAAGCAGATCAACGACCGCTGCGGACACCTGATCGGCGACGCGGTGCTCAAGGCGATCGCCGACGCGTTGCGCGAGGCCGCCGCGGCCTGCGACATGCCGTGCCGCCTGGGCGGGGACGAGTTCGCGTTCCTGGCCCAGATCACCTCGCTGGACGAGCTGCGCGCCCGGGCCGACCGGATTGCGGCGTCGATCCGGGCGCTGCGCCTGCCGATCGGGGCCGAAACGCTGCGCATCGCGGTCAGCATCGGCGGCGGCCTGTGTCCGCCCGACGGCGGCTGGACGGCCTGGTACAGCGAGGCCGATACGGCCCTGTACGGCGTGAAGGGCAACGGCGGCGATGGTATAAACGTAAAGCATATGGACGCCGGCCGGGATTCTCCGGCATTCTGCTAGGTAGGAACGCCCCGTCCACCGTCGGTCGGAGCGGATTCGAGATCACCAGCGGAACGGCACCGACACGATCGTCGGTTTCGAAGAACAAGCGCATCCGAGCATGGCGCCGGAGGCGCACCTAGATCGACCGGACGACGTATCCGGTCCACCAGGTGCGAGATCCCCAGGGATTTCGCCTGTAGCCAGGGAGTGTCGTCGCTTCATGGAAGCCACCGCCCAGTCATTGCCCGATCCGGCGCGCGATCGCGCCAAGCCGTTGCTGCGCACCCTGGTGCTGTGCGACCTGGTCGATTCGACCGCCCTGGTCCACAAGCTCGGCGATCTGGCCGCCACCCATCTGATCCGCCGTCACGACCGCTTCGCGCGCGCGCTGCTGCAGGTCCACGACGGCCACGAGATCGACAAGACCGACGGCTTCCTGCTGATGTTCGACCGGCCGATCCAGGCCGTCGCGTTCGCGCTGGACTATCAGCGCAACCTGCACCAGTTCAACCTGCAGGAAGGCAGCGAGCTCAAGGCGCGGGTCGGCATCCATGTCGGCGACGTGCTGCTGTGGGACAACGGCGAGGAGGAAATCGCCAAGGGCGCCAAGCCGGTCGACATCGAGGGGCTGGCCAAGCCGGTCACCTCGCGCCTGGCCTCGCTGGCGCGGCCCGGACAGATCCTGCTCTCGGGCATCACCTGGTCGCTGGCGCATCGCGCCCAGGGCGAGCTGACCGAGCCGGTCGACAAGATCCGCTGGCGCGCGCACGGCCGCTATCGCTTCAAAGGCGTGCCCGAGCCGATCCCGGTGTTCGAGGTCGGCGAGGAGGGTCTGGCGCCGTTCAAGACGCCGCCGTGGTCCGGCAAGGCGCACCGCGAGGTGCCGTTCTGGCGGCGCCCCTCGGTGCTGGTGTTCGAGGCGCTGCTGATCGCTCTGGCGATCATCGTGCCGGTCTACATGATGCTGCGCTCGCCGCCGGCGATCGCGTTCGCGAGCCGCGACTGGGTCGTCGTCGGCGACTTCCAGAACCACACCGATCAGGCGATCTTCGACGACTCGCTGCAGGTCGCGTTCCGGATCGGCCTGGAGCAGTCGCGCTACGTCAACATCCTCTCCGACCTCAAGGTGCGCGACACCGTCATGCGCATGAAGCGCGATCCGACCGCGACGCCGATCGACCGCGCGATCGGCTCGGAGGTCGCGCTGCGCGACGGCGCGCGCGCACTGATCCTGCCGAGCATCGCCGAAATCGGCGGCCGCGTCCGCGTGACCGCCGAGGTCGTGGACCCCAAGACGCAGACCACCGTCTACTCCGAATCGGCCGACGGCGTCGGTGCCGACTCGGTGCTGCCGTCGGTCGACAAGGTCAACCGCCAGCTGCGCGAGCGGCTCGGCGAGGCCGTCGCGGTGATCTCGACCGACACCAAACCGCTCGAGAAGGCCACCACCTCGAACCTCGACGCGCTGCGCGCCTACTCGCTCGCGGTCGCCGAGGACAGCAAGGGCAACACCAAGGAGGCGATCCCGCTGTTCCGCCAGGCCGTCGCGCTGGATGCCGATTTCGCACTGGCCCGCGTCGGCCTCGGCCGCACCCTGCTGCTGACCGGATCGGGTGACGCCAGCGAGATCACGCGCGAGCTCGAACAGGCGGTCAACATGGTCGATCGTCTGTCCACGCGCGACGCGCTCTATGCGCAGGCATGGCTCGCCAACAATGCGACGCCGCGGCTCGCGCTCGAGAAATGGCAGCTGATGGAACAGCTGTACCCGGACTCGACGCCGGCCAGCGGCGGCCTGGGCTACTTCTCGTGGCAGGCCGCCAACAATTTCCGCGAGGCGATCCGCGCGATCGAGAAGATCGCGATCGCGACCAATCCGCGCCGCGGCATGGCCGACTATCTGCTGGCCACGCTCTATCTCGGACAGGAACGCTTCGCCGATGCCGATGCGCGGTTCAAGGACGCTGAGGCCAACGGATTCAGCTCGCGCAATCTGTTCTACGCGCATCTGTTCGCGGCGCAGCGCCGCTTCGATCAGGCCGACGCACTGCTGACCAACGGCAAGTCCACCGGCATCGCGACCAGCGACGCCGACGTCTGGTACACGCGCGTCGCGCTCGCACTCGACCGCGGCCGCTGGAACGACGCGCTGGGCCTGCTCGAGCAGGCCCAGGCCGAAACGCGCACGCTGCGCGGCGGCCGCCACTACGAGCTGCAGACGCTCGAGCAGATCATGAAGACGCGCAGCGCGCCGGCCGCCGAGAGCAAGGCCGCACTGGCCGCATACCTCAAGCAGATCGACGGATCGACGCTGCAGGCGCCGCATCGCCAGTTCAATCTGCTGATGGTGGCGTATCTGGCGGCGAGGCTCGACGACGTCGAACTCGCGCAGCGCGCGCTGTCCGCGGCCGCGGCGTTCAGCCGCAAGGGCGACTACCCGTATCTGTCGAGCCTGCTGACCGTCGTCGAAGCCGAGCTGCTGCGCGCACAGGGCAAGCCGCGCGAGGCGATCGCCCAGCTCGAGCCGTACATGGACGGACGCGAGTTCTACTTCAGCCATCAGGTCCTGCTCGACGCCTACCGCGCCGCCGGCCAGGACGCCGCCGCGCTGAAGCAGGCGCACTGGCTCGCCGAGCACCGCGGCCGCGCTTACGCCGAACAGTTCGGGCAGCTCGCGCTGATCCCGTTCAATGTGATGCTGTCGGATCTGGCCTGGCTCGAGGCGTCGACGCTGTCGGCGCGGATCGGCAATGCCGAGGACGCCGCCGAGGCGCGGTCGCGCCTGCTGGCGGCCTGGCCGGATGCGATGTCGCTGGGCTTCGTGCGTCAGCGGCTGGCGCCGGACGCGCCGGTCGCCAAACGCTGATCGCGGAGGCGACGCGCGCGGATCGCGCCGCCGACCGGCGTCGGTCGCTCAGCTCGACCCGAGCTTCACCCACGGCACGTTCATCGCCATCGTCACATTGACGGCGTCCTCGCGCTGCTTCTGCATCAGTTCGCTCAGCGCCGTCTTCGGCGGCAGCGACTTGGGCTTGAGGCACGCGGCCGGCAGCTGGTTGATCAGCTCGACCGGAATGCCCAGCTCCTGCAGCGCCTCGGCAGGCGCCGACTCGAACCGGGCCCGAAAGGCGTCGTCGGACGAAATCCGCTGAAGCAGGCTCTCAGCCTGCGAGGAAGTCAAAAGACCGTCGCTCATTGGTATTCCCCTGAATTGCGGCTGCCATCATAGCGTTGGCCTTGCGGACTTGCCATCGCGCCGACCCGTCCACGCAACGCGGTCCGCCGGTCGCCGGACCCGCTCCGGTGCACCGCGCAGGAGCTCCCGCCTGCGCCACTACAATGGCGGCCCTCTCCGTTTTCGCCACAGGAATCGCGCCATGCGTCTACGTCGCTGCCAGTTTCTGATGCTGGAGCTGCGCGAACGCCTCAGCGTGGATCTGGAGCTCCTGCTCGCCGACGAGCCGCGTCTGGCGTTCCAGGTGCAGTGGGTCGCATTGGCGGCCCATCTGGAGCGTCCGGTGATGCTCGATGCACAGGAGATCGCCATGCTCGAACGGCTGTCGGCGAGCGAGTGGATCACCGCCGAGGACGCCGGCACCGATCGCGACGACGCGGCGCTCGCGCGGCTGCGCGAGAAGGGCCTGGTGTTCGAGGCGTCCGAACCGAGTGCGGCGCGGGACGCCGATACACGGCTGCGCGACTGCCATTGGCACGGTCTGGCCGCGGTCGCGCACCGGCACCTGCGCTGGTCCGGCGTCGACAGCATCGCCGAGCAGCAGCGCTTCGCCGAGCTGTTCCAGGGACAGCCGATGGCACATCTGCAGCCGCCGCCGTCACCGGTCTTCGAACGCGGCTCGCCGCAGCAGCGCATCGCGCTGCCGAGGCAGACCGACTCGCCGCTGCTCGACCTGCTGATGCGCCGAGCGACCTGCCGCAACTTCGATCAGGGCGGTCCGCTGCCGAACGCCGACTTCGCATTCGTGCTCGACGCGACGTTCCGCGCGCTGGCGCAGGTCGACGTCACCGGCGTGAGCGTGCTCAAGAAGGGAACGGCCTCGGCCGGCGGACTGCATCCGACCGAGGCCTATCTGCTGATCCAGCACGTCGAGGGCGTCGCGCCAGGCCTCTACCACTACCACGTGCTCGATCATGCGCTCGAGCCGCAGCAGCCGCTCGACGCGGCCGATGTGCGCCGCTTGGCCTCGCGCCTGCTCGCGGTGCAGGAGTATCTCGCCGACGCGCCGGCGATCGTCGTCTACGTCAGCCGTTTCGAGCGCAATTTCTGGAAGTACCGTCAGCACGCCAAGGCCTATCGCGCCGCGATCCTCGACGTCGGCCATCTGTCGCAGACGCTGTATCTGGCCGCGACCGAGCGCGGGCTCGGTGCGTTCTTCACGGCTGCGGTCAACGAGGCCGACATCGAGCAGGCGTTCGGGCTCGACCCGATGCAGCAAGGCGTGATCGGCGTGGGCGGTTTCGGTCGGCGCAGCGCGACACGGCGCGAGATCGAGTTCGACCCGCTGCACGCGGTCTGGCCGGACTGACAGCCCGCGGCGGTCCGCGCGGGCTGCGGTGTCGACTCGCCGCGGCATCGCGCCCCGCGTCAGCGCCGGATCGCCTGCGCCGATTCGTCGTGGGCGAGCTCAGCGACGAGCCGCCGCGCCTCGCGCAGCACGCGTGTCTGGTCCGGGGCGCCCAGCTGTCCGATCGCCCGCTCGGCGTCCTCGCGCGCGCCGGCGGAGTCGCCGCTGTCGCGGCGCAGCCGTGCGCGTTCCAGATACAGCGTGCCGACGAAGGCGGCGCCGGTTTCGTCGGCGCCGGGCTCGGCCGACTCGAGCATCGTCCGCGCCGCTTCGAACAGGGCCGCCGCCTCGTCACGTACGCCCGGATCGCGTGTCGCGACCAGGCTCGCGGCCAGCGCGACGCGCGCCGCCGCGACCTCGGCGTGCGCCTCGCCGTAGGTGCGCACCAGCGACGCGAGTCCCTGCCGGCGCAGTGCGACGGCCTCCTCGTAGCGGCCTTGCGCATGGCGCAGGCTGCCGGTGACCGTGGCCGCGTACATCTCGCCGTAAGGATCGGCGCCGCCGCTGCGCGCGCGTGCCCGGGCAGCCGTCGCGGCGGCCTCGTCGACCAGCGGCTCGGCCTCGGCGACGCGTCCGGCTGCGACCAGCACGTCGGCGAGCTTGTACTGGGTCAGCCACGCGTAGACGCTGTCGCCGCCGGACGCGCGAAACGCCTCGATCGAGGCGCGATAGCGCTGCACCGCCAGGTCGAGGTCGCCCCGCGCGAGCGCGAGATTGGCGTGGAACTGCAGCGCCTGCGCGTACTGGCCCGACGGCGCGCCGCCGAGGATCGCGATCGCCTCGCTCAGTGAACGATCGGCCTCGTCCAGGCGGCCGGTGCGCCGCTGCAGGTCGCCCAGGCGCAGCAGCGTGCCGCCGATCAGCACATGGTCGGCCGGCAGCTGCGCCCGCTCGATGCGCAGCGCCGTCTCGTAGTCGACCAGGGCCTCGTCGTAGCGGCGCTGCACGCGCAGCACGTCGCCGCGCCGGCTGCGCAGCGCGACGCCGCGCGCGTGATCCGCACCGAGCGTGCCGGCGACGATCCGCAGCGCCTCGTCGTACAGCGCCAGCGCCTCCGGATAGCGCCCGCCCTCCTTGACGATGTTGCCGAGCACGCCGAGCGGCTCGATCAGCTCGGCATGCCCGTCCCCGTATCGGGCACGCGCGACGGTCAGCGCATGGCGCGCGAGCTGCTCGGCCTCCTCGTAGCGCCCCTCGATCATCTCGACGACCGCCAGGCGCGACTCGGCCTCGACGGTGCTGGCATGGTCGACACCACGGCTCTCCCGCAGTTGCGCGACGGCCTCGCGCAGCATCGTGCCGGCGCGTGCGCTGTCGCCGGCCGCATAGACCGCGCCGGCGTAGGCGGCGAGCGCCTCGGCGGCCGCGGCGCTGTGCGGACCCGACAGCGCGGTCTGCAGATCCCAGGCGCGGCGCAGCGTCGCCTCGCCGCCGGCACGGTCGTCCAGGCCGACCTGCAGCTCGCCCAGATCGCGCAGCAGCTCGGCCTGCAGATCGGGCTCGGCGGCCAGGGTCGCATCGATCTGCGCGATGCCCTCGCGGATCAGTGCCGGCGCCGTGCGCGCCTGCGCCTTGGCGCGGCTGACCGGGTCCTGCTCGCGGAACAGCGTCAGCATGAACTCCTTGACGCGCTCGGCACGCGCCAGCTGGCGCTCGGCGTGCTGGCGCTCGGTCGCGGCCTGGCGCGCCTGCTCGCGCGCGATGCGCGCCTGCCACAGCGCCGCGCCGAGGCCGCCCAGCAGCGACAGCGCGATCAGCGTCGCGGCCGCGACACCGACCCGATGCCGCCGTACGAAGCGCGCGAGCCGGTACGCCGCCGAGTCGGCTCGGGCGGCGATCGGCCGGCGGTCGAGCCAGCGGCGCAGGTCGTCGGCGAACGCGGCGGCGGTCGGATAGCGGCGGGACGGCTCGCGCTGCAGCGCGGTCGCGGCGATCACGTCCAGATCGCCGCCGAGCTGGCGCGCCAGACGCCGACCGTCGGCCGCCTCGCCGTACAGCGCGGCCAGCCGATCGCGCGACTGCTGCGCGGCCATCAGGCTGAGCCGCTGGCTGGTCTCGTGCGCGGCCTCGTGCGCGAGACGGACCGCGCTCGCGCCGCGCCGCTGCTGCGGCAAGGCGCCGGTCAGCAGCTCGCCCATCAGCGTGCCGAGCGCGTAGACGTCGGCGGTGGTGCCGACCGGCTCGCCGAGGATCTGCTCCGGCGCCGCATAGGCCGGCGACAGCACGCGCGCGGCGGTGCCGGTGACGGTCTGCTCGCCGGTGTCCTCGATCAGCTTGGCGATGCCGAAGTCGAGCACGCGCGGCTCTCCGGCCGCGTCGACCAGCACGTTGGACGGCTTGAGGTCGCGATGCACGACCAGATGCGTATGCGCATAGGCGACCGCATCGGCGACCTTCGCGAGCAGCGCGATCCGCGCCGCGAGGTCGAGCCGCCGGTCGGCCGCATGCACCGTCAGCGGGCTGCCGTGGACGTGCTCCATGACGTAGAACGGACGGCCGTCCGCGGTCATGCCGCCGTCGAGCAGGCGCACGATGTGCGCGTGGTGCAGTCGCGCCAGGATGCGCCGTTCCTGCACGAAACGCCGCACGATCGCCGCGCTGTCCATGCCGCGCTTGATGATCTTGACGGCGACCTGCTGCTCGTACGCGCCGTCGGAGCGCTCGCCGAGCCAGACCACGCCCATGCCGCCTTCGCCGATCGGATGCAGCAGCCGGTACGGCCCGGCGCGCCGATCGGGCGGCGCACCGTCGAGCAGGTCGGGCACTGCCCCGGCGACACCGCCGTCGAGCACGGCGTTGCCGTCGGCGTCGGCCGCCAGCAGCGCGCATACCTCGGCGGCCAGCGCCGCATCCTCGGCCTCGAGCGCCGCCAGCTGCCGCGCCCGCGTCGCGGCGTCCAGATCGACCAACGCATCGAACGCGGCCGACACGCGCTTCCAGCGTTCGACGGCGTCGCCCATCGCTCAGTCCGCCGACAGCGCGTGCTGCAGGAACGCGCGCGCGCGCCGCCAGTCGCGTTTGAGCGATCGCTCGGAGCGGCCGATCTGTTCGGCGATGTCGGCCAGCTCGAGCCCGCCGTAGAAGCGCATCTCGACCAGGGCCGCCAGCGGCGCGTCGATCTCGCCGAGGCGGACCAGGGCCTCGTCGAGCGCGAGCAGATCCTCGTCGCGCTGCTCGGCGGCCAGATGCAGGGCACCGGTGTCGAGCGCGGCGAACTGCAGATCGCCGCCGCGCCGCAACGCGCTGCGCGCCCGCACGTGGTCGACGACGATCTGGCGCATCGCGCGCGCGGCGACCGCGAAGAAATGGCCGCGGTCGTTGACGGCCAGCGCGCCGTGATGGGCCAGCTTCAGATAGGCCTCGTGCACCAGCGAGGTCGCACGCATCGCCGGCTCGCCGCGCAGCTGGCCGGCCGCGAGCCGGTGCAGCTCGTCGTAGAGCAAGGCGAATACGCGCGCCGACGCGTCCGGGTCGCCGTCGCGCGCCTTTCCGATCAGCTCGGTGATCTCGGCCACGGGCCCTCCCCGTCTGCTGGCCGGTACGGTGCCATGCACCGCCCCGCCTGGCAATCGATGCGCCTGACTCAGCCCCGGCCGGGCGAGGTGATGCGATACGGCGGGGGCGAGCGCCCCATCAGATGCTCGACGAAGTAGTCCCATAGCCGCCGCGTGTAGTACGGGTCGTTGCGGAACAGCTCGTGGTCCTGATTGGGCAGGTAGAGCAAGTCATAGTCCTTGTTCGCCCGGGTGAGGGCTGCGGCCAGCTGCAGCGTCAGCGCCGGCATCGCGTTCTCGTCCAGGTCGCCGTAGACGAGCATGAGCTTCCCGCTCAGACGCTCGACGAGCGCCGCGTTGTCGAGCGGTGCGAACAGCGGCGGTACCGCGTCGGGCGCGGGGCGCCGCGCCGAGCCGCCGGCGTAGACGGGCCGTCCGCCGACGAGCCGGTCCATGCCGTGGATCGCGCCGCCGTACATGCCCTGGAAGCTGTGACTGCCGGCCGAGGCGACGCCTACCTTGTAGAACGCCGGGTGGCGCAGCAGCGCACGCGCGGCCGCGTAACCGCCGAAGGAATGTCCGTAGACACCGACGCGGTCCAGGTCCAGACCCGGGTAGCGCTGCGCGAGCTGGCCGATCGCGGCGACGTGATCGTCGAGCTGCACGTCCGCGGCGGTCGAAAAGCTGACGTCGTGGAACGCCTTCGAGCGGCCCGGCGTACCGCGTGCATCGATCACGACGACCGCGAAACCCAGTTCGGCCAGGCTCGACTTGGACACCGGATTCAATGCCGCCGTCGCCTCGACGAATCCGACCGGCGCATTGGTGATGTGCGGACCGGCGTAGATCGCATCGATGACCGGATGGCGTCCATCCGATGCGTAGTCGCGCGGCAGATACAGCGTGGCGTAGAGATCGGTCCGGCCGTCGGCGGCCTTCACGCGCTCGCGGCGCGGCGCGCGCCAGCCCGCCGCATACACGGCATCGGGGTCAGCGCGCTCCAGCTCGATGATCACGCGCCCGTCCCGCGTCGAGCGCAGCACCGTGACCGGCGCGCTCGAGACGGTCGAATGGCTGTCGACGACATAATCGGCCGACGGCGACAGCAGCTGCGATGCGCGCCAGCCGCCGAGCAGGCCGGTGCCTGCGTCGATCGCGTGATCGGCGGCCTCCGGCGTCAGCAGCACCGGCTCGCCGCCGTCGAGCGATACGCGATAGAGCCGGCGCTGATACGGATCGCCCGGTTCGCGGCCGTTCGCGGTGAAGAAGACCTGTCGCGTGACCTCGTCGACACCGACCAGATCGCGGACCAGCCAGTCGCCGGAGGTCAAGCTGCGCACGACGCGGCCGTCGGCGAGGCCGATCAGTTCCAGATGCCCCCATCCATCGCGGTCCGACCACCACACGGCCTGGCCGCTGCTGCGCAGAATGCTCACGGCCGGACGCGCGTAGGTGTAGCTGTTGAGCTGCACGCGCGTGTCGGACGCCTCCTCGCGGATCGTGCGCACGCCGCCGTCGCGCAGGTCGATCTCGACCAGGCGCAGCCGTGCCGGCCGGTCGTAGCGCACGATCGCCGTGTAGACCCGCGACGCATCGGCCGACCATCCCAGCAAGCCGGCTTCGGTCAGCGTGTTCCATCCGTCCGGCACGGCGATTGGGCGCACCGTTGCGGTTTCGACGTCGAGGCCATACCACGCGTCTCGAACCTGCTCCGCGTCACCGAGCAGGCCGAGCCTCACCGTATGGACGATCGGCCGGAACCGGCCTTCGGGCGCCGTCGCCAGATACGGATACGGTTCGACCCTGCGTTCGTCGTAGCGCACGCCGAACACGCTCCGGCCGTCCGGCGACCAATGGGTCGCGACCGGCGGCAGGGCGATGCGGCCGGCTCGCCGCGGAATGCCGCGCAGTGCGAAATCCGGCAGCACGCCGTAGCCGAACGAGGACTCGCCATCGGTGGTCAGCCGCCGGTCGCCGGCGTCCGGATCGTGCAGCCACAGATCGCTTCCTCGCACGTAGAGGCCGCGACGCCCATCCGGTGCCGCCAGCAGCGGCGGGACCAAGGGCTGAGCCGCGATGGCACGGCACGCATGAGCCGGCAGCTCGCAGACGAGGTCGCGGCCGGCGTCGCCGCGGAATCGTGCGACCAGGCCGTCCGCCTCGACGATCCTGACCTCGATCAGCTCGGGAACCGCCGGCATCGATGTGCCGCCGAGCGCGCGACGGCCGGCCGCCGCCAGCCGTACCGGATCGACCAGCGCCGTGCGCCGGCGGCGCTCCGGGTCGATCAGCACGTACGGCAGCGCCGGATCGTCGTCGCGGCGATACCAGAATCGGCCGTCCGGCAGCCAGTGCGGCGCGATCGAGGCATTGAGCACCTGCCCGCGCAGGTGGTAGTCGAGGACGCGCTCGGCACGCGCATAGGCTTCGGCCGGCATCGGCGGCGCCGCGGCGCAGGCCGGGGCGGCGATCAGCGCGGCCCAGACCACGAGACGCCGGACGGCCCTTGCGCCTGACACGATCTGGCGGCGATTGCGTAAGCTTGCAACGATGGTGCACATGTGAATGTCCTCCCTCCCGAACCGGTTGGCGACGATGACGCGGCGATACCGCGGCCTGCCGTTCCGTTTCGCGATTCGGCACCGTCACAGGACAGGGCGCCCGGCGAGATCACCGCGCTGCTGGCCGCGGTCCGCGATGCGGACGGCGACGCGGATGCCGCCTGGAACCGCATCTACGCCCTGCTCTACCGCGATCTGCGCCGCATCGCCCGCGTGCATCTGCACCGTCATCCCGGGCATGCCGGCTCGGCGACCTCGCTGATCGGCCGGGCCTGGCTGCGCCTGGCCGGCGCCCACGCAACCGCGCGCAACGGCGCGCATCTGACCTCGCTGATCGCACGGGCGATGCGACATGCGGTGCTCGACGAGATGCGCCGCGTGCTGACCGCCAGGCGCGGGGGCGGCGAAGCCGAACGCCGCGAGGCGGACGGCGCCGCGACGGATCGGCCGCTGCTCGAACTGATCGCGCTCGACCAGGCGCTCGATGCACTGGACGCGCTCGATGCGCGGGCAGCCCGCGTCGTCGCGCTGCGCTATTTCGGCGGACTCGAAGAGACCGCGATTGCCGAACTCGAACAGATCACGGTCCGTACGGTGCGCCGCGACTGGCGGCGCGCCCGCGCCTTTCTGCTGTGTCAGCTCGGCGAGGACCGCAGCACCGCGCTGTAGCGACACGCCGATCCCACAGGTCGAAGGGCTTCGTAGCGGCTCGCTCAGCTCAGCTCAGGTCCAGCGCCTCGAGCTTGCCGGCCAGTCGCCGCGCCAGGGCGTTGCGTGGACCACCCAGACCGGTCGCGACCTCGTGCGCGCGGCGCCACTTGCGGCGCGCATCGGCGCTGCGGCCGGTCGCGAGATCGAGATCACCCTGCGCCTCGAGCGCGCCGGCCAGCGTCAGCCCGGGCGCCAGCGCCGGCAACCGGGTCTGTGCGGTCGCGACCAACCGGTCGAGCAGGACGGCGGCCTCGGCCGGGCGCCCGCTGCGCAGCAGCGTCCGTGCGAGTAGCGATCGTGCCTGCAGCACGCGATCGCTGTTCGCACCGCGCCGGCGCTCGAGCGCTTCGATCACGGCGCGCAGCTCGGCCTCGGCGAGAGCCGGCTCTTCCACGATCGTCATCGCACGTGCCAGGAACAGGCGATGCAGCTCCACCGGCAGTCCCTGTCGGCTGCCGTCGCGCATGGCGCTTTCGTGCAGATCGATCGCCGGCCAGGCGGCGGCCGACGACTCCAGGCTCGCCTGCAGACCGAGCAGGCTGCCGAGCGCGAGCATCGCCTCGAGCGTGCGCGGGTGGGAGCGGCCGTGCGCGTCGCGCATGATCGTCAGTGCGTGGCCCGCGAGCTCGATGCCCTGGTCGAGATCGCCGCGCACCGCGGCGATCAGCGCGGCCGTGCCGAGCGCATCGGCCAGCAACGGCGTCTCCCCGGCCTGCGACGCGCGCAAGATCGCCTCGCCTTCGCGCACGGCGCGATCGGCCTCATCCAGACGCGCGTCGGCGTACAGCGCCTGCGCGAGGCCGATCCAGGCCTGCCCGGTGCGCGGATCGGCATCCCCCCAGGCGGCACGGCGTGCCGCGAGCAGATCGCTCGCCTGCAGGCGCGCAGCGGCAGGCGATTCGCGTGCGAGTTCAAGCACGACGCGATCGCCGCGCGCCTCGTCGGCGGCGACCGGATCCAGCCGCTCGAGCCGGCCGATCGCGGCGGCGAGGTCCTGCTCGGCAGCGTCCAGGTGCCACAACGTCATCTGGCGCCGCCCGCGCAGCCGAATGATGTGGCCGAGCGCCGCGGAATCGCTCGGAGCCGCCGCCTCGGCGGCGCGCCAGGCGGCGAGCAGGGCCGCATCGCCCGCTTCCGTCCGGCCTTCACCCCAGGCGGCCTGTGCGCGTTCGGCGAGCAGGCCCGCGCGCAGCGATTCGCCGCCGCCGGCCGAATCGAGCGCGGCCAGACCCTCCTCGGCCGTGCGTAGCGCTTCGCCGTAGCGCGACTGCGCATTGAGCACGCGCGCATGGATCCCGGAGACCTGCGCGCGCGCCGGACCGGACCGGCTCGCCGCGTGCCGCGCCGCGCTCACCAGGGCCGTCGCGCGCGCGTGATCGCCGCCGGCCAGATGCGCCTCGGCGAGCGCCGCGAGTCCGCGCACGCGGGCCTCGGCGCCGAGGCCGGGCCGCTGCAGAACCGATTCGGCTGCGGCCAGCGCCGGCACGCTGCGACGCTGCGCCAGCGTACCGACGTACAGATCGCCCAGATCATCGGCCAGCGCCGTGATCCGCAGCGAGGCCTGCCGCGCGGCGCTGCCGCCGAGCACGGCCACGATCGCGATGGCCGCAGCCAGTGCAACCGCGACGCGACGGCGCCGCATGAAGGCGGCGGCGCGAGCGACCGCGCCCGGCTGGCGGCTCGGCAATGCGCGCATCGCGGTCCACGCGACGAGGTCGGCCTGCCATGCCCGCACCGACGCCGGACGCCGCGAGGGGACAGGATCGAGGCATTGCAGTACGAGGTCATCGAGTTCGCGCAGCGACCACGACACGCGCCGGCGCGGTCCGTGAGCGCTCGGCGGTGGTGGCGCATCGGACCGATGCACGGCCATCGCCGATTCGACACCATGCGGCGGGCGGCCGCAGAGCAGGCGGTACAGCAAGGCGCCCAGCGCGTACAGATCGGTCGAGGCCGAAACGGCGCCGCCGGCGAGGATCTCCGGGGCGGCATAGGCGGCACTGGCCGCGACCGGTGCCGCCGCGGCGGTGATCGGCGCCGACAGTCCGAAGTCGACCAGGATCGGCCGGCCGCGCTCGACCAGCACATTGGACGGCTTGAGATCGCCGTGCACGCGACCGCAGGCATGCGCATGCGCGACGGCGTCGCAGACCTCGATCATCAGCGCCACGCAGGCTCGCGCGTCGAGCGCCTGCGTGCGGCACCACGTGTCGATCGCGACACCGTCCAGCAGCGGCATCGCGAACCAGGGCCTGCCGTCTGCGTCGACGCCGCCGTCGAGAATGGGCGCGATGCCCGGATGACGCAGCGCGGCCAGGGCCTGGCATTCGTTGCGGACCGCTTCGGCCTGCAGCGTCGCATCCGGCCCGCCGCGGCCACACTTGATCGCCACGCGATGTCGATAGGCACCGTCGACGCGATCGGCGCGATACACCGTCCCCATGCCGCCACGACCGAGGACGGCGCCGAGGCGCCACGGACCGAGCCGGTCGCCGATACGGCTCTCGTCGCGCACAGTCTCCTCGGACAGCGTCTCGCAAGCCGCCAGCACGTCCAGGCAGGGTCGCTCGAGCACACCGGCACGTGCATCGGCGGCCAACCAGCCGCACAGCACGTCGTGCAGTTGCGGATCATCCGCTGCCAGCGCGCTCAACGCCGCGTCGCGCTGTGCGACATCGAGCTCGGCGTAGCGGTCGAAGACCGCGAGCGCGCGGGCGGACGAGGATGGCGCGATAGGCGGCGACATGCCATTCGGCGGATCGTCGTGAAGCTTCGACGGCACGGCCGGCTCCTCACCCGGAAAACCGGCTCAGCATAGCGAGATCCGGACGAGCCGACCCGTCGGCTCGTCGCGGCGCAGCACGGACCCGCCCTTGCGTTCGTGCATTGCGACGTCGAAGCGGTCGAGCGCGAGCACGCCTCGGCAACCCGGGTCTCGAGCGGAAACCGAAACGCTCATCGCCGCTGGCCGCGACGGGCCAGCGTCCGTGCATTGCCGGGCGCCGGCGCGGGTGCGCAGCGAATCCCAAGCATTTCCCAATGCACCTCAGCCGATCCCATGCAACACCTGCGGCTTTCCTGCAGACCGCAGCGGCGGCTGGATGCCAGGCTGATCGAGCCGGAACGAGCCGGCCCGATCGCTGAGACACCGCCATGCCCATGCGCCCGTATCCGCGCATTATCGGCCAGCTGCCGCCGCCAGCGTCGCCGCCCGACCGGCGCTCGCGGCAGGGCTCGGTTAACAGGTGTTCTCTCCCTGACAGGTACCCGTCGTGATGCACCTGCGACCGTCCCAAGGATTCGCCATGTGTCCTGCCAAGCGTCCCGGAACGTCCGGCGCGCCCGATGACCCGCGCTGCGTTGCGGGATTCCTCCTGGCCTGCCTGCGCCTGCCCGCCTCGCTTGTGCTGTCGGCCGGTCTGGCGGCCGTCGCCACGGCCAGGCCGATACCGATCCCCGACCCTGGTTTCGGCGGTCCGGGCGGCATCGCCCGCATTGCCTTCGATGTGGGTCCCGGAGGGCGGGACTTCGCCTGCGCAGCAGTGATCGACGGCGCAAGACCTGTGCTGGCCGGACTGGCATCGATGGACGCCGGCGTCGATGCCGCCTTCGTCCGCCTCGACGCCGGCGGCGTGCCGGACCCCGGCTTCGGCAGCACTGGCGACGGCCGCGTATTGGCTGACCTGGCACCGGTATACCCTCACGGCGACGTGCACCTCGCGCGTGCGCTCGACGGGCGACTGCCGTATCTGGCACACGCGCCGAATCTGGCGGCGGCGATCGTCGGGCGCCTGCACGGCGACGGCATGGTCGACACGAGCTTCAACGGCAGCGGCCACCGCTTTCTGGGTCCCGGCTTCTTCGTCGACGGCGGCATCGGAGTTCAGTTGTCACGCATCCTGCCGGATGCGGACGGGGGCGTGCTCGTGCTCGGCGCAGCGATCTCGATGACCTCGACCGCCGTGGTGCAGACCTGCCAGGCGGTGGGCAGACTGACCGCCAACGGCGCCACCGACATCCGCTTCGGCAACGGCCGCGGCAGCCTCTGCATGGCACCCTTGCGCCCCGGCCAGCCGGACCGGGCGATGGCATACGACGGCGTGTTGCTCGCCGACGGACGCATCGTGCTCGCCGGCGTCGCCGAGCGTGCCGGCGGATCGGGCCTGGACATGAGCGTGGTCCGGTTGCTGCCGGATGGCCGGCTCGATTCGAGTTTCGGGCCCGGCCACGATGGCTGGGCATACGTCGGTTTCGATCAGGGTGGCGACATGACCGATTCAGCGTTCGCCGTGACCGTCGACGCCGTGGGTCGCATCCTGCTGGCCGGCATCGTGCAAAGGCCGACGAACTGGGAGATCGGAGTTGCCCGGCTGCTGCCGTCGGGCGACCCCGATCCGGCTTTCGGCCTGGACGGACGTGTCCTGCTCGGCTACGCCCAGTATGGCTACCTGCCCACGTCCTTCAGCGTGTACGCATTGGCCGGTGACCGCATCCTCGTCGGCGGAAGCACCACCGACACGCTCGAATCGTATTTTCAAGGGTTCGCCGCCGTGCTGACCTCCAGCGGCCGGATCGATCCGCGCTTCGGCGAGGCCGGCCTTTTCGTTCACGACGCCTTCGGCGCACCGGCAGCGGGCGTGATGCAGACCGTGCGCGTCATGCTGGACGGCGATCATCTGTATCTGGTCGGTGATCTCCACGACCCGCAGACCAGCGCGACCACCGATTTCGCCGCGACACGCTACCTGCTGCCCCTGTTCGATTCCGATTTCGAGTGATCGCACACCGCCGCCGCATCCGCAGGCCCGCTCACCCCTGCGACTTCGGCGCTGCGCATACGACACCCTCGTCGATCCGATCCCCGATGCGCTGTCGAGTGCAGCCGACCCCGTACCGCCCGAGCGGGCCACGCCGGCGATGCCGGTCGATTGGTCCGGAGCCGCCGCATGAAGTCAAGGAGACATCTCATGCACCTTTCGTACTCCCGTTTGCCGATGCGCCTGATACTCGCCGCTGCGCTGATACCGGCCGTGTCCGCCGATGCGGCGATCTTCACGGTCGGATCGCCTTCCGGTCCCGGCCAGCCATGCACGCACGGCACGATCCAGTCGGCGATCAACGCGGCCAACGCCAACCCCGGATTCGACACGATCCGCCTGACGCGGTCGCTGAGCTACGAGCCGGAGGCCAACGTCGTCGTCACCAGCCAGGATCTCAATATCGTGGGCGGCTTTGCGTCGTGTTCGCAGACCGACAGTGACGGCATCCGCACCGTCGTCAGCGGCGGACTGACCGGAACCCAGCCGGTGCTGTCGATCACCGCCAACGGCAGCGCCATCGTCAAGCTGCGCCATCTGGAGATCAGGCGATCACCGACGCGCGGCATCGCGTTTTCCGGCAACGGCATCCTGCAGGTCATCGAGAGCACGGTCACGCTCAACCGCGGCGGCGGCATCACCGCCACGGCCACCGGAAGCAACGCCGAACTGGTCCTGGACACCGGCACCCTGGTGACGTTCAACAACGGCAGCGGCGTGGCCCTGGCCGGTCCGATCGAGATGACGATGATCGCGCCGCAGACGATGATCGCCTACAACGTCTCGGGCTCCTCGGGCGGCGGGCTGTTCGTGGGCGCCGGCGCTCACGCCTATATCGGGTCGCCGGGCTACTCGGGTCTGCCCGCGATCTATGCCAACGAAGCCGTCTCGCTCGGCGGCGGCATCTACAACCAGGGCACGCTGAAGCTGTTCGCGACGCAGTCGTCGAGACCGGTCGGCGTGGTCGGCAATACCGCCTCCTGGGGTGCCGGCATCGAATCGCCCGGAGTCACCTGCGCCTGGGATTTCAGGATCGACGACAACGCCGGATGGCGCGGCCCCGCCGTGCATGCGAGCGGGGCCGTGATCATGAACAAGGACAACTTCGCCAAATGCACGCCGCATCCTGCCGCGGTGCGGTGTACCGCAGGCGCCAGCTGCAACAGCGTCTCGGGCAATACCTCTGAGGATCCGGACGGGGCCGGTGCGATCCATCTCGACGACGGCTACTTCTCCGCCGATCGCATCCGCATGCGCGACAACCGCGCCCGCTTCGTGGTCTACGGTCGCGACAGCGACATCAATCTGACAAATTGCCTGATCGTCGACAATCTCGCCGACGATACGCTGCTCGCCGCCGAGGGCGACGCGACGATCGGCAACGCACTGACGGTGTCCGGCTGCACGCTGGCGCGCAATGCGATCGGTGCTCACACGCTCTACTCGACGAACCAACTGTCGGTCGCCCAGAGCATCATCGACCAGCCCGGCCGCGACGTCCGCGGTCCCGCGAGCGGCTATGCCGCCAGCCACCTGATCGTCGCCGACCTGTCCGGCCTGCCGATCCACCACACGATCATGCAGGCCGACCCGCTGTTCATCGCGCCCGACGCCGGAGACTACCGGCTGCGGTTTCTGTCGCCCGCGGTGGACTGGGCACCGACCGACAGCCTGACCACCCTGGACCTCGTCGGCAGCCCGCGCACCGTGGACCTCACCCACCAGGCCAACGACTACGGACCGCGCGATCTCGGGGCGTTCGAGCGCCAGCACGGTCCTTGGGACTGCGGCGCAGGGGATGCGGTCTTCTGCGACAGCTTCGACTTCAAGTGAGCGGCCCGACGGCGGCCTGGTCACGAGGGGAGCTGGATGCATCCGAAACCGGGGCTCGCGCGGCGGCCCGCCCGGACCGTCACTCGAAGTCGCCGTCGAACAGCCGATCGAAGCGCGCGCGGACGAGGGTCACGAAATCGATGCCCTTGGAGTTCCCGTCCTCGAAGAAGGTGCGGCCGAACATCAGCGCGGCCCCCTCGCCGTACGCCATGCCGTGAATCTGCGAATAAGGGCCGCCCATGCCGGCGCCGGTCGGATCGTGGACCACATAGTTGCGCCAGCCGGCCGTGCCGAAGCCGGTGTCCAACGAGCCATCGCCGTTCAACCGCACCAGGGTGAAGCGCGTGCGCGTGCTCTCGCCCGCGCTCGGGAATGGGAACGAGGTGCGAGCGAGCAGGATCTGGCCGCCGGGCAGCAGCGCAAGCGTGCTGGAGGTTTCGCCGAACGGCGACAGCGTGGTGTTGCCGGGCGGCATCATCAGACGCAGGCCGAAACTCGCGTCGAGCACGCCGGTCGGATCGAACCGCGTCACCAGCGCGCAACAGCTCTGCGAGCCGTTGTTGCCGTTGCCGGCGACGATCGCATTGCCTCGCCGGTCGAGCACCACGGCGGCGGCCTCGATGCCGTTGAACCCGGCCGGCGCTTCGACGTCGACCAGTCCCTGCGTGCCGAACTGCGGGTCCGGCTGACCATCGGCGAGCAGTTGCAGCAATACCAGGTTCGGTCCGTTGCTGTTGCCGCGCAGGCCAGCCAGCAGAACGCGATCGTCCGGCCGTACGGCCAGGGCGCGCAGATCGCGCACGCCATTGCTGGCGGGCACGGCGGGCGAGACGAAACCCTTGCCACCGCCGAAGCTCGGATCATTGCTGCCGTCGGGCCGGAAACGCCACACCTGCCACTGAAGGGCCTGGATGCCGGCCAGCAGCCAGCGCCCGGCACCATCGCGCGCCAGCGCCGCGACATGGAAGCCGGTTCCGGGCAGAGACGGGGGGCCGGCCGGAAAATCCTGGTCGGGGCTGCCATCGTGGTGAAAGCGCAGCAGGCAGACGCCGGTCCAGATCACCGCGCCGTCGCCGTCGACGGCCACGCGGACCGGATGCGACCCGCCGCAGGGCGCGTCGATCTCGACGCGGCCATCGCCGGCGAAACTCGTGTCCCAATCGCCGTTGCGATGCATGCGCACCAGCCACTGCGCGTCGTCGCCGTCGTTGAGGGTCCAGTAGACACGTCCGTCCGACAGCGCGGCCAGTCCGCCGAGCCACTCGGGCGAGCCGAGCGAACTGTCGGGCCGCGCGATCAGCAGCTCGCCGCCGGTGCCGAACGCGGCATCCAGCTCACCGGTCGCGAGGGCTTGCCCGGTCGCGACCAGGGTCCAGGCGGCCGCCAGGCAACAGCCCACGCGCGTCCATGTACGAAGTGCGTGCATGACGGCTCCTCGTCCCGCCGCGTCGAACGCAGCGTAACCCCATCGGCACGCTGGAGCCAGCTTGATCGGCCCGAGACATCGCATAGCGCCAACGGGACGTCTGGCTGGCTGGTGGTAGCGAAAAGCGCCGCCGGCAACCCATATCTGAAGACCGAGAACGACGGCGAGTCCCCCGACAATCCGCTCAGCCTGCCCGGGTGTTCGTGACAAGCCATTGATGTCCGCAAACAAAAAACCCCCGCCTCGCGGCGGGGGTTTTGTTTCGCTTCGGAGCGGATGAAGTGGATCAGAAGTCCATGCCGCCCATGCCACCCATGCCGCCGCCGGCCGGGCCGTGCGAATGCGGCTCTTCCTTCTTCGGCGCTTCGGCGACCATCGCCTCGGTCGTGATGACCAGGCCGGCGATCGACGCGGCGTTCTGCAGCGCGGTACGCGTGACCTTGGTCGGGTCCAGGATGCCGAGCTCGACCATGTCGCCGTACTCGCCGGTCGCGGCGTTGTAGCCGAAGTTGCCCTTGCCCTCGGCGACCTTGTTGAGGATCACGCTGGGCTCTTCGCCGGCGTTGGTGACGATCTCGCGCAGAGGCGCTTCCATCGCGCGCTTGGCGATCTGGATGCCGTGGGTCTGCTCCTCGTTGTCACCCTTGAGCTTGGCCAGCGCCGACAGCGCGCGGATCAGCGCGACACCGCCGCCCGGGACCACGCCTTCCTCGACGGCCGCACGCGTGGCGTGCAGGGCGTCCTCGACGCGCGCCTTCTTCTCCTTCATCTCCACTTCCGTCGCCGCACCGACCTTGATGACGGCCACGCCGCCGGCCAGCTTGGCCACGCGCTCCTGCAGCTTCTCGCGGTCGTAGTCCGAGGAGGTCTCCTCGATCTGCGCCTTGATCTGCTTGATGCGCGACTGGATCGCGGCCGCCTCGCCGGCGCCGTCGATGATCGTCGTGTTCTCCTTCGTGATCACGACCTTCTTGGCGCGGCCCAGATCCTTGAGCGTGGCCTTCTCGAGCTGCAGGCCCACTTCCTCGGAGATCACCTGACCGCCGGTCAGGATCGCCATGTCCTCGAGCATCGCCTTGCGACGGTCGCCGAAGCCCGGCGCCTTGACGGCCGCGACCTTGACGATGCCGCGGATCGTGTTGACGACCAGGGTCGCCAGCGCCTCGCCCTCGACTTCCTCGGCGACGATCAGCAGCGGCTTGCCGGCCTTGGCGACGCCCTCGAGCACGGGCAGGAGTTCACGGACGTTGGAGATCTTCTTGTCGTACAGCAGCACGAACGGGTCTTCGAGCTCGACCTGCTGGCTCTGCTGGTTGTTGATGAAGTACGGCGACAGGTAGCCGCGGTCGAACTGCATGCCTTCGACGACGTCGAGCTCGTTGTCCAGGCCCGAACCTTCCTCGACCGTGATCACGCCTTCCTTGCCGACCTTGTCCATCGCCTCGGCGATCAGCTTGCCGATCAGCTCGTCGCCGTTGGCCGAGATCGTGCCGACCTGGGCGATCGACTTGGAGTCCGCCGACGGCTTGCTGAGCTTCTTGAGCTCCTCGACGGCCGCGATGACGGCCTTGTCGATGCCGCGCTTGAGGTCCATCGGGTTCATGCCGGCGGCAACGGCCTTGAGGCCTTCGCGGATCAGCGCCTGGGCGAGAACGGTCGCGGTCGTGGTGCCGTCACCGGCCACGTCGGAGGTCTTGGAAGCGACTTCCTTGACCATCTGCGCGCCCATGTTCTCGAACTTGTCGGCCAGCTCGATCTCCTTGGCGACGGACACGCCGTCCTTGGTGATCGTCGGCGAGCCGAAGCTCTTCTCGAGCACGACGTTGCGGCCCTTCGGGCCCAGCGTCGCCTTCACGGCGTTGGCGAGGGTGTTGACGCCGCGCAGGATGCGCGCGCGGGCGTCTTCGGAGAAACGAATGTCTTTGGCTGCCATGGAACGGATTCCTTCGATGGATTGCTTGGGGGTGCGGATACGTCGAGTGCGGCGCGCGGCGCCGGCTTACTCGATGACCGCCAGGATGTCTTCTTCGCGCATGACCAGCAGGTCTTCGCCGTCGACCTTGACCTCGGTGCCCGAGTACTTGCCGAACAGGACCTTGTCGCCGGTCTTGACCGCGATCGGACGGACCTTGCCGTCCTCGAGGATCTTGCCGTTGCCGGCCGCGATGACTTCGCCGCGGCTGGGCTTCTCGGCGGCGCTGTCGGGGATGACGATGCCGCCGGCCGAGACCTTTTCCTCTTCCAGGCGCTTGATGATCACGCGATCGTGCAGGGGGCGCAGTGCCATGGGGTGCTTCCTTCAGCAGGTGGGATGAAAGTGGTTAAGTGATTGAATTGAATACACGTGGTCGAGCGTTGTTAGCACTTGACCCTAGTGAGTGCCAATTCTAGCGGCGCACTTCGGACAACGGAAGCCACCGCGACGTGGCAGCGAGGTGGAGGCGCGGCCCGGCGCTTCAAGGGCGCGCCTGCGAATCGTCGCGCGCCGCTCGCCTGCGGACGATCGTCGCCGGCGCCGATGACGCCGCCGCGACAGGCCGGCCCGAGGCATCCTGACGGCCGGTTTCGCCGGCAGGCGCCTTGATGATCTATGGGCGGTCCCGGGCACCGGGCCGACGCGGCAGCGGACGGTCGATCGCCGGCGATTTCGCCCGCGGACACGCCGGCACGACCGGCCGCGTGTGGCTGAGACGCCGGGACACGCCGCCGTCACGACAGCCTGCTAGAGTCGCGCCCTCTTTTTTTTGTGCCCGGCTGCGGGACGCCTCGGGGGAGGAGGCAGACCATGAGGAATCACACCCTGACCATGCGCGCCTGGGCCGCACTGCTGCTCGCCGGCGCGTGCGGGCCGGTGCTGGCGCAGTCGGTCGCGCTGACGCCGGACGCGCCGGCGACCGAGAGCTTCGATTCGCTGGCCGCCAGCGGCACCGCGACGACGCTGCCGAACGGCTGGTACCTGCTCGAGACCGGCAACAACGCCGATGGCCGCTATGCGGCCGACACCGGCGCAGCCAACGCCGGCAACACCTACAGCTACGGCGCGTCCGGCAGCGGCGAACGCGCGCTCGGCATGCTGCGCTCGGGCTCGCTGACGCCGACGATCGGCGCGCGGCTGCGCAACGAATCGGCGCAGACGATCGACGCCGTCACGGTCGCCTACGTCGGCGAACAATGGCGCCTCGGCACGGCCGGACGGCCCGACCGCCTGGCGTTCGAATACAGCCTCGACGCCGGCGGCCTCGGCAACGGCAACTGGACGCCGGTCGCTACGCTCGACTTCGTCGCACCGGTCACCGGCGGCGCGATCGGCGCGCGCGACGGCAATCTCGCCGCGAACCGCAGCGCCGTCGAGGCCGCGATCGAAGGGCTCGGCCTCGCGCCGGGCGCGGAGCTGTGGGTGCGCTGGGTCGACGTCGACGCCAACGGCGCCGACGACGGCCTCGCGATCGACGAGGTCCGCTTCACCGCGAACGGCGGCACCTCGCCGCCGGTGCCGCCGAGCGTGGTCTCGACCGTACCGGCCGACGGCGCCGCCAACGTGCCGGCCGCCAGCGACATCCGCGTGGTGTTCAGCCAGTCGGTGACGACCGACGCCGATGCGTTCGATCTGGCCTGCGACGGCCAGCCGATCGCACTGACCGAGACCGGCAGCGGCACGACGCGCACGCTGACGCCGGCCGCCGTGCTGCCGGCCGGCGGCAGCTGCCAGTTCGCGATCGACGCCGACGCCGTGCGCAACGGTGCCGGCCTGCCGCTGGCCGCGTCGGTCAGCGTCGCGTTCACCGTCGCCGACGGTTCGCCGTCCGGCTACTACGCGCAGGTCAACACGAGCAGTCCCGGCCAGCTGCGCTGCACGCTGCATGCGACGATCCGCGGCCACACCGCCTATCCGTACAGCGGCAGCGGCACCAGCACCTGGACGATCCTCGAGCTCGCGCAGGCCCATCCGGACGACCCGAACCGCATTCTCGACGTCTACCGCAACCGGCTCTACATCCGCGGCAGCGACCGTGCCGGCACCGGCAGCGGCCTGACCTACAACCGCGAGCACACCTGGCCGAACTCGCTCGGCTTCCCGAGCACGACCGGCGACCTCGGCCTGCCGAACGCGCCGTACACCGACACCCACATGCTGTATCTGTCCGACACGCAATGGAACGCCGACCGCGGCAACAAGCCGTACGCGTACTGCCCGACCTCGGCCAGCTGCGGCGAGCGCATCACCGAGGCCAACTTCGGCGTCGGCGGCGGCAGCGGCGTCTATCCGGGCAACTCGAACTGGGTCAACGGCAACTCGTTCGAAGCCTGGAACTTCCGCAAGGGCGATCTGGCGCGCGCGGTGCTGTACATGGCGATCCGCTACGAAGGCGGCACCGACCCGGTCAGCGGCCAGCGCGAACCGGACCTGGAACTGACCGACGACCGCAGCCGCATCGTCGGCACGTCCAACTACGACGTGCCGGCCTACATGGGCCTGCTGACCGATCTGCTGGCCTGGCACGTGGCCGATCCGCCCGATGCCGCCGAGGTCGCACGCAACGACGTGATCCAGACCTTCCAGGGCAACCGCAACCCGTTCATCGACCACCCAGAATGGGCGACCCGCGCGCTGTTCGAGTCGGTCACGCCGGCCGTCTGCGAGCCGGCCTCGAACGAAGCCCTGTTCGTCGACGGCTTCGACGGCACGCCGTGACACGGCCCGCCGGGCGGCGCGGCCCGGCGGACCGATCCTCGGAAGTTGGCGCGGACTGTGCGACCATCGGCGGCCTTTGCCGGTCCGCCGCCTCGCCATGTCCGCCTCGATCGTGCAGTGCACCTGCCCCGACGCCGAATCCGCGTCGCGCATCGCGCGTGGCCTCGTCGAGGCGCGTCTGGCCGCCTGCGTGCAGGCGATCGGCGGCGTGTGCTCGACCTACCGCTGGGACGACGCGGTCACGGTCTCGACCGAGGTGCTGCTGCTGATCAAGACGCGGCGCGAGCGCCTCGACGCGGTGCGCGACTGCGTACTGGCGCTGCACCCGTATGAACTGCCGGAGATCGTCGCGGTCGATATCGCGTCGGGCCACCCGCCCTACCTGGACTGGATCGCGCGCGAGACCGCCGCTCCGGCCTGACCGCCCTGTGAGGAGTCGTACCTTGTTGCGTTGTCTTTTCGCCGCCGCGCTGGCCCTGACGTCCCTCGTATCCACCGTCGCGGCGCAGGAGCAGGACGGCCTGCTGCCGGTCGAGCAGGCGTTCGTGCTGCGCGCCGAGATCCGCGAGCCGGGCCGTGTCGCGCTCGAATGGACGGTTGCGCCGGACTACTACCTCTACAAGTCGCGGATCAGCGCCAAGACCGGCCAGCCGGGCCTGAGCCTCGGCGCACTCGACCTGCCGGCCGGCATACCGAAGCACGACGAGTTCTTCGGCGACGTCGAGATCTATCACGGCACGGTCGCGGCCACCCTGCCGTACGTACTGAGTGATCCGAACGCGCGCGCGGTCGAGTTCACCGTGACCGTGCAGGGCTGTCACGAGGTCGAGCCGCTGATCTGCTATCCGCCGCACCCGACGACGCTGCGGCTCGACGTTCCGGCCGCAACGGCCGGCGCGGCGCCCGGCGGCGGTCTGATCGCGCTCGGCGGCCCCAGCGGCGGCGGACTGCTCGGCCAGGCCGGCGGCCAGGACGCGCTGCCCGAAGACCAGGCCTTCGTGTTCGAGGCGATCCCGACCGGTCCCGGCGAGATCCTCGCGCGCTGGACGCTGCCCGACGGCTACTACCTGTATCGCGACAAGACCGAGTTCGCGCTCGAAGGCGGCGCCGCCGAGCTCGGCGCGCCGCGCTGGCCGCCCGGCGTCGATCACGTCGACGAGCACTTCGGCAACGTGGTGGTCTACTACCGCCAGGTCGAACTGCCGATCCCGCTGCGCCGCGCCGACGCGCAGGCCGGCACCGCGACGCTGCGCGCCGCGTTCCAGGGCTGCAAGGAAAACGGCATCTGCTATCCGGTGATGACGCGCTCGATCGCGCTCGCGCTGCCGGCGCTGACCGAAGCCGAGCTCGCCCAGGCCAACGCCGCGTTCGTGCCGGCCGCCGCGGTGCCGGCCGCCGACGCCTCGTCCGAGAATGCGCTGCGCAGTCAGCCGCCGCAGACCGGCGCCGCATCGCTGGCCGGCGCATTGCTGCTGGCCCTGCTCGGCGGTCTGATCCTCAATCTGATGCCGTGCGTGCTGCCGGTGCTGTCGCTGAAGGTGATCGGCCTGGCGCAGAGCGGCGAAAGCCTGGCCAAGGCGCGCAGCCACGCGCTGTGGTACACGCTGGGCGTGCTGGTCTCGTTCGCCGTGGTGGGCCTGGCAGTGATCGCGCTGCGTGCGGCCGGCCAGGCGCTCGGCTGGGGATTCCAGCTGCAGCAACCGGCATTCGTCGCGCTGCTGGTCTACGTGCTGCTCGCGGTCGGCCTGAGCCTGTCCGGCGTGTTCACGATCGGCGCGGGTCTGGCCGGCACCGGCCAGACGCTCGCGAACCGGTCCGGCCCGGCCGGCGACTTCTTCACCGGCGTGCTCGCCTGCATCGTCGCCAGTCCGTGCACGGCGCCGTTCATGGGGCCGGCGCTCGGCTTCGCGTTCGCGTCCTCGTCGCTGGTCGCGCTGCTGATCTTCCTCGCGCTCGGCCTCGGCCTGGCACTGCCGTTCCTGCTGATCGGCTTCGTTCCGGCGCTGGCCTCGCGGCTGCCGCGGCCCGGCGCCTGGATGGAGACGTTCAAGCAGGTGCTGGCGTTCCCGATGTACCTGACCGCGGTCTGGCTGGCCTGGGTGCTCGGCAAGCAGCGCGGCGTCGACGCGGTCGGCCTGGTGCTGGCCGGCGGCGTCGTGCTCGCGCTCGGCCTGTGGTGGTACGAGCGCAGCCGCTGGAGCGGGCGCACGCTCGGCCGCGTGCTCGCGCTGCTGGTCGTGGCGGCCGCGCTGGTGCCGCTGATCGGCGTCGCGCGCCTGCCGGTACCGAGCGCGACCGTCGGCGCCGATGCCGACGCGGCCGTGCCGTATTCGGCCGACAAGCTCGCTGCGCTGCGTGCCGAAGGCCGCACCGTGTTCGTCAACATGACCGCGGACTGGTGCGTGACCTGCAAGGCCAACGAGAAGAACGTGCTCGGCACCGATCATTTCAAGTCGCTGCTGCAGGCCGCCGACGCGGTCTACATGAAGGGTGACTGGACCAACGTCGATCCGGCGATCACCGCGTTCCTGCAGCAGCATCAGGCGGTCGGCGTGCCGCTGTACGTCGTGTTCGAAGGCCGCGAAGGCCCCGGGCGCGTGCTGCCGACGCTGCTGACCGCCGGCATCGTCGAGCAGGCGCTGCCGCCGGCGCGGCGCTGAGGCATGCGGCTCGATCGCCAGCACCTGCTGATCGTCGCCCTGGCGCTCGCGAGCGCCGGCGCCGGTCTCGCGCTCAGCGTCTGGCTGCGGCCCTCGCGCCCGGTCGCGGCGCTGCCGGCCGACCTGCAGCCGCTCGACGTCGGCGACCGCCGTCTCGACGTCGCCCTGCCCGACCGCGACGGCCGCCCGCGCCGCCTGTCCGAATGGGATGGCCAGCTGGTCGTGCTGAACTTCTGGGCCAGCTGGTGCGGACCATGCCGCGAGGAGATGCCGATGCTCGACGCCGCGCGGCGGCGCCACGCCGGCCGCGGCGTGGAGATCATCGGCGTGGCGGCCGAGGAGGCCGAGCCCGCGCTCGCGTTCCTGCGCACGCATCCGGTCGACTATCCGATCCTGATCGACGCGCCGGGCGCCGGGCCCGATCTGTCGCTGCGCATGGGCAATACGCGCAGCGTGCTGCCGTTCAACGTGCTGATCGGCCGCGACGGCCGCATCCTCGCGCAGCGCATCGGCAATATGAACGAGTCGACGTTCGAAGCGTGGCTCGCGCCGCATCTGACGCAGTGAGAGCCTGACGTGCGGCGCCGCCTGCGCGCGGCGGTGGTCCGCAGGCGAAGGTTCCTGCTAAGTTAGCGGCGCCGACCGGCGATCGACCGCACGCCGCGATCCGGCAGGGACACAGGGCCTGCGATGAACAAACCCCTCTGGGAACCGAGCGACGAGCGCATCGAGCGCGCGAACCTCAACCGCTTCATGCGCTTCGTGCGCGAACAGACCGGCAACGAGGACATCCGTCGCTACGCCCCGCTGTACGACTTCTCGATCCGCCATCCGACGCGGTTCTGGCCGCTGGTCTGGGAATTCTGCGGCATCCGCGCCAGCGGCGATTTCGAGCCGGTGCTGATCGAGGCCGAGCACCTCGCCGATGCGCGCTGGTTTCCGGAAGTCCGGCTCAACTTCGCGCAGAACCTGCTGCGCCACCGCGACGATCGCGTCGCACTGATCGCACGCGACGCACACGGTGCGCAGCGCTCGCTGACCTATGCGGCCCTGCACGGCGAAGTCGCGCGCGTCGCCGCAGCGCTCGGCGCGGCCGGCGTCGGCAGCGGCGATCGCGTCGCCGGCACGCTCGGCAGCGGACTCGAGCGCGTGATCGCGCTGCTGGCGACGACCGCGATCGGCGCGATCTGGGCGCCCTGCCCGCACGACGACGCGTACCTGCCGGATGCGGCCTATCTCGCCGCGCTCGCACCGAAGCTGCTGTTCCTCGGCGGCGAGTGCGCCGTCGCCGCGGCGACCGCCGATGCGCTGCACGCGACCGCGCCCTCGATCGGCACGATCGTCGCGAATGCAGGCGCCGAGGCATCGGCCGGCGTCACGGCCTGGGCCGCGTTCGCGTCCGGCGATGCCGGACAACCGGCGTTCGAGCCGCTGCCGTTCGCGCATCCGCTGTACGTACTGCCGGCCGCGGTGTCCGCGGGCGGTCACCGCGAAGGCGTCGTGCACAGTGCCGGCGGCCTGCTGATCCAGCATCTGAAAGACCTGGTGCTGCAGCTCGATCTCAAGCGCGAGGACCGCATCGTCGTCGCGACCGACGACACCGCCGCCTGGCATTGGCTGGTCTCGGCGCTCGCGGTCGGCGCGACGCTGATCTTCGTCGACGAGACGACCTCGGCCGGCGGCGAGGCGCTCTGGCGCGTGCTCGACGACGTCGGCGCCAGCGTGCTGGTGACGCGCAGCGATGCGCTGGCCGCGTCGGCCGCAGCCGGCCTCGCACCGATGCAGACGCACAAGCTGCACCACCTGCGCACGATCGTCGTGACCGGTCCGGTACCGCCGCCGGAGGCCTACGACTACGTCTACGCGGCGATCAAGCAGCGCGTGCTGCTGTGCGCGACCGCCGGCGGACCGGATCTGCTGACGAGTCTGGCGATCGGCAATCCGCTGCTGCCGGTCCATCGCGGCGAGCTGCAGGGCCGCGGCCTCGGCCTGCGCGTCGAGGTGATCGACGAGGACGGCCATCCGCTGCGCGATCGCAGCGGCGCACTGGCCTGCCTCGCGCCGTTTCCGGGGCTGCCGCTCGGCTACTGGAACGATCCTGACGGTACGCGCTACCGCCGCGACGGGTTCGCCGACGTGCCTGGCCTCTGGCGGCCGGGCCTGCAGGCGCTGCTGACCGCACGCGACGGCGTGGTGATCTCGACCGCAGCATCGTGGCCGGAGGCCGCACCGGCCGCCAGCGCGGCCTGATGATGGCCGCGACGCATCCCGCCGCCGATGGCGTGCTCGTGCTCGGCTCGGCCGGATTCGCCGGCCGCGCGATCGTGCGCCACCTGGCCGGCAGCGGCCGGCCGGTCGTCGCGCTCGGACGCTCCGAACGCGTCGGCCGCGAAGGCGCGGTCCGACGCGTACGCGGCTCGATCGAGGACGCCGGCCTGCTCGCCGACCTGCTCGGCCAGTGCCGCACGATCGTCCATGCGGCCAGCGTCACGACGCCCGGCACGTCCGCACGCGAGCCCGGCCTCGAGGTGCTCGGCAATCTGATGCCGCTCAGCCGTCTGCTCGAGCTCGCATCGGCGTTTCCGGACCGCGAGCTGATTTATCTATCCTCGGCCGGCGCGATCTACGGCGACGGCGCCGACGGTGCCGACGAGGACACCGCACTGCGGCCGCGCTCGTACTACGGCGCCGGCAAGGCGGCCGCCGAAGCGTTTCTGCACGCCTGCACCGCGACCACGAGCTGGCGCGCGGTCTCGCTGCGGCCGACCAACGTCTACGGCCCCGGCCAGGCCATCGGCACCGGCTTCGCGATCGTGCCGACGCTGTTCGGCCGCGCGCTCGACGGCACGCCGTTCCCGATCTGGGGCGACGGCTCGAGCGTGCGCGACTACTGCCACGTCGACGATCTGGCACGCCTCGTCGCCGCGATCGTCGCGGCCGGCTGCCCGGCCGGCTTCGGTCGCTACAACGTCGCCAGCGGCCATACCGCGTCCGTGCTCGAGCTAGTCGAGGCCTGCTCGCAGGCATGCGGGCGCCCGATCGCGGTCGAGCGTCTGCCGCCGCGCGGCGTCGACGTCGCGCGCGTCGCACCGGACGGACGCGCCGTGCAGGCCGATTTCGGCTGGCGTGCAGCGATCGATTTGGCCGCCGGCCTCGCCGATACCTGGGCCTGGTTCGAACGGGACAGCGGCACCTCGCGTTGATGCGAGCCGAGCCGCTTGTGCATCGCGATGCACCGTGTGGGCGATCAGTGGCGCTTCAGTCGATCGCACGCTGAAGCGCACCGCGACCTCATCCGTTGGCGCTGCCGCATCCCCATCCGTGCCGGTCAGGCTAGACTTGCCGGCCCTGCTCCTCGTCGCACGCTCATGGATGCCGCCGCTCCCGCCCTGGATGTCTCGATCGTCGTGCCGGTCTACGGCGGCAGCGCCGCGCTGCCCGAGCTGCGCGAGCGCGTCGCAGCCGCGATGCGCGGCGCGGGCCTGCGCCACGACCTGATCCTCGTCGACGATCGCGGCCAGGACGAGGCCTGGCCGACGATCCAGGCACTGTCGGCCGCGCATCCGGAGGTCGTCGGGCTGCGCCTCTCGCGCAACTTCGGCCAGCACGCGGCGACCGTCTGCGGCATCGCCGAGGCGCGCGGCGCATGGATCGTGACGATCGACGACGACCTCGAGCACGCGCCCGAGGCGATTCCGTCCCTGCTCGCCGCCGGCAGCGCCGAGACGCCGCTGGTCTACGGCACGTTCGCGCAGCGCACCCATGCCGGCTATCGCAACCTCACGTCCGAGCTGATGCGCCACGCGCTCAAGCGCGCGTTTCCGGATCTCAACGAGTCCTACACCTCGTTCCGCGCGATCCACGCGCCGCTCGCACGCCATCTCGTCGCGCTCGGCCACAACCGGCCCTACATCGACGGCATGCTGTCGTGGCTGACGTCCAGCGTGGCCACCGTCGAGGTCAGTCACGGCGAACGCCAGCACGGGCAGAGCACCTACACGCTGCGCAAGCTGATCTCGCATGCGCTGAACATCTTCGTGACGTTCTCGCATCTGCCGCTGCGCGTGGCGACCTACGGCGGCGGCGTGCTCGCGGCGATCAGCTTCCTCTACCTCGCCTACGTCGTGATCGGCCGGCTGACCGGCCACATCACCGATCCGGGCTATACCTCGCTGATGTCGGTGGTGCTGCTCGCCTGCGGTATCCAGCTGCTGATCCTCGGCGTGATCGGCGAGTACATCGGGCGGCTGATGAGCGCCGCGTATCGGCGGCCGGTCTACATCGTCGCGCACCGCATCGGCCGCGCCGACGACGCCGATGACCGCTGAGCTGCGTCGCCGCGTCGCCGGCGAGTTCGTACGCTTCCTGATCGTCGGCGGCACCAACACCGCGGTCGCCTATGCGCTGTACCTGCTGCTGCTGCGCTGGCTGCACTACCCGGTCGCCTACAGCATCGCGTATCTGGCCGGTATCTCGGTCGGCTATTTCATGAACACCTGGTTCGTGTTCCGGCAGAAGCTGAGCCGCCGCGCCGCACTGCGCTATCCGTTGGTCTACCTCGTGCAGTACCTGCTGAGCCTGCTGGTACTGCACGTCGCGGTCGACCTGCTCGGCGTGCCGGCCTGGCTCGCGCTCGCGTTCGCGATCGTCGCGACGATTCCGGTCACGTTCGCGCTGTCGCGCCTGATCATCCACGCACGCTGACGAGGTCGCTCGACGATGAGCACTGCAATCGTCTGGTTCCGCCGCGACCTGCGCCTCGACGACAACGGCGCCCTGCAGGCCGCGCTGGACGCGCACGATCGCATCCTGCCCGTCTACGTCGACGCGCCGGACGAGGAGGCGCCGTGGGCGCCCGGCGCCGCAAGCCGCTGGTGGCTGCATCATGCGCTGGCCGCACTCGATCAGCGCCTGGCCGAGCGCGACGCCACGCTGCATCGTCTGCGCGGTCCGAGCCTCGATGCGCTGTGCAGGGCGATCCGCGCCAGCGGCGCAGTCGCGGTCCATGCGCAGCGGCTCTACGAACCGATCGCCGCCGAGCGCGATCGCCACGTCGGCGACGCGCTCGCGCGCGAGGGCATTACGCTGCATCTGGCCACCGGCGCGCTGCTGACCGAGCCGCATGCCGTCACGACCGGCGCCGGCACGCCGTATCGCGTGTTCACGCCGTACTGGCGCGCCGCACGCGCGCGATTGCAGCCGCGCAAGCCGTGGACGGCGCCGCCGCGCCTGCTGTCGGTGGCGATCGACGGCTCGCTGCCGCTCGGCTCACTCGGCCTGCTGCCGTCGATTCGGTGGGATGCCGGTTTCGGCGAGGCCTGGCAGCCCGGCGAAGCCGGCGCGCGGCAGGCACTCGAGGATTTCCTCGCGGCGCCGCTGCGCGAATACGCCGAGGTACGCGACCGGCCCGACCAGGTCGGCACCTCGCGCCTGTCGCCGCATCTGCATTTCGGCGAGATCTCGCCGAACCAGGTCGCCCACGCGGTACTGCGGTCGGCCGCCGATCTCGGCGCCGGCGCGCGCCAGGCCGCCGAGGCCTACCTGCGCGAACTGGGCTGGCGCGATTTCTCGCAATACCTGCTGCACCACAATCCGACGATGGCCGACCGCCCGCTCGACCCGCGCTTCGAGCGTTTCGCCTGGGTGCCGCGCGATCCTCATGCGCAGCGGCGCTGGCAGCAGGGCCTCACCGGCATTCCGATCGTCGACGCCGGCATGCGCGAGCTGTGGACCACCGGCTGGATGCACAATCGCGTGCGCATGCTGGTCGCGAGCTTCCTGACCAAGAATCTGCGCCAGCACTGGCTCGACGGCGCACGCTGGTTCTGGGACACCCTGGTCGACGCCGACCTCGCCAACAACTCGCAGGGCTGGCAGTGGACGGCCGGCTGCGGCGTCGACGCCGCACCGTACTTCCGCATCTTCAACCCGGTCACGCAGGGCCTCAAGTTCGATCCGCACGGCCACTACGTGAGGCGCTGGATTCCGGAACTCGCCGGCATCGCGGCACCACTGGTCCATCAGCCCTGGCACGACCCGGACCTGCTCAGGCACAGCGGCTATCCGCCGCCTTTGGTCGATCTGTCCGAGACGCGTACCGCCGCGCTGGCGGCGTGGAAGTCTCTGGGCGGCTGAACGGACGAACTCCACAGGTGTTTGCTGGTTCCAGACGGTCGCTGCACCGTAGGACTCCCTCATCACGTTGCCCCACGCGTCCTGGCTCGTCGCCTCCCAGTACACCGCGCTCGTGAAGCCGTTGAGCAGCGGTGGTGTCGACCCGATTGTCATCGTCGTGCTCAGGCGCTTGATCGTCGTGTCGTAGGCATGGCCCTCGCACCACACCACCGGCAGACCGCTGCGGCGGCGTCGCTGCTAGTACCGCAGCGCGCCCGGGTTGCCGAGCGGATCGTGCACCCAGGACTCGGTCATAGGTTCCGAGGCTAGCCGCGGCTAATGCCGCCATATCGTGACTCGGCACAGAACGCATACGTGATCAATCAACAATCCAATGTGCCGCATATCCCACGCATACCCCACCTCTAGACCTCAAACCTACGCTGACAATTTTATTGTTGACCCTAAAAACTATATCAACCGCTTTTTGGTCAGGCCCAATCGAAACCTCCTTCAATGAAGCAATATCATTTGCATTAAGTTTGGATAGAAATTCTTTCATGCGATCACTTTCATCTGAATCATCAGACATAGCGCACCCACCGCTTCCCTCTTGGACTAAAGACCGCCTTATGGCCTCGACGTATGATTGCCCCTCCACATCGTAAGCGTTGCCCGATGGAGAAATCAGCAATGCAAATGGAATAAAGAAGAAAATCATCTTCATCTGCATCTCCGCATGCCTGTATCCGCTTATCAACATCAGCTCCCGAGAGATTTCTTTTCAAAACGCTGCTCACCATGCACTTCTGAGCTGTTCCGAGGCTTATCTATTCATTCCAAGCAGAGAGATTCTGCTCAAGTAGCCCGGAATCTTTTCTTTAAAATCTTCTTCTGAGATGTAAAAATCAGGATACTCGCTAATTAGAACCTTGTCATCCGTGACTGAATTGGCGTCGTCAAATAACGCCTGCATTTCAGCATAGAGTCTACCCCCAATTGCATCTTTTTCATTCTTAAATTTATTCAAGTAATTTTCTACAAAACTGCTCAAATCCACTCTTCCATCCACAAGATCTTTTGGTGCCAGAATATATTCATCTATCGTAGATTTTTTCACGACCATCCCCGCTCTCGCACTCTTCAGCTTGATAGATTTGAACCGAAGTACACGAGTTTCTGCATTCGCGTTCGCCATCCAGAGCCTTACGCGCCCAGTCGCTCAGGCACGCCATTTCTGGCTCTTGAGCTGGCCCGTGCTCGCATGGTGCACATGCGTGGCCTGCATCCCGCTCCCGTAGGACTCCGTCATCACGTTGCCCCACGCGTCCTGGCT
>QFPO01000041.1 GCA_003241385.1 Rhodanobacter denitrificans
TACGTCCATTCGTTGGGGGGCGCTAGAGCGTTAGGCGGAAGAGCGGCAGGAAAGAGACGAGGACGGCGAGGGAGGGGACTGTGTGAAAGAGAAGGAAAAGTAAGCGTCGGGGTCGTGCATGAATGAGCCTGGGCTGTCACCGTCCCGCGGTCAGTCCACCGACGCGCAATCGGTGTCGTGGCCCGTCGCTAGAATCGTGACCATGCTGTGAATCGACCGAATGAGGACATGAACGCGGAGCAGGCCGGGGCAATCCAAGACGACGAAGACGAAGATGTCCTCGCCGAATATGACGATGCCTCCCTCCTGTCGGCAGACCCGGTCGAACGCCAGCTGGCTGCGGCGCGCAAGGACCTCCTGGATATGTCCCTGCGAAACAAGATGCTCAATTATCGGGAGACCAAAGCGACGTCTCTGCGGATTCACAACCGAGACTCCGCGAGCGTCTGGCAGTCGCTATATGAAGAGGGCGGGGATCTGCCATTCCTGGCGACGACGAAGCAAGCGGCTGCCGCTGCCGAAGGCTCCGACGTTGACGACCCTCTCGATCTCAGCGACGACTTGGGCGGCGCGTTCGACGCCGCCTCCGATCCAGAAGACGTGCATGGTCGGGCGCTGGCAACTCGCCTGGACAGCGAAGCGTTGTTCCGTCGCCTGCTCCGTATTAGTGCTACGGCCCACACGCTCCTAGAGGAACAAGGCGTCAACTCGCTGTTCTTAGCGATCGGCTTCCTCGTTTGGTACGAGAGCGATGTTGCCGATACCCCGAGGCGAGCACCGCTAGTGCTCCTGCCCGTCCAGTTGGTACGCACCCGTCGTGGTGAAAGCTTCTCGCTGGAGCACGACGGCAACGACGTTACCGAGAACCTCTCGCTGCGCGAGAAGTTGCGCCTGGAGTTCGGGATCGAGTTGCCGGACTTCCCGTTCGAGGGAGATGGCGACAGTACCCTAGAACTCGGGGACTACTTCGCGGACGTTGCGGCTGCTGTTTCGGTGCAGCCACGTTGGTCTGTTGACACCGAGGCAGTCCAGCTTGGCTTCTTCTCGTTCACCCGCTTCCTCATGTACAAGGACTTAGACCCGAAGTCCTGGCCCGAGAACGAAAGCCCAGCCCTCCATCCGGTGCTTCGCAAGCTCCTGTCGCCGGGGGGTGGCTTCGCTAACGATCCGTCCTCAGACATTGACTTCGAGGCGTTCGATGAGGAGTTCGACGTTACGACCTCGGGCTTTGTCATGGATGCCGATGGCAGCCAGGCGCGTGCTGTGCTGGAGGTGGCTGCGGGAGCCAACCTCGTCATCCAGGGACCGCCGGGTACGGGTAAGTCGCAGACCATCACCAACGTCATCGGCAACGCACTCGCCCAGGGCAAGCGTGTCCTCTTTGTCGCGGAGAAGCTGGCGGCCCTGAACGTCGTGAAGCAACGCTTGGACGAGGCTGGCATCGGCGTGGCCGCCCTGGAGCTCCACAGCAGCCGCGCAACCAAAGCCGGTGTCATCGCAGAGATCGAACGCACGCTGGCGGGTGCCCGCGTCGCTGGCGGCTCAACTCCGTCGAGCCCGGCCGCAGAACTGGCTCGGACGAAGTCCACCCTCAACGCCTACGAAGCGGTGGTCAACGAGCGCCGAGGACCGACGGCATCGACGTTTGTCGAGGCCCTCGGTCAGCAGTTGGCGCTCGATGACAAGGTCGGTGCCGACTACGAGTTCGAGGACGGCTCCCTCGTCGGAATATCGAAAGACGACCACGAGCTTGCGCTGACGACGCTTGCCGAGGCAGACCAGGCGATCGCCTCCTTGGGCGACCCGTCGCGTTCAGTGTTTCGCCACACCGCGCTGGAGGCGGCGCCTGTGTTCTTCGAGGACACGGCACCCAAGAAAGTTGATGAAGTTCTCAGTGCGCTGACGACGCTGGATGAGCGCGGGGCGGCACTCGCCACAAGTCTCGGTGTGGAGTGGGACGGTCGATGGGGCACGGTGGAGACCCTGGCACGAACAGCCGAACTGCTTGCCCGGCGGCCGGACCTTACCGGGCTGGCGCTGGACGGGCAGGTCTGGAAAGCGCGGTCGGCAGAGCTGGTTGACAGTTTCACGACCGGGCTCGCCGGTGCGGAGGTTCGAGAAGGACGAGACGGTCAACTCAACGAGCTCGCCTGGTCGGTGCCCGACGCCTTGTCCCACATCCAGAACTTGCGGGACGGACAGCGCGGCTGGTTCGCCCGTCTCGGGCGACGCTATCAGGGGAGTCGCCGCTGGGCACAGGCGCTCTATCGGGAAGCGCCGCCGAAGGATGCCAAGTCTCTCACTGATCTGGCACAGGACATCCTGCGGGCGCAGGAGTGCGACGAAGTCCTCCGTCAGCAAGGCGGCTTGCTGGGTGCGGCGTTCAGCGGCGACCTGCCGAAAACGGCCCAAGCCTGGCGACAAGCAGCACAGGCTTGCGAGTACCTAACTGCATTCTTCGAGGCCGTGCAATCTGGAACGCTCGTGCCCGGTGCCGAGTTGTCGCTCGGGCTCGACTTCGATGCTGACAAGCTGCCGAGCGACGCGGTCGACCTGATAGCCGCTGATACCGAGGCTAGGCGACTGCTCGCGGACCTCTGGGCTTTTCTCGGCCTGACCGAAGCGGACCAGATCGCGGAAACGCCCGAGATTCGGCAGACGGCGTACCTGGCCGAGCGTGTGGGCAAGGAGCTTGCTGCGCTGCGATTCGCACCGCGACTTACTAAG
>QFPO01000042.1 GCA_003241385.1 Rhodanobacter denitrificans
CGTAAGGGATCCATGAACACCACATTCAAAGCCGACAGTTGATCCCTGAAGCTGTGCTCCCGATTTCTCTCTGGAGCCAGCACGTCATGATGCGACCCGACACCAAAGTCGAAAAGGTATACCTTTACCCCAAACCGGTGGACTTCCGAAAATCCATCGACGGTCTGGCCGCCCTGGTCGAACTAGATATCAAGGTGGCCGTGTTCGACCCTGTGCTGTTCGTTTTTCTTAATCGGCCCCGTAATCGAGTGAAAATCCTTTATTGGGAGCGCAACGGCTTCTGCCTTTGGCTCAAGCGCCTCGAATCCGAACGTTTTAAAACATCTCCCGATATCACCGACGACGCCATCGTGCTGACGGTTCAGGAGCTGAACTGGCTACTCGACGGCTTTGATCTGTGGCGCAACCGTCCACATCAGGTTTTGACCCCGCGATTCGTGGCTTGATTGGGTATAATCCGTGGCATGATTTCCATGCCCGACACCCTTCCCGATGACCCGGCTGTGCTCAAGCAATTAATTGCTCAGATGCAGTCCAAGGTCGTTCATCTTGAAGAGCAGAATGCGCTGCTGCGCCAGCGCTTGTTTGGTCGCAAGTCAGAACAAACGACTGATCCGGCAACACCGCAATTAGTATTGTTCAACGAAGCCGAAAGCGTCGCTGAACCTGTTGCCGAAGACGTTGATGAAGAAGCCGTCGCGCCGACTAAGCGCCGTGGTAAACGCAAGCCGCTGCCTGCGGATTTGCCACGCATCGAAGTTATCCACGAACTCCCCGAGCACGAACTGACCTGCACCTGTGGCTGCCGCAAACACACCATCGGTGAAGAAGTCAGCGAGCAGCTCGAAATCGTGCCGATGCAGATCCGCGTGATCAAACACATTCGCAAGGTTTACGGTTGCCGCGGTTGTGAAACCGCCCCGGTCACCGCCGACAAGCCGGCGCAGCTGATCGAAAAGAGTATGGCCAGCCCCAGTGTTTTAGCGATGCTGCTGACCACCAAATACGTTGATGGCCTGCCACTGCACCGCTTCGAAAAAGTGCTGAGCCGTCATGGTATCGACATCTCGCGTCAAACCCTGGCCCGCTGGGTGATCCAGTGCGGCGAACATCTGCAACCGCTGCTCAATCTGATGCGTGATCGGCTACTGGAAAGTCGCGTGATCCACTGCGACGAAACCCGCGTGCAGGTGCTGAAAGAACCGGATCGAGAGGCGACCAGCCAATCCTGGATGTGGGTGCAAACCGGCGGCCCACCCGGCAAACCAGTGATCCTGTTCGACTACTCGACCAGCCGTGCGCAGGAAGTGCCTTCGCGTCTGCTGGAAAGTTATTGCGGCTATTTGATGACCGACGATTACGCCGGTTACAACGCCGTGGCCGTACAACCAGGTATCGAGCGTATGGGCTGCTGGGCGCATGCTCGACGCAAGTTTGTTGAAGCGCAGAAAGTGCAACCGAAAGGCAAGACTGGGCGGGCCGATATCGCGCTGAACTTGATCAACAAGTTGTACGGAATCGAGCGTGACCTGAAAGACGCCAGCGACGAGCAGCGCCACCAAGGTCGTCAGCAAGACAGCCTGCCGATCCTTGCGCAACTGCACGGCTGGCTGGAGAAAACCCAGCCGCAAGTGACCGCGCAAAACGCACTGGGCAAAGCCGTCGGTTATCTGGCCAGCAACTGGAACAAACTCAAACGTTATGTCGAGGCGGGTCACCTGCCGATCGACAACAATCCGGCAGAAAGAGCGATAAGGCCTTTTGTCATTGGGCGCAAGGCCTGGCTGTTTAGCGACACGCCCAAGGGCGCCGTTGCCAGCGCTCAAATCTATAGCCTAGTCGAGACCGCCAAAGCCAACAGTCAGGAGCCCTATGCGTGGCTGCGCCACGTGCTGGAGCGACTGCCGCATGCGCAGTCGGTGGCGGACTATGAAGCGCTGCTGCCGTGGAACTGCTCGCGAGAGTTACCACGTCAAGCCTGAACCTATCCCAGGGTGGGTCATGCCGAGGCTCTCTTGGGATGTCCTTTGTTGTACCGCCAAATACGCCAAACACGTAATAGACTCGGGACATTTTTTGGGGCTGCCTCCCCTGGAAAACTAGAAAGTCCTGAGCCCGATACAAAAAAAGTCCTACCCCCGGTACAGGACCAAAGGGGCTCAAATGAGGACAGAAAGAACAGAATCCTGCATTTCCGTGGCATTAAATGGCAATTCTGTGGCACAGAAATGGTGCTAAATAGTCCGATTCCATTCAGTCGGTATAAGAATGCCAAGGCCACGCCATTTCAGTGGCACAGAATCGCCAGGTAATGGCTATTCAATGGTGCAAAATTTGGGTTCCGCGCCTAGCAGCCTCTGGCCCCTGGTGAGTTACGGGTAGAAAACCTTGGCATGGAGGATCGACTGACAGTAATGCTGCGCAGGTTTCATCCTCAGTTGGGGAAGGTTATCGACGAAAAGCACGGGTCAAATACCGCGAGATTGATGTCCGACTTGACCAGAGCAGGTAGGCCGTCGATGGATTTTCAGAAGTCGACGGTTTGGGCTAGAGATTTTTGAATTTTGCATCGAGGTCGCATCATGGCGGATGGGCGCCAGCAAGAAATCGGGAGCACAGCATCCGGGATTAGCTAAACGATTTGAATGTTGGGTTAATGGAGCAGTTACGA
>QFPO01000043.1 GCA_003241385.1 Rhodanobacter denitrificans
TGAGAACACCGGGAATAAAAGGGGCCAGGGATCGGACCGGAGCACCGGGATAAAAAAGGGCCAGTCCTGTTAGACCTTCGCTTTTGTGCGGAGGTGGAAGGATGAAGAGAGTGGAGCTTTATCAGAAGGTCCGCCGCGCCGTACTGATTGACGGGATGAGCCGTCGCGCTGCCGCCCGGTATTTCGGGATCGACCGCAAGACTATCGATAAGATGCTGTGCTTTGCGGAGCCGGCCCCGCATGGCCGAAGCGGTCGCACCTACGGTCGTAAGCTGTCGGGATTTACGGACATCATCGACAAGATCCTGGGGGATGATCGCACGGTCCATAGCAAACAGCGGCACACTGCTGCCCGTATCTTCGAGCGCCTGCGCGATGAGCATGGCTTCACCGGCGGCATAACGATTGTTCGCGATTATGTGGCCAGCGCCAGGCTGCGCAGTCGCGAGGTATTTATCCCGCTGAGCCACAAGCCTGGCCACGCCCAGGTGGACTTTGGCGAGGCCGACGGGATCATCAATGGCAAGCTGGTTCGGTTTCACTATTTCTGCATGGACCTGCCGCATAGTGATGCACCGTTTTTCAAAGCCTATCCTGCCGAGGTCGCCGAGGCTTTTTGCGAAGGCCACGTTGCAGCTTTCGCCTTCTTCGGCGGCATTCCGCAATCGATCCTGTACGACAACACCAAACTGGCGGTGGCGCAGATACTGGGCGACGGGAAGCGTGAGCGCAGTCGGATGTTCTCGACCTTGCAGAGCCATTATTTGTTCGAAGACAAGTTTGGTCGTCCCGGCAAGGGCAATGACAAAGGCAAGGTTGAAGGGCTCGTCGGATATGTCCGCCGACACTTCATGGTGCCGATGCCGGTAGCGGACAGCTTCGATGCGCTGAACGCGCGGTTTCTCGAACAATGTGTGGAGCGCAGGCAGGCGGTGTTGCGCGGGAACAGTCAGAGTATCGGGGAACGGATGTCGGCCGATCTGGAGGCATTCATGCCGCTGCCGGCGGTGGCGTTCGATCCCTGCCATATGGTGACAGGGCGGGCCTCGTCGATGTCATTGGTTCGCTATCGTACCAATGACTATTCGGTGCCAACGGCCTTCGCCCACCGGGAAGTGGTGATAAAAGCCTATGTCGAGCGCGTCGAGATCATCAGCGGCGGAGAGCGGATCGCGGTGCACCCACGCAGTTATGAGCGTGAGGACTTCATCGCCAACCCATTGCATTATCTGGCGCTTCTGGAGCAAAAACCCCGCGCGCTCGATCAAGCCGCGCCGCTCGATGGCTGGGTTCTGGCCGAGCCGATGCACCGTATCCGGCGGTTGATGGAAGCCCGCAGCGGCAAGGAGGGGCGACGCGAGTTCATTCAGGTGCTGCGCTTGTGCGAACGCTTCGACCAGTCTTTGGTGGAATGGGCGGTAGGCCGGGCGCTGGACATGGGGGCTATCAGCTTCGATGCGGTCAAGATGATAGCTCTGGCCCGCCTCGAACAGCGCGTGCCGCGCCTGGATCTGCAATTTTATCCGCACCTGCCGCGAGCGAACGTCGGGCGTACCGATCCGCGCGCCTATATGGGGCTGCTCACGAAGACGGCTAGTCCCGCAGCGGGAGTACCGGCATGAATGATCCCATGATGCCGCTGCCGGCTGTTGCGGCAGAACCCACCAGCGTGCCGCCCGCTGTGTTGCTGGCCAACCATCTCAAAGCGCTCAAGTTGCCCACCTTCGTGCGCGAATATGAGAAGGTCGCCCTCGAGGCGGCGCAGGACCGCGCTGACTATCCGCGCTATCTGCTGCGCTTGTGTGAACTGGAGCGGATCGATCGCGAGCGCCGGATGGTGGAACGGCGCATCCGGCAGGCCAGGTTCCCGCATACCAAAAGCTTCGACACATTCGACTTTGCGGCACAGCCCTCGCTGAACAAGGCGCTGGTGCTGGAACTGGCGCGCGGTGAATGGATCGAACAGCGGCGCAATGTCATTGCTCTGGGACCCAGCGGCACCGGCAAGACCCACACCGCCCTCGCGCTGGGTCTGGCCGCCTGCCAGAAGGGTTGCAGCGTGGCCTTCACCACGGCGGCGGCGATGGTGCACGACCTGATGGAGGCAAGGGACGAGCGGTGTTTGCGCAGCCTTCAGAAGCACCTTGCCTCAGTGAAGCTGCTGATCCTTGATGAGCTCGGTTACGTACCTTTCACCGCCGTAGGCAGCGAGTTGCTGTTCGAGGTGCTCAGTCAGCGGTACGAACGCGGCAGCACCTTGATCACCAGCAACCTTCCCTTTGATGAGTGGACATCGGTGTTCGGCTCCGAACGCCTCACCGGGGCCCTGCTCGACCGGCTGACCCACCACGTGCACATTCTCGAGATGAATGGCGAAAGCTTCCGCCTCGCCAGCAGCCGCAAGCACCAGAAGCGTAAGGAAACCACGAAATGACCTGACAGAAAACGGCCATCGGCAGCGGGAAATCGGCTTCCGCTCCGCTACAGCCGCTTCCCCGCTGCCGAGAGCGTCCAGCCTCAACCATGAGGCTTTTTATTCAACCCAACTGGCCCCTTTTTAAACCGGTGCCTGGCCCAATTTTATCCCGGCGTTGACA
>QFPO01000014.1 GCA_003241385.1 Rhodanobacter denitrificans
TGCCCCAACTCGCTGGCGCTCAGACACGGGGCAGCTCTTCGGCCTGGGCGACCTGCGATGCTCGGCTCGCTTTAGGCGCACCAACAGCCAAGAGCAAGAGCAACAGCAACGGCAACAGCAGCCGGCGCCGCGGTCACAGGCGATGATCGCTCAGATCGAAGAAGAACTTTTTCTTCAGGTCGCGCACGCGCAGCCAGACGCTCCGGTCACCTGTGTGCATGCGCGCAGCCCCCTCGTCACGCAAGCAGACGTTCGTGCAGCGCCGGATACGACGCCGGCAGCGGTTCGGCCGTGGCCGGGCGTGCCAGCAGCTCGGCCAGCGCCGGCGGCGGCTCGACGGGGCCGACCAGCGGTTCGACGATCCGTTCGAACTTGGCCGGGTGCGCCGTCGCGACGACCGCGTAATCGCCGCGATCGCCGGCCGCGCGCAGGCGGTCGAGTACCGCGACCGCACAGGCCGTATGCGGACAGACCACGGCGCCGCGCCGCTGTGCCGTCGCGGCGATCGTCGCGCGGATCGCGGCGTCGTCGACGGCCTGCGCCGTGACCGCCTCGCGCAAGCGCGCCGGGTCCGGATACAGCCAGACCAGCCGCTCGAAATTGCTCGGCGCGCCGACGTCCATCGCATTGGCCAGCGTCGCGACGCTGGCGCGCGGCGCGTAGTCGGCACCCGCGAAGAAATCCGCGAGCACGCGATTGTCGTTGTTCGCGAGCACCACCGGCCCGACCGGCAGGCCGATCGCACGGACCAGGATCGCCGCCAGTGCATTGCCGAGATTGCCGGTCGGCACGATCAGGCCGAGCGGCTGCGCGTGCGTGCGCGCATGCCCGAGTGCGGCGGCCGCGTAGTAGGCCATCTGCGGCAGCAGGCGGCCGAGGCTGATGCTGTTGGCCGACGACAGCGGGCAGCGCTCGCGCAACGCCGCGTCGGCCAGCGCCTGCTTCACGAGCCGCTGACAGTCGTCGAAGCTGCCGGCCACGCGCAGCGCCAGCACGTTGTCGCCGAAACAGCCGAGCTGGTGGGCCTGGCGCGGCGAGACGCGGCCGTCCGGATAGAGGATCACGACACGGAAACCCGGCCGGCGGTGGAACGCGGCGGCCACCGCGGCGCCGGTGTCGCCGGAGGTCGCGACCAGGATCGTCAGCGCCGGATCGGACGGCGTGCGCAGGCGCGCCAGGCATTCGGCGAGGAAGCGCGCGCCGAAGTCCTTGAACGCCGCGGTCGGACCGTGGAACAGCTCGAGCAGCCGGCTCGCCTCGTCGCCGAACCGGACCAGCGGCGCCGGGAAGTCGAACGCGCTCGCGCAGATCGATGCGAGCGCCTCGTGCAGCGGATCGCCGGCGAAGAACGGGCGCAGCAGCCGCTCGCCGATCGCCGGCAGCGTCACGAGGCCGTCGAAGTCCGCCGTGCTCAGTCGCGGCAGCGTCGCCGGCACGTAGAGTCCGCCGTCGGGTGCGAGGCCGGCGCGCAGCGCGGCGCCGATCGGGACCGCGGGTGCATCGCCGCGCGTGGAGACGTAGTTCATCGCAGGCCCTCCGCCGCCGCAACGGATGTCGCCGGGTCGACGACGTGCGCGGCCGGGCCGGCAACCGGCGTCACGTAGCGGCGGCTCGCCAGACCGGCCTCGGCGAATGCGGCCTGCATCGCCTGCGCGCCGGCCTCGGCGCCGGCGCGGCTCTCGAACCAGCCGAACACGCTCGGACCGGCGCCGGAAATGCTCGCGCCGAGCGCGCCGGCGTCGAGCGCGGCGGCCTTGACCGCGGCGAACCCGGCGATCAGCGGCGCGCGGCGCGGCTCGACCAGCACGTCGCGCAGGCCGGCGCGGACCAGGTCCGCATCGCCGCGCCAGCAGCCGGCCAGCACCAGCGCCAGATGCGCGCTCTGCCGCACGAAATCACCGAGCGCGTAGTCGCCGCGCAGCGCCTCGCGCGCGCGGCGCGTCTCGAGCACCGCATCGGGATGCACGACCGCCGCGTGCCACTCGGCCGGCACCGGCACCGGCACCAGGCGGTCCTCGGTCGCCAGCACCAGGCCGCCGAGCAGCATCGGGCCGATGTTGTCGCCGTGCCGGCCGCCGCTGGCCGCGGCCTCGCCTTCGAGCGCGAACGGATACAGCGCCTCGACCGGCAGCGGCGCCGGCAGCAACGCATTGGCGGCGACCAGGGCGGCGACGCACGACGCCGCCGATCCGCCCATGCCCGAGCCGAGCGCGATGCCCTTGTCGAGCGCGACCTCGAAACCGAATGGCAGCGCGAGCGCGCTGCGCAGCGCGATCAGCGCGCGGCCGGCCGTATTGCGCTCGGCCTCGCGCGGCAAGTCGCGGACCGTGCCGTCGATCGCGCCGATGCGCACCTCCGGCGCGTCGATGCGGCGCACGCGCGCGCGGTCGCCGGCACCGGCGATGCTGTGGCCGAGGATGTCGAAGCCGACCGCGACGTTGCCGACGCTGGCCGGTGCGAACGCAAGAGCGCTCTCGTTCATGACGGACCTCACAGACGGGCGCCGAGCGCCGCTCCGAGCCGCAGCAGATCGGCGAACACGCCGGCGGCGGTGACATCCGGTCCCGCGCCGGGTCCCTGCACGATCAGCGGATTGCTCGCGTAGCGGCGCGTCGTGAACTGCACGATGTTGTCGGTCAGGCGCAGATGCGCGAAGGCATGGCTGCGCGGCAGCTCGGCCAGTTCGACGCGCGCACCGTCGCGGCCCAGACGCGCGACGTAGCGCAGCACCTTGCCGTCCGCCTCGGCGCGTGCCAGGCGCTCGGCCATCGGCGCGTCGAGCGCGCTCAGCGCGCCCGCGACGTCCTCGCGCGGCACCGCGCCGAGCTCGGCCGGCACCAGGCTCTCGACCGCGACGTCGGCCAGTTCGAGCTCGCGTCCGGCCTCGCGCGCGAGGATCACCAACTTGCGCGCGACGTCCAGACCCGACAGGTCGTCGCGCGGATCGGGCTCGGTGTAGCCGAGCGCATGCGCCTCGGCGACCAGGGCCGAGAACGGCTGGCTGCCGTCGTAGCGGTTGAACAGCCAGGCCAGCGTGCCCGAGAAGATACCGTCGACCGCGATCAGCTCGTCGCCGGTGTCGAGCAGGTCGCGCAGCGTCTGGATGATCGGCAGGCCCGCGCCGACGGTCGCCTCGTAGCGCCAGCGCGCGCCGCCGCTGTCGGCCGCGGCGCGGATCGCCGCGTAGCGCGCCCACGGGCCGGCGCCGGCCTGCTTGTTCGGCGTGATGACGTGGATGCCGGCGGCCAGCCAGCCGGCGTAGCGCTCGGCGACCGCGGCGCTGGCGCTGCAGTCGACGATCACCGCATGCGGCAGATGCGGCGCGTGCACGTGCGCGGTGAAACGGTCCAGATCGGCCGCCTCGCCGGCGCCGCCGAGGCGCTCGGACCAGTCGGCCGACAGCAGGCCGCGCTCGTCGGTCCACAACCGTCGGCTGCTCGCGATCGCGCGCACGCGCAGGTCCAGGCGCGTCTCGCGCTGCAGCCGCTCGGCGCCCTCGCGGATCTGATCGAGCAGCGCGCGGCCGACGTGGCCGGGACCGATCAGGCCGACCGACAGCGTCTGCGGCGACAGCCAGAAGCCGGCATGCGCGGCGCGCAGCGCACGCGCGGCGTCGGCGCTGGCCAGCGCCACGGAGATGTTGCGCTCGGACGCGCCCTGCGCGATCGCGCGCACGTTGACGCGGGCACGGCCGAGCGTCGCGAACAGCCGCGCCGCGACGCCGGGCGTGCCGGCCATGCCGTCGCCGACCGCGGCCAGCACGCTGATGCCCGGCGTGACCGTGACGGCCTGGATCTGGCCGCTGGCGAGCTCGGCCGCGAACGCGGCGCTCAGGCCGTCGCGCGCGCGCTCGACGTCGCCGGCGCGCACGACGCAGCAGATCGAATGCTCCGAGGAACCCTGCGAGATCATCACCACCGACACGCCAGCGTCGCGCAGCGCCGCGAAGACGCGTTCGGCCGTGCCGGGCACGCCGATCATGCCGGCGCCCTCGACGTTGACGATCGCCAGATGATCGGCCAGCGACAGGCCCTTGACCGGTGCCGGCGGCGCGTCGTCGGCGCCGATGCGCGTGCCGGCGTGGTCGGGCCGGAACGTGTTGCGGATGCGGATCGGCAGGCCCAGCGCCATCGCCGGCAGCATCGTCTGCGGATGGATCACCTTGGCGCCGAAGTAGGCCAGTTCGCAGGCCTCCTCGTAGGACACCGACGCCAGCGGCACCGCCTCGGGCACCAGGCGCGGATCGGCCGACAGCACGCCGTCGACGTCGGTCCAGATGTTGAGCTCGTGCGCGCCGAACAGCGCCGCGAAGATCGCGCCGGAGTAGTCGCTGCCGTTGCGGCCGAGCACGGTCGGCCGGCCCTGCGCGTCGCACGCGACGAAACCGGTGGCGACGACGCGCCCGGCCGGGTGGCGCTCGCGCCACTCGGCCAGGCGCGCCGCGCTGGCCTGCCAGTCGACCGCGACGCCGAGTTCGCCGTGGCGCACGAGGAGCACCTCGCGCGCGTCGAGCATCGCGCAGTCGGCACCGTCGGCCGCCAGCAGCGCCGAGAGCAGGCGCGCCGACCAGACCTCGCCGAGTCCCTGGATCCGCTCGAGCGCCTCGCGTGCAGGGAAGCCGAGCACGGCCAGCGCCTGCAGCAGCTCGACCAGTGCGGCGTGGCTGGCCTCGAGCCAGGCTTCGACCGGTGCCGCCGCCGCGCCGAGCAGATCGCGCGCGGTCCGCCGGTGGCGCTCGTGCAGTGCGGCGGCCGCCTCGCGCCAGCCGGTATCGCCGGCCGCGGCATCGCCGGCCAGCGCGATCAGCGCATCGGTCACGCCCTGCATCGCCGAGACGACCGTGATCTGCCGGTCTTCGGACTGTTCGCGCAGGATCGCCGCGACGGCGCGATAGCGCGAGGCGTCGGCGAGCGAGGAGCCGCCGAACTTGTGCGCGACGATGCGGGCATCGGCGGGAACGCCGCGCAGGCCGGCGCTGTGGGCAGCGGCGAGCGGATCGACGGCGGTGGGATCGGTCAGGGGGACGTGCGGTTTCATCGGGCCTCCGGTCAGGAAACCCCGCACGCCGGGAGGAAGGGGGAGCGCCCGCATCCTCGTCGAGGAGCGGGAGGTCGTTGAGCTGGTGTTACGCGCGCACGACCGACCGCCCCTGTGGGGTAGTCGTCGTCGTGGTCGTGGTGCGGCGCGTCAACATGGCGTCGAGTTGATCCGATCCGACCGGATGCTGTCAAGCCGGTCGTGACGGCAGCGGCGGCTCGACGGGATCGTCCGATCGGCCCTGTCCCGGCGCGGCCTGCGGCCCGGCGTCGCGATCGGACCGTGCGGCCGGGCGATCCGCGTTGCGGTAGCATGCGCCGATGAACGATCCGCAGCGCACCACCCATTTCGGCTACCGCGACGTGCCCGAGGCCGACAAGGCCCGCCTGGTCGGCGAGGTCTTCAGCTCGGTCGCCGGCCGCTACGACCTCATGAACGACCTGATGTCGTTCGGCCTGCACCGGCTCTGGAAGCGCTATTTCGTCGGCACCAGCGGCGTGCGCACCGGCGATGCCGTGCTCGACCTCGCCGGCGGCACCGGCGACATCGCGGCCCTGCTGCTGCCGAAGGTCGGCCCGGGCGGGCGGATCGTCGTCGGCGACATCAACGGCGAGATGCTGCGCGTCGGCCGCGACCGCCTGACCGATCGCGGCCGGGTGCAGGGCCTGGAGTACGCCCAGCTCGACGCCGAGGCGCTGCCGTTCCCGGACCGCAGCTTCGACTGCGTGACGATGGCGTTCGGCCTGCGCAACGTCACGCACAAGGACAAGGCGCTCGCCGAGATCCACCGCGTGCTCAAGATCGGCGGCCGCGTGCTGGTGCTGGAGTTCTCGGCGGTGCGCGCCGAATGCCTCAAGCCGCTGTACGACTTCCATTCGTTCCAGGTGCTACCGCGCCTGGGCGCCTTGTTCGCCGGCGACGCGGACAGCTACCGCTATCTCGCCGAATCGATCCGGCGCCATCCGGACCAGGCCACGCTCAAGGGCATGATGGAGGCGGTCGGCTTCGCACGCGTCGACGTGCGCAACCTCTCGGCCGGCATCGTCGCGATCCATCGCGGCTATCGCGTCTGACGCGCCGCTGGCGCGTCGACACGGGCCGACCCGCGATCGCCTCGTCTGCACCTGCGCCGGCACTGCCGGACCGCACCGGCATGCCGGGTCGCCCGCAACGGCGGCACACGATGCTGCGAGAGGCCGCCTGGGCGACGTCGCCCAGGCGCCGCTACCACGCTCCCGTTCGCACGCCGGACAGGCTCAGCCCGCCGCGTCGGCTTCGGGCACCTCGTAGCGATAGCCGACGCCGTAGACCGAGCTGATCGGATCGACGCCGGCATCGGCGAGCTTGCGACGCAGGTTCTTGACGTGGCTGTCGACGGTGCGGTCGCTGACGACGCGATTGTCCAGATACAGCGCGTCGATCAGCTGGCTGCGCGAGAACACGCGGCCGGGCTGGCCGGCCAGCTTGTGCAGCAGGCGGAACTCGACCGGCGTCAGCGTCAGCGGCCGGCCGCGCACGCGCACCTCGAAGCGCTCGACGTCGAGCGCGACCGGATCGGGCACCGGCGATGCGACCGCCGCGGCCCGCCGCAGTACGGCCTTGACGCGCGCGACGACCTCGCGCGGACTGAACGGTTTGCAGATGTAGTCGTCGGCACCGAGCTCGAGCCCGAGCAGACGGTCGATCTCCTCGACGCGCGCGGTCACCAGCAGCACCGGCACCTGCGAGAACGCGCGTACGCGGCGGCAGATGCTGAGACCGTCCTCGCCGGGCAGCATGACGTCGAGCAGGATCGCCGCCGGCGTGTGGCGGCCGATCCAGTCGACCGCGAGCGCGCCGTTGCCGAGCGTCTCGACACGGTAGCCGGCGGCGACCAGATAGTCGCGCAGCAGCGCGGCGATCTTCGGCTCGTCCTCGACGATCAGAATCGGCGCCGTATCGGTCATCGGAGGCTCTCCGCGGCAGGCAGGACGATCTCGACGCGCAGGCCGCCGAGCGGCGAATGGCGGGCTTCGATGCGGCCGCCGTGCGCCTCGACGATCGCGCGGCAGATCGCCAGACCGAGGCCGGCGCCGCCGCTGGCGCGGTCGCGCGAATCCTCGACGCGGTAGAGCCGGTCGAACAGCCGCGGCAATGCCGCATCGGGCACGCCCGGTGCGGTGTCGTCGACGCTGACCAGCACGCGATCGGCGTCGCCGCGCAGGCCGAGCCGGATCCGGCCCGGCGCGTCGGTGTAGCGGCGTGCATTGCCGAGCAGGTTGTCGATCAGCTGCGCGATGCGCCGCGCGTCGGCGCGCACCGGCGCCGCCTCGGCGAGCTCGACGTCGAGCGCGAGGCCGGCATCGGCGAACGCGGCGCGGTGCAGGTCGGCCGCTTCCTGCAGCAGCGGCGCCAGCGACAGCGTCTCGAAGCGGTACTCGAGCGCGCCGGCGTCGGTCAGCGCGAGCTGGTACAGATCCTCGACCAGCGCGGTCAGCCGGTCGCATTCGGCGTGCAGCGAGGCCAGCGCCTCGGCGCTGACCGGCCGCACGCCGTCCTGCAGCGCCTGGATCTCGCCGCGCAGCACGCTGATCGGCGTGCGCAGTTCGTGCGCGATGTCGGCACCCCAGCGCCGGCGCTGCTCGCGATGCGATTCCAGGCTCGCCGCCAGATGGTTGAAGTCCGCCGCGAGCGCGCCGAACTCGTCGCGGCGGCGCGCGTCGACGCGGAACGCGTAGTCGCCGGCTGCGAGCCGGTGCGTGCCCTGCGCGAGCGCGCGGATCGGTGCGAGCAGGCGGCGCGCCAGCGCCAGCGCCAGCAGCAGCGCGACCGCGAGCACGCTGCCGCCGGCGATCAGCGCATCGCGGCGCTGCGCGGCGGCGAAGGTCGTGTCCAGGCCGCCGATCAGCCGCGGCAGCCGCGCCAGGCGGAGCCGCCCGACGACGGCGCCGTCCCAGCTGATCTCGACCGCGGCCGCGTCGTCCGGCGGGTCCGGGCGACCGGCCACGAAGCCACCGTCGGCATCGCTCAGCGTGACGCGGTGCACCCACGGCAGCGGTTGGTCGCCGCCCGGCCGCGGCGGAAACGGTGGTCGGCCGTGCTCCCATCCGCTGCGATCGGCCCGCTCCCACGGCGGCGCGCCGGCCGGTGCCGGACCGGGCGCGGCGGCGTCGGCCCGGTCGCGGTCCGGACCGGGCGGCGGACCTGGCGGATGCGGCCGGCGCCAATCCGCGCCGGGATCGAGCAGTCCGACCAGCCGGCCCGGATCGGCACGCAGGAAGTCCCAGCTGCCGGACTCGCCGTAGCGGGCGGCCAGCGCCGGCGCCGCCGCGCGCAGCCGTTCGAGTTCGACTCCGTTGAGGTAATCGAGAAAGCCGCGCCGGAACCCGATCTGCTGCCAGCCGACGAAACTGGCCAGCGCGAAGGCGCTGAGAACCGCGAAAGCGAGGAACAGGCGTTGCCAGAGACGCACGGAGAACGGACCGCCGATCGGATGTGCGCACGATACCGGCGCCCCGCGCGGCGCGGAACGGCCGCGCCGCAATCTCCACCAAGTCTCCACGGAATCTTCCGGGTGCCTGCACCGGGCAGGCCGATGCTGCGCCTCCCCGACTGATACGGAGCATTCCGATGAAGACCCTGATCGCCCTCGCCTGCGCGAGTCTGTTCGCCGCCGCACCCGCCTTCGCGCAGCCCGGCCGCTTCGCACCTCCACCGCCGGAGGCGCTGGCGACGATTCCGGATCTGAGCTTCGCGCAGCAGACCGCGCTGCGGCGAATCCTGATCGAGCAGGAAGACGCCGAGCGCGTCCAGCACGACAAGCTCCGTGGCGAGCTGGAACGCATCCGCATGCGCAGCGCCGAACGCATCCACGAACTGCTCGGCGAAGACGGCTACCGGCGCTATGCGCAGTGGCGTACCGATGCCGGCCGCCGACCGGCGGCGCCGGGGGCCGGTCCGCGACCGCCGCGGCCGCCGGGCCCGCCGTCGCCACGCATGGAACCGGCTGCGCCGGGCATCGCGGCCGAAGCGGGCCGGCCGGCCCCGCCGCCGGCCGCACCGGACGCACCGCCGAGCCCGGCCCCGCCGGCACTGCCGGCACGCTGACCGGTCCGCGGCCGGGGCGATCTAGACCGACGGCACGGCCTGTTGCGCCTGCGACTGCGCCTGTGCCGCCGATGCGACCTCGCCCGGCGCCGCTGCGGCCTGCTGCAGCGGCGCCGGTGCCGGTGGCGTCGACAGCGCGATATCGGCGTCCTCGGCCATGGCCGGTTCCCATGCGAAACGCGGCAGGCCGTGCACGGCCCGTTCGAGCTTGCGCGACCAGCTGTCGCGGATCTCGGCGTAGAGCGGCGTATCGCCGTCCAGTCGCATTCGCGCCATCAGCTGCAACGCATCGGCGCGCAGCAGCACCAGATCGATCGGCAGGCCGACCGAGAGGTTCGAGCGGATCGTCGAGTCGAGCGAGACCAGCGCGCAGCGCGCGGCATCTTCCAGATGCGTGGCCGGCCGTACGATGCGGTCGAGGATCGGCTTGCCGTACTTGGACTCCCCGATCTGCAGATAAGGCGTCTCCGGCGAGGCGGCGATGTAGTTGCCGACCGGATAGATCAGATACAGCGCCTTCGCGCCGCCGGCGATCTGGCCGCCGAGGATCAGCGTCGATTCGAGGTTGACGCGGCCGTGCTCGGCCTGCGCGGCCAGCTGCGCCTGTACGCCGACCAGGACCTGGCCGACGTATTCGGCCGCATCGGTCATGCGCGCGACCGAGCGCAGGCTCGTCGGCGCGCCTTCCTCGACGTCGCGATGCAGCCGCGCGAGCACCGCCTGGCTGGTCGCCAGATTGCCGGCCGTCATCAGCACCAGCACGCGTTCGCCCGGAAACTCGAACACGTGCAGCTTGCCGTGCACGCGCACGTCGTCGAACGAGGCGCTGGTGCGCGTGTCGGCCGCGAAGACCAGGCCTTCGTCGACGTCGATTCCCACGCAATAGGTCATGGCGGCATTACGATCGCAGGAGGAGCCGGCGCATTCTAGCCTGCACGGCGCGGCACGCCGGACGCTGCGACGGCCTGCCGCGCAGGCGTTGAAGCCGATGGACGCATCGGCGATCCTGCGCGCATGGACATCGTATTCATCGAAGACCTGCGCATCGACACCGTCATCGGCATCTACGACTGGGAGCGGCGCATCCGCCAGACCGTCGCGTTCGATCTGGAAATGGCGTTCGACAATACGCGCCCGGCCGCGAGCGACGACATCGCCGACACGCTCGATTACAAGGCGATTTCCAAACGGCTGATCGCCTATGTCGAGGCCTCCGAGTTCCAGCTGGTCGAGACGCTGGCCGAGCGCTGCGCGGCGATCGTGCGCGAGGAGTTCGGCGTGGCCTGGGTCCGCCTGAAGCTGTCCAAGCCCGGCGCGGTGCGCGGCGCGCGCGCGGTCGGCGTGCGCATCGAGCGCGGCACGCGGCCGGCGTCCTGAGCGTGACACGCGCGTATCTGAGTCTCGGCAGCAACATCGAGCCGGCGCGCAATCTGTGCGTGGCGATCGAGGCGCTGCGTGCGCGCTTCGGCGCGGTCGCGCTGTCGCCGGTCTACCGCAGCCCGGCGGTCGGCTTCGACGGTGCCGATTTCCTCAACGCGGCCGCCGCGATCGACAGCGATCTCGCACCGGCCGCGCTGGCCGCCTGGCTGCGCGAGCAGGAGGCGCGCCAGGGCCGCCGCCGCGGCGAGGCGCGCTACGCGAGCCGGCCGATCGACCTGGACCTGCTGCTCTACGGCGATCAGGTCAGCGAGGCGCCGCCGCTGCCGCGACCGGAACTGGCGACCGACGCGTTCGTGCTGCGGCCGATGGCCGATCTGGCGCCGGCGCTGCGCCATCCGCTGCTCGGACTCGATCTGGCCGCGCTGTGGGCACGCTGCACGGACGGCACGGCGCTGACGCGCGTGACGCTCGACTGCACGACGCCGGCCGAGGCGCGCTGAGCGGCACGCCGCTCAATCGACGACCGAGCGTCCGCCGTCGACCGCGAGCACCTGGCCGGTCACGTAGTGCGCGTCGCGCAGCAGCCAGCGCACCGCCTCGGCGACGTCCTCGACGCGGCCGAGCCGGCCGAGCGGCGTACGCGCGAGCAGGGCCGCGCGCGCGTCGGCGGCGACGTCCTGCTCGGGCCAGAGGATCGCGCCCGGCGCGACCGCATTGACGCGCACCGCCGGCGCCAGCGCGATCGCGAGGCTGCGCGTCAGACTGACCAGGGCCGCCTTCGCGGCCGAGTAGACCAGATGGTCGGCCTTGGGCCGCTCGGCGTAGACGTCGGCGAGATTGACGATCGCACCGCCGACGGCGCTCAGATGCGGCGCGGCCGCCTGCGCGAGCAGCAGCGGCGCCTGCGCATTGGCGGCGAACGAGGCGTGCCACTGCGCCGCGGTCACCGCGCCGAACGGCGTCGCCTGGAAGTTCGAGGCATTGTTGACGAGGCCGTCGAGCCGGCCGAAGCGCGCGACGGCCGCGTCGACCAGGCCCGGCAAGGCCGCGGCGTCGGACAGATCGGCCGCGACGCACAGCGTCGAGCGCGCGCGCAGGGCCTCCAGTTCGGCCGCGAGCGCGCGCGCCGGTGCCTCGGAGTTCCGATAGTGGACGACGACGTCGCAGCCGACCGCGTGCAGGCGCCGCACGATCGCCGCGCCGATGCGGCGAGCCGCGCCGGTCACCAGGATCGCAGGTCGCTCGTTGTCGGCCTCGCTCATCGTCCGGACCCGTAGGAATCGAGGCGATTATGCGCGAGACGCGGCGGCGGCGTGCCGGCCGGTGACTTTACGCACGCGCGGCGCGGCGCGCGGCAGGCTCTACAATGGCCGCGCACCGGCAGGCCCCGGTGTCACCCGTTCGCATCGGGCGCCGACGGCCTGGTCGGACCGCCGGAGGAATCGCCGACATGGCTGGACGTTTTGCACGTAGCTGGGACCTGGTCAAGGCCAGCGCAGCGGTGCTGCGCGCCGACAAGGAACTGCTGGTGTTTCCGCTGCTGTCGCTGCTGTGCACGCTGGTCGTCGCGGCCAGTTTCATCGTGCCGGCTGCGTTCGCGGGCGTGTTCGCCGGTCTTCGTAACGGCGCCGTGCCAGTCGCGTTCTGGCTGCTGACGTTCGCGTTCTACGTCGTCCAGTACGCGGTGATCTTCTATTTCAACTCGGCCCTGGTCGCGGCCGCGACGATCCGGCTGGCCGGCGGCGATCCGACGCTGTCGGACGGCTTCCGCGCCGCCAATGCGCGCCTGCCGGCGATCCTCGGCTATGCGCTGATCGCCGCGACCGTCGGCATGGTGCTGCGCGCCGTGCAGGAGCGTGCCGGCCTGATCGGCCGCTGGATCGTCGGTCTGATCGGCGTCGCCTGGACCGTGGCCTCGTTCCTGGTCGTGCCGGTGCTCGTCAACGAGCGCATCGGTCCGGTCGACGCGGTCAAGCGCAGCGCCGAACTGCTGCGCACGACCTGGGGCGAGAATCTGGTCGGCAACCTCGGCCTCGGCCTGGTGTTCGGCACCGTCGTGTTCGCGGTGGTGATACTCGGCGGCGGCCTCGTCGTCCTGACCGCCTCGCAGGGTGCCGGCTACTGGGTGCTGGTGCCGATCGCGCTGACCGCAGTCGCGCTGCTGCTGCTCGGCCTGCTGCAGGCGGCGCTGCAGGGCGTCTATTCGGCCGCGCTGTACCGCTACGCGGCCACCGGCGAAGGCGGCACCGGTTTCGACCAGGCGCTGATCACCGACGCGTTCCGCGTCAAGGCCTGAACCCGCCCGCGCGGCCGGTCGCGACGGCGACCGGCCGCTACTCCGTGGCCGCGCGATGGGCCGTGCGGTATCGGTGCCGGCCCAAATGGCGTAGCGTTGCCGCGGGCGCCGCCTTCCCCCTGATGCGTGGCGCACCGGAGGGCACGTGCTCGAAGACATCCGCAACCGGCTGCGTTCGCGACGGCCGGCCCGGCCGGCCGTCGCACCGCCGGCCGACTCAGGCGTCGGTCCGATCCGCTACCGGCCGCTGCTGGTCGCCCAGCTGCCGGTCGACGGCCGTCGCCTGCGCGAGGCGATGCGCACGCTGCTGGCCGCACTCGGCCGGCGCGACGAGGAAGCGCTGATCGCCGGCCTCGGCGCGTTCGCCGAGGCGTTTCGTGCGGTCGCGCTCGCGCGCAGCGTGCAGTTCCATCCGTATCTGGCCTGGGCGCTGCAGCAGGCGCCGACGACGCGCACGCTGTTCGAATCGGTGCGGACCGACGCGCAGCGCTGCCTGACCGGCATCGAGGCGGTGCTCGCGACGCACCTGGGCGCGCCGTGGACGCGCGCGCAGCGGCGCCGGCTGGCGCCGGACCTGATCCACGCCGCCCAGCTGCTGACGCGCTGGCTGCGCATCGACGAAGACATCCTGCTGCCGCTGTACCTGCCGCCGGGCCAGTACCGGCCGGCACCGGATCACACCGCCGCGCATTGAGACGCCGCGACGCATCCGGCCGCTGCGCTATGCTGGCGGCCGCGCTCGTCCGATACCGCCGCATGTGAAGACCTCCCTGCCCGCTCCGGGCGCCGAAGAACTCGAACACGCCGAGCGCCTGCTCGCGGCGATCCGCGCCGAGATCGTCCGCGACGGGCCGATGCCGTTCTCGCGCTACATGGAGCGCTGCCTGTACGCGCCGGGCCTGGGCTACTACAGCGCCGGCCGCACCAAGTTCGGTCGCGACGGCGACTTCGTCACCGCACCGGAACTGGGCGAGCTGTTCGCGCGGTGCGTCGCGCAGGCGATCGCGCCGGTGCTGCGCAGCCTCGGTGCCGGGGCCGATCTGATCGAGCTCGGCGGCGGCAGCGGCGCCTTCGCCGAGACCGCGCTGACCGCGCTGGCCGGCCACGACGCGCTGCCGCGCCGCTACGCGATCCTCGAACCGAGCGCGGACCTGCGCGAGCGCCAGCACATGCGTCTGCACGAACGCCTGCCGCCGGCGCTGGCCGATCGCGTGTGCTGGATCGACCGCCCGCCCGAGGACGACTGGGACGGCGTGCTGTTCGCGAACGAGGTCATCGACGCCCTGCCGACGACGCGCTTCACGCTGCGCGACGGCGAGGTCTACGAGGAGCACGTCGCGCTGTCCGGGAGCGACCTGACCCGCGTCGACCGTCCGGCCGACCCGCTCGTAGGCGGCGCGGTGCGGCATCTGGAACGCGACCTCGGCCACGCGTTCGCCGAGGGCTATCGGTCCGAGGTGCTGCCGCAGCTGCCGTACTGGATGCAGGCCGTGCTCGGCGGCCTGCGCCGCGGCGTCGCGCTGTTCGTCGACTACGGCTATCCGCGTGCCGAGTTCTATCGCCGGGAACGCAGCGACGGCACGCTGATCGCGCATTATCGCCACCGCGCGCACGCCGATCCGCTGTTCCTGCCGGGTCTGCAGGACCTGACCGCGTTCGTCGATTTCACCGCGCTGGCCGAGGCCGGCAACAGCGCCGGCTTCGGTCTGGCCGCCTATACCGACCAGATGCATTTCCTGATCGCCAACGGCCTGGCCGACCATCATGCGCGCGCGATCGAGGGTGCCGACGCCGCGGCGGTCTACCGGCTCGGCCAGCAGGTCAAGCGGCTGACCCTGCCCGAGGAGATGGGACAGCGCTTCCGCGCGATGCTGTTCGCGCGCGCGGTCGACCCGGCCGTGCTGCCGCTGCTCGGCGGCGTCGACCGGAGCGACACGCTGTGAGCCCGTTCCGGCAATGATCGGCGCCTGGCTGTCGCCGCTGCGCTTCGGCCTCCTGTTCGGCCTGCTGGTGCTGCTGACCTGGCGCCGGCTGCCGCGCCGGGCGCGCCGGCTGGCCGTCGCGATCGGCGTGCTGCTGGTCTGGCTGACGACGCCGTTCGGCGCCAACGCCTTGCTCGGCCTGCAGGAATCGCGCATGCCGGCCGGGGCGGTCTGCGCCGCGCCGCCGCCGCAGGCGATCGTCGTGCTCGGCGGCGGCATGACGAGCGCGCCGCGCTCGGACGAGGACTACGGTGCGCTCGGCGTCGAGAGCCTGCGGCGCGTGTTCGCGGCGCTCGCGCTGCAGCGCACTCAGCCGGATGCGCTGCTGGTCTTCAGCGGCGCCAGCCGCCATGCGATCGCCGAGGGCACGACGATGGCACATCTCGCACAGGCACTCGGCGTCGCCGCGGAGCGGCTGCGCAGCGAGACCGTATCGCGCACGACCTGGCACAACGCCCAGGCCGTCGCCGCACTCGAACCGGCGGTTCCGCGGCGGATCTGGCTGGTCACTTCGGCCCTGCACATGCCGCGTGCGCGCTATGCGTTCGAGGCGGCGGGCTTCGAGGTCTGCACGGCGCCGGCGCCACCGCAGTATGCCGGTCCGGCCGGAGCCGGCTACTTCCTGCCGATCGCCTCGGCGGCCGCGAAGTCCGAAGCCGTGCTGCACGAATGGGCCGGTGAGGCGGCCTACCGGCTCGGCCTGTTCCGCACCACCGAGCGCGATCCGGAACCGGCCAGCGGCGAGCGCTGAGCGCTGCACCGGTGCGGCCTGCAAGGCCCGCTCGGTCGACGCGTCGCTGCGTCGTCGGCAGCGCCGGCGCGAACGCTCACTCGGGTTTGGGCACCGCCGCGATCGCGCGCACGCGCGCCGCGCGCATCGCCTCGGCGATCGCCGGGCCGGCGAGGCCTTCGGCGACGAACGGCGCCGCGGTGACCGCGCAGGCCGCCGCATGCGCGGCACGCAGATAGCCGGCCTGCGGATAGGCGCTGTCGGCCAGACCGGCGCGGCCGCGCTTGTCGGCCTCGCAGACCGTCAGCAGCCGGTCGAGCCGCTGCGGCTTGCGGAAGCCGTCGAGCCGTTCGAACAGCTTCAGCACGGTCGCCGGCTTGAGCTCGAACGCGCGGTGCACGAGCAGATGCAGGCGGCAGCACAGCACCGCCAGCGCGGCATGCTCGGTCGGTACGCGCAGCCGCGCGGACAAGGCCTCGATCGGCGCGACGCCGCGCTCCTCGTGCATGACGTGGCGCGGCAGTTCGTCGGCCGGCGTCAGCGCCTTGCCGAGGTCGTGCACGAGCGCGCACCAGCCGATCAGGTCGTCGCCGGGCGCGAGCCGGGCGGCCATGTCGACGACCAGCTCGACGTGCACGCCGGTGTCGACCTCGGGATGGAACTCGGCGCGCTGCGGCACGCCGTACAGCGCGTCGACCTCCGGAAACAGCACGCGCAGCGCAGCGCAGGCGCGCAGGCTCGACAGGAACGCCGAGGGCCGCGGCTCGCCGAGCGCCTTGCGCGTCTCGGCCCAGACGCGCTCGGGCACCAGATGATCGGCCTCGCCGTCGGCGACCATGCCGCGCATCAGTGCCAGCGTCTCCTCGGCGATGCGGAAGCCGAGCGGCGCATAGCGCGCCAGGAATCGCGCGACGCGCAGAATCCGTACCGGATCCTCCGCGAACGCCGGCGAGACGTGGCGCAGGATGCGCGATCGGAGATCGGCGACGCCGCCGAACGGATCGATCAGGCGGCCGTCGGCGTCCTCGGCGATCGCGTTGATCGTCAGATCGCGGCGCTCGAGATCCTGCTCGAGCGTGACCGACGGATCGGCGTCGAATGCGAAGCCGTGATAGCCGCGGCCGGTCTTGCGCTCGGTACGCGCCAGCGCGTACTCCTCGCCGCTGTCCGGATGCAGGAACACCGGAAAGTCCTTGCCGACCGGCCGGTAGCCGCGTTCGAGCAGGTCATCGGGCCGGGCGCCGACGACGACGTGATCACGATCGGCGACGGCGCGGCCGAGCAGTTTGTCGCGGACGGCGCCGCCGACCAGATAGGTGCGCATCGCAGCGATTGTGCCACGCCGCCGATGCCGCACGAGGGCATCGGCCCGCGCTCGATCACGGTCGCGCCGCGAGCCAGCCGTGGATCGTCGGCGGCACTTCGCGCTGCGCGCGGCCGGACACGTAGATGCCGATGTGGCCGCCCTTGAACGCGAGCTGCGTGTAGTCCTCGCTGCCGGTCGCGCCCTCGAGCGCGCGCGAGGCCGCCGGCGGGACCAGATGGTCCTGCTCGGCGAAGATGTTGAGGATCGGGTGATCGATCATGCGCAGGTCGACCGGTCGGTCGCCGATCGTCAGCCCGCCGCGCAGCAGCTTGTTGCCCTGGAAGAAGTCGCGGATGAACTCGCGGAACGCCTCGCCGGCCTGGTCGGGCGAGTCGAAGATCCACTTCTCCATGCGCAGGAAGTTCTCCAGCTCGGCCTTGTCGTCGAGGATGTCGACCAGTCCGACGTACTTCTGCTGGAACAGCCGCATCGGCTTGAGCGTCAGGTAGCACCAGTTCATCAGGTCGGCCGGCACGTTGCCGAGCGTGTCGACGAACAGGTCGACGTCGAGCTGGCGCGTCCAGTGCGAGAGCAGGTTGTCCGGCGTGTGGAAGTCGACCGGCGTCACCATCGTGATCAGGTTGCGTACCTTCTCCGGATGCAGCGCCGCATAGCACAGCGAGAACGCGCCGCCCTGGCAGATGCCGAGCAGATTGACGCGGTCCACGCCGGCGTGCGCGGCCACCGCGTCGACGCTGCGGTCGATGTAGCCGTTGATGTAGTCGTCGAGGTTGAGCCAGCGGTCGGCGCCGTCCGGATAGCCCCAGTCGATCAGGTAGACGTCCTCGCCGAGCGCGAGCAGGTTGCGCACCAGCGAGCGGTCGTCCTGCAGGTCGACCATGTACGGCCGGTTGACCAGCGCGTAGACGATCAGGATCGGCCGCTTGGCGGTCGGCTTGCGATCACCCTTGAAGCGGTAGACCACGAGCTTGTCCTCGCGGTAGACCGCTTCCTTGTCGGTCACGCCGAAGTCGACGTCGTCGACCTCGCGCAGCGTGCGGAATCCCTCCGCAAGTTTGCGCTGCAGATTCAGTGCTTCGTCCAGCGCCTTGGCCGGGTCGATCTTGATCGGTTCCATGGCGGGTCCTCAGCGCTTCTTGTCGGTGGGGCGGGCAGCCTTGCGTGCGCTCGGCGCCGGTGCCTGCGCGGTGCGCGCGAACTGCGCGACGCGCGCCTCGAAACCGCCGGCGGCCTTCTTGGCGGGCCGGCGCGGCTTGGGCGCGACGGTCTTCTTGGCGGCGCGCACGCGCGGCGCCGGTGCCGGACGCTCGGTCTCGACGGCCTTGGCGCGCGCCGGCGACGCTGCCGTACCGCCGGCCTTCAATGCGGCGATCTCGGCGCGCAGCGCCTCGACCTCGGCGGCGAGGCCGCGTCCGTCGGCGCCGGCTGCGCCGCGCAGCTCGCGGCGCAGCTCCTGCAGGCGCCGGCCGATGCTGTCGACCTCGCTGCGCGTGGGAATGCCGAGATCGACGCTGATCCGCTCGACGTCCTCGCGCAGCAGCGAACGCAGCCGCATCTGCGCGTTGACGAGCGCACCGTAGGCCTCGCGGAACTCCATCGACGCGGCGACCTCGGCATAGCCGTCCTCGGCCGCGTCGACCCACAGGTCGTACAGCGCACGCAGCGATTCGACCGGCCGCTCGCTCGCGGCGCGCTCGGCGAGCTTGTCCTGGAAGCGGGTCGCGCCGAGCAGGCCGGCGCGCATCATCAGCGCGTCGTAGCGGCGGGTCTGGGTCTGGTAGTCGATCAGCGCCTGGGCGACGCGCTGCTGGTGCTCCTGGCGCTCGCGCAGGAAGCCGAACGCCGGCCGGTCGAACGCCGCGCGCGCCTCGTTGCCGAGCCCGCCGAACACCGGCGCGAGACCGGCCGCGATCTGTTCGAAGCCGCGCGCGCCGTCGGCGCCGAACTTGCGCAGCACCTCGGCGATGCCGTCCTGGCCGAGCGTGCCGCCGGTCGCGTCGAAGCCGGCATGCATGATCCGGCCGAGCTGGGCGGCGATCGCCTCGGGTCCGGCGCCACCGGCCGCGAGCAGGGTCTGGGTCTGCTCCAGATAGGCCTTGACCGCGCCGAGCAGGCGTTCGCCGAGCGCGCCCTGCGCGCCGGCGTCGCCGAACAGCTGCGACCACAGCGTCAGGCCCTGCTGCCAGGGCTGCGCGCCGCCCGGCGCGGCGCTCGCCGCGGCCTGCTGCCACTGCTGCACGGCATCCCAGTACTGCCGCGACAAGGTTTCCCACTCCCGGCTCCCGGCGGGTCCGGCGCTGCGATCGACCATCGGCTGACTCCTGCGCGCTTGCGCGTCCGGTCGGCCGGATGCCGAGGAACGCAAGGCTAGTCTGGACGCGCGATGCTACGCCGAGGCGACGGCCGCTGGCAAAACGCGACCGCCGCGCCCGGCGCGCGCGTGCGGGTGCGTCATCGCGCGTTCTGCAGTGCGGCCATGCCGATACGGCGATGGTACTGGTGCGCGGTGGATGCTTACGCATCGACGATGGTCGATTTTGCTGCACTGCGGTTTGCACAATGAATGCCAAAGAACGACCCTTGCGGCGTTATGCCGCTTCGCAGCGGCGATCTTCATCCGGGAGCGAAAAACCATGGCTGTGTCCGCCCTTACCGCGAGCCACGCGTCGCGCGTGCTCAGTCTGGTCAATGGCAAGACCAAACCGTCCGGCCAGATCGCCGCGCACGTCAGCAGCTCCTGGGAGCGCTGCCTGACCCAGTACGGCATCGAACCGACCCGCTCGCGCGAGACCGTCGTGCTCGAAGCCCACCAGCTGCGCGAGCGCCAGCAGAGCTTCGGCGACCTGCTCGGCGTGGCCCGTGCCGAGATGGAAAGCCTCTACGACCAGATCGCCGGCTCCGGTTATGCCGTGATCCTGACCGACGCCGAAGGCGCGATCCTCAACACGATCACCGATCCGACGCTCAAGCGCGAGTTCCGCCATGCCGGCCTCTGGCACGGCGCACTCTGGGACGAGCGCCACGAAGGCACCAACGGCATGGGCACCTGCCTGGTCGAGCGCGCGCCGGTCACGGTCCATCGCGAAGAGCACTTCATGGGCTACAACATCGGCCTGTGCTGCTCGGCCGCGCCGATCTTCAACGCGCACGGCGAGGTCATGGCCGTGCTCGACACTTCCTCGGCGAGCTGCGGCGTCACGCGGCTGATCCACCGCCATACGATGGCGCTGGTCAACATGTCGGCGCGCCTGATCTCGCGCTGCCAGTTCCTGCGCGAGTTTCCGGAAGCCAACATCCTGCGTTTCCACGGCCGTCCGGAGTTCGTCGGCCTGCTGCACGAGGCCCTGCTCGCGATCGATGCCGAGGGCACGATCCTGGCCGCCAACGACAGCGCGCTCGAGCAGCTCGGCCACAGCCATCGCAGCGCCCTGGTCGGCCGCCCGGTCGAATCGGTGTTCCAGTTCTCGACCGGCACGATGCAGCACCGCGCGCTGACCGAGCCCGGCACGATCTGGTCGATCCGCGACACCGAGAACGGCCGGCGCTACTTCGCCAAGGTCAGCGCGCCGCACCAGCCTTCGCGCACGGTCGCGCCGATCACCGCGCCGATCACGACGCCGGTCGCGCCGGTCACGCGGATCGAGCCGGTCGGCCGCCACGTCGGCACCGACTCGCGCATGCTGCACAACTTCCATTGCGCGCAGCAGCTGTTCGCGCGCCGCGTCTCGATCCTGCTGCAGGGCGCCACCGGCACCGGCAAGGAAGCATTCGCCAAGGCGCTGCACAAGGCCTCGCTGCGCGCCGACAAGCCGTTCGTCGCGGTCAACTGCGGTGCGATCCCCGAGTCGCTGATCGAGAGCGAGCTGTTCGGCTACACGCGCGGCGCGTTCACCGACGCGAACCGCGAGGGACGTCCCGGCAAGATCCTGCAGTCGAGCGGCGGCACGCTGTTCCTCGACGAAATCGGCGACATGCCGCTGCCGCTGCAGACGCGCCTGCTGCGCGTGCTCGAGGAACAGGAGATCGTACCGCTCGGCGGCGACAGCCCGATCCCGGTCGACCTGCACGTGATCAGCGCCAGCCATCACGACGTGCGCCAGATGTGCGCGTCCGGCGACTTCCGCAGCGATCTCTACTACCGCCTCAACGGCACCACGCTGTACCTGCCGCTGCTGCGCGACCGCGAGGACAAGACCGAGCTGATCCAGTCGCTGCTGACCGAGGAATGCCGCGACCAGGAGCCGGTCAGCATCCGCCCCGACGCCCTGCGCGTGCTGCTCGAGTACAGCTGGCCCGGCAACATCCGCCAGCTGCGCAACGTGCTGCGGACCGCCGCGGCGCTGTGCGACGAGCGCGTGATCCGGCCGTCGAACCTGCCGCAGGAACTGCTCGACGAAACCGCCGATGCCGCGCCGGCCGCGCTGACGGCGCCCGACGACGGCGCAGCCGCGCGCGCGCCGCTCGATTCGGCCGAACGCGCCGCCCTGCTGCGCGAGCTCGAGCGCATGCGCTGGAACATCACGCATACCGCCGATGCGCTCGGCATCAGCCGCAATACGCTGTATCGCAAGCTGCGCAAGCACGACATCCCGCTGCCGGACTGAGTATCCGGCCTGCGCGGTCGGCGGATCGGTGTCCGGGGGTTGCCGCAGACGCGTTCGGCAGCATCGGCCGCACCGGGTCGGCCGTCAGCCCGAACGAGCCGCAGCCAGGTCACGATCGACGTCTGCGCCCTGCCCGCCGCGACCGCCCGCGTACGCCGTCATGCCCATCCCGGCCGGTGCTTCTCGGCCGCGACGGCACCAGCGCCCGCGCGGTGCGACCGCGGTGCCGTCGCCGCGCTCAGCCCGGCGGCCAGCTCAGGCGGCGGCCGCCGAGCAGATGCAGATGCACGTGGTAGACGCTCTGTCCGCCGTCGCCGTTGCAGTTGATCACGCAGCGATAGCCGCTCTCGGCGAAGCCCTGCGCCTTGGCGTATGCGGTCGCCGCCAGCACCAGGCGGCCGATCAGCAATGCATCGTCCTCGCCGAGGTCGTTCAAGGTCGGCACCGGCTTGCGCGGGATGAACAGCACGTGCTGCGGCGCCTGCGGATTGATGTCGCGGAACGCGAGCACGTCCTCGTCCTCGTAGACGATGTCGGCCGGAATCTCGCGGCGGATGATCTTGCTGAAGAGGGTGTCGCTCATCGGAGTCCTCAGGTGTCGGCCAGGGGCTGGCGGCTGCCGAATGCGTGCGCCAGCGTACCGCGATCGATGAATTCGAGCTCGCCGCCGAGCGGCACGCCGTGCGCGAGCCGCGTGGCGCGGATGCCGGCCGCGGCCGCGAGCTGCGCGAGCAGATGCGCGGTCGCCTCGCCCTCGACCGTGGGATTGGTCGCGATGATCAGCTCCTGCACCTCGCCCTCGCCCAGGCGCGCGGCGAGCAGGTCCAGGCCGAGCTCGCGCGGACCCAGCCCGTCCAGCGGCGAGAGCCGCCCGAGCAGCACGAAATAGCGGCCGCGATAGCCGGTCGCCTGCTCGATCGCGACCTGGTCGACCGGCGTCTCGACGATGCACAGCAGCTGCGCGTCGCGCGCATGAGAGGCGCACAGTGCGCAGACCGGCGTCTCGCTGAAGGTGCGGCAGCGCGAGCAGTTGCCGATCCGCTCGACCGCGGCGCTGAGGCGCTCGGACAGCCGGCGCGCGCCGGGGCGGTCGCGCTCGAGCAGATGAAACGCCATGCGCTGGGCGGTCTTGGCGCCGACGCCGGGCAGGCAGCGCAGCGCGTCGATCAGCTCGGCCAGCAGCGGCGATCCGGTCGACATCAGAACGGCAGCTTGAATCCGGGCGGCAGGTTCATGCCGGCGCCGAGGCCGCTCATGCGCTGCTGGGTCAGCTCGGCGACCTTGTTGACCGCGTCGTTGAACGCGGCGGCGATCAGGTCCTCGGCCATTTCGGGATCGTCGGCGAAGGCCTTGCGGTCGACGTTGACGCGGCGCACCTCGTGACGGCCGGTCATGACGACGGTCGCCAGGCCGCCACCGGCCTGGCCGGTGACTTCGAGCGTCGCCAGCTCGTCCTGCGCGCGCTTGAGTTCTTCCTGCATGCGCTGGGCCTGCTGCATCAGGCCGGCCAGGGGTCCACGCATCGTCGGTCTCCTCGTAGATGGATCAACTGCCGGACGGACGGATGCTGTTGGGCACCAGCCGTCCGGAGAAATGCTCGATCAGCGACTGCACCTGCGGATCGCTGCGCAGGGCCTCCTCGGTCTCCTGCAGCCGCGTCGCCTCCAGGCGCGCGCGGCGCGCGGCCGGACTCTCCGCGTCGCTGCCCTGCTGCTCGAAGCGCACGCGCACCGGCCGGCCGAGCGCGTCGGACAGGCGGCCCTCGAGTGCTTCGACCATAGGGCCAGTCGCCAATTCACCGTGCTCGGCGCGCAGGCCGAGCCGCACCACGCCGTCCTCGATGCCGAGCAGCACCGAATGCTGCGCGAGCTGGCCGAGCGGACCGCCGAGCCGGGCGCGCGCGATCAGCGCCTCCCAGGACTCGACCGGCGCGCCGGCGGACGCCGCCGCAGCCTGCCGCGTCGACGCGGCCGATGCCGGCGGCGTCCGTGCCGGCTCGATCGGCATCGGCGCCGCCACGTCCGGAATCGATGCAGCCGGCTGCGATGGGCGCACCGGCTCGGCCCCGGCGGCGGCCGGCCGCGATGCGGCCGGCGGCGCTGCGGATGCCGGCATCGGCGCCGAGGCGCTGCGCTGCTGCGGCGGCGAACCGGACGCTGCCGCCGCGAACGTCGCGCGTACCGGACCGCCGCCGCTGCGCTCGGCCGAGGCCGGCGCGAACGCGAGCATCCGCAGCAGGCACATCTCGAAACCGGTCCGCGGCGTCGGTGCGATCGGCAGATCGCGGCGGCCGCCGATCGCCATCTGGTACCACAGCTGCACGTCCTGCGGATCGAGCCGGTCGGCCAGTGCGGCGGCCGCGGCATCCTCGTCGCCGGCATCGGGCACCAGCTGGCGCAGCTGGATCCGGTGCAGCAGCGAGGCCACCTCGTCGAGCACCTGGCCGAAGTCCGGCGCGAACTCGGCGATACGGCGGATCTCGGCGAGCAGGCCGGCGCCGTCGCCTGCGGCGATCGCCTCGACCAGCACGCGCACGCGGCCGCGCTCGACGGTGCCGAGCATCGCGTGCACGTCGGCCGCGTGCACGGCACCGCCGCCGTGCGCGATCGCCTGATCGAGCAGCGACAGTCCGTCGCGCAGCGAACCGTCGGCCGCGCGGGCGAGCGCGTCGATCGCCTCGCCATCGCCGTCGATCGTCTCGGCCGACAGGATGTGGCGGATCTGGCCGCCGATCTGCTCGGGCGTCAGCCGTTTCAGATTGAACTTGATGCAGCGCGAGAGCACCGTGACCGGCAGCTTCTGCGGGTCGGTCGTCGCGAGCAGGAACTTGACGTGGCCCGGCGGCTCCTCGAGCGTCTTGAGCAGCGCGTTGAACGCCGACTTGGACAGCATGTGCACCTCGTCGATCAGGTACACCTTGTAGCGGCCGCGTGTCGGCGAATACTGCGCGTTGTCGATCAGCTCGCGCACGTTGTCGATGCCGGTATTGCTGGCCGCGTCGATCTCGAGCAGGTCGACGAAGCGCCCGGCATCGACCTCGCTGCAGACGCCGCAGACGCCGCAGGGCTCGGCCGACTGGCCGCGCTCGCAGTTCAGCGACTTGGCGAAGATGCGCGCGATCGTGGTCTTGCCGACACCGCGGGTGCCGGTGAACAGGAACGCATGGTGGATGCGGTCGCGGTCCAGGGCGTGCGTGAGCGCCCGCACCACGTGCTCCTGGCCGACCAGTTCGGAAAAGCGGCGGGGCCGCCACTTGCGGGCGAGGGCTTGATAGGACATCGGGGGGTCCGCGGCGGGGAGCGCGATTGTGCCACTGCCCGGCCGGCGGGGACAGGCGCGAGCGCGTTCAGGGTCACGGCACTTTATACCCCGCTTCTCATATGAGAGCCTTCGTAGTTCGGAAGGGCCCGGATCGCGCTTCCGGGCGCGCCGTTCGTGCCGCATGCCGGACGGGCAATCTTCTATCGTCTACGGGGACCACCATGCATTTCGATCAATCCAAGAAGGCGATGTTCGCCTGGCTGGCCTTGCTGTTGTTCGCGGTCGGCAGCGCGCATGCCGCCGATACGCGCGGCTACTGGCAGGACGCGCAGGCCCGTCCGCTGGCCGCTGAGGCGCCGCAGCCTGCGGCCTATCGCGCGCTGCAGCTCGACGTCGCCGGCCTCAAGGCCGCTCTGGCGGCCTCCGACGCGACGCTGTCGCTGCCGCATCCGGACGGCGGCTTCGCCGACTTCACGCTGACCGATTCGGGCACGATGCCGGCCGAGCTGGCCGCGCGCTATCCGGAGATCCGCAGCTACGTCGGCGTCGACGGCCGCAGCAACCGCGCGCGCATCGACGTCTCCCCGCTCGGCGTCAACGTCATGGTGTTCGAGCGCAGCAGCGGCAACGGCATCTGGGTGGTCCGTCCGGACCTGCCCGGCGACGGCAGCGGCTACCTGAGCTTCTACCGCAAGGAGCTGGCCGTGCCCGAGGGCATGTTCAGCTGCGGCGTGCACAGCGAGATCGATCCGTCGGGCCAGAATCTGATGGATGCGCCGGCCACGCAGACCGGCGTCGTGCGGCGCACCTATCGCGCCGCCGTGGCCGCCAACCGGCAGTACACCAATGCCGTGGGCAGCGGCACGGTCGCCGGCGGCCTGGCCGCCGTCGTCGTCGCGATGAACCGCGTCAACGAGGTCTACGAGAACGATTTCTCGGTGCACATGACGCTGATCCCGAACAACGACCAGATCATCTACACCGACGCCAATCCGGGTCCGTACAGCAACAGCTCCGCCGCGATCAACCAGAACCAGACCAATCTGGACAGCGTGATCGGCAGCGCCAACTACGACATCGGCCACGTCTTCACGACCGGCAGCGGCGGCGTCGCCGGCCTCGGCGTGGTCTGCCGCGCCAACCAGAAGGCGCGCGGCACGACCGGCTTGGGCAGCCCGATCGGCGACGTGTTCTACATCGACTACGTCGCGCACGAGATGGGCCACCAGTTCGGCGGCAACCACACCTTCAACAGCACCACCGGCAGCTGCGGCGGCGGCAACCGCGCCGCGTCGGCCGCCTACGAGCCCGGCAGCGGCTCGACGATCCAGGCCTACGCCGGCATCTGCGGCTCGCAGAACCTGCAGTCCAACTCCGACGCGTACTTCCACGCCGAGAGCCTGCGCGAGATGGGCAACTACATCAGCACCGGCGCCGGCGCGAGCTGCGCGGTGACCGCGGCCAATCCGAACACGCCGCCGGTCGTGACCACGCATGCCGCCCGCACGATACCGGCCGGCACGCCGTTCGAACTGACCGGCACGGCCAGCGGCGGCGGCAGCGGCCTGACCTACACCTGGGAGCAGTACGACCGCGGTGCGGCCAACAACAACTTCAACGTCGATCCGGGCAACGGCCCGATCATCCGCTCGCTGATGCCGACCTCCAGCCCGAACCGCACCGTACCGCGGATCGACCAGCTGCTGGCCGGCACCAATCTGCGCGGCGAGATCCTGCCGACGACCAACCGCACGCTGACGTTCCGGCTGACCGTGCGCGACAACGCGACCGGCGGCGGCATCACCGAGAGCGCCGACGTCGCGCACACGGTCGTCAACAGCGCAGGTCCGTTCAAGGTGACCGGCCCGGCCGGCGGCACGACCTGGAACTACCTCGACGGTGCCGGCACCGCCAGTGTGAGCTGGGACGTCGCCAATACCGACGTCGCACCGGTCTCCTGCGCCGCGGTCGACGTCAAGCTCTCGCGCGACAGCGGCCTGACCTATCCGGTGACGGTCGCCGCCGGTCTGCCGAACACCGGCAGCGCCACGGTGCCGGTTCCGAACGAGATCACGACACAGGCACGCGTGCGCGTGCAGTGCTCGGACAACATCTTCTTCAACGTCTCGCCGGGCGATTTCACGATCGCCGGCGGCAGCGACGTGCTGTTCGCCGACGGCTTCGACGGTGCGGGCGGTCCGGTGCCGCCGACGCTGGCCAAGGCCTTCACGCCCGACACGGTGACCGCCGGCGCGACCAGCACACTGATGATCACGCTCGGCAACGGCAATGCCACGCCGGCGACGTTGAGCGCGGCGCTGACCGACACCTTCCCGACCGGTCTGGTCATCGCGGCGACGCCGGCGGCCTCGACGACCTGCGGCGGCACGCTGAGCGCCGTCGCCGGTGCCGGCTCGATCAGCCTCGGCAGCGGCGCGGTGATTCCGGCCTCGGGCAGCTGCCAGGTCCAGGTCGACGTCAGTGCGGCCACGGCCGGCAGCTACGTCAACACGCTGGCCACCGGTGCGCTGCAGACCGACCTCGGTGCCAGCGCCGCGGCGGCGACCGCGACGCTGACGGTCACCGAAGGCGGCAGCGCCTGTCCGGCCCAGCTGATCGAGGACACCAGCTTCGAGACGACGACCGGCGACGGCGGCAGCAATCCGTTCTGGAACTCGTCCACGACGCAGGGCGACTCCACGTTCTGGAGCACCGGCGGCGGCGCCACCGTGCGCACCGGCAGCTGGGCCGTATGGTTCGGCGGCTACGGCACCGTGACCGCCGAGACGCACGAGTTCTCGCAGACCGTGACGATCCCGGACGCCGGCGGCGCCATGCTGAAGTACTGGCGCAACATCGGCCGCACCGGCGCCAACACCAATACGGTCAGCTTCAGCGTCGACGGCACCGTGCTGCGCACCGAGAACCTCAACACCCTCGGCGTGTCGGGCTGGACCGAGCAGAGTCTGGACCTGTCGGCCTATGCCGACGGCCAGCCGCATCTGATCGAGGTCAGCTACACGCACAGCGGCGGCGGCCAGGACGCGAACTACTTCCTGGACGACATCACGCTCGACTGCAGTCCGTGACGCGCGGGGGCCGCGGCCCCCGACGATCCGCGGCGGTGGCCGGCATGGCCGCCGCCGCTCGAACCGAAGGCGGGGAGTTCCCCGCCTTTTTCGTGCCCGAACGGCCGGCCGCCGCGAGGCGGATGCACCGCTTCGTGCACAATCGCCCCGACCGAACGATAAGGAGACGTCCGATGCGCATCGCGATCACCCTGGCCCTGCTCTCGCTCGCCGGCTGCGGCGCCCGCCCCACCGGGCAGACGCCGGCCGCCGCGGCCGACCCGGACGACGCGCCGCGCCTCCTCGCCGCGCCGACGACCGAGTCGATCGCCAGCGAGAAGGGCAGCTTCGGCCTGACCGAACTGGCGACCGGTCTGTCCCATCCATGGAGCCTGGCATTCCTGCCGGACGGCCGCATGCTGGTGACCGAACGGCCGGGCCGTCTGCGCCTGATCGCCGACGGCGCCCTGTCGGCACCGCTCGCCGGCGTGCCGGCCGTCTACACCGAAGGCCAGGGCGGCCTGCTCGACGTCGCGGTCTCGCCGCAATTCGCCGAGGACGGCTGGATCTATCTCTCCTACGCCGAAGCCGGGGGCGATCGCGCCGGCACCGCGGTCGCGCGCGCGCGCCTGGACGGCCAGACCTTGCGCGATCTGAGCGTGATCTACCGGCAGACGCCGAAGCTCTCCTCCGGCGCGCATTTCGGCTCGCGGCTGGTGTTCGACGACGCGGGCTTCCTGTTCGTGACGCAGGGCGACCACAACCAGCGCGCGATGGCGCAGGACCTCGACAAGCTGCAGGGCAAGCTGGTGCGCATCCGGCCCGACGGCAGCACGCCCGAGGACAATCCGTTCGTCGGTCGGCCGTACGCGCGCCCGGCGATCTGGTCGTACGGCCATCGCAACATGCAGGGCGCCGCGCTGCATCCGGTGACGCGCGCGCTGTGGACCAGCGAGCACGGTCCGCGCGGCGGCGACGAGCTCAACATCCCGCAGGCCGGCAGGAACTACGGCTGGCCGCTGATCACCTACGGCATCAACTATTCGGGTCTGCCGATCCCCGAAGCGCGCGGTGAAGCCGCCGACGGGCTCGAACAGCCGCTGCACTACTGGAAAGTCTCGCCGGGCCTCAGCGGGATGGCTTTCCTCAGCGACGCCGGATCGCCGTGGAACGGCAACCTGTTCCTCGGCGCGCTGGCGACGCGCGAACTGATCCGCGTCGAACTCGACGGCGACCGCGTCGTCGGCGACGAACGCCTGCTCGGCGACCGCAAGTGGCGCATCCGCGACGTGCGCGAGGGGCCGGACCACAAGCTGTACCTGCTGACCGACGAGGACGACGGCCGTCTGCTGCGCGTGGATCCGCCGCGCACCGCGCCGTGATCGCGCCACGGCGCATGCGCATCCGGATCCACCCGCACGCGCAACACGCATGAGGACGGGCGTCGTGATCGTCGGCGGCGGTCCGGCCGGCCTGATGGCCGCCGAGACCGCGGCGGCGCGCGGTCTGCGCGCGGATGTCTACGAGCGCATGGGCTCGGTCGGGCGCAAGTTCCTGCTGGCCGGCAAGGGCGGACTCAATCTGACCCATTCCGATCCGCGCGGACGCTTCGACGCGCACTACGGCGCACGCCGGGCCGAGGTCGGCCGCTGGCTCGACGCGTTCGACGCCGACGCGCTGCGCGCCTGGGCCGGCGCGCTCGGCGTGGAGACCTTCGTCGGCAGCTCGGGCCGCGTGTTTCCGAGCGACCTCAAGGCCGCGCCGCTGTTGCGCGCGTGGTTGCGCCGTCTGCGCGCCGGCGGCGTCACGTTCCACGTCCACCATCGCTGGCTCGGCTGGCACGCCGACGGCGCGCTGCGCTTCGCGACGCCGGCCGGCGAGATCGCGGTGTCGGGCGCGGCCACGGTACTCGCGCTCGGCGGCGGCAGCTGGCCGGTACTCGGCTCCGACGGCGCCTGGCTGCCCCTGCTGCGCACGCGCGGCGTCGCCGCCGCCGATCTCGCGCCGGCCAACTGCGGTTTCGATGTCGACTGGTCGGCGCACTTCGCCGAGCGGCATGCCGGCGCACCGCTCAAGCCGGTCACGGTGTTCTGGCGCGACGACGACGGCGTCGAGCAGCATCTGCAGGGCGAATGCGTCGTCACCGCGAACGGCATCGAGGGCAGCCTGATCTACGCGATCTCGGCCACGCTGCGCGAACGCATCGCCGCGCACGGCCAGGCGACGATCGCGCTCGACCTGGCCCCGGGCCGCAGCGAGGAGCGCCTCGCGCGCGACCTCGCGCGTCCGCGCAACGGCCGCTCGCTCGCCGAGCAGCTGCGCCGCCAGGCCGGCATCGGCGGCGTCAAGGCCGGCCTGCTGCGCGAGTGCCTGGACGCGGCGGGCCTCGCCGATCCGCAGCGGCTCGCCGCGACGATCAAGCAGCTGCCGATCGTGCTGCGCCGGCCGCGCCCGCTCGCCGAGGCGATCAGCACGGCCGGCGGCGTCCGCTTCGACGCCCTGCGCGAGGACCTGATGCTGCACGCCCTGCCCGGCACGTTCTGCGCCGGCGAGATGATCGACTGGGAAGCGCCGACCGGCGGCTATCTGCTGACCGCGAGCTTCGCGAGCGGGCGCATCGCCGGTGCCGGCGCGGCCGACTGGGCGCAGACGCGCCAACGCGGCTGACACGAGCCGAGCGCGGGCGAGGCATGCGCGATGTACGCAACCGAGGCGACACCCGGATGCCGAAGCGGCGGCGGCCGTTTGCCACGTGATCGTCGGCGCGCAGCACGGGCCACGCTGTTGCATCGGCGCGGCCGTTCGGCCGCCGCAGCCGCGGCATCGCCACCGCCCCGCGCCGGGCAAAGCGCAGCCGAGTCAGTGCGTGATCGAGTGCATCCGCTCAGTAGATCGGCGGTTCGCCCGGTGGCCGTGTCTTGAAGCGCTTGTGGATCCACAGATACTGGGCCGGCGCCTCGCGCACCATGCGTTCGATCGCCTGGTTGATCCGCGCGGTGTCGGCGATCGGATCGGCGCTCGGAAAATCCGCGAGCGGCGCTTCCAGACGCAGCGCATAGCCGCCGCCCGGCAGGCGCCGGTGGAAGAACGGAATCACGGCCGCGTCACCGAGCCGTGCCAGATGATGCGTGGCGGTGATCGTGGAGGCCGGCACGCCGAAGAACGGCACGAAGACGCTGTCCTTGCCGCGCATGTCCTGATCGGGCGCGTACCAGATCGTGCCGCCGTCGCGCAGATGGCGCACGGTCTGCCGGATCGCTTCCTTGGTGAACATCGTCACCGCATAGTGCAGGCGCGCGCGCAGCACGGCGCGCTCGAACACCGGGTCGTCCATGACGCGGTACATGCCGGCGATGCGCAGCCGCTGCGAGACCAGCCGCGCGCACAGTTCCAGATGCGAGAAATGCGCGCCGACCAGCAGCACGCCGCGGCCGGCGCGATGCGCGGCCTCCAGATGCTCCAGCCCGTCCAGCGTCATCGGCACGCGCGCCAGCGCGCGGTCGCTGCCCATCCAGGCCAGCGCGAACTCGGCCAGCATGCGGCCGCTGTCGCGCAGGTTTTCCTCGAGCAGAGCCGCACGCGCCTGCTCGCTCAGTTCCGGAAAGCAGATCGCCAGATTGCGCTCGGCGACGCGCCGCCGCGAGCGCAGCGTGCGCGCGGCCACATAGCCCGCCGCGCCGCCGAGCGCGAGCAGGACCCGGTACGGCAGGCGTGCCATCAGCCGGATCGCGCCGACACCGAGCCAGGACGGCCAGTGACGCGGATGGGCCAGCGACGCAGGCCGTGACGGCGGAGAATGGGAAGCGTCAGTCATCCGCGGCGATTATCGCCGCCGTGCGCCGCGGCGGATAGCGTCCGCGCGCGATCGCCGCCTCGTGCTCGCGCGGCGCGCCGCGGCCGCGACGGCGGCCCGGCAGCCGATATACTCGCCGTCCGCCGAATGTCTCCGACCCGTGCAACGCTTCTTCTACACGCTCACGATGTACCTGCTGACGCCGGTGATCCTGTACCGGTTGGCGGCGCGCGGCCTGCGCTATCCGTACTACTTCGAGCGCTGGCGCGAGCGCTTCGGCTTCTTTCCGGATCCGGGGATCCGCGACAGCATCTGGATCCACGCGGTGTCGGTCGGCGAGGTCAATGCCGCGGTGCCGCTGATCGAGGCGCTGATGCGCCGCTACGCCGATACCCGCTTCGTGATCACGACCGTCACGCCGACCGGTTCCGAACGCGTGCAGAACCTGTTCGGCGACCGAGTCTTCCACGTCTACCTGCCGTACGACCTCACCGCGTCGATCGAGCGTTTCCTCGAACGCGTGCGCCCGCGCATCATCGTGATCATGGAGACCGAGATCTGGCCGAACCTGTTCATGACGTGCGAGGACCACGGCATTCCGATCGTGATCGCCAATGCGCGCCTGTCGGCGCGCAGCCTGCGCGGCTACGGTCCGATCCGCGCCCTGGTGCGCAGTGCGATCCGCAAGGCGCGCTTCATCGCCGCGCAGTCGGCCACCGACGCCGAGCGGCTGCGCCAGCTCGGTGCCTCGCCGCAGCGTCTGGCGGTGGTCGGCAATCTGAAATTCGACATGACGGTACCGGCCGAAGCGCAGGAACAAGGCGCCGCATTCCGCCGCCACTGGGGACCGGAGCGGCCGGTGTGGATCGCCGCGAGCACGCACGAAGGCGAGGAGATGGCCGTGCTCGAGGCGCATACGATCGTGCTGCGCCGCTTCCCGGACGCATTGCTGCTGATCGCACCGCGCCATCCGGAACGCTTCAAGCCGGTCGCCGCGGCCTGCCGCTCGCTCGGCTTCACGACCGCCACGCGCAGCGAGAACGGCCAGGCCGATCCGAGCGCGCAGTGCTTCGTCGTCGATACGATGGGCGAGCTGCTGCGCTGCTATGCGGCGGCCGACGTCGCCTTCGTCGGCGGCAGCCTGGTGCCGATCGGCGGCCACAACCTGCTCGAGGCCGCGGCGCTGTCCAAGCCGGTGATCGTCGGCCCGCACACGTTCAATTTCGCCGAGGTCACCGAGGGCCTGATCGACGACGGCGCCGCGCTGCGCGTCGAGTCGGCCGACGCGCTGGGACCTGCGATCGTGCGCCTGCTCGCGCACCAGGACGAGCGCCGCTCGATGGGCGCCGCCGCGCATGCGGCGATGGAGCGCGAGCGCGGCGCGGTCAAGCGGACGATGGCGATCATCGAGACGATGCTCGCCGAGCGCGAGCCCGCGTCCGGCCGGATCGAGCCGGACGCGGCGCGCTGAATCACTCCAGCAGCGCGTTGACCGCCTCGAGGTCGGACACGTCGATGATGCCGGCCGACTGCTTGAGCAGCAGACCGTCCAGCACGAAGCCGTGGCGCGCCTGCGAGTAGTTGCTCTGCGCCGACAGCAACTGCTGCTGGCTGATCAGCACGTCGACGATCGTACGCGTACCGACCTCGTAGCCGGCCTGCGTCGCGTCGAGCGAGCTCTGCGCCGAGATCACCGCCTGACGCGTCGCCTCGACCTGCGCGGCGCCGGCGATGACCGCACGGTAGCCGTTGCGCGTATTGCGCTCGACCAGGCGGCGCTGCACCTCGAACTGGTCCTGAGCGTAGTCGCGGTTGTAGATCTGCTGGCGCACGCGCGACTGGGTCGCGCCGCCGGCGAACAGCGGCACGTTGAGGGTGACGCCCACCGTCGTGTTCCACGACTCGCCGTTGGTGTGCAGATTGCTGCCATCGGGCTGCATGCGGTCGGCCCAGGTCGGCGACTTCAGATAGCTGACCTGACCGCTCAGCGTCGGCAGATGGCCGGCACGCGCGGTGTTGATGTTCGCGTTGGCCACGTCGACCTGGGACGCGTACGAACTCAGCGTCGGATTCTCCTTGAGCGCGACGTCGACCCAGGCCTCCGGATTCTCGGGGTTGGGCCGGTCGAGCGGCAGGTTCTCGCGCAGTTTCTTCAGATCGCCGGCCGGCTTGCCGGTCAGCTGACGCAGCGCCTCGCGATTGTCGTCGAGCGTGTTCTGCGCGGCGATCACGTTGGACACCGCGGTGTCGTGCTGCGCCTTGGCGTCGTTGACGTCGGTGATCGCCGACAGACCGACGTCGAAGCGCTGTTGCGCCTGCTCCATCTGGCGGTTCAGCGCAGCCTCGTTGGCCTGCGCGAATTTCAGCGCGTCCTCGGCCGTCAGCACCGCGAAATACGCATTGGCAACGCGGATCAGCAGTTCCTGCTGCGCCGCTTCGAGCGTCGCGCTACCGGCCTGCGCCTGCGCCTTGCTGGCCTTCAGCGCGGTCCAGCGGCTGAGGTCGAGGATGCTCTGATCGAGCGTGCCGCCCCAGCTGCGCGAGAACACCGTGCCGGACGAGGAGGTCTGCACGACGATCGGATTGCCGGCCGCGTCGTAGACGATATCCGGCCCGCGCGAATTGGAATGCTGGCGGCGGTAGCCGTAGGTGCCGTTGAGCTGCGGCAGCAGGGCCGCGCGCGCCTGGTCGACGTTCTCGTCGGTCGCCAGCTTGGTCGCTTCGGCGCCGGCCAGCTGCGGATCGGAACCACGCGCTTCGTGGTAGATCTGCACGAGATCGTCGGCGTGCGCCAGCGGCGCGGCCGCGACCAACGCGGCGATGAGGGAAAGCGTCAGGGGTCGGATACGCAGGGTCATCGGTGGGTCTTCCTGGGGGAATCGTGTCGCGCGTCGCGTGCCGCTTCAGAGCGTGAAGCGGCGCGGCGGCGCGGCGTGTGTGAGATACGGAACATCCGTTTCGAACAGGCTCTCCTCGTGCCAGCGGTCGCCGTCGAGGCGGGTCAGCAGGACCGCCTGCATCGCCGGCGACTCGCCGACGATCGCGAACAGGCGGCCGCCCGGCTTGACCCAGGCGCGGAACCGGTCCGGAATCGTGTAGACCGCGCCGGTCACGACGACGGCGTCGAAGCTGCCGTCGGGTTCGTAGCCGCGCATCGCGTCGGCGACCGCGAGCCTGACGTTGCGCACGCCGGCCGCGCCGAGGCGTGTGGCGGCGGCGTCGGAGAGATCGGCATGCTGCTCGACGCTGACGACCTGTCCGGCCAGCGCGGCGAGGCAGGCCGTCACGAAACCCGACCCGGTGCCGATCTCGAGCACGTGTTCGTGCGGCTGCGGTTCGACCGCCTGCAGCAGGCGCCCTTCGACGACCGGCTTCATCATGACTTCGTCGTGGCCGATCGGCAGGCTCAGATCGGCGAACGCCATCGCGCGGTAGCGCAGCGGCACGAAGTCTTCGCGGCGCACGCGCCCGAGCACGTCCAGGACGCGCAGGTCCAGCACGTCCCAGGTTCTGACCTGGTTCTCGACCATGTTGGTCCGGGCAAGCTCGATGTCGGCGCTCATTGCGTTGATTCCATCTCAAGGGTTTCGGGACGCCGGTCGATCGCGTCGGACCGCGCCGCCCTGGTGCACTCGCGCACCACTCGGCGACCGGCCCGGACCCTCGTCCGGCAACGACCCGAAAGCATAGCAGGCAGTGCCAAAGCAAACCTCGTGCCGAACCATCGCTGCGCGCATCGAATCGCTCGAAGTGCCGGAAGTCACCGCACCGCGGCGCGACATCGCGAATCGATCGGAAAGCCGGTCAGGCGCGCGCAGCGGCGTCAGCGGCAGATGCGCGCGCCGACGCCGATATCAAGCCACGTCGGCCGTGACATAGCCGTCCGAAGGACCGGCCAGTTCCGCGCGCACCCGCGGCAGCTGACGGCGGACCTGCGCTGCCAGCGCGAGGTCGATGCGGGTCAGTGCGGCGAGCACGCGACCGCCGAAGCGGCCCTCTTCGATCGTCGCGACCTGCAGCGCCCACCAGCGTGCGAGCGTGCGCCGACCGTCCGCGGACAGTGCGGACACCATCCGGCGCAGCGTGCGCGCATCCGCGACCGCAGGCGCGAGCCCGGCGCGGACACCGTCGATCAGCTGCGCGGCCGCGCGCTGCGCATACGGCAGTGCCCATTCGGGACGGCGACGGACGTCGGGTGGCGGTGCCTGGACGGCCGGCGCATGACGCGATGCGGCCGCAAACCGGCGCGGGCGCAGATGCGCGCCGCTCTCCGACGGCGTCCGGACCGGAGCGGCGTGGACGGCCATCGCCAGCGCCACCCAGTCCGGTTCCGGGCCATCGGGCGTCGCCGCCCGGTACGAGTCGCTGTCGTAGTCGTTGCGCATGGAGCCGATCGTCCTCATATAAGGAATCCCTCCGCCGCGCTGCCCAGGGCGGGAGGGAGAGAGGGCAGCGCGGGGAGAGATGGGTGGAAATGGACGGATCGGAACCTTCGCCTCGTCCGCGGCGCGACAGATGCGGCCTGGACCGCTACCATCTCCCGCGGCTTGCGCCGACCCGCCATCTACGTTCATAAACTAAACGGTATAGTAAAGTAACATCACGCGTCCGTCCAGTACTCGAGCAATGAACACAGCCATCGCCAAACCCTGCGGTCCCGGCCGCCCCAAGGACCTCGAAAAACGCGCGGCGATCCTCGCCGCGGCCAAGCAGCTGTTTCCGCAGCAAGGCTTCGAGGGCACCAGCATGGACGCCATCGCCTCGGCCGCCGGCGTGTCCAAGCTGACCGTCTACAGCCACTTCAGCGACAAGGAAACGCTCTACGTCGAAGCGATCCGCGCCCGCTGCAACGAGCAGCTGCCGGTCGAGCTGTTCGAGGTCGCCGCACGTGGTCCGCTGCGTCAGCAGCTCGAATCGATCGCGCGTGCGTTCTTCGCGCTGATCACGACCGACGAGGCGATGTCACTGCACCGCCTGCTGACCAGCGGTGCCGGTGCGTCCTCCAAGCTCGCGCAGATGTTCTGGGAACAGGGTCCGAAACTGATCCACGCCGCGTTCGAGAAGTTCCTGCAAGCGCGAATCGCGGCCGGCGAGCTGGAGATCGACGACGTGCAGCGCGCTTCCTCGCAGTTTTTCGCATTGCTCAAGGGCGAGCTGCACGCGCGCATGTTCTGCGGCTGCTGCGATCCGATCCGCCAGGAAGAGATCGACACGCACATCCACGCGACCGTGGACTTCTTCCTGCGTGCCTGTCAGCCGCGCTCGGTCGAGGTGCGCCCGGCCGCCTGAGCCGGCGCGGACGCGGCACACCGCCGCCTCCGCGATGCGCGGGCCGATCGATCGCTCCCCTGCGGCATCGGCACGGTCCGGCCAGCGGCCGGCCGATGCCGGCTAGGACGAAGCGTGCCCGTCGAGCCACGCCGCCAGCGCGGCGGCATCCTCGGCGAGGATGTCGATGATCCGGAAGCCGGCCCAGTAGTGTCCCGGCATGTCGGCGCGGTCGGTCCACTGCTCGTGCACGCCGACCTCGATCGTCCGCGTGCCGCCACCGTGCAACGGCAGCGGAAACGTGAACTGGTACAAGGCGTCGTTGACGACCGGTCGATCGACCAGCAGCATCATGCCGTCGGCCGACAGGTCGACGACGCGACCGGCCGGGCGCCCGCTGATCGAATCGGTGACCTCGATCACCGACTCGGCGCGCCGGCGTGGCGAACGGCGTTTCTCGTGATGCGCATTCATCGGCGCGTTCCTCAGTTCGGCGCCAGTTGGGCGGCATCGCCGCCGGGCGCGATGCGCCGCAGCGTCGACAGGATCGTGTCCCAGGCGCGGTCGACGAACGTGCGCCGCTCGCTCGGCACCGGCCACAGCTGCCTGCGCGCCATGTCGCGCGCGACCTGCTCCAGCGTCGAATCGTGGGTGCGCAGGCCGCGCTGATTGACGAACAGGCAGCGGCCGGTCAGCGTCGAGAACCAGGCCAGCTTGCGCCTGACCGTATCGCCCTGTTGGTTCGTGCGGAACTCGAACCAGGTGCCGAACGGCAGCCCCTTGATCTGTTCGAGCATCTGCTGCTCGTCCGCGCTGAGCGACAGCGGCACGGCGCACTCCGGCGTCGCCGCGGGCGACGCTGCCGCGGCCGGCGCGTCCTCGGGCGTGCGGCCCCAGGCGCCGAGCCGGTCGGTGATGTCCGACAGCGCCGCCGCTGCGCTCTCCTCTCCGCTCGGGGCAGTATCGAACAGCGCGCGCGTGAGCTTCTGCACGTCCTCGCCGTGCATGCCGACCTGGCCGAGACCGTCCTCGACCTCGCGCCGCAGCGCCTGGTCGACCGGGCGATCGTCGCCGGACGAACGGCGCAGCAGCTGATCGGCGACCGCCAGGCGGCGGTGATAGGCCGCGCTGTCCTCGCCCTGGCGCAGCAGCGTCAACGCCAGCACCGGTGCCCAGGTCCGCTCGAGCATGTCGCGCAGCGGCGCCGGCGGGTCGGCGCGCTCGATCATCCGCGTCAGCGCCGCGCGCGACTGGCGGCGCGCGAATTCGAGCCGCTCGCGGCCCTTGGCGGCTTCGATCTGGCGCCGCTCGGCGATCTCGGCACGACGCGTCAGCACGCCGACGTGGCCGGACAGACCCTTGTGCAGCTCCTCCAGCGCGTCGAGATCGGCCGCGTCGCCGTGCGCGACCTGCTTGACGATCTGGCGCAGCCGCAGCAGCAGGTCCGCATCCGGATCGGTGTCGTCGATCCAGCGCTCACCGGCCTCGATGACGGTATTGAGCAGCTTGCGCGCCGGATGGTCGGCACGCGTGAAGAAAGCCGGATCGGCCAGTGCGACGCGCATCAGCGGCAGCTGCAGCTGCGAGAGCAGGCCTTGCGCGGCCGTGCCGAGGCCGGCGCTGCGCGTCAGATGGCCGAACAGCATGCCGACCAGATCGATCGTGTCGCCGTCCTCGCGGCTCAGCGCGAGCGGGCCGCCGGCGCCGCCCATCTGGCGCAGCTGGGCGACCAGGTCGCGCTTCAGATGCGTGACGCCGCGCGTGGCCAGCGCCGCATCGCCGCCGATCTGACGGGCGATGCGCGCCTGCAGCTGCATCAAGGCGTCCTGCACGGCACGGCCGTCGGCGACGCCGTCCGCACTCGCGCGCTGCGCCGGCAGCAGCCGCTCGCCCTTGAGCAGGCCGCACAGATGCGTGTAGAGCCGCTGCGAATCGGCCAGCGCGCCGACCTCGGCGCCGACGGCGACCGGCGGCGACTGCGGCGGAACAGCGGCCGTCGCGGCCGGTTCCGCCGGCACGGCCGGGCTGCCTGCAGCGGCGACCGTTGTCGCGGCCGCGGGCGCAGCGTCGGACTCGGTCGCCGGCTTGGGCGCGGCGGTGGTACCGGCGGCAGCAGGCGGCGCGTCGCCGCCGAGCCGGGTCGCGACGCGCTTCGGCCGCAGGCCAGGCAGGATGCGCTGCTCGACGAAACCCTCGTTGACATCGGCGTAGTACGCGCCGGCCAGCGCCATCGCGACGCGATCGAACAACCGGTAGATCGACACGCGGTGGTCGATGCGCAGGCCGAGCGGTTCGATCGCGGCGCGCAGCGCCTCGCCGATCCGCACCGGACCGATCGGCAGCGCGGCCGGCGTCAGGATCGGCTGCGCGACCAGCACCGCGAAACGATGGCCGAGCAGGAACAGCGCTTCGGCATGGCGCACCTCGCCGCGCGTCGCGATGCCCTGCAGCGCGAGTTCCTCCTCGAGCGAGCCCTGGTCGACCAGGCTGAGCTCGCCGGGCAGCGGCGCCGCGCCGGCGGCCATCGCCTCGATCTCGGCGCGCGGCGGCTCGTCTGCGCCGAGCGCGGCCAGGCCCGATTCGATCTCCTCGACGAAACGCGCGATCAGCGCCGCCTGCTCGCGCCTGAGCAGGCCGAGCGTGTCGACGATCGCGTTGCGCTCCTCGTTGCTGCGCGCGACTTCGCCGTTCTGCAGCGCCTGACCGAGCGCGTCGAACGTGGCCTTCAGGCCGTCGCCCATATGCGAGGCGGTCGCGGCGAGTACACGCTCCAACGCGAGCTGCGCGCGTCGCGGAAGCGATCGGCGATCGGCCAGTTTCGACGGCGGCGGCGCCCCTGCCTGCCCGCGCGTCGTGAAACCCTGCGGCGTATGCTTCATGTCACGTCCATGCCCCCAGCACGACGTCGGGAAGCCGCGGCCCTGCCGTTTCCCGATCGAACGGCACGAGCCAGGCTCGTGCCCCCAACGCGTCCACCGATCGCTCGTACGATCGGCGCCCGACGATCCGTTCCGTGGACCGCCCCCGCCGGCCGCCCGCGCGATCGCGCCGGACGGCTCACGCGGGGCATTCTGGCATGCACGCTCGGGTCCGCGAAAGCCGCGCCGCAGCGGCTTTCGCGGCGTCGAGTCCTCAGCGTTGCGGCTGCCAGATCACCTCGACGAAGCCGGAACGGCCCGGTGTGTTGTAGCCGTGGACCAGCTCGTAGTCGCGATCGGTCAGGTTCTCGATGCGTGCGGCCAGGCTCCAGGACGGCGACAGCACGAACGATCCGCGCAGATTGACCAGCGTGTACGAGCCCAGCTGCAGGCCGCCGACGTCGTCGCGAGGACCGCTGTAGAGCACCTCGACACCGGCCCGCGCGCGCGCGCCGAACGCGTGCTCGAGGCGGCCGGTGAATTTCTGTTTCGCACGCCGCAGCAGCCGCGTATCGGCGTCTTCGTCGCGCGCGTCCTGCCAGGTGTAGCCGGCATGCATGAGCCAGTCGCCGACGCGGCCGTCGTAGGACAGCTCGCTGCCTTCGATCTTGGCGTGCGCGATGTTCTCCGCCTGGAAGTCCGGTCCGGTGAAGCTGATTAGGTCGCGCACGCGGGTCGAGTACAGATTGGCCTTGAGGCGATGCTCAGGCGCGAGCGCGAACTCCAGACCCAGCTCAGCGCTGCGCGACTTCTCCGGATCCAGATCGGGATTGCCGGCGTAGAGTCCGCCGAAGCCCGGCGAGTACTGCTCGTTCAAGGTCGGTCCGCGGAAGCCCTGGCCGTAGCTCGCATACGCGCGCACGGCCTCGCTGAAGCGCCAGCCGAGCGCAGCCGATCCGGTCGTCGTCGTGCCGAACACGCTGTTGTCGTCGTGCCGCGCCGAGACTTCGGCATCGAGCGCGCCGAAGCCGCCCTGCCAGCCCGCGTAGAGGCCGGTGTTGTCGCGGCTTTCCTCGTAGTTCGGCAGGCCGCTGAAGGTATCGCGGTTCTCGCCCTTCTCGTGCAGGTAGTCGATGCCGGCGACCACGGTCTGGGTGTCGCTCGGCGTGAAGGTGTGCTGCCAGCCGACCGTCTCGCGCCGCGTGCGGTACAGCGCGAAGTACGCCGGCGTCTCGTAGTCCTCGCGCGCCGAGCCGGCGGTCAGCGTGTGGCTCCAGTTCGTGCCGAGCACGCCGGCCAGCGAGAGGTTCAGCGCCTGCTCGGTGAAGTCGGACTTGCCACCGGCGAACTCGACCTCGCCCTGGCTGCGCAGCACGACGCCGGCGAGCGTCTGCGTGCCGACGCGCAGATCGCCCTGCGCGGTCAGATGCTGGTTCTCCAGGCCATGGTCCTTCGGCTCGTACGAGAAGCCGTCGCGGTTCTGGCTCGGGAAGCCCTCGTAGTCGCGCGCGCCGACCTGCACGCTGTAGCCACCGCGATCGCCGCGGTCGCCGATGCCGACCGACGCGTTGGCGTCGCCGTAGGTGCCGTAGCCGAGCGCCGCGCGCGGCCCCTCGAGCTTGCGCGTGAAGATCTGCACGACGCCGCCGATCGCATCCGATCCCCAGTAGCTCGCGCGCGGACCGCGCACGATCTCGATGCGATCGATCGCGGCCAGCGGCATCGTTTCCCAGGTGAACGCGCCGGTGCCGAGCGCGGCCACGCGCACGCCGTCGATCAGCACGAGCACGTGGTTGTTGTTCGTGCCGCGCAGGAATACCGAGGTCTGGCTGCCCGGACCGCCGGTGCGCGCAATGTCGACGCCGGTCTCCAGACGCAGCAGATCGCTGAGGTCGCGGGCGACGCTGGCGTCGATCTCCTCGCGCGTGATGACGCTGACGTCGGCCAGCGTGGTGTCGACGGTTCGCGCGACGCGCGAGGCGGTCACGACGACTTCGGGTTGGGTCTGGAGCTCGGCCCGGACCGGACCGGCGAGGCCGGCCAGCACGGCCAGCGACAAGGGGGTGATACGCAGCATCGGTGATTCCTCCCGCAACGCGCAGATGCAAAAAGCCAGCGCGCGGACGCGACGAGGACAAGCCGGACGCACATGCGCGCCCGAGCCCGCCCGTTGCCCGCCGCAACGCTGGAGCCAGGGACGCAACGCGTCCCGCATCGGGCCGGTCTCCGGACTCGCAAGCGATGCGATGCATCGATCGGTCCGCCTTCCCGCTGTGCGCAGTGGCCTGTGGACCGGTTTGACTTGCTTACCGTTGCGGGGGCAGTACCGGGTTTGCGCGTCGTCGACCGACGTGCGCACCGGTTTCCCGTTTCATCCCGCTGGTGCGGGACACCCAAAGCGGGCGCAGTGTAGTGGCCGGCCCTGTGCACCGCAACACGGCCGCCTTTCCGTCCGAACGCTCAGCTGCCCTGCCCCGTGTCGACGGTCGCGGCGCGATCGCGCCGCGACCGGTGCGCGGCGGCGGCGCAAAACGCCGCCCTCCCGTACGCGGGCGGCGGGCGCGGCACCGATGTCTAACCGGGATCGAAGCCCGACGCGAACACGCGTTCCTCGAGCAGGCCGACGTCGAGCAGCAGCGCGCGGTCGAGCGCGGACAGGCCGTAGCGCGTGCCACGGTAGAAGACGACGCCGTTCATCAGCTGGTCGAGCAGGCCGCCGCCGCGCGGCGTGGCATCGCCCGATGGCGGCGCATCGCGCGAGAGCGGCAGTTCGCAGACCATCCACGGAACCGGCGCACCGTCGCGCCATTGGACCGGCCGCGCCGCCCGCGGCGCGACGGCCGTCGTGTCGGCGTTGCCCCAGTGCTTGTTGTTGCCGGTCGTCAGATCCGGCGCGCTGCCCCAGCTCGAACTCGACGCCGGCGCCGCGAACAGCGTCGGCGCGCCCGGCAGCATCCAGCGATCGAACGTCGACCAGTAGCCGGCCGGCGGCTCGCCGCTGGTCGGATCGGACCAGCCGTTGTAGGCCAGGACATGACCCCACTCGTGCAGGAATACGCTCATTGCGTCGGTGCGATCGGCCGGCACCGGCGCGACGCGCATCAGCGGATCGGGGTCGAACCACAGCTCGTCGCGCAGATAGGCCAGGCCGATGTTGACGACCGCGTCGGTCTGCGCGCCGTTGACGTCGATGCTGGTGCGCAGTTCGTACACGGCGCCCTGCTCATAGGTATCGCGCCCGGCGACGACGCCGACCGCAGCCGTCGCGGCGCTTGCGCCGTTCGCGGTCGCGATCGCCGCGATGCCGACGCGCACGTCGATGGTCACCGGACGCGCGATGCCGAGGGCCGCGGTCCAGACACGACCGGCCGCGACCAGATGCGCGCTGATGTCGGCGCGCTCCCGATCGGTCAGCATCGACGCGGACGCGTCGAAGCCGACTTCTATGGTCGGCTGTGCGTCGGCCGATGCGGCCGCGAACGCGAGAGCGCCGGCCATGACGAGACGAAGGCGCATGCAGACTCCGGAAGAGGTCGCGCCGGCGATCCCGGCTGTCCGTCACAGGCGCAGGAAAGCGCCCGGATGTCGCATCGCCGCCGTCAGCTCCGGCCGCGGCGCGCCAGTAGCCTCACCAGCAGCGTCTCGAGCTGGCGCGACCCGCGTACGCCGTTCGCGCCGGCGAGCCGGTGCAGGCGGCCGCTGCGCCAAGCTTCGAACACGCGCGGATCGACATAGGACTTGCGACAGACCGCGGGCGTATTGCGCAGCACTGCGGCGACCTCGCGCACGACCGCGGCTTCGACGGCGGCCAGGGCGCGCTCGCCGCCGCCCTGCTCCGGCAACGGTGTGCGCGCCAGCAGTTCCGCCGCCGCCAACGTGCCGCCCCAGGTACGAAAATCCTTCGCGGTGAACTCCGCGCCGGTCGCCTCGCGCAGATAGGCGTTGACCTGGCCCGAGTCGACCGGCTGGCAGTTGCCGTCCTCGTCGAGGTACTGGAACAGCTGCTGGCCCGGCAGCTGATGGCAGCGCGCGACGATGCGCGTGAGCCGCGCGTCGTCGACGACGACGTCGTGAGCGAGCCCGCTCTTGCCTCGAAAACGCAGCACCAGCCGCCCGCCGCGCAGGTTGGCGACGTGGCGGTTGCGCAGCGTGGTCAGGCCGAACGAACGGTTCTCGCGCGCATAGGTCTCATTGCCGACGCGCGCCAGCGTGTCGGCGAGCAGCGAGACGACCACCGCGAGCACCTTCTCGCGCGGCAGACCAGGCTGCGCGAGATCGCGGCGCAGTCGCCGCCGCAGCTTCGGCAGCGCCAGGCCGAACGCGGCGAGCCGGCTGAACTTGCTGCGATCGCGTACCAGCCGCCAGCGCGCGTGATAGCGGTACTGCTTGCGCCGCCGCGCGTCACGCCCGGTCGCCTGCAGATGGCCGAGCGGATCGCGACAGATCCAGACCTCGGTATAGGCCGGCGGCACCGCGAGCTTGCGGATGCGTGCCAGCGCGTCCTCGTCGCGAATCCGGCTGCCGTCGACGTCGGTGTAGACGAACCCCTTGCCGGCGCGGCGCCGCCGGATGCCCGGCGTGCCGTCGCGGACGTGGATCAGACCGGCCTCACGTGCCGCGAGCGCCTCTTCGGCCACGGTGAGCGTGCGTTCGGAGTCGTCGGAGCCCGGGCGACGGGGCCGGTTCACACGTGCGGTCATGGCGCCAGCGTCGCCGAGCGACGATGAACGCAGACCGCGCCATTCGCGTACCCGTCGTAGGTGTTCACGCGAGGTATGGCGAAGACACCACGCGCGCATTCGCGGGCAGCCGGCCTGCGTCGTGCGTGACGCGACTGGTCGCTGCGTGGTGGGCGTCTCGCACACGTCACGCGTCTCAATCGGCCGGGCAGTTGAGCGACGTCATCAGATCGCCGACCCCATCGCTACGCCGGAACCGGTGTCACCTGCGTTGAAGCCATTGCGACGTCCGGCGCGCAGCGTCCCGTCCGATACGAGCGTTGCGGCCGTGATCGGACGGCGCCGGAACGAGCGGTTGCTCGGACGACGCCCGATCGATGGCACCCCGCTGCCGCGCCACCGATCGGTGGCGGCAGCGGGAACGGCGCCTCAGGCCGCGCGCTTGCGCGTGCGCGCCGCCTTCTTCGCAGCGGCCGAGCGGCCCGCGGCACCCTTGGTCCGTGCGGCCTTCTTCGCGGCGGCCGAACGGCTGGACGCCGTGCGTTTCTTCGCGGCGCTCTTGGCGTGACGCGACAAGGCCGTCGAACTGGCGGCCCGCGTCGGTGCCTTCTTCAGCGCCCGCTTGGTCGCGCGCGAACGCGTCGCCGAGGTCTTCTTCCCGGCGGCCGTGCCCTGCTCGCCCTGGGCACTGTCCTGCCTGGCCTTGCGGCGCGTCGATGCCGAGGCCTTTTTCGGCGTGCCGACCTTGACGCCGGCGCGGCGCGCCTTCGACAGGCCGATCGCGATCGCCTGCTTGGTCGACTTGGCGCCGTGCTTGCCTTCGCGGATGTGCTCGATCTCCTCGTGCACGTAGGCGCCGGCCTGGGTGCTCGGCGACTTGCCCTCTCGCTTGGCGCGCTTGGCACGCGCCGTGGTCTTCTTCTCCGGCATGGTGACCTCCTGCGGTCGTTCGACCGACGTGGAGTTCCGGTACTAGCAGACCGGCACCAACCTGCAGTGAATACGTCCGGCGCGGATCCTCAGCGGGCCCCCGACGCGAGCTGTTCGCCGACCGCTTCGACGGCGTCGACGATCGCGTCGGGCCGGTCCTGCGGGATGTCGTGCGAGGCGCGATTGACGGTCACGCGCCGGCCGCGCGTCGAGGTCTTCGCGAGCGTCTCGTGCGTCTTGAGCTGGGCGGCCTCCAGCGCGCGCCGTCCGTTCAACGGTGCGCCGGTGTAGGCATGGCGGGCGGTCAGCACCAACAGCGGCTTGTCGCCGTGCCGCTCGGCCGGGTCGACCGGCTCGGCGAACAGCGCAGCCTTCGCCTCCGATCCGGACACCAGGGTCTGCCAGAACGCCGGCCTGGACTGGTTCGCGCGCAGCGCGTCGTTGATGCGCTGGCCGAAACGCGGATCGGGCGGCCGCAGGCAGGCGCGCAGATCGCCGGTCGGCCGCGTCAGCGCGCCGTCCTGCGCACCGCGCTGGCAGCGCTTGAGCATCTCCAGCGCCTGCGGCATCGCGTCCATCTCCTGCTTCTCGTAAGCCGGCGAGAACTCGCCGATGTGCTGCGGCGGCGGCTCGACCAGCACCAGCGCGGCGACGTTCTCGCCGTGGCGCTGGTCGTAGCGGCGCACGATGTTGCTGCCGAGCGAATGGCCGACCAGGATCACCGGCGTCGCGATGCCGGCCGCCTCGATCAGCGCATGCAGATCGGCCACCTCGGCATCGACGTCGCGCGGCATCGGACCGGGATCGCTGAAGCCGTAGCCGGCCCGGTCGTAGGCGCAGACGCGCTGGCGCGCCGCGATCATCGGCTGCACGCGCCACCAGGCCATCGCATCGGCGCCGAAGCCGGCCTCGAGCACGACGGTCGGCGCGCCCTCGCCGCTGCAGCGCAGGTTGAGCAGGCGACCGCCGATGTCGACGCGACGCGCCGGGTCCGCGTAGTCGGGCGTCGGCCGGTTCGGCGCGGCGGCCTGGGCCTGGCCGCCACCGGGCGGCATGCCGAGCAGAGCGGCCGACAGCAGCAGGACGAGCGAGAGCGGAAACGATCGATCCATGGACGGCGATGCATCAGCGGCGCGGAGCGGCCGACGCCGATGATAGGACGGGGGCGCCGGCCGCGGGTGCCGACTCTGCACGGTATGCCGCGTCCGGTATCCGTTGCGGCAGCCTCGCGACATCGGCGGTCGCGCCGGCCACAGCGGACGCATCCGGTGACGGTCCGAGGGCTTCAGGCGATGCGTCGTACTGGACGGACGACCGGCGGCCCTTGAAATCGCCCGCGCGCGACGCGACAGCAGTGCGACGTGGCGAGCGCTCTCCCGCCCGCCGCTCCCCTTCCCGTCCGGAACGCCGATGACGCTCTCCCTGCACCGCCTCACCGTACCCGCCTATCTGCGCGGCCTGCGCACGCTGACGCGCTACCTCGATCATGCTGCCACCTGGGCGCGCGCGAACGACACCGATCCGGACACCCTGGCCGCCGCGCGGCTCGCACCGGACATGCTGCCGCTGGCGGGCCAGATCCAGCGCGCCAGCGATACCTCGAAGAACGCGATCGCGCGCCTGCTCGGCGTCGATCCGCCGCGCTTCGCGGATGAGGAGACGACGCTGGGCGAGCTGCGCGAGCGCCTCGCCAGGACGATCACCTTCGTCGAATCGGCCGACCCGGCCGCGATCGACGCCGCTGCCGCACGCGAGATCACGCTGACGTTCGGCACGCTCAGCCGCCGCTTCGACGGCGAGAGCTACGTACTCGAGTTCGCACTGCCGAACTTCTACTTCCACCTCGCGACCACGCACGCGATCCTGCGCCATGCCGGCGTGCCGATCGGCAAGCTCGACTATCTCGGCGCGACGTGACGCTTCTTCGCATTCGGGCCGACCGCGTATTGTGCCGACCCCGGTGCGGCGCCCGCGGTCACTCGAACGCGTCGGCGAAGATCCGGTCCGCCGGTGCGGTCGCCTGCAGTTCGTACGCGCCGATGTCGCAACGGCCACCCTGATCGGGGCGCGGATGGTCGATGCAGCGCGGCGTCAGCGCGAGGTCCGTGTCCTCGTGATCGACCTGGTCGGCCGCGCAGGCGTCGACCAGCGGACCGTCGGCGCGCGGCCGGTAGTCGCCGGCCGCCGCGTCGGCGAATACGTCCTGTGTCACCGCGCGATTGCACGCGCCGTACTGCGACAGCCCGCCGCTGGCCGGCAGCGGATCGGCGGTCGCGATCGCATCGACCGCGTACTGCCAGCGATCGCCGCCGCCGAGCGCGGACATGGCGTCGGCCGGAAACGTGTCGGCATCGCGCACCTCGACGTTGCGCGCGAACGTCACGAATGCCAGCCGCGCCGTCGCCGGTGCCGCGCCGACGCGCGAGGCGTACGAGATCACGCGGCGGCCGGTGTAGTTGGCGCCCTCGCGCCAGGCCAGCCGGTTGCCGGCGACCAGCACGCCCTCCAGGTCGAGCTGGGTACCCCAGCTGACCACGCCCGGGCTGCCCCAGGCGCAATTGTCGACGAGCGCGAGCTGGCGCAGCATGGCCCGCGTGTCGGCCTCCAGGTACAAGCCGCCGCCCTCCCCGCGCGTGCCGGGACAGCCGTCGCCGGCCTGGTTGCCCTCGATCCGCGCGCAGCTCGCATCGCCGCACTGCACCGCGAATACGTTCGGGTAGCTGCGTTGCATGCTCACCTGTACGCCGCCGCTCGCGTACAGGCCGCCGCCGGCCTCGATGGCATGGTTGAACGACAGCGCGAGCTCGTGCGCGTCGAACAGCGCGCCTGCTTCGAGATGGACGCCACCGCCGCGCTGCGCGGTATTGCCGGTGATGCGCGCGCCGTGCGCGTCGTGCTGGATCTCCGGCTCGCCGACGCTGCCGATGCCGATCGAGCCGCCGACCGCGGCCAGGCCGCCGCCGCGCGCGGCGCGGTTGCCACTGATCTCGGTGCGGTCCGCGCGGATGCGCGCGGTCGCGCGCTCCAGGTAGAGGCCGCCGCCGGCCTGACCGGCGACGTTGCCTGCGATGCGGACGCCGGCATGCAGTTCGAGCACGCCGGCCAGATGGGTGCCGGTCAGCGCGATGCCGCCGCCGTTGCCGTCGACGTGGTTGTCGAGCACCTCCACGTCCTGCAGCACGACGCGGACGCTGCCGGCCGCATCGATGCCGCCGCCGTGCCCGTCCGCGCCGCCGGCGCCGTCGCGGATCACCAGGCGGCGCAGCGTGACGTTGGTGTAGAGGCCCTCGGCGCGGATCCGCAGCACCGCGTCGGTGCCGGTCGCACCGGCTTCGTGACCGCCGATCAGCGCGGTCGCGCCGATCGGCTCCGCATCGGCCGCGCAGCTGGCCCAGCCGCCCGAGACGATCACCGACTGCTGCTCGACGCGCAGGCGCTGCAGCGTGTGCTCGGCCGCGACGAGTCGGATCTCGTCCTCGTCGGGCCCGTTGGCGGCGGCCGCATCGAGCGCGTCCTGGATGCGGACGTGGCTGCAGCCGGCGCCGGGGCCGACCGTGAACACCTCGGCCGCGGCCGGGCCGGCGGCGAGAACGAAGGCGGCGGCGATCAGGCGGCCGCGCGAAAAAACCTGGAACGACATGGCGGAGGGATCCTTTCGAGCACGAGATGCACCCTCCAGGACGTAAGTGCGCGCCGAAACCTCTCAGCGGCCAGACTGACCGCCGTCACGGGCTTGCGCGATCAGCCGGCCCGCCGGCCGGCGCCGCTCATGGCGCGGGCGTAGCGTCGGCGTCGGCGTCGACGAAGAACGGCTCGACCGCACCCTTGAGCTTGACCGTCATCGGCCGGCCGCGCCGGTCCAGTGCGCGGCCGGCGGCCACGCGGATCCAGCCTTCGCTGATGCAGTATTCCTCGACGTCGTGACGCTCGCGCCCGTTGAAGCGGATGCCGATCGGGCGCTCGAGCAAGCCGGCGTCGTGGAACGGGCTGCGCGGATCGACGCTGAGGCGGTCGGGAAACGAATCGGTCATGGCTTGCGGAGTCTCGTAAGAAAGCGCGAAGCGTAGCGCGCCCGGCCGCGCGCGTCGCGGTCCGGCGCCGGCTCCGCAAACAGATCCGCCGCGACGCGCCGCGCCTGCGCGCAGGTGGACGACCGGCCCCGCGCGCCCGGCATTAACCCCGGCGACAGGCCGCCCGCCTATGCTGGGCCGGAATCAGTCAGGAACGCGGCATCGGTCCGCCGGGCCGCTGCGCCGGCCCGGCGCGCCGCGCGCACCGCCATTCTCGAGAAAACGGAGACCGCCATGGCAACGATCGGAAAACGCCGCTGGGTCATCGCCGAAGGCTATCTGCCGCCGCCCGGCGCCGAGCGCAGCCGGCAGCTGTCGAGCCACGAGACCGCCTGCATGCTCAATGCCGGCGATGCGCCGGCGCAGGTCGCGATCACGATCTTCTTCGCCGACCGCGAGCCGGCAGGCCCGTACCGCGTCACGATCGCGCCGCGCCGCACGCTGCATCTGCGCTTCAACGACCTGACCGATCCCGAGCCGATTCCGACCGATACCGACTATGCGAGCCTGATCGAGTCGGACGTGCCGATCGTCGTCCAGCACACGCGGCTCGACTCGCGGCGCGCCGAGCTCGCGCTGATGACGACCACCGCCTACGCCTGCGACTGACGCGCTGCCCCCGCGGCTGCGCGAGGCCGCCTAGACGTACTGCATCTTGACCGTCATGCCGCCGTCGACGACGAAGTTCTGGCCGGTGATGAAGCCGGCCTGCGCCGACAGCAGATAGACCGCCAGCGCGGCGACGTCCGGCGGCTCGCCGACGCGACCGACCGGGTGCTGCGCATGATCGCGGCGGCCGAGCTTCGGGCGCCGGCGCGTGGCCGGCTTGCGCCAGGCCTCGGTCGCGATCCAGCCCGGCAGGATGCCGTTGACGCGCACCGCGGGGCCGGCGCTGATCGCCATCGCATGCGTCAGTGCAACCAGCCCGCCCTTGGTCGCGGCATAGGCCTCGCTGTCGCGCTCGGATTGCAGCGCGCGCGTCGAGGCGATCTGCACGATCGCGCCGCGCGCCTCGGCCAGCGCCGGCAGCGCGTGCTTGGCGCACAGGAAAGCGCCGGTCAGGTTGACCGACAGGTAGCGATTCCAGTCGGCCAGTGCCAGCTCGGTCAGCGGCCCGGCATGCGGCGCGGCGATGCCGGCATTGTTGACGAGCCCATCGATGCGCGACCAGCGCGCGAGCGCGGCCTTCGTGAACGCGCGCACGCTGGCCTCGCGCGCGACGTCCAGGCGCCGGAATGCGGCACGCCCGCCGGCCGACCATTCGGCCAGGCAGGCCTGTCCGGCCTCGACGTCGGTGTCGCCGATCAGGACCGCCCCGCCGGCCGCGAGCACGGCCTCGGCGATCGCGCGGCCGATGCCCTGCGCACCGCCGGTCACGAGGACGACGCGATCGGCCAGCGGCCGGGCGTCGAAAGCGGCGATCGGCGGCGGCTGCATCGGCGGCGCTCCGGCTTCGAAAAGGCCAGCCTACGCGGTTCCGGCGGCTGCGGACAGCCCGAGCCACCACGAGAATGAATCGATAATTCAGTCGAAAGATAATCGTTACTTTCCCATCGGATTGAACTAAAACTTCACCGTCCGCGCATGGACGAGAAGAAGCAGTTCGCCGAGCGCCTGCGAGCCGCGATGCGTGCGGCCGGCTACGAGGCGCGGCCGAACGTGCTCGAGCAGCACTTCAACGAGCGCTACTGGGGCCGCTCGGTGACCTATCAGGGCGCGCGGCGCTGGCTGATGGGCCTGTCGATCCCCGAGCAGGACAAGCTGCAGGTGCTGGCGCAGTGGCTCGGCGTCGAGCCGCAGACGCTGCGCTACGGAACGCCCGCGCAGATCGCCGATGCGACGCCGCCGTGGCCGGCGGTGACCGATCCGGCCGACCGTGCCGCGATCAGCGCGTTTCTCGCCCTGCCGCCGGACCGTCGCAAGCCTCTGCGCGAGCTGATCGCCCAGCTCGGCGTGGCGCCGCGGCGCCGCCGCTAGCGCATCAGGCCGGCGTGCTGGTTCAGCACGCCGCGCGCGCTCCGCAGCCAGGTCTTGTCGCCGCCGATGCAGACGTCGTAGGCGGCGCGCATCTGCCGCGCGACGCGCTCGAACGGCATCGCACCGACACCGGCGCCGAGCGCGGGACAGGCCAGGCTGTCGATCGGCACCTGATCGCGCGCGTGCTCGCGCACCGCGCGCAGCGCCGCACGGAAGGCCAGATAGACGTGGGTGGTGCGATCGATCGTCGCCGGGACGCGCATCGTCGGCGCGCTGACCATCCATGGAATCGCCGTGTCGCCGGTCGGCACGATCAGCGCCTGCCCGACCGGCAGCTCGCCGTCGTGCTCGGCGGCCAGGCGCTCGCGCAGCGTGCGCTCCAGGCCCTCGCCGAAGTGACGTGCGTAGTGCAGATCGAGTCCGCCGTCCATGATGCCGAAGCTGTTGGCGGCGCTGACGACCGCATCGACCGGCTCGGCGAGGATGTCGCCGACGCGGATCGAGACCGCCGTTCCGGCGAACGCGACCTGCCAGGCCTCGGCCATCGCTGCATCGAGCGTGCACAGCTGTATCCGCATCGGCCCGAGCGTTCGCATCGAGAGGGAGCGTCAAGTTAGCCGACACGCAGTCGGCGCGCCAGAACGGGGCGGGCAGGTACAGCACGGCATCGGTCTCGCCTCGGCCGCGGCGACCGCGAGGCCGGCGTCGTACCGCAGGCGCCGCGACGCCGAGAGGCCGAGAGCGCTCGCATCGGGGTTGCCCACGTCGAAGTCCCCGTCCGATGCGCGGCGCGCCGGTGCATGCGCCGTCTCGACCTCGCCGCGCCGGGTCTGCGCCGTCGCACGACATGGCGATCGGCATCGCGACCGTCAGCGCCGTTCCGACAGACGTACCGTGTTGCCGGTGTGGCCCTCGACGCCGGCCCGATGCCGCGGCTTCCGGCCTAGAATGTCCGCCCGATCGCGACGGAGCCGGACGATGATGACGCTCTACGGACGCCCCGGCTGGGGCTCGGTCCTGGTCGAGGCGCAGTTGCTGCGCTACGGTCTGCCGTTCCGTTTCGAGGCGGTCGGCGACCTGTTCGCGTCGGCCGAGGCGCGCACCGCGCTGGCCGCGGTCAATCCGCTGGCGCAGGTGCCGACGCTGGTCCTCGCCGACGGCCGCGTGATGTCCGAGAGCGCGGCGATCACGCTGTATCTGGCCGACCTCACCGGCCGCGACGACCTGGTGCCGGGCCCGCACGCGCCCGAGCGCGCCGCGTTCCTGCGCTGGCTGGTGTTCCTGGTCGCCAACCTCTACCCGACGTTCACCTATGCCGACGATCCGCAGCGCTTCGTCGCCGACGCGACCGCAGCCCGGGCGTTCCGTGTGCGCGTGGACGAGTACGCGAAGTCGCTGTGGCGCGTCGTCGAAACCGCGGCGGTCGGACCCTGGTTCCTGGGCGAGCGGTCCAGCGCGCTCGACCTGTACGTCGCGGTCATGACGCGCTGGCGACCGCGCCGCGCCTGGTTCGCCGAGGCCACGCCGACGCTGCACGCGATCGCGCAGGCCGTCGACGCCGATCCGGGCTACACCGACGTGCTGGCGCGCAACTTCGCGAACTAGCGACCGAGCCTCGCCTCGCGGGACCGATCCGGCCGTCCACCGAGGCGAACGAACGGGCGCAGCGCCCGCGCATCGGGTCGAGCCCACGCGCGCACCTGCGCGGCCGCATGTCCGTTCCCGGCGGCATCCGCCGTATCCCCCAGCAAGGATCGTTCATTGCGATGCGGCGCGCGCGACTCGCGCGGCGCCTGCGGACGACCGCGCGGACATGGCCGCACGGCATACGCATAAACGACAGCGCGACTGAACACGTCGCGCCTCGCGATCGGCCGGAATCGCCGGCCTTGCCAAGGAGAGCGTCATGTCGCACCTGTCGTTCCGTTTCGCCCCGCATCTCGCCGCCGCTCTGGTCTTCGCGCTGCCGGGCACCGCCGCGCAGGCGCAGACCTGCGGCATGCCGCTGCCGATCGACATCCCCAATCCGGCGGTTCCGTTCGTCCACAGCGGCAATACCTGCATGGCCGGCAATGTCGTCTCCATGGTGGAAGGCGTTGCGCTGCCGCATCGCGACATCGTCTACCAGTTCCGCACCGGTGGCGGCGGCGACATCACCGCCACGTTCACCGCCGCGGGCTTTGCGGCCACCATGCTGCTGGTCAAGGGCGATCCGGCCAATGCACCGTCCTACATCGTCGGTGTCGGCGACGCGTCGACGCCGATGGTGTCCGGCATGCTCACCGACGGCGTCTACACCTTGATCGTCACCGGCGATCCGGGCATCCCGACGACGCAGTGCGGCACGTATACGCTCGAAGTGAGCGGCATGCTGACCATTCCCGACCCGAACTGCTGAAATCCCGCACCACGGCACCGACGCCGCCGGCTCGGGTATCGTGGCGGCCTGGCCTGTCGCGGCCGTGTGCTGCGACGGGCCGCGCATCGAAACGCGCGCAAGAAATGTGTTGACGAAGTCCCCTTCGATCTCTATTCTCCGCGCCTCTCTCGGGGCCATAGCTCAGCTGGGAGAGCGCTACAATGGCATTGTAGAGGTCGGCGGTTCGATCCCGCCTGGCTCCACCAAGGTTCTCTATGCGTCCCCATCGTCTAGAGGCCTAGGACACCGCCCTTTCACGGCGGCGACGGGGGTTCGAATCCCCCTGGGGACGCCACGTGTCAGGGGATGAGGCTTCGGCTTCGTCTCGGGTTTTCGGAGATTTCGAAAGTCCGGCATGTGGAATTGACGTCCTGGGCATGCGGTTGCAGTAAAAATGCGGAGCGGTAGTTCAGCTGGTTAGAATGCTGGCCTGTCACGCCGGAGGTCGCGGGTTCGAGTCCCGTCCGCTCCGCCACTGCGAGAATCAACGAAAAGCCCTGCGCAAGCGGGGCTTTTTCGTTTGCGCCGTTCGCGCGACGCGCGCGTGCCCGGCCCGCGCTGGCCGCCGCCGCGCGATCGGGGGCATCATCGGGTTTTCACCGATCGCGGAGCGGCGCATGGGACAGACGATCAGCATCGGCAGCGGCGGCCTGCAGTGCATCGGCGCGTACCTGGCGCGCCCGGAAGGCACGGCCAAGGGCGGTCTGGTGATCGCGCAGGAAATCTTCGGCGTCAACGCGCACATCCGCAGCGTCGCCGACCGGTTCGCCGCGCACGGCTACGTCGCGATCGCGCCGGCGTTCTTCGATCGCGTCGAACGCGACGTCGAGCTCGGCTACGACGAGGCCGGCTTCCGGCGCGGCCGCGAGCTGATCGCCGAGGTCGGCCTGCCGGCGGCGGTCGAGGACGTCGCCAGCGCCGCCGAGGCGATCGCCTCGGCTGGCCGGATCGGCTGCGTCGGCTACTGCTGGGGCGGCACGGTCGCGTTCCTCGCGGCGACACGGCTCGGCCTGCCCGCGGTCAGCTACTACGGCATGCGCAACGTGCAGTTCTTCGACGAGACGCCGCGCGCGCCGCTGATGTTCCATTTCGGCGAGCGCGACGCGTCGATCCCGCCCGAGATGATCCAGCGCCATCGCGATGCGCTGCCCGGCGCCGAGGTCTACACCTATCCGGCCGGACACGGCTTCAACCGCGACGTCGGTGCCGACTACGAGCCGGCCAGCGCCGCGCTCGCGCTCGAACGCACGCTGGCGTTCTTCGCGCGTCATCTGGCGCCGGCATGAACGCGGCTGCCGCATTCTCGCTCGATGCGCGGCTGGCCGCCGACACCCATCCGGTCGCCGAACTTTCCCTGTCGCGCCTGCTGCTGATGGACGATGCGCGCTACGGCTGGCTGATCCTGGTGCCGCGCCGCGCGGGCCTGCGCGAGCTGGCCGATCTGCCGCGCGCCGACCAGCACCGGCTGCTCGACGAGATCGAGATCGCGCGCCATGCGCTCGCAGCGCTCGGCCCTTACGACAAGCTCAATCTCGGCGCGCTCGGCAACATCGTCGAGCAGCTGCACGTGCACGTGATCGCGCGGCGCCGCGACGATGCGGCCTGGCCGGGCCCGGTCTGGGGCCATGGCACGCGCGTCGCGCACGCACCCGAGGCATTGGCCGACCGGCTGCGGCGGCTGCGCGCTGCGCTGCCGCCGTGAACCTCGCGATCGAGCCGCTCGGCGAGCGGATGCTGCTGCTGCGCTTCGGCGAGCGGATCGACCTCGCCCTGAACGCACGGGTCCACGCGGCGGCCGCGACGCTGCGCGCAGCCGCCCTGCCCGGCGTCGACGAGCTGATCCCGGCCTATGCGACGCTCGGACTGCGCTATCGCCCCGAGGCCTGGCTCGATACCGAGCGCCCGCCGTGGCAGGCCCTGGCCGATGCGGTGCGCAGGCAGCTCTCCGGCCTCGCGCCGGCCGCTGCGGCCACTGCGCGCCTGATCGAGATTCCGGTCTGCTATGCCGCTCCGTACGCGCCCGATCTGGCCCACGTCGCCGCGCACTCGGGCCTCAGTGCCGAAGCCGTGATTGCGCGCCACAGCGGCACGACCTATCGCGTCGCAATGCTCGGCTTCGCACCGGGCTTTCCGTATCTGCTCGGCCTCGACGCGACGCTGCATACGCCGCGCCGCGCCGATCCGCGCCTGCGCGTGCCGGCCGGCGCGGTCGCGATCGGCGGCGCGCAGACCGGCATCTATCCGCGCGAACTGCCGGGTGGGTGGCAGATCATCGGCCGGTCGCCGCTCGTGCTGTTCGATCCGGCCCGGTCGCCGGCGGCCCTGCTCGCAGCCGGCGATCAGGTCCGTTTCCGGCCGATCGACGCGGCCGCGTTCGAGGCCGCCGCGCGATGAGCCTCACGGTGCTGCGCCCGGGCCTGCTGACCTGCATCCAGGACCGCGGCCGCATCGGCCACGCGGCCGAGGGCATCGGCCGCAGCGGCCCGCTCGACGAGGTCGCCGCGCGGCTCGCCAATGCCTTGACCGGCAACGTGCCGGACGCGGCCGTGCTCGAGATCAGCCTGCACGGCCCGAGCCTGCGCTTCGAGGCGGCCGCGACGATCGCGCTGACCGGCGGCCTCGTCGACGGCCGGCTCGACGGCGACCCGTTCGCTTCCTGGCGGCCGTGCGCGGTCGCCGCCGGCAGCGTGCTCGATCTCGGCGCGGTCCGGCACGGCGCGCGCGCCTATCTGGCGATCGCCGGCGGGATCGCGGCCGATCCGGTGCTCGGCAGCCGCGCGACCGACCTGCACGCCGGCCTCGGCCCGTTCGGCGGCCGTGCGCTGGTCGCCGGCGATCGTCTCGCGATCGGCCCCGCCCGGCCGCTGCGGTTCGATCGACGCTGGTCGCTCGATCCGCAGCCGTGGCTCGATCCGGCGTCCGGCGAGCCGATCGCGCTGATCCGCGGCCGTCACTTCGACGCGCTGACACCCGATGCGCGCGCGGCGCTGTGGTCGACGCGCTGGCGCATCTCGGCCTCGTCCGACCGCGTCGGCTTCCGGCTCGACGGCGCGACGCTCGCGCTGCGCCAGGCGATCGAGGCGGTCAGCGAGCCGGTCGCGCCGGGCACGCTGCAGCTGCCGCCCGGCGGGCGGCCGATCGCGCTGATGGCCGAGCACCCGACCACCGGCGGCTATCCGCGGATCGGCCAGATCGCCGCGGTCGACCTGCCGCGGCTGGCCCAGATGCGGCCCGGCGACGCGTTCTCGTTCGAGGAAACCGACGTCGACACCGCGCAGGCGCGCTATCTTTGGCGCGAGCGGCGACTGGCCGCGCTGATCGCGGCGATCGACGACCGCCTGCAGCGATGACCCTGCGCATCGATCTGAATGCCGACATCGGCGAGTCCTACGGCGCCTGGCGGATGAGCCACGACGCCGAGGTGCTGCGCGAGGTCAGTTCGGTCAACATCGCCTGCGGTTTCCACGCCGGCGATCCGTCGACGATGCGCGCGACCGTGCGCGCGGCGATCGCGCACGGCGTCGCGATCGGCGCGCATCCGTCGCTGCCGGACCTGCAGGGCTTCGGCCGCCGCGAGATGGCGATCACGCCGGATGAGGCCTATGCACTGGTCGTCTACCAGACCGGCGCGCTGGCCGGTTTCGCCGCGGCGGCCGGCGGCCGGCTCGCCCACGTCAAGCCGCACGGCGCCTTGTACAACATGGCCGCACGCGATCCGGCGCTGGCCGATGCGATCGCGACCGCGGTGCACGATGTCGACCGCCGCCTGATCCTGGTCGGCCTGGCCGCGAGCGCATTGACCGAGGCGGCGATGCGCGTCGGCATCCCGGTCGCCCACGAGGTATTCGCAGACCGCCGCTACGAGGCCGACGGCTCGCTGACGCCGCGCAGCCATCCCGACGCGGTCATCCACGATCTGGACATCGCGATCGTGCAGGTGGTCGCGCTGGCCACGCGCGGCGAAGTGACGACGCGGACCGGCGAGCGGCTGCGCCTGGCTGCCGACACGATCTGCCTGCACGGCGACCGTCCCGATGCCGGCCTGGCCGCGCAGCGGATCCGCAGCGCCTTGACCGATGCCGGCGTGACCGTCGCGCCGCTGTAGACGGCGATCGCCGCGCCACGCGCATCGGCACGGTCTCCGGAAGACCGTCGACGGCGCCGGCCCACGTCAGGAACGATCGGGCGCCCGTACCGGGCGCCGGGCGCGATCGCAAGTCCGATCGGTCAAGCCGGAAGCCGACGCATGCGCGCGGACTTCCTCGTCGGTCACGCACTCGCGCACACGGTCCTTCGCGATGCGGTACAGGCGCGCAGCCGCACGTCGGGCGGACCGCTGCGCCGCGTCAGTCCGGCACTGGCGCCGGTGCGAGCGAGGACACCAGCAATCGGTCGATGCGGCGGCGGTCCATGTCGACGACCTCGAAGCGCAGGCCGCCCCACTCGAAGTGGTCGCCGACCGACGGGATCCGGCCGAGCCGGTCGAGCACCAGGCCGCCGAGCGTGTGATAGCCCGAGCGCGGATCGGGCGGCGGCGTGCCCGTGAAGATCGTCTGCAGGCGTTCGATCTGCAGGCCGGCGTCGAGCAGCCAGGAGCCGTCCTCGCGGCGCACGGCCTCGTCCTCCTCGTCGCCCGAGGACGCCCACGGCAGGTCGCCGACGATCGCCTCGAGCAGGTCGCTCAGCGTGACCATGCCCTCCAGGCCGCCGTACTCGTCGACGATCAGCGCGATCGTCGTGCGGCGGCGCCGGAACGTCTCGATCAGCTGCATCGGCGAGATCGACTCGGGCACGAACACGGCCGGATGCACCAGAGTCTCGATGTCGAGATCGGCGCCGGTCAGCGCACCGCGCAGCACGTCCTTGGCGTGCAGCACGCCGATCACTTGGTCGAGGCCGTCACGGCAGACCGGCCAGGTCAGATACTGCGCGCCGGCGAGCTTGTCGCGATTGACCTCCGGCGGATCGTCGAGGTCCAGATAGGCGATGTCCGGCCGCGGCGTCATGATCGCGGTCACGCGCAGGTCGTCGAGCCGGAACACGTTGCCGACCATCGTCTGCTCGGCGTGCTCGAACACGCCGGCCTCGGTGCCCTCCTTGAGCATCGACTTGATCTCCTCCTCGGTCACCGGCGGCTCGTTGGAGTCGCGCGCGCCGAGCAGGCCGAGCAGGAACGTGCTCGACAGGCTGAACAGGCGCACCACCGGGTAGGTCAGCCGCGACAGCCAGTGCATCGGCGCGGCGATCAGCGAGGCGATCGTCTCCGGGTACTGCAGCGCGAAGCGCTTGGGCACCAGCTCGCCGAGCACGACCGACAGGTACGTGATGATCGCGACCATCGCCACGGTCGCCAGCGCCTTGCTGTACGGCGCGATCAGCGGGTACTGGTCGAACACCATGATCAGCCGCTCGGCGATCGCGTTCTCGCCGAACGCGCCGCTCAGGATACCGATCGTCGTGATGCCGACCTGCACGGTCGACAGGAAGTTGCCGGGGTCCTGCGACAGCCTCAGCGCCATCCGCGCGCCGCCGCTGCCGGCGTCCGCCCGCTGCTGCAGCCGGGCCCGCCGCGAGGACACGATCGCGATCTCGGACATCGCGAACATGCCGTTGACGAGAATCAGGCCGAGCAGGATCAGGAGTTCCACACAGGACGCCGGTAACGGAGGGACGGCCATCTTAGGGGGCGCGGGCCGGCCTTGTCGCGGCGCGACGGACGGTTTGCCGCGGCCGCGCGGATTGGGCAAGCTACGCCACTGCCCTTCTTTCCATGAAGACGGTCTCCGTGCCGACTACCCGCTCAGTCCTGTTCCGCGCGCATCCGCTCGCGCTGGCCGTCGCTTTCGCCCTGCCCGCCGCCGCCCAGCCGCCCGACGCGGCGCCCGATGCGGTGCCCTCGGCGATCTCGGCCGCGACCCCGTCCTGCCCGATCGGCGCGATCAGCTGCGCGCCCCGCAAGGCCGACTGGTCGCTGTGCAAGCCGGGCGACCTGTTCGACTTCTACGTGCCGGACCTGCCGCGCGAAGGCGACCGCGACGCCGCGCCGACCGACATCACCGCCCAGAACAGCCGCTCGACCGACGGCAACCGGTTCGAGCTGCAGGGCCAGGCGCGCGTGCAGCAGCACGACCAGCTGATCCGCGCCGATGCGTTCAGCTACGAGCGCGACAGCACCGCCTGGACCGCCGAAGGCCACGTCCGCTACCAGGACCGCAGCCTGCTGCTGTCGGCCGACCGCGGCAGCGGCCGCACCGAACCGAGCCAGAGCACGCTCGAGAACGTGCGCTACCAGCTGATCGACGCACGCGGCAACGGCGTGGCCGCGACCGCGACGATGCCGGACCAGACCCATGCGCATCTGACCGGGTCCACGTTCACGACCTGCGACCTCGACGCGCCGCAATGGCATTTCGCGGTGCGCGACCTGACGCTGGACCAGGACGAGGGCGTCGGCCGCGGCCGCGACGTGACGTTCCACATCGGCGACGTGCCGGTGTTCTGGTTGCCTTACGCGCGTTTCCCGCTCGACGACCGCCGCGTATCGGGCTTCCTGTATCCGACGATCGGCTACAGCAACCAGCGCGGGTTCGACCTTACGCTGCCGTACTACCTCAACCTGGCGCCGAACTACGACGCCACGCTGTACCCGCGCCTGATGACGCACCGCGGCCTGATGCTCGGCGGCGAGTTCCGCTATCTGACGGCCGGCAGCAACGGCGAGCTCGACTTCACGTATCTGCCCGACGACCGCGACGCCGATCGCGACCGCGGCCTGTTCCACTGGCGCAACGCGACCGTGTTCAACGCCAACTGGGGCGCCGCCATCGATCTCAACCACGCCTCGGACGACCGCTACTTCGAGGACTTCGGGCGCAGCCTCAACATGGCCGCGACCAGCCTGCTGCCGTCCAGCGCCTACCTCAACGGCCGCGGCACCTGGTGGAACGCCAGCTTCGGCGCCGACCGCTACCAGATCACCGATCCGGAGCTGCCCGGCATCGCCGAGCCGTACCGGCGCCTGCCGCGTGCGACGTTCGAGGGCGAGAAGGCGCTGTTCGGCGGCCTGGACTGGGGCGTCAAGTCCGAGTTCGTCGCGTTCAGCAAGGACGATGCGCTCGACGGCCAGCGTCTGGACCTCTATCCGTACCTGGCCTATCCGATCGAGCGCGCCGGCTGGTTCGTGCGGCCGGAGATCGGCTATCGCTACACGACCTACGATCTGGATCGCAGCGACAACGACACGCCCGACCGCGGCGTGCCGATCTACAGCCTCGACGCCGGCCTGGTCTTCGAGCGCGGCTTCACGCTCGGCGATCACGCCTGGACGCAGACGCTCGAGCCGCGCCTGTACTACCTGCGCGTGCCGTACCGCAACCAGGACGATATTCCGGTCTTCGATACGCAGATCGTGCCGTTCACGTTCGGCCAGATGTTCCGCACCAATTCGTTCGTCGGCGCCGACCGTCAGGCCGACGCGAACAATCTGACGCTGGCGCTGACCACGCGCGTGCTCGACGACGCGACCGGCGACGAGCGGCTGTCGGCCAGCATCGGCCAGATCCGCTACTTCGACGAGCAGCGCGTGCAGCTGCCCGGCGTCGCGCCGACCGACTGGAACGGCTCGGCCTACGTCGGCAACCTGACGCTGAGCCTCAATCCGCGCTGGCGCCTGACCGTCGACCAGCAATGGAATCCCAACAGCGACCGCACCGATCTGTCGGCGGTCGGCGTGCAGCACCGGTTCGGCGCCGAGGGCGTGCTGAACCTGTCCTACCGGTTCCGCCGCGGCTTCATCGAGCAGGCCGACGCCTCGGCGCTGATCCCGATCGGCACCAACTGGCGCATCGTCGCGCGCAACAACTACTCGCTCAACGAGAGCAAGACGCTCGAGCGCTTCGTCGGCCTCGAACGCGACAGCTGCTGCACGGCCTGGCGCGTGATCGCGCGCGAATGGGTACGCAACGTCGAGGGCGAGCTCGACAAGGCGCTGTTCTTCGAGATCGAGTTCAAGGGCGTCGGCGCGTTCGGCCAGCGCAGCGAGGACTTCCTGACGCGCGCGGTGCGCGGCTACCAGTCGCGCTGGTAGTCCGCCGACGTCGCGGCCGTCCGCGCGACGGCCGCCTCGCGCTTTCGTTCTGCGGCGAGCCGCGACGAGCCCGAGTTCCAACGAGGGCCGTGCTGCCGCCGCTGCATTTCAAGTGCGGCAGCGGCGCAAGCGATGCGCGCAGGACACACCGCCAGGCCGCCTTCCGCGAGGCATGCAGGACTTGCCCGCAGGCCGCGATCGCTCGGCCGACGACGCCGCGCGAGACACCGCGCTCCGCTGTTTCGTCGATCGCTCGTGCCGACGCGCCGCGTCGGCTGCCGTGCGATCGTCGATGCCGGCAGCCCGCTCGCCATCACTCAAACTGCTCGCACTCGGATCGGGACCGCGCCCGCGCCATGATCGGCGCGGGCGCGTCGGCTCGCTCAGTAGGCGTCGAAGCCGTCGCGGAACAGCACCTCGGCCAGGCTGTACAGCGTGGTCGTGCCGCTGATCTCGTTGGCGACCGCGATCATCGCCTCGCCGGTCGGGCTGTCGGCTGCCGCGATGAAGACGATGCCTTCCGGACCGAGATCGCCGGCCGCGTCCGGCGCGGCGTCCAGGTCGACGACGACGTCGAAGTCGCGGTTGTTGACGTAGCCGGCGAACGTCGCCGCATACGGGTCGGTCACGTCGAGCACCGCGATGCCGCCGATCCGCTCCAGGCCGACGAACGCGTAGGTGCGGCCGTTCGGCAGCGTGCCGACCGCCAGCGCTTCGGGTTCCGGCCCCTTGTTGTCGCTGCGCGTGTCGAAGCTCTGGTTCTCCTCGTTGTCGGAGTTGAAGTGGGCCGGATGGCGCGCCGCGGTGACCTGCTCGAGGAGGTCGCCGGAGTCGAACACGAGATTGCCGTACTGATCCCAGATCGCCATCGAGCGGCTGCCGAGGATCTGCAGGCGATCGAAGTCGCCGTCGCCGTCGAGATCGCCGTCGATCGTCGAGGCATTGAGCCGGCCGAGCTGGCCGTTGGCCTGCAGCGCCGCCGCATCCGGGAACGCGGCCGGATCCAGATCGAGACCGGAGATGCGCGCGACCTCGCCGCGATCGTCGCCCTCGCCGGCACTCGCGTAGAACGTGCGGCCGCCGGCGCTGAACGCGGCGATCGAGTCGGCCATGTGCATGCCGTAGACCGGCCACTGACGGATCGCGATCGACGGGCCGTCGCGGTCGGAGGCATCCAGGCCCGAGGGCCGGTCGAAGCTGACCAGGCCGAGCTGGATCGGCGTGGGCTCGGCATCGAGCGGCACGCTGCCGTTCGGCGGCACCGGCAGCGGCTGCGGCGCGACGCCGAAATCGTTGTCGTTGATCAGCGCCAGACGGCCGTCCGGCAGCGCGGCCAGGCCCTCGAGCTTGTCGCCGAGGTGATAGCCGAGCGACGGCAGATTGGCGACCTTGAGCTTGGACACCGCGCGGATGCCGGCCGCGACCAGATCGTCCGGCGTATGCTGCTCGAGCGTCTTGCCGGGCAGCAGCGAGGGCGCGCCGGCCGCGCGCAGATTGGTCGCGCCGGTCAGCGTGAACTCGAACAGCATCTTCTTGCCGCTGCGCTCGACCGAATCGTCGCGCTCGACGATCGCGAAGCGGCCGCCGCCGAGATAGGCCGCGTCGCCGATCTTGTCGGTGTTCTGCTCGCGGAAGTCGGCCTTGTCGATCAGATAGACGTACTCGGCCACGGTCTCGCCGCTGGTCGGGTCGATGCCGAGCATGCGGATCACCTTGGACGCATTGCTGGCGGCCGTGTTCGGGTTCGCCAGCGGCGTCTGGATGAACGCATAGAGCACGCCGGCATCGGTATCGAGCGCCATGCCCTCGAAGCCGCGGTTCGGACGGCGCCTGACGTACTCGGGCGGCAGCGTCTCGCGGCCGTAGTGGCCGACCGGCTGGCCGCCGAGCGCGGCGGTGCCGGCCGGCACCAGGCGGTCGATCAGATGGCCGTTCGCGCCGACGTGATAGATCGCCGGGCGGTACTCGTCGACCATCCAGTAGCTGCCGTCCGGTGCGACGACGAGACCTTCGATGTCGGCGCCGAGCGGATCGAGCGGCAGCGGCTGGCCGTTCAGATCGACCGGTTCCTCGTCGACGCCGCTGCCGATGTTCGGCAGGCCGGTCATCGGCGTGACGCCGTCGGCCTGGAACAGCATCAGCTGCTCGCCGAGCGCGATCGCGCCGGTCGCCGGATCGAACGTGAAACGCACGATGCGCGGCTGGTAGTCCGGCAGCACGAACGGCCGCTCGAGCACGCCGTCACCGTCGACGTCGGTCGGCTCGCCGTTCGGACCGCGGTCGGGCACGGTCACGAACTTCATCAGGCCGCTGCCCGCGTCGATGCCCTCGAACCACAGGCCCGAGAAACCGCCGAGGCGGATGGTCTGGCCGGCCGGCGTCGTGCCGAGCACCGGCAGCTGCGGAAAGTCGTGCGTCTCCACGCGCGGCAGGCCGCGGCCGTGATCCTTGAGACCGGCCGCGACGATGTCGAGGACCTCGGCCTTGGCCAGGTCGATCACCGCGAACGCATTGGCCTCCTGCAGCGAGACGAACGCGACGCTGCCGTCCGGCGCGGTCGCGATGTATTCCGGCTCCAGATCGACGCCGGCCGCGCGGCCCGGAAACAGGCGCACGCCCTTCGCGCGCAGTTCGGCTTCGCGGCCGTCGAACGCCCCGAAGCCGACCGTCGTCGCGGTCGCCTGAGCGACGCCGGCGCCGAGGTCGACGATCGTCACCGAGCCCGGCGGATCGACGGCGTCGACCGGCTCGCCCTCATTGGCCGACATCAGATAGCGGCCGTCCGGACTGAAGCTGACGTGGTCCGGCAGCACGCCGGCCGGGAACGTGCGCAGATGCTGGCCGGCCGTGTCGAACAGCGCGATCACGCCGGCCTGCGTGCCGTCCGCCGCCGGCAAGGCCGCGGCGAGCAGGCCGTTGCGGACCGCGACACTGGTCAGGCTGCCGCCGTACGGCGAGACGTCGATGCTGAAGGCCAGCGTCGGCGCATCGGCGTCGGCGACGTCGAGCACGTCGATGTGGTCGGTCGCGCCATTGGTCACGAACAGACGCCGCGTCGCGGCGTCGTAGGCGACGATCTCGGCACCGGCGGTGACGCCGGAGCGATAGGTACCGTGCTGGCGCAGCGCGATCGGTTCGGCCGCAGCGATCGTGGTCAGCGGCAACAGGGCGGCGAGGATCGCCGCGGACAGGCGCGAAGGCGAATGCATGAGTCGGAACACCGTCAGGACAGGAAGACAGCGCGCAGTAGACCTGCGCAAGTTTTCATCCGTCTTACGGTCCGCGCGCGGACCGGGCGCCGTGACGCCGGTCGTGCGGCCGTCAGCGGCCGACGCCTTCGCGCAGCCGGCGCCAGGCGTCGAGCAGGCGGCCCGACAGCGACGCGCCGGATGCGCGCGGCGCTTCCACCTCGTGTCGGCGCTGCAGACGCGGCGTCGCGCGCAGCTGCGCGTGGCGCTCCAGCGCCGAGATCAGGCAGCGGCGCAGCAGCTCGCGCACCGGCGGGGCGAGCAGGAAGCGGAAGATCTGACCCTCGTTGATCAGGCCGATCGCGAGCCGGCTGTCGCGGATCGACGAGACCGCGATCACCAGCATCGCCGGCCGCAGCGCCTTGAGGCGCTTGATCGCATCGACGACGTCACCGGTCGCGTCGGTCAGCACGGCGACGACCACGGCCACCTCGCGCCGCGCCAGTTCACTGAGTGCCTGCTCGACGTCGGCGGCGCGACCGACCGCGATCGACGGCGGCAGCAGCTCGCGCACGGTCGCGGCCATCGCCGCGTCCGCGTCGAGCACGAGCACCTGCGCCGCGGCCGGTACCGTATCGCGGACCGGCGCGGGCGCCGGCGTCGCCACGGCCAGATCCTCGCGCGCGATCTGCGCGGCGCGCAGCACGGTGTCGATCAGATACGCACCGTCCCAGGGCTTCTCGACGAAACGGTAGATCTCCCCGTCGTTGACCGAGGCCGTCACCGCGTCCATGTCGGCGTAGCCGGTCAGCAGGATCCGCATCGTCGCCGGCGAGCGCCGCGCGACCTCGCGCAGCACCTCCACGCCGCTGGTCGCCGGCATGCGCTGGTCGCTGACGACGACGTGGACCGGGCGCGTGCGCACCCAGTCGTAGACCTCGGCCGCCGATGTCGTCGTCAGCACCTCGGCACGGCCGCGCAGCAGCATCCGCAGCGAGCGGAGGATGCGCTCCTCGTCGTCGATGAAGACCACGGTCGGCAGAGCGCTCATGCGCGCGCCCCGTCCGCCGTGCCGGGGCCGCCGAGCGGCAGTGCGACGACGAAGCGCGTACCGACGCCGGGCCTGGACGCGACGCGGATCAGGCCGCCGTGCTGCTCGACGATCTGATGCGCGATCGCCAGACCCAGGCCGGTGCCCTGCCCGACCGGCTTGGTCGTGAAGAACGGATCGAAGATCCGCTTGATGTCCTCCGGCGCGATGCCCTTGCCGTTGTCCTCGACCAGGATCAGCAGCCGCTCGCCGAGCACCTGCGTGCGCACGATGATGCGGCCGCGATCGTGCTCGATCGCCTGCGCGGCGTTGCCGAGCAGGTTCAGCAGCACCTGGTTGATCTGCGCCGGCGCGCAGTCGATCGGCGGTGCCTCGGCGACCGCCCGCACGACCTCGATGCCGCGCCGGTTCAGGATGTGCTGCACGATGCGCAGCGCGCCGTCGATCAGATGATTGACGTCGGCTTTCTGTGTGCGCGCCTGATCGAGCCGGCTGAAGTCCTTCAGATGGCCGATCAGCTCGCCGATCTGGGTCAGGCCGTGCAGCGTGTCGTCGAGCAGTCCCGACAGGTCCGCCAGTGCCGCGGCGTCCACGCGCGTGCGCAGCTCGGCCAGCGTCGCCATGCGCGCCGGCAGGTCGGCCGGCGGCTCGCCGCCGTCGAGCAGGGCGCCGAGCACGGCCTCGCCGGCGCCGACCAGATCGGTCGCGTCGGCCAGCGCCTCGCGCGTCATCTCGACGTTGTTGCGCACGTAGCCGAGCGGCGTGTTGATCTCGTGTACCAGGCCCGCGACCATCTGGCCGAGCGAGGCCATCTTCTCGGACTGGATCAGCTGCAGCTGCGAGGCACGCACGCGGTCGTAGGCGCCCTGCAGCTCGCGGTTGCGCTGCGCCAGGCGCGCGTCCATCGCGCGCAGCACGTCGAGCACGACGCCGGTGCCGAGGTAGACCCCGTCGGCGTCGGTCAGGATGAAATCCTCAGTGATCGGGCTCTGCACATGCTCGGCGATCAGACGCGCCGCGTCCTGGATCGGCGTGGCGACCGGCAGCACCAGCACCTCGCGGTTGGCCATCTCGACGATCGGCCGCCGCCCGAAGATCTCGCGACCGTACGGCATCAGGAAGATGCGCATCAGCGCATAACGGCTGATCGCGCCGACCGGCCGGCCCTCGTGCACGATCGGCAGCGACAGCAGCCCCTCGTGGCGGGCGTCGAGCATGCGGTCGGCGACCGCTGCGACCGGCGTGTCGAGGCCGAGCGCAGCCGTCGGGCGCAGCAGCGCCGACAGTCCGCGCGGCGGCGCGGCCTGCGGCGGCTCGGCGGTCGCGGCATCGCTGGATGGACGAGGATTGGACGCCATGAAACCTGGGACGCGGGCGCGCGACAGCCGGCGGCCCGCTGCCCGCCCCCTGATCGGTCGGTACAGTGCAGATGTGCAATGCCCAGCATGAGCGGCTTGCGCTAAAGCCGTGTGACAGGCGCGATGCCGCGCACACGCTTCGGCCGGCCGCGCTTCTATACTGCCGCGGGGCCGGGACGACCCGGCGGGGGATGCATGTCGCAACCGGTCCGGGACAATCTGGTCTTCGACGAGGTGGTCATCGATTTCGCCGGCCGCCGCCTGTCGCGTGCCGGTGTCGAGCAGCCGCTCGAGCCCAAGGCGTTCGCGGTACTCGCGCTGCTGACCGGCGCGCCCGGACGCACGTTCACGCGCGAGGACATCCTCGATGCGGTCTGGGGCCACCGCCACGTGACGCAGGGCGTGCTGAATCGCGTCATGAGCCTGCTGCGCCAGGCCCTCGGTGAGGACGCGCAGCACCCGCGCCGGCTGCACACCGTGCACGGCGTCGGCTACCGCTTCGATCTGCCCGAAGCGAGCGCCGAGTCCGGCGCCGATGCGACGCCGCGTCGTGACGACGTCCGCGACGGCGAGGCGTCGATGCCGCAAACTTCGGCGCCTCCGCGGACGCCCAGGGCTGCGCGGCCAGCCCCGGCACGCTGGCCGTGGCTCGCGGCCGCGGCGGTCGCGCTGCTGGCCGTCGCAGCGGCCGCATGGTGGTCGCGCCAGCCCGCCACGCCTGCGGCGGTGACCGCCCAGACGCCGGCCTCGCCGCAGCGGCCGTCGCTGGCGGTGCTGCCGTTCGCCGACCTCTCGCAGGCGCGCGATCAGCAGTATCTGGCCGACGGCCTCGCCGAGGACATCCTGCATCAGCTGGCGCAGTCGCCGGCGCTGCGCGTGATCGGCCGCACCTCGAGCTTCTCGTTCAGGGACAGCCGCGAGGATCTGCGCCGCATCGGCCGCGCGCTCGACGCGGCCTATCTGCTCGAAGGCAGCGTGCGCCGCGACGCCGACCGCCTGCGCGTGACGGCCCAGCTGATCCGCGCCGACGACGGCAGCCATCTGTGGTCGCGGACCTACGCGCGTGAACTGCGCGACGTCTTCGCAGTGCAGGCCGACGTCGCCGCCGACGTCGCGCAGGCGCTCAGCGTCACGCTCGACGTCGCACGCTTCAGCCGCGAGCGCGGCGGCACGACGAACGTCGAGGCCTACGAGCGCTTCCTGCGCTGGCGCAGCATCGGCATGCGCGGACACTTCGACGCCGAGCACGATCGCGAACGGCTGCGGCTGGCGCGCGAGATGGTCGCGATCGATCCGCAGTGCGCACTGTGCTGGGATGCCTTGGCGCGCTCGCTGGCCACCGTCGCGGAGGACCTGGACAAGGCGCAGGCCGGCACGCTGCGCGACGAGGCACGGGAGGTGCGCGACCGCATCGCACGCATCGCGCCCGACAGCTGGGTCGCGCAGCGCGACCGCGCCGATGCGCTGTGGCGCCAGGGCCGTCGTGCCGAGGCCCTGACGCTGGCCGGACGGCTCGCGGCCGCCGGTCCGCCGACGCACGAGCGGGTCTGGGACTACACGTTCATGACCTATGCGATGGGACATCTCGACCAGACCACGGCGCTGGTCGAGCAGGTGCGCGCGAACGACCCGATGCTGCTGTACCTCTCGCGCGACCTGCAGTACGACTACACCGCCAGCCGCCGCTACGCCGATGCCGAGGCCGAGTACCGGCGCGGCCAGACGCTCGAGGGCAGCCAGCAATCGCCGGACTTCCTCGCGTTCTGCCGTCAGCTGGCCGGCAAGCGCGGCGGCGGCCCGGCCGAGCTGCGCGAGCTGCATGCCCGGCTGCGGCAGACGCCCCAGTTCGACACACCGTTCTTCCGTGATCTCGGTACCGCGCTGGACGACCGCGAGGCGATGCGAGCTCTGCTGCACAAGGCGCTGGCCGACGAAGCCTACGGCGGCGGCGTCCGCGTCGCCGATGTGTGGACCGGCATCGCCGATGCGCTCGGCGATGCCGATCTCGCCGTCGCCGCGATGCGCCGCAACCTCGAAAGCACCGAAGGCTTCGGCCAGGGCGCGATGCCGCCGCGCTACTACGTCGCGCTATGGAACTCGCCGTATTCCGGCGTACGCGCGCATCCGGACTTCAAGCGACTGCTGATCGAGACCGGCGTCGCCGATTACTGGCGACAGACCGGCCGCTGGGGCGATGGCTGCGGGCCGGTCGGCACGGAAGACTTTCGCTGCCGGTAAGCGTGTCGACGTGGTGCCTTCATCGATGAAACCGGATACCGGCTATTCTCATATTTAGGGAATATTGCATATCCTGATAGCAACGTTCCGGCTCGGAGCGGGTACGAAACGCCACGGTCAGAACATCTGAATTTCTTATATTTGACTTTTATCTCTATACCGAATAAAACCCGTCTACCATAAAAACTGGTAGATCCGCATGGCCGCCCGTCAGACGCTGAGGACCCCCGATCAGCTCGGCCTCGTGCTGCAGGCCGCGCGCAAGGCGCGCAAGCTCTCGCAGACCGCGCTCGCCGCCCGCATCGGCCTCAGCCAGTCGCGCGTATCGCAGCTGGAGCAGCATGCCGGCGAACTCAGCGTCGACCAGTTGCTGGCCTGGAGCGCCGCGCTCGATCTGGAGATCGCGATCGGCACACGCGAGGAAATTGCCGACACGCAGCACGACGCGGAGTGGTGAGGTGGGCCGCCGCTCGCACAGCCGGCATCTGTCGGTCTGGCTCAACGGCCGCCGCGCGGCGACCTGGACGCTCGCCCGCCGCGGCGATACGCAGCTTCAGTACGACGAGGCGTGGGTGCGGTCGCAGTACGGCCGGCCGCTGTCGCTGTCGCTGCCGTTCAATCTGCAGAACCGGCCGCTCGAGGGTGACCGCGTCCGTCACTACTTCGACAACCTGCTGCCCGACAGCGACGCGATCCGCAAGCGCGTCGCCGAACGCTTTCGCACCGGCTCGGTCGAGCCGTTCGACCTGCTGAAGGCGATCGGCCGCGACTGCGTCGGCGCCGTGCAGCTGCTCGGCGAGGACGAGACGCCCGACGGCTACGACCGCATCGAGGGCACGCCGCTGTCCGAGGACGACATCGAGCGCGCGATCGGCGATGCGCTCACGTCCGGCCGCCTCGCGGCCGCGCACGATGCCGATTCGGACTTTCGCATCTCGCTCGCCGGCGCGCAGGAGAAAACCGCGCTGCTGCGCTGGAACGGCCGCTGGCTGCGTCCGCTCGGCTCGACTCCGACCACGCATATCCTCAAGCTGCCGCTCGGCCTGGTCGGCGGCCGGCAGGCCGACTTCACGACCTCGGTCGACAATGAATGGCTGTGCCTGCGCCTGCTCGCGGCCTACGGCCTGGACGTGGCCCGGGCCGACATCGCCACGTTCGGCGGGCGGCGCGTCCTCATCGTCGAGCGTTTCGATCGGCAGACCTCGTCCGACGGTCGGTGGATCCAGCGGCTGCCGCAGGAGGATTTCTGCCAGGTCGAGCATTGCCCGCCGCTGCGCAAGTACGAGAGCGACGGCGGCCCCGGTCTGCGCGCGCTGTTCGAACGGCTGAGGCAATCGGAACAGGCCCAGGCCGATGCGCGCACGCTGATGGCGGCGCAGATCCTGTTCTGGCTGCTGCGCGCGCCGGACGGTCATGCCAAGAACTTCAGCATCCGGCTGCGGCCGGCCGGGCGCTTTCATCTGACGCCGCTCTACGACGTGATGTCGGTCTACCCGGTGCTCGGCGAAGGCCCGAACCTGTGGTCACCGCATCGCACGCGTCTGGCGATGGCGCTGCTCGGCAAGAACCGGCACTACCTGATGCACACGATCCAGCGCCGGCATTTCAACAGCACCGCGCGCCTCGTCGGCTACGGCGACTCGGCCGAGCCGCTGATCGAGGCGATCCTCGCGCGGACGCCCGCGGCGATCGACGAGGTGCGGGCCAGCCTCCCGGCCGATTTCTCCGCCGAGGTCGCCGATTCGATCCTCGGCGGACTGCAACGTGCGGCCGACGCGCTGGCGGCGATGCCGGCCGCGTAGCGGCGATGAATCGCATACCGCATCGCCGCCCGATCGCCTCAGCGCATCGTCAGGATGTAGACGCCGATGTTGCCGGTCGACTGCGTCGTGCTGGCCAGGTTGCACACGCGCAAAGTCACCAGACCCGCGCTCGGCACGCGCAGCGGCTGGATCAGCATGTTCTGCGTCAGGCTCGCGGCCGATTGCAGACTGAAGAACACGACGTCGTTGACCTCGGCGCCGCCGACGCCGACGTCGTAGTCGCGGCAGGTATTGCCACCGACCGTGGCCGTGATCGCGCCGTTGCTGTAGCCGCCGGCGATCTTGCTGCGCGTGATGCTGTCGCTGGCGATCGCCGCCGTGACGACCGCGCCGTTGGCGATCTTGTCGGACGTGACCGCGTCGTCGGCCAGTTCCGAGGTGTTGACGGCACTCGCAGAGATCTTCGACGAGCTGACCGAGTCGGTTGCAAGCTTGGTATTGCTGACCGCGCCAGAGGCGATCTTCGCGTTGACGACGGCGCCGTCGCGCAGCGTCGGATTCGGATAGCTGCCGGCCAGATCGCCGCCGGCCGCACCGCCGATGGCCCCGCTCAGCGTGAACTGCGCGACCGGCGCGGTCGCGACCGCCTGCCGCGGCAGCATCGGCGTGCCCTCGACGGTGACCTGCAGATACAGCTGCGTGCCGGTGAACGCGCCCGGAAAGCTCAGCGAGACGCTGAACAGGCCGTCGCTGACCGGGAAATCGGCTTCGGTGATCGTCGCCCCGACCGGATTGCCGCCTTCCGGCGCGTCGAACAATGCGAACGTCAGATCGAACAGGCCGTTGGCCGGCGCCCCGGACTGTTCCAGGCGCCCCTGGTAGACGAAGTCCGGCAGCTGCGGAGCGGCAGCGGCCGGAGCGGCGACCGCGACAGCGATCGACACCAGACCAGCACACAGGCAACGAAGCGGCAGACGCCGCAGATCGACGAACGGGTTCATCACTGGCACTCCTGGAAGCCATCGTGAAAGATCGCGTCGCGCGGCGTCGCCGCCGTCGCCGCGATGAAGCCGGCCGTTACCGCGTAGTCACCGCCGCTCGCCCGCCCCACCACGGCCTCGCCGAGCGTCGCGCGCAGCGCGAGACAGCCGCCGGCCGAGCGACTGGCGCCGCCGCTGACGATCGCCTGCGCGGTGATCTGCTGGCTGCCGGCCTCGGTCGCGAGCAGCAGCACGCCGGCCGCGAGCACCGAGCGGACCACCGGCAAGGTGAGAACGCGCTTCTCTGCCCGCCCCCGTTTCGGGACGCTTCGCTTGGACATGTCCACCTCCCTCCTGCACGTCGCCATGGCCATTCGCCGGGCTGTGCAGTCACTCGCTGCGCAGCGAAGGACGAGACGGCCGCCCTCAACTGTTCACGGAGGACGGCGGCGGGAGGGGCCACGCCACGGAACTGTCTCGGCGTGGCCCGCAGTGGAAGGTGCGCTTGGCAGATTCGCCATGAACGGCATCCGACGCGACCTGCAGAACCTGTCGCTCGGGCTCGATCGGGTGATCCGGGAGACTGCTTCCGTCCGCCCGGCGAGGCTGCGGCGCAGCTCGCGCCGCAGCCAACCGGTCACGACCGGCGCCGCTGCCTTCTGGCTGCAACATTCGCCCGCTACGCTTGTCTGGCTCGATCCTCTCCAACGACGAGTAGCCTTCAGAGCCGCCCCTCCTCGGGCGGCTCTTTTTTTGGCTTCCGCCCTTGTGCAGAGCCGCCGTGGCCGCACCGCCGGCTATGGCCGGGCAGCCGCACGCTGCGCCGCACCATCCGGCCGAAAAAACCCGTATAATCGGACCCCTTTGCCCTCCCTCCAACGACGGTCCTTCGCGATCGCCGGGATAGCCCATGTCCATCGAAAACCTCCGCAACATCGCGATCGTGGCCCACGTCGACCACGGCAAGACCACCCTGGTCGACTGTCTCCTCAAGCAGTCCGGCACGTTCAGCGAGCGCACCGTGCTGGCCGAGCGCGTGATGGACTCCAACGACCAGGAGAAGGAACGCGGCATCACGATCCTGTCCAAGAACACCGCGATCACCTGGCGCGAGAACCGCATCAACATCGTCGACACGCCCGGACACGCCGACTTCGGTGGCGAGGTCGAGCGCGTGCTGTCGATGGTCGACACCGTGCTGATCCTGGTCGACGCGATGGACGGCCCGATGCCGCAGACGCGCATGGGCTTCAAGCCGATCGTGGTCATCAACAAGATCGACCGCCCCGGCGCGCGCCCGGACTGGGTGCTCAACGCCACGTTCGACCTGTTCGACCGCCTCGGCGCGACCGACGAGCAGCTCGACTTCCCGGTGGTCTACGCCTCGGCGCTGCACGGCTACGCCAGCCTGGATCCGGAAGCGCGCTCGGGCGACATGACGCCGCTGTACGAGGCGATCATGAAGCACGTCTCGCCGCCGCAGGTGGATCCGGACGGTCCGTTCCAGATGCGCATTAGCCAGCTCGACTACAACAACTACGTCGGCCTGATCGGCATCGGCCGCATCCAGCGCGGCAAGGTACGCACCAACATGCCGGTGGCGATCCTCGACCGCGAAGGCAAGAAGCGCAGCGGCAAGGTGCTGCAGGTGCTCGGCTTCATGGGCCTGGAGCGCCGCGAGGTGGCCGAGGCGCAGGCCGGCGACATCATCGCGATCAGCGGCATCGAAGGCCTGGGCATTTCCGACACGGTCTGCGCGCCGGACGCGCCGGAGCAGCTGCCGGTGCTGACCGTCGACGAGCCGACGATCAGCATGACGTTCCAGGTCAACAACTCGCCGTTCGCCGGCACCAAGGATCACAGCGGCGGCAAGTTCCTGACCTCGCGCCAGATCCGCGACCGCCTGATGCGCGAGACGCTGCACAACGTCGCGCTGAAGGTCGAGGAGACCGAGGATCCGGACAAGTTCAAGGTGTCCGGCCGCGGCGAGCTGCACCTGTCGGTGCTGATCGAGACGATGCGCCGCGAGGGCTACGAGCTGGCCGTGTCGCGTCCGGAGGTCATCATCAAGGAGATCGACGGCGTGCCGAGCGAGCCGATCGAGCAGCTCGTGGTCGACATGGAAGAGCAGTTCCAGGGCGGTGTGATGGAGCGCCTGGGCATGCGCAAGGGCCAGCTCAAGAACATGGAGCCGGACGGCAAGGGCCGCGTGCGCCTGGAGTACCTGATCCCGGCGCGCGGCCTGATCGGCTTCCAGACCGAGTTCCGCACGCTGACGGCCGGCACCGGCCTGCTGTTCCACGTGTTCGACCACTACGGCCCGAAGGCCGAGGGCGCGATCGCCAAGCGCCCGAATGGCGTGATGATCTCCAACGGCCAGGGCCCGGCACCGGGCTATGCGCTGGTCGGCCTGCAGGAGCGCGGCCGTCTGCTGGTCAGCGAGGGCGACGAGATCTACGAGGGCCAGCTGGTCGGCATCCACTCCAAGGACAACGACCTGACCGTCAACGCGCTGCGCGCCAAGCAGCTGACCAACATCCGCGCGGCCGGCAAGGACGACAACGTGCAGCTGACGCCGCCGATCAAGATGTCGCTGGAGCAGGCGCTGGAGTTCATCGAGGACGACGAACTGGTCGAGGTGACGCCGAAGTTCATCCGCCTGCGCAAGAAGCACCTAACCGAGAGCGACCGCAAGCGCGCCTCGCGCGCGGCGTAACGGGACCGAATCGCTCGCACCGCCGCCGTTGGCGGTGTGAGCGCGGCGGCAAGGAGGCCGCCCTCACCCGCAAGCCTTGCCGTCCGCTTCGGGGACGGCGATAGGCCCTGAGCCTTTCCGCTCGCGTTGAGCACGAACCGGCGCACACGCAGCGCAGGCCGAGGCCGCGCACCCCTGCCCCGCGTTCGCCGCCGATCGAAGTCGCGTAGCACCCACGCGTCGAATCGCGGCGGCCGTCGCTACGACTTGCGCCGCACCACCGCCTTGCCCGCTCGCGTCCGCTTCACGCCGACACCGGCCGGCAGCGGAAACGCCTCGCGCAGATAGTCCGAGGTGTTCTCGAGCAGAAACTGCCGGAATGCGCGCGCGGCCGGCGCCAGCTGCTTGGCGCGCATGTGCACGACGTGCCAGGTGCGCACGACCGGCGTGCCGACCACGTCGAGGATCGCGACCTCCTCGGCGCGGCGCTCCAGTGCCAGCGTGTGCAGCGACAGCAGGCTGACGCCCATGCCGGCCATGACGGCCTGCTTCACGGTCTCATTGCTGCCCATCAGGATCGTGCGCGCCGGCGTGAACAGGTGCTGGCGGAACATCGCCTCCATGACGGTCTGCGTGCCCGAGCCGGTCTCGCGGCTCAGAAAGGTCTCGCGGCGCAGCTCGTGCATGTCGATGCTGTGCGCGCCGGCCAGCGGATGATCGCGCGCGGCGACCAGCACGTGCGGATTCTCGGCGACCGGCTCGGCGACCGCATCGAGCTTGTCGGGCGGCCGTCCCATCACGGCCAGATCGATCTCGTTGTCCTCGAGCAGATGCACCAGCGCGTCGCGGTTGCCGACACTGAAGCGCACCTCGATGCCGGGATGATGCTCGGCGAAACGCGCGAGCAGGCGCGGCGCGAAGTACTTGGCGGTGCTGACCAGGCCGACGCTGACCAGGCCGCCGTGCAGGCCCTTGAGACTCTGCAACGCCTGGTCGGCGTCGGCGATCTCGCCGAGCACGCGCGCGGCGTGATGGCGCAGCACGCGGCCGGCCTCGGTCAGCGCGAGACCGCGGCCGACGCGCTCGAACAGCTCCACGCCGACCGCGCTTTCGAGCTGGCGGATCTGCATCGACACGGCCGGCTGGGTCAGATGCAGCACGCCGGCCGCACGCGCGAAGTTCATCTGTCGCGTCGCTTCGAGAAATACCTGCAGCTGGCGCAGCGTGAGATGCAGCATCGCGACCGGACTCCGGCTCGTCGCGCCCGGGGCGAGTGCCGGCGCTGGCGGTCAATCATAAGCTTTCGCTTAAAACAGTCAAAGAATTTCTGAATTGTCCTTTCTGATCGCCCTGCCTATCGTCGAGCGCACATTCGACGGGACGGGAGATCAAGCATGAACGCAGTGGCTACCGAGCAGCGCGTCGTCGGCAACACCAGCGCGCGCTACCGCTCCGGGGTGCTGGCCTATCGCGAGATGGGCTACTGGCAGCCGGACTACGCGCCGCAGGAGACCGATGTGGTCGCGCTGTTCCGGATCACGCCGCAGGACGGCGTGGATCCGGAGGAAGCCGCGGCGGCCGTCGCCGGCGAATCCTCGACCGCGACCTGGACCGTGGTCTGGACCGACCGCCTGACCGCCTGCGAGAAGTACCGCGCCAAGGCCTACCGCGTCGAGCCGGTGCCGAACACCGGTCCGGGCACGAAGACCGAGGCGCAGTACTTCGCGTACATCGCCTACGCGCTGGACCTGTTCGAGGAAGGCTCGATCGCGAACCTGACCGCGTCGATCATCGGCAACGTGTTCGGCTTCAAGCCGCTCAAGGCGCTGCGGCTGGAGGACATGCGGATTCCGGTCGCGTATCTGAAGACGTTCCAGGGACCGGCGACCGGCATCGTCGTCGAGCGCGAGCGGCTCGACAAGTTCGGCCGGCCGCTGCTCGGCGCGACGACGAAGCCCAAGCTCGGCCTGTCCGGCCGCAACTACGGCCGCGTCGTCTACGAGGCGCTCAAGGGCGGGCTGGACTTCGTCAAGGACGACGAGAACATCAACTCGCAGCCGTTCATGCACTGGCGCGACCGGTTCCTGTTCGTGATGGAGGCGGTCAACCGCGCCGCGGCCGAGACCGGCGAGGTCAAGGGCCACTACCTCAACGTCACCGCGGCGACGATGGAGGACATGTACGAGCGCGCCGAATTCGCCAAGTCGCTCGGCTCCAACATCATCATGATCGACCTGGTGATCGGCTACACCGCGATCCAGAGCATGGCCAAATGGGCGCGGCGCAACGACATGATCCTGCACCTGCATCGCGCCGGCCACGGCACCTACACGCGCCAGAAGAGTCACGGCATCAGCTTCCGCGTGATCTCCAAGTGGATGCGCATGGCCGGCGTCGACCACATCCACGCCGGCACCGTGGTCGGCAAGCTCGAGGGCGACCCGTCGGTGATCGCCGGCATCTACGACACGCTGCGCGAGATGCACACGCCGCGCAATCTTCAGCACGGCCTGTATTTCGACCAGGACTGGGCCAGCCTGCGCCGCGTGATGCCGGTGGCGTCCGGCGGCATCCACGCCGGCCAGATGCACCAGCTGATCCATTACCTCGGCGAGGACGTCGTGCTGCAGTTCGGCGGCGGCACGATCGGCCATCCGCAGGGCATCCAGGCCGGCGCGACGGCCAACCGCGTCGCGCTCGAAGCGATGATCCAGGCGCGCAACGAAGGCGTGGACATCTGGAACGAAGGGCCCGAGGTGCTCGAGAAGGCCGCCCGGTGGTGCTCGCCGCTGCGCGCGGCGCTCGACACCTGGAAGGACGTGACCTTCGATTACACGTCCACCGACACCGTCGACTACGTGCCGACGCCGACCGCGGCCTGACGCGCGCCGTCAGCCCGCCTCGCCTCTCTTCGCCGTTTTTCCGATCCGGAGACCGCCATGCGCATCACCCAGGGCACGTTCTCGTTCCTTCCCGACCTGACCGACGAGCAGATCCGCGCGCAGGTCGAATACATCCTGCAGCAAGGCTGGGCGCCGTCGATCGAGTTCACCGACGACCCGCATCCGCGCAACACCTACTGGGAGCTGTGGGGCCTGCCGATGTTCGACCTCAAGGACGCCGCCGGCGTGCTGATGGAGGTGCGCGCCTGCCGCGCGCAGTACCCGGACCACTACATCAAGGTCAACGCGTTCGACTCGACGCACGGCTTCGAGACGCTGCGGCTCTCGTTCATCGTCAATCGCCCGAAGAACGAGAACGGCTTCCGCCTGGTCCGCCAGGAGATCGACGGCCGCACGCTGCGCTACACGCTGCAGAGCTACGCCAGCGACCGCCCGTCCGGCAGCCGCTACTGAGCGGCGACGGAGACCTGCGATGAACGCGCAGCCGATCGACACGCCCGCGCCGACGGCCTCGCTGACCCGGCTCTACGCCGAGTCGGGCATGGCCGAGGTGCTGGCCCAGCTCGACGCCGAGCTGGTCGGCCTGGCGCCGGTCAAGACGCGCATCCGCGAGATCGCCTCGCTGCTGATCGTCGAGAAGGCGCGGCGCAATCTCGGCCTCACCGCCGGTGCGCCGAGCCTGCACATGTGCTTCACCGGCAATCCCGGCACCGGCAAGACCACGGTCGCGCTGCGCATGGCCGACATCCTGCACCGCCTGGGCTACATCCGGAAGAACCATCTGGTCTCGGTGACGCGCGACGATCTGGTCGGCCAGTACATCGGCCACACCGCGCCCAAGACCAAGGAGGTGCTCAAGCGCGCGATGGGCGGCGTGCTGTTCATCGACGAGGCCTATTACCTGTACCGCCCCGAGAACGAGCGCGACTACGGTCAGGAGGCGATCGAGATCCTGCTGCAGATCATGGAGAACCAGCGCGAGGATCTGGTCGTGATCCTGGCCGGCTACAAGACGCGCATGGACACGTTCTTCCAGAGCAATCCCGGCATGGCCTCGCGGATCGCGCATCACATCGACTTCCCGGACTACGACACCGAGGAACTGCTCGCGATCGCCGAGCTGATGACCGCGCGGCTCGACTACCGGCTGGACGCCGACGCGCGCCAGGCGCTGCGCGAGTACATCGCGCTGCGCCTGGCGCGGCCGCATTTCGCGAACGCGCGCTCGATCCGTAACGCGCTCGACCGCGCGCGGCTGCGCCAAGCCGGGCGCCTGTTCGAAGCGGCACTCGCCGCCGGCGTCGACGCGGAACTGAGCGCCGAGCAGCTGACGACGATCGACGCGGCCGACATCCGCGCCAGCCGCCTGTTCACCGAACGGCCCGCAGAGGCCGGCTCCGCACACTGAACCGCGCGGCGGCCGCACCGGCACGCCGATTACGAGTCGCCATCGGGAGGAGATGCGATGTTCTACCAACGTCCCACGCTGTCGAAGTTTCTGATCGAACACCTGCGCGGCGCCGCGGACGGCTCCGATCTGTCGGCGCTGCTGATCGACGTCGCCGCGGCGGTCAAGACGATCGCCGCGGTGGTCGCCAAGGGCCAGCTGCATTTCCGCGGCACGGCGGCGCCGGATCGCGCGACGACCAATGTGCACGGCGAGGTGCAGAAGCCGCTCGACGTGCTGACCAACGAGATCGTGATCGGCCACTGCGAATGGGGCGGCCTGGTCGCCGGCATGGTCTCCGAGGAGCTCGAGGCGCCATACGAGATTCCGGCCGAAATGCGCCGTGGCCGCTATCTGCTGGTGTTCGATCCGCTCGACGGCTCGTCGAACATCGACGTCAACGTCTCGGTCGGCACGATCTTCTCGGTACTGCGCCACGACCGCGACGAGGCACCGGGCGCACGCGACTACCTGCAGCCGGGCCATCGCCAGGTCGCGGCCGGCTATGCGATCTACGGACCGACGACGATGCTGGTGCTGACCGTCGGCCGCGGCACGCACGGCTTCACGCTGGACCGCGAGATCGGCAACTTCATCCTGACCCATCCGGATCTGCGCATTCCCGAGACGACGAGCGAGTTCGCGATCAACACCTCCAACGAGCGCTTCTGGGAGCCGCCGGTGCAGCGCTACGTCGGCGAGTGCAAGGAAGGCCGCAGCGGCATCCGCGAGCGCGACTTCAACATGCGCTGGATCGCCTCGATGGTCGCCGAGGTGCACCGCATCCTGATGCGCGGCGGCGTGTTCCTGTATCCGCGCGACAGCAAGGATCCGAGAAAGCCCGGCCGGCTGCGCCTGCTCTACGAGGCCAATCCGATGTCGATGCTGATCGAGCAGGCCGGCGGCCGCGGCAGCACCGGGCGCGGTCCGCTGCTGGACGTGGCGCCCGAATCGATCCATCAGCGCATTCCGGTCGTGCTCGGCACGCGCGAGGAGGTCGAGCGCATCGAGCGCTACCACCGTGAGCACGAGGACGGCACCGATCGCCCGTTCGTCTCGCCGCTGTTCAACGAGCGCTCGCTGTTCCGGCCGGAGGCGCTGTGATGTCGGTCAAGCATCCGATCGTCGCGGTGACCGGCTCGTCCGGTGCCGGCACCACCACGGTGCTGCAGAGCTTCCAGCACATCTTCCGGCGCGAGGGCCTGAACGCGCAGATCGTCGAGGGCGACGCGTTCCATCGCTACGACCGCCTGCAGATGCGTCAGGCGATGAAGGAGGCCGAGGCCGAGGGCAATCGCCACTTCAGCCACTTCGGCCCGTACTCGAACCTGTTCGAGGAGCTCGAGGCGCTGTTCGCCGACTACGGCGAGACCGGCGGTGGCCGCACGCGCCGGTATCTGCACGACGACGCCGAGGCCGCGCCGTACGGCCAGCCGCCCGGCACGTTCACCGAATGGGAGGATGTGCGGCCCGATACCGATCTGCTGTTCTACGAGGGCCTGCACGGCGCGGTCAGGACCGAGTCGGTCGACATCGCGCGCCATCCGGACCTGCTGGTCGGCGTGGTGCCGATCATCAACCTGGAATGGATCCAGAAGCTGCACCGCGACCAGCGCCAGCGCGGCTATTCGCAGGAGGCGGTCGTCGACACGATCCTGCGGCGCATGCCCGACTACATCAACCACATCATTCCGCAGTTCACGCATACCCACGTGAACTTCCAGCGCGTGCCGACCGTGGACACGTCCAACCCGTTCATCGCGCGCGACATCCCGACGCCGGACGAGAGCTTCGTGGTGATCCGCTTCGCGCGACCCAAGGGCATCGACTTTCCGTACCTGCTGAACATGCTGCACGACTCGTTCATGAGCAGGCCCAACAGCATCGTCGTGCCCGGCGGCAAGATGGGTCTGGCGATGCAGATCATCTTCACGCCGATGATCCTGCAGCTGATGGACCGCAAGCGGAGGGCGCAATGAACGCCGAACGACGCCCGTCCGACACCGCGACCGCGCCGACGCCGCGCGAGCGCGCCAATGCGATCCGCCTGCTCGCGGTCGATGCCGTACAGCAGGCCGCCTCGGGCCATCCGGGCGCGCCGATGGGCATGGCCGACATCGCCGAGGTGCTCTGGGGCCGCCATCTGCGCCACAACCCGGCCAATCCGGCCTGGGTCGACCGCGACCGCTTCGTGCTGTCGAACGGCCACGGCTCGATGCTGCTGTACGCACTGCTGCATCTGACCGGCTACGACCTCCCGATCGACCAGCTCCGGCACTTTCGCCAGCTGCACAGCGCGACGCCGGGCCATCCGGAGGTCGGCGAGACGCCCGGCGTGGAGACCACGACCGGACCGCTCGGCCAGGGCCTGGCCAATGCGGTCGGCATGGCGCTGGCCGAGCGCCTGCTGGCGGCCGAGTTCAACCGCGGCCCGCACGCGATCGTCGACCATCACACCTACGTCTTCGTCGGCGACGGCTGCCTGATGGAAGGCCTGTCGCACGAGGCGGCATCGCTGGCCGGCACGCTCAGGCTAGGCAAGCTGATCGTGTTCTACGACTCCAACGGTATCTCGATCGACGGCGAGATCGAGGGCTGGTTCACCGACGATACGCCACGCCGCTTCGGCGCCTACGGCTGGCACGTGATCGATGCGGTCGACGGCCACGATGCGGCCGCGATCGAACGCGCCGTGCTCGCCGCGCGCGCGAACGCCGACCGGCCCTCGCTGATCGTCTGCCGCACCGTGATCGGCTACGGCAGCCCGAACAAGGCCGGTACCGAGGGCGTGCACGGCGCACCGCTCGGTCCGGCCGAGGTCGCCGCGACGCGCGAGGCGCTCGGCTGGACCGCGCCGCCGTTCGAGATTCCCGAGGCGATCGCGAGCGCCTGGGACGCGCGCGCGACCGGCGAGGCGCTCGAGCGTGCCTGGCGCGAGCGCTTCGCGGCCTACGAGCGCGATCATCCGACGCTGGCCGATGCGTTCCGCCGGCGCACCGGCCTGGACGGCCATGCACTGCTGCCGGCCGACTGGATCGGGCGCGTCGAAGCGCTGCTCGGCGAGGATCTCGGCGATGCGCCGGTCGCGACGCGCAAGGCCAGCCAGGAGGCGATCGCCCGGCTCGCGCCGCTGCTGCCCGAGCTGCTCGGCGGATCGGCCGACCTGACCGGCTCCAACCTCACGAACTGGAGCGGCTGCCGCGAGGTCACGCCGGCGCAGCCCGGCAACTACCTGCACTACGGTGTGCGCGAGTTCGGCATGGCCGCCGCGATGAACGGCATCGCCCTGCACGGCGGCTACCTGCCGTTCGGCGGCACGTTTCTGGTGTTCTCCGACTACGCGCGCAATGCGATCCGCATGGCCGCGCTGATGCGCCAGCGCGTGATCCACGTGCTGACGCACGACTCGATCGGCGTCGGCGAGGACGGGCCGACGCACCAGCCGGTCGAGCACGCGGCGAGCCTGCGCCTGATCCCGAACCTCGACGTCTGGCGGCCCTGCGACCGCGTCGAGACGTTGGTCGCGTGGATCAGCGCGGTCGAGCGCGTCGGCCACGATGCCGGGCCGAGCGCTCTGCTGCTGTCGCGGCAGAACCTGCCGGCGCAGGCGCTCGATCGCGACCGGCGCGCGTGCGTGCGCCGCGGCGGCTACGTGCTGCGCGATGCGCCCGACGCCTGCGCGGTGATCGTCGCGACCGGATCGGAAGTCGCACTGGCGACCGAGGCCGCGGACGCGCTGGCCGCCGACGGCGTCGCGGTGCGCGTGGTCTCGATGCCGTGCACGGCACTGTTCGACCGCCAGCCGCGCGCCTATCGCGACGCCGTGCTGCCGCCGGGTCTGCCGCGCGTCGCGGTCGAGGCCGGCGTCACCGACTACTGGCGCAAGTACGTCGGCCTCGACGGCGCGGTCGTCGGCCTCGACCGTTTCGGCGCGTCGGGACCTGCGCCGGCGCTGTATCGCCACTTCGGCCTGACCGCGGCCGCCGTGCAGCAGGCCGTGCGCGAGGTGCTGGCGTGAGCGCGCCGCATCGCCGATCGCCGGCGATCCGTGCGCTCGCCGAGGGGAAGGGCCGGCCGATCCGCCGCGCACGACGTCGGACATCGCCGCGCCGCGCTCGCCGGCCCTTCCCCTCGGCGAGTGCCTGGTGTACGCATGCGTTTGTCCCTGCCCCGCTCCGGAGATCCTGCGTGACGACACCTCTCGACCGACCGATTCGCGGCGTGCTGTTCGATCTGGACGGCACCCTGGTCGATTCGCTCGCCGACATCCATGCCGCGGTCGCCGCGACGCTGGCCGATCTTGGTCTGCCGGTGCCCGGTGCGGCGACCGTGCGTGGCTACATCGGCAACGGCGTGCGCGTCCTGCTCGAGCGCGCACTGAGCGGTGCGCTCGGCCATGCGCCGGACGCCGCGCTGGCCGCGCGCGCGGAGGCCGTGTTCGATCCGCACTACGCCGCGCAGAACGGCCGATCCGCGCGGCTGTATCCGGGCGTCAGCGAGGGTCTGGCCGCGTTCGCCGCACGCGGGCTGCCGATGGCGGTCGTCACCAACAAGCCACAGCGCTTCAGCGAAGCGCTGCTCGCGATGCTCGGCATCGCCGACCGCTTTGCGACCGTCGTCGGCGGCGATGTGGCCGCGCAGCGCAAGCCGCATGCCGAACCGCTGCTCCTGGCCTGTGCGCGGATCGGCGTCGCGCCGGCCGATGCGCTGATGATCGGCGACTCGGCGATCGACGCGGCCGCCGCGCGAGCCGCCGGCACCGCGCTGGTCCTGGTCGGCTACGGCTACCACCACGACGCGGCAGCCGATCCGCATACGCGCGTCGTCGATCGCATCGACGCTATCCCCGCATTGTTCGCCGTGCCGGCGCCGCGCGCCGGTACCGGCCGATAACGCTCCTCATCCAACGCTCCCCGGGAGGGACCGCATCATGGCGCTGATCGCACTGAGGCAACTGCTCGACCACGCGGCCGAACACGACTACGGCGTGCCGGCGTTCAACATCAACAACCTCGAACAGATCAACGCGATCATGCGGGCCGCCGACGCCTGCGATTCGCCGGTGATCCTGCAGGCCTCGGCCGGCGCACGCAGCTATGCCGGCGAGCCGATGCTGCGGCGGATGGTCGAAGGCGCGGTCGAGATGTATCCGCACATCCCGGTCGTACTGCACCAGGACCACGGCGCAAGCCCGGCGGTGTGCCAGGCCTCGATCCGCAGCGGCTTCACCAGCGTGATGATGGACGGCTCGCTGCTGGAGGACATGAAGACGCCGTCCAGCTACGACTACAACGTGGCCGTGACGCGCCGCGTCGTCGAGATGGCGCACGCCGTCGGCGTCTCGGTCGAGGGCGAGCTCGGCTGCCTGGGCTCACTCGAGACCGGCCAGGCCGGTGAGGAGGATGGCGTGGGTGCCGAGGGCACACTCGACCACGCGCAACTGCTGACCGACCCGGACCAGGCTGCCGACTTCGTCGCGCGCACCGGCGTCGACGCGCTCGCGATCGCGATCGGCACCTCGCACGGCGCCTACAAGTTCACGCGCCCGCCGACCGGCGAGACGCTGGCGATGGAGCAGCTCAAGCGCATCCACGCACGGATTCCGAACACGCATCTGGTCATGCACGGCTCGAGCTCAGTGCCGCAGGACTGGCTCGAGGTGATCCGCGCGCACGGCGGACGCATCAAGGAAACGTACGGCGTGCCGGTCGAGGAGATCGTGCGCGGCATCCGCCACGGCGTGCGCAAGGTCAACATCGATACCGACATCCGCCTCGCGATGACCGGCGCGATGCGCAAGCTAATGGCCGAGAAGCCCGAGGAGTTCGATCCGCGCGCGTTCCTGAAGGTCGCGACCACCGCCGCGGCGGAGCTGTGCCGGCAGCGCTTCGAGGCCTTCGGCAGCGCCGGCCAGGCCGGCCGCATCAAGCCGGTGCCGCTGGACACGCTGGCACGCCGCTATCGCGACGCCGAGCGCGCGCCGCAGGCGCGTGCGGCGTAGCCACGCGTCGGGCGCCGCGCGCACGCGATTCAGACGACCGGCCGCCGGTCGACGCAGGCCGGCCGGCTGATCCGGCGATCGAGTCGGCCCGCGCCGAACGCGCCGGCGCTCGAACCGTCGCGGACGGCCGGCCTGCGCTATCGATGGAGGATGTCGTCATGCTGCCTGCGGTCATTGCGCCTTCGATCCTGTCCGCGGACTTCGCGCGGCTCGGCGAGGAGGTCGCGCGCGTCCTCGCCGACGGCGCGGACTGGATCCACTTCGACGTCATGGACAATCACTACGTGCCGAACCTGACGATCGGCCCGCAGGTCTGCGAGGCGATCGTGCCGTACGCGCGCCGCGACGGCGTGCCGGCACCGATCGACGTGCACCTGATGGTCGAACCGGTCGACGCGCTGGTGCCGCTGTTCGCGAAAGCCGGCGCGACCGGCATCTCGTTCCATCCGGAGGCCACGCGCCACGTGCACCGCACGATCGCGCTGATCCGCGACCACGGCTGCAGCCCAGGCCTGGTGCTGAATCCCGCGACGCCGGTCGAATCGATCGACGAGGTGCTCGGCGACCTGGACCTGGTGCTGCTGATGTCGGTCAATCCGGGCTTCGGCGGTCAGGCCTTCATTCCGCAGACGCTCGCGAAGATACGCCGCGTGCGCGAGCGGCTCGACCGCCATGCCGCCGAGACCGGCCGCTCGATCCGGCTGGAGGTCGACGGCGGCGTCAAGGCCGACAACATCGCCGCGATCGCGGCGGCCGGTGCTGACACCTTCGTCGCCGGATCGGCGGTGTTCGGGCAGCGTGATGCCGATAGCGGCTATCGTGGAGCGCTGGATGCGTTGCGCTCAGCGGCGGCTCATCGAAGCCCCGCGGGCAGGACTTTCTGAAGTGCACGGCGCATAAGCGCCTGACGCCAGTAGGCGCGGGGCAGTCGCCATTGGATCGCCCCGCGCCTGTGCCACCTTCTTACGGACAGGTATTGCTGGTCATCGGCACGCCGGACCCCGCGAACCCGCCTGCTCGGGTCTGCGCGTAGCAACCGGACGTGTACACGGTGCCGGTATTGAAGTTGCTGTCCAACAGAATGCCCGTCCCCACATCGTCGAAGCCGTTGTCGTCGGAGAATACGTTCCTGAGCACGCCCGCGACGACGATGCCTTCGCCGTTGTTCTCACGGACCAGCACCTTGTCGACGATGCCCGACGCATAGAGGCCGGTCTGACCATTGGCTCGCGCGATCACTCTCGATGAGATGTTGTAGGCCGATGCCGACACGCCGTAGCCGTCGTTCCAACTTGCCGAAACGCTCTCCAGATGGGCATCGGTCCCGCTGATAATCCCGTGCCCGGCGTTGTAGGACGCGTCTACGCGTATGAAGCGGTTGCCGTCGCCAGAAGCGGAGATGCCGGCGCCGCGATTGCCGATCACGCGCAGATCCTCGAACGTCCCGTACATCGCTTCGATAGGAATTCCGACGGACAGCGAGATGCCGCCGCCAGGGCCGTTGTAGACCGTGCCGTTCTTGATCGTGATGTTGCGGCCGCTCGCGCTGATCAGGACGGGCCCTCCGGCGGCTACACAGGTGCTGCCGTAGCCGGTCGTCGTGTCGGGATTGCAAAGAGTGACCAGCCCGCTCTGCGAGACCGTGAAGCCATTCAGATCGAGCGTGACGTTGTTGGACGTGATCAGAATCGCGCTCGAAGCCGCGGGAGCCAGCATGTTCGCGGTCAACCGATAGGATCCCGGTGTCGTGATGGCGAACGGCCAGCTGCCGGGCGGCGAGACCGGCGTCTGCGCGATGGCTGCCGTCGCGAACGCACAGGTACCGAAAGCGATGCAAGCGAGCTTGCTGAAGAGATACTTCATGGCCTACCCCTTTTGGACGTCCCGAGATTGGGACGGATCGACATTCGCGATCTGCCGAGGGCAACTTCGTGACGCTGCGCGCATTCCGTGGCGGTTCAGAAATTTCCTACGTCAATCGACTGAAATTTCCTACACGCCACCCAAGCCGTGTGCAGATCGAATGCCACGTGGCGAGGGCATGTCCGCGCACTGCTGCCTCTCGATCGATCCGACGAGCTCACGCGTCACCGACCGGTGGCCCGCCGCTGCTCGGTACTCGTCGTCCGACGGCGCGACGATCCACCGGCAGCATGATGCGGCGCGCGCGTGTGCGGCATGATGGACATCAGGACAGCAGACCGCGCCGCTCGCGGCGTCCGGCGTCCGGACGAGCGGTCGGTCGCGGCCTCATCGCCGCTGGCACCGGAAATGCATTTGTACACACCAGCGCGCAAGACGAACCGGCATGCTCACGACCAACGACAAGGCCACGATCACGTACTGGAACAAGCTGGTCGGCGAGATCCGCTCGCGCGGCAGCGGCCCGATCGAGCTGCGTACGGCCAATGGCCCGGTCGTCGGGCGGCTCAAGGTCGACCGGCTGCCGCAGCTGCTGCCGGTCGACGGCAGTTTCTGCCGGGCGCCGGTCATCCACGTGATCGTGTCGCCACATGAGACGCAAATTGTCAGCTTCTCGACAATTCTCGGCATCGCGCCGCCGCCGCGTCCGGATCCGGTCGGTCCGCGCAATCGCGACCGCCCGCTCGCGCCGATGGCGGACGAGCCGGAGACGCCTGCGGTGATCGAGGACGACGAGGACGAGGACGAGCCGCGGTTCGAAGCACGCGGCCGCGCCGCCTGAGTGTCGCGACGCGAGCGCATCGCTCGCATCGCGTCACCGCGACCCGGCCTTGCGCCGGGCCGCACACACCAGCACCGATCAGGCCACCGAGCGCAGTGCGCGCGGATCTTCCTTGCGCGCGCCGGCGGCGAGGTCGGCCGGGTCGAAATCGTCGACCGAGATGAACTCGAAGCTCGCGGTGCGCACGCGCTCGAGCAAGGCGCGCTCGGCCGCGTCGATCACGCCGCGCGCTTCGGCATCGGCGACCTGCGCGGCGAAGTCCAGACCGGTCACCTCACCGGCCTTGAGCGCCTTCAGGAACTTGCGCTCGACCGGCTCGGCCGCGATGACCTCCGGCAGCAGCGCGTTCATGCGGCCGATCGTGTTGTTCGGCGTCGGCGACAGATACGTCCACTCGAGCAGGCGCGTACGCGCCTCGTTCGGCGCGGTCAGCAGCGCGGCGACGCGGCGGCCGAGGCGGTCGGACGGCGGAACCTCGCGGCGGCCGAGCGGGAACACCAGCGCACGCAGCAGCCAGGCGACCGGCCGCACCGGGAAGTTGCGCAGCACGCCGTCGAGCGCCATCTGCATGCGCCAGACGCACTCGTGGAACGCCCAGGCCAGGAACGGCCGGTCGGCGACCGGACGGCCCTGGTCCTCGTAGCGCTTGAGCAGGCTCGAGGCGATGTAGAGGTACGACAGCACGTCGCCGAGACGGCCGGACAGCTTCTCCTTGAACTTGAGCTTGCCGCCGAGCACCAGCATCGAGGTGTCGGCGACCAGCGCCAGCGCGGCCGAGTAGCGGTTGAGCTTGCGGTAGAAGCGGCGCGTGTAGGCATCGCCCGGCACCGAGCCGATGTGCGCATGGGTCAGGCCGAGCACGAAGCTGCGCGCGGCGTTCGAGAAGCCGAAGCCGATGTGCTGGAACAGCACGTGGTCGAACGCGCGCAGGCGCTCGCCGTAGTCCGGCAGCGCGGCGGCCTGCATCTCCTTGAGCACGTACGGATGGCAGCGGATCGCGCCCTGGCCGAAGATCATCAGGCAGCGCGTCATGATGTTGGCGCCTTCGACCGTGATCGCGATCGGCACGCTCTGGTAGCCGCGGCCGAGGTAGTTCTTCGGCCCCAGGATCACGCCCTTGCCGCCGTGCACGTCCATCGCATCGGCCGAGATCGCGCGCGCCCATTCGGTGGCGTGGTACTTGGCGATCGCCGAGGGCACGGCCGGCTTCTCGCCGCGATCGACCGCGGCGGCGGTCGCGCGCGACAGCGCGGTCATCGCATAGGTGTAGCCGCCGATCCGCGCGAGCGCCTCCTCGACGCCCTCGAAACGGCCGATCGCCAGTCCGAACTGCTTGCGGATGCGCGCGTACGCGCCGGTCGCGGCCGCCGCGGCGCGGCCGGCACCGCTGGAGTTGGAGGGCAGCGAGATCGCGCGGCCGACCGACAGGCACTCGACCAGCATGCGCCAGCCCTGCCCGGCCATCTCCGGGCCGCCGATCAGCTGCGCCAGCGGCACGAACAGATCCTTGCCGCGCACCGGGCCGTTCTGGAACGGGATGTTCAGCGGGAAATGGCGGCGGCCGATCTCCAGGCCGCGCGTGTCGCGCGGAATCAGCGCGAGCGTGATGCCGAGGTCCTTCTCGTCGCCGAGCAGGCCGTCCGGATCGACCATGCGGAACGCCAGGCCGACCAGGGTCGCGACCGGCGCCAGCGTGATGTAGCGCTTGTCGAAGGTCAGCCGCACGCCGAGCACGTTGGCGCCGTTCCACTCGCCCTTGCAGACCACGCCGTAGTCCGGCAGCGAGGTCGCGTCGGAACCGGCATACGGGCCGGTCAGCGCGAAGCACGGAATTTCGCGGCCGTCGGCCAAGCGCGGCAGGTAGTAGTCCTTCTGTTCGGTGGTGCCGTAGTGCAGCAGCAGCTCGCCGGGGCCGAGCGAGTTGGGCACCGCGACGGTCGAGGCCAGCGTCGCCGACATGCTCGAAAGCTTCTGCAGCACCGCCGAATGCGCCAGCGCCGAGAAGCCCAGGCCGCCGTAGGTCTTCGGAATGATCATGCCGAAGAACTTGTGCTTCTTGACGAACTCCCAGATCTCCGGCGGCAGGTCGGCCAGCTCGTGCGTGATCTGCCAGTCGTCGACCATCGCGCAGAGCTGCTCGACCGGGCCGTCCATGAAGGCCTGCTCCTCGGTCGTGAGCTCGGGCCTGGGCTGGCCGAGCAGCTGCGCCCAGTCCGGCATGCCGGTGAACAGCTCGCCCTCGAAGCCAACCGTGCCGGCCTCCAGCGCGGTCTGCTCGGTGTCCGACAGCTGCGGCAGCACCTTGCTGAAGACCGACAGCAGCGGCGCGCTGATCTTCTTGCGACGCAGGTCCGGCAGGTTCAGCGGCACTGCGATCGCCGCGAACACGATCAGCGTCAGTGCGGTCGCGAGCCAGTGCGCGCCGCCGAGCCAGCCGGCCGCGAGGATCGCGACCGCCGTGGCCACGGTCCAGACGCGCAGCGATACGCGCAGATAGGCCGCGGTGATGGATACCAGCAGCGCGGCGATCAGAGGAAGCAGGTGGATCATCGGGGACTCCTCGGCATTAGCCTCGAACCGGACGGGAGGACGGCGGGTCGGCCGGCCGGATCGGCTCCGGCGGCGGCATCGACGGCAGCGTATTCAAGAACTCTTCCACATGACGCGTGAATCGATCGTTGCGATCGCCGACGACCATATGCGTGGCGTCGGCCACCGAGACGTGGCGCGCGTGCGGCACCAGGTCGAGAAACTCGCCGATCGTCTCGGCCGAGACGACGTCGCTGGCGCCGCCGCTGACCAGCAGGGTCGGCACGCGGATCCGGCGCGCGGCCGCGAACAGGCGCGGCTGGTAGCGCTCGGCCTCGCCGGCGACGGGACCGAGCATGCGCGGATCCCAATGCCAGCGCAAACGGCCGTCGGCGCCCGCGATCAACAGGTCGCGCAGGCGCTCGGACGGGCGGCGTTCGCTGCGCTGCGGCAGATACGCGGCGATCGCCGCGGCCGCGGCGTCGAGATCGGCGAAGCCGTCCGGATGCGCCTGCATGAAGGCCAGAATCCGCGCGACGCCGGCCGGCTCCCAGCGCGGCGTGACGTCGACCAGGACCAGCGCCGAGAACAGCGGCGCGCGCTCGCCTTCGATCAGCAGGCCGAGCAGGCCGCCCATCGAGGCGCCGACCAGCACCGGCGCCGACGCGCAGCTGCGCGCGATCGCGGTCAGATCGTCGGCGAACGCTTCGAGCTGATACTCGCCGTCGCCGGGTCGGCCGCTGCGGCCGTGACCGCGCGCGTCGAACGTGATGCAGTGCCGGCCGGCGGCGGCCAGCCGCGCGGCGCTGGCGCGCCAGGCCTGGCCGGTCTGGCCGAAGCCGTGCGCGAACAGCAGCGGCGGTGCCTCCGGCGCGCCGTAGCGCTCGGCCGCCAGACGCACGCCGTCGGCCATGAGGAACTGGTAGGCGATTGGCTGCACGAGGTCGCGAGAGTCCATACGCACAAGTATGGAATGGCTTTCGCGGCTTTTCAATACGCGAACGTATGGTGCATTGCGGCAATCCGATCAACCGCTTGCATGCGTCTCTATGCATTCAGGCTCTAGGCGCGGACGACCGCCGTGGTGCACACTCCACCGATGTCAGTGCCTTCCGAAAAAGCCGTCGGCGGCGAAAACCGCAGCCGACTCTCCGCCGCCGACTGGGAGCGCGCCGCGCTCGACGCGATCGCCGAATACGGCCTGGCCGGCATCGCCGTCGAACCGCTGGCGCGCCGCCTCGGCGTCACCAAGGGCAGCTTCTATTGGCATTTCGCGACGCGCGAGGCGCTGCTGAAGGCCGCGCTGGAACGCTGGGAACGCGAGGACGAAGAGGAGATCTTCGGTCCGCTGGCGCCGATCGCCGATCCACGCGCGCGCCTGCGCGAGCTGTTCGGCCGCATCGCGCACGAGCTGCCCTCGCATGTGATCTTCGCCGCCCTGCTCAAGGCGCTCGATCATCCGCTGGTCCTGCCGGTGATCGAACGCGTCTCGCAGCGGCGTCTGGACTTCCTGACCGTGGCGTACCGGCAGGCCGGCCTCGACGAGGTCGCCGCCGCCCTGCGCGCACGGTTGGCCTACACGGCCTATGCGGGCTTCCTGCAGCTGGCGCGCGCCGGTCTGCCGCGGCTCAGCCACGAGGAGTTCGAGCGCTACATGGAGCACGTCATGGAGACGCTGCTGCCGGCATCGGACTGAGCCGGACGCGGCAGTTTCGAGCGGTTTTTCCGCGTGCCCGTATTGCTTCGCTGCAACATCTTATTTCCTTGCAATGGCCTGGTGGCGCCGCTAACGTCGAGCGCACTTTTCTTATTGCCGAGTGCGCCGCGTGCGCACCTGAGGAACGCATGTCCAGCACGCTGGAAGCCCTGAACCGATGGGTCGAGGACGTCGCACGTCTGACCCGTCCCGACGCGATTCACTGGTGCGACGGCTCGGATGCCGAAAACCGGATGCTGACCGAGCGGATGCTCGAGCGCGGCGACCTGCTGCCGCTCAATCAGCAGACCCACCCGGGCTGCCATCTGCATCGTTCGCATCCGTCCGACGTCGCACGCGTCGAGCATCTGACCCTGGTCTGCACGCGCGAGCGCGAAGATGCCGGTCCGAACAACCACTGGATGGCGCCGGACGAGGCGCACGCGAAGATCGACGCCCTGTTCGACGGCTGCATGCAGGGCCGCACGCTGTACGTCGTGCCGTACTGCATGGGTCCGATCGACTCGCCGCTGTCGCGCTGCGGCGTGGAGATCACCGACTCGCCGTACGTCGTCGCCAACATGCGCCTGATGACGCGCATGGGTGCGGCGGCGCTGGCGCGCATCGAGCGCGAGGGGCGCTTCGTCAAGGGCCTGCATTCGACCGGCGATCTCGATCCGGACCGCCGCTTCATCATGCATTTCCCCGAGGAGCTGACGATCAAGTCGATCGGCTCGGGCTACGGCGGCAACGCGCTGCTCGGCAAGAAGTGCCATGCGCTCAGGATCGCCTCGTGGCAGGCGCGCGAGGAAGGCTGGCTGGCCGAGCACATGCTGATCGTCGGCATCGAGAACCCGCAGGGCGAGCGCCACTACGTCGCCGCGGCGTTCCCGTCGGCCTGCGGCAAGACCAATCTGGCGATGCTGATTCCGCCGGAAGGCTACCGGCGCGACGGCTGGAAGGTCTGGACCGTCGGCGACGACATCTGCTGGATGACGCCGGGCGCCGACGGGCGCCTGTGGGCGATCAACCCGGAAGCGGGCTTCTTCGGCGTCGCGCCGGGCACCAGCGAGTCGACCAATCCCAATGCGCTGGCGACGATCCAGCGCGACACGATCTACACCAACGTCGCGGTGACCACCGACGGCCAGCCGTGGTGGGAAGGCCTGCCCGGCCGGCCGGAGACCGACTGGCAGGGCCGTCCGTACGATCCGGCCAATGGCCCGGCTGCGCATCCGAACTCGCGCTTCACGGTCAGCGCGCGCCAGGCGCCCAGCTGGTCGCCGGAGGCCGAGGCGGCCGAAGGCGTGCCGATCTCGGCGATCGTCTTCGGCGGCCGCCGTCCGTCGCTGATCCCGCTGGTGTTCGAGGCGCACGACTGGGCGCACGGCGTGCTGGTCGGGGCGGCGATGGGCTCGGAGACGACCGCCGCGGCGACCGGCGCGGTCGGCGTGCTGCGCCGCGACTCGATGGCGATGAAGCCGTTCTGCGGCTACAACTACGGCGACTACTTCGCGCACTGGCTGAGCTTCGACCGGCCCGGCGCGCAGCTGCCGAAGATCTTCCACGTCAACTGGTTCCGCAAGGGCGCCGACGGCCGTTTCCTGTGGCCGGGCTACGGCGACAACCTGCGCGTGCTCGAGTGGATCCTCGGCCGCTGCACCGGCCGCAGCGAGGCGCGCGACACACCGATCGGCTACGTGCCGCGTCCGGGCGATCTGAACCTCGAAGGCCTGGACCTGTCGCGCTCGGCGCTGGCGGACCTGCTCGACGTCGACGTCGCCGGCTGGCTGCCGGAGATCGAGGCGATCGGCGAGTATCTGGCGAGCTTCGGCGCGCGCACGCCGCCGCGCCTGGAAGCCGAACGCCGACGCATCCTCGACGCGCTCGCAGCCGCCGCGCCGCGACCGGCCCGCGCGGCTGCGGGCTGAGACGGCAGCGGCCGGGCACGCATCGCCCGGCCGCTGGTGTCGAGATGCTCGGCCACGGCCGGGCGTTGCGTCGCAAGCCGGCCGCGGACTGACTTTTTACGGCGCCGCGTCCGTGCGGGCGCGATGCTGTCTCGCGTACCGTCGCGCGGCGCCCGGCCGCGCGACGCGCCCGCGCAGACCCGCTGCCCGACGAATGGCCTGGCGACCGGCTAAACCCTTCGTGGCGCAGCGGCATCTCAAGCGCCATTATGAGCACCGCCTGCCTCGCCATGCCCCTGCCGTCGATGGACGTTGCCCGGAACGAACCCGAGGACGCCGATCTGGTGCGTCGTTCCGCCGCCGGCGACACGCGGGCTTTCGAAGCGCTGTATCGCCGCCATGCCGGGCGCGTGCACGGCGCGGTCTGGCGCCTGTCCGGCATGAACGCCGCGCGCGCCGAGGAGCTGACCCAGGAAGCGTTCGTGCGCGCCTGGCAGAAGCTCGGCAGCTTCCGCTTCGAGAGCGCGTTCACGACCTGGCTGCACCGCCTGGCCGTCAACGTCGCGCTGATGGAACTGCGCAGCCGCGATCCGGAAGACGCACACGAAGCCGAGGTGCTCGAAGCGGCCGCCGAGCCGGTCCGCCCGTTCTGCGCCGGCGAGCGCGGCGATCTGGAGCAGGCCGTCGCGCGGCTGCCACCGCGTGCACGCGCGGTGCTGATCCTGCACGATATCGAAGGCTGGAAGCACGAGGAGATCGGCCGTGAACTCGGCATGGCGGTCGGCTCGTCCAAGGCACAACTGCACCGGGCGCGCGGCCTGCTGCGCCGCATGCTGGGAGAAGACCATGACTGATTTCGAGATCCAGCGCCGTCTGCGCGATCTGCGCGGACCGGTCGAACCGTCGCGCGACCTGTGGCCCGGCATCGCCACGCGGCTGACCGCCGCACCGGTGCCGGCCGCCGCGCCGCCGCGGCGCCGGCTGCCGCTCGCCCTGGCCGCCGGCGTGACGCTGGCCGCACTGGCCGGCGTGCTCGCGATCGCGCTGCAGCGCCAGCCGGTCGAGCGCCCGCTCGCCGAGACCGATCCGGCCGCTTTGCCCGGCGTCGGCCGCGTGCCGCTCGATCAGGTGCCCGGCGGCGATCCGCGCCTGGCCGGCGCGACCCTGGTCATCGACAGCGCCCAGGCCCAGCTCGAGGCGGCGATGGAACAGCAGCCCGAGGCCGTGTTCCTGGTCGGCCTGCTCAACCGGACCCATGCCCAGCGCATGAAACTCGAACGCATCGGCGCCCAAGCCGGATGAGCCCCACGAGGACCCCATCGATGAGAACCGCCGCTCTCGCCCTGTCGCTGACCGGTGCCGCCCTGCTGACGGCAACGACCGGTCCGGCCTTCGCCGCCGCGCGGCCGATCGACCAGACCGTCGCGGTCGACGCCGACGCGCGCATCGACGTCTCCAACATCAAGGGCAGCGTCACCGTCGTGGTCTGGGACCGCGACGAGGTCGCGATCTCCGGCACACTCGGCGACGGCAGCAAGGGCCTGACCGTCGACGGCGGCGGCTCGCATCTGACCGTGCGCGTCGAGCCGCCCGAAAAGTCCGGCTGGTTCAGCTGGGGCGCCGACTCGCGCATGGGCGAGACCACGCTGCGCCTGTCGGTGCCGCGGCGCGCGGAACTGGAGATCGAGGTCGTCAGCGCCAGCGTCGACGTCGACGGCACGGCCGGTCGCCGGCTCAGCGTCGAGAGCGTCAGCGGTGCGCTGCGCCTGGCCGGTCAGCCCGGCGAATGCGACCTCAGCAGCGTCAGCGGCCGGATCGAGGTCGGCGGCTGCCGCGAGCGCCTCGACGTGGAGTCGGTGTCGGGCAACATCCGTGTCCGCGACGCCGGCGGCGAGCTCGAATTCGAAACCGTCTCGGGCGACATCGACGTGGAGACCACGCGCTATCGCAAGCTCAGCGCCGGCACCGTGTCCGGCACGATCGCGATCCGCGGTGAGCTCGATCCGGACGGACGCGTCGAGATCGAGTCGATGAGCGGCGACGTCTCGCTGCAGATCGCCGCCGACGCCTCGGTCGATCTGCACGCCGAGACCTTCAGCGGCCGCATCCGCAGCGACTTCGGCACCGTGCGGAGCGAGGACCACGGCCCCGGCCGCAGCCTCGACACGAAGATCGGCAGCGGCGGCGCGCGCGTGCGCATCGAGACCTTCAGCGGCGGCATCGGCATCACGCGGCGCTGAACCGGCGCGGCGGCCGGACGTGCCGCCGCCCCTGAAGATCCGCGGCGCCTCGCGTAGAATGCGCGCCCCCGGGCCGGCCGGACGACTGGCCGATCCCCTCTTCAGGGCGTAGCCATGACCGACCACGTCAGCGAAATGCGCCGGCGGCGCACGTTCGCGATCATTTCCCATCCCGACGCGGGCAAGACCACGCTGACCGAGAAGCTGCTGCTGTTCGGCGGCGCGATCCAGATGGCCGGCAGCGTCAAGTCGCGCAAGGCCGCGCGCCATGCGACCTCGGACTGGATGGCGCTCGAGAAGGAGCGCGGCATCTCGGTGACCAGCTCGGTCATGCAGTTCCCGTACGCCGAGCGCATCGTCAACCTGCTCGACACGCCCGGCCATGCCGACTTCTCCGAAGACACCTACCGCGTGCTGACCGCGGTCGACTCGGCGCTGATGGTGATCGACTGCGCCAAGGGCGTGGAGGAGCGCACGATCAAGCTGATGGAGGTGTGCCGGCTGCGCGACACGCCGATCATGACCTTCATCAACAAGCTCGACCGCGAGGGCCGCTCGCCGATCGAGCTGCTCGACGAGGTCGAGTCGGTGCTCGGCATCCGCTGCGCGCCGGTGACCTGGCCGATCGGCATGGGCTCGCGCCTCAAGGGCGTCTACCACCTGCTGCTCGACGAGGTGCACATCTTCGAGCCGGGCCGCAACTTCACGCGGCAGGACTCGACGATCTTCCAGGGCCTGGACGCGCCGGGCCTGGCCGAGCGGATCGGCGCGGAGGCCTACCGCGAGCTGCGCGACGAGCTCGAGCTCGTGCTCGGCGCCTCGCATCCGTTCGATCTGGAGGCGTACCGGTCCGGCCAGCAGACGCCGGTGTTCTTCGGCTCGGCCGTCAACAACTTCGGCGTGCAGCTGCTGCTGGACTTCTTCGTCGAGCACGCGCCGCCGCCGCAGGCGCGCGCGACGACGACGCGCACCGTACGGCCCGACGAGGCGAAGCTCTCGGGCTTCGTGTTCAAGATCCAGGCCAACATGGATCCGCAGCATCGCGACCGCGTCGCCTTCATGCGGATCTGCTCGGGCACGTTCAGCGGCGGCATGAAGGCGTTCCACACGCGCACCGGCAAGGAGATGAAGCTCGCCAATGCGCTGACGTTCATGGCCTCGGACCGCGAGATCGTCGAGCAGGCGTTCGCCGGCGACGTGATCGGCATCCACAACCACGGCACGATCGCGATCGGCGACACGTTCACCGAGGGCGAGCCGCTCGCGTTCACCGGCATCCCGAACTTCGCGCCGGAGCTGTTCCGCCGCGCGCGGCTCAAGGATCCGCTCAAGATCAAGCAACTGCAGAAGGGGCTGGCCCAGCTCTCCGAAGAAGGCGCGACGCAGTTCTTCCGGCCGCTGATGTCCAACGACCTGATCCTCGGCGCGGTCGGCGTGCTGCAGTTCGACGTGGTCGCCTATCGCCTGCGCGACGAGTACGGCGTCGAGTCCGGTTTCGAGGCGGTCGGCGTCACGACCGCGCGCTGGATCCACTGCGACGATCCGAAGAAGCTCGAGGAATTCCGCGAGCGCAATGCGACGAATCTGGCACTCGACGCGGCCGGCGAGCTGGTCTATCTGGCGCCTTCGCGCGTCAACCTGCAGCTGACCCAGGAGCGCTGGCCGAGCGTGCGCTTCGCCGCGACGCGCGAACACGCGGCCTCGACGCCGGCGGTCTGATGCGATGAAGACGCCGCGCCGTCCCGCCATCCGTCCGACGTCGCGCCCGCGCGCGGCGAACGCCGCGCCACCGATCGAGATCGACGCGCGCCGCCTGCCGCCGCTCGGCATGCCGGCGGCGCGCTTCCTGGCCGACTACTGGCAGCGAAGGCCGTTGCTGATCCGCAGCGCATTCGCGGACTTCGCCAGTCCGATCACGCCCGAGGACCTCGCCGGCCTGGCCTGCGAGGAGCTCGCCTTGTCGCGCCTGGTCACGCACGAGCGCCGGCGCGACCGCTGGACGCTGCGCAGCGGCCCGTTCGAGGAGACCGACTTCACGTCGCTGCCGACGTCCGACTGGACGCTGCTGGTGCAGGACGTCGACAAGTGGGACGCCGACGTCGCCGCGCTGCTGCCGCATTTCGATTTCCTGCCGAACTGGCGCGTCGACGACGTCATGGTCAGCTACGCGGCCGACGGCGGCTCGGTCGGCGCGCACGTGGACCAGTACGACGTGTTCCTGCTGCAGGGCATCGGCCGCCGCCGCTGGCAGATCAGCACCGATCCGGCCGCATCGCTCGCATTCCGCGACGATACCGAGCTCAAGCTGCTGCAGCGCTTCGAGGCCACGCACGAATGGCTGCTCGAGCCGGGCGACATGCTCTATCTGCCGCCCGGCGTACCGCATCACGGCGTCGCTGAGGGGCCGTGCCTGACACTGTCGATCGGCATGCGCGCGCCGTCGCGCGCCGAGCTGATCGTCGATCACGCCGAGTTCGTCGCCGAACGGCTCGCCGAATCGGACCGTTACGGCGACGCCGGCATGGCGCCGGCGCGCAGGCCCGGCGAGATCGACCCGGCCACGATCGAACGGCTCGCCGGCCTGCTCGGCGGCACCGCGACGACCGGTCCCGACGGCATCGCCGCCTGGTTCGTCGGCTTCATCACGCGCTATCGCAGCGCGCAGTGGGTCGCGCCGCGGCCACGGCCGCTCGACGCCGCGGCGTTCGAGCGGCAGCTGACGCGCGGCGATGCGCTGCTGCGCAATCCGTGGTCGCGCTGCGCCTGGGTCGCCGACGGCCGGCAGACCCTGCTCGGCGTCGCCGGCAGCACGCACCGCTGCTCGCGCATGCTGGCGCAGCGCCTGTGCGCGCAGGCCGAGCTGACCGCCGCCGAGGTTCAGGCGCTGGCACCGGCCGATCGCGCGGTCGTGCTCGCGCTCGTCAACGCCGGCCACTACGCTCTGCTCGGACGCCGCACCCGGAGCCGCCGATGATCGATACGCACTTTCGCGTCGAACCCGCCGCCTGGCAGCAGGACCTCGCCGCGCTGCGCGCGGTCCGCGAGGAGGTCTTCATCGTCGAGCAGAACGTACCGGCCGAGGAGGAATGGGACGCGCTCGATCCGCAGTGCTACCACGTGCTCGCGCGCGACGAGGCCGACCGGCCGATCGGCACCGGCCGGCTGACGCCGGACCGCCACATCGGTCGCATCGCCGTACTGCGCGACTGGCGCGGCCGCGGCGTCGGCGCGGCGATCATGCGCGTGCTGATCGAACGTGCGCGCGAGCGCGGCGATCGCGAGGTCGAGCTGCACGCGCAGGACCATGCGATCGCGTTCTACGAATCGCTCGGCTTCGCGGTCGAAGGCGAAGGCTTTCTCGAATGCGAGATTCCGCATCACCGCATGCGGCTGTCGCTGGCACCGGTCGAGCGCCGCGCCGCACCGGTGCTCGCCTCGACGCCCGAGCCACGCGTGTACGATTGCAACGAGCGCGGTGACACGCTCGAGGCGATCCGCGACCTGCTCGCCGTCGCGCGCCACGAGCTGGCGATCCTGACCCGCGATCTCGATCCGCAGCTGCTCGACCAGCCCGACGTGCTCGATGCGATCAAGCGCATCGCGCTGTCCGGGCCACATGCGCGGATTCGCATCGTGATCCAGGATCCAGCGGTTCCGATGGCCGACGGTCATCGTCTGATCGCGCTGGCACAGCGGCTGCCGAGCACGATCACGCTGCGCACGCCGGTCGAGGACATCGACCGCCAGCTGGCCGCCGCGTTCGTGCTCAACGATGCGCGCGGCTATCTGTACCGGCCGCTGGCGAGCCGCTACGAAGGCGAAGGCAACCGCTACGCGCCGGGCCGCCACGCGCAGCTGGCGACGCAGTTCGACGCACTCTGGGAACGCAGCGTGCCGGCCGCCGAGCTGCGCCGCCTGTCGCTGTAGCGCCTATCCCGGCCGCGACACGTCCCGTGCGAACCGCCGGGTCTTCCGGCATCGAACACGGCGCACCGATCCGCGCACTCGGCCGCCGCCGGGCGGCCGAGTGCCTTGCCGGCTCAGCGGCAGACCGGAGCGGCGCCCTCGAAATCGTCGGCGAATACGCGGTCGGCCGGCGCGCCGACGACGTCGACGTCGACGCTCGAGCTGTTGTTCGACGTCGACGGATCGGGCGTCTGCGCCGAGATCGTCGCGACGTTGGTCAGCATGCCGGCCTGGTCCGGCGCCCGCACCGTGATCACGATCACGCCAGGCGCGGCCGACTCGGGGGTGCACGCGAGCGAGCCGGACTCGAGGCGGCACGACCAGTCCGGCGCGCGGACTTCGGCGACGCACAGGCCCGCCGGCAGCGTGTCGACCACCTCGACATCGCTCGCGCTGGCGATCGGGCCGGCGGCGACGAGCTGGTACTCGAAGGTCTCGCCGACGCCGATGCTGGCGACGCTCGCGGTCTTGACGATCGACAGGTCGACCGGCGCGACGACCTCGATCGTCGTGCTGGCGCTGTTGTCGGCCGGCGTCGGATCGGCCTCGTTCGCGCTGACGGTCGCGGCATTGACGACCGTTGCGGCCACCGACGGCGCCGGCGCGGTGATCGCGATCGGCGTGGCATCGGCGCCCGCCGCCAGCGAAGGTAGCGTGCAGGTCACGGTCTGGCCGGCGATCTGGCAGGTCCAGCCGATGCCGCTGGCGGTCGCCGGCACGGTGCCGGCCGGCAGCGTGTCGACGACGGTGACGCCGGTCGCCGCCGCCGGACCCGCGTTCGACGCGAGCAGGCTCCAGACCAGCGTGCTGCCGGCCGGCGCGGTCGGCGCCGCGCTCTTGCGCAGCGACAGATCGGCGGTGCTGCCGGTCTGGGCCTGCAGCGCGCCGGTCGCGACCAGCGCATAGGGCTGGCTGCCGCCCATGACGACGCCGACGCCGCGCACGCGCACGGTGTAGGTGCCGGCCTCCGGCGTCGCCAGGCGGATCTGATGGACGACGTTGCGATCGTCGTAGCCGGTGGTCGCGGTGCTCTGGGTCGGGTTCGGCGTGCCGCTCGTCGGCAGCTTCTGTGTCCAGACCTCGCCGCTCGGCGTCTGCACCTCCAGCCGCAGCCGGTTGACGATGTGCGGCGTCGCGTTGACGGCGGCCGGATAGTCGCCCCAGACCAGGGTGATCTTCAGCGGTTCGCCGCCCTGCACGTCCAGCGTGTAGCTGTCGACCGCACCGGTCGTCAGGCCGGCCGCGGCGTCCTCGAGCCAGAGCCGGCGCACGTCGCCGCTGAAGTACAGCACGTCGTCCAGGTGCATGCGGCCCCAGCCTTCGGTGATGTTCGGCGTCGCGACCGTCCCGCTGGTGCCGGTCATGTCGCGCGCGCCGTTGATCGCCAGCGCCTTGACCAGGGCGGCCGACGGCGCGGCGATCGCGTCGCCGTCGTCGGCCGCACCGCCCGGATAGTAGCCGCGGCCCAGATACTCGCGGATCAGCGCGACCAGGCCGGCCGCGGTCGGCGTCGCCATCGAGGTGCCGCTCATCGTGCAGGTGCCGCAGGTCGAAGACGGCGGCGTGCCGCCCGAGGCCGAGGACACGATGCCGTCGCCCTGCGCCATGATGTCGGGCTTGATGCGGCCGTCGATCGTCGGGCCACGCGAGGAGAACGCCGCGACGTTCTCCCCGGCAGTGCCGGCACCCGAGGCGCCGACCGTCAGCGGACTCTTGGCCAGGCCCGGCGTGCCGATCTGCTTGTTGGTGTTCGCGCAGCACTGGCCGTCGTTGCCGGCGGCGATCGCGACGATCAGGTCCGGATGGTCCCAGGAGACGCGGTCGGCGTCGCGCGCGAACTCGTCGTACGGCAGCGTGCAGCCGGACTGGCAGATGAAGCCGAGGAAGCAGCAGCCGCCGCCCCAGGAATTGGAGTGGATGCGCGCACCGTTGAGATACGCGGTCTCGGCGGCGTGGTAGATCGTGCCGTTGAGCGAGTTCAGATAATCCAGGCTTTCGCCCATCTCCTGCGCGATCAGCTTGGCGCCGGGCGCGGTGCCGTCGAGATTGCCGGGCGTGCCGCTGAACGTGCCGGCCGCGCAGTCGACCGTATTGGCGAAGTTGTTGCCGGTGATCGAGCCGGCGACGTGCGTGCCGTGGCCGGCGCCGGTGCTCGCATTGCAGGCGGCGTCGCCGGACGCGTCGCCGGTCGCCGACCACTTGTAGTACAGCGCCAGCTTGCGCTGCTGGAAGTTCGGCGTGCCGGGCGCGCAGCTCTGGCCGGTCGCGCAGTTGCTGATCGGCGGCGTGCCGAGCGCCGGATCGCGGAACGCGCAATGGCCGTAGTCCACGCCCGAATCGAGCACGCCGATGATCTGGCCGCAACCGAACAGGCCCTGGTCGAACACCGGCCGCTGGTTCTGCACGCCGCTCTGGTGCAGCCAGCCGGCGCGTGCGTTGAGATAGCTCATCTGCTTGCGCAGCGAGACCGACGCGACCTCGGCGCGCGGCGCGATCGCGAGCACGACCGACTCCAGCCGCGCCCCCTCCACGCTCAGCACGATGCGCTTGTCCGGTGCGCTGGTGATCGCGAACGCATGCGCGACGCCGTCGATCGCCTGCAGCGCGGCGAGCGTCGCGTCGACGTCGGCCCCGGCGTTGAGGCCGACGCTGACCGGCAGCGCCGGCGGCCGCGCCGCCGCGTCGATCAGCCACTGCGTCAGGCCGCTGTCGATCTTCCACTGCGGCGCCATCGCGCCGATCCAGACCGCGCTGGCGACGCGGCTCTGCGGCGTCTGTCCGGCCGGCAGGCGCACGCGATAGGCGTGGTGCGGCAGGTAGTCGAGCACCTCGGCGCCGATCGCGCTCAGGCGCTCGCGCTCGGCGCGGCCCGGCACGCTCGCGAACTTGACGACCCAGTACGACCAGGCGCCGGCGTCGGTGCGTCCGGCGACGCCGGCGAGCACGCCGAGGCCCGGCGCCGCGCGCGGCGTGCAGACGTCGAAGACGCCGCTGTCGAACGACAGTTCGCAGCGTTCTTCGGCATGGAGGGCACTGGCGAGCGCCAGCGTCGAACACAACGTCGCGACACGGAACAAGGCCGATGGCATCTGAAGACTTCCCCGTACGTTCCCCGAACGAGCCGTCCCGGCGGCGCCGACGATGCGACGCGACGGACGGCGGATCGGCGCCCGCCCATCCCCGTCACGCGGCGCGCCTCGGGCCGATGCTAGCAAACCGCTCCGCCGCGGGACGCGCCGGCGGTCACGCGCGGTCGCGCCGGAGGCTCAGGCCAGGACCGCGATGCGCCGGCGTACCGGGTCGGTCAGCGCGCGCAGCCGGGCGATCTCCTCGGCCGAGAACGGCAGCGGATAGTCCGGCTCGCTGAGCCGCGGTGCATGCCGGGCGACGCGGCGCCCGATCTCGGCCTCGTCGAGGCCGACGTGCCGGCCGATGCGGCGCAGGCCGTCCTCGGGATGCGCGCACAGCGCCTCGTAGCCGACCCAAAGACAGGCCTCGCGCAATGCAGGATCGGCGTCGAGGCGGTCGAGCGCATGGCCGTACTGCATCGCCCACTGCCGCGCGTAGCCCCCGGCGACACGGCCCTGCGCGAAACAGTCGGCAATCGCCTGCGTCGCCGCCGCATCACCGACGTTCAAGGCCTGCTTGCCGGGCCCGAACTCGACGTGGCCGGCGCGCAGCAGATGCCGCCCGACCTCCGGATCCTCGGCGGACAGCTGCGTGAACAGGCGGTCCTGCTTGAGCAGCGAGGCGACCTGCGCGACCGGATCGCGCACCGGCACGATGAAGCGCGCCTGCGGATAGCGCCGCGCCAGATAGCCCAGCCGCGGCAGCTGCTCGTTGGCCTTGGCCAGATAGCGCTGCGCGCCGCGCACCGCGATCAGCTTGCGCATGTGCGCGTCGAGGAAGCGATCGAACGCGGCGTGGTCGACCTCGGCCGCGATCACCTGGTCGACCGCCGAATCGTGGCGCCCCGGAAAGAAGTGCATCCAGAACACTTCCTCGAACGCCTCGGGACTGTCCGGTCCGACCAGCAGCCGGTCGCGGTGCGCGCGCTCACGCGGCGGCCGTTTCGGCAGCGGCAGCCGCGCATGCAAGTGGTTCCACCAGTACGGCGTCCACAGCCACGGATAGTCGCTGTAGCGATGCGTCGCGAACGTCGCGCCGTCGGCCAGGAACTCGAGCAGCACCGTGCTGCCGGCGCGCGCCATGCCGCAGATCCAGACCGGACGCGCGGTATCGACCGCGGCCAGCCGCTCGCTGAGCACGCGCGTCTCCAGGTCGGCCAGACGCCGCATCAGGCGCGGATGCCGCGCGATCCACGCGGCCGGGCGACGCTGCGAGAACGGGACGTGATGGACGCGCACGGGTCGAGGCGGCTGCGGGCGGCGTGCGAGCATAGCAGTGCGGCCTTCGCCGGCCGCATCGCGACCGCTTCGGTGGTGTCGACCGGGAAGGCCGCGCGATCGCGCGCCCCCCGCGGCCTGCTGCAACGGCGACCGGCCACGCGCGCCGACGCGGGCTGCGCGCGGCGACCCGCGCTCGACCCGCGAGATGATCGCCGCCTCGACGGCACTTGCGCTCGCGACGGCGCGTCGCATCGCCGCGGCCGTGCGGGCGTGCCTGCTAGAATCGCGGGCCCTTCACCGCGATGTCCGCCGATGACGATCCTCTCCGCACCGCGTGCCCGGCTTCGCAGCGTCCGGCTCGGCACCCTCGTGTCGACGCTGATGCTGATGGCGCTCGGCTGTCAGGACGCGCTGGCCTACATCGGCCCCGGCGCCGGCGTCAGCTTCCTCGGATCGCTGTGGGCGATCCTGGTCGGCATCGTGCTGGCGCTGGCGGCGATCCTGTTCTGGCCGATCCGCTGGCTGCTGCGTCGCGCGCGCCGGCGCACGCCGCCCGGCGGCGGAACGCCGGGTGATTGAGGCACCGATCCGGCGGCTCGCCGGCGCGCTGCTGCTGATCGGCGCGATCGCCGGCTGTCAGCCGGCCGCGCCGCCGCAGCCGGCGCGCGCACGCACGATCATCGTCGGCCTCGACGGCTTCGATCCGGTCCTGGCCGAGCGCATGATGGCCGAGGGGCGGCTGCCGAACCTGACGCGCCTGCGCGAACACGGCCACTACCAGCGCCTGGAGACGACCAATCCGCCGCAGTCGCCGGTCGCCTGGGCCAGTTTCGCGACCGGCCACGGCCCGGGCGCGCACGGCATCTTCGACTTCCTGCGCCGCAAGCCCGGCTCGTACGCGATCGACTTCTCGATCGCCGAGCAGACGCCGCCGGCCGCACTGACGCTGTTCGGCTGGCGGCTGCCGTTCGGCGACGGCGAGCTGCGCAACCGCCGCGACGGCACGCCGTTCTGGCTCGCCGCCGAAGCCGACGGCCGGCGCGCGAACGTGTTCCGCGTGCCGGTCACCTACCCGCCCGATCCGGTCAGCGGCATGATCGCCGGCATGGGCGTGCCGGACCTGCTCGGCAGCCAGGGCACCTACACGATCCTGGCGACGCGCCCGATCGCCGGCGCCGACAGCGGCGGCCGCGTCGTGCTGTCGCCGGTGGAGACCGACGGCAGCGTGCACACGCGGCTGGAAGGCCCGGCCGATCCGCTCGACGCCGACGGCCGCGCGCTGTCGCTGCCGCTGCATCTGGCGCCGGCCGCGGACGGCGCGCAGCTGACGCTCGGCGAGGCGAGCGTGGCGCTGAAGACCGGCGTGTGGTCGGACTGGATCCGCGTGCGCTTCGATCTCGGACTCGCCGGCTCGATCGGCGGCATGCTGCGTGCACGTCTGGCCGAAGGCTTTCCGCGGCCGCTGCTGTATCTGTCGCCGATCCAGGCCGACCCGCGCGATCCGGCGCTGCCGATCAGCGCACCGCCGTCGTTCGCCGCGGCGCTGGCCGAGCGCATCGGCGACTTCCACACGCTCGGCATGCCGGAGGAAACCTGGGCGCTCAACCAGGGCCATCTGGACGAGGACGGCTGGCTCGACATGGTCGCGACGACGCTGGCCGAGGGCGAGGCGATGCTCTACGACGCGCTCGACCGCCGCGAGAGCGAGCTGGTCGTCGAGGTGTTCGTGCAGCCGGATCGCGTCAGTCACATGTTCTGGCATGCGCTGGACCCGGCGCATGCGCGGCATGCCGGCAGCAGCGAACGCGCGCGCCGCGCGATCGACGACATCTACGACGCGTCCGACCGCATCGTCGGCGAAGTGCTCGCGCGGATGACGCCGGACGACCGCCTGATCGTGCTGTCCGATCACGGCTTCGCGTCGTTCCGGCGCGCGGTGCACCTCAACCGCTGGCTGCATGAGCACGGCTATCTCGCGCTCAAGCCCGGTGCCGATCCGGAGCAGCCGCTGTTCGCGGCCGTCGACTGGCCGCGCACGCGCGCGTTCGCGCTCGGCCTCAACGGCTTGTATCTCAACGTGCAGGGCCGCGAGCCGCAGGGCAGCGTCGCACCGGCCGAGGTGCCGGCGCTCAAGGCCGCGCTGCGCGAAGCGCTGCGCGCATTGCGCGACCCGGCCGACGCGGCGGCGATCGTGCACGAGGTCTACGACGGCGCAGCGCTGTACCCGGGCACGCACGTCGACGAAGCGCCCGACCTCGTCGTCGGCTACGCGCCCGGTTATCGCGCCTCGTGGCAGACCTCGCTCGGCGCGCTCGGTCCGTCGCTGGTCGAGGACAACCTGCAGCACTGGAGCGGCGACCACTGCATCGACCCGGCCGCGGTGCCGGGCGTGCTGTTCTCGTCGCAGCCGCTCGAGCGGCCGGTCGCCGGCATCGGCGATCTGGCCGCGCTCGTGCTCGGCCGCGGCGCGGCGGCACCGTGACGATGGGTCTGCTCGACCTGCCGGCGCCGCTGCTCGACGCGCTCGACGGCGTGCTGACCTGGATCGGCGTGCCGGCGCTGCTGCGCGTGATGCTCGCCGGACTCGTCGCCGGCGCCGCCGGCGCCTGGGTCTATCGGCGCTACTCGCCGCAGGCGCGGCTCGGCGCGCTGCGCGCCGAGCTCGGCGCCGTGCAGGCCGAACTGCGCCGCTACGACGGTCCGTTCTCGGGCCTGATGCCGCTGATTCGGCGGCAGTTCGCGCTGAGTCTGCGCCAGCTGCGCATCACCGCCGGCGCGGCCGTGCTGGCCGGCCTGCCGGCGCTGCTGATCCTGCCGTGGCTGTCGAACCGCTACGACGTCGCGTTCCCGCCGTCCGGGACGCCGGTTCACGTCTGCGCCGAGCCCGCCGAGGTCGCCTGGACCACACGCGACCCCGCGCTGACCGCCGATGCGCAGGGCTGTCTCGATCTGCCGTGGCCGGCCGCCGCGCAACCGGTCCCGGTTCGGGAGGACGACCGCGAGCTGATCACCCTGCCGACGCCGCAGCCCGCACGCATCGTCCACGACCGGCGCTGGTTCAACTGGCTGATCGGCAATCCGGCCGGCTACCTGCCGGACCAGGTGCGGATGCGGCAGCTGCGGCTGGACCTGCCGTCACGCGAGCTGATCGCGGTCGGCCCGGCCTGGCTGCGCGGCTGGGAGGCGGGCTTCTTCACGGCGGCGCTGCTGAGCTCGCTGTGGCTGCATCGGCGCTGGCGGCTGCATTAGCGGGACGCGATACCGCGGCGGCGGGCAGGAATGCGCTTCCGGACGACCGATCGAAACGCCGCATCGCGCATGATCGCGTTCTCCGGTCGATGAGGGCGCACCGGCTGCGGCCGACCGTCCAGTCGAAGTGCCGCCTGTGCCTTCTATCGGCTGCGCTCTCGAACCTCAGCGTTGCGCGCCGTCCAAGTTGTGCGAAGCCGGACGCTTCTGACGACGTCACCGTGATCGCGCTTCGACCGATCAGGCGACGGAAGACACCTTGCTCGCTTTATAGCTGCAGCAATGCGCGACGCGACGCCGACGCCTTCGGCCGCTGCGTCTCGCTGCGACCTTCCGCGATCCGCCTGCCGCCCCGGCCAATCGGCAAGCGGACGCCGCTTTGCGGCTCCTCAACCCGGATTGCGATGGACGAACGCGCTGACCGCGGCCAGATCGAACGGCCAGTCGAGCTCCCGCGCATCGCGCGCATCGTGCAGCACCGGCACGCGCCAGCCGTAGGTGGCCGCCAGCGCCGGATCCTCGTCGATGAAGACGCTGCGGAACTCCGGCGCGCGCGCGGCCGCGAGCAGCTCCAGCGCGGTATCGCACAGGCAGCAGTCATCGGTGACGTACAGCGTCAGATGCGTCATCACCCGGCCCGCTCCGCAGTCGGTGCCGGCGTCGCGGCCCCCGCGCCGTCCGCCTCGGGGGCGGCACTGCGATCGCCGGTCGGGCCCGGATCGGCCGTGCCCTCGCCCGCCTTGTTCGCGTCGGCCTTCAGGCGGTCGTACTCGGCGCGTGCGCTCTGCGCGCGCGCCGGATCGCCGGCCCGCTCGAGCGCTTCGGCCAGGTTGTACCAGGCCTCGGCGCGGCGCGGCTGCAGCTCCGACAGCGCGGCCCACTGCTCGGCCGCATCGAGATAGGCGCCCTGGCGCATCAGCGCGTCGCCGAGCGCGAAGCGCGCCTCGGCGCGATGCGGCTCGATCGTCACCGACCGGCGCAGCACCTCGACCGCCTCGCCGGCACGGCCGAGCCTGAGCAAGGCCACGCCCGAGCGCAGCAGCGCGTAGCGGTTGTCGGGCTCGCCGGCGAGCACCTCGGTCAGCACGCTCTGCGCCTCGGCGAAGCGATGCTGGCGCAGCAGCGACTCGGCGACCTGCAGCCGCTCCTTGGTCTCGAGGCGGTCCTTCGGATCGGGCCGATCGGTCGGCGGCGCCTCGACCGGGCTGCCGACGCCGACGTAGCCGAGACTGCGCAAGCGGTCGATCGCCTTGGGATCCTCGCCGGTCGCGGCCACGCGCGCCGGCGCTTCGGTATGGCGCGTCATCGCCAGATGCAGCCGGTCGCCGGTCGCGACCTCCTCGGCGATCCGGTTCTGCATTTCGTGCGGATCGGGACCGAGTGCATAGAGCTCCGGCTTCGGCGCGTCGATGTACTTCCAGCCCTGATCGCGCCAGGCCGTCAGCGGCGCCCAGCCGTAGTAGGTCCACGGCAGCCAGGTCTCGATCAGCGCCGGGTGCACGGCCAGCTCGCCGCCGCCCAGCCCCTCGGCGAGGCTGAGCCCGTCGGTCTGCGGCAGCGCGTCGAGCCCGATCAGGTCCAGGATCGTCGGCGCGACGTCGATCAGCTGCACCGCCTCGTCGCCCTGCCCCGGCGCGATCCGCCCCGGCCAGTGGAAGATCAGCGGCACCAGCATCGTCGAGTCGTAGACGAAATAGCCGTGCGTGACCTCGCGGTGTTCGCCGAGCGCCTCGCCGTGATCGGCGGTCAGCACGACCAGCAGCGGTCGCGAACCACTGGCCTTGCGCGCGGCCTCGAGCAGGTGGCCGATCCAGTAGTCGGTATAGGCGACCTCGCCGTCGTAGGCACCGCGCGGACCGGGCTGCCAGAACTCGCGCGGCGGCTCGTACGGATCGTGCGGATCGTAGAAATGCACCCAGCCGAACCACGGACGCTGCGGATCCTGCGCGATCCAGGTCGCCGCCGCGGTGCTGGTGCCCTCGGCGCGGCGCTCGACCCAGCCCTCCTCGCCACTGTCGAGCCGGTCGTCGTAATGGGCGAAGCCGCGATCGAGGCCGAACAGCGTCTGCAGCGGAAATCCGCTGACGAAGGCGCCGGTCCGGTAGCCGTGGCGGCCGAGCACCTCCTGCAGCAGCGGCAGGTCGAGCGGCACGGTCTGGCCGTTGTCGCGCACGCCGTGATGGCGCGGCAGACGGCCCGACAGGATCGAGGTATGCGCCGGCAGCGTCAGCGGCACCGGCGAGACCGCGCCGCGGAACGCGCGGCCGCCGTTCGCGAGCGCATCGATCGTCGGCGTGTCGCCGCGACCGGCGACGAAGCCGAGCGCATCGGGCCGCAGCGTGTCGACGGTGATCAGCAGCACGTTCGGTGCCGGCTCGCGGCGCTGGCACCCGGCCATGGCGAGCAGGCCCAGGACCACACTGATCGCCGCGAGCGGCAGGCCGGGTCGGATCTTCATCGAACGAGGTCCCGCGGTTCAGTAAAACGGCGAAAGTACAGGCGCATTGGCCATGCGTCACGCAGAATCTGCACCCGGCGGTTGACTTGCCCGGCATCGCCGGCTAGGTTGGACACGGCTTCAAGCGTTGTCGGTGACGCGGCCCGGATGGCCGATGTCCCGGACTCCTATCCATAGCTCGGGGAAACACAAGCATGAACAAGTTCCTTGCAGTCGCCGTGTCCGCAGGCCTCGGCCTGTGCTGTACGGCCGCGGTCGCGGCCAACCGTTCCGATGCGGGCTGGGTGCGCCCGAACCCGAACATCGAAGTGCCGGCCGGTGGCGGCAGCTGCGCCACGCCGGTGTCGGTCACCGCGCTCCCGTTCAACCAGGCCGGCAATACGTGCGGCGGCGCCAACAACATCACCAACTACGACGGAGGCACCTGCGGTGCCGACCTGCCGTTTCCGTACCCGGGTCCGGAAGACGTCTGGGCGATCACCGTCGGTGCCAGCAACGCGATCACGGTGCAGGCCGATCTGACCGGCAGCACCGGCGATCTCGCGCTGTTCCTGCTCAGCGAGTGCGGTGACGGCAGCAGCTGCATGTTCTCGTCCCAGGACGCGATCGGTGCCGGCGCCGGCCCCGAGGCGCTGAACAATACCGCAGCTCCGGGCGCGCCGCCCGTCCCCGGCGTGCTGGACGGTCTGACTGCCGGCAACACCTACTATGTCTACGTCGATTCGTACTACGGTACCGGCTCGGTGAGCTGCGGCACCTATACACTGCAGGTGGCCGGCACCCTGCCGGTGTCGCTGGACTCGTACCGCATCGACTGAAGCCACTTTTTCGTTTGGGCTGCTGCACCCGAAACCCACCTCCGGTGGGTTTCGGCTTTTATGGGTCATGAGTATTGCCGATGAACGCAAGGCGTCTGCTCCTCCTCTCCGTTTTCCTGTTGTCGCAGGCCGCCTGGGCCGAGCGCCTTGTCATCGAGCCCAAGCACGCCAAGTTCGGCATCGCAACGGCGTTCTCGACCGTGCAGCACAGCTACACGATCGCCAACACCGGCGACAAACCGGTCAAAATCGAAAGCTGGAAGGCGATTGCCGGTTTTGGAGAGGTGCGCGGCCTGCCCGAGCAGCTCGCACCGGGGGAGCGCGCCGAGTTCGAGGTGGTGCTGGAACTGCCGGGCCAGCTCGGCTCGGCGCTGCATCGCTATGCGATCTTCACTGACGAGTCCGACGTCGAGCGCTATCGCTTCACGTTGTCGGGTTTCGTTCAATCGCTGATCTCCCCGGCGCGCGCGGTGCTCGATTTCGGCAAGGTCACCGCAGGTGCGAGCGGTGAACGGAGCGTCGCTCTGAGTGCAATGGAGCAGACCTCGCTGGCACTGCAGCGTGTCGTCTCGGCTCCCGACTGGATCGACGCGCGCATCGAAGGTACCACCGTCGTCGCGCGTGTTCGGCCGGGTTCGGCATCGGGCATGCGTGCAGGCACGATCAAGCTGGCGACCAATCTTCCGGCGCAGCCTTATGTCGAAGTCGCGGCCAAGGCCATCGTCGAGGGCGCGCTGCGCCCGTCCACCTACGGCGTCGGCATGAAACCGCTGCGCGTCGGCGAACGCGCGAAGGCCTCGATCGAGATGATCTACACTGGTCGGTCCGACCTCGATGCGCTGAAAATCGACGCGCCGGCCGGCTGGCAGGTCGCCCGCGCCTCGTGCCAATCCGCATTGCCGACCGGGACGCGCTGCGTCCGTGTCGATCTGACCAAGCCGCTGACCGAAACGGGACGCTCCACCGGTTTCTTCACGTTCCGCTTGGCGGGCGAACCCGAGCTCACGATTCCGTTCGGCGTCATGGCGCTGGACAAAGACCAGACGATACGGGAACTGGTCATCGACGAGGGCAAGGAACTCAACAACCGCGGCTACATCGACGTCGCCGAGACGCTGCAACGCGAAACGCGCGCGGAAAGCGCGCCGGCGCCTCACGAGCCTGCGGCCGTATCCGAACGAACCGCGCACTCGGAAGGGCGGGGCCCGGTCAAGCTCACCTGGTCGGCAAGGAACGATTCCTCGGTCTTCGGCTACGTGGTCTACCGGGCGCAGGACCGAGCCGGCCCGTTCGTGCGCGTCAGCGACCAGCCAATCGCACGGCAGACATCGACGGCTGGCTCGGACAAGGCCGACTACAGTTTCGTCGACGAATCGGTCGTTGCTGGTGCGACCTACTATTACTACATCGATACCCTCGGCAACGACGGCGAGCAGAAGCGCTTTTCTCCGGTGCTGTCGAAGAAGGTCCTGAAGTAGCCTACGCGCCGCCGGAAACGCCTCGGCCGCGGTGAACGCCGCGGGCGTTTGGCGCCTTCGCCCCGAAGCTTCGTAGAATGGCGCCCCTTCCACATTCCGGCCGGCCATGTCCATCAGCGTCTTCGACATCTTCAAGATCGGCATCGGCCCGTCCTCGTCGCATACGGTCGGGCCGATGCGCGCAGCCGCGCGCTTCGCCGAACGCTGGCTCGACGAGCGTGGCGTGCTCGAACGCACCACGCGTATCCGTGCCGAGCTGTACGGCTCGCTCGCGCTGACCGGACGCGGCCACGGCACCGACAAGGCCGTGCTGTGCGGCCTCGAAGGCGAGTGGCCGGACCGGATCGATCCGGACGTCATCGATGACAAGCTCGCGCGGATCCGCTCGAGCAAGCGGCTGCGCCTGCACGGCCGCCACGAGATCGCGTTCGACGAGAAGACCGATCTGGTGTTCAACAAGCGCCAGAAGCTGCCGTACCACACCAACGGCATGCGCTTCATCGCCTACGACGCGGCCGGCGAAGTACTGGCCACGCGCGACTACTACTCGGTCGGCGGCGGCTTCGTCGTCAACCACGACGAGGCCGCCGAGGACCGCATCGTCCCGGACACCACGCCGCTGCCGCACCCGTTCCACAGCGGCGACGAGCTGCTCGCACGCTGCGAGGAATCGGGCCTGTCGATCGCCGGCGTCATGCTCGCCAACGAGCGCGCCTGGCGCAGCGAGGAGGAGATCCGCGGCAGCCTGCTGGCGATCTGGCGCGCGATGCAGAGCTGCGTCGCGCGTGGCCTGCGTGAAGCGGGCGTGCTGCCGGGCGGCCTCAAGGTGCAGCGCCGCGCGCCGATCATGTACGGCGAGCTGTGCTCGCGCCCGGAGATCGCGTTGCGCGATCCGCTGACGATCCTGGACTGGGTCAATCTCTACGCGCTCGCGGTCAACGAGGAGAACGCCGCCGGCGGCCGCGTCGTCACCGCGCCGACCAACGGCGCCGCCGGCATCGTGCCGGCCGTGCTGCACTACTACGACCGCTTCTGCCCCGGTGCCAACGACGCCGGCGTGATCGAGTTCCTGCTGACGGCCGGCGCGATCGGCATCCTGTACAAGGAGAACGCCTCGATCTCCGGCGCCGAGGTCGGCTGCCAGGGCGAGGTCGGCGTGGCCTGTTCGATGGCCGCCGGCGGCCTGACCGCCGCGCTCGGCGGCAGCATCTACCAGGTCGAGAACGCCGCCGAGATCGGCATGGAGCATAACCTGGGGCTCACCTGCGATCCGATCGGCGGCCTCGTGCAGATCCCGTGCATCGAGCGCAATGCAATGGGCTCGGTCAAGGCGATCAACGCACAGCGCATGGCGATGCGCGGCGACGGCAAGCACCGCGTCTCGCTCGACAAGGTCATCAAGACGATGCGCGACACCGGCCGCGACATGCAGGACAAGTACAAGGAAACCTCGCGCGGCGGCCTCGCGGTCAACGTGATCGAGTGCTGAGGCTGCGCAGCGCGGCCCCGGCGTCGGTCGGAGCAGCCGATCCGGATCGCGGCCCAAGTGGAGGCCGGCGCGCGCGCCACGTCGACCGGTGTCGATATACGTAGAGACCGGACTCGTCCGGCCGCCATTCCCGCGGGCGTCCTGACGACAGGCGCTATGCCGCGCGGCGCTGCGCGGTCGCGATCCGCCCTGCCCGGCCACGCTTGCGGTCCGGCGCTGCTCGCTTCGAGCGCCCAGCGAACTCCAGCGCCGCGAACGTCGCCAGGCCGAGCGCGAGCGGCGCGAGGTAGTGCACGCAGCGATACGCGAGCAGCGCGGCCAGCAGCGGTGCCTGACCGAGCTGGCCGCCGAGCGATGCGATGAAGACCGCCTCGACGACGCCGAGGCCGGCCGGTACGCGCACGACCAGGCCGATCACGGCGCTGCCGAGCAAGGTGACCAGGACCAGCCCGAAGTCGGCCGCGGGCAGCAGCGCATACAGCGATGCGGCGCCGAGCAGCCAGACCGGCACCGACAGCGCCAGCTGGATCAGCGCGATCTGCAGCGCCGGCAGCTCGATCGTCAGCCGGCGCCAGCGCCAGGTCCGGCGCCGCGCACGCGCACAGGCCCACAGATAGCCCGCGACGATCGCCAGCAGCCCTGCGCCGATCACCTGCAGCGCCGTCGCACCGATCCGCCACGCCGGCGGCGGCTCGATGCGCAGACACAGCAGGGCCATGCCAAGCACCAGCAGGTAACCCGACCAGTTCGTCATCAGATTGAACGCGATCACGCGCGCGACACACGCCGCGTCGATGCCGCGTGCTGTGTACAGGCGCAGACGCAGACCGAGCGCGCCGAGCATCGCGCCGAGACTGAGATTGCAGGCATAGCTGGCGAAGCCGATCGCCGCGATCTGCGGCTGCGACAGCGCGATGCGCGCCTGGCGTGCGGCGAGCAGCTCGTAGGCGGCGTACAGCGCGTAGCACGACAGGCTGCAGCCGGCCGCGGTCAGGATCGTGCCGATCGGCAGCGCGGCGAATGCCGTCGCCGCCTCGGCCCAGTCGAGCTCGCGACCGATCGTCCAGAGCATCACCGCAAGCGCGACGTAGAACACCGCGAGCACGGCACGCATCAGCCAGCGGCGCGTCGGCGAGCGCCGCTCAGGCACGGCCACCTCCACCGGCTGCATGCGCGCCGTCGCCGGTCGACCCGGCCGGAGCCGGCGGCTGCACGGGTGCGACCAGTTCGCCGATCGGCACCGGCGTGTCGGCATCGGGCACGGCGGCGACCTCGGGCTTGCGCACGCGGCCGAGCTGCGGCGCATGCGCCGGCAGCCAGCCGGCGATGCGTGGGAAATGGCGCAGCAAGTGGAACAGCGCGACGCCGAACAGCGCGCGCACGCCGCCGATCGCGCGGCGGTCGCCGGCGTCGATCGGCGTGCAATCGTGGCGGGCGAGGCGCTGCAGATGCGCATGCAGCGTCTCGTTGAACGCCGCGTCGCGGATCAGCACGTTCGCCTCGAGGTTCAGCCACAGGCTCAGCGGATCGAGATTGCTCGAGCCGACCGTGGCCCAGTCCTCGTCGACCAGCGCGACCTTGCCGTGGAACGGCCGCCGGCAGTATTCGACGATGCGCACGCCGGCCGGCAGCAGATAGTGATACAGCGAGCGCGTCGCCGCGGTGACCCAGGGCATGTCCGGATGACCCTGCAGGATCAGCGTCACCTCGACGCCGCGCCGGGCCGCGTCGCGCAAGCCTTTGAGCAGGCGGTAACCGGGCAGGAAGTAGGCGTTGGCGATCACGATGCGGCGGCGCGCCGCGCGGATCGCGACGCGGTAGTGCCGCTCGATGTCGTCGGCATGCGCGCCGTTGTCGCGCGTCACGAACGCGACGCGCGCTCCGTCCGCCGGCGCCGCCGTATCGTCGCGGCGGCGCGGCCAGCGCAGGTCCGGCAGGCGCCAGCGCCGCCGCGGCGGCCCGATCAGCGCCTGCGCCGCCTGCCGGATCTCGGCGACGACCGGTCCGACGATCTCGACCGAATAGTCCTGCTTGGCCTGCGGCCCGAAATCGCCGAGATGGTCGGCCGAGTAATTGATGCCGCCGACGAACGCGCGCTCGCCGTCGACGACGACCAGCTTGCGATGCAGGCGCCGGAACAGGTTGGTGCGCAGGCCGAGCAGTGGCCGCCGCGGATCGAACACGTGCACGCGCACGCCGGCATCGGCGAGCGTGCGCAGGAACGCCGGCGAGAACGCCGGCGAGCCGTAGCCGTCGACGGTCAGGTCGACCGAAGCGCCGGCGCGCGCGGCGGCGACCAGGGCGTCGCGCAGCGCCTCGCCGACGGCGTCCTCGAACAGGATGAAGGTCTCGACGATGACCTCGCGCCGCGCCTGGCGGATCGTCTCGAACACGCGCGGGAAGAAGTCCTCGCCGTTCTCGAGCAGTCGCACCTGGTGCCCGTCGTGCCAGCGCGTCTTCACAGGCGCACCTGCGACAGCAGGGCTGCGTGGTCCGACAGATGCGACCACGGCCGCGTGTCGAGCACCGCAGCGTCCTCGATCTGCAGGCCGCGCACGTAGATGCGGTCCAGCGGCAACAGCGGAAAGCGTGCCGGGAACGTCCGCGCCGGCGCATTCCGGCGCACCGCGAACACCTCGCGCAGACCGATCTCGGCCAGTTCGTCGCCGATGCGGCCGCGCCAATCGTTGAAGTCGCCGGCCACGATCAGCGGTTCTTCGAGCGGCACGCGGGTCGCGACGTAATCGATCAGCCGACCGATCTGTGCGCGACGCTGGTGCTCGCGCAGCCCCAGGTGCACGCAGATCGCGTGCAGGCCGATGTCGATGCCCGGCAGCGTCAATGCGCAATGCAGCAGGCCGCGACGCTCGTGCCTGCCGACCGACACGTCGATGTTGTCGTGGTGCGCGATCGGATACTTCGACAACAGCGCATTGCCGTGATCGCCCTGCGGATAGACCGCGTTGCGCCCGTACGCGAACTGCGGCCACATGCTGTCGGCCAGGAACTCATACTGAGGCTGGGCCGGCCAGTCGGCGTAGCGCCGCGCATGGCGCGCGTGCGCGCCGAGCACTTCCTGCAGGAACACCAGGTCGGCACGGCTGGCGCGCACCGCCTCGCGCAGCTCGTGCAGCACGAAGCCGCGGTTGAGGAAACCGAAGCCCTTGTGCATGTTGATCGTGAGGATGCGCAGCGTCAGCGGCAGGTCCAGTGCCGGCGCGATCTGCGCGGATGTCGATAGGCGGCTCGTCATTCGCAACGAGTCTGTCGACGCCAGCATGAATTGCGAATGTCTCGACGGCCCGCTTGCGCGCGCTTCGATGAACGGATGCCACCCGACCGGCGTTTCGTCCCGCGGCACAACAAGTGGAAACGTGAACCCCCGCTGGCATCGTGTGCCGCACGGCGGTCCGCTTCATCATCGAGCGAGCGAGCGCCTGCTAGCGTCGATCGCATCGACCCTTTCGGAGCTTCCGCCATGGCACGACTGCTTCGCGCCGCCCTCGCCGGCGCTCTGGGTCTGTCCGGCGCCGCCGGCGCCCAGCAGAGCGATGGAACCGACGTACGCGTCGCCGCTCACGTCTACAAGCCGGCCAAGGTGGCGGCGACGCCCGAGCGCATCTTCGCACTCCAGGTACCGAAGGGGTTCGAGGTCACGGTCTTCGCCGACGGCCTGCAGAATCCGCGGATCCTGGCCGTCGCGCCGGACGGCACGGTCTACGTGAGCCGGCGCGAACAGGGCGACGTGCTGATGTTCAAGGACGCCGATCGCGACGGCCGTGCCGACGGCGGACCGGTCGCCGTGCTGCATCGCCCCGGCGCGCACGGCCTGGCGATTCACGACGGCCGTCTGTACGTCGCGACCTCACGCGAGGTATTCGTCGCGCCGATCCAGGCCGACGGCACGCTCGGGACCGCCGAGATGATCATCGGCGACCTGCCCGACACCGGCCAGCACCCCAATCGCACGCTCGCGTTCGGCCCCGACGGCATGCTGTACATCAGCGCCGGTTCGACCTGCAACGCCTGCAACGAGGCCAATCCGGAATCGGCCGCACTGCTGCGCGCCTCGCCGGACGGCCGCTCGCGCACGATCTTCGCGACCGGCCTGCGCAATACGATCGGCTTCGCGTGGCACCCGCGGACCGGCGAGATGTGGGGCCTCGATCACGGCATCGATTACCTCGGCGACGACGAGCAGCCCGAGGAGCTCAATCGCATCGAACTCGGCAAGCGCTACGGCTGGCCGCACGTCTGGGGCGAGGGCGGATTCAATCCGCAGTCGACGCCGCTTGGAGGCCTGACCAAGGCGCAGTGGAAGGCGATCAGCACGCCGATGGTGCTCGGCTACACCGCACATGCCGCGCCGATGCAGATGCTGTTCTATACCGGCCAGGCATTCCCGGCCGAGTACGGCGGCGATGCATTCGCGGCGATGCGCGGCTCGTGGAACCGCAAGCCGGCGTCGGGGTACGAGGTCGTGCGCGTCGTGTTCCGCGACGGCCAGCCGCAACGCATCGAGCCGTTCGTCAGCGGTTTCCTGAGCCGCGACGGGCGCACGCATTTCGCAAGGCCGGTCGGACTGGCGATCGCGCAGGACGGTGCCCTGCTGATGGCCGACGACGGCAACGGCGTGATCTACCGGATCGCCTACGGCGGCCGCGAGCGCGCCGCGACCGAGCGCGCCACGCCGCCGGCCGACGTGATGAAGACCCAGGCCGCGCGCGGCGTCGGCGTGCCGCTCGCACTGGCGCGGCCCGAGACCGCGACCGACGGCAGCCTGCAGGTGACCTCGCCCGCGTTCGGCGACGGTGCGCCGATCCCGCCGCGCCACAGCGAGTACGCCGACGGCGTGTCGTTCCCGCTGGCGTGGACCGCAGTGCCCGAGGCACGCTCGTACGTGATCATCATGGAAGATCCCGATGCGCGGCCGATCACGCCGTTCGTGCACTGGGTCGCCTGGAACATCCCGGCCGGTACGACTTCGCTGCCGGAGGGCCTGCACGAGATCGAGCGCCTGACCGCGCCGGACGGCCTGATGCAGGGCCGGACCTCGCGCGGTTCGCCCGGCTACTTCGGTCCGCGCCCGCCGGTCGGCGATCGGCCGCACCACTACCACGTACAGGTGCTCGCGCTCGATCGCGAACTGGACCTGCCGGCCGGCTCGGACCGCGACGCGGTGCTGGCCGCCGCGCGCGGCCACGTGCTCGCGAAGGGCGAGCTGGTCGGCACCTACGCACAATCGATCGAACCGCCGCGCTGAGCGGCGCACGACGCGGCGGCGCCCGATTACTCTGCGGGCGCCGCCGCACGGGGACGGCGATGGATCTGGACTGGGTGCAGTGGCCGGCGATGGCGGTCACCGTGCTGGCGGCGTGGAACGTCGGCGCGCGACAGAAGCAGCAGCGCGGATGGGGCTTCTGGTGCTTCCTGGCCAGCAACGTGCTCTGGATCGTCTGGGGGCTCTACGCGAAGGCGTACGCGTTGATCCTGCTGCAGGTGTTCCTGGCCGCGACCAACCTGCGCGGCGCGCGCAAGAACGAGGCGCTCTGAGCGCCGCGTGCCGCAAACCTCCGCCGGCTGGCCAACAAAAAACCCGCATTTCTGCGGGTTTCTGGGATGTCGCTGGACATCGCGGGACGATGTCGTGGAGGCCTGAGTCGGAATCGAACCGGCGTACACGGCTTTGCAGGCCGCTGCATGACCACTCTGCCATCAGGCCGATGACGCTGAACCACATCCTGCAGGAACGTACGCCGCGGACGGCGCCGGCCCCTTAAACAACAAAACCTCGGCAGGCCGAGGTTTTGGTGGAAAGCCTGGAGCGGGAAACGAGACTCGAACTCGCGACCCCGACCTTGGCAAGGTCGTGCTCTACCAACTGAGCTATTCCCGCCCGGGACGCGCATATTACGGAATGGCGTGAGAGTGTCAACAAAAACCTGTGCGATCGCGCGAAATTTTTCGCCGGCGCTCAAACGCGGCCGCTGTCGTTGTCGCGCAGCGCCGTCAGCGCGGACCAGATCGTCAGCACCGCGGCGACGACCAGCAGCGCCTCGCCGATGCGGTACAGCCGCAGTTCCGGCACGTCGCGCTGGTGCAGGCAGACCACGATCGCGACGATCTGCATCGTCGTCTTGAGCTTGCCGATCCAGGCCACGCCGACCTTGGCGCGCTGGCCGATCTCGGCCATCCACTCGCGCAGCGCCGAGATGCTGATCTCGCGGCCGACGATGATCGCGCTGGCCACCGCCATCAGCGGCGTGGGGTTCTGCTGCACGAGCAGGAACAGGGCGACCGCGACCATCAGCTTGTCGGCGACCGGATCGAGGAACGCGCCGAACGCGGAGGTGAGGTCGTAGCGGCGCGCGATCCAGCCGTCGAGCCAGTCGGTCAGCGCGGCCAGCACGAACACGCCGGCCGCGGCGATGTTCGACCAGGCGGCGGTGTTCGGAAAGTACTCGGGCAGATAGAAGACGACGACGATGACCGGCAGCAGCACGATGCGGAACAGCGTGAGGATCGTCGGCACGGTCAAGGTCATGGAGCAGGGTCCCTCAGCCGTGGAAGACGGCGTAGATGCGTTCGGCCAGGTCTCGGTGGATGCCTTTGACCTGCATGATTTCCTCCACGCCGGCGGCCGCCAGTCCGGCCCGGCCGCCGAAGTGCTTGAGCAGCGCCGCGCGCCGCTTGGCCCCGATGCCGGCGATCTCCTCCAGCGTGCTCGCCTCGCGCGCCTTCTCGCGGCGGCCGCGGTGACCGGTGATCGCGAAACGATGCGCCTCGTCGCGGACCGCCTGAATGAGGTGCGAGGCCGGCGATTCGGGTCCGGGCCAGAGCGTGCGGCCTGTATCGCCCAAGATCAAGGTTTCGTCGCCGGCGCGGCGCGCCTCGCCCTTGGCGACGCCGACCACGTTGAGCCCTTCGACGCCGAGCTCGGCCAGTACGTCCAGCGCCTGGCGGACCTGGCCCTTGCCGCCGTCGATCAGCAGCACGTCCGGCAGGACGCCCTCGCCGTCGCGGATCCGCCGGTAGCGCCGGTGCAGGGCCTGGCCCATCGCCGCGTAGTCGTCGCCGGGCGTGATGCCGGTGATGTTGAACCGCCGGTACTGCGACTTTTCGGCGCCTTCGGGGCCGAACACGACGCACGAGGCGACCGTGGCCTCGCCCATGGTATGGCTGATGTCGAAGCACTCGATGCGGCGCGGCGTCTCCTCGAGGCCGAGCAGGTCGCGCAGCGCCTCGAACCGCGTCGTCAGCGTCTGCCGGCTGGCCAGGCGCGCGTCGAGGCCGGCCTGCGCATTCTTGAGCGCGAGCTCGAGGAAGCGCGCGCGCTCGGCGCGTACGCGCGCCTTGATCTCGACCGCGTGGCCGGCCTGCCCGCCGAGCGCCTCGGCGATCAGCTCGGCCTCCTCGGGCAGATCGCTGACGATCAGTTCCTCCGGCAGCGGCCGCTCCAGGTAGTACTGCACGATGAACGAGGCGATCACCGCCGGCGGCTCGGCATCGCCGCCGAGCCGCGGAAAGAAGTCGCGCGAGCCCAGGCTGACGCCGTTGCGGAAGAACAGCACACTGATGCAGGCGATGCCGTTGCGGATCGCGCAGGCGATCACGTCCATGTCGGCGCTGGCACCGTGCACGTAATGGCGGGCCTGGATGCGCTGCAGCGCGGTGATGCGGTCGCGCACGGCGGCGGCGCGCTCGAATGCGAGCGCCGCGCTGGCGCGTTCCATCGTCGCGACCAGCTCGTCCTGGACCAGCTTGGAACGGCCTTCGAGGAACAGCGTCGCGTGGCGCACGCTCTCCTGGTAGTCGGCCGCTTCGACCAGGCCGACGCACGGCGCCGTGCAGCGGCCGATCTGGTGCTGCAGGCACGGCCGCGAGCGGTTGCGGAAGTAGCTGTCCTCGCAGTTGCGCAGCCGGAACAGCTTCTGCAGCAGGCCGATGCTCTCGCGCACCGCGGCGGCGCTCGGATACGGCCCGAAGTAGCGGCCGCCCTCGTTGCGCGCGCCGCGATGGAACGCCAGGCGCGGCCACTCGCCGGCGGTCAGATGGATGTACGGATAGCTTTTGTCGTCGCGCAGCAGGATGTTGTAGCGCGGCTTGAGCGACTTGATCAGCTGCGATTCGAGCAGCAGCGCCTCGGCCTCGGTGCGCGTCAGCGTGACCTCGATGCGCGCGATCTGCGAGACCATCGAAGCGATGCGCGGCTCCAGCCGCGGCTTCAGGAAGTAGCTGCCGACGCGCTTGCGCAGATTGCCGGCCTTGCCGACGTAGAGCAGGTCGCCAGCGGCGTCGAACATGCGGTAGACGCCGGGAGCGCCGCTGAGCGTGCTGACGTATACCTTGCCGTCGAAGCCGGCTCGGTCCTCGGGTTGGGTCATCGGACCATTTTAGTCCGCAACGGCAGGTTCAGTCCGCCACCGCGACGCGACGTGCCGATCCGTCGGACAGATCCACGCGCACGATCTCGTGGCTGCCGGTGTTGGCGACCCACAGCGCGCCGGCCGCGACCGACAGGCCCGAGGGTTCGTTCAGCCGATAACCGAGCTCGGGCCGGCTCACTTTCGCCGCCACGAGGTTGATCAGCTTGATCGCGTCGTTGTAGCTGTCGGCGACGAACACCGAGCCGCGCGGCCCGGCCGCGACCGCCTGCGGATGCTGCAGCCGTGCGACCGCGCAGGTGCCGACCGCATCGCCGAATGCGTAGAGACCGCTGCCGACCACGGTGGTCACGCGGCCGTCGGCCAGGCGCACCAGGCGCACCGCCGAGGCGGCCGCATCGGCGACGACCAGCTGCGCATTGGCGACCGCGAGCCCGCTCGGCTGGGCCAGCGCGGCGTCCGCGCCGACGCCGTCGATCCGGTCGAGCGCGCCGCTGCCGGCCAGCACGCGCGCGCGGCGCGCGATCAGGTCGACCTGCCAGATCTGATTGAGGCCGGCCATCGCGACGTAGAGCTGATCGCCGACGATCGCCAGATCGGCCGGCGCGCAGGCGGCCAGGCCGCGCACGTCGCTATCGTGCGGGCGGCGGTAGCCGGGTGCGCCGGTGCCGAGCAGCGTGCGCACGCTGCCGTCGGCCAGATCGACGCTGCGCACGGCGTGGTTGCCGCGGTCGGCGACGTAGAGCTGGTCGCGATGCAGGGCCAGGCCCTGCGGATCGCTGAACGCGGCTTCCTCGCCGGTGCCGTCGGTGAAACCGGCGTGGCCCGAGCCGAAACTGCGCAGCACACGGCCGTGGTGATCGCATTCGAGCACGCGGTCGTGGCCGCTGTCGGCGACGTAGAGCAGGCGTTCGGTCGCCAGCACTTTGCCGGGGAAGCGCAGGCTCGCGCGCGGCTCCGGGCGGACCGCCGGCACCGCGCTCTCGAACACGCGCAGGCCCTGCCCGGCCGCCTCGTCGAGCAGGGCGCCGATCAGATCGTCGAGCAGCTCCAGATGGCCGGCGCCGGCGACGCGCGCGGCGAGGCGGCCTTCGGCGTCGATGACCGCGACGGTCGGCCAAGCGCTGACGCCGTAGTCGCGCCAGACCGCGAACGCCGGATCGCTCGCGACCGGATGCTCGATGCGCAGGCGGTTGACCGCGCGCAGCACCGCAGCCGGCGCGCACTGCGCACCGTACTTGGGGCAGTGGATGCCGATCACGCAGAGCCCGTCGTGATGGCGCGCCTGCAGCGCCGCGAGGTCCGGCACCATCGTCGCGCACTGCACGCTGTCACCGGTCCAGAACCAGACCAGCACGACGCGGCCGCGCAGCATCGCCAGCCGCGGCGGATCGTCGGTATTGACCCAGGCCAGGCCGGACGGCAGCTCCGGTGCCTGCGGACGGATCGCGCTCATCGGCGCGATCCGCCGTCGCGGCGCAGCCGCCCGGCCAGCGCGGCGACACCCTCGCGCGCGAGGTTCAGCACCTGCTCGAAGTCGCGCTGCGAGCCGTAGTACGGATCGGGCACGTCGCTGCGCGCGGCGAAGCCCGCGAACGGCAGGAACAGCGCGACGCGACCGCGCGCCGCGGCCGGGCAGACGCGCTCGAGCGCATGCAGGTTGACCGCGTCCATCGCGAGCACGTGGTCGTAGTCGTCGAAGTCGGCCGCACCGATCTGGCGCGCACGATGCGCCGCCATCGGATAGCCGGCCGCCTCGGCGACCGCGATCGCGCGGCGGTCCGCGGCCGCACCGATGTGGTAGTCCTCGGTACCGGCCGAGGCGACCGTCGCGGCGAGGCCGGCCCGCGCCAGCTCGACGCGCGCCACCGCCTCGACCGTCGGCGAGCGGCAAATGTTGCCCATGCAGACGAACAGGATCCGCGTCACCGCGGCACTCCGGCGAGCAGCCGTTCGGCGCGGGCCAGATCCTCCGGCGTGTCGACGCCGGGCGGGAACGGCTCCGGCGCGATGCCGACCGCGATCGCATGGCCGTGCTCGAGTGCGCGCAGCTGCTCGAGCGATTCGGCCTGTTCGAGCGGCGTGCGCGCGAGCCGCGCGAACGCGCGCAGGAAGCCGGCGCGATACGCGTAGATGCCGATGTGGCGCAGGAACGGCACGCCGTCGGGCAGGCGCGTGCGATCGGCCGCGAACGCATCGCGCGGCCACGGCAGCGGCGCGCGGCTGAAGTACAGCGCGCGGCCGTCGGCGCCGCGCACCAGCTTGACGCAGTTGGGGTCGAACAGCTCCTCGACCGAGCCGATCGGCGTCGCCAGCGTCGCCATCGGCGCGGCGCCCGCGGCCAGGGTCTCGGCGACCGCACGGATGCCGCTGGCCGGCGCCATCGGCTCGTCGCCCTGCAGATTGACGACGATCGTCTCGTCGGGCCAGGCGCGCCGCGTCGCGCACTCGGCGAGGCGGTCGCTGCCCGAGGCGTGGCCGGCGTCGGTCATCACGACCTCGACGCCGCTGCCGGCCAGCGCCGCGGCGATGCGCGGCTCGTCGGTCGCGACGACGACCTCGCCCGCGCCGGCGGCCAGTGCGCGCCGCGCGACGTGCACGATCATCGGTATGCCGCCGATCGGCAGCAGCGGCTTGCCCGGCAGGCGGGTCGAGGCATAACGGGCGGGAATCGCGACGACGAACGGGATGGACTGGGATTCCATGTGCTGAGACCGACACTCCGGCATGAGCGGAAAACACGATCGGCAGGGGCTGCCGGCGTCCGTCATCGGCGGTCGGCGCGCTGGCCGGCCGCGATCCCGCCGCGTCGCGACGCAGCGGTGCCGCCGTCGCCCCCTTTGCGACCCCCGCAGCGTAATCGACCCGAACCGCGAACGACAGCCCGTCCGTGTGAACGCCGCCCGACCGCGGCCATCGTCCGGACCTGACCGCGGCCGGAACGGCCGCTACCATACCGCGCGCTTCCCGCCCGCTGCCGCACCGATCCTCACGTGAACACCCCCGCCCCGACCTCGCCGCTGCCGTTGCGCGCGGCGCTGCTGATGGCCGCCAGCGCCTGCCTGTTCGGCCTGATGGCGGTGTCGATCCGCTATGCGTCCGCGCAGCTGCATCCGTTCGAGATCGCGTTCTTCCGCTGCCTGTTCGGCGCCCTGTTCGCGCTGCCGCTGCTGCGCGTCCACGGCGTCGGCATCCTGCGCACCGACAAGCTCGGCTTCTACGTCGCGCGCTGCCTGATCGGCATGCTGTCGATGCTGGCCGGGTTCTGGGCGATGGTGCACCTGCCGCTGGCGCAGGCGATCGCGCTGTCGTACTCCACGCCGCTGTTCGTGACGATCGGCGCCGTCCTGTTCCTCGGCGAGGTCGTGCGGCTGCGCCGCTGGAGCGCGGTCGTCGCCGGCTTCATCGGCGTGCTGGTCATCATGCGGCCGAACGGATCGGGCTTCGCGGTCGACAGCCTGGTCGCGATCCTCGCCGCGGCGATGAGCGGCATGGTCACGATCAGCATCAAGTTCCTGTCGCGCTCCGAACCGCCGGACCGCATCGTGCTGCTGACGACGATGCTCTGGGTACCGCTGTCGCTGGGCCCGGCGCTGACGGTCTGGCAGTGGCCGCAGGCCGGCATCTGGCCGTGGCTGGTCGCGGCCGGCGCGCTCGGCACCGGCGGCCACTACTGCTGGACGCGCGCGCTCAAGCTGGCCGACGCCTCGCTGCTGGCGCCGCTGAGCTATCTGCAATTGCTGGTGGTCGCGGTGCTGGCCTGGGCGCTGTTCGGCGAGCAGGTCGACGGCTACACCGCGCTCGGCGCGGCGATCATCATCGGCGCCAGCCTCTACATCGCGCGGCGCGAGGCCTCGCTGGCGCGCCAGCGCCGCGAGGAGCCGGTCGTCGTGCGCTCCGAGCCGCAGGCCTGAGGCGGCGGCCGGTCGCGCCCGCGCGAACCTGATCGACCGGCCCGGGCGATCCCGCCCGGACGTCGGATCGTGCAAGTGTGGTGGCGCCGTTCGCGCCCGCGATACCGACCGACGCCGTCGCGTCGCTCAGCGCTGCGCGGGAATCTGTCCGCTTCCGGCGCGCCGTCGGCGGGCGCGAGGCGTTCGACCGAATCCGCAGCCGTACTCAGCCGCGCGGCGCGTAATGGCGCGCGACGTAGTCATCGACGACGCCGACGAAGTCCTGCGCGATCGTCTCGCCGCGCAGCGTCATCGCCTTCTCGCCGTCGATGAAGACCGGCGCGGCCGGCGCCTCGCCGGTGCCGGGCAGCGAGATGCCGACGTTCGCGTAGCGCGACTCGCCCGGTCCGTTGACGACGCAGCCCATCACCGCCAGCGTCATGTTCTCGACGCCGTCGTACTTGATGCGCCACTCGGGCATCTTCGCGCGCACGTGGTCCTGGACGGTCCGCGCCAGCTCCTGGAAGAACGTGCTGGTCGTGCGGCCGCAGCCCGGACAGGCCGTCACCAGCGGCGTGAACGCACGCAGGCCCATCGTCTGCAGCAGCTCCTGCGCGACGATGACCTCGCGCGTGCGCGACTCGCCCGGCTCGGGCGTCAGCGAGATGCGGATCGTGTCGCCGATGCCTTCCTGCAGCAGCACCGCGAGCGCGGCGGTCGAGGCGACGATGCCCTTGGAGCCCATGCCGGCCTCGGTCAGGCCCAGATGCAGTCCGTAGTCGCAGCGCGCGCCCAGATCGCGGTAGACCGCGATCAGCTCCTGCACGCCGGACACCTTGCACGAGAGCAGGATGCGGTCGCGCGGCAGCCCCAGTTCCTCGGCGCGCGCGGCCGAATCGAGCGCCGAGCGGATCAGCGCCTCGCGGGCGACGCGCGCGGCGTCCCAGGGCACGTCGCGGCGGCTGTTCTCGTCCATCTGCGCGGCGACCAGGGACTGGTCGATCGAACCCCAGTTGGCGCCGATCCGGACCGGTTTGTCGTAGCGCAGCGCCGCCTCGATGATCGCGGCGAACTGCGTGTCCTTCTTCTTGCCGAAGCCGACGTTGCCGGGATTGATGCGGTACTTGGCGAGCGCCTCGGCGCAGGCCGGCTCGCGCTCGAGCAGCTGGTGGCCGTTGTAGTGGAAGTCGCCGATCAGCGGCACCGAGCAGCCCATCATCGCCAAGCGGTCGCGGATCCGCGGCACCGCCGCGGCGGCCTCGAGCGTGTTGACGGTCAGCCGCACCAGCTCCGATCCGGCGCGCGCGAGCTCGGCGATCTGCCTGGCGGTGCCGACGATGTCGGCGGTGTCGGTATTGGTCATCGACTGCACGACGACCGGCGCATCGCCGCCGACCTGGACCGGGCCGACGCGCACGGCGACGCTCGGACGGCGCCCGGCCGGGCCGGAAGCGGGAGTGGACGTGGAATCGGTGCTCATGAGGTCGCGCGGCGAGGAATGGCGGCGCCCGGCGGGGACGGGCCGGCCGGCGGACGCGGGTGCGCAGTCTACTAGGGATGCCCGGCGCTGTCCGCCCGGTATCCGCATGGGATCGGGCCGGCTCGCGATCGACCACGGACAAGTGAACGGACCGGCGCGTAGCGCGCGAGCGCGCGGCTGGAGAAACCTGAACGGCTCGGGTAGATTCGTCGCTCCTCAGGGGGAATTCCGATGGCCGGCACTCGAGGCGGTACAGCCTTTCGTGACTTCGTCGCCGAGCTGCAGCGCCGCAACGTGATTCGGGCCGCAGCGCTGTATACGGCGGCGGCCTGGCTGCTGGTGCAGGTGGCGACTCAGGTATTTCCTTTCTTCAACATTCCGAACTGGGTCGTGCGCTGGATCGTCGTCGCCGCCCTGATCGGCTTTCCGATCTGGCTGGTATTGGCGTGGATGTACGAACTGTCGCCTGAGGGTCTTCGACGCGAGAGCGAAGACCCCCGTGCCGAGCGGCCCGAACGCGACGCGAGGCGTATGAATGCCTGGATCGTCGGTATCGCGTGCCTCGCAGTGGCCGTACTCGTGTCGGGGCTGCTCGTCGACCGGCGCGGCAGCGAGGTGGCCCCGGCGCCGACGCCGACGGCGATTCCGGAGAAGTCGATCGCCGTGCTGCCGCTGCGCAACGAAAGCGGCGATCTGCAGGACCGCTATTTTTCCGACGGCCTGTCGGAGGATCTGACGACCGAACTGGCGCGGTTCGGCGGCCTCAAGGTGATCAGTCGGGACTCGGCATTTCGCTTTCGCGACAGCACGGCCGACAGCGCGACGATCGGCGCTCAGCTCGGCGTAGCGACGCTGCTGCAGGGAAGCGTGCGTCGTCAGGGCGATGCCTTGCGGATCAGTGCGACGCTGGTGCGCGCAGCGGACGGCAGCGTGATCTGGTCCGAGCGTTTCGATCGCCCTTACAAGGAATTGTTCGCGACCCAGGACGAGATCGCTCATGCCGTGGCGAGCAGTCTCAAGGCGAAGTGGTTGCCCGGCGATGGCGCGGCCGCGCAGGGCGACCGGCCCCCGAGCGGCAATCTCGACGCTTATCAAGCCTTTCTGCGCGGCGCGGCCGATTTCCGCTCCGGCGATCCCGCACGCGCACGTAAGGCCGTCGACGAGTTCGCCGAGGCGATTCGTATCGATCCGGCCTACGCTGCCGCCTACGCCGGCACGGCCATCGCCTGGAGCGTCATCAAGGCCGGCGCCACGGACGCGAAAAGTATCGCGGACGCCGCCGCACACGCGCGCGAGGCCAGCGCCCGAGCGCTCGCATTGAACGCCGATCTCGCGCTCGCGCACATGGTGCGGGCCACGGTCCTGTTCAACGTCGATGCCAATCTTGCCGAAGCCGTCGAGGCAGCTCGGCGGGCGTACGAACTGGCGCCACACGACGGCCGCGTTCTGGCGACGCTCGCGACGGTGACGGCTGCACAGGGCGACGCGGAACGGGCGGTGCAGTACGCGCGCGAGGCGACCGTGCTCGATCCGCTCGCGCCGCAGCGCTATGAAACCCTGGGCGACGATCTCGCCCTGCTCGGAAGCTTCGACGAAGCCGAAGCGGCGTACAGGAAGGCGGAGGCGCTGTCGCCGAACCGGTACCGCTACTACAACTTCTTGACGCAATTGGCTGTGTTGCGCGGCGATGCGAAGAAGGCGCTGGAGTATGCGGAGCGGGAGAAGAGCGAACCTTGGGATGTCATCTCGCGCGCCTACGCCTTGCAGATCGGCACCGATCGCGCGGCGGCCGATGCGGCAATCGAAGCAGTCGAGCGCGCATGCGACGGCACGTGCCCGGCCATCGTTGCGGCACTTTATGCGCTCCGCGGCGACGCCGATCGGGCGTTCGAATGGATGTACAAGCAAATCGACGTCGATCGCGGCGACGGCATGGGGATTCTGTCCGATCCGATTCTGTCGCGGCTGCGCAGCGACCCTCGCTATGCCGACTTCGCGAAGAAGCTGTCGCAAGGCGCTTGAGTATCAACGCGTCATCCGTCGGTAGCGGCGGCGCACGTGGCCATTCGCTGGAACGTGGTGGCTCCGTCGAACGCTGTAACGCCCTTCCGGGCCCTCAGCCTGGCTCTCCGGGACGAGTCTCCATGGCAAGACCTGCCCAGGAACGGTGTCGTGCCCGTGTCCGCAGAACATCCGTCGGTCGAAGACGATGAGCGATGACTTTCTCTTCTCCGAGTGCTGGATCCCCACGCCGGGCGCCACCGCGGTGATCGACCCGAACGACGAACATCGCTCGCGCTACCCGGAAGAAATCGCTGATCTGCTCACGACGGCCGCGTAGCCGACCTCGACAGCGAAGAGCTCATTGCTGCACGACAGCCGTGGATAGGGCATCCAGAGTCACCCGCCGGCCCGGCTGATCAGCAGACTGCAGGTGCTCTACGCGACCTTGCCGTCTGTGGAAGTCGCGCGCCTACTCGTGGTGTACTCGGACGGCGACCTGTCCAAAGGTGTCCCGACGCTCGCCACCACCACAACAACCAGGGCGCATCCAGAACGCGCAGTCCGCGTGACGATGACGTCGATTCGACCCCAGCCGATCGGCGAAGCTGCCGGTCGATAGGCTGTCGCCCCTTTCCGAAGATCCCAATCCGCAGTTCACGGGATCAGGGATTCCGATCTACGCCAGAATGCCTAAAGGCACCGAGTTCGCGGCTCACTTTCGGCTAGGGCACCTCGAATCCGTCCATGAACAGACGGTCGGTCACCGAACAGACGTCCAGGAATACGCAGTCGGCCCACTCGGGATGATCGATGAACGGGTTGCGGTTGTGCTGGTAGCCGAACACGATCTCGTTGCGCAGGCGCTCGTGATCGCTCGGCGGATCGGCCCGGTTCCAAGCCAGGATCACGCTGAGCAGTCCCATGTAGGCCGTGCCACCGGTGTTGGTGTCGGTGCCTTGAATGAGGCTGGCGTCATCGGTCAGCACCAGGTCGGGTTCGGGCGAATTCGTGATGCCGTTGAGACCGCCTTCGTAGCGCACGTCCATGTACAGGAGCGCGCGCGCCAGATCACCCTTGCGGCTGCTCCAGACCTCCCAGATCGTTCCGTCCGTCCAGTTCGAGTTGCCCGGATAGACGCCGCTGCCGCCGCCGCTGTCGTTGTTGGGAACGGTCACGTGTTCCTGGCACAGCGGCGTGCAGGTGCCGTACGGCTTCACGCCGCGCGCGCCGTTGTAGCCGTTGTCGGCGAGGTAGAGCATGTGGGTGTCGGAGTACGGGTAGTTCGTGCCGCTGTCGTCCGGGAAGCCGTACGATTTCGGCCAGATGTGCTCGCGGTTGTACGGCCGGTTGGTCGCGACCTTCATGTAGGACGCGTTCCGGTAGGCGTCCAGAATGCGCTTGGGGTCGTTCGGATCCTCGTCGGCCTGCTCGAGGATCGTCCAGGTGTCGATGCCGCTGCCCGAGGAGTACGGGTAGCGCGTATGGTCCTTGATGATCGCGTGGAGCGAGGCGCGCAGCGCCGCACCGCCGCTCACATCGGCGCTCTCGTAGTACGTGCCCAGATCCAGGCCGGTGCCGAAGCTCCAGCTCGCATCGGCCGCCATGACGGTCGGCGTACCGTCCTGGTCGACCACGTGCGCCGCGTGCACGGTGGCCGTGCAGGTTTCGCTGCCGCTCAACGGCGGCACCGGTTGCGCCGCAAAGCGCTGCGGGCCGCCGCTGACGACCAGCGTGTGTGCGCCGCTCGCCGTGCAGTCCAGCGTGAGCCAGCCATCGGCGACGGTGACGGCTTCGTCGAAGCCGACGCGCAGGCGGCTCAGCGTCGGCACGCCGGCCGCTTCCGGCAGCGGCCGTAGGTCGATCACGGCCGGCGCCACGTCCGCCGCGATGGTGAACGTACTGGTCACGTCGCCGATCATCGTGTCGATGGCGCCGTCGAGATCGCTCACCAGGCCGCCGGCGATCGTTGCGGTGCAGGTCTCTTTCGCGACCAGAGGCGCAACCGGCACGAACGCGTACGAGGCCGGGTTGGGATTGGCGGACAGGTTCAGCGCGACGCTGCCGGAAGTCGCGCAGTGCAGCGTGACCGCGCCGGGCTCAAGGGTGACCGCTTCGCTGAACTGAATCTGCAGCGTCGGAGACTCCGGAACATCGGTGGCGCCGTCGGCGGGGCGCAGACTGAACACGCTCGGCGGCGTGTCCACGCCCCCTTTGAACGTCTGGCCAGGATTGCACTGGTCGAAGGAGCTCGGCGCCGAGGGCTGCCAGGTGAAATCGCTGCTGGTCGAGCCGGTGCCCGTCAGTTGCAGGGAATGCCCCACGGTCGCGCTGCCGCTCTCGGAAACGCCGATCTCCGTGCTGGTCAGCCCGGCCGCCGGGCCATCCGTCGCCGTGAACGTGCCCTCGTAGCTCAGGAATTGCACGACGGTGCTGCCGTTCACCAGCGCGAGCCCGTCCGGCGAGCCGTTCTGCAGGCCGAGAGCCGGCACCGCCAGCGTGCCGTGGCCGCCGCACTGGTCCGGCAGGAAGCCCTTGAGCGCGACCGTCTGGTAGCGGGTGCCGCCGGTGCCGTTGTAGAGCACGATCGACCAGCCGGTCAGGTCGGTCAGTGCCGGCCCGGCGACCTCGATGGCCTCGTCGGTGTCGGGGCCCTCGTTGTCGTAGTGCAGCTCGTTGATGAAGACGGGGCTGCCGGCCCAGGCCAGCGAAGGACCCAGTGCCATCAGGCATCCGATCAGCAAGGCGCGACGCGTCATGTCCGGCTCTACGCAAGAAAAGCGGACGGAGGACGTTAGGGACCCTCAATGACAGGCGCATGAAGCCGGGCGCCTGCCTTCGGGCCTGACGCCGACGCCGAAGCGTCCTGGCGGACGTGGCATGTGTTTGCCGAATCGCGGGGCCGTCCCTCATCCGTCGGCCCTTTCGATCCATCCGATCCATGGTTTTGCATGGATTGGGCATTCCGACTTACGCCGGAAAACGCAGTGGTTCCGGCTGTAAAGTTCTCTATGCAATTCCCCACGACTAGCAGGCTGTTGAGAAACGCCACGCGCGAGCGAGCGAGCGTCATAGCCTCCGTCAGACAGGGCGAGTCGGCATGCGCGGAGCGGACGTACGACAGTTGGGATGTTCTCGTATGTGTCGTTCGAAGACCGAATACCAAGGCATCATCCGATCCACAAGCTGCGTATGCGGGTCGATGCGATCCTGAAGGATATGGACGCGTTGCTGGGCTCGCGTCACGCGCGCAGCGGCGCAAGTCGATCCCTCCGGCGTCTGCTGCGCGCCTCGCCATTGCAGGTGCTCTACAGCGTACGCAGCGAGCGTCTGTTGATGGAGCAAATGCAGTACAACGATGCAGTACGACCTGTTGTTCCGCTCGTTCTTGGGATCGGTGAATCTCGACGGCCCGCTAGACCGGCGAATGGCGGCAAGTCTGTGCCGAAGGTGATGCGAACGGTTCAATGTGGCTCAGGCAGCCTGGGGCCCGCTTAGCCCCCCCAAGCGGCGCGCGCGACGGATGGCTACGCGAAGTCCAACCGTTCGTACTTCAGCGAACCAGGGAGACGATACCGTCTTGTTGCTGGCTCTGTCGAAGCACGCCTCGCGGCTCCGGCCCCGGTGGGGTCAGTGTGGGGTCAGTTGCACCAAAAACAAAAACGGCGCGAACTCGTGAGAGCCGCGCCGTTTCTGTGTTTCAGGTGGTGGGCGGTACAGGGATCGAACCTGTGACCCCTACCATGTCAAGGTAGTGCTCTACCGCTGAGCTAACCGCCCCAAAAGGGGCGCGAACTGTAGCGAACTCCGGCCGGCGGTACAAGCCTTGCGTCCGCGAAAACCAAAAATCGGAGCGGGCCGCTGAGCGCGGGCGCGAGGACGCCGCTGCTGACCGGTGCCGGGCCGGGCTCCGCGCAAGGCGACCCTTTCGCACGCGGGCGCGCGGATGCCCGGCGACTAACGGATCGGAGGGATCGAAACCGCTGCAGCCCCGGGTACGCTGCGGCGAGCGGCATTCAGCGCACGGCATCGCGAGCGTCGCCGCACCTGCAACGCTCCGACGCGCGGCGCGCTCACGCGGCTGCCGATGTCTCCCGTTCGGCCGCCTCGGCCGGCGGCAGCGCCAGATGCAGATGCGAGCCGGTGCGGTCGATCACGCCGGGGCCGTGCACCTGCCGCGTGCCGGCCGCGATCCACCACGCCCAGGGATCGGTCGGCACCGACAGTTCGAGCCGCTCCGGCGCGCGGTCGAGCAGAACCGGCGTCAGCAGCGAGGTATAGCCGCTGCCGTGCTCGGGCTGCAGCGACTCGAGCAGGATGCCGCGCAGCAACGGCCGCCCCTGCGCGCCGCCGTCGAGGCTGCGCACCGCGACCGGCAATGCGCGCCGCGCGAGCAGCTCGACGCCGGCCTCGACGCGACCGCCGTCGTCGATGCGCATCCAGCGCACGACGCCGACCATCCAGTCGGCCTGGTCGGGCGTCGGCGCCGGCAGGCTGAGGCCGATCGCGTCGCCGACCTTCATGCGCACCAGATCGCTGTCGGCGCCATGGTCCCAGGACAGGCGGTAGCCGGCCGGACTCTGGTCGAGCACGCGCGCGGCGCCCGGCAGCACGCGCAGCAGGTCGGCGCTGCCCTGCGCCCAGGCCGCCGGCCGGTCGTGGCTGGCGACGGCGATGCCGAGCGCCTCCTGAAGAAAGCTGTCGAAGTCCTGGCCGCCGGCCAGCACGCGGTGCAGGTCCAGCAGGCCGATCACGGCGTCGAGCGGCTGTCCGCCGGGCAGGCGCGCATAGCCGCGCGCGCTGCTGTCGGTAAGGCTGACGACCATGCGACGCACGACGTCGATGTCGATGTCGGCAGCGGGTCCGGCCGGCGCGCGCAGCGCGACGCGGTGCGCGCCGGGCGGCAGCGCGACGATGCGGTTCTCGACGTAGGCGAGCAGCCGTGCCGGATCGATCGAGATGCGCTCCTGACGGCCGCGCTCGTCCTCGTCGCCGACGTGGCCGGGCTCGCGGTCGCCGAGCACGTCGATCGTGCGCAGGCCGTCGACCTCGCCGTCGCGCAGGTCACAGTACGCGGCCAGCGCGCGCGTCAGCGCGACCACCGCCGGCAGTTCGCGCCGCGAATAGCGGTACGGATTGGCCAGTGCGAGCAGCAGCGCGTGCTGATAGACCAGACGCGGACTGCGCAGCGCGACGGCCGGGTTGTCGTCGACGGTGCGCTCGTCGAGCTTCACCGACGCCAGGAACCGGTGCACGCCGTGCATCAGCTGCCAGGCGCCGGGAGCCGGCACGCGGTAGGTCGCATAGGCGCGCTGCATGCGCTCGGCACCGTGCTGCAACGCGCGCAGCCCGGCCAGGGCGACGCGGCCGCCCTTGAGCATCGGCACCGCGCCGGCCGGCGCGCAGGCATCGTAGAGCGCCTCCAGGTAGCCGAGCGCAAGCGCCTGATGCAGCGCCTCGACCCGCGTGACCAGCTCGGCCTTCTGCGACTGCAGCGGCACCGTCGCGGCGGCCGCCTGCTGCTCGATCATGTCGATCAGCTGCTGCGCGACCGGCCGGATCGCCTCGAGCGCATCGAGTCGCTCGAACGCGGCGATGCGCTGCAGGTTCATCTGCTGCAGGCGTTCGACGACCTGGCGCGAGGTGGACGCGACGCTCGCCAGCGGCAGGCCGGCCAGCCAGCTGCGCAGCGCGCGCGGATCGAGCGACGGGCCGCCGGCCGGCGCATGCCGCTCCGGGATCGTGCGTACCAGTTGCCGATGCACCTCACTCACGCGCCGTCGTCCCGATCGTTTCGTGGCGGCGGCCGCCCGAACAGGGCCGCCGTCCGCGCATCACCTTAAGGGCAGCGGCTGCGCCGGTGCAACCGGCGGCGGCATCCGGTCGGGTTTCAGCAATGGCCGCAGCGGCTGCAGGCTGCCGTCGTGCGGTCCGGGCCCGACACCGAGCAGATGCGCCAGCAGTGGGTAGACGTCGACGTTGTCGATCGACCGCACCTGGGCGCCCGCGACGAACGCCGGACCGCGCGCGATGAAGACGGCCTGCATGCTCGGCAGCGCCGGATCGTAGCCGTGCTCGCCGCGCGAGACGTGCGCCAGCGCGGCCATCCGCGCCCGCGTCGACACGATCCAGCCTTCGTCGGCCAGGCACAGCAGCGGCGGCACGCGCCGGTGCGTGCCGTAGCGGAAGCGCGCCGGCAGCGCCTGCTTGCGCCAGCATTCCATGTGTGCGTGGCGGCCGAGCAGCACGCGCTCCACCGCCGCGGCGCGTCCCGGCTGCGGGCGCAGGCCGGCCAGCACGCCGGTGGTCACGATCTCGGCGTCGGCCTCGTCGATCAGGTCTTCCAGATACGTCACCTGCCCCGGCGCGACGGTCGCCATACCGTGATCGGAGACGATCACGAGGTTGACGCGGTCCTCGAGGCCGCGCGCGGCCAGGCCGGCGACCAGCCGCGCCAGCGCGGCGTCGACGCGGCGCACCGCGGCGGCGGCCGCGGGCGAATCGGGGCCGTCGTGATGGGCGGCCTTGTCGACGTGCTCGAAGTACAGCGAGATGAACACCGGCCGCCGCGCAACAGGCCGGTCGAGCCAGCCGAGCACGGTGTCGACGCGCTGCTCGGGCGTGACCTCCGGATCGAACGCGGCCCAGTCGTCCGGATACGCGCCGTGCACCGGCGCCTCGGAGCCCGGCCAGTACATCGTCGCGGCGCGCCGCCCGGAGCGCTGCACACGCGTCCAGATCGGCTCGGCCTGCGCCCACCAGCGCGCGTCCTGCACTGCGGCGCGATTGGACGTCGCGAAGCGCTCGCCGGGCAGATCCGGATCGGTCATCGTGTTGTGGATGACGCCGTTGCGGTCGGGCCGCAGGCCGGTGACCAGCGTGTAGTGGTTCGGAAACGTCAGCGTCGGAAACGACGGACGCATCGATGCCGCGTGCGCCCCCTCGGCGAGCAGATGGTCCAGCGTCGGCGTCAGGCCGCGGCCGAGATCGGCCGGCCGGAACGCGTCGAGCGAGACCAGGATCACCGGCTCGGACGGCACGCCGTCGCGGTCGCCGATCGCGGCACAGGCGCCGAGCAGCGTGACCAGCAGCGCCAGCAGCACACCGCGCCGGGTGTCGATCGCAATGCCGCGGCGGACGCGTACGTTCATCGCGGGGCGTCCGCGGCCGGCTCGGCCGGCAGACCGGTGAACGGCGCGAAGCGCAGCGCGCGCAAGGCCGCGAGCCGCTCGGCGGCGACGGCGGCCTCGTCGAAATAGATCTCGCGCAGCAGCGCCGCGTCGACGTCGGGATGCGTCGCGCGAATCGTCTCGGCGATCTGCCGCGTCTGCGTGCCGAGCTGGGCGGCGCGCTTGCTCAGATGCACGGCATTGATCGCGGCCAGCACCGCGACGGCGCCCCAGGCGATCGCGCCGAACCGGCGCGGCACGGCATCGCGCAGCGGTTCTGCGAGCGCGACCAGACCGGCCCAGCCGAGCCAGAATATCGACGAGAAGCTGACGTAGCGGCTCGAGAACGCCTGATCGGCACCGTAGTCGCCGGCGCGACCGGCGGCCGCGAGCGCCGCGGCGACCAGGCCGAACACGAACAGGCCGCACCACGGCAGGCTGGCCCGACGGTTCCGCGTGCGCAGCATCGCGACCACCCCGCTGACCAGACCGGCCGCGCCGGCCAGCGGCGCCAGATCGGTCGCGAAGCGCGCGATGCCGGCGCCGAGGAAGTTCAGCAGGTAGTGCACGGCGACACCCGGCGCAGCGCCGCTACCGCCGGCCGGTCCGGCCAGCCGGTACTGCATCGCGACCGCGGCCGCGGCGACCAGCCACGGAATCGCCTGCACGAGGCGCTGCCGCGGCGACAGCTCGCCGCGCAGCGCGATCAGCGTCAGCGCGGCCGGAATCAGTGCGATCGCGGTAGCGAAGCTCGCATACGCGACCGCCGCGCCGGCCAGTGCGATCGCCTGGCGCCGCCAGGTCAGGCTGCCCGCACTCAGCGCGCGGATCGCGACCACGACGCCGAGCAGGCACAGGAACACCGCGACCTGCCAGCCCCATTGCAGGTTCGCCAGATGCCCCGGATACAGCGCGAAGCCGACGACCAGCCACCCGGTGCGCGGGGCGACGGCGGCGAGGCTATCGCGCGCGATGCTCAGCACGAGCGCCGCGTACGCCAACAGCAGCGCCAGGCTGACCATGCAGTCCAGCCACGGCTGCCCGCCCGAGAGCGCGGTCGTCACCAGCAGCACCGCATACGCGGCGCTGTGCAGATGGCCGCCGTGGAAGCGCCAGAATTCCGATTGCGAAAGTGCGCCGTCCTGCCAGGCGCGATAGATCGGCACCAGGTCCAGGTGATCCCACAGCATCAGCGGGATGTGCCAGCGCCAGACCGCCAGCGCCAGACCCAGGGCGAGCGCGAAGGCGGCGAATCGCGGGACGATCGGAATGGCGCGCATGCGGGCTCGGCGGACGTCGACAGGCTGTCCCGGCAGCGGGACGGCCGCGGATTGTCGCCGATGCGCGTGACGACGGACCACTGCTCGACGGTACCGCCGCGAGCCGCGACGGGCGCGTGGGGTCTTCGGCTCATCTGCCGCGGACCGTCGGGCCCGAGCCGGACCGCGTGGACACGGACGCGGCATGTCCGGCGCGCGCGGAGAATCGGAGGCGCTATCCGACCGCCGATGTGCCGCAGGGGCAGGACGCGCATACGACCTCGCGATCGACGTCGGCGGACCGACGTTCGGCCACCACGTCCGGCAGGGCTGCGGTTGCTGCGCGGCGCTTCGATCACCGGATCGGCCGATCGGCCTCGCCGGGCGAGGCTTCGACCGGCGCCGGCATCGTCGGCCAGCGGCATCGGGGCGAGCTCGGCGCGCCGGCGGCCGATCGTGTCGGGCGCCTCGATCGGCCGCGGCCGCAGCCGGCCGTCGCGCATCTCGAACTGCGTGCCGTAGGTTGCGGCCGATCCCGCGCGCGCAGCACGCGGTCGGTCAGCAGCGCGAACCTCTGCCCGCCGACCGAACGATCAGCGGCGCGGTAGCGATGCGCGACGATCCGGCCGACACCAGCAGCCATGCGCCGAGCACCGCGAGCGAAGCGGCGCGCATCGTGTGCCGAATCGGAGACCGGAACGTCACCTGTGGCGCTCAGCCGCGCTTCTTGGGGATGTACAGGTCGGTGATCGTGCCTTCGTAGACCTCGGCGGCCAGACCGACCGATTCGCTCAGCGTCGGATGCGGATGCACGGTCAGGCCGATGTCGGCCGCCTCGCAGCCCATCTCGATCGCCAGCGCGAGTTCGGCGATCAGATCGCCGGCGTTCGGCGCGACGATGCCGGCGCCGATCAGGCGGTGCGTGGCCTCGTCGAAGATCAGCTTCGTGAAGCCCTCGGTGCGGCCGATGCCGACCGCGCGCGCCGAGGCGACGTGCGGGAACTTGCCGATGCCGTAGGCGATGCCGGCCTTCCTGGCCTCGCCCTCGGTCATGCCGACCCAGGCGATCTCCGGGTCGGTGTAGGCCACGCTCGGGATCACACGTGCGACGAACTCGCTCTTCTGACCGGCCGCGACCTCGGCGGCGACCTTGCCCTCGTGCGTGGCCTTGTGCGCGAGCATCGGCTGGCCGACCAGATCGCCGATCGCGAAGATGTGCGGCACGTTGGTGCGCATCTGGCGGTCGACCGGAATGAAGCCGCGATCGGTCACGGTCACGCCGGCCTTGTCGGCGTCGATCCTGCCACCGTTCGGCGCGCGGCCGACCGCGACCAGGATGCGGTCGTAGGTCGTCGGCGCCGGTGCGCCCTCGCCTTCGAACGTCGCGGTCAGGCCCTGCTCGCCGGCGCTGATGCCGGTCACCTTGACCTTCAGATGGATGCCGCCGTAGCGCTTGGACAGGCGCTGCTGCAGCGGTTTGACGAGGTCGACGTCGGCGCCGGGCATCAGCTGGTCCATCAGCTCGACGACGGTGACCTCGCTGCCGAGCGCATCGTAGACGCAGGCCATCTCCAGGCCGATGATGCCGCCGCCGACGACCAGCAGCTTCTTCGGCACGTCGGCCAGGTCGAGTGCGTCGGTCGAGTCCATCATGCGCGGATCGTCCCACGGGAAGCCCGGCAGCTTCACGGCCTGCGACCCGGCCGCGATGATCGCCTTCTCGAAGCGCACCAGCTTCTTGCCGTCGGCGCCCTCGACCTCCAGCTCGTTCGGCGAGACGAAGCGGCCGGTGCCCTGCAGCACCGTGACCTTGCGCTGCTTGGCCATGCCGGACAGGCCCTTGACCATCTGGCCGACGGTCTTGTCCTTGTGACCTCGCAGCTTGTCGAGGTCGATCTTCGGCGTGCCGAAATCCAGGCCGATGTCGGCCGCGTGCGCGGCTTCCTCGATCACGCGCGCGGCGTGCAGCAGCGCCTTGGACGGAATGCAGCCGACGTTGAGGCAGACGCCGCCGAGCGAGGCGTAGCGCTCGACCAGGACGGTGTCCTGGCCGAGATCGGCGGCGCGGAACGCGGCGGTGTAGCCGCCGGGGCCCGAGCCGAGCACGAGGACCTGACAGCTCACGTCGGGCGTGCGCCCGCTCGCGGCGGCGGTCGCCGGTGCCGCCACGGCGGGCGCGGCAGCGGCCGGTGCGGGCGCCTTCGCGGCCGCGGCCGGCGCCGCCTTCGGCGCTGCGGCGGCCGGTTTCGCCGCGGTGTCCGCGCCGGCTTCCTCGACGATCGCGACGATACTGCCCTCGCTGACCGTGTCGCCGACCTTCACGCGCAGCTCCTTGACGACGCCGCCCGCGCTGGCCGGTACCTCCATCGTCGCCTTGTCCGACTCCAGCGTGACCAGGCCCTGGTCCTTCTTGACCGTATCGCCGACCTGCACCAGCAGTTCGATGACCGGGATGTCGCTGTAGTTGCCGATGTCGGGGACTTTGATTTCGCGGGTCGTGGCCATGTCGGGAATCGTCGGAGTAAGGAAGGGAGGAAGCGCGGCGCCGGGTCAGCGCTGCGGATCGGGCTGGCAGGTCAGCACCGCCAGGCCCGAGGCCGGACCGGAGCCGGCGACGCCGGCGGCGCCGACCTCGCTGAAGCTGCCGGCGATCGCGAGCCGGCCGTCCGGCAGCGTCATCGCCTTGTTCGGGTTGTCGCCGGTGCCGCCGGCCACCTCGACCCAGTCGCCGTCCTGGAGCTTGGCCAAGCGCCGCACCGGCGTGCCCTGCGTGTCGGCCGTGAACGTGCCGACCGCGTACAGCGCCGGACCGCTGCCGTCGTCGTAGACCTCGAAGTCGCGGACCTCGCTCGGCATCGGGAAGCCGTGGCCGACCGCCGACAGCGTGGTGCCGTCCCAGCGCGCGACCGCGAACATCGGCACGTTGCCGGTCGCCGAGGCGTCGAAGCGACCGCCGATGTAGAGCGCGTCCTGGAACACGGCCAGCGCCTGCACCTGCGAGATGTTGCTGGTCGCGCGCTTGACGCCGCCGCCGACCGAGAAGAAGCCGCTGCCGTCGAAGCCCATGACGTTCTTGGACTCGACCACGATCTCGCCGCCGCTGCCATCGGGCAGGCGGATGCGGTCGAATCGGCCGCCGACGTAGAGGTCGCCGCGGTACTCGACCATCGTCATGATGATCGGCGCGACCAGGCCCTCGAAGCCGGCGCTGTGCGTCTCCCAGGTGCTGCCGTCCCACAAGGCGAGCAGCGGAAACTGCGGAATGCCGGTGGTGCCGCCGATCGCCAGACGGCCCTTGTAGACCAGACCGGACCAGCCGAACGTCAGGCCGGGGAACTCGGCGCCGGCCAGCGCGCCGGCGGTGGTGCCGTCCCAGCTGAACACGACGTTGGTATTGGGCACCTCGGCGCCGCCGAAGCTGATGCCGTTCTGGCTGCCGACGACGTAGAGCTTCTCGCCGTCGCCCGGATCGAACGACACGAAATCGGTCACGAAGCCGTCGCTGAGGCTGGTCGTGCCGAGCGCGTGTGTGGTGCCGGCGGCCAGATCGATGCGCGCCACGCCGTTGCTGACGCCGTTGAACGACGAACCGGCCGAGCCGCCGGCGTAGGCGTCGGCGCCCCAGCGGCCGATGCCGTTGAGCGAACCGCCCGGCGTGCCGAGCGCAGTGTCCCAGCCGCAGGTCACCTGCGGCGGCGGATCGAAGCCGTCGGCGAAGATCGGATCGTTCTCGTCGCCGGCCCGCGCGGCCGTGGCCAGCAGCGCGACCGCGCCGAACAGGACGCAGGAAACGGAAACCGTCATCGGATGAAGCCTCTTCATGCTGCACTCCTAAGTCGTGTGGATCGAGCGGGTCAGCGGAACGGCCGTCCTGGCGGTGGAAACGGTGATGATGCCGGCGGACGCGTCAGCGCAGGCCCTCCGGCTCGAACCCGTCGACGAAGAGGCGGTCCTCGACGCTCAGGCGATTCAGGAAGACGACGACCGAGGGCTGGCCCGAATAGCCGATCGCCAGGTCGATCCGGCCGTCGCCGTCGACGTCGGCCGCGGTCAGCGCGGTGCCCGAGGCGGCGGCGTCGTAGCTCCAGTCCGGCATCGTGGCCGGCAGGCCGGGCCGGTTCCGGTACAGATCGGCGCGGCCGGTCGAGAAGTCGATCTCGACGATGTCGGGCAGGCCGTCGCCGTCGATGTCGACGACCAGCAGATCCTGGTGGCTCGAGTCGCGGCCGGACGTCCAGGCGTCGGTGAAGCCGCCGGCGCCGTCGTTGAGGAACACGTGCAGGCGGTCGTCCAGGCCGATCACGACGTCCGGATCGCCGTCGCCGTCCATGTCGGCGAACGCGATGCCGCGATCGCCCTGCCCGCTGCCGAACGTCAGCGCCGGCGTCGGTGCCGGCAGCATGCCGGCGTTGACGTGCACGCCGCTGGTGAAACCGACCCACTTGGCCAGGCCGATCTCGGGCCGGCCGTCGCCGTCCAGATCGCCGGCGGCGACGCTGTTCTGGATCGAGGCCTCGGCCGACTGCCAGACCGGTGTCGTGGTCAGCTGGCCGTCGTCGTTGCGGAACAGATAGGCCGGGCGGTGCACGTCGGGCGAGCTGCGGCCCTGGTTCGCAGTGACCAGGTCCAGATCGCCGTCGCCGTCGATGTCGACCAGCTTCATGCCGACCGCCCAGGCCGGCTGTGCGCTCTGCCAGCCCGGCGTCGTCGCCAGGCCCGTCGCGCTGCCGAAGTAGATCGAATTGGGCGCGTATGCGCTGCCGCCGTTGGCGACGACCAGATCGTTGTGGCCGTCGCCGTCGATGTCGGCGATCGCGGCGTCGCCGGAGTGGACCTGGTCGGCCGAGATCCAGCCGGCCTCGGCCGCCAGGCCCGTGCCGTCGTTGAAGTAGACGAAGTTGCGCCAATCCTCGTACGGCGGAAAGCTCGAGGACTGGTAGCACACGGCCGCCAGATCGGGCCGGCCGTCGCCGTTCAGATCGCCGAAGGCGAGCCCGCCGACCTGGATGCGCAGCGTGTTCTGCCAGTCCGGCGCGGCGTCGAACGGCTGCTCGACGTCACCGCGGGATGCGGTGGCTGCAGCGGCGATCGCCGCATCGGGATAGGCGATCGTGCGTCCGTCCGGGCCGATCTCGACCGACAGTGCACCGGCCGGACCGCCCTGGAGCGAACGCGCTTCGCTCGCAGCGACGGCGAGCGCGCCGCGTGGTGGCATGACCGACGCGGCCGCGGCCGGACCCGGCGCGATCGCGCTCAGCAGCGCCGCGACCGTGGCGACCGCGATGCCGTGCAGCGGAACGGAGCGGGCCGACATGGCGGCGCCTCAGAGCAGCACCCGCCGCATGTCCGCCAGCACCTGGCCGAGATACGTCGTGAAGCGCGCTGCCGAAGCGCCGTCGATGACGCGGTGGTCGTAGCTCAGCGACAGCGGCAGCATCAGGCGCGGCTCGAAGTCCTTGCCGTTCCACACCGGCAGCGTCTGGCTCTTGGAGACGCCGAGGATCGCCACCTCCGGCGCGTTGATGATCGGCGTGAACGCCGTGCCGCCGATGCCGCCGAGGCTCGAGATCGAGAAGCAGCCGCCGGACATGTCGGCCGGCCCCAGCTTGCCGTCGCGTGCCTTCTTGGCGAGTGCGCCGGTCTCGGTCGCGATCTCGAGCACGCCCTTGCGGTCGGCGTCGCGCAGCACCGGCACGACCAGGCCATTCGGCGTGTCGGCAGCGAAGCCGATATGGAAATACTGCTTGAGGATCAGCGTGTCGCCGCCCGGATCGAGCGAGGCGTTGAACTCGGGAAACTTCTTGAGCGCCGCGACCACCGCCTTGATCAGGAACGCCAGCATCGTCAGCTTGATGCCGGCCTTCTCGTTCTCCTTGTTCAGCGCGACGCGCAGTGCTTCCAGATCGGTCACGTCGGCGTGATCGTGCTGCGTGACGTGCGGAATCATCGCCCAGTTGCGCGCCAGGTTCGCGCCCGAGATCTTCTTGATCTTCGACAGCGGCTGCTGCTCGATCGGGCCGAACTTCGAGAAATCGATCTGCGGCCACGGCAGCAGCTGCAGGCCGCCGCCGGTCGCGGGCGCCGCGGCCGTGCCGCCGCCGGCGAGCGCCTTCTTGACGTAGGCCTGCACGTCCTCGCGGACGATGCGGCCGCTGCGCGCGCTGCCGCTTACCTTGCGCAGATCGACGCCGAGCTCGCGCGCGAACAGGCGCACCGCCGGGCTCGCGTGCGGCACCTTCTCCGGCAGCACGGTGTCGGCACCGAACGCGACCGGCGGCGTGCGCGGGCCGGACGCCTCCGGATCGAGATCGGGCGCGACCGCGGCAGTCTGCAGCTCGCTGAGCGCGGCCGGCCGGCTCGTGTCGACGACGGTCTTGCCGGACGGTTCGGCCAGCTTGGCGGCCGCGGCCGGAGCCGGTTCGGCGGCCTTGGCGGGCTCGGCCGCCTTCGCCGGCGCGGCGGCCGCCGCGGGCTTGGCATCGGCCGCCGGCGCGTCGCCGGCCTCGAGGATCGCGACGATCGAGCCCTCGCTGACCGTGTCGCCGATCTTCACGCGCAGTTCCTTGACGACGCCGTCGGCCGAGGACGGCACCTCCATCGTCGCCTTGTCCGATTCGAGCGTGACCAGGCCCTGATCCTTGCGCACGCTGTCGCCCGGCTTGACCAGCAGCTCGATGACGGGAATGTCGGTGTAGTTGCCGATGTCGGGGACTTTGACTTCTTGGCTGGCCATCAAGCTGCTCCGGATGATCGCCGACACGGGCCCGCTCGGCGTTGCAATCGGGCTATTGTGGCGCCGAAGCGCGATCCCGCCAACCGCGATCGGCGGCCGGCCGCGCCGGGCCGCGCGATTCGACGCCGCGTGCGGCCCGATCACCTGCGACGTGAGCCCTTCGCAGCGGCGCATCCGCGCGCAACCGCCGCGCTGGACGGCGCACAGGAGAAGTCCAGTCGATCCGTCCCGGCCATGACGTCCGGCCCCTGCCGATGCACGGCCGAGCCGCTATCGTCGCCGTGCCACCCATGGAGACCTTCGTCATGCTCGAGATCCGCGACCTGTCCAAGACCTACGCGAACGGCGTCCAGGCGCTCAAGAGCGTCTCGCTGGACATCCCCAAGGGCATGTTCGGCCTGCTCGGTCCCAACGGCGCCGGCAAGTCGACGCTGATGCGCACGATCGCGACGCTGCAGGACGCCGACAGCGGCAGCGTCCATCTCGATGGCCTCGATGTGCTCGTCGAGAAGGACGAGGCGCGGCGCCGGCTGGGCTATCTCCCGCAGGAGTTCGGCGTCTATCCGAAGGTGCGTGCCGAGGACATGCTCGACCATTTCGCGATCCTCAAGGGCGTGGTCGACCGCAAGCAGCGCAAGGAGGTCGTGCAGGGCCTGCTGCGCCAGGTCAATCTGTGGGACGCCCGCGCTCGCAAGCTCGGCGGCTTCTCCGGCGGCATGCGCCAGCGCTTCGGCATCGCCCAGGCGCTGATCGGCCAACCGAGCCTGATCATCGTCGACGAGCCGACCGCCGGCCTCGATCCGGAGGAGCGCAACCGCTTTCTGAACCTGCTCGCCGAGATCGGCGAGAAGGTCGTGGTGATCCTGTCCACGCACATCGTCGAGGACGTCACCGATCTGTGCCCGCGCATGGCGATCATCGCCGGCGGCCAGGTGCGCCTGACCGGCGAGCCACACGAGACGATCCGCTCGCTCGACGGCCGGGTCTGGCGCAAGACCGTGCGCAAGCAGGAGCTGGAGGCGATCCAGGCCAGCCATGTCGTGCTGTCCACGCGCCTGGTCGGCGGCCAGCCGGTCATCCACGTGCTCAGCGACGCCTATCCGGGCGACGGCTTCGAGGCGGTCGCGCCGGATCTAGAGGACGTCTACTTCGGCGAGCTGCGCCGCCAGGCCGCGCCGGTCGCGGCCGCGGCCTGAGGACGCCCCGATGCTCGGACATCTCCTGCGTTTCGAACGCCGCCTGCTGCTCGGCAGCGGCCTGTTCTGGATCGTCGCCCTGGTCTACGGGGCGATCGGCTTCGGCTCGATGGCCTCGGACAACGTCAGCTTCGGCGGCGGCGTCGGCAACGTGCTGCGCAACGCGCCGGCCGTCGTCGTCACCCTGCTCGGCGCGTTCAGCGTGATCAGCGTGCTGCTGGCGACGATCTTCGTCGGCGGCATCGCGCTGCGCGACTTCGAGCAGCGCACGGCCGAGCTGTTCTTCGTCACGCCGATGAAGAAGCGCGACTATCTGCTCGGCCGCTTCGGCGGCGGCCTGCTCGCGGCGATCGGCATCATGCTGATGCTCGCGCTCGGCCTGTGGGTCGGCTCGATGATGCCGTGGCTCGACGCGACGCGGCTGGGTCCGACGCCGTGGGGCGCGTATCTGTGGTCGTTCGTCGTGCTGGTGATCCCGAACCTGCTGTTCGTCTCGGCGCTGATGTTCCTGCTGGCGACGGCGACGCGCTCGATGCTCTACACCTACCTCGGCGCGATCGCGTTCTTCGTGCTGTGGCAGATGTCGGACTTCCTGACGCGCGATCTCGACTCGCGCTGGATCGCCGCCCTGGTCGACCCGTCCGGCAGCAATGCGATCTACGACCACATGCGCTACTGGTCCAGCGCCGAGCTCAACTCGCGCCTGCCCGAGCTGACCGGCCTGCTGCTGGCCAACCGTGCGCTCTGGCTCGGCGTCACCGCGCTGCTGCTGATCGCCGCGTTCGCGCTGTTCCGCGCCGACCGCGAGGGCCTGGTGCTGCGCCGGCGCAAGCAGGCCGAGGCCGCCGCGCCGGTCGCGCCCGCCGCCGCGCGCGCGCCGCTGGTGCCGGTCGCGCTGCGCACCGACCGCGGCGCGCAGTGGAAGCAGTACCTGCATCAGACCGCGTTCGACCTGCGCGGCGCGGTGACCGGCGCGCCGTTCATCGTGATGCTGCTGCTTAGTCTGCTGCTGACCTTCAGCGTGCTCAAGTTCAGCGGCGTGATGTACGGCACCGAGCTCTACCCGGTCACGCGGCAGATGCTCTCGACGCTGAGCGGCAGCCTCAACCTGTTCCTGATCATCGTCGTCACGTTCTATGCCGGCGAGCTGATCTGGCGCGAACGCTCGATGCGCGTCTCCGAAGCGACCGACGCGTTCCCGGCGCCGAACTGGGTGCCGCTGGCCGGCAAGCTGACGGCCCTGTTCGGCCTGATCGTCGTGATGTTCGCCGCCGGCGTGCTGTTCACGATCGGCTACCAGCTCGCCGGCGGCTACACCGCGATCGAGCCGATGCTCTACCTCAAGGGCCTGGCGCTGGAGATCGTGCCGTTCGTGCTGATGGCGGTGCTGGCGGTGTTCCTGCAGGTCGTCAGCGGCAACAAGTTCGTCGGCTATCTGCTGATGATCGTCTACCTCGTCAGCCGCTTCGCGATGTCGATGTACGACTTCGACCATCTGCTCTACCGCTACGGCAGCGCCTCGCGCACGCCGTACTCGGACATGAACGGCTACGGCCATTTCATCGGCCCGCATCTGTGGTTCCGCGCGTACTGGGCCGCGTTCGCGATCGCGCTGCTGGCGCTGGCGGCGGCGTTCTGGCCACGCGGCACGTCGCTGGCATTCCGCGATCGCCTGCGCCAGGCGCGCGCGCGGCTGCGCCGCGGACCGGGCCGTCTCGTACTGGCCGGCAGCCTGGCCGCGTTCGTCGCGCTCGGCGGCTGGATCTTCTACAACACCAACGTGCTGAACCGCTACGTGCCCGGCGATCTGGCCAAGGAGCGCAGCGCCGAGTACGAGAAGACCTACCGTCCGTTCAAGGATCTGCCCAAGCCGCGCATCACCGCGATCCGCGCCGACGTCGACATCGATCCGGCCGAGCGCACCGTCGCGATCCGCGGCCACTACCGCCTCGTCAACGAGACCGCCGCACCGATCGCCGAGCTGCACGTGGCGATCGATCCGAGCGTCGAGGTCGACCGGCTCGAGTTCGCGCCGCACAGCGTCGTCAAGACCGACGACGTGCACGGCTACACGATCTACCGGTTCGACACGCCGATGGCGCCGGGCGCGACGATGGACTTCGCGTTCGATCTGCGCTTCGAGCCGCATGGCTTCCCGCTCGACGGCGGCGATACGCAGGTGGTCTACAACGGCACGTTCTTCAACAACATGGCGCTGCCGCAGTTCGGCTACAGCGAAGGACGCCAGCTGACCGACCGCAACGACCGCCGCAAGTACGGTCTGCCGGACCTGCCGCGCATGCCGAAGATCGACGACGAGGCCGCCCGTGCGAACACCTACATCAGCGACAGCGCCGACTGGGTCGACTTCGAGACGATCGTGTCGACCGCGCCGGACCAGATCGCGCTCGCGCCGGGCTATCTGCAGCGCGAATGGACCGAGAACGGCCGCCGCTACTTCCACTACAAGTCCGAGGCCAAGCTGCTGCCGTTCTTCTCGTGGCTGTCGGCACGCTGGGAGGTCAGGCGCGACCGCTGGAACGACGTCCCGATCGAGGTCTACTACGACGCCAAGCACCCCTACAACGTCGACCGCATGATCGAGTCGACGAAGAAGTCGCTCGACTACTTCACGCGCAACTTCTCGCCGTACCAGTTCCGGCAGTTCCGGATCCTCGAGTTCCCGGGCTATTCGAGCTTCGCGCAGGCGTTCGCCGGCACGATCCCGTACTCCGAGTCGATCGGCTTCATCGCCGACCTGCGCGACCAGGACGCCATCGACTACGTGTTCTACGTGACCGCGCACGAGGCCGCGCACCAGTGGTGGGCGCACCAGGTGATCGGCGCCAACGTGCAGGGCGCCACGATGCTGTCCGAGTCGCTCGCGCAGTACTCGGCACTGATGGTCATGGAGCACGAGTACGGCCCGCAGAAGATGCGCAAGTTCCTCAAGTACGAGCTCGACCGTTATCTGATGAGCCGCGCGACCGAACGCGTCGAGGAGCTGCCGCTGGCGCTCAACGAGAATCAGGACTACATCCACTACCGCAAGGGCTCGGTGGTGTTCTACGCGCTGCGCGACATGATCGGCGAGGACACGCTCAATGCGGTGCTGGCGCGTTTCCTCAAGGACAAGGGCTTTCAGCAGCCGCCGTACACGACGACGCGTGAGTTCCTGACGTATCTGCGCGAGGGCACCGATCCGAAGTACCACCGGTTCATCGAGGACCTGTTCGAGAAGATCACGTTCTGGGACAACCGCGCGGTCGAGGCCAATGCCGTCAAGCGCGAGGACGGCAAGTACGTGGTCACGCTGAAGCTGCGCTCGGCGATGCTGCAGACCGACGGCAAGGGCGCCGAGACCGAGGCCCCGCTCGACGAATGGGTCGACATCGGCGTGTTCGCGCGCCCGCCCGGCGGCAAGGAGTCCGACGAGCGCGTGCTGTACCTGCAGAAGCACCACGTGACCGAGCAGGACACGACGCTGGAGCTCATCGTCGACGAGGCGCCGTACGAGGCCGGCATCGACCCGTACAACAAGCTGGTCGACCGCAGCTCCGAGGACAATCGCAAGCGCGTCACGCTGAAGTGACCGGTCCCAGCCGCGGCGGCTGAATCGCCGCCGCGGCAGCACCGTGACCGACATTCCCCCGCAACCGGCGGTCGGCTAGGATGCGCGCATCCCCGCCGCGATACCGCCCATGCGCACCCTCGCCGTCGTCGTCCCCGCCTACAACGAAAGCGAAGGCCTCAACACGTTCCACGACCGCCTCGCCGCGGTCTTCGACGGCATCGACGGTCTGGCCTGCTCGGTGCTCTACGTCGACGACGGCAGCCGCGACGACACCTGGCAGGTCATGGAGGCGCTGCGCGCACGCGACCCCCGCGTCGCGACGCTGCGGCTGTCGCGCAATTTCGGCAAGGAACTGGCGCTGACCGCCGGCCTCGACCACGTCGACGCCGACGCCGTCGTCGTGATCGACGCCGACCTGCAGGATCCGCCGGAACTGATCCCGACCTTCATCACGCACTGGGAGGAAGGCTACGACGTCGTCTACGGCACGCGCGCCTCGCGCGCCGGCGAGACCGGCCTCAAGAAGCTGACGTCCTCGGCGTTCTACCGCGTGATGGACCGCCTCAGCCAGACGCCGATCCCGCGCGACACCGGCGATTTCCGCCTGCTGTCGCGGCGCGCCCTGCAGGCACTGGCGCAGGTGCGCGAACGCCAGCGTTTCATGAAGGGCCTGTTCACCTGGGTCGGCTACCGCCAGAAGGCCGTCGTCTACGACCGCGATCCGCGCTTCGCCGGCGAGAGCAAGTGGAACTACTGGCGGCTGTGGAACTTCGCGATCGACGGCATCACCTCGTTCTCGAGCGCGCCGCTCAAGATCGCGACCTACTTCGGCTTCACGGTCGCGCTGATCGCGTTCCTGTTCGGCATCTGGGTGCTGTGCAAGGCGATTCTCTACGGCGATCCGGTGCAGGGCTATCCGTCGTTGATGGTGGTGATCCTGTTCCTCGGCGGCGTCCAGCTGATGGCGCTCGGCGTGCTCGGCGAGTACATCGGCCGGCTCTATGTCGAGGCCAAGCAGCGCCCGCTCTACTTCATCGACGCCTGGCATCCGCCGCAGGCCGCCGCGATACAGGGCAAGGCGGCCGCTCCGGAGTAGACTGATCGTCCGTTCCGGTCGCGCAGCGAGGAGAGCCCATGATCCTGGTCAGGCAGCTTCTGAACGATAAAGGCGATGCGATCTACTCGACCGCACCGGACGCACCGGTGCTCGAGGCGATCCGCACGATGGCCGAGCGCAACGTCGGCGCCCTGCTGGTGCTCGACGGCGGCGCGCTCGTCGGCATCGTGTCCGAGCGCGACTACACGCGCAAGGTGATCCTCATGGGCCGCTCGTCGGCGGACACGCCGGTCTCGGCGATCATGTCGGCGCCGGCGATCACGGTGTCCTCGAGCGACACGGTCGACCACTGCATGCAGGTCTGCACGCGCAGCCACGTCCGCCATCTGCCGGTGGTCGACGGCGGCGCGATCCTCGGCGTGCTGTCGATCGGCGACCTCGTCAAGGCCGTGATCAGCGAGCAGGCCGAGGAAATCGAGCATCTGCAGCGCTACATCGCCGGCTGAGCCGCGCGCCGGCACCCGAGCGCGGCTCGAGAGGCCGGGGATGCCAACCACGCGGACGCCGAGCGGCATCGGCCGGATGCCGCTCGATCGCGGCCGTACGCGTGCACTGGGGATCGGAAACGCCGGACCCAGCCCGGCGGACGTCGCGCGATCGATCGCTCAGCGAGACGCCGGCGCGCGCGCCGGGACCGCGGTCGAGCGGTTGCGCGTGTAGGTGTAGACGGTCGCCGGCGGCACGTTGATCCAGGCGACCGAACCGCGCCGTGCGCTGAGCCCGAGCTCGGCCAGCAGCTCGCGCGAGACCGGACTGGCCGGGCCGTAGGTGAACTGGATCAGGCGCCCGTGCGGCGCCAGCACCGAGAACGCCGAGCGCAGGATGTCGCGCTGCATGCTGCGTGACATCGACAGCAGACCGAGACCGCTGACGACCGCATCGGCCGGCCCCTGGTCGAGGAAATGCGTCCGGGTGGCCAGATCGGCCAGTTCGCGCGCGTCGCCGCGGATCACCTGCACGCCCGGGAATCGGTGCTGAAGCAGCCGGTGCAGCGCCTCGTTGAGCTCGACGACCATCAGGTCGGCAGGCGCGATGCCGTGCTCGAGCAAGGCCCGCGTGAACACACCGGTGCCGCCGCCGAGCTCGATCACGCGCCGCGCGCCGACCGGCAGCTGCGAGACCATCGCCTTCGCCAGCTGCTTGCCCGACGGTGAGAACGCCGCCATCGACAGCGGATTCTTGAGCCATTGCCGGAAGAACGTCCAGGCGACCGGCGACTCGCAAGTCGCCGCCGAGGCCTTTCGGCGGAAATGGCTCATGGACGATACCGGCAGGGCGAAGGCCGCATCATACCGCCCCGGCTCGCCCGCAACGCAAGAGGGGGCGTCCAAAAAGGAGGGACTTCCCCCCTTCCGCATCTATCGGCGAGCCGATCGTTCGTGTCGCCCGCTTTCGCTCCCGCCCCTGCTTCCGCTCCTGCCGTAGCTCTCGCTCCTGCCGTAGCCTTCGCTTTTGCCGTTGCTTTTGCTCCTGGCTGTTGGTGCGCCTAAAGCGAGCCGAGCATCGCAGGTCGCCCAGGCCGAAGAGCTGCCCCGTGTCTGAGCGCCAGCGAGTTGGGGCAGCGT
>QFPO01000015.1 GCA_003241385.1 Rhodanobacter denitrificans
TGCTGACAGCGCATCCTGCGCTGACAGCAGACTGGGCCACGTCCTGTGGCCCACCCTTCGGGCCTTTCCTACGCCCCTTCGCCGCGGCACAGGGGCCCCATGGGCGCGCATCCTGCGCGCTCGAGCAAAGACAAGAGCGAAAGCGAGAAGCGCGCTTGCACACGCTGCGGATGCCACGCATGCAAGCAGGTGCGCAAGCATTGACGCTGGCGCCCCGAGCGTGGACAACGCGCTGTTGCTCTTGCTCTTGCTTCGTCTTCTGCGCGCAGGAAGCGCGCTGAAGGGTCCCGTCAGACGTGGTGGGTCGGGGCCGGAATCGCCCGAAGGGGCGCGGGCAGGGAGGCCCGCGCGTTCGTCGTCAGCACAGGAGGTGCTGTCGACGAACCCCGGTCCCGGCCCACGGACCCGCAGGGCAGGATGCCCGGAGGGCACGTCTGTGGGGTGCCCTTCTCTTTGGTTACTTTCTCTGACTCCGCGCATCCTGCGCTCCGCCCTTCGGGCCGGCTTCGCCGTTCGCGCCGCTCCTGCGGCGCAGTGGGCACGCAAGAGAAAGTGACCCGCTCGCCTGGAGGCGAGCGGAAAAAGGCAGGGATGCCGCCCACCTTACGAAGCAAGACCCAGCCCAGCGCTCCGAACCCAGATGCGGCTTACCGACGAAAAGAGCCTGGAGGACCGGTCGCTGGGACGTGATCCGCTCGTGGGAGCTAACAAAAAAGCAGCAGTGGCGTCTGCCTGCGAAGCAAAATCTCAGGAAAAAAAACCGGACCCCTCAGGTGCCGAACTCGTAGTTCATGTGCGCCTGCGGCTCCTGCAGGAAATTCCCCTGCACGAAATTCGCGCCGCACGAGAACAGGATCGACATCGTCGCCGCATCCTCCACGAACTCCGCGACCGTCAGCTTGCCCGCGTGGTGGGCCTGCTCGCAGATCTCGCGGACCTTGTCCTGGGTCTCCTTGCTGCGGACCAGGTCGACCATGAAGCTGCGGTCGATCTTCAGATAGTGCGCCGGCACGTGCTTGAGCAGCTGGAACGAGTTGAGGCCGCGGCCGAACTGCTCGAGCGCGAAGCGGCAGTGCAGCTGCTCCAGGCCCTTCAGGAAGGTCCGCGCCTGCTTGAGATGGGTCACGACCAGGCTCTCGGGCATCTCGAAGATCAGGCTGTCGCCGGGCTGGCGTGCGTTCTTGAGCTGCTGCGCGATCCACGGCAGCAACGTCTGGTCGTCGAGCGACTGCGCCGAGAGCTTGATGAAGAACGAGGTCGGCTGGCCCTGGCGCTCGCGTTCGGCGCCCAGGCGCAATGCATTGGCGATGACCCAGCGGTCGATCGCCGGCAGCAGGCCGTTCTGTTCGGCGATCGGGAAGAAGTGCTCGGGCGTGATGTCGCCCTTGGGGCCCTTCATGCGCAGCAGCACTTCGTAGAAGGCCTTGCCGCTGCCGTGCAGGCTGACCACCGGCTGGTAGTGGAACAGGAAGCCGTCGTTGGCGAGCGCGTCCTTGATCAGGCGCAGCCAGCGCTGGTTCTTCTCGACCTCGGCCTTATCCTGCGCACCGGGATCGAGCAGGGAGACGCGGTTGCCGCCTTCGCCCTGCGCCATGCGCAGCATCGCCTGGGCCTGGTTGAGGATCTGGTCGGCGTGCGCGTTCTTCTCGGTGATCAGCGCGCCGCCGATGCTCATCGTCAGCGTGACCGACTGCTTGCCGACCTCGAAGATGCGGTCCTCGAACGCATGACGCAGCGTCTCGGCGAGCTGGCGGACCTGATCGGCCGGGCGGCCGGTCAGCAGCACGCCGAAGTTCTGGTCGGACAGGCGGCCGGCGACATCGGACTCGCCGAGATGGCGGCGCAGCAGGCTGGCCATGTCACCCAGCAGCAGGTCGGTCAGGCCGAGGCCGATCGTGTCGAGCGTCTTCTTGAAGTTGTCCGGCTCGAACAGCAGCAGCGCCTGGTCGCTCTGGCCGGCTGCGGCGCTGGCGGCGGCGCGTTCGATCTCGGTCAGCGTGTGCTGGCGGTTGTACAGGTCGGTGACCAGGTCCTTGGAGCGCAGCTCGTCGATCTGCTGCGCGAGGTTGGGATCCAGCGCCTGCTGGCGGAACACGATCTGCTGGCAGGGCTCGCCTTCGTAGGTGGCCTCGGAGAACTCCATGACCGCGTCGAAGATCGAGCCGTCGCTGCGCTGCGCCTTGAGGTTCAGCCGCTGCGGCGGCTTCTCGCCCTTGGACAGGCGGCGCAGCAGCGACTTGAAGTCGCCGGCGTCCTCGGCGGCGATCAGGTCGAGGATCGACATGCCCTCGATGTCCTCGAATTCCTCGAAGCCGAAGATGTCCAGATACGCCTTGTTGGCGCGCACGTGCATGCCTTCGTGCACGTAGGCGATCGGATCGCGCGAGGAGTCGAGCAGCGAGTCGCAGCGGCGCTCGGATTCGCGCAATGCCGCTTCGAGCCGGCGCACGCTGCGGCGCATCGTCAGCGCCTCGAACTCGCGCGCGATGATCGTCTGCATGTGGTCGGGGCGGTCGCAGACCGCCAGCGCGCGCGCGCCGTCGCGGAACGCGTCGGCGATCTGGTCGGCATCGGGACTCAAGGCATAGGCGACCAGGGCGATGTCACGACCCGAGCGGGCCGCCGCGGCGGCGGCGGCCGGCAGCGAGATCGAAGTGGTGGCGAGATTGAACAGGATCAGGTCGGGATGGTCGGCGATGGCCTCTTCGAGCTGGGCCTCGTTCTCGGCGCGCGACGGGCGTGCCGCGATGCCGCCGTTGCGCAGCTGGCTGACCAGCTGTTCGGCGGCGTCCGTGGACTCCTCGACCAGGATCAGGCGCAGCACGGTGTCTTGTCGATTCATCGGAGCTCTAGGGGACTCTCGGCGGAAAGGCGGGCGGCGCGTCCGGCGTCGATCCGATGCTGCGAGAGGCACCGGCGCGTCCGGACGTGCGCGGCGGTTCGGGGAGGATCGCCGCCCACCTGTTTACCGGATTCGTGTGGCCTTTTCCATCGGGCGATCGTCACACGGGCCGCTTCGACGGCGCGCCGGCGATCTCGCGCACCAGCCGCGGCACGAGGTAGCCGGGCAGGCGATCGCGCAGCGCGTCGACCAGGGCCAGCGCGCGGACGTCGTCGACCTCGAAATGCGCGGCGCCGGCGACGCGGTCGAGCTGGTGCAGGTAGTACGGCAGCACGCCGGCCGCGAACAGGCGCTCGGACAGCTCGGCGAGCACGTCGGTATCGTCGTTGACCTCGCGCAGCAGCACCGCCTGGTTCAACACGGTGGCGCCGGCGGCCTGCAGCGCGCGGCAGGCCGCGGCGACGGCCGGATCGATCTCGCGCGGATGGTTGGCGTGGATCACGACGACGCGCTGCTGGGGCAGGGCGCCAAACCAGTCGAGGAACTCGGCGTCGATGCGCTCGGGCAGCACGACCGGCAGCCGCGTGTGCAGGCGCAGGCGCTTCAGATGGGCGATCGCGCCGATCGCCTCGCCGAGTTCGGCGAGCTTGTGCGTCGCCAGCGACAGCGGGTCGCCGCCGGACAGGATCACCTCGTCGATCGAGTCGTCGGCGGCCAGATGGGCGACCGCGGCGCGCCAGCCGTTGGCGGCGGCGGTCTCCTCGGCATACGGGAAATGGCGCCGGAAGCAGTAGCGGCAATGCACCGCGCACGAGCCGGTCGCCAGCAGCAGGGCGCGGCCCTGGTACTTGTGCAGCACGCCGTGCGCGGCGCGCGCGGCGAGGTCGCCGACCGCGTCGCGCGTGAAGCCGGGCACCTCGCCGAGCTCGGCGGCCAGCGGCAGGACCTGCAGCAGCAGCGGGTCGCGCGCGTCGCCACGGCGCATCCGCGCGACGAAGCCGCGCGGCACGCGCAGCGGAAAACCGGTGTCGGCGGCCGGCAGCAGCTCACCGGCCCGGTCGCTCAGGTCGAGCAGGCCGAGCAGTTCGAGCGGGTCGGTGATCGCCTCGCGCCAGAGCTGCTGCCAGCGGCGCGGCTGCGCGGGCGCGCGGTTAGCGGTTATCATGGGCGGCACGAATCACGGCTTTCCCTCGGTCGGAAAGCGCAATTCTATCCGTCAGCCGCTTTCCCGAGCGGCTTTGTTTATTCAGAAGCGGCAGGAGCAGTCGATGGCCTCGTATGGCATGAATGATGTGAAGAACGGTATGAAGATCATTGTGGACGGCTATCCGTGCACGATCATCGATACCGAATACATCAAGCCGGGCAAGGGGCAGGCGTTCACGCGCGTCAAGTACCGCAATCTGAAGACCGGCCGCACGGTCGAGCTGACGATGAAGTCGACCGATTCGGTCGAGGCCGCCGACGTCGTCGACACCGACATGGAATTCCTGTATTCGGACGGCGAGTTCTGGCATTTCATGCACCCGGACACGCACGAGCAGATCGCGGCCGACGCCAGTGCGATGGCCGATGCGTCCAAGTGGCTGAAGGGCAACGAGGCGGTGATCGTGACGCTGTGGAACGGCACGCCGCTGACGGTGACGCCGCCGAACTTCGTCGAGCTGGAGATCGTCGAGACCGATCCGGGCGTGCGCGGCGACACCTCGGGCGGCGGCGGCAAGCCGGCCAAGCTCGAGACCGGCGCGGTCGTGCGCGTGCCGCTGTTCGTCAACCAGAACGAGATCATCAAGGTCGACACGCGCTCGGGCGAGTACGTCGGACGCGTCAAGTAAGTCCGCTCCGGTTTCGGCGGCGGCCTCCGCGGCCGCCGTCTTCGTGTCGATCGGCGCGCGCCGGCCGCCCCTGGGGGCGCCGGCGCCGTGCTGTCCTTCCGCCGGATGGTGGTCCGCTCATGTCAGAACCGTGTGATGTCCTGATCGAGGCGCGCTGGGTCGTGCCGGTCGAGCCCGACGGCGTCGTGCTCGACGACCACGCCGTGGCGGTCCGCGACGGCTGCATCGTCGACCTGGCGCCGATCGAGCGCGCGCGTGCCGCCTGGGCGCCGGCCGAGCGTGTCGCGTTGCCCGATCATGCGCTGATCCCGGGCCTGGTCAACGCGCATACGCACAATCCGATGACGCTGATGCGCGGTCTGGCCGACGACCTGCCGCTGATGCGCTGGCTGCAGGAGCACATCTGGCCGGCCGAGGCCAAGGTGATCGGGCCGGAGTTCGTGCGCGACGGCGTCGAGCTGGCGATCGCCGAGATGCTGCGCGGCGGCACCACCTGCTGCAACGAGAACTATTTCTTCCCCGACGTCCAGGCCGCGACCTACGCGCGCTACGGCTTCCGCGCGCTGGTCGGTCTGCCGGTGATCGAGTTTCCGAGCGCCTGGGCGCGCACGCGCGACGAGTACTTCGACAAGGCGCTGGCTGCGCACGACGCGATCCGCGCGATGCCGCTGCTCGGTACGGCGTTCGCGCCGCATGCGCCGTACACGGTGTCCGACGCGAGCTTCGAGCGCATCCGCGTACTGTCCGACCAGCTCGACATTCCGGTCCATCTGCATCTGCACGAGACCGCCCAGGAAGTGGCCGACGGCAAGCGCGAGCACGGCGTGCGGCCGTTCGCGCGCGTCAAGGCGCTCGGCCTGGTCAACGAGCGTCTGCTCGCGGTGCACATGACCCAGCTGACCGAGCAGGAGATCGCCGACTGCGCGGCGGCCGGCGTCAGCGTCGTGCACTGCGCCGAGTCCAATCTCAAGCTCGCCAGCGGCTTCTCGCCGATCGAGGTGATGCGGCGCGCCGGCGTCAACGTCGTCATCGGCACCGACGGCTGCGCCAGCAACAACGATCTGGACATGTTCGGCGAGATGCGCAGCGCCGCGCTGCTGGCCAAGGCCGTGGCCGAGGACGCGACCGCGTTCGGTGCTGCGGCCGTGTTGCGCGCGGCGACGCTTGGCGGCGCGAGCGCGCTCGGCTGGGGCGACCGGATCGGCTCGATCGAACGCGGCAAGCAGGCCGATCTGGTCGCGGTCCGCCTCGACGAAATCGAGATGCAGCCGATCTATCACGTCGTCTCGCAGTTGATCTACGCGGCCGGCCGCCATCAGGTCAGCGACGTCTGGATCGCCGGCCGGCGCAAGCTGGCACGGCGCGAGCTGGTCGATCTCGACACGGCCGAGATCGTCGCCAAGGCGCGCCGCTGGCGCGAGCGCATCGCCGCGGTCTGACGTCGGCGCCGCGCGGTCCGCGTCGCATTCGCGCGGTAGCGCACTCGGCGCGTGCCGCGGCCGGGTAGAATGAGCCGATGAACACGATCAATGTCGATCCGGCCGAAATCGCCAAGTTCGGCCGTCTGGCCGGCCGCTGGTGGGATCCGGACGGAGAGTCCCGTCCGCTGCACGATCTCAATCCGGTCCGCCTGGCCTACATCGCCGAACGGACCGCGCTGCGCGGCGCGCGCGCGCTCGACGTCGGCTGCGGCGGCGGCATCCTCAGCGAGAGCCTGGCGCGCGCCGGCGCCGAGGTCACCGCGATCGACCTGTCGCCGGACGTCATCGAGGTCGCGCGTCTGCACCTGCTCGAGAGCGCGCTGACCGTCGACTACCGTCTGCTCGACGTCGAGGCGCTGGCGGCCGAGTCGGCGGCGAGTTTCGACCTCGTCTCGTGCATGGAAATGCTCGAACACGTGCCCGATCCGCGCAGCGTCGTCGATGCCTGCGCACGGCTGCTGCGGCCCGGCGGGCGCCTGTTCGTGTCGACCCTGAACCGCACGCCGGCCGCGTTCGCGGCGGCGATCATCGGCGCCGAGCACGTGCTGCGCCTGCTGCCGCGCGGCACGCATCACTATGAGCAGTTCATCCGGCCGAGCGAAATGGCCGGCCATCTGCGCGCTGCCGGTCTCGAGCTGGCGCATCTGGCCGGTATCGCCTACAACCCGTTCACGCGCGGCGCGCGCCTGACCGAGAACGTCTCGGTCAACTACATCGCCTGCGCGATCAAGCCGGCATGACGGCCTCGCCGCAGGCCGTGCTGTTCGATCTCGACGGCACCCTGGTCGATTCCGCGCCGGATCTGATCGGCGCGCTGCAGGCGCTGTGCGTCGAGCTCGGTGAGGCGCCGCCGGATGCCGACGCGGTGCGCATCGTGGTCTCGGCCGGCGGCCGCGCGATGCTGCGGCGCGGCCTGCCGGGCTTCGACGAGGCCGCGATCGAACATCATCTGCCACGCTTCCTGGCGCTGTACGCCGGCCGCATCGCGCAGGAGACGCAGCCGTACGCCGGCGTCGTCGAGCTGCTCGACTGGCTCGAGCACGACGGCATCGCCTGGGGCATCGTCACCAACAAGCCCGGCTGGCTGGCCCGCCCGCTGGTCGAACAGCTCGGCTGGGCAAACCGCTGCGCGGCCCTGGTCAGCGGCGACTGCCTGTCGACGAAGAAGCCCGACCCCGAACCGGTGCTGCATGCCTGCGCGCAGGCCGGCGCCGACCCGGCGCGGACCTGGTTCGTCGGCGACGATCTGCGCGACATCCAGGCCGGCCGCGCCGCCGGCGCGCGCACGTTCGCGGCGGCCTGGGGCTATCTCGACGGCGGTGATCCGGCGGCCTGGGAGGCCGACGTCGTCGTCGCGACGCCGCCCGAACTGACGCGCCTGCTCGGCCGCGGCTGATGGGCGGCGAGGACGTCCTCGGCAGCTTCGAGGCGAAGTGGTCCGGTGTCCATCCGGAGCTCGCGCTGGCGCTGCGCTTCGTGCCGGCCGCGGCGCGCGACCGCGCGCTCGGACTGGCCGTGGTCGGACTCGAGATCGAGGACGCCGCGTTCCGCATCGCCGAGGATCACGTCGCCGAAGCCAAGCTGCACTGGTGGGCCGAGGAGCTGGCGCGCCTGCTCGATGGCAAGCCGCGTCATCCGGCGACGCAGGCGCTGGCCGCGACGGACGGACCGGCGATCGCGCCGGGCGCCTGGGACGCGGTGATCACCGGCGCGCTCGCGATCCGCGAGGCCGGGCCGGCCGGATCGCTCGGCGACCTGCTCGACGGCCATCGCCGTTACTACGGTCCACTGGCGCAGGTCGCGATCGCCGCGTCGCCGGGCGCCTCGGCCGACGCGGCCACGGAGGCAGCCGTGCTGGCGCGGGCGCTGCAGGAGCTGTCCGATCTGCGCGGCGCACTCGAGCGCGGCCGCCTGCCGCTGCCGTTGGACCTGCTGGCGCGCCATCAGCTCGACCGCGGCGAGCTGGCCGCGCGCTCGCCGGCGCGCGACGAGGCGCTGCGCGAGCTGCTGCACCAGATCGCCACACGGCTGCGTGCGCTGCCGTGGACTGCGCTGCCGCTGTTCGCCGGCGTCCGCCAGATCGCCGACCTCGACCGCGCCGACCGCGCCGCGCGGGCGGCCGACCCGGCCGCGGCACTGCTCGCGGCGCGCGGCCGGCTCGGGCCTTCGGCGGCCTGGCGTGCCTGGCGCCTCGCGCGGCGCGGCGCGGTCTGAGCGCCGGTCCGGGCGCTTGTCGGGCCGCCGAAGCGCGGCCATATGCTTAAGGCCTTTCCTCATGCCGCGGCAAGCAGCGGTTTAGCGAAACGCTAACGCCGCTCGTGCTGCCATTGCGGCCAGGCTCGTTTACGCTGCGCCGCAGCAGCGTCCGTGCCGCGCCGCCGTGGCGGCCGGCGCCAGGTTCTTGGGGGGTGAACATGCCACGTATCGTCGTCATTGGAGGCGGGGCCGCCGGCTCCGCGCTGGTCGGCGAGCTGCTGCGGCCGGGCCGCCCGACCGAGGCCGACATCGTCTGGCTGGTCGGCCAGCGCGCGCCGGGACGCGGCATCGCGTACTCGACCAGCGCCGATCACCATCTGCTGAACGTGCGCGCCGCCGGCATGGGACTGTTCGTCGACGACATCGGCGCATTCCTCAGGTACACCGCCGCGCGTGGCCTGCCGGTCAAGGGGGCCGATTTCGTGCCGCGCTCGTGGTTCGGCGATTTCGTCGAATCCTCGCTGGCGCGGCTGGTCTCCGAATCGCGCCGACCCGGCCGGCTCAGCGTGCAGTCGCACGAGGCCGTCGCGGTGCGCGGCGATGCGACGAGCGGCTACACCGTGACCACCGAGGACGGCGAGCGCTGGCGCGCCGACGCGGTCGTGCTCGCGGTCGGCGCGTTGCCGCCCGCACCGCTCGCCGCGGTCGCGCCGGAGGCGCTGCGCAGCGGCGCCTACGTGACCGATCCGTGGCAATGGCCGACGCTGGCGCAGGCGCCCGAGCGCGTCGTCGTCGTCGGCACCGGCCTGACCGCCGTGGACGTGCTGCTGAGCGCCTCGACGCTGTGGCCGCATGCGCAGCTGACCGCGATCTCGCGCCACGGCCAGCTGCCGCGCACGCATGCCAGCCATCCCGGCGAGCCGTACCCGCACCAGCAGGAGCTGATCGACGCATTCGAGGCCGAGCCGCGGATCCGCGCCTGGCTGCGCACGGCGCGCACGACGCTGGCCGACGAGGACGTGGACTGGCGCGCCGTCGTCGACGGCCTGCGCGGTGCGACGCCGGGGCTGTGGCGGCAGCTCGACGGGACCGAGCGCGCGCGTTTCGTCCGCCATCTGCGCTGGTTGTGGGAGCCGATGCGCCATCGCATGCCGCCGCAGACCGCGACCGCGATCGCGCGACTGCGCACGCAGGGGCGCCTGAAGATCGTCGCCGCACGCGTGCTCGCGGTCTCCGGCGAGGGGCCGCTGGACGTGCGGATCCGCCCGCGCGGCGGCGAGATCCAGCGCTCGCTGACCGCCGACCTGGTGATCCAGGCGACCGGCCTGACCACGCTGGCCGAGCAGACCTCGCACCGTCTGATCGGCCAGATGATCGCCGAGGACGTGGTCCGGCCCGATCGGCTGGGCCTGGGCCTGTGCGCGGATGCGCAGGGCCGGTTGCGCGGCGCCGACGGTGGCGCGGCGCCGACGCTGCGCGCGATCGGCACACTGCTGCGCGGCGCGCTCTGGGAATGCAGCGGACTGCCGGAGATCCGCGCGATGGCGCGCGTGATCGCCGACGACCTCGCGCGCGAGCTGGCCGCGCCGGGCCGGCGGCGCCTCGGCGCGGTCACGACCGGTACGCCGGCCGACGACGGCAAGCGCCATCGCGGCTTCGACGCCGACCGCGATTCCTCGCATTCAGGTCATTGACGCCGCGAGGCGGCCCCCTTACCATCTCGCGGCTTCGCGGCGCCTGTCCGTTGGCCGAAGGGCTGGAACCGGCGGGGTATAGCGCAGTCTGGTAGCGCGCCTGCTTTGGGAGCAGGATGTCGGGGGTTCGAATCCCTCTACCCCGACCATCCCGGGAAGGCCGTACGCTGCGCCCGTAGCTCAACCGGATAGAGCATCGGCCTTCTAAGCCGACGGTTGCAGGTTCGATTCCTGTCGGGCGCGCCAGCGCAGCGCCGGATCGGCGAAGCGTCGTCGTCGACCCGGAGGCGCGACGGAGAGTGACGGCCAGGACGGTGTGTGCGGTGCAATGGTGGGCGTAGCTCAGCTGGTTAGAGTACCGGATTGTGATTCCGGTTGTCGGGGGTTCGAATCCCCTCGCTCACCCCATATTTCTGGAAGAAACCGCGCGATGCGGGTTTTTCCCGGCGACACAATTTGCTAGACTTTCCGATCTGTTTGGGTCGTTAGCTCAGTTGGTAGAGCAGTTGACTCTTAATCAATAGGTCGTAGGTTCGAATCCTACACGACCCACCAAACAGCCCCGGGTTGACCCAGGCAACATGCGAATGTGGCGGAACTGGTAGACGCGCTGGATTTAGGTTCCAGTGGGGCAACCCGTGAGAGTTCGAGTCTCTCCTTTCGCACCAGCTGGTGTCGGGCAGGCTCCCACCGCTCACGCGACGCCTCTTCGCGTACTCCTTCTACGTAACGCTCCGTTCGCTGGCCGGATCGAGGCCGGGATCGTATTCCGCGTGCGCGGCCGCCGTGGCCGTGCCGTAGCTGTCAGAACGAGCGTTCGCGTAAGGAGCATACATGCAAGTTTCGGTTGAGAACGTAGGCAAGCTGGGCCGCAAGCTCGTCGTGAGACTGCCGGCCGATCGCCTGGAAGACACCGTCCGCAACCGGATCCAGGAGATGACGCGCTCGGCGCGCATCAAGGGTTTCCGCCCCGGCAAGGTGCCGCAGAAGGTCATCGAGCAGCGCTTCGGCGCGCAGCTGCGCAACGAGGTGCTGTCCGATCTGATCGGCTCGAGCTTCCAGGAAGCGGTGACCCAGGAGAACCTGCGTCCGGCCGTGCAGCCGTCGATCTCGACCACCGGCCGTCCGGCCGACGGCCAGATCGAGTACACGGCCGAGTTCGAGGTCGTGCCGGAGATCGGCACGATCGACGTGGCTGCGCTCGAGATCACGCGCACCACCGCGAGCGTGACCGACGAGGACATCGACCAGATGATCGAGACCCTGCGTCAGCAGCGCCGCAGCTGGACGCCGGTCGAGCGCGCCGCCGAGAGCGGCGACATGGCGCTGTTCGAGTTCTCGGCCGAGGGCGAGGGCTTTCGCCATCCGGCCAGCGGCGCCGACCGCATGGGCACGATCATCGGCTCCAACGCGCTGCCGGCGGCGCTCGAGTCGGCGCTGATCGGCCGGTCGGTCGACGCCGAGTTTGACGTCGACGTCGACTTCCCGGCCGATTTCCGCGAGACCGCGCTGGCCGGCAAGTCGGCCAAGGTCCACGTCCGCGTCGTGCGCGTGCAGGCGCCGCAGGTGCCGGACGTCGACGACGCGTTCATCGCCGCGTTCGGCGTGCGCGAGGGCGGTCTGGCGCGGTTCCGCGACGACGTCCGCGCCAATCTGCAGCGCGAGCTCGACGGCGTGCTGATGAACCGGCTCAAGGCCGCGACGATCGACAAGCTGCTCGCCGCGCATGCGGACCTGGAGCTGCCGCAGTCGCTGATCGACGGTGAGGCGCGCCTGCTCGCCAACCAGGCCCGCGTACCGGCCGACCAGTCGGCCGAGGCGTTCGCGCCGGCGGCCCGGCGCCGCGTCGCGGCCGGCCTGCTGCTGGCCGAGATCGCGCGTCAGAACCAGATCAGCGTCGAGCCGCGCCGGGTGCGCGAGGCGCTGGCGACGATCGCCTCGACCTACGAGGAACCGCAGCAGGTCATTGAACTCTACAGCCGCGATCCCCAGTTGATGGGCGGTCTGCAAAGCCGCGTGCTCGAGGATCAGGTCGTCGAGTGGATCGCCGACCGTGCCAAGGTCACCGAGCAGCCGCTGAGCTTCAACGAAGTCATGCGTCCGGGCGCCTGAGCCCGGGCGTCACTGGAGGTCGCACATGTCGCAGCATTCACCCGCCCAGGGCCTCAATCTGGTCCCGATGGTGGTCGAGCAGACCTCGCGTGGCGAGCGCGCCTACGATATCTATTCGCGCCTGCTCAAGGAGCGGCTGATCTTCCTGGTCGGCCCGGTCGACGACTACGTCGCCAACGTCGTCGTCGCGCAGTTGCTGTTCCTTGAGTCGGAGAACCCGGACAAGGACATCAACCTGTACATCAACAGCCCCGGCGGTTCGGTGACGGCGGGACTGGCGATCTACGACACGATGCGCTTCCTGAAGCCGGATGTCAGCACGATGGTGATCGGCCAGGCCGCGAGCATGGGCGCGTTCCTGCTCGCCGCCGGCACCAAGGGCAAGCGCTACGCCTTGCCCAATTCGCGCGTGATGATCCATCAGCCGCACGGCGGTGCGCAGGGCCAGGCCACCGACATCGAGATCCAGGCGCGCGAGATCCTGTATCTGCGCAAGCGCCTGAACGAGGAGCTCGCGGCCAATACCGGGCAGTCGCTGGAGCGGATCGAGCGCGATGTCGAGCGCGATCTGTTCTTCAACGCCGAAGACGCCAAGGGCTACGGCCTGATCGACGCGGTGCTGCAGAAACGGCCGGTCGAAGCGACGCCGGGCTGAGCAGTCCGGCATCTCCCAAGCGGTTCACGCACGCCCGTTCAGCTCCGCTGAGCGGCGCGTGCGCGCTGTGTTATTCTCGGGGCGCAACACCCCACCTTGCAGAGGCGGAACATGACGGACGACCGGCAAAGCCGATCGGGTGACAGCGGCAAGATTCTCTACTGTTCGTTCTGCGGCAAGAGTCAGCACGAAGTCCGCAAGCTGATCGCGGGCCCGTCGGTGTTCATCTGCGATGAATGCGTCGAGCTGTGCAACGACATCATCCGCGAAGAGCTCGAAGAGAAGGCCGCCAGCACGCGCAGCCATCTGCCCAAGCCCAAGGAAATCCTCGACGTGCTCGACCAGTACGTCATCGGGCAGTCGCGCGCGAAGAAGGTGCTCGCGGTCGCGGTCTACAACCATTACAAGCGCATGGAGTCGCGCAGCCGCAACGACGAGGTCGAGCTGACCAAGTCCAACATCCTGCTGGTCGGACCGACCGGTTCGGGCAAGACGCTGCTGGCCGAGACGCTGGCGCGCCTGCTCAATGTGCCGTTCACGATCGCCGATGCGACGACGCTGACCGAAGCCGGCTACGTCGGCGAGGACGTCGAGAACATCATCCAGAAGCTGCTGCAGAAGTGCGACTACGACGTCGAGAAGGCGCAGGCCGGCATCGTCTACATCGACGAGATCGACAAGATCTCGCGCAAGAGCGAGAACCCCTCGATCACGCGTGACGTCTCCGGCGAAGGCGTGCAGCAGGCGCTGCTGAAGCTGATCGAGGGCACGATCGCCTCGGTGCCGCCGCAGGGCGGCCGCAAGCATCCGCAGCAGGAGTTCCTGCAGGTCGACACCAAGAACGTGCTGTTCATCTGCGGTGGCGCGTTCGCCGGCCTCGATCGCATCATCCAGCAGCGTTCGGAGACGACCAGCATCGGCTTCAACGCCGAAGTGCGCAGCAAGAACCGCCAGCTCGATACCGGCCGCCTGCTCAGCGAGGTACAGCCGGAGGATTTGATCCGTTTCGGCCTGATTCCCGAGTTCGTCGGCCGTCTGCCGATCGTGGCGACGCTCGAGGAACTCGACGAGCGCGCTTTGGTGCAGATCCTGACCGAGCCGAAGAATGCGATCACCAAGCAGTTCAAGCGGATGTTCGAGATGGAGGGCGCCGAGCTCGAGTTCCGTCCGGACGCGCTGACTGCGGTCGCGCGCAAGGCGCTCAAGCGCAAGACCGGTGCGCGCGGCCTGCGCACGATCATCGAGCAGGTGCTGCTCGACACGATGTTCGATCTGCCCTCGCTCGAGCACGTCAGCAAGGTCGTCGTCGACGAGGCCGTCATCAACGGCCAGGCCGAGCCGTACCTGATCTATCGCGGCAACATGCAGACGCGCGCAGCGGCTGAATGACCCGCGGGCGCGCGCCGTTGCAATACGACGCAGCGCCCTCACTTGACCCAACGGCAGCGTGAGTTCACGCTGCCGTTGCCGTTTCCGCGGCAACGAAATTCATCGCTCAGGATCGAAGATGGACAAGTCCGGCAGTTCCTCCACCGCCCCCGTACTCGAGCTGCCGGCTCTGCCGCTGCGCGACGTGGTGGTGTTTCCGCACATGGTCATTCCGCTGTTCGTGGGACGCGAGAAATCGGTGCGCGCGCTCGATGTGGCGATGGAGAGCGGCAAGCAGATCCTGCTGGTGGCGCAGCGCAGTCCCGACACCGACGATCCGCAGCCGGAAGACCTGCACGCGATCGGCACGATCGCCACGGTGCTGCAGCTGCTCAAGCTGCCCGACGGCACGATCAAGGTGCTCGTCGAGGGCACCGACCGCGCACAGATCGAAGGCTACAGCGAGAATGACGGCCTGACTTTCGGCCGCGTGCGCGTGATCGAGCCGGTCTACGGCCGCAGCGAACGCGAGGCCGAGGTGATTTCGCGCTCGCTGGTCGCGCAGTTCGAGCAGCTGGTCAAGCTCTCGCGCAAGATTCCGCCGGAACTGCTGGCGACGCTGTCGGGCATCGATAATCCGTCGCGGCTGGCCGACACGATCGCCGCGCACCTGTCGGTGCGCCTGGAGGACAAGCAGCGCGTGCTCGAGATGGCCGACGTCGTCGAGCGTCTGGAGACGCTGGTGTCGCTGGTCGACGGCGAGATCGATCTGCAGCAGATCGAGAAGCGCATCCGCGGCCGCGTCAAGTCGCAGATGGAGAAGAGCCAGCGCGAGTACTACCTCAACGAGCAGATGAAGGCGATCCAGAAGGAGCTCGGCGACATGGACGAGGCGCCCAACGAGCTCGACGAGCTCGGCAAGCGCATCAGCCAGGCCGGCATGCCGAAGGCGATCGAGGCCAAGGCGCGCGCGGAATTCAACAAGCTCAAGCAGATGTCGCCGATGTCGGCCGAGGCCACGGTCGTGCGCAACTACATCGACTGGATGGTCAACTCGCCGTGGAAGAAGCGCAGCAAGGTTCGCAAGGACCTGCACCTGGCGCAGGAAGTGCTCGACGCCGACCATTTCGGTTTGGAGAAGGTCAAGGAGCGCATCCTCGAGTACCTGGCCGTGCAGCAGCGCGTCAACAAGATGAAGGGCCCGATCCTGTGCCTGGTCGGTCCGCCCGGCGTCGGCAAGACCTCGCTCGGCCAGTCGATCGCGAAGGCGACCAATCGCAAGTTCGTGCGCATGTCGCTCGGCGGCGTCCGCGACGAGGCCGAGATCCGCGGCCATCGGCGCACCTACATCGGTTCGATGCCGGGTCGCATCATCCAGAACCTGTCCAAGGTCGGTACGCGCAATCCGCTGTTCGTGCTCGACGAGATCGACAAGATGTCGATGGACTTCCGCGGCGATCCGTCGGCGGCCCTGCTCGAGGTGCTCGACCCGGAGCAGAACCACGCGTTCAACGACCACTATCTGGAGGTCGACTTCGACCTGTCCGAGGTGATGTGGATCGCGACCGCGAACTCGCTGAACATCCCCGGTCCGCTGCTCGACCGCATGGAGGTCATCCGCATCCCCGGCTACACCGAGGAGGAGAAGATCAACATCGCGCGCCGCTACCTCGTGCCCAAGCAGCTCAAGGCGAACGGTCTGCAGGAGGACGAACTGCAGATCGCCGAGTCGGCGATTCGCGACATCATCCGCTATTACACGCGCGAATCGGGCGTACGCAATCTGGACCGCGAGATCTCGAAGATCGCGCGCAAGGTCGTCAAGGAGCTCAGCCTCGCGGCGAAGCCGAAGTCGGGCGGCAAGAGCAAGGCCAGGGCGAAGGACGCCGGCGAGAAGGCCAAGCGTCCGGCCGGCAAGGTCAGTGTCACCGCGCGCAATCTCGACGCGTACCTGGGCGTGCGCAAGTTCAGCTACGGCCGCGCCGAGCAGCAGAACGAAGTCGGCCTGGTGACCGGTCTGGCCTGGACCGAGGTCGGCGGCGACCTGCTCAGCATCGAGGCGACGATCGTCTCGGGCAAGGGCAAGCTGATCCACACCGGCCAGCTCGGCGACGTCATGCAGGAGTCGATCCAGGCGGCGCTGTCGGTCGTGCGCGCACGCGCCGACCGGTTCGGCATCGATCCGGAGTTCCACCAGAAGCTCGACATCCACATCCACGTGCCGGAAGGCGCGACGCCGAAGGACGGCCCGAGCGCCGGCATCGCGATGTGCACCGCGCTGGTCTCGGCGCTGACGCGCGTGCCGGTGCGATCGGACGTCGCGATGACCGGCGAGATCACGCTGCGCGGCCGCGTGCTGCCGATCGGCGGTCTCAAGGAGAAGCTGCTGGCCGCGCATCGCGGCGGCATCTCGACCGTGATCATTCCGGAGGAGAACCGCAAGGACCTGGTCGACATCCCGAAGAACGTCACCGATTCGGTCGAGATCCGGCCGGTCAAGTGGATCGACGAGGTGCTCGACATCGCGCTGGAGCGGCCGCTGGCGCCGAGCGCGCGCAAGGACGACGCCGAACAGCAGAAGGAAGGCGCGCACGGCGGCGCCGGCGAGACGCCGGCACGTCCACACTGAGGCGAGCCGTTCTCCCGATGTGACCGACTGCGCCGGCCCTGAGGCCGGCGCAGTCGTTTCGGGCCGGGGTAGGAAGGCCGCGGCCGGTGCACCGCGCGCGGGGGACGCAACCCGGTCTCGTGCCGAGCCGGTTCTCGGTGGGGGCCGTGCAGATGCCGCTGCGGCAGTGCCCACCTTGCGAAAAATGCCGCGTACGACGCCTCCGCAAGCAGCATTGTCAAGCATCGGAAACCGTTCTTCACGGTCGAAAAAGTCCGCAAAGCCTTTTATTGCCTGGCCTCTGGGCCGCTGGTATAAAGGGGCCGCCGCGACCGGGGCCGCCTCAGAGGCGGCCCGTTTTCGCGGGTCAGCGTTCCATGCGTGCTGAAGATGCCCGCCTCCGGCGATGCGCGTGATTCGCTTCCCAATCCTATGCGTTCGGGCCGCTGTTCCACGAGGGAGTGACATCTCAATGAACAAAGCTGAATTCGTTTCCGCAGTTGCTGAAGCTGCCGGCCTGTCGAAGGCCGACGGCGAGCGCGCTGTCGAAGCGGTTTTCAAGGTCGTCAAGAAGGCACTGAAGGCTGGCGACAGCGTGTCCCTCGTCGGCTTCGGTACGTTCCAGGTCCGCAAGCGCGCCGCGCGCAGCGGCCGCAATCCGCGTACCGGCGATACGATCAAGATCAAGGCGTCGAAGGTGCCGTCGTTCAAGGCCGGCAAGGCGCTCAAGGACGCGTTGAACTGAAGACGCTTCGCCGGGTGCTTAGCTCAGCGGTAGAGCGTCGCCCTTACAAGGCGAGGGTCGGGGGTTCGATCCCCTCAGCACCCACCATCCGGTGGAAGGGCGGTCCGGGCGGTTAGAATAGCCGCCCTCCAGAACGGGAGCGGGCCTGTTCTGTCCCCGTTTTTCACCGCCACCGTCCAGCAGGGCGCCCGCGAGGCGCCCTTGCTTTTTAGCAAGTCAAGAAAAGAAACGGACTACTTCCATGCTGTCGAGACTGCGCACCATTTTGAAGAGCTGGGTCGGCATCGCCGTGCTCGGCCTGATCCTGATCGGCTTCTCGTTCTTCGGAATCGAGTCGTACTTCGTGTCCCAGAGCGACGCCAGCGTCGCGCGGATCGGCGATCAGGAGATCAGCCAGGATCAGTTCCGCGACCGTTTCAACGACTATCGCCAGAACATGATCCGCCAGCAGGGCGAAGGGTTCGACAGCCGCCTGCTCGATTCGCCGCTGGTCCGGCGCCAGGTGCTCGACTCGATGATCGACGAGCGCATCGTGCTCGACGCCAACGAGAAGCTCGGCGTGCGCGTGCCCGACACGCGCGTGCGCGAGGCGATCATGGAGATTCCGGCGTTCCAGCGCGACGGCAAATTCGATCCGGAGCAGTACCGCGCTCTGCTCGGCATGCAGGGCATGAGCTCGCGCGCACTCGAGCAGGACATCCGCACCTCGATCGCGACGCGCGAGCTGCCGATGAGCCTGTACGCGACCAGCTTCGTGACCGACGCGCAGGTCGAGACCTATCTGCGGCTGCGCGAGCAGAAGCGCGATTTCAGCTTCGTGCGCCTCGACAAGCCGGCCACCACCGACGACAGCGTGTCCGACGAGGAGATCAAGACCTTCTACGACGCGCATCAGTCCGACTACATGAATCCCGAGCAGGTCGCGCTGGAATATCTGGAGCTCGACGCGGCCCAGCTGAAGGTCGATCTGGACCCGAGCGAGTCGGTGCTGCGCGAGCGCTACGAGAACGAGAAGGCACGCTTCACGACCGAGGAGCAGCGGCTCGCCTCGCACATCCTCGTCAAGGTCGGCGGCAGCGGTGGTCCGGACGACCAGAAGCAGGCGCTGAGCAAGGCCGAGGACATCGTCAAGCGGCTGCGCGAAGGCGCGACGTTCGCCGACGTCGCCAAGCAGGAATCGGACGACCTCGGCTCGCGCAACCAGGGCGGCGACCTCGGCTGGCTCGAGAAGGGCATGACCGATCCGGCGTTCGAGACCGCGCTGTTCGCGCTGGCGCCCAAGACCGTGTCCGATCCAGTGCTCGGCAGCGACGGCTACCACATCATCGAGCTGCGCGACACGCGCCCAGGCGACGTGCGCAGCTTCGAGGAGGTCCGCGCCGATCTCGCCGCCGAGTACGCCGAGACCGAACGCGAACGCGTCTACAACGAGAAGTCCGGCCGTCTGGTCGACCTCGTCTACCAGGATCCGTCCTCGCTGCAGAACGCGGCACAGGAGGTCGGCCTCGAGGTCGGCCGGACCGGCTTGTTCTCGCGCGAAGGTGCGGCCGAGGGCATCGGCGCCAATCCGGCCGTGGCGCGTGCGGCGTTCTCCGATGCGGTGCTGGTCGAAGGCCACAACTCCGAGGCGATCGATCTGGGCCCCAACCACATCGCATTCGTGCGCCTCGCCGAGCGCAAGCCGGCCGAGGCCAAGCCGCTCGCCGAAGTCAGCGCGCAGATCAAGGAGCGCATCGTGGCCGAGCGCGTCGCCGCCGCGGCCAGGCAGCGCGCCGACGAGCTGTTCGCGCGCATCGAGAAGGGCGAGTCGCTGTCGGCGCTGGCCGGCGAACTCAAGCTCGAGGTCAGCGAGCAGAAGGCGATCGGCCGCAATGCCGTGAACCTCGACGCGGCGCTGGTCCAGGCGGTGTTCGCGATGCCGCGTATCGAAGAAGGCAAGCCGGCGTTCCGCTCGGTCGCGCTCGGCGACGACGCCTACGCGCTGGTCCAGCTCGACAAGGTCGTCGACGGCGATCCGTCGGCGCTCGACGCGGCCACGCGCGAGGCGGCACGCACGACGCTGCAGCAGGGGCAGGGCTATCTGACGACGCAGGACTTCGTCGCCGCGCTGCGCAGCGAGGTCAAGCCGGTCATCAACGAAAAGAATCTCAACTGATCTCGCACGCTTCGACGTGCTCCGAAAAGGCCGCCCATGGGCGGCCTTTTCTTTGGTTCTGCTCCACGGCACTCGCCGCGGCCGTTCTCGCTCGCGTCGGGTACTCCGCTCTCGCTGTTGCTCTTGGCTGTTGGTGTGCCTGAAGCGAGCCGCGCATCGCTGGTCGGCCAGGCCGAAGAGCTGCCCCGTGTCTGAGCGATAGCGAGTCGGGGCAGCGCGCCTGGGCGACCGGGAAGCGCACGGAACCGGTGCGGCGCAGCGCATCGGCTCGCGTCACTCGAAACCGGGCGATCCCGCAGAGGCAAACGTCAGGACGACGGCGGCCCGACGCGGATCCGATCGCCCGGGCGCAGCGTCGTGGTGGCCGTAAGCGCGTTCCAGCGCAGCAGCTGGGCCAGCTTGACGCGATAGCGGCGTGCGATCGCGCCGAGCGTATCGCCGGACTTGACGACGTGGACCGCCGTCCTGGCGTGCTCGGCCTCGGGCGCCGGCGCGGCCTGCTCGCGTCCGGGCAGCAGCACGCGCGCGCCGTCGGCGATCGGCGCGTCGGCCGACAGCCCGTTGGCGAGACCGACCAGGTTCGCGTCGACGCCGGCGGCGCTCGCCAGCGACGCGACGTCGGTCGCGTGGCGCGTGCGCAGCTCGCGCCAGTCCGACCAGAGCGCGTCGGGCAGATCGGCGCTGAGCGCCTCGAAGCGCTGTGCCTGCGGCGCCGGCAGGATCAGGCGCGGCGGCGCGTCCGCGGCGACGCGCGTGCGCAGATGGCCGGCGTTGAGCCGTTTGAGCGTGTCGACGTCGATGCCGGCCAGGTGCGCGGCGACGCGCAGGTCGACCGGACGCGCCAGCGCGACCGAGCGCAGCCGGTCCGAGGCGGCGGGCTCGGGCAGCTGCACGCCGAAGCGCGCCGGATCGCTGGCGATGCAGGCCAGCGCCATCAGCTTGTCCAGATGCTCGTGTGTGGTCCGGCTCAGCGCGAGTCGCGCCAGCTCGTCGGGCGACAGCCGCTTGCCGCCGAGCGGCTCGATCAGGCGGCGTACGCGGAACTCGCCGGCGTTGAAGGCCATGTTGGCGAGCCGCCAGTCGGCGAATTTCTCCTCGTACAGCGCGATCAGATCGAGACTGGCACGCGTGGACTCGGCCAGGTCGAGACGGCCGTCGTAGTCGGCACTGACGCGCAGGCCCTGGCCGCGCGCGGTCGTCGCGGTCAACTGCCACATGCCGGCCGGCTGGTCGCCGCGTCCCGGCAGCGGCCGGTAGTGGCTCTCGACGTACGGCAGGAACACGAACTCGGTCGGCAGGTCGCGCCGCTCGATCTCGTCGAGCACCCACAGCGCCAGCGGCATCGCCTGCGTCCACGACGCCTCGAAGCGGCGCGGCGAGGCCGCATAGCGGTGCGCCCAGCGCATCGCGTCGGCGCCGTGGTCGCAGCCGGGCATCGCCAGGCCCTCGCGTATGCGCTGCCACGGCGAGCGCTCGGTGACCGCTGCGGGTTCGACCGGCGGCGCCGGCTTCGATGCGACGGGGCGGGTCGGCGTCGTCGGCGGCGGAACGGGCGGGGCAGGCGATGCAGGTGCCGGCGCATGCCGCGGCAGCGTGCCGCAGGCTGCCAGACCGAGCATCAGCAGCCCGGCTCCGCTGCGCGTCGCCCACCTCATGCGGTAGCGGTCCGGAACAGATCCTTGCGCCTGCGCAAGGCACCGAAACGCTGGGCGCGCGTGGCTGCGGCGCCGACCTCGTCGGACAGCGCGGCGATCACCGTCGGCGCGTCGATGCGCAGGAACGGATTGCTCGCGCGCTCCTCGGCCAGCGACACCGGCAGCGAGGGCAGGCCGCCGGCGCGCAGCCGGCGCACCGCGGCGATGCGCGCATCGAGCGCGTCGTTGCCGGGCTCGATCGTGCGCGCGAACGCGGCGTTGTCGAGCGTGTACTCGTGTCCGCAGCACACGCCGGTCGCGTCCGGCAATGCCGACAGCCGGTCGAGCGAGGCGAGCATCTGCTCCGGACTGCCTTCGAACAGGCGGCCGCAGCCGAGACTGAAGAGCGTGTCGCCGCAGAACAGCAGGCCTTCGCCGGCATAGGCGACGTGGCTGCGCGTATGGCCCGGCACCGCGATCACGGTCAGACGCACGGCCGGCGCTGCCAGCGTCAGCACCTGGCCGTCGCTCACGCGATGGTCGGCACAGGCGATGCGCTCGTCGTCGGGTGCGTAGACCGGTACCGGCGTCTGCGCGATCAGTTCGGCGACGCCGCCGATGTGATCGGCATGGTGGTGCGTCAGCACGATCGCGCGCAGACGCAGGCCTTCGCGCTCGAGCGCGTCGCGCAGCGGTGCGGCCTGGCCGGGATCGACCGCGACCGCGTCGCCGGCCGCATCGGCCAGCAGCCAGATGTAGTTGTCGGCGAAGGCCGGGACGGCCAGCAGGCGCAGTCGGTTCATGAGCGGCCGGACTATAAAGAGGCCCGCGCGCGACGAGGTTAAGCGAAGGTTATCGGCGCGGCGGTGCAGCGCCGCCGGCTTTGGTTACACTTCGGTCCTTTCGATCGTCCGATGTCTCGATGACCCCACGTTTCGTCAGCGTCTTCGCACGGCCCGAGCTGTCGGCCCTGGCCCGCGACGAGCTCGCCCTGCTCGGCGTCTATGCGCGGCGTCTGCCGCCGGCGCGTGCCCTGGTCGTGCATCCGCATCTGAGCGGCCTGAAGCTCCCGCTCGATCTGCCGGGCGTGGAGGTGACGCGGCTGCACGTCCAGGGCGGACGCCTGGAGGGCGACCGCTCGTGCCTGCCGCACCGGCTGCCGTGGGCGGAGGGCAGTTTCGATCTGGTCCAGGTGCAGCACGTCGGCGAGGTGCTGGCGCCGGTCGACGCGTTCGCGGTCGAGATCGAGCGCGTGACCGCGCCCGGCGGCATCGTGCTGTGGTCCGGCCTCAACGCGCTCGGTGCCTGGCATCCGTGGTGTCGCTGGCGCAACGAGGTCTCGCTCGGCCGGTTGACCGCCGCGCGGTTGCGGCGCCTGCTCGCACGCAGCGGTCTGGAGGTCGAGACCGCGCATCGGGTCGGCGCATTCTGGCCGCGCGACGCCGCGGCCGGCGTGTCCAGCGGTGCCGCGGTCGATCTGTTCCGCGCGGCCTGGGTGCTCGCCGCGAACAAGCGCCGCGCCCCGGCGACCCTGCTGCCGCATCGCGCGTCGCGTCTGCGCGCGATGCCGCCGCGCCGTCTGATCGCGGCCGCCAGCCGGCGCGCCTCGGCATGAGCGGCGGTGAAGCGCGCAGCGAGGTCGAGCTGTACACCGACGGTGCCTGCCTCGGCAATCCCGGACCCGGCGGCTGGGGCGCGCTGCTGCGGCTCGGCGAGCGCGAGCGCGAGCTGTCCGGAGGCGAGGCGGCGACGACCAACAACCGCATGGAGCTGATGGCGGCGATCCAGGGTCTGGAGGCGCTGACGCGGCAATGCCGCGTCGCGCTCTACACCGACTCGCAGTACGTCCAGCGCGGCATCGAGGAATGGCTGCCGCGCTGGCAGGCGCGCGGCTGGAAGACCAGCGACGGCAAGCCGGTCAAGAACCGCGACCTGTGGGAGCGGCTCGCCAGCGCGCATGCGCGTCACGTCGTGCGCTGGCATTGGGTACGCGGCCATGCCGGCCACGTCGAGAACGAACGTGTCGACCAGCTGGCGCGCGCGGCCGCGCAGGCGGTCCGCGACGGGAGGGCAGGGCCGTGAGACAGATCGTGCTGGATACCGAGACCACCGGGCTGGAGGTCCACAAGGGCCACCGTCTGATCGAGATCGGCTGCATCGAGCTCGCCGAGCGCCGGCCGACCGGCCGCATCTTCCATCGCTACCTCAATCCCGACCGCGCGATCGACGAAGGCGCCAAGGCGGTGACCGGCATCGCCGACGAGTTCCTGCTCGACAAGCCGCGCTTCCACGAGATCGCCGAGGAATTCATCGCGTTCGTCGACGGCGCCGAGGTGATCGCGCACAACGCGAGCTTCGACGTCGGCTTCATCAACGCCGAGCTCGAACGCGCCGGCATCGCCGGACCGTTCGAGCAGCGCGTCGCGGTGATCGACACGCTGGCGCTGGCGCGCGAGATGTGGCCCGGCCAGCGCAACGGACTGGACGCGCTGTGCAAGCGGCTCGGCGTCGACAACAGCCACCGCGAGCTGCACGGCGCCCTTCTCGACGCGCAGCTGCTGGCCGACGTCTACCTGGCGATGACGTCCGGTCAGGGCGATCTGGGCTTCGCGAGCGAGGCCTCGGCCGGCGGCCAGACGCGCCGCGAGCGGACGCTGATCGTGGTGCCGCTGCGCGTACAGATCGCCGACGCCGAAGAGGCCGCCGCGCACGCGGCGCGGCTGCAGGCGATCGAGAAGGCCGGCAAGGCGCCGAGCCTGTGGGTGCGGCTGGGCTGGAACTGAGCGGCCGGCATCGCGCCCAGCGCAGACGCCGACAGCGGTGTTCTGCGGTCACGCCGGTGCATCGCGAGCGGAGCGCGATGCACCGACTCCGTGGATGAATCCCTGGCGGCGCGTACGGAACACATGTCGCCGCGCCGCGATCCTGTGACGGGTACTCGCTGCTCGGCGCGCAAGCCGCGTGGCATCGCTCGAGCGGCCGGCTGCCGAAGGCGGCGGCCGGCACGCATCGCGCGCGAGGGTGTGGCGCCCTCGCGCGCGATCGACCCTCAGAAGCGGAAACGCAGACCGACGCGATAGCGCCGCGGCGCGCCCGGCGCGACGAACAGCGCGTCGGCCGAATCCTCCGGATCGACGTGCGGCCGCAGCAGCTCGCCGTTCGGCAGCACGTCCTCGCCGATCATGCCGAAGGTCTCGTAGCGGCGATCGAACACGTTGTCGACGCCGGCATAGAACTCCAGCCGCTCGCTGCTGCGCCAGCTGCCGTGCAGATTGACGATCGTGAAGCCGGCGGTCTTCCAGTCGCGTGCGCGCGAACCCTCGACCTCCTCGGTCATGCCGCCGTCCTCGTTGCCGCTGGCGATCAGGTCCGACTGCGCGACCAGGTCGGCGCCGAGAATCAGGCGATGGGTCGGCTTCCAGTCGGCGCCGAGCTTGAACGTATGTCTGGGCAGGCCGGCCAGGCGCATGCCCGGCTCGATCTCGACCGTGCGCTCGCCCGACAGCAGCTCGCCGTGGGCCTGGTAGGTCGCCTTGAGCCAGCTGTAGCCCAGGTGCCACTCGATCGCGCCGAGGTCCTGGTGGACGGTCAGATCGACACCTTCGTGGCGCGTGCGGTCGAAGTTCGAGAAATAGCCCTGCTGCGTATTCGGCGCGCGCAGGAACAGGATGTCGTCGCGGTTCTGCGTGCGATAGACCGAAGCCGAGACGAAGGTGTCACGGTTCGGCGACCAGCGTGTGCCGATCTCGACTGAGCGCGAGACGACCTGCGCCAGGTACGGATCGCCCTGCAGACCGGTCGGCAGCCGGCACGGCTCTTCCGGATCGGCGCAGCCCAGTTCCATCACGGTCGGCGCGCGGTTGCTCTGCGAGGCGCTGGCGTAGACGGCCCAGTCGCCGATCGCGTGCGTGATGCCGAGGAACGGGTTGGCCTTGGTGTAGGTGAATCGCTCGCGCGGACGCTCGCCGTCCTCGGCCGTGCTCAGCGTATTGGCGACGCGGCTGCGGTTCCAGCGCAGCGAGCCGGTCAGATAGGTCGTCTCGCCGATCTGCCAATGGTCGCTCGCGAACACGCTGTAGGCGGTCGCATTGCCGCGCACGCCCGAGAAGAACTCGCGTTCCTCGTCCGGGTCGGCGTAGATCTCGCGCGTCTCCTCGTCGAGCCAGCCGAGCTGCTCGTACTGCTTGTAGTCGACCTTGCTGTGATCCCAGGTCGCGCCGACGACGACGCGATGCGTGCCGAACTGGCGATCGAGATTGACCGCGAGCCCGCGCGCCCACTGGTCCAGATGCGTGCCGTTGAACACGCCGTTGTGCAGGGCCGCGCCCTCCTCGCGCGTGTAGTCGCAGTCGTCGTCGAGCGGCTGGCCGTCGGCGTCGAAACCGTCCTCGCATTCCTCGACGTACTCCTCGTACTCGCCGTTGATGTCGCCGTTGACGGTGTCGCGCTTGCCGTGGCGCACGTAGGCCAGCGCCGAGAGCTGCGTGTCCTCGTCGAAGCGATGCGCGAAATGCGAGGCGAGCTGGGTCTGGCGGTTCTCGGTCTGGTCCGGTGCGGTGTAGATCGCGCGCCGGCTGTCCTGGTAGAGGCCGCCCTCGCGACCGTCGTCCTCGAAGCGCCAGCTCGGCAGCAGGCCGTTGCCGATCAGCTTGCTGCGTCCGCTCAGTACCGACAGATCCCAGTCGGTGGTCGCGGTGCTGCGGCCGATCTTGCCGAAGAACGTACCGAGGTGGCCTTCTGAGCGGTCGCGCCAGCCATCCTCGTCGAAGCCGGTCACCGCCGCGAACGCGTGCCAGCCGTCGGCATTGTTCCAGCCCCAGGCCAGATCGGCGCGCTTGCGCGCATCGCTGCCGACGCTCAGGTCCGCGCTGAAGCCCGGCGCGGTCAGGCCCGATTGCGTCGTGAACGCCAGCGCGCCGCCGAGCGTGTTCGGACCGAACAGCGCGTCGGAGCCCGGCACGACGGTCAAGGTGCGGATCGCCGCCTCGGGCATCATGTCCCAGCTGATGATGTCGCCGAACGGCTCGTTGACGCGGATGCCGTCGAGATAGACCGAGATGCCCTGTGCCGCGCCGAGCGTCGCCGACGCGCGATAGCCGTGGAACGTCAGGTCACCCTGGAACGGACTGCCCTGCACCTCGTTGATGTTGACGCCGGTCAGCCGTTGCGTCATGAAGCGGATCAGATTGTCGGCGCCCGATTCCCTGATCGCGTCGGCGTCGGCGGTCTGCGACGAATAGGGCAGGGTGTCGCGATCGATCGTCGTGCCGGGCAGCGGGCTCGGCGAGATCGCCTCGACGGTCGGCAGCCGTTGAAGGGCTTCCTCGTCGGCCGGTGCCTGGGCGCGGACGGCCGCGGCCGGCAGCAGCGCCGCGGCGAGCGCGACGAACAATGCCGAGCGCGCGCCCGGGCCGCGCCGGCGCGCGGGTGTCGCAGCGGCATGGCCGCGATGGATGGACTTGACGGAACCTGCATGCATGGTCTTCTCTCCCTCGGTCGTTCGGCCGTCGGCGCATCGGCGCCGCGTCCGGTTCTTGTCGTGTTTCGCGTGATGGACGGTGGATCGTGTCGGGAAAACTTCCTGGCTTCTGGACGTGCGGAGACCCCTGATGGACATGTCGCGGTTTTTAATGGGACGGATCGCCGCGGTGTCCGCGGCGATCTTCTGTGCGGCGCTGGTGTTCGCGCTGTGGCGGGCCCAGTTCGACGTGGCGCTGGAAGAGCGTGGTGCGTCCGACGTGGCGCGCGCGTTCGAACACCTCAGCGCGCTTCAGGACGCGCCGGCCGAACGCATCGACACGCACATCGCGGCGCTGCGCGAGATCGTCGCCTCGGACCGGATGCGGCATCTGCAGCTGCGCCTGGCCGATGCGACCGGCCGCGAGCTGATCGCGCCGCCCGAGGCGGTGCCGCTGTCGTGGCTCGAGCGCAGCTTCGTCGCGCTGCTGCCGCCCGAATCGGCGCAGACCAGCGCGGCGACGTGGGTGATCCGGCGCGACGAGGGCGTGCGTTTCGTCGCGACCTTCATGCTGAATCCGGCCAGCGAGCAGGACGAGGCGCTCGACGACACGCTGGGTCTGCTCGGCACGCTGTTCGGCTACGGCGTACTGACCCTGATCGCGGTGTTCTGGGCGCTGCGCCGCGCGCTGGCACCGCTGCAGCCGATCCACGTCGCGATCGGCCACTATCGCGATGCCGACTACGCCTGGCGCGTGCCGGCGCTGCCGATGCGCGAACTCGACGCGGTCGGCCAGGCGCTCAATCACATGGCCGGCGCGCTCGATCAGGCGCAGGAGGCGCGCCGTACGCTGAGCCTGAAGCTGCTCGGCGTGCAGGAGGAGGAGCGCACCTACATCGCGCGCGAGCTGCACGACGAGCTCGGCCAGGTGCTGACCGCGATGCGTGCCGACGTGGCCTGGCTGCAGCGCCGCGTCGACGGCGATGCCGACGTCGAGGAGGTCATGCGCGGACTGGCGACTTCGTGCGGACGCCTGCAGGAAGGCGTCCGCGATCTGCTCGACCGGCTGCGGCCGCAGGACACCGGCGTCGGCGACGGGCCGGTGCCGCTGCGCGCGCTGCTCGACCGACTGATGCAGAGCTGGCGCGAGCGGCCCGGCCAGCAGGCCGAGTTGACGCTGAGCTTCGACGAGCGCGTCGAGCCGGTCGCCGACGATCTCGCGCTGACGCTGTACCGGATGACTCAGGAGGCGCTGACCAATGCGATGCGCTACGCGGGCGCGCGCCGCGTCGCGGTGTCGCTGCGCCTGGACGCCGACCAGCGTCTGCGCTGGCAGGTCGAGGACGACGGCGTCGGCATCGACGCGCTGGAACGAGCCCTGCATCGCGGCAACGGCCTGGCCGGCATCAGCGAGCGGGTCTGGGCGCACCACGGCGAGATCGAGATCCAGCCGCGGCATGCCGGTTCCGAACGGCCCGGCGTCCGGCTGTCGGCACGCTTCCCGGTCGGCCGGACCGGCAGCGCACGGAGCTGAGGCGCGCCGCGCCGCGGACGTAGCGGCGCCACGCCCGCCGATCGCGGCGCGCGGCGGGAACGATGTCCGCTCAGAGCGCCGCACCCGGTCCGTCCGGCAGCAGGCCGTGGGCGATTGCATAGCGATGCATGTCGAGCGAACTGCCCAGACCGGTCTTCTTGCGGATCGAGGTCTGGTAGTTGGCGGCGGTCTTGAAGCTCATGCGCCCCTGCGCGGCGATCTCCTCCACGCTGAGTCCGCGCGCGAGCAGCAGGAAGATGTCGAGCTCGCGCGCGCTGAGCGCGAGATGGGCCAGCGGTACGCGCCGGCTCTTGTGCCGGATTTCCTCCTCGAGGCTTTCGGACAGGCTGCGCTCGCCGGCTGCGATGTCGCGCACCGCGCCGACCAGCGCTTCGGGCGGGCTGTTCTTGGTCAGATAGCCGCGTGCGCCCAGCCGCATCGCCTGCGCCGCCAGGGCCGGACTCTCGTGCATCGTGAACACCAGCACCTGCAGATGCGGCGCACGCGCCCGCAGGCGCTGCAGCGTCTCCATGCCGGCGCGGCCGGGCATCGACAGGTCGAGGATCAGGATGTCGGCCGGATGCGCGGTCAGCCATTCGCAGGCGCTGTCGCCGTCGCCGAACTCGGCGACGACCTCGATGCCGTCCTCGAGCTCGAGCAGGCGGCGATAGCCGGTGCGGACCACGGCATGGTCGTCGGCGATGGCGATTCTCAGGGCGGACATGCGCGCCCCCGTCGTGTAGAGGAGAGGCGATTGTCCGGACGCGTTCGCACAGCGACAACCGGGCCTTGCATCGGTCGTGATGCGGCCGGCGAAGTGCTGCGATGCGGCGGGAAAAATTCCCGATCTGGTGCGGCGTGGTGGCGGGCTCTGGAAGGGCGACGGTTTTCGCGGGCGATGTGTCGCGGTTCGTGCACGATCCGAAGATTAGCCTGGCAACCGATGAAGAAAGCCGTGATCGCTACTCAGGCGGTTGGGAAAATTTCCCGACCGCGCCGCGTAGCCGACCCGCCCCGAGTGCTGCGGGGCGGGTCATCGATGTCGCGTGATCGGTCGCGGCGCGCGGCGATCGCCGCGCGCTGCGACCGGGTGCCTCAGACGAACGTGTACGTGCAGACCTTGTTGCCGGCCGGATCGCGCAGGTACGCCGCATACGCCCCCGGCAGATGACCGCGCGGACCGGGCTTGCCTTCGTCGCTGCCGCCGTTGGCCAGGCCGGCCGCGTGGAACGCATCGACCTCGGCCGTGCTCTTCGCCGCGAAGCCGATCGTCACGCCGTTGCTCGAGGCTGCCTCGCCGTTGCCGGGGCGCGCGATGATGAAGGCCGGCTTGTCACGGCCGTAGAGGATCCAGCCGTTGCCGAACGGACCCAGGTTCTTGACGCCGAGCGCGCCGAGGGCCGCATCGTAGAACGCGACGGACTTGTTCATGTCGGCGGCGCCGATGAAGACGTGCGAGAAGACGCCGTCGCCGGAGATGACGGGGTTTGCCATAGAGAACTCCTTCGGGTTGTAGATTGGAATGGATCGCCACACCGCGGTTTCCGGCGACGCCCGTCTTGCACGGCGCCGGAAGACCCATGGACCTGCTCAGTACTTGATCACCGAGCGGATGACCTTGCCGTCGTGCATCAGGTGGAAGGCTTCGTTGATCTCCTCGAGCGGCAGGACCTCGGTGACGAACTCGTCGATCTTGATCTCGCCGGCGAGATAGCGGTCGACGTAGCCCGGCAGCTGCGAGCGGCCCTTGACGCCGCCGAATGCCGAGCCGCGCCAGACGCGTCCGGTCACGAGCTGGAACGGCCGCGTCGAGATCTCCTGGCCGGCACCGGCCACGCCGATGATCACCGACTCGCCCCAACCCTTGTGGCAGCACTCCAGCGCTGAGCGCATCACGTTGACATTGCCGATGCACTCGAACGAGAAGTCGACGCCGCCGTCGGTCAGGTCGACGATGACCTGCTGGATCGGCGTGTCGGGGTAGTCCTTCGGATTGACGAAGTCGGTCGCGCCGAGCGCCTTGGCCATGTCCCACTTCGACGGGTTGGTGTCGACCGCGATGATCCGCGAGGCCTTGGCCATGACCGCGCCCTGCACGCACGACAGGCCGATGCCGCCGAGGCCGAACACCGCGACGGTGTCGCCGGGCTTGACCTTGGCGGTGTTGAGCACGGCGCCGATGCCGGTGGTGACGCCGCAGCCGAGCAGGCAGACCTTGTCGAGCGGCGCGGCCGGATTGATCTTGGCCAGCGCGATCTCCGGGAGCACCGTGTACTCGGAGAACGTGCTGGTGCCCATGTAGTGCAGGATCGGCTTGCCCTGATACGAGAAGCGCGAGGTGCCGTCCGGCATCAGACCCTTGCCCTGGGTCGCGCGGATCGCCTGGCACAGATTGGTCTTGCCGGACAGGCAGAACTTGCAGGCGCCGCATTCGGGCGTGTACAGCGGAATCACGTGGTCACCCGGCTTGACGCTGGTCACGCCGGCGCCGACCTCGCGCACGATGCCGCCGCCCTCGTGGCCGAGGACGACCGGGAACAGACCTTCCGGGTCCGCGCCGGACAGTGTGAAGGCGTCGGTATGACACACGCCGGTGGCGACGATCTGCACCAGTACTTCGCCGGCGCGCGGGCCGGCCAGGTCGATTTCCTCGATCTGGAGATCTTTACCGGCCTCCCAGGCCACCGCGGCTCTTGTCTTCATTACGTTATCGGCTCCGAAATTCTTGACGCGTGAACACACCCAACCAAGCCGGCAATCCGGCTACGGCATTTCCTACAGCACTGGCCGTGCCAACTGAAGCGGTCGGCCGATAGCTTCGATCGATCAAGGGCTTGAGCGGCACCGGCGGCGGCCCGGCCGGCGCGCGCGGCAGGGGTTGTCTCCGATCCGCGACACTCCGACGGCGCGACTGCGCCAGCGCTGGCATGGTTGATCGGACGCCGTGGGCCGGCATCACCGACCGCGCCCGGCCGGCGGTCGTCGGCCGACGAAGGGCGCGTGCGCCGCCGTATCGCGATCGCGCCCGGCCGGTAGGGGACGGCCTCGTCCGCGCCGCCTTCGTGCCTGGCGGCGGCTGGCGGGCGACGCCGCGGTCAGAGCAGGGCGTCGCGGACGCTGATGCCGAGCAGGGCGACGATCGAGCGCGCCGCCTCGCGACCGTCGAGCACGGCGCGCACGACGAGGTCGGCGCCGCGCACGTTGTCGCCGCCGGCGAACACCTTCGGATGACTGGTCTGGTACGGCAGGCCGGAACCGCCGACGATCAGCCGTCCGCCGGGTTCGGTCGCGATCGCGAAGTCGCCGAGCCAGGACGGCGGACTCGGCAGGAAGCCGAACGACTGGATCACGACGTCGGCGAGCAGCTCTTCCTCGCTGCCGGGCAAGAGTTCGGGCCGCGCGCGGCCGTGCCGGCCGGGCACCAGGCGGGTCTCGGCGACGCGCACGCCTCTGACGCCGCCGGCGTCGCCGAGGATCGCCAGCGGCTGGCGGTTGAACCGGAACTGCACGCCTTCGTCGCGCGCGTTCTTCACTTCCTTGCGCGAGCCGGGCATGTTGGCCTCGTCGCGGCGGTAGACGCAGTCCACGCGCGCGGCGCCGAGCCGCACCGAGGTGCGCACGCAGTCCATCGCGGTGTCGCCGCCGCCGAGCACGACGACGCGCTTGCCGGCCAGATCCGGCAGCGTCGTGGCGCCGATTTCGGTGCCGAGCAGGCGGCGCGCATTGGCGATCAGGAAATCCAGCGCCGCGTGCACGCCGGGCAGATCCTGGCCCGGCAGGCCGGCGTCGACGTAGCGGTAGGCACCGGTGCCGAGGAACACCGCGTCGTAGTCGGCGACCAGCGTGTCGAAGGCGAGGTCGCGCCCGATCTCGATGCCGAGATGGAACTGCACGCCCAGGCCCTCGAGCACCTCGCGGCGCTGGCGCACCACGGACTTCTCGAGCTTGAACGGCGGGATGCCGAACGTCAGCAGCCCGCCGATCTCCTCGTAGCGGTCGAACACCTCGACCGCGACGCCGGCACGGATCAGCCGGTCCGCGGCGGAGAGGCCGGCCGGACCGGCGCCGACGACCGCGACGCGGCGACCGGTCGGCGCATTGGTGACCTGTGGGCGCCAGCCGCGCTGCAGCGCCTCGTCGGTGATCACGCGCTCGATCGCGCCGATCGTGACCGCGCCGAAGCCTTCCTCGAGCGTGCAGTCGCCCTCGCAGAGACGGTCCTGCGGACAGACGCGGCCGCAGATCTCCGGCAGCGGGTTGGTCTCGTGCATCAGCGCGGCCGCGTCCTCGACGCGGCCTTCCTTGACCAGCTTGAGCCACTGCGGAATGCGGTTGCCGAGCGGGCAGGCCCAGGAGCAGTACGGATTGCCGCAGTCGATGCAGCGCGAGGCCTGGTCGGCCGCGTCGCCGTTGGCGTAGCTGCCGTTGATCTCGCCGAAGCCGACGATGCGCACCGGCACCGGTACCTCGCGCGGCAGCTCGCGATGGAACTTGAGGAACGGAAAGGTCTTCTCGCTCATGCCGCGCGCCTCAGCTCTTCGGCCAGCGCGTCGAGGCTGGCCGCCTTCGGCTTGACCAGCCAGACCTTGTGCAGCACGTTGCGGAAATCCTCGCGCAGGCGCGCGGCCCAGGCGCTGCCGGTCGCCTCGGCATGGGTGCCGATCAGATTGCGTACGTGCTGCATGTGGTTCTCCATGCCCTCGAGCGAAATCCGCACGATGTCGACCAGCTCATGGTTGTAGCGGTCGACGAAATCGCGCTCGAGGTCGAGCACGTAGGCGATGCCGCCGGTCATGCCGGCGCCGAAGTTCAGGCCGGTGCGGCCGAGCACGACGACGGTGCCGCCGGTCATGTACTCGCAGCCGTGGTCGCCGACGCCCTCGACGACCGCGATCGCGCCGGAGTTGCGTACCGCGAAGCGCTCGCCGGCACGGCCGGCCGCGTACAGCTCGCCGCCGGTCGCGCCGTACAGGCAGGTGTTGCCGATGATGCTGGTGTCCTGCGTCGCGTAGCGCGCGTCGGCCGGCGGACGCACCACGATGCGGCCGCCGGCCATGCCCTTGCCGACGCCGTCGTTGGCCTCGCCGTGCAGCAGCAGGTGCACGCCGCCGGCGTTCCACGCGCCGAAGCTCTGGCCGGCCGCGCCGTCGAGCTCGACGACGATCGGCGCCTCGGCCATGCCGGCATCACCCCAAGCGCGTGCGACCTCGCCGGACAGGCGCGCGCCGACCGCGCGATCGGTGTTGTGCACGGCATAGCGCAGGCGCGCGCCCGAGCGCGTCGCGACGGCGCTCGCGCTGTCGCGCATGATCGCCTCGACCAGAGCGCCGGGACCCGGCACCAGCGGCCCGGCGCCGCAGGCGCCCTGCATCGATTCGGCCAGCGCCGAGCGTGCCAGCAGCGGCGAGAGATCGAGCCGGCGCTGTTTGGCGGTCGTGCCCTCGATCTGGCGCAGCAGGTCGGTGCGGCCGACGACCTCGCCGAGCGACCGCGCGCCGATCGAGGCGAGAATCGCGCGCACGTCCTCGGCGACGAAGCGGAAGAAGTGCTCGACCATCTCGGGCAGTCCGAGGAAGTGCTTGCGGCGCAGCACCTCGTTCTGCGTCGCCACGCCGGTCGCGCACGAGTTCAGATGGCAGATGCGCAGGAACTTGCAGCCGAGCGCGACCATCGGACCGGTGCCGAAGCCGAACGAGTCGGCGCCGAGGATCGCCGCCTTGACGACGTCCAGGCCGGTCTTCAGGCCGCCGTCGGTCTGCACGATCACGCGCTCGCGCAGGCCGTTGGCGACCAGGGTCTGGTGCGTCTCGGCCAGGCCGAGCTCCCACGGCACGCCGGCATAGCGGATCGAGGTCAGCGGGCTGGCGCCGGTGCCGCCGTCGTGGCCGGACACGGTCACCAGGTCGGCACCGGCCTTGACGACACCGGCGGCGATCGTGCCGACGCCGGCGTGCGAGACCAGCTTGACCGACACCAGCGCGCGCGGGTTGACCTCGCGCAGGTCGTGGATCAGCTCGGCCAGATCCTCGATCGAGTAGATGTCGTGATGCGGCGGCGGCGAGATCAGGCCGATGCCGGGTTTGGCGTAGCGCAGCCGCGCGATCAGCGGATTGACCTTGTGGCCGGGCAGCTGGCCGCCTTCGCCGGGCTTGGCGCCCTGGGCGATCTTGATCTGCAGGACCTCGGCGTTGACGAGGTAGGCCGGCGTCACCCCGAAGCGGCCCGAGGCGACCTGCTTGATCTTGGACATGCGCTCGGTGCCGTAGCGCGCCGGATCCTCACCGCCTTCGCCGGAGTTGGAGCGCGCGCCGAGCCGGTTCATCGCGATCGCCAGCGCCTCGTGCGCCTCCGGCGACAGCGCGCCGAGCGACATGCCGGCCGAGTCGAAGCGCTTGAGGATGCGCTCGGACGGCTCGACCTCCTGGACCGACGCGAGCGCGGTCAGGCCGTCGCGGAACGTCAGCAGGTCGCGCAGCGCCGAGGGCGGCCGCGTATTGACCGCGTCGGCGTAGCGCCGGTAGAGCTCGGCGTCGCCGCTGCGTACGGCGGCCTGCAGATGGCCGATCACGGCCGGGTTGTACATGTGGTACTCGCCGTCCGGCACCGCCTTGAGCAGGCCCCCCGGCGGCAGCGCATAGTTGGGATCGCGCGCGGCCGCGAGCTGGATCCGGTATTCGGCCTCGATATCGGCGAAGCCGGCGCCGCCGATCCGTGCCGGCGTGCCCGGGAAGCACAGATCGACGACCTCGCGGTCCAGACCGAGAATCTCGAACAGCTGCGCGCCGCGGTAGCCGGCGACCGTCGAGATGCCCATCTTCGAGAGGATCTTCAACAGGCCCTTGCGGATGCCGCGGCGGTAGCTGCGGCCGATCTCCGAGGGCGCCTCGCCCTCCAGGCCCTTGAGCTCGCCGCGCCGGTTCATGTCGAACAGCGTCTGGTAGGCCAGGTACGGATAGACCGCGGTCGCGCCGAATCCGATCAGGCATGCGAAGTGATGCGCATCGCGCGCGGTGCCGGTCTCGACCAGCACGTTGCAGTCGCAGCGCAGGCGCAGCCGGATCAGATGCGCGTGCACCGCGCCGGTCGCGAGCAGGGCGTGGATCGGCAGCAGGCCCGGCACCGGATAGCGGTCCGACAACAGCAGCAGCACCGCACCGCCGCGCACGGCGGCCTCGGCGTCGGCGCAGAGCCGTTCGAGCGCGGCCTTGAGGCCGATCTGCTCGTCGTAGTAGAGGTCCAGCTTGACCTGGCGTTCGGCGATGTGCGGCAGGGCCAGGATCTGGCGCAGCTTGCGCTGCGACAGGATCGGCGAATTGAGCAGCACCTGCTGCGCACTCTCGGGCGAGGGCTCGAAGATGTTGCGCTCCACGCCGATCTGCGTGACCAGCGACATCACCAGCCGTTCGCGCAGCGGATCGATCGGCGGATTGGTGACCTGCGCGAACGCCTGGCGGAAGTACTCGTAGAGCGGGCGCGATTTCTGCGACAGCACGGCGGCCGGCGTGTCGTCGCCCATCGAGCCGGTCGCCTCGGCCTCGTCCTCGGCCAGCGTCTTGAGGACGACGTCGCGCTCCTCGCGCGTCAGTGCGAATTGCTTCTGGAAGCGCGCCAGCATGTCCGGCGCGAACGGTTCGGCGGCCAGCGCCGGATCGATCAGGTACGAGTCCAGATACGTCACGCTGTCGCGCAGCCACTGCTTGAACGGCGCGCGCGCGCGGTTGATCGCGTCGATCGCGGCATCGTCGAGCAGGCGGTGCTCGACCAGGTCGACCGCGAGCATCTGGCCCGGCCCGATCCGGCCCTTGGAGACGACGCGCGATTCGGGCACGTCCCACAGGCCCGTTTCCGAGGCGACGATCAGATGGCCGTCGTCGGCCAGCGTCCAGCGCGCCGGCCGCAGGCCGTTGCGGTCGAGCGTGCAGGCCGCGTAGCGGCCGTCGCACATGACCAGGCCGGCCGGGCCGTCCCAGGGCTCGGAATGCAGCGCGTAGTACTCGTAGAACGCTTCGAGGTCCTCGTCGATGCGGTCGCTGGCGCTCCAGGCCGGCGGCACCAGGATCCGCATCGCCGCGAGCAGGTCGATGCCGCCGGCGAGCAGCACCTCGAGCATGTTGTCCAGGCTCTGCGAATCCGAGCCGGTCGTGGAGACCAGCGGGCCGAGATCGGAGAAGTCGACCAGCGGCGAGCGCAGCCGTGCCGCGCGCGCACCGGCCCAGCTGCGGTTGGCGCGGATCGTGTTGATCTCGCCGTTGTGCGCGAGCAGCCGGAACGGCTGGGCGAGTGTCCAGTTCGGCATCGTGTTGGTCGAGAAGCGCTGGTGGAACACGACGCAGGTGGACGCGAGGTCGGGCCGCTGCAGGTCCGGAAACACCGCGTCGAGCCGGCCCGGTGCGGCCATCGCCTTGTAGCCGATCGTCGCGGCCGACAGGCTGACGACGTAGAACGTGCGATCGCCGTCGAGCGCGGCCTCGGCGCGACGCCGTGCACGGAACAGCGCGCGCTCGAAGCGCGCCTCGTCCAGACCGTCCGGCGCGTCGACGAAGATCTGGCGGATCGTCGGGCGATGCGCCAGGCCGAGCGGGCCGCAGGCCGCGTCGACGACCGGCACCTCGCGCCAGCCGGTGACGCCGAGCCCTTCTCCGGCGATGCAGGCTTCGAGTCCGGCAGCCGCGGCAGCCGCGCGTGCGGGGTCGCGGTCGAGGAAGACCAGGCCGGCCGCGAACAGCCCGCCCGGCGCGAGGCCGGCTTCGGCCGCCAGGGCACGCAGCCAGGCGACCGGACGATGGATCAGGATGCCGCTGCCGTCGCCGGTGATGCCGTCGCCGTTGACGCCGCCGCGATGGGCCATCTTGGCCAGGGCCGCATAGCCCTGTTCGACCAGCCAGCGGCTGGCGCGGCCTTCGACGTTCGCGACGAGGCCGAAGCCGCAGCTGTCGTGATCGTAGGCCGGATCGTAGAGACCCGCTTGGATGGCGCGCGTCATGTATCGGTCGCTTCCCGAGAGCTTGGATGAGGCATCCGCCGGATGCGGTTCCTGGCGATCCGACTAGAGCACAGATGATGCACCGCGTCAAAGCGCCTCATCGGCAAATAGCCGTCCAAACCTGTCGAGCCGTCGCGGCTGCGGCAGCTTGCCGCGCTGAAGGCGGCGACAGCCCCGCCTTGCGCGCGACGCGAGCGCTGCTCTACGCTGGCCCGATCATTCGGGGAGATGACGATGCTCGCAGCCTTGGGCCACATCGCGTTCGGCCTGTTCGGCCTGTCCGTCCTGATCGCGATCGCCTGGGCCTTCTCGGCCGACCGGCGCGCGGTCAACTGGCGGCTGGTCGGCACCGGCGTGGTGCTGCAGATCCTGTTCGCCGCACTGGTGCTGAAGGTGCCGCTGGGCCGCGACCTGTTCCGCGCGATCGCGACCGGCTTCGTCAACCTGCTCGATTTCGTCCGGGTCGGATCGGAATTCATCTTCGGCAGCTTCATGGACGTGTCGAAGTTCGGCTTCGTCTTCGCGGTCCAGGTGCTGCCGACAATCATCTTCTTCGCCGCGCTGACCGGCGTGCTGTACCACCTGGGCGTCATGCAGATGATCGTGCGCGGCATGGCCTGGCTGATCACCAAGGTCATGAACGTATCGGGCGCCGAGACCACCAGCGTCTGCGCGAGCGTGTTCATCGGCCAGACCGAGGCGCCGCTGACGATCAAGCCGTACATCGAGCGGATGACCCATTCGGAGCTGATGACGGTCATGATCGGCGGCATGGCGCACATCGCCGGCTCGGTGATGGCGGCCTACGTCGGCCTGCTCGGCGGCGACGACAAGGGCCAGCAGCTGTTCTTCGCGACGCATCTGCTGACCGCCAGCATCATGGCGGCGCCGGCGACGCTGATGATCGCCAAGATCCTGATGCCCGAGACGCAGGAGCCGCTGACGCGCGGCACGGTCAAGCTCGACGTCGAGAAGACCACCGCCAACGTGATCGACGCGGCCGCGACCGGCGCTGCCGACGGCCTGCGCCTCGCGCTCAACGTCGGCGCGATGCTGCTCGCGTTCATCGCGCTGATCGCGCTGCTCAACGCGCCGTTCCAGTGGTTCGGCGCGCACGCCTGGGGCGATGCCGGTTCGATCAACGGCTGGCTCAGCGCGCAGGCCGGCCGCGAGGTCGAGCTGTCGCTGCAGACGCTGTTCGGCTGGATCCTCGCGCCGGTGGCCTGGCTGATCGGCGTGCCGTGGCAGGACGCGACCCTGGTCGGCAGCTTCATCGGCCAGAAGGTCGTCATCAACGAGTTCGTCGCCTACGTCGACATGGCGCGCCATCTGCCCGACATGACCGAGCAGGGACGCCTGATCGCGACCTATGCGCTGTGCGGCTTCGCGAACTTTTCGTCGATCGCGATCCAGATCGGCGGCATCGGCGGACTGGCGCCGAATCGGCGCGCCGATCTGGCCCGGTTCGGCCTGAAGGCCGTGCTCGGCGGCTCGCTGGCGACGTTCATGACCGCGACGATCGCCGGCGTGCTGAGCCATCTGTGAGGCGATCATCGGATCGCGCATCGATGCGTGGCAGCGGCGCGCGCGGCGCCGCACGGTGTGCGTGAGCCGCGCGTGCAAGCGAACGGATCGTATCGCGGCGGAATCCCGGCCCGAAGGTCCGGATCGGGCTGACGCGCCGGGCGCCGCTCAGCGTTTCGGCGGATCGAAGCCGTCGGCGAAGATCACCGGATCGGTCACGAGGACCGTCATCCGGGCGACGTCGCTGCCACCGCGATCGTCGCTGACGCGCACCCCGACGCGGTGCTCGCCCGGCGTTTCGAACGCTGCGCTGGCCTCGAGGCCGGTGCCGTCGTCGAAGGCGCCGTCGTCGTCGAGATCCCAGGCGACGTCGAGCGTGTCGCCCGTGTCGAGGTCGACGCTGTTGGCGGCGCTGAAGCCGACCGTGCGCGGTTCGCCGGCGTAGGTCTGGCCGGCCGCGAGCGCGATCGCGGCGGACGGTGCGAGATTCGGCTGGCCCGGATCGAGGTTGTAGGACACGCGCGTCAGACGGCCTTCGCCGACGTTGAGAAAGAACAGATCGCCGCCGGGACCGGTCATCAGGTCGACCGCCAGGCTGCTGCCGCCGTCGGCGAACAGCGGTGCGGTCCCGTCGGCCGGCGCGTCGGGCAGGCCGTCACCGTCGCCGTCCTTGATCACGCGGATGCGGTTGGCGTTGTAGTCGGCGAAGAACAGCGCGCCGGCATAGTCGGCCGGATAGCCGCCGCCCTGATAGAACGCCAGTCCGCTGATCGCATTGCTGCCGGTGTGCGCATAGGCGTACCAGGGCGCGGTCACCGGCGTGCGTCCGCCGCTGTCGTCGCCGCCGTAGAGCGTCGTGCAGATCGGGCGCGCGGCGTACAGCGTGTTGTGCAGGCGCCCCTCGAAGCACGGCCAGCCGAAGTTGCGCAGCGCCGCGTCCGGGCCGACCGCCGGCAGCACGTTGATCTCCTCCCAGGTATTGGCGCCGACGTCGCCGATCCAGACCTCGCTGGTGCCCGGGCGGATCGTGAAGCGGAACGGATTGCGCAGGCCGTAGGCGATGATGCGCGCGGCCTGCGCGTCGGCACCGCGCGGTGGCGCCAGCGGATTGCCGGGCGCGGCCGCGCCGGTCGCCGGGTCGACGCGCACGATCGTGCCGTTGAGCCAGACGCGGTCGGTGTAGGCCTCGGCGATTTCCAGTCCCTGCGCGCGCAGCGCGCCGCCCTGATTGGCCGGCGAGCGCCGGTCCGGCCAGGCCGGATTGCCGTGCTGGCCCCAGTCGCCCCAGTTGTAGCTGGCGCCGTCGCCGCCCCCGGCGTACAGATAGCCGTCGGCGCCGAAATGGACGCTGCCGATCGAATGGCTCGGAAACTGCTGGAACCAGTCCTCGATCAGGACCTGGGTCGCGACCGCCTTGCCGTCGACGATCGTCAGCCGGTCGAGCCGTCCCGACACGACGCAGCCGCCGCCCTGGCTGGTCGCGCCGGGCGGGTTCGGGCAGTTGGCGAGCGGCCAGCGCGGCGGACGATCGTCGAACAGGCCGCCGTTGTGCGTGTAGAGCACGTAGAGGTACGGCCGCTCCGGAAAATGCGGATCGAGCGCGAGGCCGAGCAGGCCGCGGTCGTGGTAATCGTGCACGTCCGCGCCGACGTCGGCGACGAGTTGCGGCGTCGTGTCGAGCAGATTGTCGAAGACGCGGATGCGCCCGCTCTTCTCGGCGATGTAGATGCGACCGTCGTGCGCGAAGCGCGCCTGCGTCGGCGTCGACAGGCCGGTCAGCACGTGCGTCTGACGAAAGCCGCTCGGATAGGTCTGCGCGCACGCGACCGCGGGCGCGAGGGCCAGCAGCACGGCGACGGAAGGTTGGGACTTCATCGGACGGACACCGGCTCGGAGCGGCCGATTCTCACGCGGCGGCGCGCCGGAGGGAAGGGCGCAGCGCACACCCGGTCGGGCAGTGCGGACAAGCGGCCGCGACGCAGCTCGATCCGCTAGAGGTCCTCGGCGAGCAGGGTTTCGACCGCGGCCAGCGAGGCCCGCTGCATCGGGCCGCCGCCGATGCGGTCGAGCGGCGCCTGGCGGCGCCGCGCGTACGGCAGGATCGTCAGATCGATCGCCGCATCGCCGGCGTCGAAGCGGACCACCGGGCAATCCAGATCGTGCGTGCCGTCCAGACGCAGGCGGCGCTGCTGCTGGTCGAAGTCGATGCCGTGCTCGCGCAGCCGCATCAGGACCTCGGCCGGATCGTCGGCGTGCAGGTGCAGGCAGACCGCCGAATAGGCATCGGCGGTGCCTTCGAGCACGGCGCCGACCAGGCGCGGCTCGAACGGCGCGAAGAAGCGCAGCGCCTCGACCGCCGCCGTGCGCAGCCGGCGCAGCACGAGCGGCTGCGAATCGGCCTGGAACAGGCGCTGGTGTTCGCGCAGCGCGTCCTGGACCTCGGCATTGCTCGGCAGGCCGGTCTCCTCGGTGATGCCCAGGCGCAGGCCGGCCTTGCGCTTGGCCTGGCCGAAATCGCGCAGGCCGCTCTCGGCCATCAGGCGCGCGGCCTCCACCGCGATCGTACGTCGCAGATCGGTGCGTCGGGGATCGCCGTGACCGGGCGCCGGCGCGCGCGAGCGGGAGGAGGAGCGGCGCGACATCGTCAGAAGACGTCGTAGGCGTCGTTCTGGCGGTCGGCGTCGGGATCGGTCGAATGCACCTGGGTCGCCAGCCGCGAGACGTCCTCGCTGCGCAGCACCTCGAGGATCGCGTCGGGATCCGATGCCGAGGCCAGCGCGCCGGAGGCGCGGTCGACGCGCACGGTCACGACGCCGGACGGCATGTCGAACGGTTGCTCGGGCACGTCCTGCAATGCGGTCCGCATGAAGTCGATCCAGACCGGCAGCGACACCTTGGCACCGAACTCGCCGCGTCCGAGCGAGCTGAAATCGTCGAAGCCGGTCCAGGCCGCCGCGACCACTTTCGCATTGAAGCCGACGAACCAGGCGTCGCGGTGTTCGTTGGTCGTGCCGGTCTTGCCGGCCAGATCCTGCCGCTTGAGCGAGAGCGCGGCCGAGCCGGTGCCGCGGCGGATCACGTCGCGCATCATCGAGGTCACCAGATAGCCGTTGCGCGCGTCGATCGTGCGCGTCGCATGGCGCGGCGCGTCGGCAATCGGCGGCGGTGCGGCGTGCGCCGAACCGATCGGCGACAGCGCCGCGGCCGTCGCATCGGTGTTGGCCACGGGCGGCGCAGACGGCGGCGCGGCGACGGTCTGCTCGGCACAGTCGGCGCAGGCCACCGCCGGATTGGCGCGATAGACCACAACGCCGTCGCGGTCGAGGATCTCGCTGACGAAGTAGGGCTGGACCAGGAAGCCGCCATTGGCGAAGACCGCATAGCCGCGTGCCATGTCCAGCGGCGCCACGGCGGCCGTGCCGAGCGCCATCGACAGGTTCTCCGGCAACTGCTCGGGCCTGAAGCCGAAACGCGTGAAGTACTCGCGCGCGTAGCGCACGCCAATCGCGTCGAGCAGACGCACCGAGACCAGGTTGATCGAGCGCGTCAGCGCCTCGCGCAGGCGTACCGGGCCGCGGAAGCTGTCGTCGTCGTTCTTCGGCGTCCACAAGCCGTTCGGGCGCGACGGATCCGGGAACACCAGCGGCGCGTCGTTGACGACCGAAGCCGGATTGAAGCCCTGTTCGAACGCGGCCGAATAGATGAACGGCTTGAAGCTCGAACCGGGCTGGCGCGCGCTCTGCGTGGCGCGGTTGAACTTGCTGCGCTGGAAGCTCAGGCCGCCGGTCAGCGCGAGGATCGCGCCGTCGTTCGGATCGAGCGCGACCAGTGCGCCCTGGACCTTCGGCAACTGCGAGAGCGCCCAGCCGTTCTCCTCGTCGGGTGCCAGGCGCACGATGTCGCCGGGGCTCAGCACCGCGTCGACCCGCTTGGGCGCCGCGCCGCGGCTGTTCTCGTTGACGTAGGGACGGGCCCAGGCGACCGCGTCGAGATTCAGTTCGACGCTCTCGTCCTTGCCGAGATAGACGGTCGCCCGTTCGGCGTTCGAGGCGGTCACCAGACCCGGCGCGAGGCCGGCGATCGAACGGTAGCCGATCAAGTGCTGGTCCCATTCGGCCTTGCCCGAGCCCGCCTCGAGCTCGACGTGCGCCTCCGCGCCGCGCCAGCCGTGGCGGCGGTCGTAGGCGAACAGCGAATCGTGCAGGCCGCGGTTGGCGGCCTCCTGCGGCTGCGACTGCACCGTGGTGCGCACGCTGTAGCCGCCGGTCAGCGCGTCGTTGCCGAGCTGCTCGATCGCCTGCAGGCGGACCATCTCGGCCAGATACGGCGCCTCCAGCTCGATCGGCGGCTCGTGCGGATAGGACAGGTCCGGCTCGCGGTCGGCCGCCTCGTACGCGGCCTGGTCGATGAAGCGGTTGTCGAGCATCCGCTGCAGCACGTAGGTGCGCCGGATCAGCGCGCGCGGACGGTTCGCGATCGGATTGCCGGTCGACGGGAACTTCGGGATCGAGGCCAGCATCGCGCATTCGGCCAGCGTCAGCTGATCGAGCGTCTTGCCGTAATAGAACTCCGCCGCCGCGGCGACGCCGTAGGCGCGATTGCCGAAGAAACTCTTGTTGAGATAAAGGCCGAGGATCTCGTCCTTCTCGAGCGCGTTCTCGATCCGGATCGCCAGGAACATCTCGGAGATCTTGCGCGTGAAGCTGACCTCGGAACTCAGGAAGAAATTGCGTGCGACCTGCTGGGTGATCGTCGAGCCGCCCGGCACGTGCTTGCTGCCGGTCGTGATCATCAGCCAGACCGCGCGCGTGATGCCGCCGAAATCGATGCCGCGGTGCCGGTAGAAGTCCGCGTCCTCGGCGGCGACGAAGGCCTGCTTGAGCTGCTCGGGGACTTCCTCGATCCGCGCCGGAATGCGCCGGGTCTCGCCGAACGTCGCGATCAGGCGCCCGTCGGCCGAATAGACCCGTAGCGGCACCTGCAGGCGGACGTCGCGCAGGGTCTCCACGGACGGCAGCCGGGGGGCGATCAGCCAATACGTGACGCCGATCGCCAGGGCGCCGAACAAGGCTCCAGTCAACGCGAGGTAGATGCCGTAACGGAGCAGACGGTAAAGGATTTTCATTCCAGAAACATATAGATGTGAAGCCAGTCAAGGTTGCCGGCTCGGCAAACGGAGTATAGATCCTCGCCCCCGGCGCCGACAGGCGGGCGGCCTCCGGGAATCGCCGACGCCGGCAAATCGGCCCTGAACTGCCACGGAATCGACGGTTTCGTTAAGTGATGGTTGCCAATTTGTAAGAGCTCCGATTTAATGTAGAGGCGCATCTTTCGCTCGTAAGGGCGCGTAGGAAGGGGAAAAGCGTGGGCTTGTTCACTGCGAAGACACCGGCCCTGATCGGTGTGGACATCAGTTCGACCGCGGTCAAGTTGTTGCAGTTGGGGCAGGTGGGGGGGCGCTATCGCGTGGAACACTACGCGGTCGAGCCGTTGCCGCCCAACGCCGTCGTCGAGAAGAACATCGTCGAGGTCGAGGCCGTCGGCGAGGCCTTGCGCCGCGCGCTGAACCGGTCGGGCGCCAAGACCCGCGCCGCCGCCGCCGCCGTCGCCGGTTCGGCCGTGATCACCAAGATCATCCCGATGCCGGCCGATCTGAGCGAAGACGACATGGAGGCGCAGATCCAGGTCGAGGCCAATCAGTACATCCCGTATCCGATCGAGGAAGTCAGCCTCGATTTCGAGGTGGTCGGTCCGGTCAAGGACAACCCGGACATGGTCAACGTGCTGCTGGCCGCCTCGCGCACCGAGAACGTCGACCTGCGCGTGGCCGCGCTCGATCTGGGTGGCCTCGGCGCCAAGGTCATGGACGTGGAGGCGTTCGCGATGGAGAACGCGTTCCGCCTGATCACCGACCAGCTCTCGGTGTCCAAGGACGCCGTCGTCGCGGTCGTCGACGTCGGTGCGACGATGACCACGCTGATGTGCTGCGCAACCAGCGCACGATCTACTCGCGCGAGCAGGTCTTCGGCGGCAAGCAGCTGACCGACGAGGTCATGCGCCGCTACGGCTTGTCCTACGAGGAGGCCGGCCTCGCCAAGCGCCAGGGCGGCCTGCCCGAATCCTACGAAGTCGAGGTGCTCGAGCCGTTCAAGGAGGCGATGGTCCAGCAGATCAGCCGCCTGCTGCAGTTCTTCTTCGCCGGCAGCGAGTACAGCCGCGTCGACCAGGTCGTGCTGGCCGGCGGCTGCGCGGCGATCGCCGGCGTCTCGGATCTGATCGAGGAGCAGCTCGGCGTGCCGTGCGTGGTCGCCAACCCGCTGTCGAACATGGCGCTGTCCAACCGCGTGCAGGCACAGGCGCTGGCCCAGGACGCGCCCGCCCTGATGATCGCTTGCGGCCTCGCGCTGAGGAGCTTCGACTGATGGCAAAGATCAACCTCCTCCCGTGGCGTGCGGAACGGCGCAAGCAGCGCGAGCGCGAGTTCTACGTGCTGCTCGGCGCGACCGCCGTGGCCGGCGTGCTGGCGGTGCTGCTCGGCTACCTGATGATGGGCGCCAAGATCGACAACCAGAACGCGCGCAACGCGCGGCTGACCGCCGAGATCAAGAAGCTCGACGAGCAGATCAAGGAGATCGAGGAGCTCGACCGTACGCGCTCGCGGCTGCTGACGCGCAAGAACGCGATCGAGCAGCTGCAGGCCAACCGCTCGCAGATGGTCCATCTGTTCGACGAGATCGTGAAGACGATTCCCGACGGCACGCGCCTGACCGGACTCAAGCAGTCCGGCGACATGCTGACGCTCGAGGGCAATGCCGAATCGAACGCACGCGTCGCCAGCTACATGCGCAACATCGACAAGTCGCCGTGGATGGGACGCAGCGATCTCAAGAAGATCGAGAACAAGGCCGGTACCAAGGACATCCTCGACGTGCGGCTTCCGAACGTGTTCTCGCTCAGCGTCAAGCTGCTCAAGGTCGGCGATCAGAAGCCCGAAGACGGTGGCGGTGATGCGCCGACCGCAGATGCCGCGGCGACGCAGCCGGCCGGGGCGCAGCCGCGCGCGCCGCTCGGCACGCAGCTCGAGACCGCCGCCGGCCAGCTGATCGACGCCAACGCCAAGGCATCGGCCGCGCCGGCCGGCGCGGCTGCCAAGGCCAAGGAGACCGCAACCGATGCGAGCAAGGCGGCCGGGAAGGAGGGCGGACAGTGAGCATCATCGACGACATCCGCAACCTCGACCGGCAGAACGTCGGCGGCTGGCCCAAGTCGGTCAAGACACTGTTCGCGGTGCTGCTGATCGTGCTGATCGTGCTCGGCGGCTGGTGGTTCCTGATCCGCCCGCAGCAGGAAGAGCTCGATCGCCTGGTCAGCAAGGAAGGCACGCTCAAGGCCGATTTCTCGAAGAAGCAGTCGCGCGTGGTCAATCTGCCGGCGCTGCGCAAGCAGCTCGAGGACATGAACGAGATCCTGCGCCAGATGCTGCGCCAGCTGCCGAGCAAGACCGACATGCCGGACCTGCTGGTCGACATCTCGCAGACCGCGCTGGCCGCCGGCATCGAAACCGAGCTGTTCCAGCCCGGCGGCGAGAAGATCCTGACCGAGGACTTCTATGCCGAGAAGCCGATCCAGCTGAAGATGGTCGGCAGCTACCACCAGTTCGGCACCTTCATCAGCGGCGTCGCCTCGTTGCCGCGTGTGGTCATCCTGACTCTGCACGACGTCTCGCTGAAGCCGGCCGAACGCGGCGCCGGGCAGCCGGCGCGGCCCGGCAACCTGCTGGTGCTCGAAGGCACCGTCAAGACCTACCGCTACGTCGACGACGACGAGGCGGCCGCGATCAACCAGGCCGAAGCGGCCAAGGCCGCCGCTGCCGGCGGCCGCAAGGCGCCGCCGCCCAAGCCCGCGCCGAAGCCGGCGGGAGGGAAGTGAGATGAGCCGTTTCGTATCTCAGCTCGTCCGTCCGGCCGCGCTCGCGTCGCTGCTGCTCGTGCTGGCCGGCTGCGGCGGCGGTCAGGGCGACCTCGACCAGTGGCTGGCGCAGGAAAAGGCCAAGAAGGGCGGCCCGCTCGATCCGCTGCCGGTCATCAAGACGTTCGAGACATTCGAGTACAAGGCGCAGGATCTGCGCGATCCGTTCGGCGCGAGCCGGCAGGAACAGGAAGAGATGGCGGCGGCCGATGCCGGTCCGCGTCCCGACCAGAACCGCCAGAAGGAAGAGCTGGAACGCTATCCGCTGGACGGCTTGAAGATGATGGGAACGCTCGGAACCGGCGCGAACATGGAAGGCCTGGTGAAGGATCCGGACGGCATCATCCATCGCGTCCGGCCCGGCAATTACCTGGGGCAGAACTACGGCCGCATCACGTCGATGAGCGAGGGTCAGATCGACCTCGTCGAGCTGGTGCCGAACGGCGTGGGCGGATGGATGGAACGTCCGGCATCGATGGCGCTGACCGATACGAAGTGACCGACCCGTTGGGGGTAATGCAATGATCAATGCACACATCATGAGCCCGGAGCGTGGATCGGGATTGCGCAGACTTCGTGCGCGGCTGTTCTGGATCGCTGCGGTGCTCGGCGTGACGTCGGCGGCCGCTCAGGCGCAGAACACGCTCGAGGCGATCGACTACACGGCGCTGCCGGGCGGCAAGGTCGAGATCACGCTGAAGTTCGCCGAACCGGTGACCGATCCGCGCGCGTTCACGACCGAGACGCCGCCGACGATCGCGCTGGATCTGCCCGATACGCGTAACGGCCTGACCAAGCGCCGCGTCGAGATCGGTACCGGCGCGACCGCGGGTGTGTCGGCCGTCGAGGCCGGCGGCCGCACGCGCGTCGTCGTCGACCTCTACCGGACGGCGACCTACACGACGCGGATCAACGGCAATGCCCTGGTCGTCGCCGTCAACAACGGCGCCGTCGGCGCGACCGGTGTCGCCGCGACGACCGCGATGGTCGACCCGACCAAGGCATCCTCGGCCCAGCAGGGCGTGGAGCTGACCAACGTCGACTTCCGCCGCGGCAAGACCGGCGAAGGCCGCCTGATCGTCAGTTTCTCGCAGCCGGGCGTATCGGCCGATCTGAAGCGCGAGGGCGACCGCATCGTGCTCAACATCGCCAACGTCAAGCTCGGCGCGAACCAGGCGCAGCGTCTGGACGTGCTCGATTTCGCGACGCCGGTGCAGTCGATCGAGACGCGCTCGCGCGGCAACGGTGTGCGCATGGAGATTCTCGCGACGCAGCCGTACGAGCAGATGGCCTACCAGACCGGCACCGAGTACATCGTCGAGGTCGCACCCAAGCGCGAGGACCCGCAGGGCAAGGGCCGCAACAGCGAGCCGAACTACTCCGGCGAACGCGTGACGTTCAATTTCCAGGACATCCCGGCGCGCTCGGTGCTGAACCTGCTGGCCGAAGTCTCGCAGGTCAACATCGTCGTCGCCGATACCGTGCAGGGCAACGTCACGCTGCGTCTGATCAACGTGCCGTGGGACCAGGCGCTCGACCTCGTGCTGCAGGCCAAGGGTCTGGACAAGCGCCTGCAGGGCAACGTGATCTGGGTCGGTCCGCAGGAGGAGATCGCCAAGCGCGAGCAGGCCCTCGCCGACGCGCGGCTCAAGCGCGAGGAGCAGGACGAGCTGATCTCCGACTACATTCCGGTCAACTACGGCAAGGCCAAGGACATCGCCGAGCTGCTGACCAAGGATACGCAGGGTGCGCAGGGTGGGGGCGGCGGTGCAGCCGGTGGGGGTGGCGGCAAGCAGCGCGGCTTCCTGTCGGTGCGCGGCTCGGTGACCTACGACGAGCGCACCAATACGCTGCTGGTCAGCGACATTCCGCTCAAGGTGCAGGAAATCCGCCAGCTGGTCGCCGTGCTCGACCGGCCGGTGCAGCAGGTTCTGATCGAGTCGCGCATCGTGATCGCGACCGACAGCTTCGCCCGCGAGCTCGGTGCCCGCTTCGGCATCAGCGGCGGCTACGAGGACAATCACGGCAACGTGATCACGACTGCCGGTACGGCGTCGGCGACCAACCGCATGAACAACCTCGCACTGATCAATCGCCTCAATGGCGGTCGCGGACTGCCGGTCGTCGCGCCAGCGCCGGCCCCCGGCGGCATCTCGGTGCCGCCGCTCAACGAGCGGCTCAACGTCAACCTGCCGGCGACGACCCCGGCCGGCAGCTTCGGCCTGGCGATTCTCGGCGCCGACTACCTGCTCGATCTGGAGCTCTCGGCCGCGCAGACCGAGGGCCGCGGCGAAGTCGTCTCGAGCCCGCGCGTGGTCACCGCCAACCAGAAGGAAGCGCTGATCAAGCAGGGCCAGGAAGTGGGTTACGTGACCTACCAGAACTCGGGTGCCGGCGGCGTCGGCACCGCGACCGTGCAGTTCAAGGAGGCTGTGCTGGAGCTGCGCGTGACGCCGACGATCACCGCCGACGACCGCGTCTATCTGAATCTCAACGTCAAGAAGGATGCGATCGCCGGCTACATCGACGTGCCCGGCGGCGGATCGGTCCCGCAGCTCGACAAGCGCGAGATGAACACCGGCGTCCTCGTCGACAACGGCCAGACCGTCGTGCTCGGCGGCGTCTACGAGGTCGAGAAGCGCGACGACCTGACCAAGGTGCCGCTGCTCGGCGACGTGCCGATCCTCGGCAACCTGTTCCGCAGGACCGGTCGCACCGATACCAAGGCCGAGCTGCTGATCTTCGTGACACCGAAGATCCTCAACGACAGCCTGAAATGACACAGACCCATGGCGGCCGGGCGTGGCCGCCGCTCGCATCTGGCAACTGATTGAAACGCGATTTCGGAGAACGATGATGACCTTTCACAGCAAGACCCTGGGATTGCTGCTCTCGGGCCTCGCGCTGAGCCTCGCCGGCTGTGGCGGTGGCGGCGGCGACGGCGGCGGTGCGACCAGCCCGCCGCAGAGTGGATCGATCACGCTGAATGCGACGACGACGAGCCTGCCGGTCAACCCGAACATGGCGCCGGCCAGTCCGGGTGGTCCGTACACCGCGACGGTGGCGATCAGCTTCCGCAGCGCGACCGGCACGCTGACCGCGCCGCTCGGCGACGCGACCGTCACGACCAGCAACGTCGCGGTGGCGGCGGTCTCGTTTCCGGACGATCCGGAGACCGATGACATCAACGAATTGACGACGCGCTGGGTCACGTTCCCGCTGACGCTCAACAACGGCAGCAACACGATCTTCGTGACCTCCGGCGATACCGCCGGCACGACGACGGTCACGGTCTCGGCGGTCGATCCGATCACCAACCGCACCGTCTCGAGCACGCTGAACTTCACGGTCGTCAGCGGCGCCGGCAACCTGCCCGCGAACATCGAGCTGGTCGCGACGCCGAATCAGATCTATATGGAGAACTCGGGCGGCAACACCAATTCGATGATCCGCGCGGCGGTCACCGACGGCGGCGGTCAGCTGATTCCGAATCCGAACGGCGGCGACAATCTGCGCTTCGAGATCGTCGGCGGCAACGCCGGTGCCGGTCGCCTCGTCGCGGGCGGCCAGTCCGGCAGCTCGGTCACGGCCTCGACCGTCAACGGCATCGCCAACGTCTCGTTCCAGGCCGGCACGGTGCAGGGTCCGGTGCAGATCCGCGCGACCGCCGACCGCGCCGACAACAACGTCAGCAACGGCATCACCGATGCGCTCAGCGTGACGACCACGGTCGTCGTGTCCGACGGCAAGCTCTACACGCTCAAGGTCACCTCGCCGGTGTTTGCGTCCGAGCTGCCCGGCATCGAGATCAACGGGCTGCCGGTCGCCGATGACGTCGAGCTCGAGCCCGGCGACAACGGCGTGATCATTCCGCCGCAGCCCGACGCGACGCTGAGCCTGCGCGTGGCGGTGCTCGCGACCGACCGCCAGGGCAATCCGGTGCTGCCGGGCACGGCGCTGCGCTTCGGCGCGGTCGATGCGCCGGTCGGCGCGTTCGGTACCGCGCAGTCGAACCGCTTCCTGATCTCCGGCACCGACGGCAACCCGACCGAGGGCGGCACCAGCTTCGTCGCGCCGAGCGGCCAGTTCCAGACTGCCGGCGGCGGCGCCGGTCCCGGCGATGCGCTGGTCGTGTTCGGCAAGGCGGTGCAGGGCAACGCCGATCTGGAGACGGCTGTCACCGTGACCAGCGTCAACAGTCAGACCAGCCTGACCGTCAACCCGGCGTTCAACCTCAACAACACGACCGGCAGCAGCGTCAACTACGGCGCGGTCCTGCCGTACCTGGTCGGCCGGGCGATGGAAGGCAACGTGACCGCCAGCGCGACGACGAACGAACTCGGCGTCGCGGTCGGCGAACTGACCTACACGGTCCGCTCGGTCGGCAATGCGGTCGCGCTCTGGGCGCAGGGCAACGGCACCGATACCGTCAGCGGCGGCGCGCGTCTGGTCACCGACGCGGTCACGATGACCTATCCGGGCGTCGCGCCGGCGTCGATCACGGCATTCCCGAATCCGATCCGCGGCAACGTCGCTCAGACCGTCACGGTCTGCCTGGCCGATGCGCTCGGCATTCCGCTGCGCGGCTTCCCGGTCGGATTCGCGTTCCAGGGCCTGCAGGGCACCGGTTCGATCGACGGCGTGGCGTCCAACGGGCTGCTCGCGAATACGACCGATGCCGACGGCTGCGTCGACGGCAACGTCGTGACCAGCGGCCTGCCGATCTCGTCGGCCGACGGCAACAGCGGCCAGATCGTCTTCACCGGTGCAGGCGCCAGTACGACGATCGACATCGTGGTCCAGCTCGCGGCGCTGCAGGCTTCTCCGAACTCGCTGGCGGTCACCTGCCTGCCGTTCTCGGCGCCGGTCGCGATCCGCGCGATCGACCAGGGCGGCGCACCGGTGCCGAACGTCGGCGTCACCGGCACCTGCACGACCGGCATCACGGTCACCCCGGGCAGCTCGACGACCGGCAGCGACGGCGTGGCCTCGTTCACGGTTCAGGTCAGCGCGGCGCTGTCGGCCGACGGCCAGTGCACGTTCACGGCGGCCGGAACGACGCGCAGCGTCGTCGTGCCGGTCCGGTCGGCCTCGGGCGGCTGGAGTCCGTCGCCGGGTGCTTGCACGGCTCCCTGATCGAGTCATCGACAGGCCACGAGAAAGGGCTGCTTCGGCAGCCCTTTCTTTTTGTACGAGCCGCGGTGTGGCTATACGCACAGCGCGCAACGAACATTGCCCGGGCGCGCGGGCCAGACGGCGCTTCCGGCCGTATGGTCATACGGACGAGGCGCGTCAGGCACGGCTCCGCCTTCGGTTGGCTCTACCCGAACGGCACGTCGGGGCCGGCCCCGGTACCTAGAGCGTTGGCCCGGGGCCGCCAGGCGCTTGTCGAGCGGTACCGACGCTGTCAGCCTAGGCACGCGATCCGTTCGCCATCCATCCTCGAGGGACATCGATGCGCAGCCAACGCCGCTACGTCGCCGCGCAGGACCTGATCTTCGCCGAAGGCGATCCGCCGACGACCGCGTTTCTCGTCGAAAGCGGCCGCATCGAAATCAGTACGGTCCAGCACGGCCGCGTGCAGGTGCTCGGCGAGCTCGGCCCCGGCGAACTGCTCGGCGAGATGGCCGTGCTCGACAACTCGCACCGCTCGACCTCGGCGCGCGCGCTGACCGACTGCGTGCTGCTGCCGATCGACCGCGACCAGTTCTCCGAGCGGCTCGAGGCGGCCGATCCGGTCGTCCGCGCGCTGCTGATGAGCCAGCTGGCGCGCTATCGTTCGGCGCTGGCGACGCTGACGCGAGGGGGCCAGACCGGGCCAGGCGCCGCGACGTCGTCGCCGCAGGTCGACCCGGGCCTCGACAAGATCCGACTCGAGAGCGAGTTGCGCCTGGCGCTGGAGCGCGGCGACCTCGACGTCCTGCTGCAGCCGCTGCAGGACATGAACGACGGCACGACGGCCGGCTACGAATCGCTGATCCGCTGGCGCCATCCCGAGCGCGGCCAGGTCTCGCCGGCCGAGTTCATCCGGCTCGCCGAGGAGACCTCGCTGATCCTGCCGATCGGCGACTACGTGCTCGAGCGGGTCTGCGCGATGCTGGTCCGCCTGCGCGAGCGCCGCGACGGCCCGCTGCCGTTCATCGCGTTGAACGTGTCGGCGCGTCAGCTGGCCGATGCCGGCCTGGTGCCGCGCTGGATCGCGCGGCTCGACGCGCACGGCCTGCCGCCGGACCGCCTGCGCATCGAGATCACCGAGAGCCTGATGTTCGACACGCCGCGCATCGCGCAGCTGCTCGAGGCCTGTCACGCCGTCGGCATGTCGGTGGCGCTGGACGATTTCGGCACCGGCTACGCCAATCTCGGCGTGCTGGCCGATCTGGACTTCGACTGCATCAAGCTCGACCGCAGTCTCGTTCATCGCCTGTCGTCCTCGCGCGGCCTCGCGCTGGTGCGCGCGATCGTCGCGATGGCGCGCGGACTGCGCTGCCAGGTCGTGGCCGAGGGCGTGGAGACCTCGACGCAGTACGCGCTGCTGCGCGACCTCGGCTGCCGCTACGCACAGGGCTGGCTGGTCGGCCGCCCGCGGCCGCTGCACGAGGTCGTCGCCGACTGAGCGATTCGTTCCCGCGATGAACCAATGCGTCCTCGCGCTGTCCACTGCGAAGCGCCGCGCGCCCGCGTGCGATCATAGAGACCGCTTCCACATTGCCCCATGGACATGCCCGACACTTCCGCGGCCTCGGCCGCCTTCTCCGCGCTGCGCGCCGAACTGGTCACCCGGATCATCGGTCAGGAGGCCCTGGTCGACCGGCTGCTGATCGCCTTGCTGGCCGACGGCCACCTGCTGGTCGAAGGCGCGCCGGGTCTGGCCAAGACCACTGCGATCAAGGAGCTGGCCTCGCGCATCGAGGGCGATTTCCACCGCATCCAGTTCACGCCCGATCTGCTGCCGGCCGACCTGACCGGCACCGAGATCTACCGGCCGCAGTCGGCGACGTTCCAGTTCCAGGAAGGGCCGATCTTCCACAATCTGATCCTCGCCGACGAGGTCAACCGCGCGCCGGCCAAGGTGCAGTCGGCGCTGCTCGAGGCGATGGGCGAGCGGCAGGTCACGGTCGGACGGACCACCTACCAGCTGCCCGATCTGTTCCTGGTCATGGCCACGCAGAATCCGATCGAGCAGGAGGGCACCTATCCGCTGCCCGAGGCGCAGCTGGACCGGTTCCTGCTGCACGTGCGCATCGATTACCCGCAGGCCGCGGCCGAGGCGGCGATTCTGCAGCTGGCGCGCGCACGGGCGCGCGAGACCCTGACCGTTTCGGCCGCTCCGCTGCGTTTGTTGACGCAGGCGCAGATATTCGCGGCGCGCACGGAGGTGCTCGACGTCCATCTGGCGCCGCAACTGGAGGAATACCTGCTGCAGCTGGTCCTGGCCACGCGCGAGCCTGCGCGCTACGGCGAGGATCTGCCGCGCTGGGTCGCGTTCGGTGCCAGTCCGCGCGGCACGATCGCGCTGGATCGCTGTGCGCGTGCGCACGCCTGGCTGGCCGGTCGCGACTACGTGACGCCGGAGGACGTGCACGCGGTCGCGGCCGACGTGCTGCGTCATCGCGTGCTGCTGAGCTACGAGGCGGAAGCCGAGGGCGTCCAGGCCGATCGCGTGATCGCCTTGCTGCTCGAGCGGGTTCCGCTGCCGTAGCGCGATGGCGGTCCCGATTCGATCGATCGGCTTGCGCCGATCCACGCGGCCGGTCCGCCGCTGGCGGATCGGATCGACGCCGGCGGTGCGGTCGTCATCGAAGCGTTCGGAGGGATCTGAAGAGCATGTGCGAGTTCGGTACCGGGGGGCGTTGCACGGGGGGACATCCGTTTCCGTCGGGAAGCGGGACGACAGTCTTGCGAGTGAGCCACGCCGGTTGAAGGCCGCCCCATGTCCGCCACTGCCATCGATCTCGAAGAACTGATCACGCTGCGCGTGCTCGCGCAGGGCGGTCGTCTGACCGAGCCGCGCCGCAGCTCCGCCACGCGCAGCGGCGGCCATGCCTCGCGCTGGCGCGGCCGCGGCGTCGACTTTCGCGAATCGCGCGTCTACCAGGCCGGCGACGACATCCGTCACATGGACTGGCGCCTGACCGCGCGCAGCGGTCGCGCGCATACCAAGGTATTCGAGGAAGAGCGCGAGCAGGGCCTGCTGCTCGCGGTCGATTTCAATCCGGGCATGCGCTTCGGTACGCGCAAGCGCTTCAAGAGCGTGCAGGCCGGCCGTGCCGCCGCGCTGCTGGCCTGGCTGGCCGCCGGCACCGGCGATCGCGTCGGCCTGGTCGGATTCGGCGGCGGCATCACCGGCGAGGTCAAGCCCGGCGGCGGACGGCGCGGCGTGCTGCGCGTGCTGCGCGCACTGCGCGACTGGGACGCCGCGAGCGATGCCGCGCAAATGTCGACCTGGTCGGCCGCGATGCCGCGCATCCGGCGCCTGCTGCGGCCCGGCATGCGGCTGGTCGTGCTCAGCGACGGCTTCGACGCCGACGCGGCGGCCTGGTCGCCGCTGGCGCAACTGGCCGGCCGTCACGACGTCGCCGTGGTCCTGCTGCGCGACGCGCTCGAGATCGCGCCGCCGCCGCCGGGTCGCTATGCGCTCAGCAGCGGCGGCATCAAACAGACGCTCGATTTCGCCGATCCGGCGGTTCGCGCAGCCTGGCCGCAGCGCTTCGCGGCGATGCGCGAACGCGTGCGCGCCGAGAGCGTGCGCATCGGCGTGCGCGTGATCGAGCTGGACACCGACGCCGATCTGAAGCGGACGCTGGCGCCGCTGCTGGCACGCTCGCGCGTCATCACCGGGGTCGCATGAACGCCGAAGGCCCCGTCCTGCGCGACATCCATCTGCCGCCCGATCCGGCCTGGTGGCCGCCGGCGCCGGGCTGGTGGATCCTCGTGCTGGCCGCGCTGCTGCTCGGCGCGTGGGCGCTGCGACGCTGGCGCAGCCGGCAGGGCCGTCGCCGCTGGCGCAGCGGCGTGTTCGCCGAACTCGATCGCCTGGTCGCGGCCGACGCGGCCGCGCCCGATCCGGCGCGTCTGGCCGGCGGCATCTCGTTGCTGCTGCGGCGTGCGAGCCTGCTGATCGATCGGCGCGCTGCCGCGCTCCGCGGCGAGGCCTGGCTCGCCTTCCTCGATCGTCACGGCGGCGGCGGCTTCGCCGACGGGCCCGGTCGCGTGCTGCTCGACGCGCCGTTCCGGCGCAGCGCCGAGATCGACGCGGCGGCCCTGGTCGGACTCGCGCGCAATTGGCTCGATCGCGCGCTGCCGAAGGAGCGTCCCGATGCTTGAGCTGGCCTGGCCGTGGCTGCTCGCGGCATTGCCGCTGCCGCTGCTCGCCGCCTGGCTGCTGCCGCGCGGCAGGACCGCCAGCGCGCATGCGCTGCGGCTGCCGCATCCGGGCCTGCGGCTCGAGGAGGCGGCGCAGCCGGCACCGGTGCCGGCGTGGCGGCGCTGGCTGGCCCTGGCGGCCTGGTCGCTGCTGGTGATCGCCGCGGCGCGTCCGCAATGGCTCGGCCCGCCCGAGGACGTCGCGCGCACCGGGCGCGATCTGCTGCTTGCGGTCGACACCTCCGGCAGCATGAGCATCGAGGACATGCAGCTCGGCGCGACCACGGTGCCGACGCCGCGCTTCAACGCGATCCAGGCGATCGGCGCGGACTTCATCGAGCGGCGCAAGGGCGACCGCGTCGGCCTGATCCTGTTCGGCAGCCGGGCCTATCTGCTGGTGCCGCTGACGTTCGACCTCGGCACGGTCGCCGCCCAGCTGCACGAGTCGGCGATCGGCCTGGCCGGCCGCGAAACCGCGATCGGCGACGCGGTGGGCCTGGCCGTCAAGCGCCTGCGCGACCGGCCGGAGAATCAGCGCGTGCTGGTCCTGCTGACCGATGGCGTCAACAACGCCGGCGAACTCGATCCGCGCAAGGCGACCGAGCTGGCGACCGCCAACCACGTGCGGATCTACACGATCGGCATCGGTGCCGAGGCGATGCGCGTGGACAGCCTGTTCGGCAGCCGCGTGGTCAATCCGTCCGAGGATCTCGACGAGGCGATGCTGCAGGCGATGGCCGAACAGACCGGCGGCCGCTATTTCCGCGCGCGCAACAGCGCCGAGCTGGCCGGCATCTATGCGGCGATCGACCAGCTCGAGCCGGCCGCCGACAAGTCCGACAACCTGCGCCCGATCCAGGAGCTGTACTGGCCGCCGCTGGCGCTGTCGCTGCTGGTCGGCGGTTTCGCGCTGGTCGCGCCGACGCTGCGCTGGCGCGGCTTCGGCGGGCTCGTGAAGGACGCGACCTGATGGATGCCTCGCTCGCCGATCTTCATTTCCTGCGCCCGCTGTGGCTGCTCGCGCTGCTGGCGCTGCCGCTGTTCGCGTGGCGCGCTCGGCGCGAACGCACCGAGGCCGGCGCCTGGCGCAAGGCGGTCGATCCGCAGCTGCTGCCGCATCTGATCGAGCGCGGCGACGATGCCGCCGGACGCGGCAGCACGCGTCTGGCCGCGGCGGTGTGGATCCTGAGCTGCCTCGCGCTGGCCGGCCCGGCCTGGGAGCGCGAATCGATGCCGCTGTACCGCAACGAGTCGGCGCGCGTGATCGTGCTCGAACTGGCCGCCTCGATGCTCGCGCAGGACGTCAAGCCGAGCCGGCTCGAGCGGGCGCGCCACAAGATCGGCGACATCCTCGACCGCAGCCGCGATCAGCAGACCGCGTTGATCGGCTACGCCGGCGACGCGTTCATCGCCGCGCCGCTGACCGACGACGTCAACACCGTGCGCAATCTCGTCCAGGCGCTGGATCCGACCGTGATGCCGGTCGCCGGCAATGCGACCGGTCGCGCGATCGCCCGCGCGACCGACCTGATCCGCCAGGCCGGCGCCCGCAGCGGCGAGATCATCGTGATCGCCGACAGTGCGTCGGCCGACGCCGACTCGGCCGCGCGCGCCGCGCTCGCGCAGGGCATGCGCGTCTCGGTCCTGGCGGTCGGCACCGCGGCCGGCGCGCCGGTCGCGCTGCCCGACGGCGGATTTCTCAAAGGTGCCGCCGGCGACATCGTCGTGCCGAAGCTCGAGGAGGACCGGTTGCGCGCGCTGGCCGCCAGCGGCGGCGGCCGCTACGTCGCGCTGAGCGCCGACGCCAGCGATCTGCAGACCCTACTCGACGACACGCCGGCCGTGCGTGGCGCGGCATCCGACACGGACGATGCGGCGCGCAGCACGCGTTTTCGCGATCGCGGTCCGTGGCTGCTGCTGCTGGTGCTGCCGATCGCACTGGCCGGCTTCCGGCGCGGCTGGCTGATGGTCCTGGCGCTGGGCATCGGCCTGCCGGTCGAGCAGGCCGATGCGGCCTCGCTCGCGGACCTGTGGCGACGCCCGGACCAGCAGGCCGCGGCAGCGCTGGCGCGCGGCGATGCCGAGGCGGCGCGCGACCGCGCGCGCTCGCCGGAGTGGCGCGGCAGCGCCGCGTTTCGCGCCGGCGACTATCAGGGCGCGGCCGAGGCCTGGCAGCAGGCGGGCGGTGCCGACGCCGCCTACAACGAAGGCAATGCACTGGCCAAGCTCGGCCGCTACGAGGAGGCGATCGCCGCCTACGATCGCGCGCTCGAGCAGGCGCCCGACATGGCCGATGCCAAGGCCAATCGCGAGGCGGTCGAGGCCTGGCTGAAGCAGCAGGCCGAACAGTCCCAGCCGCAGCAGGGCGATCAGAACGGGCAGCAGGACCAACAGGGCCAGGACGGTCAGTCGGGCGGGCAATCCTCGCCGCAGAGCGGCAGCGACGGCTCGCAGCAGGGCGACGGCGCGGAGCAGGGCAAGCCGCAGGACGGCCAGGACGGTGCAGCGTCCACCGATGGCGGCCAGGACGGCAAGCAGCGCTCCGACGGCCAGCGCGACGGCCGCTCCGGCGAGGAGCGGCCCGAGGATGCGCCCGCGCAGGCATCGGCCGGCCAGGATCCGGCACAGCAGGCCGGGCAGAAGGAAGCGCTGTCCAAGGCGATCGACGAGGCGCTCGAACGGGGCCGCGACGAGCAGGGCGATGCGACCAAGCCGGGCTCGTCCGCGCAGCAGGGCGAGGCGCGTGCGCTGTCGCCGCAGGAGGCGGCCGATCAGGAACAGCAGCAGGCGATGAAGCAGTGGATGGAGCGCGTACCGGACGATCCCGGTGGTCTGCTGCGGCGCAAGTTCCTGCTCGAATATCAGCGCCGCCAACAAGCCGGAGGAAACGGTCCATGACCCTGCGTGCACTGCGCCGCCTGATCGCCGCGCTGCTCGTGCTGTGCGTGGCCGTGCCGGCGCTCGCGGCCGACGAGGGCGTGCGCGCCTGGCTCGATCGCGACACGATGCATCTGGGCGAGAGCGTGACCTTGAACGTCGAGAGCCAGGGCGGCGCGGCCGGCCAGCCCGACTTCTCGGTGCTCGATCGCGATTTCCGTCAGCTCGGCACGCAGTCCAGCCGGCAGGTCAACATCGTCAACGGCACCACGGTGATCAAGACTCTGTGGGCGGTCGCGCTCGAACCGAAGCAGGAGGGCGTGCTGACGGTGCCGTCGGTGACGGTCGGCGGCGTGCGCACCGAGCCGCTGACGCTGACCGTGCTGCCGCAGCCGACCGGCGCGCAGGGCCGGCCCGGCGACGACCTCTTCATCGAGGTCACCGCCGATCCGCTCGCGCCGTACGTCCAGCAGCAGATCCGTTACACGGTCAAGCTGTACTTCGCATTCGATCTGACCGACGGCAATCTCGCCGAGCCCAAGGCCGACGGCGTCGTCGTGCAGCGGCTCGGGCAGGACCGCCGCTACGTCGCCAGCATCGGCGACCGCCGCTACCACGTCGTCGAACGGCATTACGCGCTGATTCCGGAGGCCAGCGGCACGCTGCGCATCGCTGCGCTGGTGTTCCGCGGCAGCGCGCTCGACCCGCGCGATCCGACCGGTTTCTTCAATCGCGGCCGCGCCGTGTCGGCCAGCTCCGATGCGGTCGAGTTCAACGTCCGGCCGCGTCCGGCCGGCTGGGGGCAGGATCCGTGGCTGCCGGCGGTCGACTTGACCCTCGCCGACGAGACCGATCTGCCGGCCGAGGTCCGCGTCGGCGATCCGGTGACGCGCACGGTGCGGCTGAAGGCGCAGGGGCTCGGCTACGAGCAGTTGCCCGAGCTCGATTTCCCGCCGCTGGCCGGCGCCGAGATCTATCCGGACAAGTCGCAGGTCGTCACGCGCGACGACGGGACCTGGCTGTTCGGCGAACGCGTGCGCAAGTTCGCGGTCGTGCCGACGCAGCCCGGCCGGCTCGAGCTGCCCGAGATCAAGGTGCGCTGGTGGAACACCGCAACCGGCGCCGAGACCACCGCGGTGCTCCCTGCGCGCGTCGTGCAGGTGCTGCCGGCTGCGGCCAATTCCGCAGCGCCGCCATTGGCCGGTGCCGTAGCTCCGGCAGTGCCGGCACCGCCCGACGTAGCCGTGCCGGCGCCGTCAGCGGCCGAGACGCCGGCGCCGTCGTTGCGGCTCTGGCAGGCGCTGGCTGCGGCCGGCTTCGCGCTGTGGCTGGCGACGATCGCGCTGTGGACCTGGCGCGCGCGTCCGCGCGAGCAGCAGGTGCCGGCGGCCGGACCGAGCGGAGACGGCGGCGCCGCACGCGGCCGCTTCCTGCGCGCTGCTGCGCTCGGCGAACTCGCCGGCGCCGAGCGCAGCCTGATCGCCTGGGCGCGCAGCGAACGGCCGCAGCTGCGCAACGTCGGCGAGTTGATCGCCGCGCTCGGCGACCCGGAGCAGCGCGAGGCCCTGCTGGCGCTGCAGCGTGCACGCTACGCCGGCGCGGCGGCGGACGGACTCGGTGGACGGCTCGAGCGCGCATTCCGCGACGGACTGCACTGGAGCGCCGCACCGACGGCGCCGCAGTCCGCCTCGGCATTGCCGGCGCTGTATCCGGGGCGCTGACGCGCGTCGCGACGACTAGCCGCCAAACTCGTTGCAGCGATTCACTCCGGATCGCACAGCGGCGTATCGACGCGTGCTGCGGACATCGGCATCGCGTCGGCGGCGTCCAGATCCGGTGCGATCCAGCCTTCCCAGGTGTCGTCGCCGCGCGCAGGATCCGGTAGCGCGAGACCGATCAGCCGGCCGGCCGCATCGACGATCAGCACAGGGCGGTGCGCCGATTCGGCCAGCCTGAAGCGGACCAGACGGCCGGCGGCGCCGATCCGGTTCGCGGTCGCGAGGGTAGTCCAGTCGTGCGCCTGGATCGGGCCGATCGCGTCGCCAGGCAGCACGCGTCCGAGACAGCGCGCTTCGGGTCCGGCATACGGGCCGAGGCCGCCGCGGCGCAGCGCGGGCAGGGCCGCCGCCAGCTCGGAGGCGACCGTCTCGCCGAGCGGCTGCGAGTCGGGCAGCAGGCCGACGACGGCTGCGGTCGCGGCGCGCTCGGCCGTGCGCTGCATCGATCGCGCGAGTTCGGCCATCCACAGCGAACTCGGCGCGACGACGGCCGCGACCAGCAGCGCGAGCGCCGGCCGCGCCCGGCGGCCCGGTCCGAGCAGGGCCGCGCTGAGCAGGCCGGCCCAGAACAGGCTCGACCACGGCACGTAGCGCGGTGCATGCAACTGGTCAGGAAACTCGACGAAATAAGCCGAGCGCGACAGCGCGATCAGGCCGCCGACGGCCAGGCCGAACCAGGCCACGCCGAGCGCGACGCGGCGCGCCGGCACGGTGATGTCCGGCCTGCGCCATGCGCGCCAGCTCGCGACCAGCAGCGCCAACACGCCCGCCGCTCCGATCAGTGTCTGCGGCCAGATCGAGGTCTGCACCGGTCCAAGGTGCGCCGTGAACGCGCCGGCGACTGCGGTCGCGGCCGCGCGCAGTGGTGCCCCGGGCACGAGCGCCGCGACCGCCGGATCGAGCAGCGGCCAGAACACGTAGACGAACGGACTGGCGAGCCAGCGCACGAGCAGGACGAGCTGTCCGATCGGGTCGAACGTCACCGTGCCGGTCACCGCGGACGAGGCGCCGCCGAGATACAGCCCGAGCGCGATCGCGAGTCCGGCCGCCCAGATACCCCAGGCCGCGCGCGTCGCCCGGCCGAGCAGCATCACGATCGCGATCGCGCCGAAGCTGGCGATGCCGCTGCCGAATGTCAGCGTCGCCAGCAATGCAAGCACCGCCGCGCCGGCGCTGGCGCGCGCGTCGACGCGACCGCCGGCGGTTCGCGTCAGCGCCGACAGCAGACACAGCACGATCAGATAGACGCGTACCGACTCGTGCGCATGTGCCAGCGCGCGCTCGTTGCCGAGCCAGAACAGGCCCAGTACCGCGATCAGGCCGGCCGCGGCGCGCGCCGCCGGATCTGTCGGCGCCTGCGCGATCGCGCGCAGCCAGACCGCCGCCGCGGCGATCGCGAGCCCGGCGCCGAGTACGATGCCGAGCGTCTGGTCGCCGCCGAGCAGGTGCAGCTCGATCCAGCGCACCGCATTGGGCAGCAGCTCGCGATGGCCGTTGTCGACCGAGGTCACGCCAGTCAGGAACGGCTGCTCGAGCAGCTTGGTGTAGAGGCGCCACGCATCGGCATACGGCACCCGGGGCGCGACGAGCAGCATCAGTGCGACGCCGGCGATACCGGCCGCGAGCGTCGCGACGTGGCAGGCCAGCGCGGCCGGCCCGCCGCCGCGCAGCGGCCGCGATTCCTGCAGCGGCTCGCTCAAAGCGGACGCAGCAGCACCAGGACCGCGCCGGTGCCGCCCTCGGACGCACGCGCCGACGCGAACGCGAGCACGTCGGCGCGCCGGCGCAGCAGCTGATCGGTCAGCTTCTTGAGCACCGGCCCCTCCGGCTTGGAGCGCAGGCCCTTGCCGTGGACGATGCGCACGCACAGCGCGTTCTCGCGCCGGCATTCGTCGATGAACTGCGCGATCGCCACGCGCGCGACCGCCGCGGTCATCTGATGCAGGTCGATCTCGGCGCGTACGCTGAACTGGCCGCGCCGCAGCCGGCGCAGCAGGCGCGGCGGCTGGCCCTGCTGCAGCCAGACCAGCTCCTCGCCGACCTCGATCGAGGCCGGATCGAACGGATGATCGAGCAGTTCGCGGCCGACCGCCGCCTCGTCGCGGATGAACTGCAGCGGCTCGGGCCGCGGCTTCGGCCGCGACGGCGCCGCTTGCGGCGGCGTCGCCAGCGGACGCACCGATCCGATCGCCTCGCGGAACAGGCGGCTGTCGTCTTCGTCGGGCGGCGGCGAGCGTTTCATCGCGACGAGCCTACCGCAAACGCGGTTCTTTTCCGCCGCCGTGCGATCCGTCTCGCTCGACGTTCATCGTGCGTACGCTGTGGCGTCGTCAGGCCGCGCAGGCTGAAGCGATCCGGGCGAATCCGGTATCATCGCCGCTTCTCCCGATATCTCGCCGGGTGCTGGCCGCAGCACCGAGGCATCGGCGTGCAGCGGTTCGGCTCGAGGGGTGCGATGCGGGTTCTGGTCAGCAACGACGACGGTGTGGACGCTCCGGGCATCGGCGTCCTGGCCGAGCGCCTGCGTGCGATCGGCGAGGTCACCGTGGTCGCGCCCGACCGCGACCGTTCCGGCGCGAGCAATTCGCTGACCCTCGACCAGCCGATCCGCGTCGCGCGGCTCGACGTCGACCGCTATCGCGTCGCCGGCACACCGACCGACTGCGTGCATCTGGCCCTGTCGGGTCTGCTCGAGCACGAGCCCGACATCGTCGTCTCGGGCATCAACAACGCCGCCAACCTCGGCGACGACGTGATCTATTCGGGCACCGTGTCGGCAGCGATGGAGGGTCGCTTTCTCGGACTGCCGGCGATCGCGGTGTCGCTGGTCACGGTCGATCACGAGGGCGTGCACTACGACAGCGCCGCCAAGGCCGTGCTGGCGCTGATCAACAAGCTGCTGCGCGATCCGCTGCCGGCCGACACGATCCTCAACGTCAACGTGCCGGACCTGCCGTGGGATGCGATCGGCGGCTTCGCGGTGACGCGGCTCGGGCGCCGCCATCGCTCCGCACCGTGCCTGCCGCAGACCGACCCGCGCGGTCGTCCGATCTGGTGGATCGGCCCGGCCGGCGCCGCCGAGGACGATGGTCCGGGCACCGATTTCCACGCAGTGCGCGAAGGCAAGGTGTCGATCACACCGATCCACGTCGACCTGACCCGCTATCAGGCGCTCGAGAAGGTCAGCGGCTGGGTCGAGTCGCTGCAGGCGCACAGCGGAGCGCCGTCGTGAGCGCCGGCCGGTGATGTCGTTCTCGCACCGCAATCGCGAGGCCCAGGGCAGTGGCATGACCTCGCAGCGCGCGCGCGACCGCATGGTCGAGCGCCTGCAGGCCGACGGCATCCGCGACCGTCGCGTGCTCGAGGTGATCCGGCATCTGCCGCGGCACCAGTTCATCGACGAGGCGCTGGCCTCGCGTGCCTACGAGGACACCGCGCTGCCGATCGGCCGCGGCCAGACGATCTCGCAGCCCTGGGTCGTCGCGCGCATGACCGAGGCCTTGATCGAGACGCGCCTGCCGGCGCGCGTGCTCGAGATCGGCACCGGATCGGGCTATCAGGCCGCGGTCCTGGCCGGCCTGGTCGGCACCGTCTACACGGTCGAGCGGATCGAAGAGCTGCTGCGCAGCGCGAGGCGCCGGTTCCGCGCGCTCAAGCTCGACAACATCCGCTCCCGCCACGACGACGGCCGCCTCGGCTGGCCCGAGGAGGCGCCGTTCGATGCGATCCTCGTGACCGCCGCGGGCGCCGAGCTGCAGGCCGCGCTGCTCGAACAGCTCGCGCCGGACGGCTGCCTGGTGGCACCGGTCGGTCCGCCCGGGCGGCAGACGCTGACGCGGATCCGCGCCGGCGAAGAGGGCTGGACGCGTGAGGATCTGGGGCCGGTCAGTTTCGTTCCCCTGCTCGGAGGTATCGGTTGAAACTGTTCGGACCGCTGTACGAGCGTGCGATGCGCTGGGCCGCGCATCCACGCGCGGTGTCGATGCTGGCGGGCTTGAGCTTCGTCGAGGCGATCATCTTCCCGGTGATGCCCGAGGTCATGCTGGCACCGATGACGCTGGCGCGGCCACAGCAGTGGTTCCGCTACGCGACGATCAGTCTGATCGGCTCGCTGCTCGGCGCCGTGGTCGGCTATGCGCTCGGCCACTTCGCGTTCGCGGCGCTGCAGCCGCTGATCGAGTGGCTCGGCTGGAACACATCGATCGACGCACACGTCGCGCATCTGCGCGAGGTCGTCGCGCAGTCGCCCTGGCAGGCGTTCTGGCTGCTCGTGCTGGCCGGCTTCACGCCGATCCCGCTGAAGATCTTCACCTGGGCCTCGGGCATCGTCGGCGTGCCGCTGCTGCCGTTCCTGGCCAGCATGCTGGTCGGACGCGGCAAGCGCGTCTATCTGCTGTGCGGCCTGATCCGGCTCGGCGGCGTGCGCGCTGAACAGGCGCTGCATCGCTGGATCGAAGTGATCGGCTGGGGCGCGGTCGGCCTGCTGATCCTGCTGGTACTCTACTTCAAGTTCCTGCACTAAATGTTTGACGTGGAAAGATCGGATACGCAGCGAGGCGCGGTCCTCGGACGATACGCGCGGCGAATCGGGACCTGGCTGATGCTCGGTCTGATCGCCGGCTGTGCGTCGACCGGGCCGGCGCCGGTGGAGGATCGCAGCGGCCGCTCGCGGCCGCCGGCCTCGGCCGAGCGCCCCGCGCCGGCACTGCCGGCCGGTGCCAGTCATCGCGTCGTCAAGGGCGACACGCTGTACGGCATCGCGTTCCGCAACGGTCTGGACTATCGCGATCTGGCACGCTGGAACGGTATCGGCCCGCCGTACACGATCCGGGTCGGCGAACAGCTGCGCCTAACCGATCCGGCGCGATCGACAGCGGCGACGCCTGCCAGGCCGCCGACGAGCGCGCCGCCTCCGTCGCGCCCGGTCGCGACGACGACCGCGCCGGCCGCGGTGACGCCGGCTCCGACCACCGCGCCACCGGCCACGCGTCCATCCACCCCGGCCACGCCGGCCACGACGGCGTCGAGTGCGGCTTCGACCGCGCCGCCGCCGGCGCCGCCGCCCACCGTTCCGGCCGCGCCGACGCCTCCGGTCACGCCGCCGCCGGCGCCGGCGGCCTCCTCGACATCGGCCGGCATCGCCTGGCGCTGGCCGCTGGCCGGGTCGGTGCTGGCCGGCTACGTCGCCGGCGACCCGGCGCGCTCGGGCATCGACATCTCCGGCAAGGCCGGCGGCCAGGTCGTCGCGGCAGCCGACGGCGAGGTCGTCTACAGTGGCAACGGCCTGGTCGGCTACGGCGAGCTCGTCATCATCAAGCACAGTCCGTCGCTGCTGTCGGCCTATGCACGCAACGGACGGCGTCTCGTCGAGGAACGCGCCCAGGTCAAGGCCGGGCAGCCGATCGCCGAGCTCGCCAGCGGGCGGCCGGTCCTGCATTTCGAGATTCGCAGGAACGGCAAGCCGATCAATCCGCTCGAATACCTGCCGTCGCGCTAAGCTTGCGTGATGGCTGGTTCACCGCCTCCGGATCCCGAATCAGACGACCTCCTGGCGCTGCTCGATGCGATCGAGCCGCAGGACGACGAGGCGCGCTCGTCGACCGGTGTCTATCTGAACGAGATCGCGATGATTCCGCTGCTGACCGGCGAACAGGAATGGGCGCTGGCCGAGCGCGTGCACCGCGGCGACGGCGAGGCGCGGCGGCGCATGATCGAGTCGAACCTGCGTCTGGTCGTGACGGTCGCGCGCGCCTACGTCGGCCGCGGCCTGCTGCTGATCGATCTGATCGCCGAAGGCAATCTCGGCCTGATCCGCGCGGTCGAGCGGTTCCGGCCCGAGCGGCGGCTGCGCTTCTCGACCTACGCGGTGTGGTGGATCCGCCATGCGATCCAGCAGGCGGTCATGAATCAGGGCCGCACGGTCCGGCTGCCGGTGCATGTGCTGCGCGGCCTGGCCCAGGTGCTGCGCATCGACCGCGAACTGACGACCCAGCTCGGCCGATCGCCGACGCTCGACGAACTGGCCCAGGCCACCGGCAAGGCGCCCGGCGAACTCGCCGAGCTGTTCCGGATCAGCGAGGGCATCAGCTCGCTCGACGCGCCGTTGTCCGAGGACGACAGCCGCGCCCTGATCGAGCAGATCGCCGATCAGGAGGACGCGGGCAGGAGCGGCGGTGCCGAAAGCCCCGGCGTCCGCCTGCCGGAATGGCTGGACCATCTGACCGCGCGCCAGCGTTCGGTCGTCGAGCGCCGCTACGGCCTGAACGAGCAGCCCGCGCAGTCGCTGGCCGAGATCGCGCGCGATCTCGGGGTCACCCGCGAACGGGTCCGGCAGATCCAGGAAGAAGCGCTGCGCAAGCTGCGCCGGCTGCTGCAGTGAACTTCGCGCGCTGCGGCGTTCAGTCCGGCGTCGCGGCGGTCGAACCGGGCAGGATGAAGGCGGCGACGACGCGGCGCCCCTCGGCCGCGAGCAGGTTGTAGGTGCGGCTGGCCGCGGCATTGTCCATGACCTCGACGCCGACGCCGCGCCGCATCAGCGTGACCAGATGCTCGCGCGGCGGAAACACCTGGCGTTCGCCGGTGCCGATCAGCACCAGTTCCGGCCGCAGCGCCAGCAATGCGTCGACCGCGGCCGCGTCGAGCGCAGCGGCCTCGGATACCGGCCAGTCCTCGACGACCGCGTCCGGCGCGAGCAGGAAACTCGATCCGAGCTCGCGGTCGATCACGCGGATCGCCGTCGGCGAACTGCCGCGTATGAAGAAGTAGCCTTCGGGACGGTCGTGGATCAGCTGCACGGGGCTCGTCTCGACCGGCGTCAGCGCGGCAGGTCGATCACCGGCTGCTCGCGATTGCGCCGGAACAGGCAGGCGATGCCGCCGATCGCCTGGACGAGCTCGGCGCCGGTGGCCTCGATCAGCGCCGCGGTCTGCACCTGGCGCTCGTCGCGATCACCGGCGAGCCGGACCTTGACCAGCTCGTGGTGATCGAGCGCCTGGCCAAGTTCGGCCAGCAGCGGCTCGGTGATGCCGCGCTGGCCGATCTGGATCAGCGGATGCAGTGCGTGGGCGAGGCCGCGCAGGTGGCGCTTCTGGTTCGGGTTCAACGACATGAATGCGTTCGGGGTCGGACGGCGGCGACGGGGGCCGGGAAGCCTTTCAGGGTATCATGCAGGCCGTGTCGAACCTCCGTTTCCCATGGCGCGCAGCAAATCCAGTCATCGTTGGCTCAAGGAACATTTCGCCGATCCGTTCGTCAAACGGGCCCAGGCCGAAGGCTGGCGTTCGCGTGCGGTGTTCAAGCTCGAGGAGCTGATCGAGCGCGACGACCTGCTCAGGCCCGGCATGACGGTGGTCGACCTCGGTGCCGCGCCGGGCGGCTGGTCGCAGATGGTGCGCGCGCGCCTCGGCGACAAGGGCCGGGTGATCGGCCTGGACATCCTGCCGATGCAGGGCATCGCCGGCGTCGACTTCATCGAGGGCGATTTTCGCGAGGAATCCGTGCTGGCGCGGCTGCGCGACTGCCTGGACGGCGCGCCGGTCGATCTTGTGCTTTCGGACATGGCCCCCAACATGAGCGGCATGACCGCGGTCGACCAGCCGCGGGCGATGCATCTGGCGGAGCTGGCCGAGGCGTTCGCGGCCGAACACCTGAGGCCCGGCGGCGCGTACCTGACCAAGCTGTTCCAGGGACCGGGTTTCGACGATTACGTCCGGCGCTTGCGCGCGGCCTATCAGCGCGTCAGCATCCGGAAGCCCAAGGCCTCGCGGGCACGCAGTCCGGAGGTCTATGCGCTGGCGACCGGCAAGCGCTAGGCGCCGCGCGGGGCGGCGCGGGTTCAGGCATGGACCGGTCTGATCGCGCGAACGGTGCGGCGAGAGCAGGCCGGAAACGGGAACGAAGTAGGATGACAGGCGGAACGGTCGACGGCCCGATCCCGGGCGCAGACCTTCCCCAGGCGAAAGGCGGAACGAGCGAGCATGAATGACATAGCCAAGAATCTGTTGCTCTGGGTGGTGATCGCGGTCGTGTTGCTGACCGTGTTCCAGAGCTTCAATCCGCGTGGAGCCGAGAACAGCGGCCCGGTGCCTTATTCGGAGTTCATGGCCCAGGTCCGCAGCGGCCAGGTCGATCAGGTCACCGTCGGCAACGACAACCGGTCGATCGAGGCGACGCTCAAGAACGGCAGCAAGCTGCGCACCACGTTCCTGCCGACCGACAGCAACATCGACGAGATCCAGAAGAACGTCGCCAAGGTCACCGTGCAGCCGCCGGACAACCGCAACTCGGTGTTCCGCGTGCTGATCGAGTGGCTGCCGATCCTGCTGTTCATCGGCATCCTGATCTATTTCATGCGCCAGATGCAGGCCGGTGCCGGCGGCCGCGGCGCGATGTCATTCGGGCGTTCGCGCGCGAAGCTGCAGGGAGAGGATCAGGTCAAGATCACGTTCGCCGACGTCGCCGGCTGCGATGAGGCCAAGGAAGAGGTCTCCGAACTGGTCGACTTCCTGCGCGATCCATCCAAGTTCACGAAGCTCGGCGGCAAGATTCCGCGCGGTGTGCTGATGGTCGGCTCGCCCGGTACCGGCAAGACGCTGCTCGCCAAGGCGATCGCCGGCGAGGCCAAGGTGCCGTTCTTCTCGATCTCCGGTTCCGACTTCGTCGAGATGTTCGTCGGCGTCGGCGCCGCGCGCGTGCGCGACATGTTCGAGCAGGCCAAGAAGCATGCGCCGTGCATCATCTTCATCGACGAGATCGACGCGGTCGGCCGTCACCGCGGCGCCGGTCTCGGCGGCGGTCACGACGAGCGCGAGCAGACGCTGAACCAGCTGCTGGTCGAGATGGACGGCTTCGAGGGCAGCGAGGGCGTGATCGTCATCGCCGCGACGAACCGTCCGGACGTGCTCGATCCGGCGCTGCTGCGCCCGGGCCGCTTCGACCGTCAGGTCATCGTGCCGCTGCCGGACATCAAGGGCCGCGAGCACATCCTCAAGGTGCACATGCGCAAGGTGCCGGTCGCCGCCGACGTCGAGCCGATCGTCATCGCGCGCGGCACGCCGGGCTTCTCGGGCGCCGACCTCGCCAACCTCGTCAACGAGGCGGCACTGTTCGCCGCGCGCGAGAACGCGCGCGAGGTCACGATGCTGCATTTCGAGCGCGCCAAGGACAAGATCATGATGGGTGCCGAGCGGCGCTCGATGATCATGAGCGAGGACGAGAAGAAGCTGACCGCCTACCACGAGGCCGGCCATGCGATCGTCGGCCTGTCGGTGCCGCTGCACGATCCGGTGCACAAGGTCACGATCATCCCGCGCGGCCGCGCGCTCGGCGTGACGATGTACCTGCCCGAGCAGGATCGCCACAGCTACAGCAAGACCGAGCTGGCGAGCCGTCTGGCCAGCCTCTACGGTGGCCGCGTCGCCGAGGAGATCATCTTCGGCGAGGATCGCGTGACCACCGGTGCCTCCAACGACATCGAGCGCGCCACGCAGATGGCGCGCAACATGGTCACCAAGTGGGGCCTGTCCGACGAGCTCGGGCCGATCGCCTACGGCGAGCAGGAGGACGAGGTCTTCCTCGGCCGCTCGGTCACGCAGCACAAGAACGTCTCGGACGAGACCGCGCGCAAGATCGACGAGGTCGTGCGTTCGATCCTCGACCGCGAGTACGCGCGCGCCAAGTCGATCCTGACCGAGAAGATCGACGTGCTGCACGCGATGGCCGGTGCGCTGCTGACCTACGAGACGATCGACCGCGAGCAGGTCGAGGAGATCATGCAGGGCCGTGCGCCGACGCCGCCGAAGGACTGGACCGGCGCGCCGAAGCGCAACAGCGGCGGTGACGGCGGCAGCCGCGGCGGCGAGAGCCCGATCGGCGGTCCGGCCGTGCAGCCGCGCGCCTCGGCCGACTGATCGGTTCGATCCGGCGGCAGTGCCGCCATCGGATCGCGCCGGCCCGGTGCCGGCGCGGAAATCGACGGGCCGCCTCGCGCGGCCCGTGTCTTGTCGGGGGTAGCAATGTTCGCGATCACGCTCGACTGCAACGGACGCGATCTGGTCCTGGACCGGCCGCGCATCGCCGGCGTCCTCAACGTGACGCCCGATTCGTTCTCCGACGGCGGCCGCTGGGTCGATCCCGGCCGAGCGGTCGAGCACGCCCTGCGCCTGATCGAGGAGGGCGCCGATCTGATCGACGTCGGCGGCGAATCGACCCGCCCGGGCGCCGAGCCGGTGGCGGCCGACGAGGAGATCGCGCGCGTCGTGCCGGTGATCACGGCGCTGCGTGAGCGCTCCTCGGTGCCGATCTCGATCGACACCTCCAAGCCGCAGGTCATGCGTGCGGCGGTCGAGGCCGGCGCCGGCCTGATCAACGACGTCGCCGCGCTGCGCGCCGAGGGCGCGCTCGATACCGCCGCCGCACTCGGCGTCCCGGTCTGCCTGATGCACATGCTCGGCGAGCCGCGCACGATGCAGGCGGCGCCCGAGTACGACGACGTCGTCGGCGAGGTGCACCGCTTTCTGGCCGAGCGCCTGTTCGCGTGCCAGATGGCCGGGATCGACAAGAAGCGGATCCTGGTCGATCCGGGTTTCGGTTTCGGCAAGACGCTCGAGCACAATCTCGCGCTGCTGCGCGAGCTGGAGCGTTTCGCCGAACTCGCGCCGGTCTACGTGGGGCTTTCGCGCAAGACGATGATCGGCGCCCTGACCGGTCGCGACGATCCGGCTGCGCGTGCGGCCGGCTCGGCCGCCGCCGCGATGATCGCGGTCCAGCGCGGCGCGACCCTGGTCCGCGTGCACGACGTCGCCGTCACGCGCGACGCGCTCGCGGTCTGGGCCGGCGTCGCAGCCGGCGACCGGCCGAGAGCGTCCAGATCCGCCGCCGCGCGCCCGCCGCGCACGCCCTGGGACGAGGACTGAGTCGACGCGCCACCGCACGACGACCCGAAGCAGGGCAGGCGTGTCGGCTGCGTCGAGCCGATCGAGTCGACCCGCCACCTCCGCAGGCTAGCGCCCGACGGTCGACCACGCTTTCAAGGTCACATCCAGGCTATCGAAACCGGGCGATCGCGCCCGGCGGAGTGGCGATCATCGAACCGATCGGCCGCGCATGCGCAGGCATCGCGCGTGCGTGACGAAAAAGGTTCTTCACGCATCGGCGGACATCGACCTGCGGCCGACCTCTTCCGCGCTCCCGCTTCCGCTTCGGCTGTGGCTGTGGCTGTGGCCTTCGCTCTTGCCGTTGCTCTCGCTCCTGGCTGTTGGTGCGCCTAAAGCGAGCCGAGCATCGCAGGTCGCCCAGGCCGAAGAGCTGCCCCGTGTCTGAGCGCCAGCGAGTGGGGGCAGCGTGCCTGGGCGACCGAGAAGCGCAGGGCACCGATGCGGCGCAGCCGCATCGGCTCGCGTCAGCGCAGGCGGTTTTGG
>QFPO01000016.1 GCA_003241385.1 Rhodanobacter denitrificans
GGGCCCCTGTGCCGCGGCGAAGGGGCGTAGGAAAGGCCCGAAGGGTGGGCCACAGGACGTGGCCCAGTCTGCTGTCAGCGCAGGATGCGCTGTCAGCAGGCCCCCGCAGCACCTTCGCGAAGTCGCAGGGCAGGATGCCCGGAGACCGCGGTACCGGGGTGGCCTTTCTTTTGGTTACTTTTCTTTGGCCACACAAAGAAAAGTGACCCGCTCGCCCGGAGGCGAGCGGAAAAGCGGCAGGGATGCCGCTCGCCGACGAAGCAAAAACGTGCCGGCCGAGCGACGAGGCGACACCCCCAACTACGGCCCCGGCACCACCCGCCAATACGCCATCACCCCATCCAGAAACATCTGCACCGACAGCGCCACCAGCAGCATGCCCATCAGCCGCTCCAGCGCGACCAGCACGCTCTTGCCGAGCCAGCGGAACAGATAGGTCGCCGACAGCAGGATCGCCGCGGTCGCGAGCCAGGCCGCGAACAACGCCAGACTCCAGTCCGCGGTGCGGCCCGGGCTGCTGTTGGCCAGCAGCATCACCGCGGCCATCGTCGACGGTCCGGCGATGCCCGGAATCGCCATCGGCACGATGAACGGCTCGGCGCCTTCCTCGCCGCCGAACACGCCGCCCTTAGGTGGCGGGAAGATCATGCGGATGCCGATCAGGAACAGCACGATGCCGCCGGCGATGCCGACCGACTCCTGCTTGAGCTGCAGCGCCTTGAGCAGATACTGGCCACCGAACAGGAACGCGAACAGCACGATCAGCGCGATCACCAGCTCGCGCGCCATCACGCGCTGGCGGCGTGCCGGCGGAACCTGCTTGAGCAGGCTCAGGAACAGCGGCACGTTGCCGATCGGGTCCATGATCAGGAACAGCAGGATCGCCGCCGACAGCGTGCTCATCGACTGTTCCATCAGATGCGCCCCGCCGCCGCATCGACCAGCAGCCGGCGCAAAGGCCCGATCCGGCCGGCGGCCGTCAGCGCCGCGCCGCGCAGTGCGGCCAGCGGCACCGAGCCGGACGAGAACGTGCGCTCGATCAGATCGAACGCGTGCGCGGCGAGCGCGTTCTCGCTGCGCCGTTCGCGCGCGTAGCGGCGCAGCACGTGCGCGGCGCCGATGTCGCTGCCGCGACGGCGTGCCTCGGCCAGCACGCGGCGCAGGCAGGCGACGTCGCGCAGGCCCAGATTGACGCCCTGCCCGGCCAGCGGATGGACGACGTGGGCCGCATCGCCGACCAGGACGCAGCGTCCTTCGACGTAGCGCGAGGCCTCGCGCAGGCGCAGCGGAAACGCCGCGCGCGGACTGCTCGCGACGATCGGCCCGAGCCGGAAATCGGAGACCGCGCCGAGCTCGGCGCGGAAGGCCGCCTCGTCGAGCGCCAGCACGCGTTCGGCCTCGGCCGACGGCAGCGACCAGACGATCGAACTGCGCCCGTCGGCGAGCGGCAGGAAGGCCAGAGGACCGCCCGGCACGAAACGCTGCCAGGCCGTGTCCTGATGCGGCCGCTCGGTCGTGACGTGCGCGACGACCGCGCGTTGCGCGTAATCGCGACCGGCGAAGCCGATGCCGAGCCGCGTGCGCAGCGGCGAGTCGGCGCCCTCGGCGACCGCCAGCACGCGTGCGCGCAGCCGTCGGCCGTCGGCGAGTTCGAGCACGGCCCGGCTCGCCGGCGGATCGATGCCGGCCGCATCGGAGCCGTCCACCGCAGATCCCGATTCGACGGCGACCGCCTCGGCCGGACAGACCACGGTGACGCGATCGGCGAACGCCGACCAGGCACCGTGCTGCAGATGGCGGTTCTCGACGATCCAGCCGAGCGCCGCCTCGCCGCGCTCGGCCGCGTCGACGCGCAGCTCGCCGGGCGCCGCGGCATCCCAGACGCACATGTGCCGATAGGCTCCGACCCGCTCCGGGAACGGCGGCGGCCAGGCGCCGAGTTCGCGCAGCAGGGCCGTCGCATCGGGTGCCAGCGCGACCACGCGTGGATCGAGCGCGGCGTCGCGCGCGCCGAACTGCGGCTGGCGCGCCTCGACCAGGGCGACGTCGAAGCCGTCGCGTGCCAAGGCGAGTGCCAGCGTCGCGCCGACCGGCCCGCCGCCGACGACGAGAATGTCGTGTTCGCCGCGGCGGTTCATCGCGACAACGTCCGCTGCGGCGCGTCGCCGCGAAAACCCATGCCGCGCAGCGCCATCCGCCGCTTCAGCGGCGGCAGCCGGTCGAGCAGCGCGAAGGCCGCGCTGCGGGCGAGGCGCACCGGCAGCCGCGCGTTGCCCATCAGATGGACCAGGTCGTCGCTGAACGCGGTGGTCGCCTCGCGGTCGTCACGACGGCGCCGTGCGTGCTCGGCCAGACGGCCGGCCGCGCCGGGATCGGCGCCGTCGGCGATCGTGCCGAGCACCTCGGCCAGCGTCAGCGCATCGCGCAGGCCCAGATTGAAACCCTGTGCGCCGAGCGGATGCACGGTCTGCGCGGCATTGCCGACCAGCACGCGGCGCGGCGCGACCAGCGCATCGGCCATGACGCGCTTCAACGGATGCGCATAGCGGCGCCCCGGGCGCGAGAAGCGGCCGGCACGATGGCCGAAGCGCGCGTGGATCCAGTCGACGAAGGCCTCGTCGGCGAGCGCGAGCACGGCCTCGGCCTGATCCTGCGGCACCGTCACGACCAGCCCGGCGCGGCGCTCGCCCATCGGCAGCAGCGCGACCGGCCCGCTGTCGGTGAAGCGCTCGTAGGCGCAGCCGTCGAGCGGGCGCTCGACGCTCAGCGTCGTCACGATCGCGGTCTGCCGGTAATCGGTCTCGCTGACGCCGATGCCCGCATCGCGGCGCACGAACGAGGCGGTGCCGTCGGCGCCGACCAGGAGCCGCGTCGTCAGCTGCCGCGGCGTGCCGTCCGGGCTGCTCAGCTCGATCGTGAGCGCATCGGCGCCGGCCTCGACCGCGACCAGCTGGGCCGGTGCGAACCGGACGAGGCCGTCACAGGCGTCGAGGCGCCGCAGCAGCGCATTGCCGAGCTCGCGCGCCGGCAGCACCGCGCCGAGTGCCGGCAGTCCGAGCTCGGCGGCGTCGAGCCGAACCGCGCCGAAATCGCCGCGCCGGCTGACGTGCACGCGCGCGATCGCGGTCGCGCGCGCGGCAGCATGCGTCCAGACGCCGAGCGATTCGAGCGCATTGACGCTGGCGCGCGCGAGCGCGAGGTTGCGCTCGTCGGGCCGCGGCTCGAGGTCGAGGCGCGGCGCCGCGGCCTCGACCAGCGCGACGCGCCAGCCGCTGTCCTCGAGCGCGATGGCGAGACTCGAGCCGACCAGGCCGCCGCCGGCGATCACGATGTCGAAGCGTTCGTTCATCGCGGCGATTCTATCCGGTCCGCTCCGGTCCGGCCCGATCGATCGGCTGCGCCTCCCTCTTAAATTTCGGTCGAAACGCGCCCACCGCGGATGCTTTTCGCGCGGTCTGCGCCGCATCGCAGCGTGCCGACCGGAACGGCTGCGATCCCCGAAGCCGGTCACGGCCGCGCCACGGGCGCCGCGGCAGGCTAGAATGTCGCGAGCATCACCGACCTGCGGACGTCCCATGACCCAGCTTACGACCCGGCGGCTCGGCATCCTCGCGCTACTCGCGCTGGTGATGGCCGCGACGCGCTTCCACCATTTCACCGCGATCCCGGACGCGTCCTGGGCGGTCTTCTTCCTCGGCGGCTTCTATCTGCGCGGCTGGACGCGCTGGGCATTTCCGCTGTTGCTGGCGCTGGCCGTCGGCGTCGACTATTTCGTGATCACCGGTCAGGGCCTGAACTTCTGGACGCACTACTGCGTCTCGCCGGCCTACTGGTTCCTGGCACCGGCGTACGGCGTGCTGTGGCTCGGCGGCCTCTGGCTCGCGCGCAGCCATGCGCAGCTTTCGCCGGCCGCGGTCGGTGCGGCCGCGGCGAGCGTGCTGGTCGCGGTCAGCGCCTGCTATCTGATCTCCAACGGCAGCTTCTACTGGCTGAGCCCCAGCGTCGCCGAGCCGAGCCTGAGCGGCTGGATCAAGAACCTCGGCGACTGGTACCTGCCGTATCTGGCCAACACCACGCTGTATCTGGCCGGCGCCGCCGCACTGCATCTGCTCGGCGCCCTGCTGGTCCGCACGCTGGCCGCGCACGGCGACCGCACGCTGCCGCACTGAGCGTCCGCGCCGCACCGTGGGCAATCGTCTTTCGAAGATCTACACGCGCACCGGCGACGACGGCAGTACCGGCCTCGGCGACGGCTCGCGCACCGGCAAGGATTCGGCGCGCGTCAACGCCTACGGCACCGTCGACGAGCTCAACAGCACGATCGGCCTGGCGCTGGCCTGCGAGCTGCCCGATCCGGTCCGCGAGCTTCTGACCCAGGTCCAGCACGACCTGTTCGATCTCGGCGGCGAGCTGTGCATCCCCGGCATGGCGATGGTCCACGACGCCGACGTCGAGCGGCTCGAACGCGAGCTCGACACGCTCAACGAGCCGCTGCCGGCCCTCAAGGATTTCATCCTGCCCGGCGGCGGCATGGCCGCGGCCAGCTGTCATCTGGCGCGCACGGTCTGCCGACGCGCCGAGCGCGAGACGATCGCGCTGTCGCGCCAGGAAGCGGTCCGCAGCGAAGCGATCCGCTATCTGAACCGGCTCTCGGACCTGCTGTTCGTGATCGCGCGCGTGCTCGCCCGCGCGTCCGGCCACGGCGAGGTGCTCTGGCAGCACGAACGACGCAAGCGCTGACGCCGACCGACACCGCCTGCCGCCGCTCGCCATGACCGTCGCGCTCTACACGCATCGCGCCTGCCTCGATCACGACCCGGGTTCGGGCCATCCGGAATCGCCGCTGCGGCTGGCCGCCGTGCTCGAGGCGCTCGGCGCCGACCGCTTCGCGCTGCTCGACCGCATCGAGGCGCCGCGCGCGACGCGCGAGCAGCTCGCACGCGTGCACCGCCAGACGCTGATCGCCGAGATCCTCGACGCCGAAGGCGATCCGTTCCGGCGGCTGGATCCCGACACGGTGGTCTCGCCGGGGTCGGCCGAGGCCGCCCTGCGCGCCGCCGGCGCGGTCTGCGCGGCCGTCGACGGCGTCGTGCACGGCCGCCAGCGCCGCGCGTTCTGCGCGGTGCGTCCACCCGGCCACCACGCGACCACGCAGACCGCGATGGGCTTCTGCCTGTTCAACAACGTCGCGGTCGGCGCGGCCCATGCGATCGCCGCCCACGGCCTGCAGCGCGTGGCGATCGTCGACTTCGACGTCCATCACGGCAACGGCACCCAGGACATCTTCTGGACCGACGCGCAGGTGCTGTATGCGTCGACGCACCAGTGGCCGCTGTACCCGCATACCGGTGCCAAGCGCGAGACCGGCGCCGGCAACGTGTTCAACGTGCCGCTCGATCCGGGCGCCGATTCGGCCGCGTTCCGTGCGGCCTACGAGGACACACTGCTGCCGGCGATCGACCGCTTCGCGCCCGAGCTGATCCTGGTCTCGGCCGGTTTCGACGCGCACCGGCTCGACCCGCTGGCCAATTTGCGCCTGGACGAGACCGATTTCCGCTGGATCACCGAGCGCCTGGTCGACCTCGCCGAGCGCCATGCCGGCGGCCGCCTCGTATCGAGTCTCGAAGGCGGCTACAGCCTGTCGGCGCTGCGGCTGTCGTCGGCCGCGCACGTCGCGGCGCTGATGGACTGAGATCCGCGCCGGTCCGGACGAACCACCCCGAATCGCGTCGGCGATCGCCGGCCGGGTGCCATGAACCGCCTGAGCACCGCACCGGCCGCGAGTCGGACCGCTTGGCTGGTCGGGCGCGTCTCGCTACAGTCGCCTCCCCCGGACCGGCCGCCGACGTGCGGCCCGCTGGCGCGATCTCGGGAACGATCGCCCGCGCGGCGGCGGCCAGCGCCGCCGACGTGAGGAACAGGTGACGCGGCCCCGCTGCGTCCGGACCCGTCCGAGGCAGGAGCAGGACGCTCCGCGCCCGGCGCCCCGCCACAGAGCCGCCGCCGACCGATGAGTGCAGATGCACGCCGCTATTTCGACCTGTCCTCGCCGTTTCCGATGAAGCGCGGCGGCGCGCTGAGCGGCGCGCGAGTCGCCTACGAGACCTGGGGCACGCTGTCGCCGGCGCGCGACAACGCGATCCTGATCCTCACCGGCCTGTCGCCGAGCGCGCATGCCGCCTCGAGCGAGGCCGATCCGAGCCCCGGCTGGTGGCAGGACATGCTCGGACCGGGACGGCACATCGACACCGACCGCTGGTACGTCATCTGCGTCAACACGCTCGGCAGCTGCAAGGGCTCGACCGGGCCGGCCTCGATCGATCCGGCCAGCGGCGAGCCGTATCGACTGCGCTTCCCGGAGCTCACCCTCGAGGACGCCGCCAATGCCGCGTTCGAGCTCGTGCGCGGCCTGGGCATCGAACGGCTGGCCTGCCTGCTCGGCAACTCGATGGGCGGCATGACCGCGCTGGCGTATCTGATCCAGCACCCCGGCAGCGTGCGCAGCCACATCAGCATCTCGACCGCGCCGCAGGCGCAGCCGTTCGCGATCGCGATCCGCTCGCTGCAGCGCGAGGCGATCCGGCTCGATCCGAACTGGAACGAGGGCCACTACGACGAGGCGCACTATCCCGAGACCGGCATGAGCATCGCGCGCAAGCTCGGCGTGATCACGTACCGCTCGGCGATGGAATGGGTCGGCCGCTTCGCGCGGATCCGGCTCGAGTCCGACCAGCGCGAGGACGATCCGTTCGGCGTCGAGTTCCAGATCGAGTCCTACCTGGCCGGCCACGCGCGGCGCTTCGTGCGCAGCTTCGACCCGAACTGCTATCTGTACCTCTCGCGCGCCAGCGACTGGTTCGACATCGCCGAGTACGGCGGCAGCGTCGCGGCGGGCCTCGGGCGCATCGCGGTCGAGCGCGCCCTGGTGATCGGCGTGGAGACCGACATCCTGTTCCCGCTGACGCAGCAGCAGGAGATCGCCGACGGCCTGGCCGCCGGCGGCGCCGACGTGGACCTGGTCGCGCTCGACAGCCCGCAGGGACACGATGCGTTCCTCGTCGATATCGCGCGCTTCGGCGCGGCGATCGCGGCCTTCCTCGGCCGCATGTAAACTATCGTCATATCCATATGACGGAGCGTTCGATGCTTGCCCTGGAGTTCCCCGGCGCCCGAAGGTTCGTCGAGGCGGTCGACGCCGCCGTGCGGCGCGACTGCACCACCGACATCACCGACCAGCTGCGCGATAGCCTGTGCCGGATCATGCACGACCCCGAGATCCGCCTGCCCGACTGCGTGTTCCAGTCCGCCGCCGACCACTATGCGCGGCGCGAGCTCTACCGCAGCGACCAGCACGGCTACAGCGTCATCGCGATGACCTGGGGGCCCGGCCAGGGCACGCCGATCCACGATCACTCCGGCATGTGGTGCGTCGAGGGCGTCTGGCACGGCGCGATCGAGATCACGCCGTACGAGCTGGTCGATCAGCGCGACGGCCGCTACCGCTTCGAGCCGCGCGGCACGATGAATGCCGGTCCCGGTTCGGCCGGCAGCCTGATCCCGCCGCACGAATACCACACGATCCGCAACCCGAGCCGCGACAAGATCGCGGTCAGTGTGCACATCTACCGCGGCGCGATGACCTCCTGCTCGGTGTTCCGTCCGGTCGGCGACGGCTGGTGCGAGCGCGACCAGCGCCAGCTTTCGCTGGACAGGACGCACTGAACGCGATTGCCTTATACTCGCGCCCGCTGCGCGCCGCCCCGGTTTGCCGGACGGCGGCGACGCGACACGACCGCTCATGCCCGAGTGGTGGAATTGGTAGACGCAGAGGACTCAGACCAATTTGAGCCCTCGGGGGGAAACCCCTGAGGTGAAGCCCGTCAAACTCGGCGGAGGCCCTGGACGCGACGCGTCCGCGCTGGTGCCGAGCCAAGCCCCGCCGCCGGCCACGGTGCGGGGAAGGTGTAGAGAGCAGACGGCGGGCACCTAAGGCTGCAAGGCTAAGGTGAAGGCGTGCTCCAGACCACGAACGATGCCTACGGCATCGGCGGCGAAAGCCGAAGTGGGAAGAAAATCCTCCGCCGCAAGGCTTGTCGGTTCGAGTCCGACCTCGGGCACCATCTCTGGAACGCTCCGCTTGTGCGGGGCGTTTTTTTTGTTCTGGTTCGGTGTGCGGGATTGCGCGGTTTCGATTCTTGTTCGGTGTCGGCTTTCGGCTTCGGGCGATCTGAGGCACGTGAGTTTCGATGTCGATGCTGGTCTTGACCTGACCTTTCGAGGCTTCGATCGTCTAGAACTCTCAAGAAAAAAGATTGAGAGTAAGAGCTTCCGCTCGCTGCGCGAACGGGTGACTTTTTTCTTGGAAAAAGTCACCAAAACCGCCTGCGCTGACGCGAGCCCACGCGGCTGCGCCGCGCCGGTCCCCTGCGCTTCTCGGTCGCCCAGGCACGCTGCCCCAACTCGCTGTCGCTCAGACACGGGGCAGCTCTTCGGCCTGGGCGACCTGCGATGCTCGGCTCGCTTTAGGCGCACCAACGGCCAAGAGCAAGGGCAACAGCAAGAGCCACAGCTACAGCTACAGCTACAGCTACAGCTACAGCTACAGCGAGAGCAGGAGCAGGAGCAGGAGCACGAGCAGTAGCGGGGGCGTGTGGCGCGGACGAGGTCGAGGTCGAGGTCGAGGTCGGGCAGAGGTCAATTCTTGCGGGTGTGAAACAACTTTTTGCGCCGGATGCGCCTGGGCGTCGTGCTGGTTGTTCCGTACCGTCGCGCATCGACGCGTGGTGCGCGCCCGCGAGCGGCGGTGCGTGGCTACAATGCCCGCCTCCGCGCGCCGGACCGGCTGCGCCTTTCCATCGACATCCGAGGTTCCCGTGGTCATACACCCCCGAATTCGCGGCTTCATCTGCACGACGACCCATCCGGAAGGCTGCGCCAGGAACGTCCTGGAGCAGATCCGCGCGGTGCAGGCCGCCGGTCCGCACGAGGGCGGTCCCAAGCGCGTGCTGGTGATCGGCGCGTCGACCGGCTACGGCCTGGCCGCGCGCATCACCGCCGCGTTCGGCTACGGCGCCGCGACGCTGGGCGTGTTCTTCGAGAAGCCGGGCGCCGAGAAGAAGCCCGGGACGGCCGGCTGGTACAACTCCGCCGCGTTCGATCGCTACGCCAAGGAAGCGGGCCTGTTCAGCCGCGCGATCAACGGCGATGCGTATTCCGACGAGGTGCGCGATCAGGCGATCGAGATCATCCGCAACGAGATGGGCGGCCCGATCGACCTGGTCGTCTATTCGCTGGCCTCGCCGGTGCGTCGCCTGCCCGACACCGGCGAGATCAAACGCTCATCGCTGAAGCCGATCGGCGCGAGCTACCGCACGACCGCGGTCGACACCAATCGCGACCAGATCATCGAGACCGAGGTCGAGCCGGCGACGCCCGAGGAGGTCGCCGACACGATCCGCGTGATGGGCGGCGAGGACTGGGAACTGTGGATCGACGCGCTCGCGCGCGCCGGCGTGCTCGCGCCCGACGCCAAATCGGTCGCCTTCAGCTACATCGGCACCGAGATCACCTGGCCGATCTACTGGCACGGTGCGCTCGGCAAGGCCAAGGAGGATCTCGACCGCGCCGCGCATGCGATCGACGCGCGGCTCGGCGCCGGCGGCGGCCAGGCCAACGTCGCGGTGCTGAAGTCGGTCGTGACCCAGGCCAGCGCGGCGATCCCGGTCATGCCGCTGTACATCGCGCTGGTGTTCCGCCTGATGAAGGACCGCGGCCTGCACGAGGAGCCGATCGACCAGGCCGAGCGCCTGTTTCGCGAGCACCTCTACGCGACGCAGCCGCCGCCGCTGGACGAGGCCGGCCGCATGCGCCTGGACGATCTCGAACTGCGCGAGGACGTGCAGCGCGCCTGCCGCGAACTGTGGCCGCAGGTGACGACCGAGAACCTGTTCGAGCTGACCGACTACGCGGCCTACAAGCAGGCATTCCTGAAGCTGTTCGGCTTCGGCCGCGACGACGTCGACTACGACGCCGACGTCGATCCGCGCGTCGATTTCGACGTCATCGACACCACGCGCGCGACCGCCGATTGAACGGCACCCGACCCGCGCGCGACGGCCGACGCCGTCCGCGCGCGGGTCGCTGCGGCGCACGAATCGTGTCGCTGCACGCATTCGCGGCGCTGCGGCGATGTCGGCGTCGTACCGGCGCACCAATCGCTGCGGCGCAGCGGTGAACGCAGGCCGTACGTGACGATTCGTGCGGGAGTCGCCGCAAACTTTCATGCTATCTTTCGGACGCCGGCCGGGGGCCGGCCGCGACCTCGCAAGGACGGCCCGACGGTCTTCTTGGCGACATTCTCTCGACCGCTCCTCCCGGGATCTTGACATGGCGTGCGCATGATCGAGTTCGGACACAGCACCCACGTCGGCTTGCGCCGGGAACACAACGAAGACACCTACTACGCCGATGCCGATCTCGGCCTGTGGCTGGTAGCCGACGGCATGGGTGGGCACGAGCACGGCGAAGTCGCCAGTTCGATCGCGCGCGACACGCTCGTGCAGCAGATCGGCCAGGGTACGCCGCTGGTACGCGCGATCCAGATCGCCGACGAGGAGATCATCCGCCACTCGACGCGCCGCTCCGAGGCGCTGCCGATGGGCACGACCGTGGCGGTGCTGCGGCTCGGCGGCGAGACCGACTACGAGGTGGCCTGGGTCGGCGACAGCCGCGTCTACCTCTGGAGCCAGAGTCTGCGCCAGGTCTCGCAGGACCACTCCTACGTGCAGGAGCTGATCGACCAGGGCGCGATCACCAGCGAGCAGGCGCGCCGCCATCCGCACCGCAATGTCGTCACGCAGGCGCTCGGTGTGACCGACCCGCAGTCGCTGCGCGTCGAATCGGTGCGCGGCCGGCTCGATCCCGGCATGCAGTTGCTGCTGTGCAGCGACGGCCTGACCGAGGAAGTCGACGATACGCAGATCGCCGCGATCCTCGCACGCACCGATCTGTCGGCGCAGGAATGCGTCGACCATCTGATCCTCGCCGCGCTCGAAGGCGGCGGCTCGGACAACGTCACGGTGATCCTGGTCCGGCGCCGCTGAGGCGTTCAGCGCGGCAGCCAGCGATGCCAGCCGTCGGCGTCGAACACGATCCAGCGCCGACCCAGCCGTTCGATCTTCGCGTACAGCGGGCCGCTTGCGGCACCTGGCTGCAGCGTCAGCGTCCGCGCCTCGATCGTCAGCCGCCAGCCGAACGGCAGGGCCGAATCGATATCCGCCGGGCGATGCGCCGACAGATCCAGACGCCACCGCTCGACCGCAGCGCCCTCGCCTTCGGCGACGATCAGCAGCGCGTGCCGACCGAGCCGACGCCGATGCGGCGCAAATGGCAGCGTCAGCGGCCCTGACGATCCCTGCGTCGCCTGGCTCGTGTAGCGCTCCACCGCCGCGGCCATGCGCTCGAGCCGCCCGCGGCTCAGCGCGAGCTGGGTCCGGTAGGCGGCCAGCGCCTCGCGCTTGCGGCGCAGCGCGTGCGCGTCGAGCGCGAGCGCGAGGTCGGCCGCGTCGATCGCGCCGTGCACGACCGCGGCCAGACGCTGTGCCGGCGCCGGTCGGCCGCTGCGCCGGCCGATCCGGTCGAGCGCCACCGCCACCGCGCTGTGATCGGGATGGCGGTCGGCCCGCGACGGCCCGGCGATCCAGGTCGGGTCGAATGCCTCGATCACCGTCTGCAGCGTGCGCTCGAGCGCGTCGCCGCTCGCCAGCAGGGCGGTCAGGCCCTGATCGGGCAGACCGAGGAACTGCGTCGCCTCGGCCGCGACGCCGAGCGTCGCCAGCGCGATACGCGCTTCGTCGCGGCGGCGCGCGCCCCAGCGCCGGCGTGCGGCCGCGTCGATGCGCCAGCGCCGCTCGAGCCAGCGCTGCGGCCAGGGGTTGTCGTCGCCGTCGGTCACGAACACGACGCGCACGGCCGCGCCGGCGGCCTGCGCGGCCTGGATCAGGCCGCCCGCCGCCAGCGTCTCGTCGTCCGGATGCACCGCGACGACCAGCACGCGGTCGCCGGCCGCGAAAGCCGGCGCACCGCCTGCGTTCGCGATCGCCGAGGTCACGGCCTCAGCCGAGCGCGGCCAGCCGCTCGTGCAGCAGGTCCAGACGCAGATCGGCCGCCGCACCCGGCGACACGCGCGCGGCCAGGCTGGCCTCGGGCGTGCGCGCCGGATCGCCGGCAGCCGCTGCGGCGGCCCGATACGCGTCACGGAACGGCACGCCGGCTGCGGCCTGCTCGATCGCGACGTCGGTCGCGTACATCGCCGGCTCGATCGCCGCGCGCATCGCCGCCGCGTTCCACTCGAACCGCGCCAGCAGATCCGGCAGCAGGTTCAGCGCGCCGAGCCCGCGCGAGAAGCCGTGGAACAGCGAGCCCTTGCTGAACTGCAGGTCGCGCTGGTAGCCCGACGGCAGCGACAGCAGCTGCTCGATCTCGGTGCGTGCGGCGGCCACGGCCGCGTAGCTCGCGCGCATTAGCTCGACGACGTCGGGATTGCGCTTGTTCGGCATGATCGAGCTGCCGGTCGTGTACTCGCCCGGCAGCGTGACGAAGCCGAACTCCGCACTCGTGAACAGCGACAGGTCCCAGGCCAGGCGGCGCAGGTCGAGCACGGCCGCGCCGAGCGCGTCGAGTGCGGCGATCTCGTACTTGCCGCGCGAGAGCTGCGCATAGATCGGCGAGACCTGCAGCCGCGCGAAGCCGAGCACGCGCGTCGTCAGTTCGCGGTCGAGCGGCAGGTTGACGCCGTAGCCGGCGGCGGTGCCGAGCGGATTGGCGTCGATCCAGGCCAGCGTCTGGCGCGCGCGCTCGGCGTCGTCGATGAAGGCCTCGGCGAAGCCGGCGAACCACATCGCGGTCGAGGACACGACCGCGCGCTGGATGTGCGTATAGCCCGGCAGCGGCAGCGCCTCGGCGGCGGCGCGGCGCAGGCAGACCTCGGCCGCCTCGCGGCAGGTCGCCGCGAGCTCGCCGAGGCGCTGCTTGAGCCACAGCCGCGTCGCGACCAGGATCTGGTCGTTGCGGCTGCGGCCGGTGTGGACGCGCCGGCCGGCGTCGCCGAGCCGCTCGGTCAGGCGCGCCTCGATCGCCGAGTGGCCGTCCTCATAGCGCTCGTCGAGCACGAAGTCGCCGGTGTGGAAATCGGCCGCGAGCGTGTCGAGCTCGCGCAGCAGGGCCCCGCTCTCCTCGGCCGAGACGACGCCGATCGAGGCCAGGCCTTCCACGTGCGCCTTGCTGGCCGCGATGTCCTGCAGGAAGAACTCGCGGTCGAGCACGACGTCGTCGCCGGCGAGGAAGCGCATGATGCGCTCGTCGGTACGCGTGCCGGCCTTCTGCCACAACAAATCGCTCATCGTCGACTCTCCACGGATTTCGATGGCGCCGCCGCGGCGGCGCCGTTCAACGCACGATGCCTTCGAACTCGTCGAGGCCGAGCGCCTGGTTGAGGTTCTGCAGTGCCTGCGTCGCGGCACCCTTGAGCAGGTTGTCGAGCGTCGCGACGACGACGACGCGGCGCCCGCCCGGCGCGACCGCGAATCCGCCGATCTCGACCTCGTGGCGATGCGCGATCGCGCTGACCCACGGCGCCTCGTCGACGACGCGCAGCAGCGGCTCGCCGGCGTAGCGTTCGGCGTAGCGCGCGCGGACCGCCTCGCGCGTCATCGGCTCGCGCAGCCACAGGTTGACCGTCATCGTGATGCCGCGAAAATGCGGTGCGACGTGCGGCATGAACTCGACCGGCACGCCGAGCTGGCGCGACACCTCGCGCTCGTGGACGTGGTCGACCAGTGCGTACGGCATCAGATTGTCGCGCAGCTTGTCCGGGTCGTTGCGGTCCGACGGCGTGGTGCCGGCGCCCGAATAGCCCGACACGCCGAAACACTGCGGCGGTCCGGCGAGCTCGTCGAGCAGCGGCGCGATCGCCAGCTGCATCGCGGTCGCATAGCAGCCCGGGTTGGCGATGCGGCGCTCGCCGCGATAGCGCGTGCGCGTCAGCTCCGGCAGGCCATAGTACCAGGCCGCGTCGAAGCGATGATCGGCCGACAGGTCGACGATCAGCGTCTGCGGCGCCGCAGCGTCGATCGCCGCGACCAGTTCGCCGGACTTGCCGTTCGGCAGCGCCAGCACGACCGCATCGGCGCCCTTGGCGGCGACCGCGTCGTGCTCGAGCCGCTCGTAGCGCAGTGCGCCGGTATACGCACGGACGTGATCGGCGACGCTCTGGCCGGCCAGTTCGCGCGAGGACACGAACGCCAGCTCCAGATGCGGATGGCCGGCGATCAGCGCGATCAGCTCGGCTCCGGTGTGACCGCGTGCGCCGACGATGCCGACGCTGTGGATCGAAGTCATGCGGAACGCTCCAGCCGGAACTTCAGGTGGCGGCGTACCGCCGGCCATTCCGGTTCGATGATCGAGAATACGACGGTATCGCGCAGACTGCCGTCGGCCAGCGTCTGATGGCTGCGCAGCACGCCTTCCTGCCGCGCGCCGAGCCGCGCGATCGCCTCGCGCGAGCGGTGGTTGAACCAGTGCGTGCGGAACTCGACGCGCACGCAGCGCAGCGTGTCGAACGCGTGCCGCAACAGCAGCAGCTTGGTCTCGGTATTGACGGCCGTGCGCTGCACGCGCGCCGCATACCAGGTGTAGCCGATCTCGAGCCGGCGGTGGCGGCCGTCCGCGTTGCAGATCGCGGTATGACCGACCACCGTGCCGTCGGCGCGCAGCCGCACCGCGAACGGCAGCGCCGTGCCCTGCGCCTGCTGCTCGATGAAGCCCGCGACATAGGCCGCGACCTCATCGGGCGCCGGCACGCTGGTGTACCAGAGCCGGTGCAGCTCGCCGTCGGCGGCCGCCGCCGCGAGCGCATCGGCGTGGCCGGCATGCAGCGGCTCGAGCACGACGTGCTCGCCTTCGAGCACGAGCGGCGTCAGGAACGCGTCCATCGCTCAGCCTTCCAGCGTCGCCGGACGCGTCGCGCAGTGCGCGACGCAGCGCTGGATCGTCTCGAAGTCCGGCAGGCCGTACCAGAACACCTTCCAGCGCTCCTGCTTGTAGCAGCCGTCGGACTCGGCGTAGTAGAAGTGGTTGACGAGGTTGCCGTGGCGCGAACGCCAGAACAGGCGGGGATTCTCCTCGCGCATGACCTGCCAGACCGCGCGGCCGAGGCCTTCACCCTGCGCGTCGTCGAGCACCGCGAACTTGTCCAGATACGCGATGCCGTCCTCCTCGGTCAGGATCAGCGCGGTGCGGTAGTTCTCGCTGACGTAGGCGCGGAACAGGCGCGTGCGCTCGAAGTAGTCGGCGACCAGGGTCCGGCCGAAGCTCGACTCGATCAGCTCGCGCATGCGCGCCAGATCCAGCTCGCTCCACGCGGTCACGCGCAGCACGCGCTCGCCGCGACGGACCAGGGTGCCCGAGCCCTTGTGCGTGAACAGCTCCTTGGCGAGCTCGGCCGGCTTGGTGATCGACACCGAGCTGGTCAGCGGCAGCGTGTCGAGCAGGTCCTTGATCTGCTCGATCTTCACGCGCATGCCGCCGTTGATCCACGGCTGTGCGATCAGATGGTCGTACTCGGTCGACAGGTTGATCGAGTCGATCACCGCGCCGTCCGCGTCGAGCAGGCCGCCGGTTCCGGTCAGGAAGATGATCTTGTACGGCTGCAGCACCTGCACGAGTTCGTTCGCGGCGAAGTCTGCGTTGACGTTGAGGATCTGGCCGCCGGCGGTCTCGCCCATGCTCGCGATGACCGGAATCGAGCCGGCATGCAGGCTGGCCTCGATCGGCGCCAGATTGACGCCGGTGACGCGTCCGACCAGGCCGAGCTTGGCCTGGTCGAGATACTCGGCCTCGAACACGCCCGAGGTGATCGAGGTCGCGCGCGCGTCGGTCTGCTGCAGCGCCTCGACCAGCTTGAGGTTCTGCGCCTGGAACACGCGCCGCACGATCGCCAGCGCCTGCGGCGAGGTCACGCGCAGGCCGTCGACGGTGCGCTTCTCGATGCCGGCCGCGGCCAGCTCCTCGTCGAGCTGCGGACCGGCGCCGTGCACGACGATCGGCGTCAGGCCGACCTGCTGCAGGAACGCCAGCGACGAGGTCAGCGCCTCCAGATCGTCGCGCAGCACCGCGCCGCCGACCTTGACCACGGCGAAGCGCTTGGCGTCGACCTGCGAGAAACGTTTGAGGTACTGGCTGATCTCCTTCGCGCTGGCCATGCTCGAGAGCAGGCGCACGATGGTCTGCCGGGTCTGCTTATGCGCGTGCATCGTCGATGATTCCGTGTACGGTCGTGGCGTATCGGGCGAGCTGGTCGAGCGCGACCCACTCGTCGGCGGTATGGGCCTGGGCGATGTCGCCGGGTCCGTAGACCAGGGCGGTGTAGCCGGCCTGCGAGAACAGCGAGGCTTCGGTCCAGAAGTCGACCGCGTTGCCGATCGGCAGGCCGAGCGCGTCGGCGACGTCGCGCGCGGCGAGCCGGCGCGTCTCGGCGTCGGCGATCGCGCCGGACGGCAGGCTCGGGCCGCGGAAGGTCTCCTCGAAATGCGCCGGCGCCGGATCGGCCAGATCGCGGAACCGGGCCAGCAGCGCGTCGACGTCGGTCGACGGCAGCGGCCGGAAGCCGAAGCGCAGCTCGGCCGCCGGCGCGATCATATTGGCCTTGATGCCGCCCTCGATGCGGCCGACGTTGAAGCGCAGTCCGGTCAGGCCGCCGAAACGCTCGTGCGCGAGGGCATCGACCTGCGCCAGCGCGCGCGCGCCCCAGCCGATCGCCTGATGCAGCGCGCTGTCACCGGCCGACTGCCGGCCCGACGCATGCCCGGCGCGGCCGGCGAAGCGCATCAGCACCGAGCTGATGCCGCGATGCGCGAGCACGGCCTCGGCGCCGGTCGGCTCGGCGACCAGCACGGCCTCGTACGGCAGCGCACGCGCGAGGAACGCCGCGATGCAGCGCGGATCGTTGGCCTCCTCGTCCGACGTGAACAGGAACGCCGCATCACCGTCGCTGGCGGCGGCCGCCGCGACCAGCGCAGCCGCGGCGCCCTTGATGTCGCAGGCGCCGAGTCCGACCGCACGCGTGTCGTCCACGCGCAGCTCGAACGGACTGGCCGACCAGTGTGGCGAATCGGGCACGGTGTCCAGGTGCACATTGAACAGCAGCCGCGGCCGGCCGCGCACCGCGTACAGGCTGACCGCGCCGGCGCCGTGATCGATCACCTCGCAGCCGAAGCCCGGCAGCTGTTCGCGCAGGTACGCGAAGATGCCGCCGCCGTCGATCGCACGCGGCGGATTGCGCGTGTCGAACGCGACCAGCGCACGCAGATGCCGCAGCGTGGCGTCGAGCAGCGCCGTCATGCCGGCCGCCTCACCGCGCCGTCGCGGCCGCTCGGCGCGAAATCAGCGCTCGACATGGCGATTGACCTCGGCCCACAGCGTCGAACTCATGCCGAACAGCTTGATGAAACCCTCGGCCTCCTCGACGCCCCAGTCGGCCGATTGCGCATAGGTGGCGCCCTTCGCGTTCAGTAGATGCGGCGAGGTCACCGCGACGGCCTGCACGCTGCCGCCGTGGGTCTCGAGCACGACCTCGCCGTTGACGCAGCGCTGGCTCGAGGCCAGGAACGCTTCCAGATCGGCCTTGAGCGGATCGTGATAGAAGCCCTCGTAGACCAGCTCCACCCACTGCCGCGCCACGGCCGGCTTGAAGCGGTTCTGCGCCTTGGACAGCACGGCCTCCTCCAGCGCGCGATGCGCGGTCAGCAGCGAGATCAGGCCGGGCGCCTCGAAGATGATGCGGCCCTTCAGGCCGATCGTCGTGTCGCCGGTGTAGAGGCCGCGGCCGACCCCGTACGGCGCGAACGCGCGGTTGAGCCGCGCCAGCAGCTGATGGCCGGGCACGCGCTCGCCGTCGATCGAGACCGCCTCGCCCTCGGCGAAGCCGATCCGCACGCGCAGCGGCGCGGCCGGCCAGTCGGCGCGCGGCGCGCACCAGCCGCGCGCGCCCTCGCCCGGCGCTTCCCAGCGATCGATCTCGCCGCCGGACATCGTCACGCCGAGCAGGTTCTCGTTGATCGTGTAGGCCTTCTGCTTGGCGCGCACGCCGAAGCCGCGCTCCTCGAGGTAGGCCTGCTCGTAGGCGCGTGTGTGCGTGTGCTCCTTCTGGATCTCGCGGATCGGCGCGACGATCACGTAGTCGCCGAGCGCCTTGACCGCCAGGTCGAACCGGACCTGGTCGTTGCCCATGCCGGTGCAGCCGTGCGCGATGTAGCGCGTGCCGAGTTCCTCGGCGCGACGCAGCGCTGCCTCGACGATCAGATAGCGGTCCGAGACCAGCAGCGGATACTGGCCCTGGTAGCCCTCGCCGGCCCGCACGAACGGCTTGACGAAGCCTTCCCAGATCGCCGGTCCGCCGTCGACGGTGACGTGCGAGGCGACGCCGAGTTCGGCGGCGCGCGCCTCGATGAAGGCGCGCTCCTGCGCATCGACGCCGCCGGTGTCGGCGAACACGGTATGCACGGCATAGCCGCGCTCCTTCAGATACGGCACGCAGAAGCTGGTATCGAGTCCGCCGGAGAACGCGAGGACGATGTCTTGGCTCATGGGAAAAGTCTCTGGGAAGGGAATCAGACGGATTCGGTGACGATCTCGGGCTCGCAGCGCACCGGAAAATTGACCGAGCGCGCGATGAAGCAGGCGTGGTGCGCCTCCTCGTGCAGCGCGGCGGCCAGGGCCGGATCGCCGGCGGCGACGACGACGCGCGGGCGCAGCAGCACGTCGGTGAAGCGGCCGCCGTCGGCGCCGCTGGCCATCGTGCCGCCGGCGCGATCGGTATAGGCGGTCACGACGATGCCGGCGACCGCGGCCAGATGCAGATACCAGAGCATATGGCAGCTCGACAGCGCGGCGACCAGCAGGTCTTCCGGGTTGTGCCGAGCGGGATCGCCGAGAAAGGCCGGATCGGACGAGCCGGCGATCGCCGGTTTGCCGTCGATGCGGATCTCGTGCTCGCGGCCGTAGCCGCGATAGCCGCGCGTGCCCTCGCCGCGATTGCCGGTCCAGACCACTTCCACTGCATATCGATGCAGGCTCATGTGCGGCTCTCCTCGATGCGGACCATCCAGGCCGCGAGCTCGGCGTCGCCGGCGCGGCCGCGCCGGCGCAGGCCCGCGACGACGCCGAGGCGATTGGCCGGCGGATGGTTCTGGCTGAGCTTGAACTTGGCCTCGATGCGCTCGATCGCGATCTCGATGCCGGTGATCGCGCCGAGCAGACGCTCGGTATGGTCGGCCGGCGCGTCGTCGATCGACCACGGCTGCGGCTCGCCGGCCTCGTGCCAATCGGTCAGTTCGGTCAGCAAGGCCCGTAGCCACGGCGGATCGGTCGTCGTATGCAGCCGTCCGTGCACGTGGACCACCGCATAGTTCCAGGTCGGCACCTCGCGGCCGGTTTCGTGCTTGCTCGGATACCAGTTCGGGCTGACGTAGGCCTGCGGCCCCTGGAAGACTGCCACGACCGGTGCGCCATCGCGCTGCGCCAGCGGATTGGCGCGCGCGACGTGGCCGCGCAGCACCGGCCCGCTGCGCAGCAGCGGCACGTGATCGACCGCGAAGCCCTGCCCGTCGGCGACCGTCAGCGCGGCCAGCGGACAGGCCTGCAGCAGGTCGTCGATGCGCTCGACCCGCGTCTCGCGGAAGGCGGCCGGCTGATACACGGCGGCCTCAGCCCTGCGCCGCCAGCGTCGCCATGACCGCCTTCTGCACGTGCAGACGGTTCTCGGCTTCGTCGATTGCGATGCAGGCCGGCGAATCCATGACCGCGTCGGTCGCCTTGACGTTGCGGCGCAGCGGCAGGCAGTGGCTGAACAGGCCGTTGTCGGTCAGCGCCATCTTGGCCTCGTCGACGATGAAATGCTTGCTGGCCTCGCGCACCGGGCGCTCCTCGTCCCAGCGGCCGAAGAACGGCAGCGCGCCCCAGCTCTTGGCGTAGACGACGTCGGCGCCGCGATACGCGCTCTGGATGTCGTGGCTGACCGTCAGCCGACCGCCGCTCTCGGCGACGTTCTGCCGCGCGAAGTCCATGTAGCGCGGATCGAGCAGGTAGTCCTCGTTCGGGCACAGCAGGGTCACGTCCATGCCGAAGCGCGTCGCGATCAGCAGCGCCGAGTTGGCGACCGCGGTATTGAGCGGCTTGGGATGGTAGGTCCAGGTCAGCACGTACTTGCGGCCGGTGAGGTCCGGACCGAGGTGCTCCTTGAGCGCCATCACGTGCGCCAGCTCCTGGCACGGATGCGTGATCGTCTCCATGTTGATGACCGGCACCGTCGCATACCGCGCGAACGCGTGGATCACGCGGTCCTCGCGGTCGACCGACCAGTCCTGGAACTTCGGGAATGCGCGCACCGCGATCAGGTCCACGTAGCGGCTCAGCACGCGCGCGACCTCGGCGATGTGCTCCTCGGTCTCCCCGTCCATGACCGTGCCGACCTCGAACTCGATCGGCCAGGCGTCCTTGCCGGGCGACAGCACGATCGCCTTGCCGCCGAGCTGGTGCGCGCCGAGCTCGAAACTGGTCCGCGTGCGCATCGACGGATTGAAGAACAGCAGCGCGATCGACTTGCCGTCGAGCTCGCGGCCCTGGCGCGTTCGCTTGAAGGCCGCGGCCTGCGCGAGCAGCGCATCCAGCTCGCTGCGGCTCCAGTCCTGGGTGGTCAGAAAGTGGCGAAGCGTCATCGGCGATCCCTATGGCAGGCGGTACGGCGGACGGAAGCGGAACGAGGCGGAATGAAACAAAAAAACCCGGCACGAGGCCGGGTTCTGGTCGAGACTCCAATACAGCGGTCGACAGCCTACCCGGCGCGGATGTCCGTTTCGTTTCGGCGCGCGCGCGAGGTCATGCCCGACGCCATGCGGGCGCTGGACTGGTGACCGGTGCTGGACAGGGCAAGCTGGCAGGCGCGCACGCGGGAACTCGGCAGGCGGTGACAAAGAATGGCGCGCACCGTAGCCGGAAACGCGCTGCACCGCAATAGCGCCCGCGTCCGCCGGGCGCGCCGCCGCCCGCCGACCTCTTGGCGCCACCAGCGCATCCGGCTATCATGCGCGCCCCGCACGGACCCGCGCAGGCGGATCCGTACATAGCCACACCGGGGCGGTAGCTCAGCTGGGAGAGCGTCGCGTTCGCAATGCGAAGGTCGGGAGTTCGATCCTCCTCCGCTCCACCAATACCTCGGGATCGCTCCGGCGATCTCCTGAAAGGCCGGAATCAGGCGCACATGCTGGGTTTCGGCCTTTTTCTTTTTCGGTGCAGCGCGCCAAGGCCTGATGAAATCCTGTGACGGTGACGCTGGCGATACCTGGATGCCCTTCGTCGGAGCCGCCGTCAGCGCGCAGGCCGAAACTGGGATTCGGGCCGCCGTGAGGGATCCGCAAGGCTGGCTTCGCCGGCTCGTCAGGGATCAGCGATTGGCAAACCTGGAGACGAATCGGTGCGCGAAGCGCGGGCACTCGATCGCAGTAGGACAGTACGATCAGCCCGCTTCAGCAAAACCGCACACTGAAGGCCGACCGTTGCCAGACCGTCGCAAGACGTCGAACGTCCGGCCGGTAGCGGACCGACGAGGATCAAGATGGACACCAGACAATCGGCACGCCTGGTCATCGTCGATACGGATGGAAAGCTCCTGCTGTTCCGGTACCACGACGAGCACCGAGAGCCCTTCTGGGCGACACCGGGCGGTGAACTGCTGCCCGGAGAAAGCTATCGGGATGCCGCGCAGCGCGAGCTCGGGGAGGAAACCGGGCTGAAACTGGAGATCGGCATGCTGCTGCAGGAACGGGATGCCGTCTATGCGGTCGCCCGTTCGAATCCTGCACGATGGCTCGAACAGTACTTTCTGGTTCGCAGTCCGGCGGCGCCGACCATTCGGCGGGACAACTGGACCGATGAAGAGAACAGCACGATCCAGGCCTGGACGTGGTGGGGCCTGGACGATATGACGACGCGTCCTGGGACCACTTTCAAACCGGAATGGCTGCCGTCCCTGCTCGCCCGCGTGCTTGCCGGCGAGCAACGGTGAGCCGGACCTGACCGACTCACTCAGCCACCTGCACGCCGTCGGGCGCGCAACATGCCGACGCGTATCGTCAGGCGGGTCCGAGATGTCGGGGCTCAGCGCCGAATGATGGTAAGCGGGCGCAGAACACGGCAGTGCCAGCGCATCCCGTGCGACGTCTGGGCCGGACCGCTCCGGATTCCGGAGCGGTCCGCCGCATTCACTCATTCACGCCGGTCGGCGACGGTGTCGAAACCCTGCCGCCGACGCGGCGGTCCCGGTCGACTGCCCTCTCTAAAGACCGCAGGCCGCTCGAGTTATCAGGCAGATCGACCACGCCCTCGGCTCACTTTCCGGCCTGGGTCGGCGCTTCGAAGCCGCCGGCGAAGATGCCGTCGCGCACGAGTCGGGTCACCGAATGGTCGGAGTCGGGCACCGGGAAATTGAAATCCCACATCGCAAAGCCGGCGACGAGGATGCGGTCGCGGGAATCGACCAGCATCGAGTAGGGGTAGCCGTTCGGCGTGAGAGCCGAGGGATACTCGATCGACACGGTCGAGGTCGGTCCGTTGCCGGACGCGTCGAACTGCACGATCGACTGCTGCGTCGCCGGCGTGTATCCGTTCGGAATGATGCCGTTGCTCGCCATCGACACGACCAGATCACCGTTCGGGCGGACCGCCAGGTCCTGCGTCGCTCCGTTCAAGGCGACGTTGACGTGGGCGATACCATTGGTGCCGAAGCCGGGGCTCGGCGTTCCATCGGGCTGAAGCGAAGCCAGCAGCACGTCGGTGAGCTGATTGAATTCGTCGTCGTAGATCGCATCGCCAGCGAGGACGATTCGACCGTCGTCATGCACGTGCATCGCACGCACCGACAGCTGATCGTAATTGAGGCCCTGGTTCAACGAGAGCCACGCGTAGCCACCGGTGCCGAACGACGTATCGAGTGCGCCCGTCGCCGGGTCGAACGCAAGAACGAAACCGTTGCTGCCCGGACCGTTGCCGTTCTGCGCCGTACCGCCGACGAGTATCTTGCCGTTGCTGGCGAACGCGGCCGAGAAGGCGAAATCGTAGCCGAAGGAAACGAGGTCGGGGTTGAAGATACTGGTGCCGGGCAGAGGGCCGCTGCCGTCGCCGAAGCTCGCGTCGAGCGCGCCGGTGACGGCATCGAGCTTGGCGATCGCGATCGCGCTGCTGTGGCCTGTAGGGCCTCCCGGATCGGTGTCGCCGATCGCATACAGCGCGCCGTCGCGATGCAGGATGCGGTTGGCGCCGCTGTTGAGTCCGGGCTGGTTGACGGCGATCGTGGCCGTTCCGCCGTCGCCGAACCCGGGACACGCCGTACCGTCGAACCGGATGCAGGCGACGGCGGCGATACCGAGACCCGGCGTGTCCAGATAGTGGATGCCGGCGACGTAGAACCGGCCGTTCGCCACGATGGCGTCCTTGACCATGCTGACGCCGGTCGGCGACAGCAGCTTGCCGCCGACGCCGAACGAGGGGTCGAGCACGCCGTCCGCATCGAGCTTGGAGATCGCGACGCGGTCGGCATGCGCATCGGTGCGATGGAAGCCGACCAGCCAGAAGCCGCCGCCGTCCGCCGCGATCACGCGCACCGCCTCGTCCCAGGTGCCCTCGTCGTCGTTGTAGTTGACGGTGGTGTAGCCGCCGTCGCCGAAACGCGTGTCGACGGTCAGATCGGATCCGATCGAGATACCGACGACGTTCCGGGGCGTGACAGGCAAGGTCTGGGACGCCGCCGGTTGAACGAACAGCGCGATGGACGAGCCGATCGCTACCGAAATGGATTTTGCAATGCCGTGAAGGCGGAACATGGGTGACCTCTGCTCATGAAGGGTGCCGGCGGCAGCCGACGATCATCGACTGGAGTCCGGCTGCGTGGTCGCTTGCGCGGCGCGCAGATTGCGCAGCCGGGAGGCGTTTTCGGGTTCGATCGAATGTAGGTGCGATGGCGAAAAAGCGTCAACTCGAAAAGGCGGCAAAATTCTGCCATGGCACAAATCCGCCATTGACACGCAAGCCTCGACCGGCCCGGTCCGGGACGTGACAGCAGCGGAGCCGAGCCGCAGACGTCGCGAACGGCGATCGGCAGGCGCTACGATCGAGCGACGGCGTGCGCGCTGCGCGCGCCCCGGGTCATCCGTGTTTGTCGTGCGGATCGCCCACCGCCACGGTGCGCAGCGCTGCTTGCCAGCCGGCCTGAAAACGCGTGCGTGCGTTCAACTCCTTCATCAGCGCCAAGATCCTGCGCTCGAGGGTCCGCGCCGAGATGCCCAGTTCCTGTGCGATCGATTTGTCGTTCATGCCCGCGGCGAGCAGCGAAGCCAGCCGGTCCGCATCGACCGGGCGGCGCGACTTCTCCGACAGCCGAACCGACACCGCCGCGATCCCGAACGGCGTTCCACGCTCCCACAGAATCTCGAACAGCTCGCAGAGCGCATCGAGCAGCTGCGAAGGACGCAGCATCAGCACGACTTCTCCGGCTTGCTCGAGCGTCAACGGAATCATCGCGATCCGACGGTCGGCGATCACCAGTTTCATCGGCAGGCCGCCGAGAATGCGGACGCGGTTGCCGCTTTCGACCTCCTTGCCCAGATCCTCGGCTCTGCCGGACAGGTCCAGTGAAGAGGCATCGACGATGGTGCGCAGGACGACACCGCGTGTCAGCGCGTGCTTCTGCGCGTCGAAGTTCTGGTAGACCGGTTTCATCACGTACGGCGGCCGCTCGAGGCAGATGACCTCCTGTCGCGCCGAACGATGCATCTGGCTGAACATGTGCAGGATCGCTTCGCGTCCGGTGATGAGCTCGATCGGCTGCTCCTGCGACGAGCTGCGCCGAACCTTCGACTGCCAGTGACTGGCGATCGTCCGGGCGCGCTGCAGCTCGTTCTGCTTCCTCGCCGTGAGCAGGTCCAGAGCCACTTCGGGCGAGGTCGGCACGTAGCGCGGCGTGCGCTCGGGAAGGCAGCTGGCCATGCCCTTGGTTTCCAGGGACCTCAGGACATGGCCTGCGCGCCGCGATGACCAGCCTGTGTCACGCGCCACGTCGGCCGCGGTGCTGCCCGGATTGGCCAGAAGAAACTCGTAGGCCTTCTGTTCCTCCAGGGAAATGCCGAATGCCAGCAGCAGGGTGTCATCGCTCATCGGTGCTGGCGATCCGCGGTACAGGTCGGACGCGTGACGGCAATCTGCTTGCGTCGGCCGATCGGTCGAACGACGTCGCGCAAGAACTCGACAATGAAACGCTGGTGGCTCATGGGCCCTCCTCCGATGCGCCCATCATAGGCTCGCGATGCGTGCATCCACAGGGGCAGCGTCCTGCCCGCGCCGGGTGCGCACGAAGCGCGGGCGCCTGCGACCTTCGCAGCCTCGCGATCGCCGGCATGGCGGAAAATCCGGAAGCGACGAGAAACTCGCAACGCCTCTGAAAAGCCATGTCGCCGCCATGGACGGATCGTTTGCGCGCGGGCAGCCTATGCACCAGACGCCAGCCGATGCGTCCCTGACGTCGCCCCGTCACGCGAGATCGATGATGCTTCGCTACGCCGTGAGATCGCTGCTGCGCGCGCCCGGCTTCACGCTGGCCGTGGTGCTGACACTGGCCGTCGGCATCGCCGCGGTCGGATCGATGTTCGCGCTCGTGTACGGCGTGCTGCTCGCGCCGCTGCCGTACGGTGAGCCCGACCGGCTGGTCAGCCTGCGCATGCAGACGGCCGAGTCGGGCGAGATCGGCCAGCCGCCGGCCCTGCAGGTCACCTATGCCGAGCTCGCGCGCACGCTCGACGGCGTCGGCTTCTACCGGACCGGCAGCAGCAATCTGTGGGTCGAAGGTAGCGGCGCCGGCGCCGACAGTGTGGTCGCGACCTGGGTCAGCGCGTCGATGATGCCACTGCTGCGGATCTCCCCGCTGCTCGGCCGCTCGTTCACGGCCGAGGAGGAAGTTCGCGGCGGACCGGACGCGGCGATCCTCAGCGAGTCGGAGTGGCGCAGCCGCTTCCATGCCGCGACCGACGTCATCGGCAAGACCGTGATCGTCAACAGCGTCGCGCGTCAGATCGTCGGCGTCATGCCGGCGCGGTTCTCGTTCCCGACGTCCGATACGCGCATCTGGCTGCCGGCCAAGCGCAGCGACGACGCCACCGTCGGCGAGTTCGCCTACACCGGCGTGGCGCGCCTCGCGCCCGGCGTCGGCCTCGAGCAGGCCCGGCACGAACTCGGCACGGTACTGCCGAGCATCGCCGATTCGTTTCCGCACCTGGCGTCCGGCGGATCGACCGCGGCCTGGCTCGCCGACGTACGGCCGACGCCGGTCGTGGAGCCGTTGCGCGACGCGATGACCCGCGCAATCGAACGCACGCTGTGGATGCTGTCGGCCGCGGCGGGACTGGTCCTGCTGGTGGCCTGGGCCAGTACGGCCAACCTGCTGCTGATCCGCGCCGACGTCCGGCAGCCGGAGCTGGCCGTTCGCGCGGTGCTCGGCGCCGGCCGCGTGCGAACGGCCGTCCCTGTCCTCGCGGAGGCGGCGCTGCTCGGAACTGCGGCCGCCGCGCTGGCGCTGATGCTGATCGTCGGCGCGGTCCGGGCGCTGGTGGCATTCGGGCCGGCCGGCATTCCGCGGCTCGCCGAGCTCGGCGTCGGAGCGCCGGCGATCGCGTTCGTCGTACTGATCAGCGGCGTCGGCATCGTGTCGTGCGCGGCGCTGCCGGTGATCCGGTCGTGGCGGACGCGTCCGTCCGTGCACCTGCGCGAAGGCGGACGCGGCACCTCGACCGGCAAGGCCGGCAGCCGCTTCCGCGCGATCGTCACGACGTTGCAGATCGCCATCGCGCTGTCGGTCACGATCGGCGCGGCCTTGCTGATGCGCAGCGCGCACAGCCTGTATCGGGTCGATCCCGGCTTCGATCCCGCGCAGGTGACGACGCTTCGGACCCAGCTGCCGTTCGCACGCTACGACGAAACGGCCGCCGTGGCGTTCTACACGCGGCTGACCGAGCGGGTGCGCGAGCTGCCGGGCGTCGACGACGCCGGCCTGACGATGAAGCTGCCGCTGCGCAGCGGTGCCGCGCTCGAACAGACGTTTCGAACCGATACCGACGGACGGACGCGGTCGCTGCCGATCGGCATCGTCGACGACGGCTATTTCGCGGCGATGTCGATACCGCTGCTGGCCGGTCGCGGCTTCAACTGCCTCGATCTGGAGAGCGGCACCAGTCTCGTCATCAGCCGCCATGCCGCCGCAGCGCTGTTCGACGACCCGATCGGAGCCGCCGCCATCGGACAGCGCCTGACGCTGGCACCGTCGGGGCCGGCCTACACGATCGTCGGCGTCGTCGGCGACGTGCGCGATCAGGACCTCGCCCGTCCGCCGTCGGCGATGGTCTACCGGCCGCTGGCGGTCGCGACCGATCCTGCGGTCGAGCCGGCCGCGCCGCGCAACCTGGCGCTCGTCGTCGAATCGAGCGCAGCCGCCGCTGCGATCGTGCCGGAGATCAGGCGGCTCGTGAATGCGCTCGACGCGACGGTGCCGGTCTACCAGGTCGAGACGATGAGCGAGGTGATGCGCGCCTCGACGGCGCGACTCTCGCTGATGCTGGTCCTGATGACGGCGGCTGCCGCGATCACGCTGATGCTCGGCTCGATCGGTCTCTACGGCGTCATGGCCTACGGGGTCGCCTTGCGCGAGCGCGAGTTCGGCGTGCGTGGCGCGCTGGGCGCGGCCCCGCATCGGATCGCGCGCCTGGTCGCCGGACAGGGCCTGGCGCTGACCGCGGGCGGCATCGTTGCCGGACTGCTGCTGTACGCGCTGGCGGCGCCGTTCCTGCGGAGTTTCCTGTTCGGGGTCGAGGCGGGCGATCCGGTCACGCTGGGCGCGGCGACGCTGGTGCTGCTCGGCGCCGCGATGCTCGCGAGCTGGCTGCCGGCGCGGCGGGCCGCGCGTGTCGATCCGGCACGGGCGCTGCAGGCCGGATAGCCGAAGGCGTCTGCTGCTTCGACCGGACCAACCTCTCCGCCCTGCCCGTCGCTGCGTCGTGCGGCGCCGGAACCGCCGCGATGTACCGGCCGGCCGCGCTGCGCGACACGGATGTTCAGAGTGCGGCGGAATCGAGAACCCGGAGCAAGTCGCGAGCGGCGCGAGCCGGCCGACGAATCGATCGACCGCCGCGGACGATGCCGATGGAGCGGTCCTTCCCTGGACCGCACGGACGAACTTGTCGAACAGGTCGCACCCGCGCGAGCGAGAGCCGCCGGTTGACCGGTGCCGGCTCGATGGAGCCGGCTGGCGACGGGTTGCGTATCCTGGACACCTCGATATGCACGATGCCCCCGTCCGCGGACGTCATCCACGCGGCGGTGTATGGAAATGAACGCTTCGGCGGCGGAACCGGCAGGACGCCGAACGCTCGACAGGCATCGAGGTCGTCGGCTGTGCAACGCCGTCTCGGCTCGGTTCCTTCGGTCCGCGAGCCGGCCTGCTTCGAGCGGTCCAGCGCCTGCCGCCCGCTCGTTTCCTTCGCTCCGGCCATGTCGCGTAGTTCGCAGAACCGGTCCGAATCCGGACACGATGCATCGACAATGTGAGAAGGCGTTCGCGGATTTGGACCGCGTGCCGCCGCGGTGACTCGCTACAATGGCCGAAAATGAACTTTGGAACGCCGCATGTCGCGCGCCGTCAATTCAGCCGATGAGGTCGTGCTCGATCGGTTGCAGGACACACTGACCCGCGCGATAGGTGATCCGTCTCACAGTCTGGCCTCGATGATGACCGAGGCGTATCGGAACCTGCTGCGCGTCGCGCACGTGCAACGCAACGCCTACGGCGCAAGCCCGACCTTGTCGACCACGGCCCTGGTCCACGAGGTTTATCTCAAGCTGCAGGAATCGCCGGATCTTGCGGTTTCGGACATCAACCATTTCTATTATCTGGCGACGCGCGCGATGCGCTTCGTGCTGACCGACCATGCGCGCAGGAAACTCGCGCGCAAGCGCGGCCAAGCGATGCCGCTGGAGCCGCTCGACGAGCTCACCGCACCGGACGTGGACGGTCGCCATGCCGAACAGGTGATCGAGATCAACGAGGTCATCGATCAGCTCGGCCAGATATTCCCGCGCATGGCGCAGATCGTCTCGCTGCGGTTCTACGTCGGCCTGGGCGACGCCGAAATCGGCGCCGCGCTCGGCATCGACGAGCGGACCGTGCGCCGCGACTGGATCAAGGCGCGGGGCTGGATGATCGGCCGGCTGCGCGAGGCCGACTGAGGCCGCGGCGGCGGTCGGCGGGTACTCGCTTCGCGCGAAGAAGGGGGAACCAGCGGCGACGATGAGCCGGTGCGCCGGCCGGCGGGCAGCGCGATACCGATCCGCAGCGCCTGTGCTTGCTCGTCGAAAGGATGCGGTCTCGAACGGCAGGTAGCGGGAACGCGCCGCGCGTGATCGGGACGCAGGCATCGCAGGCGCGGCGAACCGGATCGCGACCGACCGCCTGGGCGTCCGCGTCCGATGCCCGTCTTTCGCGCCGAATTCCGATTCTTGCTACGCCCCCGACCCCGCCACCGATTTTCGCCCATGTCGACGCCCCCCTCTTCACTGGATTGGCCTTCGCTCGAAAAGCAACTGGATGCGCTGCTCGATCTGGCGCCGGGCCCGCGCGCGGCGCGTCTGGCCGAGCTCGATCTCAGCCAACCGCGAGAGGCGCGCGCGTTGCGCCAATGGCTGGCCGACATCGAGCAGGCCGAACGCGACCCGCTGGCGCAGACCCATGACGGCGAACGGGTCGGACCCTGGCGCGCACTGCACCGGCTCGGCCGCGGCGGCATGGGCGACGTCTGGATGGCCGAGCGCAGCGACGGCACCTACGAGAAGCGCGTCGCGATCAAGTTCCTGTACGGCGACACGCCTCAGCTGCGCGCGCGGCTGGAGATGGAGCGTCACCTGCTCGCGCAGCTGCAGCATCCGCATATTCCCAGGCTCATCGACGGCGGCGTGACGGCCGGCGGACAGCCCTATCTGGTCACCGACTTCGTCGAGGGCACGCGGCTGGACGTGTGGAGCCGGACCGATCCGGCGGTCCAGCTCGATGCACGCATCGCCGTCTTTCGCCAGATCGCGGCCGCCGTGGCGCATGCGCACGAGCGCTCGGTCGCGCATCGCGACATCAAGCCACACAACGTCCTGGTCGATCGCGAGGGCCGCGCGCACCTGCTCGACTTCGGCGTCGCGCGGCTGCTCAACGAGCAGCGGCGGGCAGACACCGTGCAGCCGCTGACGCTCGAGTACGCCGCGCCCGAGCAGGTGCTGAGCGGCCTGGCCAGCGTGCGCACCGACATCTACGGGCTCGGCGCCCTGCTCTACTTCCTGATCGCCAGGCGCCCGCCGTTCGATCTGCACGACCTGCCGATCGCCGCCTGCGTCAAGCGGATCTGCGAAGACGTACCGGCCCGGCCGAGCCTGGCCGGCGAGGTGCCGGACCTGCCGCGCGGCCTGGCTGCCGACCTCGACGCGATCGCGCTGAAGGCGCTGGCGAAGTCGCCGGACGATCGCTACGCCAACGTCGAGGATCTGCTGCGCGATCTGGATGCGGCGTACGCGCACCGGCCGATCGAGGCACGCAAGCTCGACGGCGGCCTGTATCGCGCGCGCCGCTACGTCCGTCGCAATGCGCTGGCACTGGGCGTCGCGGTCGCGATCGGCCTCAGCCTCGCCGCCGGCATCGTGCTCGCGCTGTGGCAGGCGCGCCTTGCGTCCGAGCAGCGCGATGCCGCGCAGGCGGCGCGCACGGTCGCCGAGACCGAACGCACCAATGCGCGGGCGCAGGCGGCGCGCTCCGATATGACGGTCGACTTCCTGCTGTCGGTGCTCGGTTCGGCCGCCCCGGACAACGAGGCGATCCGGATCGACGATCTGCTCGCGCTGGCCGCGCGCCGCGTCACCGAGGCGGCCGCCCATCGCCCGGAACTCTATCCACCGCTGTTCGACACGCTGATCCAGGCCTACAAGCAGCGCGGCGAAACGCGTGCGCTCCAGCCTCTTCTGCGGTCGCTGCTCGACGATCCGAACGCGAACCTGCCGCCGGCCGTCGCCGCCGAGCTGTCCTGTTCGCTGGCCGATCTGGAATGGACGAGCCAGAACTGGGACGAGGCGCAGCGCTGGGCCGAGACCGGACTGCAGCGGGCCGCGACGCTGCCGCCGGACCAGGCACGCGAGATCCGACCGGCCTGCCAACGCATCCTGGCCGAGCATCGGCTGCTGGCGGGCAACCTCCAGGACACGCTGAAGTTCTATCGCCAGGCGGTCGCCGAGATGGGCGATACGCCGCCCGATACACGCAAGAACGCGCAGTTTCTCGCTGCCTACGGCGTCAAGCTCGGCATGTCCGATGATCTGGTCGAGGCCCATACGCAGCTTCGGCGATCGATCGAGATGTATACGCGGCTCGGACGCGAGCACAGCGCCGATGCGCTGACGACCCTGGGGCAGATGGCCTACGGCAAGGCCCGGCTCGGGCTGCCGCTCGAGGCGCTCGGCGAAATGCAGCGCGCCGTCGAGCTCAACCTCGAAGCGACCGGCCCCAACGGCGATATCGCGATGATGCTGTACGGCCAGGCGCAGATTGCAGTCGATCTGGCGCGCGCCGAGGACGCGACGGCCCTGCTCGAGCGGGCGCAGGCGATGGTTCGCGACTTCGCGCCCGATCAGACCCGGCGCTTTCGTATCCAGTGGGCCGCCCTCGCCGGCCGCATCGCGACGCTGGCCGGCGACGAGCGCCTGCGCGCGGCGAAGATCGCCGAGACCCACGAGGCGCTCGACGCGCTCGAGGTGCCGCCGCAGTCGCGTCTGCGATCGGCGTTGCGCGAAGCGGAGATCGCCGGCGAGACCCTGCTGAAGGCGGCCAGTCCGCAGGAAGCGTTCGCGCGATTCGAGAACGCCGAGAGCCAGCTGCGCGCGATGGGCGACAAGTCGAGGCTGGCGCTGGCCAGGATGCTGCTCGGCACTGCGGAAGCCGCACTCGATATCGGCCGCAGCGACCTGGCCGGCCCCCGCGTCGCCGAAGCGCGCTCGATGTTCGGCTCGTCGGTCGATTCCGCCAGCTGGCAGCTCGGCGTCTGCGATGCCGTCACGGCCTACATCGACTGGCACGGCGGCCAGGACCGCCCGGCCGCGCGCGAGCGGCTCGAGGATGCCATCGCGCGCATGCAGACCGCCCTGGGTGCCGATCATCCACGCGTCGTGCAGTGGCAGACGCGCCTGCGCGGGCTCGATGCGCCGGTCGCACGCGCAGTCGAAGAACGCGTCGGGACCGATCGCTTCGCAAGTCGCACTTAGGACCGGCAAGCCTTGCGCGGCGGTGCCGACTCGGGCGAACACCCGGCTGGAGCCGACGCGGGCGCCACCGTATGCTGGCCCGATGAACCACGACCGCCTCGACACGCCCGGCCGCCCGATCCTCGCAGCGGCGTGCGCTGTACGCCGCGGATGCGTCCGCTGGCCGTTCTCGCGCTTCAGGCTGCACTTGCTGGTGCCGCTGCTGCTGACCGCCTGCGCGACGCAGGGGCCTCCGCGGCCCGCCCACGATGCCGCCGCGGTACGCCAGGAGATCGCGCGGCGGATACCGGCGACGACCAGCGACCGCGCCGGCTGGGCGGCCGACATCGAGATCGCATTCGGCGCGCAGCGCATCGAGCCGAACGCCGAGAACATCTGCGCGGTGCTGGCCGTGATCGAGCAGGAATCGGGCTATCGCGCCGATCCGGCCGTCGCCGGTCTGCCGGCGATCGCGCGCCGTGAGATCGACCGCCGTGCGTCGGCCCTGCACATCCCGAAACGGCTCGTCGACGCGGCGCTCGCGATCAAGTCGACCGACGGCCGGACCTATGCGCAGCGCCTGAAGAGCGCCCGCACCGAGCGCGAACTCAGTGAGATCTACGAGGACATGATCGGCCGTGTGCCGCTCGGCAAGCAGCTGTTCGCCGACATGAACCCGGTGCAGACTGCCGGACCGATGCAGGTCAGCATCGCGTTCGCCGAATCGCGGGCGCGCGCTTATCCGTACCCGGTCGACGGCTCAATCCGCGCCGAGGCCTTCAGCCGGCGCGGCGGCCTGTACTTCGGCATCGCCCATCTGCTCGGCTATCGCACACCGTATACGCGCAAGTTGCACCGGTTCGCCGACTACAACGCCGGCTGGTACGCCAGCCGCAATGCGGCGTTCCAGAGCGCGGTCAGCCTGGCGTCCGGCGTCCCGCTGGCGCTGGACGGCGATCTGCTGCGACCCGGCGCGCGGCTCGACGATCCGGGCCAGACCGAACGCGCGGTGCGTGCGCTCGGCGCCTCGCTCGAGATGGACGACCGCGCGATCCGCCGCGCGCTCGAGCGCGGCGACCGGCTCGAGTTCGACGACACCGACCTGTACGCGAAGGTGTTCGCGCTGGCCGAGGCACGCGCACGCAAGCCGCTGCCGCGCGCACTCGTGCCGGGGATCAAGCTCGAAAGTCCCAAGATCACGCGCGACCTGACCACCGCCTGGTTCGCCACGCGCGTGGACGAGCGCTATCAGCGCTGCATGCGGCGTTGACGCCGTTCCTGCGGGCCACCCCTCGCGCTCGATGCCGGGCGTGCCGCACTGCAGCGTGCGGACGTCGCCGGACGGCTGCGAGGTCGCTCGTCCGTGTGCACCCGATTGGCCTGAGGCCTGTCCTGGGGCGGCTCGCACGATGCCGCGCGACTGCCTCGCATCGTTCACGACCGGCGCACGCCTGAACCGATCGCGGCGCCTGTGTCGATTTGCGCCCCGCCCGATCGTCGCAGGGATGAAGGCCGCCGTGATGTCGCACCGTCTGCGTTCGGACGCGGCCTTCGCACTTCCACTCCAAGGAGATTCGCATGTCCTACATCGACGGTTTCGTCATCGCGGTTCCGACCGCCAACAAGCAGGCCTTCATCGATCATGCGCGCCGGCTCGACGCGGTGTTCCTCGAGTACGGCGCCACCCGTGTCGTCGAAGCCTGGGGCGATGACGTGCCCGACGGCAAGCTGACCGATTTCCGCCGGGCCGTTCAGGCGACCGGTGAGGAAACGGTCGCGTTCTCATGGGTGGAGTGGCCCGACAAGGCGACCCGCGATGCGGGCATGCAGAAGATCATGGCCGATCCGCGCATGGACCCATCCAATGCCGGCAACGATCCGATGCCGTTCGACGGCAAGCGCATGATTTTCGGCGGCTTCGAGGCGGTCGTCGAACTGGGCAAGTAAGCGCCGGGTCGCGCTCGCCCCGCCGAGCGCGCTCAGGCCCGGCGCGCCATGGCGCATCGTCGGGCCGCGCCGCGGCCTGACGAACCGGCCGCAGGTGCCGCCCGCACTTGCGCGGCGGCCGCCGCAACGGCCCGGCACCGCGTTGAGGTCAGCTCAGGTTATGGCGGCACACGCAAGATGAAGCGGCTGCGGCCGGCCGGCCCAGCGCCGATCCGACTCTGCCCTTCTTCCCGCGCAGGAGATACCCACGTGGCCGCGAAGACGAAAGCCCCCGCTCCGCCCTCCGCCGCTCGTCGTCCCAAGTCGGGCGTCGGCGCCGGCGGCGAAACCCATCAGCAAGCCGGCGGCACGCATCCGCCGTTGACGACCAATCAGGGCATACCGGTCGCCGACAACCAGAATTCGCTGCGCGCCTACGGTCGCGGACCGACGCTGCTGGAGGACTTCATTCTCCGCGAGAAGATCACGCACTTCGACCACGAGCGCATTCCCGAGCGCATCGTGCACGCGCGCGGCTCCGCCGCGCACGGCTACTTCGAGCTGACGCGCTCGCTCAAGAAGTACACGACTGCCCGGATTCTTTCGGAAGTCGGCGTCCGCACGCCGGTGTTCTGCCGGTTCTCGACGGTCGCCGGCGGCGCCGGCTCGATCGACACGCCACGCGACGTGCGCGGCTTCGCGGTGAAGTTCTACACCGGCGAAGGCAACTGGGACCTCGTCGGCAACAACATCCCGGTCTTCTTCATCCAGGACGCGATGAAATTCCCGGACCTCGTGCACGCGGTCAAGATGGAACCGGACCGCGGTTTTCCGCAGGCCGCCTCCGCGCACGACACGTTCTGGGACTTCATCTCGCTGATGCCCGAGTCGATGCACATGATCATGTGGGCGATGAGCGACCGCACGATCCCGCGCTCGCTGCGGATGATCGAGGGCTTCGGCGTGCACAGTTTCCGGCTGCTCGACCGCAACGGCAACGCGACCTTCGTCAAGTTCCACTGGCGGCCGCGGCTGGGCCTGCAGTCGACCTGCTGGGACGAGGCCGTCAAGATCGCAGGCGCCGATCCGGACTTCCACCGGCGCGACCTGTTCGAGGCGATACAGCGCGGCGATTTCCCCGAATGGGATCTGGGCGTCCAGCTGTTCACCGAAGAGGACGCGGCGCGCTTCCCATTCGATCACCTGGACCCGACCAAGCTGATCCCCGAAGAGCTGGTGCCGCTGCAGATCGTCGGTCGCATGGTGCTCGATCGCTGGCCCGACAACTTCTTCGCCGAGACCGAGCAGGTCGCGTTCTGCCCGGCCAACATCGTGCCGGGCATCGACTTCAGCGAAGACCCGCTGCTGCAGGGCCGGCTGTTCTCGTATCTGGACACGCAGCTGCTGCGGCTGGGCGGCCCTAATTTCCACCAGATACCGATCAATGCGCCCAAGTGTCCGTTCGCGAACCTGCAGCGTGACGGCCGCATGCAGATGGCGCAGCCGAAGGGCCGCGTCAACTACGAGCCGAACTCGCTCGGCCCGGACAGCCCGCGCGAGACGCCGGCCGGCTTCCCGCATCACGCCGCGCGCGCCGACGGCACCAAGACGCGCCTGCGCCCGGAGAGCTTCGCCGACCACTACTCGCAGGCGCGCCTGTTCTATCGCAGCCAGAGCGAGACCGAACAGGCGCACATGGCCTATGCGCTGGTCTTCGAGCTGTCGAAGGTCGAGACGCCGGCGGTGCGCGAGCGCGTGGTCGGCCATCTGCGCAACGTCGATGCCGACCTGGCCACGCGCGTCGCCGCCGGCCTCGGCCTGGAGCGGATGCCGCCGGCCGCGAAGCCGGCGGTCGAGCCGATCGACATGCCGCCGTCGCCGGCGCTGCGGCTGATCGACAAGAACGAGCCGATGCTGGCCGGCCGGCAGATCGGCATCCTCGTCGACGAAGGTTCCGACGGCGCCGCGATCGCAGCACTGCGCAAGGCGGTCGAGGCCGAAGGCGCCGCGGTCAAGATCGTCGCCCCGAAGATCGGCGGCGTGCAACTCAAGAGCGGCAAGCATCTGCCGGCCGACGGCAAGCTGGACGGCACGCCGTCGGTCGTGTTCGACGCGGTCGCCCTGGTGTTGTCGGCCGACGGCGGGCGCCGCCTCGCCCGTGAAGCGGCCGCGGTCGACTGGGTACGTGATGCGTTCGGCCACCTCAAGGCGATCGCCGCGAACGGCGGCGCGCAAGCCGTGCTCGATGCGGCCGGCGTGCAAGCCGATGCCGGCGTCGTCGACGCGAGCGATGTGGCCGCATTCCTCGCCGCGGCCAAGACCCGGCAATGGCCGCGCGAACCCACGCTGCGTACCTTGCCGTGATCGAATCGCCGCGTCCGCTCCGACGCGCGCGATTCGCCGGCCGGCCCGCGACGGGCCGGCCGGCCCCATGCCTCGTTCAGCATTGCCCGTCCGTCACCCGGCACCCGCTCGCGCAGCGCGCAGCGCGCAGAAGCTCTTGCCTTGAACCTTGTCGCCTGGTCTTTCTGAGGATCGAGGGCTCGGCATCGACATCTAGACTCGAGCGTCCGATCGCACGCAGGCAAAAGCCGCTACCGGGCAGACGTCTGGATCACGTCGTCCTCCGCACGGACGTGAGCCATTCTTTTCCAGCCCTGGTTCACGCATACTCACCCCCGCCGCGACCACAGGGGGAACGGCCGTGACGCACTCGCGCATTCAAGCGGCGAGGCACGCGCACGACTGATCAACATCAAGGGGAGCATCATGAGCAAGACATGGAGTCGCTACGCGGCGATCATGCTGTGTGCGGGACTGGCCGGCACCGCCGGTGCGCAGCCGTTCACCGAGAACTTCGACGACATCACTACGCTGGCCGGCAACGGCTGGTTCCTGCAGAACAACAGCGCGCCGGTCGGCCTCCTGTCGTGGTTTCAAGGCAATCCCGTCTCCGCCGGCGGCCCCTTCGACGCGTACAACGGGGCGGCCAACGCCTACATCGGTGCCAATTTCAACAGTACGACCGGCGGCAACGGCACGATCAGCACCTGGCTGGCCACGCCGAACCGCACATTTCGCAATGGCGACGTTTTCCAGTTCTACACCCGCAAGCCGGCTACGCCGGCCGGCGGCACCGATTATCCCGATCGCCTGCAGCTGCGCCTGAGCACGAACGGCGCGAGCACGAACTTCGGTGCCGGCGGCAACACGGTCGGCGACTTCACGACCGTCCTGCTCGAGGTCAATCCGACCCTGGTCGCCGGCGGTTATCCGTACACCTGGACGCAGTACACGGTCACGATCTCGGGCCTGCCGGCGCCGACCTCGGGCCGCATCGCGTTCCGCTACTTCGTGACCGGTGCAGGACCGACCGGTATCAATTCGGACTACATCGGCATCGACAACGCGGCCTACACGCCGTACGTGTGCCCGACACTCACCGTCACCGGCTCGACGCCGAACGGCACCTGGGGCCAGAGCTACAGCGCGCCGCTGGGCCAGACCGGTGCGCTCGGCGCGCCGAACTTCGCGATCGTCGCCGGAGCCCTGCCGCCTGGACTGACGCTGTCGGCAGGCGGCGTCATTTCCGGCACGCCGCTCAGCTCGGGCACCTTCAACTTCACCGTGGCGGTCAACGACGCCAGCGGCTGCAGTGGAACGGCGGCCCGTTCGATCACGATCGTGTCCGACGTCCCGGGCGCACCGACCGCCGTCTCGGCGATGCCGGGCGATGCGCAGATCGGCGTCGAGTGGACCGCGCCGGCCCTCGACGGCGGTGATCCGATTTCCAGCTACACCGCGACCTGCACCGACGGTGTCGACAGCCACAGCCAGACGGTGCCTGCGGCACCGGCCGTGGTGACCGGCCTCACCAACGGCAACGTCTACACCTGCAGCGTCGCGGCGACCAACGCCGTCGGCACCGGTGCCGCATCCGCGCCCAGCGCCGCCGTGACGCCGATGGGCGAACAGACGATCACGTTCGGCGCGCAGGCCGACCGCGTCTACAGCCCCGGTGGCACGTTCCCGATCGACCCGCCGGCGAGCGCCAGTTCGGGCCTGGCGGTCACCTACGGATCGGCCACGGCCGGGGTCTGTACGGTCAGCGGCAGCACGGTGGCGATCGTCTCGGCGGGCACTTGCACGCTGACTGCCGACCAGTCCGGCGACGGTGCCTGGAACCCGGCGCCGCAGGCGACGCAGTCGCTGACGATCGCCCAGGCCAGCCAGACGCTGACGTTCCCGACGCAGACCGTGACGACGCGCTGGTTCAAGGCCGGCAGCAGCTTCGCGATCGCGCCGCTGGCCAGCAGTGCGGAGCCGAACTCGGGCGCACCGATCGTCTACTCCTCGCTCAACGGCAGCGTCTGCTCGGTCAGCGGCACCACCGTGACGATGGTCGGCGAGGGTGTCTGCACGATCGCCGCCGACCAGGCCGGCGACGGCAACTACACGGCGGCCGCACAGGTGACCGTGCAGGTCGCGCTGGTGACACCGACCGAGGCCGATCTGTGGATCGAGAAGTCCGCCTGGAAGGCCACCGCGATCATCGGCGACACCGTCGGCTATTCGATCGACCTCGGCAACCTCGGCCCGGCGCATGCCCCCAACGTGCGCCTGCTCGACCTGATCCCGGCGCGCATCGATCCGGCCAGCGTGGTATGGCAGTGCATGGCGGCGGTCGGTACCAGCTGCCCGACACCGGCGAGCGGCACCGGCAACCTGGATCTGGTGATCGCCAATCTGCCGCGCGAGGCCAGCCTGCAGTTCGAACTGTACGGCGTGGTGATTCCGGCAGCCGATCCGGCGAACGACTTCACGCCGTTCGACAACACCGCCAGCGTATCGCTGCAGTCGGGATCGGCGCTGAGCGATCCGGTACCCGCCAACAACACGAGCACGGCGACGATCTCGGTGCTGGCACAGCCCGATGCGCTGTTCACGGACGGCTTCGACCTGCCGCAGCGCTGATCGCCACCGGCGATCCGAAACCCTTGCGCCGTCCCCAGGACGGAGCAAGGAACAGAATCAGGGGGCGGAGAGATTCCGCCCCCTTTTCTTGTTCGCCCCTTTGCGGAATCGATCTACAGCCGATCCCGTCCGCCTCTCATGCTCCCGCTGCAGCTGCCGCTTTTGCCGTAGCTTTCGGCCTTTGCCGTTGGTGCGACTGAGGCGAGCCGAGCATCCCAGGTCGTCCGGCCCGAAGAGCTGCCCCGTATCCGAGCGCAGCGAGTCGGGGCAGCGTGTCTGGGCTACCGAGAAGCGCGGCGGACGTCAACGCAGGCGGTTGGGGTGACTTCTTCCAAGAAAGAATGTCCGCGGTGCATTCTCGATGTCGCGTCAGCGACGACCAGAAGGCGCGGACGCCAGGCATGGTGTGGGTCGTCAGAGTTACCCGCTCTCCACAACGAGCGGTAGCTCTTGCCTGAAAGCTTTCCGCTTGAGCGTTCTTGACGATCGAAGGCTCGAAAGGTCCGACCAAGGCCAGTATCGACATCGAGCTCACGTGCCTCAGATTGCTTGACCGCAAAAGTCGCCGCGTAGCGGCAGTCGAAACCGAGCGGTCCCGCAGACAGGAGATCAGACCGACGATGCCCCGCAAGCGCATCGCCCTCGTCGATTCGATTCGGTCACAGGCGCGTCACGACGATCGCCTCGCCGCGCGCAGCGATCGAGCCGTGCCAGAGCACCGCGCCGACCAGTGCCACCCGACCCACGACCGCGTCAATGATCCGAAGTGCGTCAGACGCCGCCGTAACCGGCAATGCCGGCGACGCGATCGGACCGGCATCGCGACGAAACGGCCGCGTCGCGATCACCGCCTCTCGGCGAGGTGAGATAGACACCGACACCCGGCCATCGCGCTCGAACATTCCATGTCGAGCGGATGGCAGGGGTTCGCCAAGCAAAGCGAGGTGTCGGCCGACGCGCCTCTGCGCGCGCCGGTCAATACGTGCCGGCATGCCGCACGAGCGGCCCCGGCACGGTCGGTCAGGCGCCGCGCATCCGCAATCCGAATGCCGCGCCGAGCGCGAGCAGCGCCGCCAGCATCAGCTGCATCGGCAGACCGCCGACCGGCACTGCGCGCGGCTCGCCCATCACCAGCGGTACCGTCGCGCTGCACGGCGCCGGCGTGCCGGCCGGCACGCACGAGACGTTGGCCTCGGGCGTCACGGTGACCGTGTTGAGGATCTGCTGCGGTGCGTTGAGTGCCACGGTCGCGCGGACCGTATAGACCAGCTGCGCACCGGCCGGGAACAGCGGCACCGTCGCCGCGATCGCGCCGCTGCCGCTGGCCGCCGGACAGGCCACGCCGGTGCCGGCGCAGGTCCAGTCGAACGCGGAGAGGCCAACCGGGATCGGATCGTTAATCGTGACGTTCGGGATGTCGGTCGAACCGGCGTTGCGCACGGTGATCGTGTAGGTGACCTCGCCGCCGAACGTCGAGACCGGCGTATCGACCGACTTGGTCACGACGATCTGCGAAGGTCCCGGAATCGCGACCGCCGATGCGCCGGTGCCCCAGACCTGGCCGCCGATCGCCGCGATGCCGGTGGCCTCGACGAGGTTCAGCGCCTCGCCGGCGCCGGCCTCGGCGGCCGTGATCGTGTGCTGCGCACGGCAGCGCAGGACGTCCTGGCTCGACAGCGTGCCGCTGCCGAGCGCCGCGAACGGCTGGCCGCCGACGAGCGTCTCGGTCTCGCAGACGATCGGGCCGTCGATCAGGCTCGGATCGGGCTCGACCAGATCGACCGAGCTCAGCGACTGCGCATGGCTGTTCTTGACGAGGAAGGTGTAGCCGAGCACGTCGCCGGCGCTCGCATAGCCGCTGGCGTCGGCGTCGTCGAGCAGCAGCGGGCTCTTGAACACGCGGATGCCGGCGCTGCCGGCGAGGTTCAGCGTCAGCACCACATCGGCGGCCTGCACGGCCTGGCCGTCCTCGGCAGCGCCGGTGACCTCGACTTCGTTGAGCACGAAGCCGGCGGCCGCGTCGTCGGCGACCGCCACGTAGCTGCTGGTGCAGGTCATCGCCTCGTCAACCGCGAGCGCGCTCGACGGACAGGCCAGCGCACCGGTGCGATCGGCGACGACCAGGCCGGACAGCGCCTGCGTACCGGCGTTGACGACCGTGTAGTCGTAGGCGATGCCCTCGCCGGCATCGATCTCGCCGTCGAGATCGGCGTCGGCGTGTACGGCACCCGCCGCGACGACGACGATGCCCTGAGCCGGCGTCGCGCCGCCGAGCAGCGTCATGCCGGCATGACGGACCGTGACGGTGCCGTCGGCCTCGTGCGCCGAGACGACGACGGCCGCGCTGCGCGCGAGCGCGGGCGACGTGCCGAGCGGCGTCATCGTGCAGGCGGCACGGTCGCCGGCCTGCAGCACGGCGCCTGCCGCGAAGCCGCGGCCGGCGTCGGTCTGCACAGCGCAATGCGCGGCGAAGCCCGGTGCCGCGTACCAGCGTACGCCGCTGACCGCCTCGGTGCCGTCGTTGACGATCGTGAAACCGATCGCACCGCCGCTTGCCGCGGTCGTCGCCTCGACGCCGAAACCGCTGTCGGCGATCGCGGGCGTGGCCGCCAGCGCGAGGACGAGGGCGAGCTTGTTCATCGTATCCATAGCCTCAATGCCCTCTTGTTCAACGGATGTTCGTGTAGATCGCGGTGCTGGTCGAGGTCACGACCTGCCCGTCGGCCGCCGCACCGTGCGTCGTCGCGGTATTGACGACGCGGCGGTTCAGGACGTCCTGCGCGGTGATCGTATAGGTCGCGCCGCAGGTGATCGAGTCGCCCGGCACCAGCGAGCCGCCGAGCGTCTGCTCGAACGGGCCGAGGAACAGCTCGTCGCCGCGCAGGATCCGCAGCGGCTCGCCGTAGGCGGTCGTCGGGTCGCACTGCAGGTCGGTGACACGCGGATCGATCAGATCGATCGCGCTCAGCGGCAGCGTACCGGGATTGCTGATCCGGAACGTGTAATGCAGCACGTCGCCGACATTGCCGTAGTGATCGCCGTTGGCATCGACGCCCAGGCGCACGGTCTTGACCAGACGGATCAGCGGCTGTTCGCCCGACACCGGCGCGCAGGTGCTGCTCTCGCCCGGGAACGAACCGACCACCGAGGCGCGGTTGTACAGTCCGTGGCCCGGCGCACCGGTGCACAGCGCGTTGGCCAGACTGCCGGCCGTGACCGCGATCGGAATGCGCACGGTGTAGCTGTGCGAGGCGCCGACCGCGAGCGTCACGCCGTTCGCCGAGAGCTGCACCGGCGAGCCGTTGACGACCACGAACGCACCGCCAGGCAGCGCCGGATTGAGCACGCCGCTGGTGGTCGCCGCGATGCCGTTGCCGGTCACGGTCACGCCGTTCGGCGTGAAGTCCGGCGTATCGGTCAGCGTGTAGGTGATCGGGCTGCCGCCGGTGTTGGCCAGATCGATCCGGTAGGCGACCCAGTACGTGCCCGGACCGGTCGCGGTGACCGACTCGACGCTCTTGACGAGGTTCAGATTGATCGTCGGCGTGACCACGCACTGCGGATGCGTCGGATTGGCCGTGCAGTCCGGCGGCACGCCGTCGTCGATCGCGACCGCATTGGCGATCTGATGCACGCCGGCCGGCAGCGGATCGACGACCTCGACCGTGAACGTCAGCGTCGCCACGCCGGGCGTGCCGCCCGCATCGGCCGCCGGCACGTCGACCGTCGACACGCAGGCCGTGCCGGCCGGCGCACCGGCCGCGCAGCTCCAACCCGGCGAGCCGGACACGAACGTGGTGTGCAGCGGTACGGTCTCGTTGACGATGACGTCGTCGGCCAGGGTACCGCCGTGGTTGCGCACGGTGATCGTGTAGGTCAGGCGCTCGCCCGGTTCGGCGATGCCGTCGGCGGTCTGGCTCTCACCGCTGAGCGCCTTGGCGACGCTGAGCTTGGCCGCGGTCGGGATCGACGCGCAGTTGGCCGGCACCGGCGTGCTCGTGCAGTTCGGCGGCGTGCCGCCGGTCTCGTAGGCGAGGTTCGAGATCACGCGCACGCCCTCGGGGATCGGCGAACGCACCGTCGTGACGACCGTCAGCACCAGCGTGCCCGGCGTCGAGCCGACCTGCGCCGGTACCGTCAGTCCGGTCCAGGTCACGGTACCGGCCGCATGCGTGCCGCCGTTGCTGGCGCTGACGAAGCTGGTGTTCGGGTCGAGCGGATCGGTCAGGCCATAGCCGGTGACCGCGCTGCCGCCGTTGTTGCTGAGCGTGATCGTCCAGGTCAGCGTCTCGCCCGGTTCGGCGATGCCGTTGCCGCTGGCGTCGGCGACCGACTTGGCGATCGACACGCGGCCCTGCGTCGGCGTCGTGACCGAGCAGACGTTGCCGGTCTGCGGGCAGGTCGTGTCGCCGCCGTCGAGGAGGTTCGTGATCGCGGTGGTACCGGCCGGAATCGGGTCGGCCACCGTGAATACGACCGTGACGGTCGTCGAACCGTTCGCCGGTACGCTGGCGACGGTCACCGCGCAGGTGCCCGCACCGGCCAGCGGCAGCGTACAGGCCGATGTGACGCCGGTGCCGCTGACGCTGGTCAGCGTCGCGCCGGCCGGCACGTTCTCGACGAAGTCGTAGTCCGTGTAGGCGGTGCCGCCGTCGTTGCTCAGCGTGATCGTATAGGTCAGCGTCTCGCCGGGCTCGGCGACGCCGGCCTGGCTGCCGCTCTCGGCGGTCAGTGCCTTGACCACGATCACGCTCGGCGCGGTCGGCGTCGTGACCGAGCAGACGTTGCCGGCCTGCGAGCAGATCGTGTCGCCACCGTCGACGAGGTTGACGATCGACGCCGTACCGGCCGGGATCGGATCGGCCACGGTGAACACGACGGTGACGGTCGTCGAGCCGTTTGCCGGCACACTGGCGACGGTCACCGCGCAGGTGCCCGCACCGGCCAGCGGCAGCGTACAGGCCGACGTGACGCCGGTGCCGCCGACGCTGGTCAGCGTCGCGCCGGCCGGCACGTGCTCGACGAAGTCGTAGTCCGTGAAGGCGGTGCCGCCGTCGTTGCTCAGCGTGATCGTATAGGTCAGCGTCTCGCCGGGTTCGGCGACGCCGGTCTGGCTGCCGCTCTCGGCGGTCAGTGCCTTGACCAGGGTCACGCGCGGTGCCGTCGGCGTCGTCACCGAGCAGACGTTGCCGGTCTGCGAGCAGATCGTGTCGCCGCCGTTGACGAGGTTGACGATCGACGCCGTGCCGGCCGGCAGCGGATCATCGAGCGTGAACACGACGCTGACGGTCGTCGAGCCGTTCGCCGGTACGCTGGCGACGGTGACATTGCAGTTGCCCGCGCCAGCCAGCGGCAACGTGCAGGCCGACGTGACGCCGGTGCCGCCGACGCTGGTCAGCGTCGCGCCGGCCGGCACGTGCTCGACGAAGTCGTAGTTCGTGAAGACCGTGCCGCCGTCGTTGCTCAGCGTGATCGTATAGGTCAGCGTCTCGCCGGGTTCGGCGATGCCGGCCTGGCTGCCGCTCTCGGCGGTCAGCGCCTTGACCAGGGTCACGCTCGGCGCCGTCGGCGTCGTGACCGAGCAGACGTTGCCGGCCTGCGGGCAGGTCGTGTCGCCACCGTCGACGAGGTTGACGATCGAGGCCGCGCCGGTCGGCAGCGGATCGTCGAGCGCGAACGCGACCGTGACCGTGGTGCTGCCGTTCGCCGGGACGCTGGCGACGCTCACGTTGCAGGTAGCCGCACCGGCCAGCGGCAGCGCGCAGCCGCTGGTCACGCCGGCGCCGCCGACGGCGGTCAGCGTCGCACCGGCCGGCACGTGCTCGACGAAATCGTAGTTTGTGAACGCGGTGCCGCCGCTGTTGCTCAGCGTGATCGTATAGGTCAGCGTCTCGCCGGGTTCGGCGACGCCGGCCTGGCTGCCGCTCTCGGCGGTCAGCGCCTTGACCAGCGTCACGCGCGGCGCGGTCGGCGTCGTGACCGAGCAGACGTTGCCGGCCTGCGGGCAGGTCGTGTCGCCACCGTCGACGAGGTTGACGATCGAGGCCGCACCGGTCGGCAGCGGATCGTCGAGCGCGAACGCGACCGTGACCGTGGTGCTGCCGTTGGCCGGCACGGCCGAGACCGTCACCGCACAGGCGGCCGGACCGGTCAGCGGCAGCGTGCAGCCGGTCGTCACGCCGGCACCGGCGATCGAGACCAGGCTCGCGCCGGCCGGGACGTGCTCGACGAAGTCGTAGTTCGCAAACGCGGTGCCGCCGCTGTTGCTCAGCGTGATCGTATAGGTCAGCGTCTCGCCGGGCTCGGCGACGCCGGCCTGGCTGCCGCTCTCGGCGGTCAGCGCCTTGACCAGGGTCACGCTCGGCGCGGTCGGCGTCGTGACCGAGCAGACGTTGCCGGCCTGCGGACAGGTCGTGTCGCCGCCGTCGACGAGGTTGACGATCGTCGCGGTGCCGGGCGGAATCGGATTGGCGATCACGAACGTGACCGACACCGTCGTCGTACCGGCGGCCGGCACGCTGGCCACGGTCACCGGACAGGTCGCGGCGCCGGCGACCGGCAGCGTGCAGCCGGCGGTTACACCGGTGCCGCCGACGGCGGTCAGCGTCGCGCCGGCCGGCACGTGCTCGACGAAGTCGTAGTTTGTGAACGCGGTACCGCCGCTGTTGCTCAGCGTGATCGTGTAGGTCAGCGTCTCGCCGGGCTCGGCGATACCGGGCTGGGCGCCGCTCTCGGCGCTCAGCGCCTTGACCAGGGTCACGTCCGGCGCGGTCGGCGTCGTCACCGAGCAGCTCGGGCAGTCGACATCCGGCGGCGGCAGCGCGGTGTTCTGGATCGACAGCACGCCGGCCGCGATCGGATCGTCGACGGTGACCGCGAACGTCAGCACCGTGCTGCCGTTGGCCGGCACGCTGACGGCGGCACTGTTCGAGCAGGTCGAACCGGCGGCGCTGCCGGCGCAGCTGAAGCTGTCGGCGCCGGCGTGCGTCGTCGCGACCGGCACGGTCTCGCCGATCGCACCGGCCGGCACGCTGGCCGCCACGCCGGTCTGATTGGTCAGCGTGATCGCGTAGACCAGGCTGCCGCCCGGCTGCGCCAGCGGTCCGCCCGACTGCAGGCTCTTGCTCATCGTCAGGCGCGGACCGACCGGCGTCTCCTCGCCGCAGTCGTTCGGCGCGACCGAGCAGTCGACCTCGCCGGGGATCGCCACCGCATTGACGATCTGCGCGGTCGGCAGCGGCGAGTTCAGCTGCACGACGAAGTACAGCGTCGCGCTGCTGCCCGCCGGCATGTTGACCGCGGCGCTGTTCGGACAGGTGCTGCCGGTGCAGGTGAAGTCGTTGCCGGCGGCGACGACCGTGGTATGCGCCGGCAGCGTCTCGACGACGTCGCCCGGATACAGTGTCGCCACGGCGCCGCCGGTGTTGCTGATCGTGATCGCATAGCGCAGCACGTCGCCCGGATGGACGAACGCGCCCGGCGCGGCGCCGTTGACCTGATCGAGCGTCTTGACGACCGACAGCTCGGGCGCCGCCAGAGCCGGGAACGCGCACGAGGCCAGGTCGCGCGAGGTGTTCGCGATCGTGTCGACCAGATGCGTGATCACGCCGGTCGCCGGATCGTACTGGTAGTACGCGCTCGGGCTGTTGTTGTTGGCGAGGATCAGCGTGCCGTTCGACGCGAACGCGATGCCGGCCCAGTTGATCGTGCTCGGCGCGCCGTTGAGCAGCGGCCGGGTCTGGCGCACCGCGACGAGCGTGCCCAGATCGAGCTGCCACAGATCCTGGCCGACGGCCAGCCAGGCGCGGCCGTCGCCGTCGAACGCGATGTCGCCCGAGGTCAGATTGGTCGGCGTCTGGTCGTAGGTCATGTTGCCGATCCGCGTCACCGTGTACGCGAACGACGAGGGCTGAGCGACGACGGTCCAGACTTCGGGACTGGCCGCGCCCGACAGCAGATAGCCGGTGCCGGTGGCGTTGAAACCGCCGCGCGGGAAGTCCGGCGACACGAACGGTCCGGCCGCGACGTACCAGCCGCCGTTCGCGGCGTCGTATGCCCACAGCGTCGATTCGGTCGAGCTCGAGCGCTGGATCATCAGCAGCCGGCCGTTGACGGTGTCGAGCATCAACGCGTTGAGATCGCCGGACATCGTCGCCGGCAGCAGCGGCAGCAGCACGTCGGGCGTCGCGCTCGGCGGCGTGTAGCCGTAGATGTTCACACCGTTGGCGAGGCTGAACACCTGCGCCGGATCACCGGCGGCCGGGCAGAACGGGAACGAGGGCGGCGGCGGCAGCGGGTGCTCGACCTGGCACGGCGCGCAGGTCGGCGGCGTGTCGCCGCCGCCACCGGTCGCGACCACGTTGTTGGCGACGCTGCCGGTCGCCGAGGCGTCGACGGTCGCGGTATAGGTCACCGTATAGGTGCCGATCGCAGTGCCGGGCGGCAGTGTGCAGACCAGCGCGCCGCTGCAGGTGAAGCTGGGGTGGCTGCCGGTCACGGCGCCGAAGGTCAGGCCCGGTCCGAGCAGATCGTCCAGCGTCAGCGTGGTCGTCAGCGGCGCATTGGCGATCGTCGTGCTGAGCGTATAGGTGATCGTGTCGCCGACGTCGACTTCGCTGCCCGCGGCGGGCGAGGAGCTCTTGACGACGCCGATGACCGGACGCGCGACGATGGTCTGCGCGGTCGCGGTGTTCGGAGCCGGCGCGCCGGGCGTCTCGTTGTCGGCCGCGATCACGGTCGTGATCGGAATCGGGCCGGGGTTGGTCAGCGCCACGACGTAGTTGAAGTTGAAGTTCAGCGACTGGCCCGGCGCCAGCGTGCCCGGCATGCCGGTGAACGTGATCGAGCACAGCGGTGCCGGCTGGTACGCTGCGGTGACGCCGGACGGCACCATCGTGAAGTTGACGGCTGCCGGGCACGTCGCCGGGACGGCCGGATTGCCGAGCGTCGCGGCGTAGGTCACGCCGGTCGCGGTGACGTCGCCGGCGTTGGAGAACACGAAGTTGCCGAACGCGGACTCGCCCGGCAGGACCGCCGAGGTCACGCTGACCATCGTGCCGACGTCGACGCCGACGGTCGGCTCGACGATCTCGATCGGTTCCTGATAGGTCGGCGAGCGCTCCAGCGCCCACAGGTCCAGACCCTTGGCCGTCGCGAAGTACTGGCTCGCCGCATTGGTGCAGTCGGCATTGCTGTCGTTCGAGCCGCCCCAGGAGCGATAGTAGTTGCCGCTGCCGTTGAGGTTGGCGTTCGCCGAATCGACGCCGATCAGCGAATGGCTCGGCACCGGCTGCAGGATCGCACTGCCGGCTCCGCACAGATGGCCGTTGAGTTGGCCGATCAGCGTGCCGTTGGCGGCGCGGTAGCCGCGATCGTCGTAATAGACGGTGCTGTCCTGCGACCCGTTGAGCTTGGTCAGCGTCGGTCCGCCGCCGACATTGCCCTCGACGTCGATCATCGGGAAGTGGATCTCGCCATTGCGGCCGACGATCCGGAACTGATACTCGCCGGCCGGGAACGGATTGCCGTTGTTGTCCAGGCCGTTCCACAGCACCGTGTGATTACCGGTCAGCGCGGTGCCGGTCAGCACGCGATTGAGAACGTTGGCCGGATCGAAGTCGACGCCGTCGCGGCTGACGACGATCTCGTAGGTCAGCGTGTTCTGCGTCGTGAACGTGAACACTCCACCGGCCGATACCGTGGAGGTATTGCCGCCGACGTTGCCGACGAAGACCGGACTGGACAGCTGCGGCGCCGCCGGCACCAGCGGAATCGCCAGGGCGGTCAACACGCGGCTGACTTCCGTCGCGTTGGCGCCACCGGGCGTGATGTCGCTGAAGAAGATCGGATACTGCGGCCGCTGCGCGACGATGCCGGCGCTGATCGACGGTCCGGCCGACACGGCTGCGTTGCTGCCGCGAATGTCGCGATACAGCGGCGCGCCGTTGGTGTCGATGTAGCCGCTCGCGTTGGCGTAGAACGCGGCGCGGTTCGGATCGAGGCCGCGGAAGGTCTGACGATAACGGTAGCCGTCGGTCGAGACGTAATAGAGATCGTTGTTGAGCGTACGGCCGTTGCTCTGCAGATAGACCGTCCAGGCATACGTGAACAGGCGGCCGTTGAGGTCGGTCAGCGAGTCGGCGCTGGCGCGCACCGTGACGTCCCAGGCGGAGACGAGGCTGCCGGTCAGGATCGGCGGCGTCGCGATCGAGGCGGTATTGGTCTGGCCGCCGCTGGTGGCGCCGGTGAAGCGCACACCGTAGATGCCGGTCGTCGGCGCGACGTACCAGCACGGCGTGAAGCCGTCGGGCACCGTCGCCGAGCCGTCGACACTGTTCGGTCCGGCCAGCTCCTCGTTGCGGCTCGCGATCAGGCCGCCGCTCTGCGTGCTGCACGTGAAGTTTGCGGTGCCCGGAATCGTCTCGTCGCCGGGCGTGCCGAACGACTGCGGGTTGTAGACGAAGATGTCGCCGCCGTTGGCGCGGTTGCGCGAGCCGAGCAGGATGTACTCGCCGGCCTGCGCGTAGACGTACAGGAACTGGCGGCCGCGCGCGACGCCCGCGAAGTTCGTGCCGTCGCTGACGTCCATCACGCCGCGGTTGCCGACCGCACCACTGGGGTGCAGTGTGCGGGTGCCTTCGGCCGAGACCGGCGAGGAGGACACGGCGATCGACGCCATGGTCAGCATGGAGGCCGCGGTGATCCAGCTGCGGCGTGCACGATCGAACATTCGCATGAACATAGGTCCCCAGAATCGCTGCGCCGGACGCGGCCTTAGAAGGAAGAGGCCTTCCGGCGATTGGCATCGGTCGGGGCCGCGAGCGGCATACGGCTCGACGGCACCCGGTGGTCGCGCGCAAACAACGCAACAATCGTGCCGACGGACTCGCAAGGGATGTCTCGGCAGCATCGATCGCGCGGAGTCTAGGAATGCGCTTCCGCGCAAATCACTCACCCCGCATCGCCGAAGATCACCATTTCTCACCGGCGGCCCCGCAAACGCAGGCCGCATGCGCCCCTGTGCGGCGCCGAGAAGTTGTCAACGATTGTCACGCGCGTTCCGGCCCGCGCACGCGCGCCGGTCGTAGCCGAACACGGCCGTGTCGTGAGCACCGTCTATTCGCGCTGCCGCAGGCGGCCGGGTGGCACCTGCGATAGCGCAGTCTCGTCCGACGCGCATCGCCATGACCGCCGGCGCTGCATCCGTGGCGGATCGGTCGCACCGAATCGTGATCGGCGCGGCAGCTCGTGACCGCCCGGACGCTCTCGGCTCGCGAGCCGCGCCGTCAGCGCCGGCCCGACACTCGGATCACGAAACGACCGGCGGCCCTCCGGCCAGCCGCGCCGGACTGCTCGAATCGCCGTGGCGCCGCACCTGGCCCGTGTCGCGCAGCGCCGATCGGTGGCGCGTATCGCCACTGAGCGTCAACTTCTGCCCGCACTGCAACAATGTGTAAGAGTGCAATCGGACCGAGCCTTCGCAACCACAAGGCGCCGTCTCGTGATGTGATCGGAATCTCAATCTGGCATAGAGATTGCTACCTGGGCCGCCCCCGATCGCCGCCGTCTCGGCGTGCGGACTGCGTCATCACCACCGTGGGCGGACACGCGTTCGCGCATGCACAGGCCGACGGGCGTCACCGTCGCGGATCGCCGAGGCATGCGTGCACGGGCCGTGGGTCGCGGCCGCGATCGACCGGCGACGGCCGCGGCGACCGGCATCACGCGCCTCGATTCGCCGCGGATGCTCGGGGTGATCTCGAGCGCCGGGGGCATCCTCGGCAACCTGCCGGCTGCGGTCTTCACGATCGATGCACGCGATCGCCAGCGGAACGGGCGGCAGATGCGCCGCTGCTGACGCTGGTCCGAGACACCGGCGCGGCGCCTCCGGCTCGAACACGATTCAGGCGCCTTCATCGAGACTGCGCGGCGACGCCATGGGGCGCGCCGCTCGGGAGGTTCGATGTCTTCATCCGTCACGTCGCCGGTCAAGCGCGCGTTCTCGTCGGTCCGCGAGGCGGTGACCGACTTCCTCGCGCACGATCCGATGACGCTGGCCGCGTCGATCGCGTTCTACAGTGCCTTGTCGTTTGCGCCGATCATCGTGCTCAGCCTCTGGGCCGCGGCGCAGCTCGCGCCGGGTTCGGAGGCGCGGCTGATCGACCAGCTCGGCGTGCTGCTCGGCAGCCAGGTGCGCGAGACCGCGACCGTCGTGATCGAACATGCCGACCGCAGCCGCCTGTTCTCGCTCGACCTGGTCGGCCTGATCGGACTGGGCGCCCTGCTGGTCTCGGCCTCGACCGCGTTCGCGCAGCTGCAGACCGCGATCAATGCGATCTGGGGCGTCGAGGCGCGACCGACCAATGCCTTGTGGTCGTGGATCCGGCGGCGCCTGCTGTCGTTCGGCATGATCGCGGTGATCGGCTTCCTGCTGATGGTGACCCTGGTGCTGAGCACGGCGGTCGCGCTGATCCTGAGTCGCGACAGCACGCTGTGGACGGTCACCAACGAACTGGTGACGCTGGCGGTGTTCACGGTCGCGTTCGCCGCGCTGTTCCGCTTCGTACCCGATGCGCGCATCGGGCGGCGCTTCGCGTTGGCCGGCGGCGCGCTGACGGCGTTGCTGTTCGAAGGCGGCAAGTGGGCGCTCGGCCGCTATCTGGCGACGACGACCACGGCCGACGCCTACGGCGCCGCCAACTCGCTGATGCTGCTGCTGGTGTGGGTCTATTACAGCTCGCTGATCGTGCTGATCGGCGCCGCGGCGACGCGCTACCTGGCCGAGGCGTTCGGGCGCGGCCCGCGCAGCCTCGAGCACGCCGAGAAGGTCGAGGAACAGGCCGTGAGCCGGCCGACCCCGCGGCAGCGGCGCCGCACCGCCAGGTCGACCCGCTGATCCTGCCGGTGCGCCGCGCGCGGCCCACCGGTTTCGCACTGCCCTCCCCGCACCGGCCGGTCACGCGCCGATCGGCCGTGCCGGATCCTCGCTGCCGCGCACCGCACCGCCGCCGGACGGCGCATGCAGCGCACCTTGCGGATTGCGCGGCGGCTCGTCGCACTGCTGGCGATCGGCCTGACCGGCCGCCATGCGGTCGGCCAGGCCCGGGACCAGCTGCGCCATCGTCGTGTTGAGCTTGGCCATCGCGCCGACGCGGACGTCGCGCACGTGCGAGGTCGCGGCCTCGAGGATCGCCTCGACCACACGCATCGGGTCGATCTGCGGCGTCGGCAGCTTCGGTTCGCGATCCATGTAATTGCGCGCGTGCCGCGGATACGGCGTGTCGACCGCGGTCGGCTGGATCAGCGTGATCGTGACCGGTGCCTCGTCGAGCCGCTCGACCTCCACGCGCAAGGCGTCGGTGAAGCCCTTGACCGCATGCTTGGACGCCGAATACATGCCCTGCAGCGGCACGACCGCATCGGAGACTTCGCTGCCGACGTTGATCAGGGCGCCACCGCGCATGCGCAAATACGGCAGCGCGGCCAGCGATCCGTTGACGACGCCCCAGAAGTTGACGTCGAACAGGCGCCGGCTGTCGGCGTCGTCGACTTCTTCCAGACGGCCGTAGATCGCCACGCCGGCGTTGTTGACCCAGGTGTCGATGCCGCCGAAGCGAGCGACCGCGAAATCGGCGGCCTGCCCGATCTGCGTGCGGTCGGCGACGTCGGCTGCGAACCACGCGACGACGCCGCCGTCGCGCTCGATCGCGCCGGCGATCGACTCCAGTGCGTCCGCGCTGCGCGCGATCATCACCACCTGCGCGCCACGCCGGGCAGCCTCTTCCGCCGTCGCGCGGCCGATGCCGCTCGATGCGCCGGTGATGACGATGACCTGACGGTCCAGGGGTTTGTGCGTGACGGCCATGACACTCTCCTGCAAGACGGATGAGCGTGCAGTAGGCCCGCCGGCGCTTGTGCCGCGGGTGAACCGGCGAGCCCCAGCGCACGACGGGTCGGCCGGGATTCACGCCGCATCGATCGCGAGCCGATGCGCGTCGTCGCGCACGCGGCCTGCCTGTCCGGAGCGCGCGGGGGTGGCCGGACGGTGCGCTCAGGCATCGGCATGCGCGCATGTCGGCGCGCCGATGCCGCGCCGATCCGCTATGGACGCCGTTCGAGCCGGACCTCGAACAGCTTCGGCCACCACTTGCCGGTGATGAACAGGCGATCGCCCTTGGCGTCGTAGGCGATGCCGTTCAGCACGTCGACCGGCTGCTTGCGGTCGGCTTCGGTCAGCAGGCCGATCACTTCCATCTGCCCGGTCACCGCGCCGGTGGCCGGATCGATCATCACGATGTGATCGGTCGGCCAGACGTTGGCGAGCACCTGGCCCTTGACGTACTCGAGCTCGTTGAGTCCGTTGAGCGGACGGCCGTTGACGTTGACGTCGATGCGGCCGGTCTCCTTCAGCGTCTCCGGATCGAAGAAGCGCAGCGCCGAGGTACCGTCGCTCATGATCAGGCGCTTGCCGTCGTGGGTCAGGCCCCAGCCCTCGCCGTCGTAGCGGAACGTGCGCCGCTGCTCGAAGTCGCCGAGGCCATAGACGAAGCCAGTCTGCGTACGCCAGGTCAGCTGGATCAGGCTGTCCTTCCAGTCGGTGAGGCCCTCGGCGAAATGGGCCGGATCGACGCTGCGCTGCTTGAGCACGCGGCCGGTCTCCAGATCGACCTTGCGCACGCTCGAGCGGCCGTTCAGACCGGTGCTCTCGTAGAGGTGGCCGTCACGGAAGACCAGACCCTGCGTGAACGCCTCGCGATCGTGCGGATAGGTCTTGACGACGTGCACGTCGTAGATCGGCGGCGGCACCGGCTTGGCCGGCATCAGCAGCTGCGCGCCGGCAGGTGCGGCGAACATCGCGCCGACCAGCGCGAGCCAGGCGGTCAGAACGGACCGGCGTCGCGACGGCCGGCAGTGGGACGGGGAATACACGGTGGGCATCGATCGGACCATGACGCGTGAGGCGAAGACCGCGCGACTCTAGCAGGATGCCGCGCGACCGGCGCCGGTCCATGCTCCGATCGCAACGGCCACGGGCGGATTCGCCCGCGTTGCGGGCGAACGATCGGCGGCATGATCGACAACGGAGTCACGCGCCCGTGCGTGCGGCGTCGCGCCGCCCGTTGTGGGGCGACCGCCGACCGGGCACCGCGCGCCACGTCCAAGCTCGGGCCGGACCGTTCCGGCACAATGCCGCCGATAACATCGCTGCCGGTATCGCCATGCGTCTCGTCCTGATCGCCCTCCTGTGCCTGCTGACCGCCGTCGTCCATGCCGAACCGCCGCGCGAGCAATGGTTCACGGCTCTGCTCGACGGCCGCAAGATCGGCCGGATGCAGGCCACGCGCGAGGTCGACGTCGAGGTCGTGCGCTCGATGCAGGAGTTGTCGCTGACGCTCGAGCGGGCCGGCAGCCAGGTCGAGATGTCGAGCCGATCGGAAGCGACCGAGCGGCGCGACGGCACGCCGCTGTCGTTCGCCGGCAACAGCCGGCTGTCGGGCAACGTCTCGCGGATCGCCGGCACGCTGAGCGGCACGACACTGCGCGCCACGCTGCACGACGGCCATGCCGAGACCACGCGCGAGCAGGCCTGGCCGGCCGGTGCCGTGTTGCCCGAAGGCCTGCGCCTGGCCGGGCTGAAGGCCGGCCTGGCGCCCGGCACGCGCTATACGACGCGCGCGTTCCAGGACATGACGCTCGATGCGGTCGACATCGTGACCGTCGTCGGCGCGCGCGAGACGGTCGATCTGCCGGGCGGTCCGCGCGACCTGGTCCGGCTCGACCAGACGCTGGACTTTCCGGGGTCACCGATCACGACTCAGGCCTGGGTCGACGAGGACCTGACCGCCTGGAAGCTGGTGATGCCGGTGTTCGGCACCGAGCTGACCCTGCTCGCCTGCGACCGCGCCTGCGCGAACGCGCCGAACCAGGGCAGCGACGTCTTCGCACGGCTGCTGATGCGCTCGCCGCGTCCGCTCGCGTCCGCCGAGCTGGCCGGCGCGCTGCGCTACACGCTCAAGCCGCGCAGCGGTGCCGCCGACGCGCTGCTGCTGCCGCCCACGACCGAACAGCAGGTCACGCTGCGCGGCGGAGCGGTCGAGGTCGTCGTCGACCGGCATGCGCAGCGCTCGACCGGTGACCGTCCGACCGCGGCCGACACCGCCGCGACCGACTGGCTGCAGAGCGCGGCGCCCGATATCGTCGCGCTGGCGCGGCGCGGTGCCGGCGACGCCACGGATGCGGCCGCGCGCATGCAGGCGCTGGAAACCTTCGTCCGCGGCTACATCGCGACCAAGAACCTCGACGTCGGCTACGCATCGGCGCTCGACGTCGCGCGCGATCCGCGCGGCGACTGCACCGAGCACGCGGTGCTGCTGGCGGCGCTGGCGCGCGCGCTCGACATCCCGGCGCGCGTCGTGACCGGCCTGGCCTATGCGCCCGGCTTCGCCGGCAGCCGCGATGCGTTCGTGCCGCATGCCTGGGTGCAGGCCTGGACCGGCGACCGCTGGCGCAGCTACGACGCGGCCCTGAACGGTTTCGACGCCGGGCACCTCGCACTGTCGGTCGGCGACGGCGATCCGTGGCGGTTCTACGCCGGCGTCGGCACGCTCGGCAATCTGCAGCTCGAACGCATCGAGCCGGTCGACACGCGCTGAAGGCGCCGCCGGTCTCGACGACACGCGATGCCGGCCCGTCCTGCGCCGGCGTGGCGTGGCGCGCGCACGCGTGCGGCCGCGCGACGATCCGCACCGCTCCGTCTCGATCCTGAGCCGGCGAGGCGCGCGTGCAGGTCATCGCGGAACCGAAGTGACACGGACCTGCGGCGCTCCTCTTGCAAAGAGATATCATTTTGATATCTTACTGCCACCCAACGGAGCCCCGCCATGAACGAACGCAATGCCGTCTCCCTCCCCGGTATCCCGGTCCTGCTGATCCTGATCGCGGCGATGGCCGCCACGGCGCTGTGGATCAAGCACACCACGATGGTGACCTCGCAGCCGGTCGCACTGGTCGCGCCGGTCCTGGTCATGGCGGTGCTGGCGTTCCTGACCAAGGGCTTCTTCCAGGTGCAGCCCAACCTCGGCGTCGTCATGCAGCTGTTCGGACGCTACGCCGGCACCGCCCGCACGGCCGGTCTGCGCTGGACCAACCCGTTCTATTCGCGCCACAGCGTCTCGCTGCGCGTGCGCAACTTCGAGTCGGGCAAGCTCAAGGTCAACGACAACGACGGCAATCCGATCGAGATCGGCGCCATCGTGGTCTGGCAGGTCGTCGACACCGCCGAAGCGGTCTTCATGGTCGACGACTACGAGAACTTCGTGCAGATCCAGGCCGAGGCGGCGCTGCGCCAGATGGCTTCGAGCTATCCGTACGACGCGCACGACGACAAGACGATCTCGCTGCGCGGCGACGGCAGCAAGGTCAATGTGCATCTGCGCGAGGAGATCCAGGAACGCCTCGCCCAGGCCGGCGTCCGCGTCATCGAGGCACGCATCAGTCATCTGGCCTATGCGCAGGAGATCGCCCAGGCGATGCTGCAGCGCCAGCAGGCCGGCGCGATCGTCGCCGCGCGCGAGCGCATCGTCGAAGGCGCGGTCAGCATGGTCGAGATGGCGCTGGACCAGCTCAGCCAGCGTGGTGTCGTCGAGCTCGACAACGAGCGCAAGGCCAGCATGGTGAGCAACCTGCTGGTCGTGCTGTGCGGCGACCGCTCGACGCAGCCCGTCGTCAACGCCGGCTCGCTGTACGGCTGAGCCGGCGCCCGCCGTGACCGACAAGAAGGCCTATCCGCTGCGCATCAGTGCGGTCGTGCTGGAGGCGATGCAGCGCTGGTCCGACGACGAACTGCGCAGCCTCAACGCACAGATCGAATACGTGCTGCGCGAGGCCCTGCGCAAATCCGGCCGGCTCAAGGCCGCCGATCGCCCCAAGCCGGTCGTCGATTCCGCCGACGACACCTGATCGAGAGATTCGACCGATGAGCACGATCCATTCCTTCGAACACAAGGTCATCGAGGTCAAGGTCAAGCTGTTCCGCAACACCTTCCTCGAGGACATCGGCGAGGTCCTGCGCCGCGAGGGCCAGGGCGGCTGGGAGCTCGTCAACGCCGTGCAGAGTTCGTCGGCGACGCCGTTGCTGCTGTTCTTCAAGCGCCGCCGCTGAGCGGCGATCAGGAGGTCTGCGATGATGATGATGAAACGATCGCCGCTGCTGATCGTGCTGCTCGCGGCCGCGCTCGTCGTCGGCGGCGGCATCGCCCTGGTCCGCCACCTGCTGCCACCGGCGGCGACGCCGGCCGTGGCCGACCCGACGCAGGCGCAGCGCGCCGATGCCTTTCTCGACCTGCTCGACGCCGGCCGCTACGACGAAGCGCTGGCGATGGGATCGCCGCGGCTGCGCGAGGCGCTGGCCGGCGGCAAGCTGCAGAAGGTCTGGGAGACACTGCCGCAGCAGCTCGGCGCGCGCCAGGCGCGCGGGCCGATCCGCGGCGAGGCGATCGACGGTCATCCGATCCTGACCTCGAGCCTGCGGTTCGGCCTGACCGCGCTCGACGCGCGCATCATGTTCGACGCCGACGGCCTGATCGACGGCTTCCGTCTGGTGCCCGCGCAGGCGCCGGCGACGCCGGCCACGCCGGAGCGCACCGAGCGCTATGCCGAGACCGCGATCGCGGTCGGCAGCCCCGACGGCGACCTGCCCGGCCTGCTGACGCTGCCGGCCGGCGCGGGCCGCGTGCCGGGCGTCGTGCTCGTGCACGGTTCCGGTGCGCACGACCGCGACGAGACGATCGGTCCGAACAAGCCGTTCCGCGATCTGGCGCACGGCCTGGCCGAGCGCGGCATCGCCGTGCTGCGCTACGACAAGCGCAGCCGCGTGGCGCCACAGCGCTTCGCCGGCGGCGATTTCACGGTCGAGGACGAAGTCGTCGCCGACGCACTGGCCGCGGTCGCGCTGCTGCGCCGGCGCGCCGAGATCGATCCGGCCCGTGTCTTCGTCGTCGGCCACAGTCTCGGCGCGATGCTCGCGCCGCGCATCGCCGAGCGCGACCCGCAGATCGCCGGCCTGGTGCTGCTGGCTGCACCGGCGACGCGCCTGGAGGACGCCGTGCTGCGCCAGAGCCGCTACCTGGCGCAGCTGCACGGCACGCCGGATGCCGACACCGAGGCCGCGCTGGCCGATCTGGAGCGCCAGCGCGACCGGATCCGCCGGCTCGCCGACGAACCCGACGACGGCACGCCGCTGCTGCTCGATCTGCCGCGCCGCTACTGGCTCGACCTCGACGGCTACGATGCGGTCGCGACCGCGCGCCGGGTCGGTCGCCCGCTGCTGATCGTCCAGGGCGATGCCGACTATCAGGTCACGCCTGAGGACGACTTCGCGCGCTGGCGCGAGGCCTTCGGCGAGGACCGGCGCGTGCGGCTGATCCGCTATCCGGGATTGAGTCACCTGCTGATGCCGGCCGGCGATCGGCCGGGGCCGGCCGACTACGCGAAGGCCGGCCACGTCGCCGACGCGGTGATCGCCGACGTCGCCGACTGGATCGCGCAGACGCCCGCCTCTCCATGATGCCTGCGCGATTGCCGGGTTCTTTGCATTTCCCTTGCAATCGCGCCACTCCCGCTGACGACGCTTCCCGGCACACTGCACGCCGTCGCGTCGCCATGCCCCGCCCATGCCTAGAACACCCTCGCGTCTGATCCGCTACGCCGTCGCCGCCGTCGTCCTGATCGCGGCCGGCCTCCTCCTCAAGGCCTGGCTGTTCCCGGCCCCGGCCGCCACCCGCTACGTGACCGCCGCGGTCACGCGCGGCGACATCGAGCAGACCGTGATCGCGACCGGCACGCTCGAGGCGCGCAACCTCGTCAGCGTCGGCGCCCAGGTCTCCGGGCGCGTGGTCTCGCTGAAGGTCGACCTCGGCGACACCGTCGAGCAGGGCCAGCTGATCGCCGAGATCGACTCGCTGCCGCAGCAGAACGCGCTGCGCAACGCCGAGGCAGGACTGGCGACGCTGCGCGCGCAGCGCAGCGCGCGCGTCGCCGCGCTCAAGCAGGCCGAGCTCGCCTTCAAGCGCCAGCAGGAAATGATGAACGCCGATGCGACCTCGCGCGCCGAGTACGAGGCGGCCGAGGCCAGCCTGGCCTCGACGCGCGCCGACATCAGCGCGCTCGACGCGCAGATCGAACAGGGCTCGATCCAGGTCGACACCGCCAAGCTCAATCTCGGCTACACGAAGATCCTCGCGCCGATCGACGGCACCGTGGTCGCGGTCGTGACCAAGGAAGGCCAGACCGTCAACGCGAACCAGTCGGCGCCGACGATCGTCAAGCTGGCCGAGCTGTCGACGCTGACGATCAAGGCGCAGATCTCCGAGGCCGACGTCGTCAAGGTCGCGCCGAACCAGAAGGTCTGGTTCACGATCCTCGGCGAGCCGGACCGGCGCTACTACGCGCAGCTGCGCGCGGTGGAGCCGGCACCCGAGTCGATCGCCAGCGAGACGACGTCGAACAGCGCCAGCAGCACGTCCTCGACCGCGATCTACTACAACGGCCTGTTCGATGTGCCCAACCCCGATGGCAAGCTGCGCATCTCGATGACCGCGACCGTCAACATCGTGCTCGGCGAGGCGCGTGACGCCCTGCTGGTGCCTTCCTCGGCGATCGTCACCGGCGGCGGTCGCGGCGGCGCTGGCGCTGCGCAGCGGCGTGCGCCCGGCGCCGAGGCGACCGCCGGCGCTTCCGCCGGCAGCGGCGCAGCGACTGCCGTGCCGAACGCCGCGGCGGCGGCTGGCGGCGCCGAGCCCGGCGGCGATCGGCCGCGCCGGCGTCGCGAGGCCGGTACCGACGGCGGCGAACGGCCGGCCGTGCCGCGCTTCGTACGCGTGCTCGATGCCGCCGGCGAGGTCGTCGAGAAGCCGGTCCGGGTCGGCCTCAACAACAACATCCAGGCCGAGATCCTCGAAGGCCTGTCCGAGGGCGACCAGGTCGTGCTCGGCCAGTCCGGCAACGCCGCGGCGGTCAATCCGAACCGCCGCAACATGGGCATGCGCCCGCCGCCGGGATTCTGAGCGTGGCCGCCCCGCTGCTCGAACTGCGCCAGGTCCGTCGTGAGTACCCGGCCGGCGACCAGACGCTCGTCGTCCTGCGCGACGTCGACCTGACGATCGAGGCCGGCGAGTTCGTCGCGATCGTCGGCGCATCCGGATCGGGCAAGTCGACGCTGATGAACATCCTCGGCTGCCTCGACCGGCCGAGCGCCGGCAGCTACCGCGTGGCCGGCCGCGAGACCGGCCGGCTCGCGCCCGACGAGCTGGCCGAACTGCGCCGCGAACATTTCGGCTTCGTGTTCCAGCGCTACCACCTGCTGGCCGACCTGACTGCGCTCGGCAACGTCGAGACGCCGGCGATCTACGCCGGCAAGGATCCGGCCACCCGGCGCGCGCGCGCGACCGACCTGCTCGGCCGGCTCGGCCTGTCCGAGCGTCTGGACCACAAGCCCGGCCAGCTCTCGGGCGGCCAGCAGCAGCGCGTATCGATCGCGCGCGCGCTGATGAACGGCGGCGAGGTGATCCTCGCCGACGAGCCGACCGGCGCGCTCGACAGCCGCAGCGGCGAGGAGATGCTGCGCCTGCTGCAGGGGCTGCACGGCGAAGGCCACACGATCGTCCTGGTCACGCACGACATGCAGGTCGCCGAACATGCCTCGCGCGTGATCGAGATCAGCGACGGACGCATCGTCGCCGACCGTCGCCGCGGCGAGGCGCCGGCGGCCGCGCCGATCGCACGCGTGCCGGCGCGCGAATCGTGGCGCGCGCGCCTGGACCGCTCGCGCGAGGCCTTGCGCATGGCGCTGCTGGCGATGAACGCGCATCGCCTGCGCACGTTCCTGACGATGCTCGGGATCATCATCGGCATCGCCTCGGTGGTGTCGGTGGTCGCGCTCGGCGCCGGTTCGCAGAAGCAGATCCTCGACAACATCAGCGCGATCGGCACCAACGTCATCGACATCTACCCGGGCAGCGGCTTCGGCGACATGCGCTCCGGGCGCGTGCGCACGCTGGTGCCGGCCGACGCCGACGCGCTGGCGCAGCAGGACTACGTCGACAGTGTCACGCCGGCCGTGCAGAGCAGCGCGACGCTGCGCTACCGCAACGTCTCGGTGAACGCCTCGATCAACGGCGTCGGCGACCAGTACTTCCGCGTGCGCGGCTTCGAGATCGCCACCGGCGTCGCGTTCGACCAGGACAGCGTGCGCCGGCAGTCGCAGGACGTGGTGATCGACGACAACACCTACCGCAAGCTGTTCGGCGAAGGCGCCGAGGCGGCCGGCACCGATCCGATCGGCCAGGTGATCCTGCTCAACAACATGCCCAGCCGCATCATCGGCGTGACCGCGCGCAAGGACTCGGCGTTCGGCAGCAACGAGAACCTCAACGTATTCGTGCCGTACACCACCGCGATGTACCGCCTGCTCGGCCAGAACTACCTGCGCAGCATCACCGTGCGCGTCGACGACGCGGTCGCGATGGACGCCGCCGAGGCCGGCATCACCAGCCTGCTGACCCAGCGTCACGGCAGCCAGGATTTCTACGTGTCGAACATCGACTCGGTGCGCCAGACGATCGAGCAGACCACGCAGACGATGACTCTGCTGGTCTCCTCGATCGCGCTGATCTCGCTGATCGTCGGCGGCATCGGCGTCATGAACATCATGCTGGTGTCGGTGACCGAGCGGACGCGCGAGATCGGCGTGCGCATGGCGGTCGGCGCGCGTCAGGGCGACATCCTGCAGCAGTTCCTGATCGAGGCGGTGCTGGTCTGCCTGCTCGGCGGCCTGCTCGGCGTGCTGCTGGCGATCGGCATCGGCTTGCTGTTCGCGCAGGTCGGCGGCAGCTTCCGCATGGTCTATTCGACGGCGTCGATGGTCGTCGCGTTCGCGTGCTCGACCCTGATCGGCGTCGTGTTCGGCTTCCTGCCGGCGCGCAACGCCGCCCGCCTGGACCCGGTCGACGCGCTGGCGCGCGACTGAAGGAGAACGCTCATGCCCACGATTCGGACTGCATACGGGACCACAGCGAGCGAGCGCCGCGCGCTGCTGGCGCTGGCGATCGGCACGCTGTGCGCCTGCGGCCCGGCCGTGCGCACGCCGTACGTCCGGCCCGACGTCACGCTGCCGGTGGCCTGGCAGGCGACGGCGCCGGACGGCGCGGTCACGGTCGACGCGTGGTGGCGCCGTTTCGACGATGCGGCACTCGATGCGGCGATCGATGCGGTGCTCGCGCGCAACAACGACCTGGCCGCGGCGACGATTCGGGTGCGCCGCGCACAGCTGCAGGCCGACCTGGCGCGCAACCAGTTCGTGCCGGCGGTCAGTGCCGGCGTCAACAGCGGCATCAGCCGCAGTCTCGACCACGGCGGGCCGTCGTCGCGCTCCAACTCCGCGTCGCTGTCGGTCAGCTACGAGGTCGACCTGTGGGGCCGCCTCGGCAGCGAGCGCGATGCCGCGGTCTGGGAGGCACTGGCGACCGAGCAGGACCGCGAGGCGACCGCGATCGCGCTGGTCGGCACGACCGCGCGGCTGTACTGGGAGCTGGCCTATCTGAACCAGCGTCTCGCGGCCAGCCGCATGAGCATCGAGGTCGCGCGCCGCACGCTGGACTTCGTGCGCGTGCAGTACCGCGCCGGCGCGGTGTCGGCGCTGGAGGTCAGCGATGCCGAACAGAACCTGGCCAGTCAGGAGGCCAGTGACGCCAGCCTGCAGCAGCAGCGCATCGAGACGCGCAATGCCTGGGCGATCCTATTCGATGGTCCGCCCGGCGAGATCGGCGTCGATCCGCAGGATCTGCCGGACGGCGAACTGCCGGCGATCGACGCCGGCCTGCCGGCCGACCTGCTGGCGCGCCGGCCCGATCTGCGCGCGGCGGAACTGCGCCTGCGCGCGAGCCTGGCCAATGCCGACGCGACGCGTGCGAGCTACTACCCGCGCCTGACGCTGACCGGCAGCGCCGGCGGATCGAGCGTCTCGCTCGGCGACGTGCTCGCCAATCCGGTCGGTTCGCTCGGGGCCGGGCTCGCGCTGCCGTTCCTGCAGTTCAACCAGATGCGGCTCAGCACGCAGGTGTCCGAATCGCAGTACGCCGAGGCCGTGGTCGGCTTCCGGCAGACGCTGTACCAGGCACTGGCCGACGTCGACAACGCGCTGGCCGCGCGGCTGACCCAGGCCGAGCGCGCGCGTCTGCTCGAGGCCTCGCTGGTCGCCGCGCTGAAATCCGAGCGGCTCTACGAGGTGCGCTACAAGGCCGGCGCGGTCGCGCTGCGCGCCTGGCTCGACGCGCAGGAGCGGCGCCGTGCGGCCGAGATCGCACTGGCCGAGAACCGGCTGGCGCGGCTCGACAACCAGGTGTCGATCTATCAGGCGCTCGGCGGCGACGCGACGATCGCCGAGCGGCTCGCCGGCGAGGGCTGAGCGGCGCAGCGCGGCGCCGCTCGCGCAGGTTCGCCGACGCACGGTCGATCGGCGACACGTCCTGTGCGCTCAGTGTCGATCGCCCAGGCGTGCCGGTCGGCCGCCGCGTCCGCCCTGCCCGTGCCGGCGCTGCGCTACGTGCCGACGCGATCGCGCCGGGCCGCCTGCTAAGCTCGCGCGATGAGCGCCGCCCCGCCCGTTCCGCCGCTTCGCTGCGACGCCGCCGCACGGCAGGCGATCGTGCGCGAGGCGCGCCGCCTCGGCGTGCCGCAGGACTACGGACGGCGACGCGCGCTGCGCATCGTTCGGGAACCGGACGCACTCGTCTACATCGGCCCCGACGTGCACGACCGTCCGCAATGGCTGGCGCCACCGGCCGCACGCGCCTGGCGGCGCATGGCCGCCGCGGCCGAAGCCGACGGCATCGTCCTGCAGGTGGTCTCGGCGTTCCGCTCGGCCGAGTACCAGCTCGGCATCCTGCGCCGCAAGCTCGAACGCGGCCAGACGATCGACCGGATCCTCGAGGTCAGCGCGGCGCCCGGCTACAGCGAGCATCACTCCGGTCGCGTGCTCGATCTGACGACGCCCGGCTACGCCGCGCTCGAGGAGGAGTTCGAGCGCTCACCGGCGTTCGCCTGGCTGCAGCGCCACGCGGCCCGTTACGGTTTCCGGCTGTCGTATCCGCGCGGCAACCGGCACGGCATCGCCTACGAACCCTGGCACTGGTGCTGGCACCGCTCAGCGGCGCGGTAGCGGCGCCGCCAGCTCGAGCGCGGCGACCGTGCGCATCAGGCGCGGCCCCAGATAGCAGTGCGAGCCGCAGGCCATCAGCCCGGCCTCGGCGAACGCGCGCCGGTACCAGTCCGGCCGCCGCGCGATGAAGCCTTCGGTATCGCCTTCCAGATCGTCGGCGGCCGTGAACACCTCGACGAAGGCCAGGCCTTCGAGTAGATCGGCGAATCCCGACAGGCCGCGCCGCAGCTCGGCCGACGGCACGTAGTGCAGCACGTCCGAGCAGACGATCAGATCGAAGCGCCGCTCGAAGCGCAGCTGTTCGAGCTGGCCGAAGCGCGCCAGGCGCAGATTGCGCGCGCGCCCGTAGCGTGCAATCGCATATTCGCTCGGATCGAGTCCGAGATAGTCCAGATCCGGCCGCAGCCGCCGCAGCGGCGCGCGCCACGCGCCTTCGCCGCAGCCGACGTCGAGCACGTTGCGCAGCGGATGGCCGAGGTAGTACTCGGCCGTCGCGACGACCATCGCGACGGTACGCGCGACGCTGGCCGGTGCGCGCACGCGCCGTGCCGGATCGCGGTACCAGCGGTCGAAATAGGCCTGGTCGTAGCGCTTGCGGTTCATTCGGTCCTCGTCACGATACGGTTAAGAAATCGCTGCACCGGTTACGACGATCGTCGAAGCATTGCCGATCGGACCGGATTGCTGCGATGCGATAAGATCACCGGACACCCCGCGGAGGCCAGGCCCCGATGCTGTACCAGATCCACGAACTGCAGCGTTCGCTGCTGCGTCCGCTGGTCGCGCTGTCCGACGCCAATGCGCGCATGCTCTCGGGCCAGGACAGCTGGATGTCGAGCCTGCCCGGCGCACAGCGCATGGCGGCCGGCTGGGAGCTCCTGTATCGGCTCGGCAAGGAATACGAGAAACCCGAGTTCCGGATCCCGGCGGTCACCGCCGGCGGTCACGAGACGCCGATCTCCGAGCAGGTCGCACTGTCGCTGCCGTTCTGCAATCTGGTCCGCTTCAAGCGCTTCAGCGACGCCCCCGAGCATCTGGCGACCCTCAAGAAGGAGCCGAGCGTGCTGGTGGTCGCGCCGCTGTCGGGCCATCACGCCACGCTGCTGCGCGACACCGTACGCACCCTGCTGCAGGACCACAAGGTCTACATCACCGACTGGATCGACGCGCGCATGGTGCCGATCGATCAGGGCGAGTTCGGGCTCGACGACTACGTCGACTACATCCGCACCTTCATCCGCCACATCGGCGCCGACAAGCTGCACGTGATCTCGGTCTGCCAGCCGACCGTGCCGGTGCTGGCCGCGATCGCGCTGATGGCGGCGGCCGGCGAACCGACGCCGGCGACGATGACGATGATGGGCGGCCCGATCGACACGCGCGAGAGCCCGACCAAGGTCAACGACCTGGCGACGACGCAGCCGCTGTCGTGGTTCCAGAACCACGTGATCCACACCGTGCCGGAGAACTATCCGGGCGCGGGCCGGCGCGTCTATCCGGGTTTCCTGCAGCACGCCGGCTTCGTCGCGATGAATCCGAGCCGGCACCTGATGTCGCACTGGGACTTCTACAAGAACCTGCTGCGCGGCGACCTCGAGGACGCCGAGTCGCACCGGCGCTTCTACGACGAGTACAACGCCGTGCTCGACATGCCGGCCGAGTACTACCTCGACACGATCCGCATCGTGTTCAAGGAGCACGCCCTGCCGCTCGGCACCTGGAAGGTCGACGGCGAGCCGGTGCGGCCCGCGGCGATCCGCGACACCGCGCTGCTGACCATCGAGGGCGAGCTCGACGACATCTCCGGCCTCGGCCAGACCGCGGCCGCGCACGCGCTGTGCACCGGCATCCCGGAGGACGCACGCCGTCATCTGGAGGTCGCCGGTGCCGGTCATTACGGCATCTTCAGCGGCCGCCGCTGGCGCGAGAAGGTCTATCCCGAGGTCCGCGCGTTCATCCGCAGCTACGAGCGTGCGGAAGGCTGAGCGACGCCGATCGATTCCTCTGCTCGCCGGAGACCCGCGATGGACACACGCCCGCTCGGCCGCTCCGGCATCACCGTCGCGCCGCTCGCATTCGGCGCCAACGTGTTCGGTTGGAGCGTCACCGCCGACCGTGCCGACGCGCTGCTCGACGCGTTCGTCGCGCACGGTCTGAACCTGATCGACACCGCCGATGCGTATCCGGCCTGGGTGCCCGGCAACGAGGGCGGCGAATCGGAGACGATGATCGGCCGCTGGCTGCGCAGGCGCGGCGGACGCCACCGTGTCGTGATCGCGACCAAGGTCGGCAAGTGGGCACGTCACCGCGGTCTTGCGCCGGACACGATCCGCGCCGCCGCCGACGCCTCGCTGCAGCGTCTCGGAATCGATCACATCGACCTCTACCAGGCACACGAGGACGATGCCTCGGTGCCGCTGGAGGAGACGCTCGGCGCGTTCTCGCGGCTGATCGAGCAAGGCAAGGTACGCGCGATCGGTGCGTCCAACTACAGCGCGCCGCGGCTGGCCGAAGCGCTCGCCGTCGCCGACCGCCACGGCCTGCCGCGCTACGAGACGCTGCAGCCCGAGTACAACCTCTACGACCGCGCCGGCTACGAGGCCGAACTCGAGCCGCTGGCGCGCGAGCACGGACTCGGCGTGATCGGCTACTACGCGCTGGCCAGCGGCTTTCTCAGCGGCAAGTATCGAAGCGAGGCCGATCTGGGTCAGTCGCCGGCACGCGGCACGCGCGTGCGCCGCTATCTCGATGCGCGCGGCCTGCGCATCCTGGCCGCGCTCGACGCGGTCGCGGCACGTCACGGCGCGACGCCGGCCCAGGTCGCGCTGGCCTGGCTGATCGCGCGCCCCGGCATCAGCGCGCCGATCGCGAGCGCGACCAGCGTCGCCCAGCTCGACGAACTCGCCGGGGTGCTGCGGCTGAGTCTCGGCGAGGCCGACCGCGCCGAGCTCGACACCGCCAGCGCCTGAGCGCATCGCGCGATCCGAAGCCTCGTGTGCGGAAGCGCCGTGCCACGCCGGCGCGTACCGGCGCGGTTTGATTTCGATCAACGGCCGGCCGCGGGCCCGCGGCATCATCGGCCGCATGTCCAGGTTCGCCCTGCCCTCGTCGAGCCGCCGCGCTACGGAGACCGCACCGTCCGCCGTCGCGGCCGACGTCGCCTGCGCCGTTCGATGCGCGCCCGCCAGGCCGGCACGACGGGCGGGCCGCGATCGGTGCCGGCACTGCACTGAGGGCGATCCTCGCAATCGAGACACGTGTGCGGCGCCGCCGGCCTGTTCGAGACCGCGCCGCGTGCGAGCCCGGCCGCTGCGGCCGATCGACCACCCGCCAACCAGGAGCGACCGATGGACGACCTCTTCCACAATCCGCCGCGCACGATCGTGCTGGCGACCGACTTGTCGGCGCGCTGCGATCGCGCCTTCGACCGAGCGGTCTCGCTGGCACGGCGCTGGGACGCCGAGCTGATCGCGCTGACCGTCGTCGAAGCCGACGCGGCCGCCCAGCAGCGTGAGCCGCTGCCGGCGTGGCGCCGCAAGGCGACCGCCGCCGAACTCGCGCAGCGCCAGCTGCGCGCGGATCTCGCCGGCGTCGGCATACGCGCCGGCTCGCGCATCGCACATGGCGAAGTGGCGTCGGCGATCCTCGAGGCGGCCGCCGACAGCGGCGCCGGACTGATCGTGACCGGCCTGTCGCGCGACGAGACGCTGGGCCGCTTCTCGGCCGGCGACACCGTCGATCGGCTGGCCAGGCGCGCCGGCGTGCCGCTGCTGGTGGTACGCAAGCGCGCGCACGGCGACTATCGGCGCATCGTCGCGGCCAGCGACTTCTCGGACGCCTCGCGCCGCGCGCTCGAGACCGCCGCGTCCTGGTTCGACGCGGCCGTGCTGACCCTGCTGCACGCCTACGATCCGCCGTACGCGAAACTGATGGACCGCAGCGCGATGCGCGAGGACTTCCGCGCGGTCGCGGTCGAGGACTGCGAGCGCTTCGTCGCGACGCTCGCGCCCGAGCTGCGTGCGCGTCTGGCCACGCGCGTCGAACTCGGCGCGCCGGAGGATCTGCTCGACGACTACGCGATCGAGAGCGACAGCGATCTGGCCGTGCTCGGATCGCACGGGCGCAGCGCGCTGTACGACATCATGATCGGCAGCGTCGCTCGGCGCGTGCTCGAGCAGACGGCGATCGACGTGCTGCTGGTGCCCGAGCCGAAGGCCGCCGGCTCGCGCGCTGCGGGGGTCTGACCGCCGCGGCGGGCCGGCCGCGGGCGATGCCCGCATCGTCCGCGCGTCGGCTCACCCCGCGCACCGCGCGAGCCGCGACGCGGACGCCGTGCTGGCGCACAATCGGTGTTCCTTTTCCATCAGGCGCCACCCTCATGCGCATGCTCGTTCCGGTCCTGCTCGCCGCCCTCGCCGCCCCCGCCGCAGCCGCCGAACCGAGCCGACCGGCCCGCACGACGCAGCAGGTGCTGGCCGAGGCCAAGCCGGCCGACTGGCGCGCGCTCGATCCCGAGAACACGCTCTATCTCGACCTGGCCGCCGGACGGGTCGTGATCGAGCTGGCGCCGGCCTTCGCGCCGCTGCACGCGGCCAACATCCGCAGCCTGGTCCGGCAGCGCTACTTCGACGGCCTGGCGATCCTGCGCGTGCAGGACAACTTCGTGACGCAATGGGGCGATCCGGACAGCGAGAACGCCGACAAGGCGCGCAGTCTCGGCAAGGCCGAGCGGCGCATCGCCGCGGAGTTCACGCGCGCGGCGGCGGGACTCAGGTTCACGGCGCTGCCCGACGGGGACGTCTACGCGCCCGAGGCCGGCTTCTCGGACGGCTTCGCGGCCGCGCGCGATCCGGCGTCGGGACGGGCCTGGCTGGCGCACTGCTACGGCGCGGTCGGCGCCGGCCGCGACAACGATCCCGAGTCGGGCAGCGGCGCCGAACTCTACGTCGTGATCGGCCAGGCGCCGCGCCAGCTCGACCGCAACATCGCGCTGGTCGGCCGCGTCGTCGAAGGCATCGAGCTGCTGTCGGCGCTGCCGCGCGGCACCGGCCCGCTCGGCTTCTACGAGAAGCCCGAGCAGCGTCTGCCGATCCGCAGCGTACGCATTGCCGCCGACCTGCCCGAGGAGCAGCGTCTGCCGCTGGAGGCGCTGCGTACCGATACCGCGACGTTCCAGGCGCTGGTCGAGTCGCGCCGCAACCGGCGCGACGACTGGTACCAGGTGCCGGCCGGCAAGATCGATCTGTGCAACATCCCGCTGCCGGTGCGCCGGCGCCCCGATCCGGCCTGAGCGGCGGCGGCGCTCAGGCCAGCTGCGCGGCGATGTCGCCGGCGATCGACGCCGGCGCATCGGTCGGCGCATAGCGCTCGAGCACGCGGCCGTCGCGGCCGACCAGGAACTTCGTGAAGTTCCACTTGATCGCCTGCGTGCCGAGCACGCCGGGCTGCTCGGCCTTGAGCCAGCGGTACAGCGGATGCGCGTCGGCGCCGTTGACGTCGATCTTCGCGAACATCGGGAACGTGACGTCGTAGCTGGTCGAGCAGAACTGCCGGATCTCGGCCTCGTCGCCGGGCTCCTGATGGCCGAACTGGTCGCACGGAAAGCCGAGCACGACCAGACCGCGGTCGCGGTAGTCGCGCCACAGCTGCTCGAGTCCGGCGTACTGCGGTGTGAATCCGCAGCGCGAGGCGACATTGACGATCAGGACCAGCTTGCCGGCGTACTCGGCCAGCGAGCGCGACTGGCCGTCGATGTCGACGGCGCTGAAATCGGCCAGGGTGCTCATCGGACGTGGCTCCTGCGTGGTGGTGACGCCGGCCGGCCGCGCCGGACCGGCCGGGGGTCAGCGCGCGGGCGCGCCGCAGAAATGCTGGCGGACCTGCTCGGCCTCGGGCATCCACGCGTTGAGCTGCTGGATGCGCGTCGCCTCGGCCGGATGCGTCGACATGAACTCCGGCGGCTTCTGATTGCCGAGCTGGGCCATGCGCTCCCAGAGCCGCGGCGCCTCCTGCGGATTGAAGCAGGCCGCCGCGGCCAGCAGCAGGCCGACCTTGTCGGCTTCGGACTCGTGATCGCGCGAGAACGGCAGCAGCACGCCGTACTGCGCGCCGGCGCCGATCGCCGCCATGACCATGCGCTGCTGCTGCGGATCCATCTCGCCGACCGACATGCTGGCGGCCATCGTGCCGATCTGCACGAGCTTCTGCTGAGCCATGCGCTCGCCGCCGTGGCGCAGCAGTGCGTGCGCGATCTCGTGGCCCATGACCGCGGCCAGGCCGTCGCTGTTCTTGGCGACCGGGATGATGCCGGTGTAGACGGCGATCTTGCCGCCGGGCAGGCAGAACGCGTTGACCTGGTCGGACTCGATCACGCTGACGTCCCAGTCGAACGCGCTCCAGTCGGTCGACGCCGGCACGTTGGCGGTCTGCGCCAGGTACTGCTCGACCTTCGGCGCCGCATCGATCAGCCGCTGCGCGATCGCGCGGACCTGCTGCGGCAGGTCGCCGGTGGTGACGACGCGCGACTCCTGCAGGATCTGCCGGTACGACTGCAGACCGAGCGCGGCCTCCTGCTCGGCCGTGGTGTCGATCAGCTGCTTGCGGCCGGTGTACGAGGCTTCCTGCTGATGGCTGAAGTAGTAGTAGCCCAGATAGCCCAGGAACAGCAGGATCGGCCAGAACTTGAGGCCGCGCCGCCGCTGCATGCCACCTGCGGAACGATCACCGAATGGACCCATCGCCTTGCTTCCCCGACCGACGAGGCGCCGAGCATACCGCCACGCCGCGCGATGCGCAGCGTGCGGCGCATCGCGGTGACGGTTGTTTTCAGGTTGTCCCTCTCGTTTGCGGGATCGCTGGTTCCAATTGATGCCCATACCGGCTGTTGCCTTCGACGGTCCAGAGCGATCGCGCTTCCATCCCGTAAACCAGTCTTGACCTCGCCCTTTTCGGGCCTTCGATCGTCAAGAAAGCTCAAACTAGAGATTCAGAGCAAGAGCTTCCGCTCGCTGCGCGAGCGGGTGACTTTTTTGCGGACCGCCATCCCTGGCGTCCGCCCTTCGGGCCGTCGCTGGCGCGACGTCAAGAATGTCTCCCGGACATTCTTTCTT
>QFPO01000017.1 GCA_003241385.1 Rhodanobacter denitrificans
TCGGCTCGCGTCAGCGCAGGCGGTTTTGGTGACTTTTTCCAAGAAAGAATGTCCGGGAGACATTCTTGACGTCGCGTCAGCGACGGCCCGAAGGGCGGATGCCAGGGATGGCGGTCCGCAAAAAAGTCACCCGCTCGCGCAGCGAGCGGAAGCTCCTGCTCTGGATCTTTTCTCTTGATTTGCTGGAGGGCGAGCCGGCTCGAGAAGGGCAAGCTCAAGAATGATCCGCAAACGGGAGAACCAAAAAAAAGCGGGCGGCACCAGGCCGCCCGCAAGCGCAACAGGACACCGGCAGCCCGCCGGCTCCCGATCGGTGCCGGCGGGGTTACCGGCGGCCGATCGCCCACGCGGCGCCGAACACGCCGAGCATCAGCAGCAGCAGACCGGCCGGACTCAGCGCCGGCACCGCCTGCGCGACCGGCGGCTCGCCGGTCGATCCGGCGATCACGAGGAAGCCGGCCGGCAGCGCCGCGCTGACCTTGCCGCCGAGCGAGGCGACGACGTCGCGCGGTCCGGGCACTGCAGCGGCGGCGATCGCCAGCGTCAGCGTCGCCGTGGTCGGGCTGGCCACGACGACGTTGGAAACGGTCACGCCGTCGCCCAGCGTCACCGTCATGCCCGGCAGAAAGCCGGTGCCCTGCACGGTCGCCTGCAGCGTAGTGCCGACGACGCCGCTGGCCGGCACGATCCGCGTCAGCGTGAACGGATCGGGCTCGCCGGCGCCGGTGACCTGGAAGCCGTTGCGCAGCGTCGCGGTCAGATTGCCGCCGGCCTGGACGCCGTCGACGTCGCGGAACCCGATCGGTGCATCGGCCGCGACCGTCAGCATCGCGGTCGCGGTGCCGGCATCGACGACGGTCAGCGCGTCGACGGCGACGTCGCTGCCGATCGAGATCGTCATGCCGTCGGCGAAACCGATGCCGTGGATCGTCACCGGAACCGTCGCGCCCTGCGCGCCGGCGGCCGGCGTCACGCTGATGATGTCGAACTGCGCGATCGACGGAATATCGCCGAACGAGGTCGTCGCCAGGATCGTCACGCTGGTGCCGGCGGCGAGCGTACGGTTCCATTGCAGCGCGGCGCCGTTGTCGATGCAGCCGCTGCTGGCGATCGCGCCGTCGAGATCGCCGCTGCCGATCTGCGACCAGACGCTGCCGTAGCCGGTGCCGGTATAGCGGTCGGCCGGCGTCTGCGGGATGAAGAGGATGTAGTAGCCGCTGGTGCTGCCTTGAGTGCCGCCGCAGTCGCGGCCGCCGGGGCTCAGCGAAGCCACCTGCAGATACGGAATGCCGCTGTCGCTGGCAGCCAGATAGATGTCGCCGCCGAGATAGATCGACACCGTCTGCGGCTCGCTGCCGGCATTGGTCAGCGTGAAGCGCTTGCTGAAATAGTTGCGTCCGTTGACGTAGCGGACCTCCTGCCGGCTCTGCAGGCCGGTGCCCGCGAGCGGCGCGTCGACGACGACCACGTATGGATCGGCCTCGCTGCCGCTGCCCGATACCGCGCTGACGCTGCCGGCGCCGTACGGGGTCACCGTACCGAGACCACCGGTCGCCGTGCCGGCCTCGTGACTCTGGAAGTCAGGCCCGTACAGCACGCCGCCGGCGCGCACGAGCCAGCCCATGTCGGCCAGCCCGGTCCCCTGCGACGGATAGATCTGGCCGGTGCCGGGCACCTGGTCGTTGAGGATCTGGAACGAGTGGTCGGCGCCTGCGAGGATCGTCAGCGGGCTGCCGGTCACGGTCGCGTGGGCCGGCTCGGCGCCGCGCGCGGGCATGTAACCTGCTTTCTCGGCCGCGGCCGATCCGGCCAGTGCCGCGATCATCAGGGGGATGGCCAGCAGCGCCGCCAGGCGCGGCCGGTGGGAACGCTCGGAACTGGATGACATCGGTTTCGTCCTCGGGTCGTGGAAACGTCGTCGCGGCCGCCATGGCCGCGCGCACGCGTCGTGCATCCCCCTGCCCATACGTAAAACAGGGGGCAAAAGCGGCATGCCGGCCGGCGACGGCGGCTTCGGCCGGTCAAACCCGGTCCGGCGCCCGGTTCCGCCATGCTGTCGATCCGGCATGCTCCGGTTCGTCGCATACCCGAACGGCACCTATCCGGTGCCGCTGCGCCGCCGATGCCAGGAGTTGCCATGCCGCTCGAACTGTTCGCCCATCCGTTTTCCTCGTACTGCCAGAAGGTGCTGATCGCGCTCGACGAGAACGCCGTGCCGTTCCGGCTGCGCCTGCTCGACCCGTCCGACCCGGCCGGTCCGGACGCGCTGGCCGAGTTCGCCGCGCTGTGGCCGATCCGGCGCTTTCCGCTGCTGCGCGACGGCAGCCGCACGCTGCCGGAGTCCAGCGTGATCATCGAATACCTGCAGCAGCACCATCCCGGACCGCAGCGGCTGATCCCGGATGATCCAGACGCGGCCCTGACGGTGCGTCTGCTCGACCGATTCTTCGACCAGTACGTCTCCACGCCGCAGCAGAAGATCGTGTTCGACGCGATGCGCGAGCCCGCGGCGCGCGATCCGCTCGGCGTCGCCGACGCGCGGGCGATGCTCGACACCGCCTACGCCTGGCTCGACGCGCATCTGGCCGACGACCGGCCCTGGGCCGCCGGCGATGCATTCACGATGGCCGACTGCGGCGCGGCACCTTTCCTGTTCTATGCCGACTGGACGCATGCGATCGACGCGCGTTTCACACGCGTGCACGCCTATCGCGCGCGGCTGCTGGCACGTCCCTCGGTGGTGCGCGTGGTCGACGCGGCGCGGCCGTACCGGTCGTACTTTCCGCTCGGCGCGCCCGATCGCGACTAGGGCGGCTGAGCAGGCCGGCGCCGACGCGCGGGCGGCGCCGTGGCGGCGATCGGTTCGCGTGCCGGACGCCGGCGCGAACGCACCTCCGAATCACTCCGGAACGCCCCCGACCGGCGCACGCGCAGCGTCGCGACCGCCGGCCGGCAAAGCGGCCGGGCACGCGGCCGAGCCCCGCTGCGGCGCGATGTCACGATCGGCCGCGCGATTGCGTACTCCACCGGCATCCCTGTCATCGAGGATCCGCCATGCCCCTGTCCGTCCATGCGTTGCGCCGCGTCGCCGCGGCCCGCGCGGGCTGCATCCTGCCGTTCGCTCTCGGCGGCGCGATCGGCCTGACCGCGATGTCCGCGAGCGCGTTCGAGAAGACGGCCGCTGCCGGCGCCGTGTCGTCGCCGTCCGCCATGCCGGCAGACGCGGAGCCGGCGGCGCTGCGTGCGCTGCCGGTCAGCTATACGGCCTGTTCGGCCCAGCCCAACGGTACGACGGTCATCGGCGATGCCGGCTTCGGCGACGCCGTGACCGAGTGCACGCTGCAGGCGCCGACCGCGGGCTACGTCGTCGCGATCGCCTCCGCCTCGCTGGCCCTGGTCGACACGGCCTACGAGGTCAACGCGCAGCTCATGGTCGACGACACCCAGGGCAGCATGGCCGACCGCTGGGTCAACATCTATCCGAACGCCGGCGACGGCACCGACAAGACGATCGCGCTCAGTCACTACTTTCCGGTCACGGCCGGCGCGCGGCGGATCAGCTTCAAGGCGCGCCGCTACAGCGGTGGCAACGTGATGATCTTCGACCCGACGCTGACCGCGATCTTCGTACCCGCCTCGGCCGCGCAGACCGTGTGCGGCAGCGCCACCGGCACGCCGTTCCGGACCCAGAGCAGCGCACCGACGTCGGCCGCCTCGTGCCAGGTCACGGTCGCCGAGGACAGCATCGCGTTTGCGTTCGCGAGCGCCTCGATGGGCTATTCGCTGGGGCCGACCGAGGCACGCGTGTGGATCGGCCTGGACGGCACGTGGACCTCACCCAACGACCGCTGGGTCGACGTCTATGCCGACGACCAGGACGGCACCGACGAATCGGTGGCGACGCATTTCGCGTTCGCGGCGACGCCCGGCACGCACACGTTCGATCTGTTCGCCTCGCGCTATTCCGGCAGCGGAGAGGTCACGCTGTACGATCCGGTGCTGACCGTGATCGCGGTGCCGACCTCGGCCGCCGCGATCTGCTCGCAGCAGTCCGGCTTGACCTATACCAACCCCGCCGGTACGCCGGCCACGATGAGCGAATGCACGCTGTCGACCACGACGCCGGCGCACGCACTGGTCTTCGCTTCGGCGTCGATCGGACGCTCCGACCCGCCCGGAGGGGCACCCTACGAAGGCTTGTTCCGGCTCGCGACCGGCGGCGAATCGCTGTCGAACACCGAGCGCTGGATCGACGTCGACAACGACGGTGGAGACGGCACCGACCGCACGCTGGCCACGCAATGGGGCAGCGAGCTCGATCCCGGCACGTACGCGTTCAGTCTGCAAGGCTCGCGCTATTCCGGCAGCGGCGAAGTGCGCGCCTACAACGCCGCGATCCACGTCCTGCTGCTGCCGAGCGACCGGCTGTTCCACAGCGATTTCGAGCTGCCCTGACCGTCGGCGCTCAGCGCGCAGCCGGCGCGTCGCCGAGCGCGTCGCGCTCGGTCCGCGTCAGCTCGCGCACGTGGCGGATCGGCCGTCCGGATTCGTCGAAGAACGGCGCCGGCGGCTCACCGCGCAGACGCGCGCCGGTCATGCCGGCGACGATGCGCAGGCCGCCGACCACGAACCGTCGGCGCGTCGGAGCGACCGGCCCGCTGGCACTGGCGGCATGGATCACGAGGGCGTCGCGCGGACCGAGCGCTGCGTCCAGCGCATCGGCCGGAACGTCGAACGCACGGCCGACCACGCCGACGTACGGCGTGCGCGCCTGCCGCGGCGTGTTGGCGATCGGCGTACGACAGCAGGCGGCGTACCAGCGCAGCAGGCCACGCGGACCGAGCGAGACGCAGGCCAGCGCTTCGAGCCCCGCGATCAGCCGCAGGCCGGCCGGCGCGATCGGCACGATGTCGGTGCCGCCATGCGCGTCGAGCAGATCGGCACCGCCGAGAAAGCGCGCGTAGGCGCGGCAGTCGCGGCAATAGCAGGTCGCGCGCGTGTACGCGCGTTCGGTCCGTGCCGCGCCGCGCACCTGGCCGCACCGGCATCTGACGGTCATGTCCATTCGTACGCTCCCTGTTGGCTGCTGCCCCACCGAGCGGCGCCCGCGCTGCAGGCGTCCGCGCCGCCGATGGTACACCGGCGCCATACGCTGCCGTCCGGTCCGGCGTCACGGTCCGCCCGGCCGGCCTGGAATCCGTCTGCCGGCCTCGCGCCCGTCCGGCCGGGGCTTTCGGGCTCAGCGGGCCGCGACACGTCGACCGCAGGGCCGGCACGCGCAGATGGGCCTCCTTGCACGATGCGGCCGGCTTGCGCGATGCGGCCGGTCGTTTCGCGGCCACGGCGCCGCTCACGTGGCCGTCGCGGCGCGGCGCCAGGCCCGCGGCGCCAGTCCGGTCTGCGCCTTGAACGCACGCGAGAACGCGGCCTCGCTGCCGTAGCCGATCTCGGCCGGAATCGTCTTGAGCGGCGCACCGCGGCGCATCGCCTGCTGGGCCAGGCCGATGCGCCATTCGGTCAGATACTGCACCGGCGTGCGCCCCATCGCCTCGCGGAACGCGGCCGCGAAGACGCTGCGCGACATCCGCGCCGCGGCGGCCATGCGTTCGAGCGTCCACGGCTCGGCCGGCGCCGCATGCACGGCCGCCAGCGCATGGCGCAGGCGCGGATGCCCAAGGCCGGCGAGCAGCCCTGTCGGCATCCGGCCACTCTCCATCAGCTGGCGCAGCAGCTGGATCAGCACGACCTCGAACAGCCGGCTGACCAGCGCATGCCGTCCGCAGCGCTCGGCGAAGGCCTCTTCGAACAGCAGCGCCAGCACCGGCTCGGCACCGCCGATCCGATCGAGCGGCATCGCGACGAAATCCGGCAGCGCCGCGCGCAGCGGATGCGCAGGGCCGCCGTCGAAGCGCAGGTTCGCGCAGACCAGATCGGCGCCGCGTTCCGGGTCGGTCACGAACCGGTGCGCGAGTGGACGCGGATACAGCAGCAGGCTCGGCTCGCCGACGTGCACGACGTCCCGCCCATGGAACACCTCGACCGGACCGCGCCGCACCAGATGCAGCTGGCCGCGGTCGCCTTCGCCGTCGAGCGTGTGGATGCCGCACAGCGCGCCGGCATGAAAGACCTCGGCGCTGACCGGGTAGCGTTCGAGCAGGACCACCAATCGATCGACCATTGCATACGCCTGATCAAGTTTTCAGGACTATGTAACACGTATCGTGCCCGGGTTACGCGCAAAGTGCGTTCACCGGCCGCGACGGCCGTCATCCCTCCAGACCGATCAAGGAACCTGCCATGTCGCTCGATACGATCCTCTACACCGCCACCGCAACGGCCACCGGCGGCCGCGAAGGCCAGGCCACCTCGTCCGACGGTGCGCTCGACGTCAAGCTGTCGACGCCGCGCGCACTCGGCGGCGCCGGCGGCCCCGGCACCAACCCGGAGCAGTTGTTCGCGGCCGGCTACTCGGCCTGCTTCCTCGGTGCACTGAAGTTCGTCGCCGGCAAGCAGAAGATCGCGCTGCCGGCCGATACGACGGTGACCGGCGAGGTCGGCATCGGCCCGCTGCCGACCGGATTCGGCATCGCGGCCGCCCTGACGATCCGCGTGCCCGGGCTGCCGCGCGACCAGGTCGAATCCCTGGTCGAGCAGGCGCATATCGTCTGCCCGTACTCGAACGCGACGCGCGGCAACATCGACGTCACGCTGACGGTCGCGTGAGCTCGCCGGCAGCGGCGGCGATCCGTGCCGCCGCTGCCGCATCGGGACGGCGCTACCGCTGGTGCCTCGCCGTCACGTCGCGACGCGGAATGCAGCGCCGCTGCGCGCGGCCGCCGTCACTCAGTTCGCCAGCGCGAAATCGATCGCCGCGGCGACCGCCGCGACCTGGGCGGCGTTGCACTGCTCAGGCGTCGCGCGCGGACTGTCCGGATAGACCTCGGTGGTCGTCGTGTACGGCGCGTCGGTGATGCCGGCGCACAGGCCGAGTTCGCGCACGGGATACAGGATCACGCCCGGCGCGACGACCGGAGAGCCGATGATCGCGCCGTCGCGATCGGCCGGCGCAATGTGAGTGACCACCGAGACCGCGGCGATGACGGCCTGCTGGAACGCAAGCTGCGGCCGCTCGCTGTCGCCGACGACGTAGAAGCCGTCCGGGATCTCGCCGGGCTCGTAGGCCTTGCCGTCGCGCGCGGCCAGGGCCGGCCGGAACTCCGACTCGTCGCTGTCGGTGGTCTCGTGCAGGTCCACGTGCACGCGCACGCGTTCGCGCCACGGCGCGACCAGGTCGATCAGCGCCGCCGACTCGCCGGCCGGACTGCCGGCGCGGAACGAGCGGTTCGGATCGATCGCCAGCGGATTCCAGCGATGGATGCGCTCGTAGGCCCAGGGACTCACGCATGGCGCGACCAGCAGGTTGACGCGCCCGGCGTAGTCGCCGGCACGTCGCTCGAGAAACGCCAGCGCGCCGTGCACGCCGCTGGTCTCGTAGCCGTGCACGCCGCCGGTGACCAGCACGATCGGACGTTCGTCGTGCCAGTCGCGGCTGCGCAGCGCGAGCAACGGATAGACCTCGTCGGGTGCGTAATCGAGCCGGCCGTACTCGACCACGTCGAAACGCGCGCGCAGGCGCTCGATCACGGCGACGACGTCGTCGGCATAGCTGCGCCGGCGTATCTGCTGCGCGCGCCAGGCGGCCTTCTCGGCCGGCCCCCAGGGCTGGCCGGGGGTACCGATCGGATGGAACGAGAACGATGACATCGGGCTGGCTACTCGGATCGGGGAATTCATTCCTGCCGCGCTCGCGAACGCGGTGGGCGTCGACCGCGCATTGTCGCGCACCGCGGCGCCGGATGCGCGATCGCCGGCTCGTACGGCGAGCGATGCGACGCTGCCGCCGGTGCACGGCCCGTCACGATGCGAACTGCCCGCCCGCGCAGACGCGGCGGGCGCTCGAAACGCCCTGAAGGCCGCCGTCCCTCGCCGTTCGCCTCGGCCACGCCCCCACCGTCATGATGCGGGCCAGTCCACAGAAGACGGTTCCGCGGCGTCGCCTACAGCACCGGTCGTCGGCTGGATCGTCCCGCCGTCGCCGGGCGGCCTGCGCGCAACTTCGGTGCCGGCATGTCGTGCCCGCCGGCACTGCATGCGGCGCCGGCCAGCGCGAGCGGGCCGGTCGCCTGGCGAACATGCGGAAAGATGAACGAAAACGATGCTTTTCTGGGTGGCCGGTCACGCCAACCGCCGATGACGGCTGCTAGCGTCGGCTACGTCATTCTCGACAGCGGGGAGCTCTCGACACCGACTTTCCATCGCGGCGCCTGCGGGCGGCGCGATGGCTGCGCCGTCCGCGCGCGACCCACCCAGCCAGGAAAAGGAGGATATGGATCATGTTCGCTCGACCCTTGCCCAGCCCCACCGCGTTCCGGCCACGTGCCGTCTGGTTCGCCACGCTGCTGACGACCGGCATCGCCGCCTCGACCGCCTTGGCGCAACCGGCCGCATTGAAGCCCGACGCCTTACCGATCGCCGAGACCGTCTCGATCACCGCATTGCCGCGTCCTTCCGATCAGGGGCACAACGCCCGCCTCGACGTCCGCTACGAGAAAGGCCAGCAGCTGCCCGAGCGCATCGAGCTGCAGGTCCAGGACCGGCCGGTCTATCTGCAGCGTGATCCGCGCGATCCGGACGCCTACGCCGGCACGATCCCGTTCGACTTCGACCGGTTCGTCGCCGAGCAGGCGCGCCGCAAGAACCTCGCCGCGCAGGGCAAGGCGCCGGTCTTCCACGGTCGCGAGATCGTCGACCACCGGCCGGTGGCCTTCCTCGACCCGGCCACGCTGACGCGGGAGATCGGCGCCGGCGTGCCGATCCGCATTCCGAAGGACGTCGTCACCGGTACTGCCGGCCTGCTCAGCGCAGAACGCTCGCTGATGGTCGTGCATCCGCTCGTCGTCGAGGATCCGACGCGCACCTTCGACGCCTGCACGAACACCGGCAATCCGTCCGGCGTGTGGACGTTCGCGCATCTGATGACGGAGATGGCCAATCAGCCGCTGACCGGCATCGATCCGGCCGACTTCGTCGAGGACTGGCTCAAGAGCTGGGTCAACACGGCCTTCGTCAACTCGTTCGAGATCACCGAGCGCGATCTGATCATCAACTCCGTGATCAATCCATGGCCGCGCGACGGCTCGGGGCGACTCAAGCTCGAGCAGTCGCCGATGCGTCTGCTGGCAATCGTCAATCGCGTGGACCTGCGCAAGAACGCCGTCTACGGCGGCGGCAGCGCCGGCGAAGGGCGTTTCGTGTTCGGCATCATGCGGCGCCTGCCCAGCGGCGGCTGCTCGCTGATGCGCTCGACGGTGATCCTCGAATACGGCGTGCCGATCCGCGGCTGCACCGCGGTACAGGACTACGGCACGCAATGGCACGCGCTGGACGGCCTGCCGCTCGGCTCGCCGGCCTACAACGCCGCGCTCGAAGACATCACCGTGCAGTTCACGAAGGCCAATGCCGCGCCCGGCAAGCCCAACGGCAGCGCGATCAACCAGATCCGCACCAACGAGAACGCGCTCGATCCGCTGTGGGAACTGCGCGAGTTCGGACTCGACGGCTCGAGCCATCTGCTGGTGCTGAAGTCGACCGAGATGACGCCGCACCGTCCGACCTACAACCCGTTCCCGGCCCCGCATACGACGACCCTGCTCGCCGACTTCATCAACACGAACGAGGCGGCGATCCTGGCCGGCACCTACACGGTGCCGGACCTGTTCCTCGGCCAGCCGTTCCTGACCGGCTCCTCGCTGAATCCGAGCACAGCGGCGAGCTTCGTCTGGAAGCACCCGGGCATCAGCAACAACGAGGCGCGTCACCTGTTCTCGCTCAATACCTGCGATTCGTGCCATGGTGGCGAGACCGGCACCACGACGTTCCTGCACGTCGAGCCGCGCAACATGGGCTCGCAAGCGGGCCTGTCGCGCTTCCTGACCGGCAGCCCCGGTTCGGTCGCGAGCCCCGGCACGTTCACGATGCCCGATCCGGTCTCCGGCGTGCCGCGCACGTTCGGCGACCTGCTGCATCGCGAAGCCGACCTCGACGCACTGGTCAGCATGAGCTGCCCGTCCGGCGGTCTGGTCGGCGGACTGTTCGCGACGGTGTCGGCGGCCAAGACGCACTAGCGCACAGGGAACGGAACGTCCTGCACATCCATGGACGGATCGCGTCGGAACCCATCACATCCGCGATGGGTTCCGATCGCAGCCGCATGCGCAACGCGCTCGGCAGCGGCTTCGACCGCTGACCCCGGCCGGTCGCGCATCGGTCCTCGCCGGCACCCGCGTCGCGGCTGCGGCGCGGCATCGTCGATACGGCGGCGCCACACGATGGATCGTCTCCGTTCCGACGGCTCGGCAATATCAGCGCCCATTGCACGTTGATTCGAATCGACGGCGCGCATGTGCGCAGAATGGATTGTCATGTCCATTCAGGCCTTCATTCGATGCGTCATTCCATTCAAGCCGCCGATCCGCTGAAAATGGTATAAGCGAATTCATTTTGCGCACCAGTTCACAATTATTCCGTGATCCGACTGTTAGTTTCGATCGGACAGGGGATACGCAATACGGGGAAAACCACCAGGAAACGCCTTACGCCGAGCCTGTTCAGGCCGGCGGCAGACGTGTTGTTGCGCTCGCAAAAACCCATTCAGCCAGGAAGAGGAGGAAGAGATGCGCATGCTCGAAAAACCCTTGCCCAGCCGTACCACCCGCCGCGCCGCACTCGTGCTCGCCGCGATGCTGATGACCGGCATCGCCGGCCAGTCGGCGATCGCACAGGATCCCAAGCCCGATGCGATGGTCGCGTTTCCGCCGACCGAGAAGATCACGCTGACCGCGCTGCCGCGCGTCACGCCCGAGGGCAATACCGCGCGAATCGAGGTTCGCTACGAGAAAGGCCATGAGCTGCCGTCGGCGATCCCGCTGCGCCTGCCCGGTGGATCGATCGCGCTGCGCCAGGATCCGCGCAATCCCGACGTCTTCTTCGCCGAAGTGCCGTTCGATTTCGAGGCCTTCGTCGCCGAGCAGGCCCGCCGCCAGGAACAGGCGTTCGAACTCGACAAACAGCCGGTCTTCCGCGGCCGCGAGATCGTCGATCACCGTCCGATCGCCTTCATCGATCCGGAGCGGCTGGTCCGCCTGATCCGCGAAGGCGCGCCGATCGACGTGCCCGAGGACGTCACCGACGGCGTCGCCGCGCTGGTCAGCGCGCCGCATTCGCTGATGGTCGTGCATCCGCGCGTCGTCGAGGACCGGGAGCGCACCTTCGACGCCTGCTCCGGCAAGGGCAATCCGACCGGTGTGTGGACGTTCAACCGTTTGATGACCGACATGGCCAATCAGCCGCTGACCGGCATTCATCCGGCCGAGTTCGTCGAGCAGTGGCTCAAGAGCTGGCTCGACACGCAGAACGTCAACACGTTCGACGTCGACAAGCGTCCGCAGATGTTCGACCAGGTCCTGAAGTTCTGGCCGCGCGACTCCAAGGGCCGCCTGGACCTCAAGCAGTCGCCGATGCGCCTGCTCGCGATCGTCAACCGCGTGGACCTGCGCAAGAACCTGGTCTACGGCGACGGTGCCGGCGGCGAAGGCCGTTTCGTCTTCGGCGTCATGCGCCGTCACGAGGACGGCAGCTGCGACGTCATGCCGTTCACGGTGATCCTCGAGTACGGCGTACCGCTGAGCAAGTGCGAGGACGTGCGCGCCTACGGGCAGAAGTGGAAGGACCTGGACACGCTGACGCTCGGCTCGGGCGCGTACAACGCCGCGCTGCAGAATCTGACCGACGTGTTCGCCACCGCCAACGCCGCACCGGACAAGCCCAACGGCAGTGCGATCAACCAGGTGCGCACCAACGAGAACGCACTCGATCCGCTGTGGGAGCTGCGCGAGTATCATCTCGGCGCTACACCCGGCCAGCTCGAGATCGCATCGACAGTGCTCGAGCCGCACCGCGCGATCTACAATCCGGCGCCGCTGCCGCACACCACCACGCTGCTGGCCGACTTCATCAATCTCAACGAAGCCGACATCCTGGCCAATACCTACGACGTGCCGGCCATCTTCATGGGCCAGCCGTTCCTGACCGGCGCAGCGCTCAATCCGGACATCTCGCCGGGCTCGGCCTGGGCTCATCCGTTCGTCCTCAACAACGATGCGCGTCATCTGATGTCGTTGAACACCTGCAGCTCGTGTCACGGCTCCGAGACCGAGACCAAGTTCCTGCACGTCGAGCCGCGCAACATGGGCTTCCAGGCCGCGCTGTCGCGCTTCCTGGTCGGCGATCCGGGCACGGTCACGAGCCCCAGCACGTTCACGATGCCCGATCCGGTATCCGGCGTGCCGCGCACGTTCGGCGACCTGCTGCACCGCCAGGCCGATCTCGACGCACTGGTCAGCTCCAGCTGCGACGCCGGCGGACTGGCCGAGGCGCTATCGAGTCCGGTTGCGGCACCGCGCACGCACTGACGGTCGTTCCACGTCGCACCTCACGAGCCCGGCGCAATGCCGGGCTCGTTTTTTTTTAACTTCTCATGACCGACCGGTTTCCGGTTTCGATCGGAGAGTGCCGCATCGAAGGCGGCGGACGCCCGGCGCAGCGATGAACTTCCCGCGATCCGGTTGCGCACGACCACGTCGGTGGCGGCCGCCGTGTGCCTCGATGTTCCGAACACGTACTCGGTGAACGCCAGCCCTCCACTGCGACCGAAGGTTGCGGTGACATTCACGCCCGCTCGCCTAGAACGGCCTTCCGCGCGTCGCTCGACGCATCCGATGGAGACCCCCATGGCGACACCGCAGGAACTCGAAGCCAAGCTCTGGAAGGCACTCAAATCCGATCGCACGCTGATGCTAGGCGTCGACGGCGTCGAGGACGGACATTCGCGCCCGATGACCGCCCTGGTCGAGGGCGAGTCCGGCCCGATCTGGTTCTTCACCGGCCTGCCCAATGCGGTGGCCGAATACGCCCAGCGCGACAGCTGCCGCGCGATCGCGGCCTTCAGCTCGAAGGGCCACGACCTGTTCGCGAGCATCCACGGTACCTTGAGCCTGTCGCGCGACCGGGACGTGATCGACCGGCTCTGGAACCCGTACATCGCAGCCTGGTTCGAAGGCAAGGACGATCCCAAGCTGGTGCTGCTGCGCTTCGATCCGGAACGCGCCGAAGTCTGGCTCAACGAGTCGAACCTGCTGGCCGGCGTGAAGATGATGTTCGGGGTCGATCCTAAACGCGACGCGCAGGACAAGGTCGGGACGGTCGATCTGCGCTGATCCGGCCGGCGATGAGTCTGACGGGGCCGCGCGATGCGGCCCCGTCTTGCGTTGACGTGAAGCACGAATGCGGGCGAATGCGGTTGAGCGCGTTCGCGCCGATCAGCGGGCAACGCAAAGGCATGAGCGTCGTCGGCCCTGATGCCCTCGCGCTTCGAATGGTCACCCTCTCCAGAACAGCCCTGGCATCCGGCCGAGCCCGGCCAGGATCTCCGACGCTGCGGGGCGAATCTCGGTCGGTCGGCTCATTCTCCTGGAAGCCCGCGATCGATCATCGCTCGCAAGACTTGATTTCGACGTCCTGCTGCGTGACGCTGGGGCCGCCCAGGGGAATGGAGATGTATCGGCATGAAGAGCACCCGCATGTTCGCGCGACGCTGGCGTTTTCTGCTGGCTGTCTCGGCGCTATTGCCCACGATCGGATCGGCTGCCACGTTCCAGGTCACACGTCTGGACGATCCGGTTCCCGACGCCTGCCTGCCAACCGACTGCTCGCTGCGCGAAGCGGTCCTCGCCGCCAATGCGCAGCCGGGCCGCGACATCGTTCGGCTCGGGCCGGGCATCCATCGGCTCGAGCAACCGGGCATCGACGAGGATGCCGGGCTGACCGGCGACATCGACATCACCGACGATCTGGATCTGCTCGGCGAGGGTTCCGAGCTGAGTGCAATCGATCCGAACCAGCTCGACTACGCATTGGACGTCGGCAGCGGTATCGCGGTGAGCCTGCGCGGCCTCGGCCTAGTTCGTTCCGGCACTGTCAGCGGTCCGCATCACGGCGGCGGTATTCGCAGCGGCAATTTCGGCGCAGGAGACGCTGCGGCGACGCGTCTCGCGCTCGAGGATGTCCTGATCGATGTCTATGTCGGATCGCTGCATGCTGGGCTTTCGGCGCGAGGTCACTTGGGCGCGAGACGCGTGACCTTCACGCGCGCACTGGAGCCCAACTGGGCGATGCGCTTCAATGGCAGCGAGCTGCTGATGGACGACGTGTATTTTCGCGGCAACAGTCTCGGCCTGAGCTATGCACTGACCGACGGCGGCCAGGCGAGAATTACCCGCTCACGGTTCGAAAGCAACGGAACCTCGGGACTTTGCACGACGCTGGTGATCTCCGGCGCGGGCACTACGCTGATCGAAGACGTTACATTCAAGGATAACTTCGCATTCAGCGTCGCTCCGTTTTGCATATCGAGCGGTGCCCGCGTGGTGGCGCGCGATTCGGTTTTCCAAGGCTACACCTCCGGGTCGATGATCGCTCTGGACTTCGGCGGCAATGGCCCCTCTCGGCTGGACCTGCACAACGTGACGATCATCGCGTCCCGGCAGGCACTCTCGCTCTATAAGGCAGGCTCCGAGGCGAGCCTGCACCATACGACCATTACGACCTCGCCCACCTATTCCGTGGAACTGAGGGCGGGGACAGTCCTGCGCTCCACCAACAGCGTGATCGCCGGTGGCTGCGGCTTGATCGGAACTCCCATCATTGAAACGCAGGGCGTCAATTTCGAAGCGCCGAATCGAACCTGCTTTCCGACGGGCCAGAACAACTACGCGTATGGTTCGGCAGCCGGCTTCGGGCTCGATACCCTCCAGGAGAATGGAGGGCCGACGGCGACGATACTGCCGCCGGCATCCGGGCCGCTGACGGTTCTCGCGGACGACGGCAGCGCATTCTGTCCGCCTACCGACCAACGGGGCTACGTGCGGCCGCGGCCCTGCACGATCGGCGCTGCCGACCCGCTGGCGATCGATGATGCGCTGCTGCTCGACGGTTTCGACTACTGACGACAAGCGCCGCGCTATGAATGGTCGCCGGCGCTGTGGCACCGGCGGCCATCACCGCGTGATTGCGGAAGTGGTGGCGCGAGACGAGGCACGCGCGAGCGCCCGGCAAACCGGCGATCGAAGCTGGCTACGACATTCCGCAAGCGCGGTCGTCGATCCCGCGCGGCACGAAGACATGTTGCGACTGCGCAAGCCCGGGTCAGAATCGTTGAAAAAGAGACGGGCACGCGGATTGCGAATGCGCGCCGATGCGCGCACCGCGGTCACATGCGCTCGCCCGGCAACCGACTGGCCTGACGCACCCACTCGACGAACCGAGCCTCGTCGAGCGGCTCGTCCTCACGGATGTCGAGGTAGCGCGTATCGGCACTCCTGGACGGCCCCGGCGGCGGCGGGCGCAGGCGGGCGCCGCGAAAGAACGCGACCTTGACGTAGTGCGTATAGCAGTGGATGCCGAGGAACCAGCCCTGCCCTTCGACGCCGTACAGCGGCGAGTTCCATTTGACGGCCTTGGCGACGCCGGGCACGGCACGGACGATCAGCGCGTCGAGCTGCCGGCCGATCGCGCGCTTCCAGCCCGGCATCGCGGCGATGTAGGCCTGCACCGGCGCATCGCCGTAACCCTTGGCGATCTGCGGATTGCCGCCGGCGAGCAAGGCCGGCTCGCCAGGCGCCGACTTCACGACGGGCGCTGTCGATGGCGACTTGCGTGTGGTCGGCGAACGGGTGTCGGCTTTCACCGTTGCGGCGTTGCCGGGTGAGGCCTTCTTCACGCGACTGCCGGTCGTCTGCTGCGCTTTGGACGTCGCCGCAGCGTCGGACCCTTCCGACGATCGGCTACGCCTGGCAGCTTTGCGCGCCGCGGCGGTCTCGACGTTCAAGGCCACGGCCGCGCGCAGCAGGGCCTTGAACGCGGCGGCATCGATCCTCGCGCCCTCGCGCAGGTCGATCGCACGCCGCGTGCCGCCGTCGAGACTGGCGTTGAACAGGCCGGCCGGGTCGTGCAGCGCCGCGCCTCTGGCGAACGTCAGCTTCACAACGGCCTTGTAGGTCTCGCCGGTGCACACGATGCCCGCATGCGACCACACCGGCACGCCGCGCCATTTCACCTCCTCGACGACGTCCGGATCGGCCTCGTGCACGAGCGCGCGGACGCGGGCGAGCATCGCGCCGCGCCAGTCGCCGAGCGCCGCGATGCGTGCATCGATCTGCTGCGCAGCGGTGCCGGTCGACGCATCGCCGATGGCACCGGACTGATCGTCGGCCGTCGCGCCGGAGGTCGCAGCGGGTTTTTTCATGTGAGGTCTCGCAACGATCGGACGGGTGTTGCCGCGGGCAGCGGCAGCGCAGGCTGCCGATGGTTCAACGACACGGCCCCGTGCGCAAGACGCGACGCGGCAACACACGCCGCCGCTCCGCGCGAGCCGACTTCGCGGCACGCCGGCGTCCCATCACGCCGACGCGTTCGAATGCCGTCTCGCATCTCCAGAGCATCAATTCCTTCGATGTCCAGCGCCAGCCTGCGCGAAGGCCGCGACGCGATGGAGCGATACGACGCTGCGGCGGATCGAACACGCCCTGCCGCGAGGCACGAGACGTGCCGAGCGATACGACGCGACTCAGCGTCGGCGCACCGAACTCGCTCAGGCGCGACGCAGGCGACGCTCGAACAGCGCCAGCGTGCGCTTCCAGGCCTCCTTCGCGGCTGCCTCGTCGTAGCGCGGCGTCGTGTCGTTGTGAAAGCCGTGCTGCGTACCGGCCGGCTGGTACAGCGCATAGGTCACGCCGGCCTGGTCGAGCGCGGCCTGATACGGCGGCCAGCTCGCATTGACGCGCGGATCCTCGCCGGCCAGTACCACGAGCAGCTCGGCCTTGATCTTCGGCACGTTCTCCACGGCTGGCGCCGCGCCGTAGAACGGCGCCGCGGCCGCGACGTACGGCAGCTCGGTCGCGAGAAAATTGGTCATCGCGCCGCCGTAGCAGAAGCCGACCACGCCGAGCCGGCCGCTGCCGCCGTCGATGCCGCGCAGGAACGCCGCCGCGGCGAGGAAGTCCTCGCGCGTCCTGGCCTGATCGAGCTTCGGAAACAGCTCGCGCGCCTTGTCCTCGTCGCCCGGATAGCCGCCGAGCGGGTACAGCGCATCCGGTGCGAACGCGACGTAGTCCTCGAGTGCCAGACGCCGGGTCACATCCTCGATGTGCGGATTGAGCCCGCGGTTCTCGTGGATCACCAGCACCACCGGCAGCGGGCTCCGCGCCTTGGCCGGCCGCGCGAGATAGCCGCGCGCCTTGCCGTAGCCGTCGGGCGAATCGAACGCGCGATAGCTCGTCGAGAGCCGCGGATCGTCGGGGGCGACCTGCTGCGCCGCCGCGAAGCGCGGGCTCAGCGCCGCGAGCAGGCCGGCCGCCGTCGTCGCACCGGTCGCGAAGCGCGCGGCCCCGCTCAGAAAGCCACGGCGGTCGATCGACCCGTGCACGTACTGGTCGAACAGCGCGAGCACCTGCGGATCGAAATCGGCGGCGGTCGGTTTGCGCGGTGGCGTCATGGCGGACCTCGAGCGATGTCAGGAGAGCCGCGCCACCTTAGCGCAAGTGCAACGTCTGCGACGCCCCGCCTCGGATCTAATCACGCTTTCGCGAAGGTGACGACACCGGTCCGAGCGTTCCCGTTCAGCAGAACGTTCGAATGCATGTAGCGGAAGAGCCACCGAACGATTTACGCCGAGGGCCTTCGCGACGCCGCGTCATTCGAACGCGTCGACGAACAACCGATCGAGTCGGAGTCGAATCGACTGTGCATTGTTTCGCAACTCAGGATCGGATGCAGGCACGGCCGGAGTGATCGTCGCCGCGATGGTCACCCTATCGAACGATCCGGGCGGCACCTGTCCGCTTACCTCGTAGGTGAGTTGACCGCCGTCCTCGATGTCCACCACCGTCGACGACGCACCCGGCAAGCTGGTGGCCGGGCACGGCGTGGCCCGCACGGCGGCGACACATCGCCAGACGGCTCCCTGCAGATGTCCCGGATCGATCGAGACCGTCGCACCCGATGCCGCCACGACGCCGTTGTTGCCGACCGTGACGCGAACGGTGACCGCGCTACCGCCGTCGAACACCGAACCGGGTGCGGACGGGTCGACCGCGAGATCGGCTTTCGACATGAAAGCATCGAAACGCCCGATGATCGTCGAAGTACCGACGTCGGCAACATAGACGAATCCCTCGCCCGCCGGAATCAGGCGGCGCGGCGTACCACGAACCCTGCCCGTAGACACCACGTCGAACGAGGCGCTGTAACGGTTGATCCGTTGGCCGGACGCGGTCAGTCCGTAGAGATCGTTGCCGAGCCAGGCGAAGTCGGCCCAACCGTGGTCGAGCTGATGAATGATCTCGAGTCGCACCGAATCGAGGATCACGCCGGAGCCCAAGCCGATGAGAGCGGCATCCGGCGAGACACGAATCGGATAATCTGGCTGAAAATCGCCATGGTAAGGCGAGTCGCCTCCGTCGGTGATACTGCCGTCGAGCGCGATCGACTCGAACATCAGATCGTTCGGCGACACACCCTCGCGCAGAAAAAATATGCGCCGCGTAACCGGGTCCCACTCGTACTGGCTCGATATGTAGTTCCACTCACGCCAACTGATGCCGTCTCCCTCGGGGCTGAACGTGTAGTGCGATGCCCAGGCACCGGACAGATCCGACGCGAACACGTATTCTCCTGCCGTGCTCAGACCGTTCGCCGTATAGGCGGTGGCCGAGAACCAGTCGGCGCGACCGGGTGTAGCCAGCGGATAGGCGTATATCGCCCCACCGGTGTAGGACGCATAGACGCGGCCATTGACGCGCGAATAGGCAACGTCGAGAGCGCCCGTCATCATCGGTATCGTGCGTCCGAACGACCAGGTCTGCGGCGAGAACGGATAGGCCGCGTGCTCGGCCGCACTGGTCAGTATCAGGCCAGTGCCGTCGCCGAGAACATGCGTGGCCTTCGGAGCCGCAGCGACCCAGTCTCTGGCGGTGGATGGCACTGCGGGCTGGGCGGCCTCGAGGTCGATCGGCACGAAGCGCAGATCGTCGATCGCACCGGTAATGGCATAGGCGCGATCGGCATAGCCGACGATGTCCAGCATCCCGGACGGCGCCTGGATCAGGCCGGTCTCCTTCAGATCGTTCGAGAATACGGCGAGACGCGCCCCACGCATGACCAGGAAACGATCCGAAAAGAATACGGCACCTTGCACGGCGCCCCCCAGACTGCCGCGGCGTTGCAGCGAGTCGCCCCAATAGACGGTGCCGGAACTGTCGAAAAGCCAACCGCCCTGCTCACGGGCGTAGACACGCGACCCCGTCGGAAATGCGCCGTGATAAGGACTGTCGATGAAGTTTGAAACAGCGCCCGTCACGGGATCGACTTTCATTCGATAGATGTCCGTCGGCGACCATGAGGTATTGACCGCATAGACACTGCCCTGGTCCGGCAACGAAACGGCACCGGTCAGCGGCGTCGAGGTGTACAGAAAAGCGGCGGGCGTACCGGTCGACTTGTGGTACGTATGGATGCCCTGATCGCTGCTCACGACGACATAGTCGCCGACGAGCTCGAGCAGATCACGAGTCACCGTGACGTTGGGCAGAGGACCCAATGCGGTTCCGTCCAGCGCATACCGGTAGACGGCCTTCTCGACCCTCGTGTAGACGCCGGATGCATCGACCGCGAAAGCGGACGCCGGCCGTTCCAGGTCAATGCGGGGAAGCCACTGCGCGACGGCCAGATCGTAGCGACGAATGCTCAGCGATGCGTTGTCGAGGACATACACCACCGATCCGTAGGTGCGCCGCTGCTGCCAGACGGTCGCCGACGGTGCCGGGGCCGTCGCGGCTTCGTCATCGGCGGCGCGTTCCGGCCGATTCGCCATTGCGTGGCCGGTTGCCGCCACGATCGCTGCCGCTGCCAGCCAGCACGCCTTCCTCATCCACCTGCCACAAACCATCGCACGACCTCATGTCCCCTGGCCGTTCATTCTATCGCACGCGCCGACGACCCCAGCGACCTCATGCCATCAACGCGCCGGCTCCAGCCGATGCCCCGGCATGCCGAGATCACGTTCGGGGTCGAACGCGGCATCGTTGGTCATGAACTGGCGACCGTCGCCGAGCTGCCAGGCATGCGCGTAGTGGATCGGCAGATCGACCGCGCGCCCGGACGTCGGGTCGCGCCACGGCTGCACTTCCTGGATCGCGTCGATCGTCGCGGCATGGATGCGCGCGTCGGTGGCGCCGGTGTCGGCGACGATCTGCTGGTTGATCCGGCCGATGTCGGCGATCGTATCCATGCGGATCCGGTGCCGGGCCGTCATGCCGGCCAGCGAGATCTCGTTCATGCGCCGCGCGTGCCATTGCTGGATCGACGCGACCTGGCGCTGGTTGACGCGCTCGACGTGCTGCGCCGACCAGGCCGTCACCCGCTCGGCCCAGGCCTGCTCGTAGCGGCCGGAGCGGCGCATGCGTTCGAGCAGCGCCTCGTCGAGCAGACCGTCCGGCGCGCGCAGCGCGATGCCGGTCTCCGACCAGGCCGCGATCGTGCCCTGCAATTCGGAGAACGTGACGCTGGCGACGATCGCCTCGCGCATCTCCTGCCCCTGCAGGCGATAACCGATCAGCAGCTCGCCCGATTCGTGACGCAGCCGCGTCTGCGATGGCTGGCCGTTCTGCAACGCCGCGGCTTCCTGCTGCGCGACCAGATCGGTGCGGTCGCGATAGCCGAGGACGCGCGCATCGGGTCGCGCGCTGCGCGTCACCTGCTCCAGGTAATCGCGCACCGACGCCATCGGTGCGGCCGGACACGGATTGAGCGGCACGACGCCGCCCGGCGCCGACTGCACCTGCCAGGACAGCTTCGGCAGCAGCGAGACCTCGTACAGACCGTCGGGTGAGGCCGCGCTCCAGTCGAACGCATGCGTATTGCCGATGCATTCCACCTCGCGTCGCCAGTCGACGCCGCCGCGCGCGATCCAGCCGGTGGGCACCTCGATCGTCAGTGCCGGCAGCGGCTCGCCGAAGCCGGTGCTGTCGATGATCTGCACGCGCTCGAGCCGGTCGGCCGAGGGGCGCAAGGCCTGCGCGCGGCGCTGCGTCTCGCGATCGATCGAGGCGCGGTCGAAGAACAGACCCTTGGCATGCGTCTGTACGAGTCGGCCGGCGGCCGACTCGGTCGCCGCGTGAGCGGCCTCGTCGGGCGCGGCAGCGGCGGTCGCCGCGGCGGGTCGCGCCGGCGGCGCGGCATCGCCGCCGGCCTGCGAACACCCGGCCAGCACGGCCAGCGATGCCAAGGTGAATGCGTGGATCGACCTGCGCAGGTACATGATTCGACGGCTCCCGGCCGGTTATCGGCCCGTACCGATCGCCATGCGCATGACGGCGTCGAAACGGCTCATCGCGAGTCGTCAGGCGATCGGCTGCGCCGGACCGGGGCGCGCCGGACCGCGTCCACGGCTCACACCTGCAGCTGCCGATCGCGTCTAATTCGCGCATGAGGTCTCCACCCCGACGACCGCCCGGCGCGCGCAGCGGGCATGTCCAACCGACGCTGCATCCGCGCAACCGCCATTCGGGCCGCTACAACTTCGCGCGGCTGACGCGCGCCTGTGCGGCGCTGAAGCCGTTTCTGCTCCGCACGCCGGACGGCGACACCAGCATCGACTTCGGCGACGCCGGTGCCGTGCGCGCGCTCAATCGCGCATTGCTCGCGGCCGACTACGGCATCGCGCACTGGGATCTGCCCGACGGCTATCTGTGCCCGCCGATTCCCGGCCGCGCCGATTACCTGCACGGACTGGCCGATCTGCTCGCCGAGAACGAAGGCGGCACGGCGCCGCGCGGGCCGGCGATCCGCGTGCTCGACGTCGGCGTCGGCGCCAGCTGCATCTATCCGCTGCTCGGCCACGCCGACTACGGCTGGTGCTTCGTCGGCACCGAGGTCGATGCGACGGCCTTGCAGGCGGCGCGCACGATCGTGCAGGCCAACGGCCTCGGCGAAGCGATCGAGCTGCGCCGGCAGCCGGCGCGCGACCGACTGTTCGCAGGCGTCGTGCTGGCCGACGAACGATTCGATCTGACGATGTGCAATCCGCCGTTCCACGCCTCGGCCGCGGCGGCCGCCGCCGGCAGCCGCCGCAAGTGGCGCAATCTCGACCGCGCGCCGCCGCGCGGCGACGGACGCCCGGCCTTGAACTTCGGCGGCCGGGCCACCGAGCTGTGGTGCCCGGGCGGCGAGGTCGCCTTCGTCGGCCGCATGATCGAGGAAAGCGCCGGCTTTCGGACCCAGGTGCGCTGGTTCAGCAGCCTGGTCGCGAAATCCGAGCACCGCGCCGCCCTGCACCGGCGGCTGCGTCAGGCCGGCGCGCGCGACGTGCGCGAGGTGCCGATGGCCCAGGGCAGCAAGCAGAGCCGGTTCATCGCATGGACGTTTCTGGATGCCGAGCAGCAGCGCACGTGGCGCGCTCGCTGAGATCGCCTCGTATCGGCCGGCGCGGTCGCCGTGCAGGCAACGATGGATCGGCAGCGCGCACCGGCCCGGTCGCGCCGGCCGGCGCGGTCACAGCGCGTCGATGTCGCCGAGCAGACGGATCAGCCGGCGTGCCCGCTTGTCGGGACGCTGCTGTGGCGCCTGATAGCCGGCGCGCGCGGCGCGCAGGTCGGCCAGACGCGCTTCGCGCGCCTGCCGCGAGGCATCGGGCTCGACATACAGCAGGCGCGCGGCGGCGGCCGGGCCGCGCGTATCGGACAGTCCCGCCACGCTGATCTCGAAGATTTCCTCGCCGCGCACGATGCGCAGCGCATCGCCGACGCGGACGCTGCGCGATGCTTTGGCGCGCTGGCCGCCGACCTCGATCTTGCCGGTTTCGATCGCATGCTTGGCGAGGCTGCGCGTCTTGAAGAAGCGCGCCGCCCATAGCCACAGGTCCAGACGCACCGCGGCCGCGGCCGCCTGGTTTCGGGATTCGGTAGACGTCATCGATCGGCGACAGCGGCGGCGCCCGGTCCTGAAGATCCGGCAACGCCGCCTGGACGGCGGACAGGCGAGAGAAAGACACGCCATGGTCCGCCGCACGGCTGCCGCGGTCAATCTCGGATCGCCATGACGTTCAGCTGCGACGGCGATGACCACGGTCGATCCGTGGGGCCTTCCCTGCCCCGTGCGCACCTGGTGCCCCGATGGATCGACGCCGACCACTCGGGCACGCGATGCCCTGGCGCCCGATCACGGCGCACGGCGCGATCGCGGGCCGGTCGCGCGTTCGACTACTGCGCGCCGGCGACCGTCATTGCCGCCGGCGCTTCGGCGCCTTCGAGCAGCAGCGTCGTCACGTGCTCGTCGAGCGCGAGCGCCGAGATCGCGAGCGTCGCGGCGGCATCGGCGCGGACCCAGGCCGACACGCGCTCGACGTCGGCGCCGCGGACCGCCAGCCGCACCGCGACCGCCGCCGCATCGAGCCAGGCGCGATCGACCGCGACCTCGACGTCGCGGCCATGCACGACCAGCACGGTATCGATGCGCCGCTCGCCCGGCGGCGGCAACGCGAACGCATGCACATGCGTGCCCTGCAGGATCGCCTCGGCAGCCTCGCCGGCGATCCGCGTGCCGTCCGCGTACGGCGCGTCGAGTCCATCGCGCAACAGCACCAGCGTGTTGAGATCGCGGGCCTGTACCGGCGCGTGGCCGCCGACGTCGAGCGCCAGCGTCGCATCCGGAGCGGTGCTGTCGCGCAGGATCGGTGCACTGACCAGCCAGGTCAGGCTGCGGCCCGGCGGAATCGTCGCCAGGTCGCGCAGCGGTCCATTGCCGGCGGCCGCACAGAGCGCGCCGGCGCCGGCGCCGAAGCATTGCCACTGCGCGTACGCGCCGTCGAACGCGGCCGACAGCGTCGCCTCGACCGGCACCGCGCTCGCCTCGCCGAGGCCGTCGTTGCGCAGCGTCACCGCGTAATCGACGACACGGCCGTAGCGCGCGTAGGCGCTGCCGTCCTCCAGCGATGCGGTCAGCAACGCACGCTCGAGCACCGCCAGCGGCGCCATCGCCGCCGTGCCGAGGAAGCGGGCGTCGCCCGAGTAGGTGACGGTCAGCGTCAGCAAACCGGCCACCGGCGGCGTCAGCGTGCAACCGCTGGCCTCGGCCAGATCGAATGCGCACGAGGCCGAGCCGTCACTGACGACGACCGTGCCGCCCGGCGTGCCGGCACCCGGCGCGACCACGCCGAGCGTGACGTCGACCTCGACCGGATCGCCGATCAGCACCGATGCCGGTGCGCTCAACCTCATCGCCGTACCGGCCCGGTCGACCGCGAAGGCCTGGTCGGCCGAGACCGCGGTCGTCAGATAGCGTGCCGGATCGCCGTCGTAGGCGGCACTGATCGCATGGACGCCGACCTCGAAGGCATCGCTGGTCCAGCTCGCCATGCCGTCGAGAATCGGCACCTCGGCCAGTACGGCCGCGCCGTCCAGAAAGCGCAGCGTGCCGGACCCGATCGGCGCGCCGGCGTTGTCGCTCACCTCGGCGTGCAGCGTCAGCGGCTCGCCGAACACCGCGATCGAACCCTGCGCCTGCAGCGTCACCGTGGTCTGCCGATCGACGATCACCTCGAACGTCGCGCCGATCGTCGCATCGCCCTTGCTGGTCACCGTGATCGTGCGCGGCCCGGCCGAGCCGAACGTCATCGGCAGCGCGACGCTGCCGTGCGTGCGCTGGACCTCGCCCGGCAGCGTGTCGGACGGATCGGTGCTCGCGAAGCGCCAGACGGTGGTGTCGTCGATGTTCGCGTTGACGATCGCGTCGTCGACCTCGAGCACGAACGGCTCGGCCGCATCGGCCGGCACCGTGACCGCGTCCGCGCCCGCCGGGATCGTGACCCGGGCCGGCCCCGACAGCGCGGCCGACGGCAGCGGCAGGTTTTCGAAGTTCAGCGTTCCGCGCGTGTTGTGCCCGGGCAGGCTGACGTAGCCCTGATAGGTGCCGACCTCGCGGTTGGCCCTGCCGACGTCCAGCAGGTAGCCGAGGCTGTCGAAGCCCGGCGCCAGCGACTGCGAGTCCGGATCGGGATCGGCCTGCAGATCGACACTCGGTCCGCTGATCGGCACGGCGACGTTGATCTGGGTGGCATATTCGGGATTGGTGTCGCCGAGCACCGAGCGAATGCTGACGATGTACTGGCTCGGGCTGACCTGCTGACCGATGCGTGCGCGAAAATTGAGCGTGTCGCCGCAGTTGCCGGCATTGTTGAGCGGATACATGCAGTAGACGATCCGGCGCGTGTTGTCATTGAGGTCGAACGCGTACAGCGAATTGGTCGGCGCCGGCGAGATGACCGCGACCAGCCGCGGCGCATGGCCGGTGCCGGTGTGGCGCAGACCGTCCAGCGTGACCGGACCGGGTACGTTGGTGGTGCCGGCCACCGCGAAATTGACGGTGAGGCTGTCCTGCGCATAGGCCTGCGCGAGTGCGTCGACGTAGCCGGTGCTGACGTCGATGGACAGCGCCTGCGAGGGCGAATCGCTGCTCAGCGCACTGGTCGCGAGCAAGGCACCGGCCGAGGGCTCGGTCCAGCCGTTGTTCCAGGTGATCCGTGCGTTGTTGAGGTTGAAGTTCGGGATCCGGTACCAGGTCGCCTGCGGCGTCAGCTGCGGCGTGGCCGGAAACGGCGCATTGACGAAGGCGGTCATCGAGACCTTGTAGCCGCGCGTGCCGACCTGGTTGAGAAAGCTGCGCATCGTCGCGCCGCCGGTCTGCAGCGTGCGCGGGCTGATCAGCGCATACGCGCGCGCCTCCGGCGACCCGTTCATCAGCAGGCTTTCGTCGAGCAGGAAATCGCGATCGGCGATCGACGGGTCGGCCAGCACGTTCTGGACGCTGGTCGTCACGCGCGATCGCGTCACCAGACCGGCCGCGTCGGTCAGCGTGATCAGCAGCTGCGGCTGGTGATGGGCATAGGCCTGCCCCATGACCTTCTCCTTGCTCGCGAAGTCGAAGCGGCCGTAGCGGCCGGTCTCCGTGTCGAGCGCCGAGGACACGCGCAGCACGCCGGCATGGCCGCCACGGATGCGGTCCTTGACCAGCTCGGTGACGTCGAAGCTGTAGAAGCCGCGCTGCGCGATCCGCAGCGGCCGTGACGGATCGTCCGCATCGGCGGCGAGCGCGCCGGCCACGACGGTATGACTGCAGACGGGCCGCGTGCCCTCGTCGGCGAAGCAGTCCGTTCCGGGCGTGTAGATGCCGTCGACATGGATATAGCCGGACTCATGCACGGCATCGACGAACAGCACCAGCCGCGCGCGGAACACCTTCTCCGCGGTCAGCGCGTAGGGCTCGCTGCCGGGGGTCGCGGCACCGTCGGCGATCGTGAGCTTGCGCAGCGTGCCGCTCGGCAGCGTGGCCAGCGAGAACTTCAGCGCGGCCTGATCGTCCGGGCCGACACGCAGCGCGGCCTCGTACGGCCGGTACGCACCGGATGCCGCGGTCTCGTGCGAGGCATCGGCCAGCAGCGGTGCCGGCACCCACATCGGCCCCGATGCGCCGCAGGCGCTCAGCAGCAGTGGAATGGCGGCCAGCGCCGCCCGTCCGATCCACGCGCGCCAGGCGCGCATCCCCTTGTTCGTACTCATGATGCCAGCCCTTCAGCACAGACGGATCGCCGGCCGGGCACCCCAGGCAGGGCGACGCAGCGGCGTGTGCGCGTCTACGCGCAAAGAGATGAGACCGAGGATCATCGAGACAGCGGGATCCTGCATGCCCCCGGGGCGAGCGGGTTGCGCCCAGCGTCGCGACGCTATCCGCCGAAAGCCTGCGGAACGGCACGCGCTGGCGGCGCAGCCCCGGGATGCGATCGGAGCGGGGGCCTACCGTGCCGAATCGCCGTTGCCGCAACCTACTGCAATCCGCCCGGCTTGAACATGTACGAATGCTTCGTCCATACCGATGCGATGCCGATGTCGTAGCCGTAGACCAGGGTCACCATGATGGTGTCCTCGGCGAGGGGCTTCGAGGCTGCCTCGACCATCTGTCGAGCAACCTCCTTGGCGAAGGCGGCGTCCTCAACCGATGGTGCATCGAGCCGCAGCACCGACTGCAGATAGCGCGTCTCCTTGCCGGCGGACAACGTCCATCCGCGCATGACCTGCGCGTGCATGACATGGGGCCGGTCCGACAGCGTCCGTTGCATCGCCGTCAGCTCGCTCCAGCCTTGCCGTGCCGCAACGTGCTCCAGCAGGGCCGGCGCGATCAGTGCCGCCACTGCCAGCATCGCGATCGCCACGAGATGTCCGCTCCACAAACGCGAAAACGCGACCGCCTGCTCCGCTGCATCTGCCCGCACCACGTACGACCCGACGGCCAGGTCATGCAGCGACTGGCGCGTGCGGCGGTTGAAGAGGTACAGATACACGATGGCGGACAGGCCGCCGAAGACGATGAGCGCAAGCAGGTAGGTGACCACGGTCGGAACGTTCCGCGGATCGAGCCAGAGACCGTTGAGAAAGAACGGTGAGACCAGCACGATGGAGCGCACCAGCGAGCGCGGCAGCGGCAATGATCGGCCGTCAGCATCGACCGCACGCAGGCGCAGCAAGCGCTTGCCCAGGGTCTGACCACCGCTGATCCGGCTGTTGCCTATGCCGAAGTACGTCAACGCGATCGCGAAGCCGATCAGACGCGCGCAAGCTCCCATCCGAGCAAGAGGATCGAAGAAAAGCGCGCCCAGAACCATTCCGACGAGACCCAGTGCGGTGGCATCGATCGCCAGCGCAACGATGCGGCGCCAGAAGCCCGCGATCTCGAGCAAGCCGGTATCGGCTGTTTGTGTTGCATCCATCGGTTCTCCCCTGTCGAATCCAGGCCATCTTGCCGGACGCGCATATGGGGCGCGAACCGACATCAGAACGCCGGCACTCTTCCATCGGCCCCCGCATCGTCCGTCAGGGAAACGCGCGAATGACCTCGATCTTCCCGACGATGGCGGCGTTGAAGGCGCCCATGTCTTCGGCTGGAATCCAGTATTCGAGGTGAGCGCGGCCACCCGCTTCCCGTACTGCATACCCGCTCAGGTAGCGGGTCTTCACCTCGAAGCGCGTCACGAAGCCGGAACCGCTTTCCGGAACGTTCCAGTCACGCGCGATCTTGGTCGCATAGTCCTCGCTGAGCACCGGGTAGAAGATCGGCTGCTCGGGAAGGCGGGGCGGGAAAGCCTTCATGTCTGCCTGTCGGATCAATTCCAGTTCCTTCGGTCCGACCGGCCGCCAAAGCGTGGTCGTAGGTTCATTCGTCAACGTACATCTCCTCTCGCATTCGACGCGGGACGGGGTGACCATCAAGGATGCTCACCCACGAAATCGGGGGCCCACCACAGGAGCACACCTTGCCGATCAGGGTGGATTCGGATCGGCCCCGGCCATCGTTCAGCCACCTTAACAGCTCTGACTTTCTTTTCCTGCGGCAGTTGTCGATCCTGCCGTCCCTCGTTCGTCGACATGGCAGCAGCAGCGTCCGGCCAGACTCGCAGCTCGGCCGACATCACCACAACCCCTCCCGGCTCTTACCTGCACAGGAGAACGACGATGATCCCCAAGAACACGATCTGCCTCTGGTTCGACCGCGATGCCCTCGACGCGGCCACGTTCTACGCCGAGACCTTCCCCGACAGCGAAGTGAAGGCCGTCCATCGCGCGCCCGGCGACTTTCCGTCCGGCAAGCAGGGCGACGTGCTGACGGTCGAGTTCACCGTGCTCGGCATCTCGTGCATCGGCCTCAACGGCGGACCGGCGTTCAAGCACAGCGAGGCGTTCTCGTTCCAGGTCGCGACCGACGACCAGGCCGAAACCGACCGCCTGTGGAATGCGATCGTCGGCAACGGCGGCCAGGAGAGCGCCTGCGGCTGGTGCAAGGACAAATGGGGCCTGTCCTGGCAGATCACGCCGCGCGTGCTGACCCAGGCCTATACCAACGGCGACCCGGCGGCCGCCAAGCGCGCCTTCGACGCGATGATGACGATGCGCAAGATCGACATCGCCGCGATAGAAGCGGCGCTGCGCGGCTGACGCCGCGCACGGACCGGAGCCGACCATGACACCGATCCTGACCGCCTTTGAACGCTCGCCGGACCGCGGCAAAGGCCTGGCGCGCGACATGCGCGTGCGCTGGGCACTCGAGGAGGTCGGCGTGGCCTACGACGTCCGGCTGCTCTCGTTCGAGGCGATGAAACAGCCCGCGCATCGGGCGCTGCATCCGTTCGGCCAGATCCCGACCTACGAGGACGGGGACCTGGTGCTGTTCGAATCCGGTGCGATCGTGCTGCATCTGGCCGAGCGCCATACCGGACTGCTGCCGGCGGACCCCGCTGCACGCGCCCGCGCGATCGCGTGGATGTTCGCCGCGCTCAACACGGTCGAGCCGCCGATCGTCGAGCGCGGCATGGCGCTATTGTTCGAGCGCGACCAGCCCTGGTACGCCGAGCGCATGCCGATGCTCGAACAGCGCGTCGATACCCGGCTGGCGCAGCTGTCGGCCCGGCTCGGCGATGCCGACTGGCTCGACGGCGCCTTCAGCGCCGGCGATCTGATGATGGTGTCGGTGCTGCTGCGGCTCGGCCGGCCCGGGCCGCTCGACGCCTATCCGAACCTGTCCGCATACGTCGCGCGCGGCGAAGCCAGACCCGCCTACCGACGCGCGTTCGCCGAGCAACTGGCGGTGTTCAACCGGAGTACCGGCCCGATCGGCTGAGACGGCGAACGGCGCGGCCGGGCCGGGTCCGGCCGTGTTCGAGCGGAGGTGTGCGGCAACCGTGCACTCTCAACCCGTCGCGTGAGCACCCCTCGTCGAACGCTCGCGAACGGCGATGGCTGACGAACTCGCCGCCGATCAGCTGTGCGCAATGCGGGCATCCGCCGCCATGCCTTACATCGTGCTCATCGAGGCAGATGGACATTTACGTGCTGACCCTTCAGCTCCTCGGATGGCCAAAGACACTGCAGCAGCGTGCCGATACCACAGGATCAATTCAGGCGCCGTCCCGACTCGAGCGCCACAGGCGTACTGAATGCAGGATCCGTCGCATCGACGGCGGCGAGACGTTGCGTCAAATCCTCGTCGGTCAGAGCACCCTCGCGATGCAGCCATCTGAACCGGCTGCGGCATTGCTCGGGCGATTCGTCCGTCGGCATGAAATCGTACTCGCGCCGCAGATGGGCGGCGCGACGCTTCGCGATCTCATCCAGTACGGCCGAGCCTTGCGAATCGTCGATCACCAAGATGTTGCCGTGTCGGGTCGGCACGACCGTGAAGTGAGTCGAGCGCACGCGATAGATGACATAGCACGCCGCACCGATCGCGAGCCAGATCGAGAATTGGGGTCCCTTCTCGCCCGCGAAGCTCAGCGCCGTCAGTACCATCCCGATCGCCAGCCATAACAGTCCGGCGTTGCGAAGCCACTGGTTGCGCTCGATCAAAGTTTGCCGATCACGGCTGATGTCCTCGTAGCGGACTGAGAACGAACGGCCGCCGGAACTGTCCTCCAGTCCATAGTCGAGCTCCTCTTCGCCGAAATTGAAGCGGATTCTGTTGGAATTTTTGGCTTGCTTGATTTCCATCGCTGTCCCCGTGCGCGCACCCTGCTGGCCATCCATCCGCATTTTGGATCGACGGCTGAGTGTTCAGAGCGTAACGCATGCCGACCGGTGGCGCCGAGCATGCGTTCGGCACCCCACATCACCGACCACGAGGACTGCAGGCAAACCGGATCGGCTCCGCCGGATTTGGCGCCGCCAGGACGCACTGCCCTGCCTCCCATCAGCGACCAAGGAAGACCGCGTCGCGTGCGGTCGCATCGGTCGCGGACCGGCCCGTTCAATCCGACTCGCCGTCAGAGGCAGATCGGATGGCGAGGCCTCTCCGAACAGCCTCAATCTGCGACCCGCTCGAATCGCAGGCGCCGCACGCGGTTACCGAAGCTGACCATCAACGTGTCCGCCGTCGCCTCCAGACGCAACGGACCGGTGATGAGTCCGCCATCCGCAGCGACCTCGAGCCCGCCCCAGTCCTCCACGACCGGTTCGGCCGCGAGCGGCGACCGTATCGTGACCTGGACGCCGCCGTTATTGGCACGGATCGCATAGTCGATCCGCGTTTCCGGCGAGCGCCAATGGCCGACCAGAGCCGCGATCGCCGCACTCGAGGCCGGCTGCGGCGCCTCGCGTGGCGGGCGGGCAGCTGACGCCTGCGGCTCGGGCGCTGTGCGGTTCGACAGTCGCTCGGCGATCGCATCGGGGTTCACGTCGCTGCGATTGCACAGCACGATCGCGCCGACCGGTGCGTCGGCGCGTCGCAGGTACTGCGCGCGGAAGCCTTCGGAACCCCCGTCATGGCTCAACCACAGCACGCCGTCGCGCCGCTCCAGTCCGACGCCGGCGCCGTAAGGCGTGCCGAACTCCGGCAGCGCGGCCGTCTCGCCGTTCGACAGGCGACCGGGTTCGAGAAACATCGCCTTGACCGCCGGCGACCAGACGCCCTCGCCGCTGCGAAATGCCGTGTCGAAGCGGACCAGATCGCGAGCGGTCGTCACCAGTCCGCCCGAACCCGGCAGGCTGGGCTGGTCGTCGGCGATGCGGAAGCCGCCGGAGCGCAGCGGCCGGTAACCGTGCGCGATCGGCGCGCTCGCATCGAACCCGGTATCGCGCATGTCGAGCGGTGCGAAGAGCGCCTCGTGCGCGAACGCCGCGAGCGGCCGGCCCGACACGCGCTCGACGAGCTGCGCCAGCATCAGATAGTGACCGTTCGAGTAGCGCGCCTGGCTGCCGGGCGCAAAATTGTTCGAGTCCAGGCCGCGCATCATCGCAAGCACCGCGTCCGGCGCGACCGCGGCCATGCGCTCGATGCCGGCCAGTGCCATCAACGAGGTGTGATCGCGCACGCCGGCGGTCTGATTCAGCAGCTGGCGCACCGTCGCGCGCCCTGCAGGGCACCGGCCAGATCGGGCAGCCAACGTTCGGCCGGATCGTCGAGCCCGACGCGCCCCTGATCGACCAGCCTCAGGACCGCCAGCGCCGTGAACTGCTTGGATGCCGAGGCGATCAGGAAACGCGTGTCGCGGGTGATCGGCACGCCGGCCTCGAGGTCCGCATAGCCGGCCGCGTCGAAGGACGCGCCGGCCGTCCCCAGCGTCGCGACCGCGCAACCGGGCTGGCGACCTTCGCGCAATGCCGCCAGCGGACTGCGATGGGCGCAGCCGGCCGACAGTACCGAGGCGAGGCATGTCACGACGAACAGCTGAATCCGCATAGCGTTCATATGGACCTCCGGACCCGGCGAATGCTAGCGTCCGGCTCCGGCTGACCGCCTGTAGATTTCGGAACCGGTATCGTGGTGTCCGCCCTGCCCCTCTCGTTGCGGATGGATTGGCGGCCCGCCGCGCCCGATCTGCGCCCGTTCGTCACCGCGTTCGCGGAACGCCGCGATGCGGCCGCATTCGTGTCGATGCGCGAGCTGCCGGTACCGATACCGCTGTTGCAGATCATGCTCGATTCGGACTTCTGTCTGGCCGGCACGCACGGCTACGAGGCAGCGCCGAGAGCGGCCTTGTGGGGTCCGACATCGACCGCCGCCCGGTCGCGGACGTGCCGTCCGCTGCATGTCTTCGTGGCCGCACTGACCGTACGCGGCGCGGTCGTTCTGGGCCGATCTGCAGCGGGCTGCCTGGCCGATTGCCGGACGCCGCTGGATGCGCTGCTGTCCGCCGCGTCGCGCCGGCTGTACGCCCGCGTCGAGGATGCATCCAGTTTCGATGGCCGGGTCGCCGCGACCGAACACTGGCTGCGCGAGACGTTCCGCGAATCGGCTGGAGCCGACCCGGCGGTCGCGACGATCGAGGCGATGCTCGATCATCGCCTCCACGGCCCGGTTTCCGGCATCGCGCACGCCGCCGGCGTTTCCGAGCGCGCACTGCACAAGCGCTGCGAGCGTCTCATCGGACTGTCGCCGAAGCGGTTGCTGCGAATCGCGCGTCTGCAGCGCGTGCTGGCCGCCGTACATCCTTCGCCGTGGCTGAGGCGCGCAAGCCCGCACGAGGTCCGGCTCGAGTTCACCGACGACGCGCATCTGGCCCACGACTTCAAGAGCCTGACCGGCCTGACGCCGACGGCGTATCGCCATGCCAAACTCGCCAGCGGCGATCGGCTGGTGCACACGCTGATCGACGCTCAGGTTCGCTCCGATTCCTGATCGGAGCGCATGCGCGTCGGTAGCGCCGAGCGGACCGTCGCGATCGCTAGCCCTGCGGTATGCCCCTCATGTCGGGCAGCTGATGCGCGATACCCTTGTGGCAGTCGATGCAGGTCTTCTCGCCGGTCCCCAGATACAGCTGGTGGATCTGCGCGGCGCGCGGCGCCTGGCGGGTGAGGTCCATCGAATCGTACTGATGACAGTTCCGGCATTCGAGCGAATCGTTGGCCTTCAGCCGCGCCCACTCGTGCCTGGCGAGCTCGAGTCTGTTGTCGAGGAATTTCTCGCGCGTATCGATCGACCCGAAGATCTTCCCCCACACCTCCTTCGAGGCCTGCATCTTGCGGGCCATCTTGTCGGTCCAGTCGTGCGGCACATGGCAGTCGGAACAGATCGCCCGCACGCCCGAGCGATTGGTGTAGTGGATCGTCGTCTTGAGTTCGGCGAACACGTTGGCTTTCATTTCGTGGCAGCTGGTGCAGAACGCCTCGGTATTGGTCGCCTCCATCGCCGTGTTGAATCCACCCCAGAACACGATTCCGGCGATGAAACCACCGAGCGTCAGGAAGCCCAGGCTGAAATGCAGACTCGGCCGCCACAGCGTGGTCCAGAACGGCGCGATCCAGTTGCGGACCCGCCCGGATATCGCACGAAGCCGTCTGCCGATCATCGTACGCCCCCTTCCGACATCGTCGTGTTGAGACCCTCGTACCGGTTCGCGACCAGGGGCCGCGCGTCGGTCTGGACGACGTGACACTGCATGCAGAAGTAGCGGCGCGGCGAGATCGTCTCGAGGATCGTGCCGTCGCGCGTCGCGTAGTGCGCCGGACTGACCGGCGGCGCATGGAAGGTCTGCGCATGGGATCGGGTGTGGCAGAGCATGCAGCGATTGGTGTTGCGCGTGAGCTGGTAGTTGTCGATCGAGTGCGGAATCGTCGGCGGCTGCATCTCGTAGTTCACCGGGCGGATGCGGTCGAAATTCTCGACGCGCGCCATCGCCGGCGGCGTCGCTTCGGCGTCGATCGGCACGCCGCGCCGCACCAAGTCGATCTGCCCGGGCGCGCTGACGAGTACCGGTTCACTGGGCGCCCGCTGCGGCGTCTCCTCGTGCTTCGGACCGCACCCGGCCAGCACTGCCGGGACCAGAACCAGCAGCAGCGCGGTCGCTTTCATGCCATCACCACTTTGACGGCGCACTTCTTGAAATCGGTCTGCTTGGAGATCGGACAGGTGGCGTCCAGCGTGGTCTTGTTGATGAGCTGCGCGGCATCGAACCAGGGCACGAACACCAGGCCCGCCGGCATGCGGTTCCGGCCGCGTGTCTCGACCCGGCTGCGCATCTCGCCACGTCGGGATATGACCCTCACCTCGTCGCCGCGCTTCAATCCTCGCGCCCTGGCGTCGTCGGGATTCATGAAGACAACCGCGGACGGGAACGCCTTGTAGAGCTCGGGTACGCGCATCGTCATCGATCCGGAATGCCAATGCTCGAGCACCCGGCCGGTCGACAGCCAAAGATCGAATTCCGCGTCCGGCGACTCCGCCGGTGGCTCGTAGGGCAGCGCCCAGATCACCGCTCGCCCGTCATTGTTGCCGTAGAACTGCCAGCCGGCGCCCTTCTTCACGTAGGGATCGGTGCCCTCGCGGTAACGCCAGCGCGTCTCCTTGCCGTCCACGACCGGCCAGCGGATGCCGCGCGCCGCGTGGTAGGCGTCGAAGGGCGCCAGATCGTGACCGTGACCGCGCCCGAACTCGGCATATTCCTCGAACAGGCCTTTCTGCGGGTAGAAGCCGAACGCGACCGCTTCGTCGTTGGCATAGCCCGCCTCGACCTCGCCGGGTCCGAACCGGTCCACCTTGCCGTTGCGGTACAGCACGTCGAACAAGGTCTTTGCCTTGTACTCGGGATGGGCGGCGAGCAGTTCGGCGGGCCAGCATTCGTCGGTCGTGAAGCGCTTGGAGAACTCCATCAGCTGCCACAGGTCCGACCGGGCCTCGCCCGGTGCCTTGACCAGCTGATGCCAGAACTGGGTGCGGCGTTCCGCATTGCCGTATGCGCCTTCCTTCTCGACCCACATCGCGGTGGGCAGGATCAGATCGGCCGTCTGCGCGGTGACGGTCGGATACGCGTCGGAGACGACGATGAAGTTCTCGGGATTGCGATAGCCCGGATAGCCCTCGTTGCCGAGGTTCGCCGCGGCCTGCATGTTGTTGTTCGCCATCACCCAGTAGGCATTGAGCTGGCCGTCCTTGAGCATGCGGTTCTGCTCGACGATGTGATAACCGGCCTTCTCGACGATCAGCCCGTGCGGAACCTTCCAGATCTCCTCGGCGTGCTTGCGATGCTCCGGGTCGGTGACGACCAGATCGGCAGGCAGACGATGCGCGAACGTGCCCACCTCGCGCGTGGTGCCGCAGGCGGACGGCTGGCCGGTCAGCGAGAACGGACTGTTGCCCGGCGTCGCGATCTTTCCGGTCAGCAGGTGGATGTTGTAGACCATGTTGTTGGCCCAGGTGCCGCGCGTGTGCTGGTTGAAGCCCATCGTCCACAGCGACATCACCTTGACCGCCGGATCCGCGTAGAGCTCGGCGAGCTGCTTCAGCCAGCCAGGTTCGACGCCGCTCAGCGCGGCCGCGTGATCGAGCGTGTAAGGCTCGACGAAGGCCTTGAACGCCTCGAAATCGATATCCGTGCTGCCGCCGGGATCGTCGGCATGGGCCGCTTCGAGCTCGAGCGGATGGTTGGGGCGCAAGCCGTAGCCGATGTCGTCGTTGCCGCGCTTGAAGCGGACGTGCTGGCGGATGAAGTCCTCGTTGACGCGGCCGCTCCGGATGATGTGGTTCGCGACGTAGTTGAGGATCGCCAGGTCGGTCTGCGGCTTGAAGATGATCGGGATATCGGCGAGATCGAAGCTGCGATGCTCGAACGTCGACAGCACCGCGACCTTGACGTGATCGTGCGACAGCCGGCGGTCGGTGACGCGCGTCCACAGGATCGGATGCATCTCCGCCATGTTCGAGCCCCACAGCACGAACGCATCGGCGGCTTCGAAGTCGTCGTAGCAGCCCATCGGCTCGTCCATGCCGAAAGTCCGCATGAAGCCGGTCACCGCCGAGGCCATGCAGTGACGCGCGTTGGGATCGATGTGATTGGAGCGGAACCCCGCCTTCATCAGCTTGTTGGCGGCGTAGCCCTCCCAGACGGTCCATTGGCCCGAACCGGCCATGCCGATGCCGGCCCCGCCCTTGGCCCGCAGGACGCGCTTGAACTGTGCCGCCATCACATCGAACGCCTCGTCCCAGCTGATCGGTTCGAACTCGCCGTCCTTCGAGTAGCGACCGTCCTTCTTGCGCAGCAGCGGCGTGGTCAGCCGATCGGCGCCGTACATGATCTTCGAGAGGAAATAGCCTTTGACGCAGTTGAGTCCGCGATTGACCTCGGCTTCGGCGTCGCCGTGCGTGGCGACCACGCGATTGCCCTGCACCGCGACCTGGACGCCGCATCCGGTACCGCAGAAGCGGCAAGGCGCCTTCGACCACTTGATCTCCGGCGGCGGCGGAGCGGCGACGGCCCCCGCGAAGCGAGCCGGAACGGCCATGCCCGCGGCGGATGCCGCTGCCCCCACCGCGCTGGCGCGGATGAAATCTCGACGTGTCGTCATCGGTCATCGTCCTCGTTGGCAGCCGGCTGGAGGATGTCGTCGAGCGCACGACGCGACTCGGCGTGGTGATAGACGAGATTTGCGCTGATCACGCCGCGCGTCGCCTGGATCGCCTCGATGCACGCGAGCAGATCGCGCGTGCCCTCGCCTTCGTGCAGCACGATGCAGCGACCCGGCTCGCGAGTCGCGACCTCGGCACCCGGCGTGGCGGCGAGGAGCCGGTCGATCGATGCGAACGCGTCCGGACGGTGCCGTACGACGATGCTCGCGATGTGGATCTCGTCATTCATCGTCCGTCTCCGGCACGGACAGGGCGATCGCGGAGACCGGACAGACGCCGAGGCAGGCACCGCAGCCGGTGCAACACGATGCGTCCAACTCCACACGCGCACCGCCCAGTGCGGGCCGGAAACGAATCGCGGTCTCGCCGCAGGCGTCGCGGCAGCTGAAGCAGGTCACGCCGTTGAGCGTCAGGCACGACGAGGAGATCTCGGCTCGAATCGCCCAGGGCCTGGCCGGCTCGCCGTCGAGCGCGTCGGTGTCGCAGGCATCGACGCACTTGCGGCAGAACACGCAGGCGCCTGAATGGGGTTCGAAAACCGGGTAGCCGCCTTCGCCACGGTGCAGCACCTGTTCGGGACAGGCGACCACGCAGGCATCGCAGGCCGTGCACAAGTCCAGAAAGCGCGCTTCGGCGATCGCCCAGGGCGGTCGCAGCCGACGAACGACAGGCCCGCCTCCCCTCAGGAATGCGCGTCGTGCCGGCGAGAAGGGCGCGCGCCCGTTCATAGGCCCGGCGGCCCGTTGATCAGCTGCCACATCCAGACCAGAAAGCCGTATGCGGCGACGGCGGCGACCGCGAGCAGCGGAAACAGCACGACGGTGATGAACAGGAAAAGCTGGAGCTCCCTGCGCTTCGACCCGGAATCGACGATGACTGACTTCATGTCGTTCTTCCTGATTCGTCCACTGGACGCTAGCGCGATACCGAGCCGTCGGAAGCGACACGGTTCACACATAGCCGCAGCGGCCCATGCTAGTCGGCGCGCCGGCTGCCCGATTCGCCTTGGGTGCGCTGCAACAAGCGAGCGATTCGCCGCGGTCGCCGGCAGCACGCTCGCTCGCCCGCTCGCGCCCGCACCGCCGGTCGAGACGCCATACGCGCTCCGTGGCTGTCGGCCGGGGTGCCGCCGACGGCCGGCGGCCGGGATTGGCTGGCGCGAGGTCGCGCCTCGCTGGCAGCCGCGTGCGCGCGATCGGAAGCGAGAAGATCTCCGACGATGCGCTCGCACCAGATACGCACGTGAATAAGCTGGCAGCAGCGGGGCCAGGTGCGCCCGATACGACCGTCCCGCGTGCGGGCAAGCCGAAGATTGCGCGCGGGTACGGCGAATCCGACGTGCATCCTCGACGTGACGCTGCGACCGGGTTTCGCTAACGTGGCGGCTCCTCGTGGATGCGGTCTCGGCCCGGATGTCCCGAACACGCGTGTGGCTGGCGGCGCTGGCGGTCTGCAGTGCTTTAGGTCTGTATGGTCTGCGCCCGCGGCCGGCCGACACGCCGGCCGGCGCGAAGGCCGAACAGGCGATCGGCCGACCGGCCATCCCGGTCCTGGCAAGCCAGCCGGCCGGGCCCGGCGTTCGGCCGGCCGACATGCGCAGTCTGCCGACCGCCGCGCAGAAACCGGCGAGCGACGTGCAGCTGCCGGCGCGATCGGCCGAGATGGCTGCGCCCGAGCACCTGGAAGCGGAGGCCTCGTTGCTGGCACAAGTCGACGGCCATCGAGGCCTCGACGGCGCTGCCGTCTCGGCACTGATCAAGGGCGATTCGTTCCCGGACTTCATGGACCGGTTGCAACGCGATGCGGCCACCTCAGCGCTCGCGACCGACATCACCGATCTCTACGTACAGTCGGCCGAACAGGCCAAAGCGGCCGGTGGCGGCGACGTGGCGATTCGCCTCGTCTGCGGCTTGAACGTCTGCGCAGTCTCGGCGGCGGCACCGTCCAAGGACGTGTTCGACGCCTGGTTCCAGGCCTTCATCGGCAACCCTGCGGCCCCGCCGTACGGCGCGGGCCGTCACGACACGGTCACCGCCGCCGGCGTGATCGAGCACAGAATCGTCTTCTCGAGCGACCCCGAGCGTCAGCACGTGATCATGCGAGGAACCAGACCGGATACGCCGCGGCGGTGATGGCGCCGACGGCCCGACCGGCACGCACGCGCGGCGTCTTCGTCGAGGCGGCGGAACCGGTGTCGACGGGGACCGTCCGTCGCGATGGCACGACGACGCCGGCGGCCCAGACTCCGCGGGCCTCGCGCTCGCCATGCGCACCAGGCGGCGCGGTCCGGCCAGCGCGATGGGCATGACTGGCGGACATCGAGCGGGCGGAAAGCAGCCCGCGGGACACCCCTCAGCGCCGGGGCGCGGTCCGCCTGCGTGTCGGGGCGGGCTTCTGCGTGGCCTTCCCGCCCGGAGACGCAGCAGCCTGCGCGCGCGTCCAGACGTCGGCGGGCCGGCGCTCGGCCGCTCCGGAGGGAGCGGTGCGCAGTCGCGCGATCAGGCCCTTGAGGAAGTTGCGCAGCATCTGATCGCCGCAGGGCCGATAGTTGCGATGATCCGGCTGGCGGAACAATGCCGAGAGCTCCGACTTGGACACCGCGAAACCCGCAGCGTCGAACAGGGCGAGCATGTCCAGGTCGGTCAGCTCGAACGCGATGCGCAGCTTCTTGAGTACGAGATTGTTGCTGACGCGCGCCTCGAACGGCCGTTCCGGACGGCCTTCGTCGCGGCCGCGACGATCGACGATCAGTCCGTCGAGAAAGCGCGCGAGCACGGCGTCGCTGCACGGCACGTGGCCCGGCTCGTCCTCCTTCAGCAGCAGGGCGCGCACCCCGTCCCTGTCGATCGCGAACGCCGGGTCCACCGTGTGGATGAGCTCAATCAGCTTCGGCTCGCTGAGGTCGAGCGCGTAGCGAATGCCTCGCAGGACATCGTTGTGGATCATGGATTCAGCATGCAGCCAAGACAGGACCCGCAGTGTACCGGCAAGGTATCGGCGAGCGGCTCGCAGCGCCGTCCGGGGGCACCGAGGCCGCTTCCGCTCCGTAGACGAGGACTTCAACCCGCCATGGCTGCACGCGCTCCGCTTCGCATCGCGACCTTTAACGTCAACGGCATCGGTACGCGCCTGGGCCACCTGCTCGCCTGGCTCGAGCGCGAGCAGCCGGACATCGTCGCGCTGCAGGAGCTGAAGGCCACCGACGAGGCGTTTCCCGTCGCCGACATCGAAGCGGGCGGCTACGGCGCCTTGTGGAGCGGCCAGCGCAGCTGGAACGGCGTCGCGATCCTCGGCCGCGGTGTCGAGCCGGTCGAGAGCCGCCGCGGCCTGCCCGGCGATCCGGGCGATACGCAGAGCCGCTATCTCGAAGCGGCCGTGCACGGCGTCCTCGTCGGCGCGCTGTACCTGCCCAACGGCAATCCGCAGCCGGGGCCGAAGTTCGACTACAAGCTGGCCTGGATGGCGCGCCTGGCCAGGCACGCCGCGGGCCTGGTCGATCTGCCGCATCCGGTCGCGCTGATCGGGGACTACAACGTGATCCCGACCGACACGGACGTCTACGATCCGAAGGCCTGGCGCAAGGACGCACTGTTCCAGCCCGAGGTGCGCGAGGCCTTCGCGCGTCTGCTCGAGCAGGGCTGGACCGACGGCCTGCGCGAGGCGCACGGCCCCGGCACGATCTACACGTTCTGGGACTATTTCCGGCAGCACGCCGAACGCGACCGCGGCCTGCGCATCGACCATCTGCTGCTGAATCCGGCGGCCGCGAAAGGCCTGCGTCGCGCCGGCGTCGACCGCTGGGTGCGCCTGCAGGAGAAAGCCAGCGACCATGCGCCGACCTGGGTCGAGATCGCGCGGCCGAAGACGCCGCTCTGATCGGACGCGCGCGCCTCATCCATACGTCACCGTCGACCTTGCCGGTATCGGCCCGGCCGGACCGCGCAGTCGCCGTGTCACCGGTCGACTGCCTTTTCGCGTAGGGATCATGGGCAGCGGACGCACCTGTTCGCGAATCCGCCGCACCATCGGCACAGCGCAGGGCACGCATGATGTTCCAGCTTCGAATCGACCTCGACGACACGTCCGGCGCGCTCGTGCTCGCGCTGGCGACGGTCGAGCGGCGCGGCTACGCAATCAGCGCAGTGCAGGCGTACCGGCCCGATCCGGCGGCACCGATGCGCGTCCTGGTCGGTGTCGACTCGGCGCGCCCGATCGAGCCGCTGCTGCGCCATCTGCGCAATCTGTGCCCTTGCATCGAGGCCGAGCTCGATGCGCAGATCGGTGCCGATCCGGGCGACGCCGGGCTACACGGTCGAGACCGTGGCGACACCGGTGCCTGATCGCTCGCCCGGAGCGCCCTGCTCCGCACCGACCGCGCGTCAGGAGAATGTCGTCAGCCAGGCATGGCGCGACGGCGCAGCGCCGCGCGCGGCCTCGAGACCTTCGAGCGCACGCACCCGGCGCCCGGACCGATCATCCGGCGACCCGCGCTCGGTCCGGAGCCGATCGATCAGCAGGTCGAGCTGCCAGACCTGCGGGCGTTCGGCGCCGCCGAGCGCAGCCACCAGATCGGCGCGCACGGCCTCCAGCTGATCGAGCGCAGCGGGATTCCGGGTGGCCGTCCATTCGATCCAGGCCTGGTGCGCGCGGCTGCGCAGCGTGGCCGGTGCGGCCGGCCCCAGGCTGTCGGAGAACTGGCGCACCGCCGCGGTGATATGGCGGCGCGCGGCCGCGGTATCGCCATCCGCCAGCGCGCAGCGCGCCAGGCTGTCCTCGATCTCGCCGAGCTCGGCACTCGGCCCCACACCGACACGGCCGGTGGTCTCCTCGAGCGCGACGCGCAGATCGATGCGCGCGCCGTCGAAATCGGCGCGCTGCAGGCGCAGCTCGCCGAGCATCCAGCGCGCACGCGCAACCAGCTTGGTCGGCCCGCTCTCGCGACGCAGCGCCTCGACGCGGCTCGACAGCTCGCGCAGATCCGGCGTGGTGTCGCCCGCATACAGCGCAATCTTGAACCGCGTCATCTCGATCAGCGCGCGCTGGTCGGGATTGAACGTCTCGAGCCGACCGACCGCGTCGCGCACCTCGGCCGACAGCGCGGCGGCGGCGGCGTAGTGCCCGAGCCAGGCCTCGCACTGCGCGATCTGGTTGGTCGCGATCAGGGTGCTCTGATGGAGCGGCCCCAGCGTCGAGCGCATGCCGGCCGCGATCTCGCGCAGGGGCGCGATCTGGCCGGCGCAGTCGCCGAGCGAGACGCGCGCGACCGCGACGTGGAAGCGCCGATTGAGCGCGCGCTCGCGGCTGTCCGAGCCACCGGCGGCGAACACGGCGCCGGCCCGCTCGAGCAGCGGAATCGCCGCGCGCGCATCGCCGCCGTTGAGGCGCAGGAAGCCGGCCAGCTCCAGTGCCGGCGCGAGTTCCGCCGCCGGCGTATCGGGCGAGCGCTCGTACCAGGCCAGCGCACGGTCGACGTCGTGCAGGGCCGCCTGCTGCTCGCCGAGTCCGCTGCGCGCGCGGGCCCGCATCAGCCAGGTCGCCGCGGCGAAGCCGTCCTCGTGCTGCGCGGCGATCGGCGCCACCTCGTCGGTCAGCGCGACGATGTCGGCGTAGCGGCCCAGCCGCTCGCAGGCGACGAAGTAGGCGTTGACCGCGGCGAAGTAGGTGACGCGCTGCGCGTCGGCACCGGCGCGCAGCAGGTCGATTGCGACGCGTGCGTAACGCGCCGCATCCTCGTGCATGCCGAAGCCGGCGAAGGTCTGCGCGAGTTCCGTCAGCAGCAGACCGCGTGTCGCCTCGTCCAGGTCCGAGCGGGCGTTCAGCTTGGCCGCGGCCGCGGTCAGCAGGTCGCGCGCACGCACGTCGGCCGCTTCGTTGTTCTGCGGATCGCCGCTGCGGAACACGTCGCGCAGGAACGCGATCGTCGTCGCCGCGTGATTGCGCTCCTGCTCGACGATCCGCCGCTGCCGCGCCTCGGATGCGGCACGGTCGATCGCGAACAGGCTGGTCGCGACCAGACCGGCGACCAGGATCGCGATCGTCGCGGTCGCGATCGGATGGCGGCGGATCCGCTTGAGCATGCGATAGCCGAGCGAGCCCTCGTGGGCGAGCACCGGCAAACCGTCGGCCCAGCGCAGCAGATCGTCGGCCAGTGCGCGCGCCGAGTCGTAGCGGTCGCGCGGCTCGGGCCGGGTCGCCTTGGCGATGATCCGCCGCAGATCGCGCGGCAGCCGGCGCACCGGCGCGCGCGTCGCATCCTCGGTGCTCGCGTCGCCCGATCGCGTGGACTGCGCATGCGATGCGGCCGGCACGGCATCGCCGAGCAGATCCTGCGCGATCAGTCCGAGCTGGTAGACGTCGCTGAGCGTGGTGGCGATCTCGCCGCGCATCTGCTCCGGCGACGCATAGCCGGGCGTCAGCGGCACCAGCACGGTCTCGTTCGCATTGGCCTCGTCGAGCAGCTTGCCGATTCCGAAATCGAGCAGCACCGGTTCGCCGTGCGCGTCGACCATGATGTTGGCCGGCTTCAGATCGCGGTGCAGCACCATCGCGCTGTGGGCGAAATGGACGGCCTCGCAGACCTTCGCGAGCAGGCGGATGCGATCGGCGAGCGCCGGCAGCCGGCGCCGGCAGTGATCGCGGATGTCGACGCCGTCGACGTAGTCCATCGCGAACCACGGCTCGCCGGTCTCGGTCACGCCGGCGTCGACGAAGCCGGCGATGTTCGGATGCGACAGCCGCGCCAGGATCCTGACCTCGCGGCGCGAGCGGCGCGTGGTCAGCGCGGCGACGTGACGGACGAACTTCAGCGCGACCGGCCGGTCGACCTCGTCGCAGCGCTCGGCGAGGAATACCTCGCCCATGCCGCCGGCGCCGAGCGCGCGCACCAGCCGGAACCGTCCCGCCACGATCTCGCCGACCGCGTGCCGATGCGCCGCGTCCTCGTCCTCGAGCGCGTCGCCTTCCAGCGCGATGCCGACCAGGCGGCGCACCTCGGCCTCCAGCCGCGCATCCTCCTGCGCGAGCAGCGCGTAGCGGATCCGGCGCGCCTCCGGAGCGAGCTCGAGCAGACGATGGAACTCGTCGCGCAGGCGGCGCCGCCAGCGGGTGCGTTCGGAAGCGTTCACGGCTCGAGACGTTCGCGCAGCCAGATCTTCGCCAGCGCCCAGTCGCGATAGACCGTGCGCTTGTCGAGGCCGAGGATCGAGGCCACCGCCGGCACGCTGAGGCCGGCGAAGAATCTCAGCTCGACGATCGCCGCCAGGCGCGTATCGACGTCGGCCAGCGCGTCCAGGGCCTTGTCGACGGTCAGCGTGGTCTCGCTCGAGGACAGCTCCGGGCAGTTGAGCGCTTCCTCGAAATCGACGCGGGTCCAGCCGACGCCGCGCTTGTCGGTGCCGCTGCGGCGCGCACGGTCGACCAGCAGCTGGCGCATGATGCGCGAGGCCAGGCCGAAGAAATGCGCTGCATCGTCGAGACGCACAGGTTCCTTGGCCTCGACCAGGCGCAGGAAGACGTCGTGGACCAGGGCCGTGGGCTGCAAGGTGTCCTGGCCGCGCCAGCGGCCCATGATGCGGGCCGCCATGCCGCGCAGATCGGCGTAGACCAGCGGCAGCAGCTCGTCGAGCGCGGACGGATCGCCGGCGCGCGCCCGCGCGAGCAGATCGTCCATCGCGCGTGCAACAGCAGGATCGACCTCGTGAGCGGACATGGCGTCCCATTCGCCGGCCTCGGCGGGACGCAGTATGCCACCCGGGCGCGGCGGCGCCGCGCCGATCGGGATCGCCAGCACCGCGCTCACGGCGAGGTGGGCGGCGGAACGCCGCCGCCCACCGATGCGGGCCCGCCGTGCGCGCGGTCGAGCCGGCCGTCCGCGAACGCGCTCATTGGACCGTCAGCGATACCGGCACGGCCAGCCGACGCGAGGTCGGATCGTTGTTGGCGATGCACAGCGTCGCCTGGTACGCGCCGGGCTGCAGGCCGGCCGCGTCGATCAGCACCTGGACCGTGCTCGGGTCGTCGCCTTCGGGATCTGGCGCGGTGCTGCCGCCCGGCGTGGCGTACGACAGCCACGGCACGCTGGACGGCGTCGCGCAGCGGTTGGAGTCGCGTGCGGCGATCGCGAAGGTCTCGATGAACGTACCGGCCGGTGCGGTGCCGAGCGGCGTCGTCGTGCCGTCGATCGGGTCGACGCGGTAGAGGTGGATCGGCGACGCCGCGTTGTCGACCAGATAGAACGCCGCCAGATAGAGCTCGCCGCTGGCCTGGTCGAAGACCAGATCGGCACCCGGCCAGTACGCGTCGATGTCGACGTCGATCGCAGCGATCGGCAGCGCCTGCGCGGTGGTCTTGTCGATCGCGTAGAGCATGCCGTCCGGCAGGCCGATGGCGTACATCAGGCCGTTGCGGTCGATCGCGATGTTGCCGATGCAGTCGGTGCCGGTCTCGGAGGTGCCGACGTAGACGCCGGTCGGCGCCAGCGGGTTCGAGAACTCCATGTTGAACAGCGTGCCGCCGCAGCGCATGCCGTCGGTCGACACGGTCGAGGCGCTCAGAAAGCTGCGCTGCGTCACCGGATCCCACTGCAGCGCTCTCATGAAGCTGCGCGACAGCAGGCCCGACGGCACGTTGTGCAGCAGCGGCGTGTAGAGATTGGTGGTCTCGCTGCCGTCGAGCAGGTCGAACCAGTGGAACGTGCCCGAGAACGCGCGCAACGTGCCGAAATCGTCGGACGGGAAATCGGCACTGACGTACGTGGAGGTGGACGTCACCGGCATGTCGAGGAAGGCCGACACGCCGCCGGCCGGATGCGCCGGATCGAAGCTGCCGATGCGCCGGTTGCTGGTGCCGTCGCCGTTGTCGACCAGCGCGATCGCGACGCCCGGCACCGTGCCCGAGCCGCCTTCCGTCGCCTGCAGATCGCCGCGGCGGCTCATGCGCCGGACCGGCGCGTCGCCGGCCGCCGGCGCGCTCGGCGCCGGCACGGCCGGCATGTGCGCGGTCGCGGCCGCTTCGCCGAGCCGCCATTCCAGCGTGCGGTTGCCGCGGTTGACGATCTGCAGCGGCACGCTGCCGGCGCTGCCGGACGGCAGCGTCGCGGCCAGACCCTGCGCGGCCGACGGCAGCGTCGAGATCGCCGGACGGCCGACGTTGATCGTCACCGGCGGCGCCGTGGTCGTGAACAGCGTGCTGAACCGCGGCGTCCACACGATCGACATGCCGTCGTGCAGCGACGGTGTCGCATACGAGAACTGGGCGGCGCGGAACCGGTCGAACTGCAGGCCGATCGTCGCCGAGGCGCCGCGATCGATCGCGGCATTGCCGGCGCCGAACGCGGTCGTGCGGTAATTGAACTCGATCGCGCCGTCGCGCTCGCGGAACACCGCCTGGAACGTCAGATCGTTGCCGCTCGGATCGAGCACGCCCTCGTGTCCCATGCCGTTCCACTGCACGACGAACCTGCGGTCCGGCGCCTGGCCGAGCGTCGCGTACAGCACGCGCCCGATGCCTTCCGCCGCATACAGGGCGTCCCAGTACGGCGCGACGAACGGCGGATACGCGGCCACCGTCGAGGTCGCCAGCGGATCGTTGAAGCCGTCCATGAAGCAGCTGTCCTGGTTGAAGCTGATCGCGCCCTTGGCCGTGATGCAGGCGGTCGTGACGAGGCCGTCGTAGAGATCGTCGGAAAAGCGGAACGCGAACGGCATCGGCACGTAGACGCCGGCCTGCAGCGCACCCAGATCGGTACCGGTCGCCGAGATGTCGACGAACTGCGCCGGCGGCGCGCTCGCTTCCATGCCGTCGGCGAAGATCCGGTCGGGCGGACCGGACCCCTCCTGTACGGTCCAGTCGAACGTGCTGCGCGCGTGTTCGGCGCGCCAGGTCAGCCGGCGCGTCTGCGACTGCGTGCCGACCGTGAACGGCACGATCAGCGGCAACGGAAAGTCCCAGCCGGCCGGCACGAAGAACGAGCTCATCGGCGCGACCAGGCCGAGCGCAGCATCGCTGAAGTCGTGGAAGTAGAGATCCTCGCTGCTGCCGTTGTGCATGAACGCGCAGAGCACGGCTTGGTCGCCGGGCGCCAGGTCGATGTTGGTCGAGCCTTCCAGGCACGGCGTGAACAGATCGGCCGGATCGGTCACGCGGCCGACCACCGCGGTCAGCGAGGTCGCGGCGCCCTCGGGTGCCGCGCCGGCCGCGTGTGCGACCGGTGTGGCGGCGACCGCCGCGAGTGTCGCGATCAGCGCACCCGCGACGCGGCCGCCGGCTGTCGTTCGTATCGTTTGCATCGTGCCCTCCCGGTGGATCCGGCTGTTCGTCGTTGTCGTGGCAGCGGCCGCCGGTCGAAGGGCCCTGCTCCTGGTCGATACGCGAAGCTCCGGGTAAACGGTGACACGATCGCGGGGACGCGTCGGCGCGGCCGCGCGGCGGGTGCGGGCAATCGCGGCACATGGGGTCGCCGGCCCTGCGACAAGTCGTTGAAACACATGAAAAGTGGCGGGGTTGGCTGCGGCCGGCGGCGCGCCTGGGCATCGCACCGCAGCCGATCGCCAGCCGGCGACCGCGAAGCGGCGGCCCGGCACCGCGGCCGGCTGCGGAGGCCCTCGCGTCCGTACTTGCGGCGCGCGCTGGCCGCGCTGCCGGACCCTCCCGTCGCCATCGAAGTTTTCGCCTGCGCGCATCCGCGCCGTGCGCCGGCGACGGTATAGTGCGCCGGCATGGCGGGACCGTACCCGGCCACGAATACGCAGGAGTCGTCATGGGTCTGATACAGGCAGCGGTAGGGGCGATCGGCGGCACGCTGGCCGACCAGTGGAAGGACTTCTACACGGTACCGGCCGGCCTGCCGGCGACGGCGGCGCTGTTCGCGGCCGTGCCGCAGAGCACCAATGCCGGACGCGGCTCGAACACCAAGGGCTCCTCGAACATCATCAGCAACGGCTCGAAGATCGTCGTGCCCGAAGGCTACGGCCTGCTGCTGATGCAGGACGGCGCGCTGACCGGCTTCGTCGCCGAGCCGGGCGGCTACGAATGGCGCTCGGACGACATCAACTCCAAATCGATCTTCGCCGGTGACGGCATCGTCAGCCCGCTGATCTGGCAGAGCTGGGAGCGCTTCAAGTTCGGCGGCCAGCCCGGCTCGCAGCAGGCCGCGTTCTTCGTCTCGCTGAAGGAGCTGCCGGACAACCGTTTCGGCACGCAGTCGGAGATCTACTGGGACGACGGCTTCCTCAACACCCAGGTCGGCGCGGTCACGCGCGGCTCCTACACGCTGAAGATCGTCGACCCGATCCTGTTCGTGAAGAACTTCGTGCCGGCCGCCTATCTGCAGACCGGCCAGGTCTTCGACTTCACCGACCTGGACAACGCCGCGGCCAGCCAGCTGTTCAACGAGGTCGTCGGCTCGCTCGCGCCGGCCTTCAGCCTGTACAGCAACGATCCCGGCAAGGGCAATCGCATCACCAAGCTGCAGCAGGACTCGCTCGGCTTCGCCAAGAGCCTGTCCGATGCCGTCGAGCAGGCCTATCAGTGGAAGTCCGACCGCGGCCTGGCGATCGTCAAGACCGCGATCGTCTCGATCGAGTACGACGCCAACACGCGCGAGCTGCTCAAGACCGTGCAGCGCGCCGACGCGCTGTCGGGCTCGCGCGGCAATTCGAACCTGCAGGCCAGCGTCGCCCAGGGCATCCAGTCGGCCGGCGAGAACGGCGGCGCGGCCGGCCTGGTCGGCGTCGGCATGGCGTCCGGCATGCTCGGCGGCATCGGCAATCTGCAGCAGCCGGCCGCGCCGGCCGCCGACGATCCGGTCGGCCGGCTCAAGAAGGCCAAGGAGATGCTCGACCTCGGCCTGATCACGCAGGCCGACTACGACGCGCTCAAGGCCAAGGCACTGGGCCTCTGATCCCACCGGGCACACCGCGACCATGTCCGATCCCAAGACGCCGGCACCGGTCTCACCGGTGACCGGTCCCGGTTCGCCGCAGGACGTACCGCCGCTGCCCGGCAGCCAGCCGATCGATCCGGCGACGCTGCCCAAGTCGATCCGCGACGAGCTCGAGGCGCCCGATCCGACCGCGATCGACACCGCCTCGGCCGAGCTCAGGGACGGCATCAACCGCTGCCCGAAATGCGGCAGCACCGACATCCGGCACAAGCCCGGCACCGACCTGCTGGTGTGTGTGTACTGCCGCAACGAATGGGACGGCGCGCGCGTCGAGGAGGCGTTCGGCCTTGGTGAAGGTCTGCGCGACCTGCGCGGCACGGTCGTCGCGTCCGGCGCGCGCGACATCGCCGCCGACGCCGCCAGCCTGATGAGCTTCAAGTGCACCGCCTGCGGTGCCGAGGTGACGATCAACACCGAGAGCACGATGACCGCGCGCTGCCACTGGTGCCGGCACGTATTCGGCGTCAACGAGCAGATCGCCAATGGCGCCGTGCCCGACGCAGTGCTGCCGTTCCACATCAAGAAGGACGACGCGGTCGCGCGGATCCGCCAGTTCGTCGACAAGCGGCGCATGTTCGCGCTGAAGGCGTTCAAGGAACAATTCACGCCCGAGAACGTCGTCGGCGTCTACCTGCCGTACATGATCGTCGACGGCAATGCGAGCGCCGCCGTCGCCGGCAAGGGCGAGATCAAGACGCGCGAGTACACGCGCGGCACCGGCAACGACAAGAAGACCTACTACGACGCCGACGTCTACCAGATCGAGCGCCACGTCGACTTCACGGTCGACGACCTCCCGCTCGAATCCTCGACCGAGCGCGGCAATCTCGACACACGCGTCAACACCAACAACATCATCAACACGATCCTGCCGTTCGACACCAAGAACGCCGTGAAGTGGAACGCCTCGTATCTGGTCGGCTTCTCGTCCGAGAAGCGCAACCGCGACGTCGAGCATCTGCGGCCGCGTCTGGAAGACCAGCTGCTGTCGATCGCGCGCGCGCAGGTCGAGCCCTCGCTCGGCCGCTACGACCGCGGCGTGCGCTGGGAGCAGGAGCAGCTCCAGGTGCACGGCACGCGCTGGGTGTCGATGTATCTGCCGGTCTGGCTGTATTCGTACCACCAGCCCGGCCGCAACGGCGGCCTGCTGCATTACATCGCCGTCAACGGGCGCACCGGCGAGACGATGGGCAGCGTGCCGGTGCAGCAGTGGAAGCTGCTGGCGGCGGCGCTGACGGTCGGCACCTTCATCGAAGGCATCGTGCTCTGGATTCTGGCGGCTTCCTCATGAGCGACGACAACGGACTCTGGCTGCTGGCCCTCGGCCCCACCGGCGCGACCGCGCTGTACTGGGCGCTGTACCGCTACTACCGCAACACCGACAAGTCGCACGCGTTCGAGCGCGAGACCGCCGTCGACGCCCAGCCGGTGACCGGCTCGGACCGCAAGGTCGACGAGATCAAGAGCACGCGCGCCTCGCGCATCAGCGGCGAGAACGGGCGGGCGTATCGGACGCGGGTGGAGCGGGTGCGGAGCGATACGGGTTGATTGACGGATTCCGCGCAAGGAGTATTGGACGAATGTCAGCGACGACTCGGACACGATAAATCAAGGAGCATTACACGCAATGAGCACCATTCAGTTGTTTCGTCTGATCGGCAACCAGGTAGTCGAGCTGCCCGGCAAGGCGGCTCCGATCGAGAAGCAGCTGCAGAATCTGATCGAAGCGCAGATGCAGACCTTTCTAGGTGTGCGCTTTCTGGCAAGCGAGTACGCGACCGGCAAAACACACAGGGGTCGTATTGATTCGCTCGGTCTCGACGAGAACGGCTGTCCGGTCATCGTCGAGTACAAGCGTGAAAGCAACGAAACCGTGATCAACCAGGGCCTGTTCTACCTAGACTGGCTGCTCGATCACCAGGCCGAATTCCGATGGCTGGTGATGGAGAAACTGGGCAAGGAGGCAGCCGACGCCATCGACTGGTCGGGAACGCGCTTGTTGTGCATAGCCGCCGACTTCACTCGATATGACCAGCATGCCGTGCAGCAGATTCCGCGCAACATCGAGCTGCTGCGCTACAAGCTGTTTGCCGATGACCTGCTGCTGCTCGAAATGGTGAATGCGGTCAGCGTCGACGATGTCACCTCGCTCAAACCGAGCGATACGCCAGGCGGCAGGCCCAAAGCAGTCAGCAAGGACAAGACCTTCGACGAGCAGTATGCCGGCGCCCTGCCGGAGACACGCGCCGTCTACGACAACCTTGCCTCATATGCGATGGCCTTGGGCGACGACGTCACCGAAAGGCGTCTCAAGCTCTATACCGCGTTTCGGCGCCTGAAGAATTTCGCCAGCGTCGTGATGTATCCGAACAAGATGCTTCTGATGCTGAAGCTTGATCCGGACACGGTGGCACTGGAGGATGGCTTCAGCCGAGACGTGCGCCAGATCGGCCACTGGGGGACCGGTGACCTCGAACTGACGTTACGCACGATGGCCGATCTTGAACGTGCCAAGCCCTTGCTCGATCGCAGCTACAGCGAAAGCTAAAGTGCTTTCGATGTCGCGCTCGGCCATTTGCGACCGATAGAAGGCGTGCCTCCCGCTGGGTGGGAAGACAGCGTTTCTTCCAGGCCAAAAAGCCAGTAAGTTGCTGCTCTGGATGGTCGAGATGTCTCCTCGATCGCTTCGAGTCACCGCAGCCGGCCTCACTCATGACCGTTCCCGCGCCGTCCATTTCGCCTCACGAAGCCGACGCCAGCGCCCGCCTCCGCCGCTCGGTCTCGAACACGCTCAAAGGCTCGGCCGGCAATCTGGTCGAGTGGTACGACGTCTACGTCTACTCGGTGTTCGCGGCCTACTTCGAGTCGCAGTTCTTCAGCCCCGAGGACAAGAACGCGACCCTGTTCATCTGGGCGATCTTCGCGATGACGTTCCTGATGCGGCCGATCGGTGCCTGGTTCTTCGGCCGCTTCGCCGATCGCCACGGCCGCCGGCTCGCGCTGACGGTCTCGGTCACGATCATGGCCAGCTGCTCGTTCGCGATCGCGGTCACGCCGACCGTCTCGACGATCGGCATCGCGGCGCCGATCGTCCTGCTGCTGGCGCGGCTCGTTCAGGGCTTCGCGACCGGCGGCGAGTACGGCGCCAGCGCGACCTACATGTCCGAGGCGGCCCTGCCCGGCCGGCGCGGCTTTCTGTCCTCGTTCCATTACGTCACCCTGGTCGGCGGCCACGTGCTCGCGCAGAGCACGCTGCTGGTAATGCTGACCTGCCTGGACGCCGGACAGATCGCGCAATGGGGCTGGCGCCTCGCGTTCGCGATCGGCGGCATCGCGGCGATCGTCGTGTTCTGGATGCGGCGGACGATGGACGAATCGCTGCAGTCCGACGCGATCGAGGCCGCACGCAGCGGCCGCGCGCGCGCCGCGGGCTCGATGCGCGAACTGCTGGTCCACCAGTGGCGTCCGCTGCTGCTGTGCTTCCTGATCACGGCCGGCGGCACGCTCGCGTTCTACACCTATTCGGTGATCGGCCCGAAGATGATCCAGAGCCTGTTCGCCGGCGGCGACGCGATGACCGGCGTCGTGATCAATCTGATCGCGCTGACGTTCCTGATGCTGCTGCAGCCGATCGGCGGCTGGCTGTCCGACGGCATCGGCCGCAAGAGCCTGCTGGTGTTCTTCGGTATCGGCGCCGTGCTCTACACCGGTTTCATGGTGGTGGCGCTGCCGCAGCAGACCCACTGGCTGCCGGCGTTCGCGATGCTCGCGGTCGCCTTCGTGATCCTGACCGGCTACACCTCGATCAATGCCGTCGTGAAGGCCGAGCTGTTCCCGACCCACGTCCGCGCGCTCGGCGTCGGCCTCGGCTACGCACTGGCCAATTCCGCGTTCGGCGGCACTGCGCCGCTGCTGTACCAGGCCGCCCTGCGCAGCGATCACGTCATCGAGTTCGCCGTCTACGTGACCGCGGTGATCGCGGTGTCGCTGGTCGTGTACGTGTTCTTTCTCGAGAACAAGGGCGCGAACTGGCTCGACGACGCGGCCGCGATGGAACGCAGGGTCCAGCGCTGAAAACACCGCGCCAATCGGCGATTCGGTGATCGGCTTCGCGTACGCGCGCGAGGCGCATGCACGAGGATATCCGGACCGCCGGAACCGGCACGTCCCTCGCCACGAGACCATGCGCAGCGAATGCCGTTTCCTTGCCCCGGCCGCGGCGATCCTTCTGATCGCGATGAACGCCGCCGACCCGGCGGCCGCGACCGGATCGGCCCCGCCGGGTGCCGAGACTGCCGGCGCCGGGGCGCCGCCGGTCGCCTACGTGCCGCTGTACGCCGACGGCACGGCCACGACCGAGGACATCCAGTACACCGAGCCCGACGGCACCCTGGTCACGCTGGCCGGCTTCCGTCCGACCAACCGCCACGCGCGCGAGCGCGGCGAGCCCTGGTATCTGCCCGGCTCGCAGGTGTTCAATCCGGTCGACGTCGGTCCGGGCAACTACTTCACGTTCCCGACCTTCTACTTCCAGAACCGCACCTACGGTCTGATGGTCCGCGACGAGGTGCCGGCCGGGCGCTCGCGCGTCACCTTCTATCTGCGCGTCAGCAACGGCACCTTCATCAACAACGGCATCAGCCTGTTCCGCCGCGTCGATCCGAACGTCGGCGAGTACGGCTGGATGAACAACCAGGGCTTCACCAACGTCGTCGAGAACAACCGCCGCTGCCATTCCACCTCGGCACCGACCGACTGCCGCATGGACGGCCCCGTGCTCGACAACTGGCGCGCACCGCAACCGGGCACGCCGCTGCAGGTGGGCGACAAGATCGAGGTCGCGCCGGCGCAGTTCCTCGACAACACCGACGGCGCGCACGCACTGATCGACGGCGGCGGCATCCGCTACTACTCGTTCGAGCAGCTCTACGTGGTCGGTCGCGGCATGGTGCCCTGGTACGGCATCGCGCCGCTGCTCGACTCCGAGCCGCTGCCGGACAGCGCCCTGCTCGGCGGCCAGGCCAGCGTGTCCTACAACTACTCCGACGAGTCGATGCGCAACTTCCAGCAGACGGTGAACAACATCGGGTTCACCAACATGCAGCGCTTTGTCGAGGGGCGGCGCCTGTTCCACACCTCGTTCGCCGACGGCCGGCATTCGGAAAGCCCCAACGTCAACCCGGTGTTCACCGCGCACATCGGCCAGCTCGGGCCGCGCTTCAATGCCGATCGCTGCCTCGGCTGCCATCAGCTCAACGGGCGCAGTCTGCCGCCGCGCGTCGGCGAGGCGCTCGATACGATCTCCGTCTTCACCGCCGCCGCCAGTTCCGCCGGCGGCACCACGCCGGACCCGACCTACGGCATGAACGTGCAGCAGCGGGCCTCCGCTCCCGATGCGGCCGACTACACGGTCGAGCTGGCGTCCCATACGACGCAGATCCGCACGCTGGCCGACGGCACGCCGATCGAACTGCGCCAGCCGATCTATCACTTCAACGGCCCGACCCCGGCGCAGTTCTCGGTGCGCCAGGCCTCGCAGGTGATCGGCATGGGCCTGCTCGAGGCGGTCGACGAAGCGACGATCCTCGCCTGGGCCGATCCCGACGATGCGGACAGCGACGGCGTGCGCGGCGTGCCGAACTGGGTCACCGATCCGCAGACCGGCGATACGCGCCTGGGCCGCTTCGGCTGGAAGGCCGGCAAGGCGAGCCTGCGTCATCAGGTCGCCAGCGCGCTGATGCTCGATCTCGGCGTCACCTCGCCGATCTACCGCTCGCGCGCCTGCCAGCTCGATCCGGCCTCCACCGCATGCACGTCCGCCACCCAGACCACGCCGGGCGTCAATGAAGAAGAACTGCTGCGCCTCGCGCAGTACCTCGAACTGCTCGGCGTACCGGCTCAGCGCAATCTGCGCAGCGGCTACGCGCCGGGCCAGCGCGTACCGGCCGAGCACGACGTCGATCCGGTCCGCATCGCCAACGGCGCGGCCGTGTTCGAGCAGACCCGCTGCGGCGCCTGCCACCGCCCGCAGATGACCACCGGCACGAACCATCCGATGGCCGAACTGCGCGGTCAGGCGATCCGCCCCTACACCGACCTGCTGCTGCACGACATGGGCGACGGACTCGCCGACACCCTGGCGGAAGGCCAGGCCACCGCGCGCATGTGGCGCACGCCGCCGCTGTGGGGACTTGGCTCGCTGCCGTACACGCAGCGCAGCGCGAGCCAGATCAACGCCCCCGATCCGACCCGGCTGTTCGCGTCGGGCTTCGAGATCGGCGAGCTGCGGCGCGATCCCGTCTCCAACGCACGCTACCTGCACGACGGCCGCGCCCGCACGCTGACCGAAGCCATTCTGTGGCACGACGGCGAGGCCCAGGGCAGCCGTCTGCTGTTCGAGCAGTTGAGTGCGCAGGACCGCGACGATCTGCTCGATTTTCTGAAGTCGTTGTGAGGTTCGGCTAGGCGCTTACCTAGAGGTAAGCCCCCGCACGTGGAGGCTCGGGTGGTCGTGCGCTTCTGTCCTTGTCTTCCAGGCGGCATCGACTTTCATGCGGTGGGTCCGGGCAAGCGGGTGCCGCGCAAATTGATCCGCGCCCTTGATGTCGTCGCAGGTATCGACGGAAAACGATCAGGGCAACTCCAGCTCGATACGTGCAACGCGTTCATCGATACCGGACATTCTGGCTGATCGATCCTGCCGTGCTTCTATAACGGATTGACGAAAGTTCTCCAATGCACGCAGCCCGGCGATCGCATAGGCGTGCAAATCCTTGATCTGCTCAGATAAGGCGGTGGTCCTGGATTTTGAGACGGCCGGCTTGATTCGATCGAGCAGCAAGGACTGAGCTTCCGAAGCACACGCATTGAGACCTCTGACCTCCGCCTCTCCTGGCTTGTCATGGATGTCGAATACGTCGTCCGCGTAATCCCTGCAGCTCGCGTAAACGGCTCGAGTCAGCGACACATAGATAGCGACAGAGCCGCGTACTTTATTGTCTTCAATGACGCCTTGCCACTGCGCATGACGTATCTCCGCCATAAGACGAAGCTTCTGAGCAAGCTCCTCCGCCTCCTTGCGCTTCTGCTCGACCCAAGCCTCAGCTTCCCGCCTCTTCTGCTCGGCCAGTTCCGCTTCGCGCGCCGCGTTGTCTCGCTCGACCCGTTCGGCGAAGGTCGTGCTTCGGCTGTCCTCTACGGATAGTTCAGAAAAGCCTTCAAAACTCGTCGACCGGCATCCCGAGAACTTCGGCTGCACATCGCAGAAGCGACGAACGTGTACAGGCGGATCGCCCCGCCAAGCTTCCGACTCGGCGACTGGGCGAGGACAGCGTTTGGTGGTCCCTTGTTCCCATACGCCGTACCCAACGGTTATCCAGTACTCGCCTTCATAGCGATTCGGCAAGCTTGCACAAAGAACATAACCGCAGACGTCTCGTCGAAAGCCGCCGCGATCCAGGCAGGCCGCTTCGGGCCGTGTGACCCGGATGTTCGCCCACTCCGACTCGGCCGGCGCGCCACCTACGAGACGAACGACCACGTCCGGATAGGACGGCGGAGGACCGAAGCCATAGTTGCCTGGCGGCTTGGCGTATACCTTCGTGGTCGAGAACAACAGCACGAGCATGAGCATCTGCAACGCGCGACACCTGATCGTTCTCGCCACGGGCTACTCCTACGCACATCACGTACTGAGGGACTCTAGATAGCGGCTACGCCGTCCGTCACCGACCCTATTCTCAGCGCTCGATGCACTTCTTTGTCGATACACCTTCGAGCGTCCTGGAGACTACGCGTCGTCGGCCGGCATGATGATGCGCGCGGGTCGACCGATGCCTTCGAGCAGATAGAGCAGACCGCCGCCGTCAATGAGCTCCAATGGTTTATCGTCGGCAAATTTGTAGGCATCACTGCCATAGCTACTCGTGGTGACGATAATTCCCTTCTTTGCCCCTTCGTTGAGTAGTGTGCCGTAAAGATCACGGATGGCCGACACTCCGACGGTGCCACGATAACGCTTGGCCTGGATAACCACCTTTCCGCCAAGGACCGGTCGAGTATCGAACGCGATCGCGTCTACACCACCGTCGCGGCTCGATCGAGTAAGTTTCGTTTCTAGACCCATCTCGGTAAAAAGGTTGCCGACCAGCGCCTCGAACTCAGATGGACTCAGATCCATGAGGTTCGGCCTTGCATCCAGCCGGCTGAGAATGTCAGCCTCCGCTATGAAGCGAGGATCGACCATGTCGAACTCGATCACAGGGCGTATGGGCCTCGCCTCCTCCGGCTGGGCCGATACCTGTGCGCCTAAATTCTTCAGGCACGCCTGGGCGTCGACCCGTGCGAGATTCACAGCCTGGAAATTTTCCTTGGAGACGCGCGCCGAGACCAGATAAGGGCGGATGTCATTTCCGTTCGTCTCGTCGACCTTGTTGATATAACCATTGAACACGGCCAGATCGAGGTGCCCTGCCTGATCCGCCTCGAACACTTCGTGAAGCGTACGCAAGGCGGTCTGCGCGACGATTTCTCGATAGATCGCCTTGATCTCTGCGGGCTTGCGGTTCTTCACATCAACCGCTTTCCGCGCCTTCACATATCGGTACTCGACGGCGGCAGGTACGATATCCGGTGTTGGAAGCTCGAAATCGATAACCAGCTGCCTGCTCTCCGCTACGTAGGCAAGCCGGAACTGACTGGGAAACCCGGCCGGATAGTCGGAGTTCCCCAGCACCATCTCGTTGTAAAGAACGACGCTCTCAACTTCGCCCTCCTTGTAAGCACGCTCGAGGCTTGAAACCTCTTCATCGCGCTGAGCTCGCTTTGACGCAAAAGACTCGGTGGCGAGGCGATGATGCGCTCTGAGATTCGCGACCTCCTCAGAGTGAACGCGTTTGCGCTCGAGAATTTCACTGTCATAAGCAGCCCGATGCGCAGCGCGAATTGCGACCACCTTTTCGACAGCCTGATCGTACGCACGAACTGCCGTCGCGTGAGCTGATCTGACCTTGGCGACGTCCTTGTCATATCGCCCTCTCAAACCCAGAAGCCGCTCGAAGAATGACATCGGCTTGACCTGGGCTGCCAGCAATTCATCCAGTGAACTGGGCGGCACAGGATCCTTCAACGAGGTGTTGGGCTTGTAGTCTGGCAGCGTCAGTTCTGGCAAGGTCAGTGTCGGCCCCGGATCATGTAGTCGGAGAGAATCGAACTCGATTCGATCATCGACCGCCAGCGTCGCGGCGAGAAGGCTCTGCAACGCATCGACCGTTTCGGCAACTTCAATCGTCATCGCCTCTGCGTTGGCTTCCGCATCCAAATGAGCGGCCTGCACGGCATCGCGCGCGCGCTGTTGGTGCGCCCGCACCGCTTCTCGTTGAGCGCGCTCCCGAGCCCTGGCTATGCGAGCATCCTGTGCCGTGGCAGCTCGTACCTCCGCTGCTCTAGCGCGTGCGGCGGCGGCCCGGCCTTGTTCTGCGCGTCGCAGAGCGGCAGCGGCGGCGCGTTCACGCGCATTGGCTTCCCGAACTGATTGCGCATGTGCCCTGACAAGCGCCCCCACGATCCCCGTTCTGCGCCCCATGTGCCCCCCGGCACTGGCTCATCCTGACCGCATACTAGCAAAAGCCCAGGAACGGAGCTGTATACCTCTACAGTCCGATGCGATTGCAGTGGCCATCCAGATCGCTCAAGTCTCGCGTATGGCCATCAAGAGTTCAGATTGCATCGCAAATCAGGCAGGGCTGCAGCTTTTTCGTTATAGGCTGTGATTGGGTTAGCTGCATTGTCGGTGTCGCTACTCCATCGGCCGGTCTTTTCGCGAGGAAAGATCACGCATGCGGTCGCGACCAACTCGCACTACTCACGCCCGCCCCGCGTCGATCGCATCCTGCAGACGTGGAAACAGCGGCCGGAAACCGAGATCGTCGCGGATGCGGCGGCCGTCGAGCAGGGCGGCGAATGCCAGACCGCGCTCCGGCGTCGTACCGTCCGGCGGCGGTTGCCCCACCGAGGCGAACAGGGTCGCCAGATCGGGGGCTTCGTCGTCCACGACGTTGTAGATGCGATGCGCGGGCGACGGCGCATCGAGCACGCGGATCACCGCCTGCGCGACGTCGGCATGGTGGCCGATCGACATGCGCTGGGTCGGCGGGAAGGTCCGCATGAACGGCACGACGTCGGCGATGTGCGGGTCGCCATCGCCGTAGACGAACGGCAGGCGCAGGATGCGTACATCCAGGCCGTCGACCGACAGCAGCATGCGCTCGGCCGCGAGCTTGCTCTGCGGGTAGGCATCCACCGGCGCACAGGCGTCCTCTTCGTTCGCGATGCCGCCGCCGTTCGGCCCGTAGACCAGGCCCGTGCTCGTGAACACGAATCGCCCCACGCCGGCGTCGCGACAGGCCTGGGCCAGATGCCGTGTGCCGAGATCGTTCACGGCATGTGCCTGCTCGGGCGTCGCGCCGCGGAAGAACGCCGCGCAGTGCACGACGGCATCCGCGCCGCGTACGGCAGCCGAGAGCGAATCGACCTGCATCAGATCGCCGGTCACCAGCGTGATGCCGAGCTCGGCAAGGTCGGTGGCACGTGCGCGGTCACGCACCAGCGCATGCACGACATGTCCGTGCTCCAGCAGCCGCCTGGCGAGTCTGCTTCCCACTTTTCCGGTCGCACCGGTCACTAGAATGTTCATGGGGACCACGATAGCCGGCGCCGGCCGGGCCGGATTGGAAAAAGCGGACATCGCACGCCCGGTTGCGACGAACCCGAACGCGTGACCACAATGCCCGCATGTCCGCGACCCTCGCCCTGCCCGCCTCGATGCCCGTGGTCGGTGCCGCATGTCCGATCGTGGCGACGACGGTGAGCCATTTCAGGCACGACCGGCGGCGCGTGGCGATGCCGCACGTGGAGGCTCAGGTGGTCGTGCGCTTCGGCCCTTCGCTGCCGGGCGGTATCGACCTCCATGCGATGGGACCGGGCACGCGCGTGCTGCGCAAGTTCATCCGTGCCGGCCACCGCGCGATCCTCGCGCGGCTGCGGCCGGGCACGTACGAGGCGGTGTTGGGCGTACCCGCCGCGGAGCTGGTCGGTCGACCGGTGCTGCTCGAGGACCTGTGGGGATCGGCCAGGACGCAACGCCTGCGCGAGCAGCTCGCGGGCGAGCCCGATGCTCGTGCCGCGATCTCGCTGCTGGAAAGCGCGCTGTCGGAGCGCGCGGCCCGCACGACGGTCGTCGGCGCCGTGCCACGCTTTCTGCAGACGGCGCTGGAGAAGCTGCAGGTGTCCGGCGTCACGACGGTCGCACGCGAGCTGGGCATCAGCGAGCGCCACCTGCGGCGTGTGCTGCAGCAGGCACTCGGTGTCAGCCCCAAGGCCTACGCACGGCTCAAGCGCTTCGCGCGCGCGGTGCACGCCGCGCAATCCGGACGCGGGGTCCATTGGTCCGCCATCGCGGCCGATGCCGGCTACTACGACCAGGCGCATCTGATTGCGGACTTCCGGTCGATCGCCGGAAGTACGCCGCAGCTGCTGTTGGCGGAGCTGCGGGAGAGTGAACGCTGGGCGCGCATCGAAAGGGATCAGGTCCACTTTCCGGCCGTCGGCTAGAGGGCGTCGCGTCGCCCGCAATCACGCGCGTCCCGCCGCGCTCCGTACCGAAAGCCGATCACGGTGACGGGCCGGAGTCCGCCGCACCGGAGACGGTCCGGACGATCGCCACTCGCCAGGTAGGTCGCGCTGCGCTCCCCCTATCCTGCCGACATCGATCACGTTCATCTTGGATGTCGTTTCATTGGCGCTCTTGATGGGCACGGGCCGTGCAGCACTGCGTGCACCGTCCGACGTGGCCGGCGTGGCCGCGCGCCCGTACCGCCCGGGTCGCAAGACCGGGCTTCGATGCTGGAGGGCGACTGCCATGCTCCGTTCGATCGACACTGCCGCGGCTCCCGCCAGGATGCGGCCGACCTCATACGCGGCCCATGCCGATCTGAAGCACGGCCTGCTTCAACCGCAGGCGCGCATCTCGCCGAAGTATCTGTACGACGCACGCGGCTGCGAGCTGTTCGAGCAGATCACCCGACTGCCCGAGTACTACCCCACGCGCACCGAGGCGGCGATCCTCGCCGACGCCGGTCCGGCCATGGCGCAGGCGCTGCGCGGCCATGAAGTGCTGATCGAGCTGGGTGCCGGCAACTGCGAGAAGGTCCGCGTGCTGTGCCGCAGCCTGCGGCCGCGCCATTTCGTCGGCGTGGATATCGCCGGCGAGTTCCTGCGCGAGGCGGTGCGCCGGCTGGCCGAGGAGTTTCCGGGCCTGGACGCGCGCGCGGTGCAGGCCGACATCACCCGGCCGGTGCAGCTGCCGGCGGACCTGCCGCCGGCCGGGCGGCTGCTGTTCTATCCCGGATCGTCGATCGGCAATTTCGACCCGGTCGACGCGCTGGCGATGCTCAGGCGCATGCATGGGCTGCTCGGACCGCGCGGCGGACTGCTGATCGGCATCGATCTGCCCAAACCGCTGCACTGGCTGGAGCCCGCCTACGACGATGCCCAGGGCGTCACGGCACGCTTCAACCTCAATGTGCTGCGTCACGTCAACCGGCTGATCGGCAGCGATTTCGACGAGGACGACTGGGCGCATCTGGCCTTCTTCAACGCCGACCAGTCGCGCATCGAGATGCACCTGCGCGCACGCCGCGCGCTGACCGTCACGTGGCCGGATGGCAAGCGCCGCTTCGCCGCGGGCCAGACCATCCACACCGAGAACAGCTACAAGTACGCGCTGCCGCGCTTTCAGCACATGCTGGCCGAAGCCGGCTTCACGCCCGGCGAGGTCTGGACCGATCCGCGGCAGTGGTTTGCGATGGTGCATGCCCGTGTCTGACCTGCTGCAGCGTTTCGACGCCGTACGCCGCCGCACGCTGCGGCTGGTCGAACCGCTGTCGGCCGAGGACGCCTGCGTGCAGTCCATGCCCGACGCCAGCCCGGCCAAATGGCATCTGGCGCATACCACCTGGTTCTTCGAGACCTTCCTGCTCGAGCACGAGCCGCCGTTCGATCCGGACTTCCGCGTGCTGTTCAACTCGTACTATCAGCAGGTCGGAGACCGTCATCCGCGCGCGCAGCGCGGGCTGCTGACGAGACCGTCGCTGGCCCGCGTGCTCGACTACCGCGCGGCCGTCGACGAGCGCATGCGGACTCTGCTGACGCATGATCTGCCGCCGACGCTGGCCGACCGCGTGGAGCTGGGCCTGCAGCACGAGCAACAGCACCAGGAGCTGCTGCTCACCGACATCAAGCATCTGCTGTCCTGCCATCCGCTGTGGCCCGCCTACGAAGCGCCCGACGCGGCGCCTGAGCCCGAATCGGAATCCGGGCTGGACTGGCTGCCGGTGCCGCGCGGCGTGCACGAGATCGGCCATGCCGGTGACGGCTTCGCGTTCGACAACGAGCGGCCGCGGCATGCGATATTTCTGCCGGGCAGCGAGATCGCCAGCCGGCCGGTCAACAACCGCGAGTTCCAGCAGTTCGTCGAAGCCGGCGGCTACGCTCAGCCGCAGTGGTGGCTGGCCGAGGGTTGGGACTGGCGCTGCGCGCAGCAGCTCGAGCATCCGGGGTACTGGCGACGGACGAACGCGGGCTGGCAGGAATTCACGCTGTACGGTGCGCTGCCGCTGCATGGCAGCCGGCCGGTGTCGCATCTGTCGTACTACGAGGCCGACGCCTACGCGCGCTGGGCCGATGCGCGACTGCCGACCGAGGCCGAGTGGGAGCATGCCTGGACCGATGCGATGGCGCGGCTACCGGCACGCGAAGCCTGGCACCCGAGCGCAGCAACCGGCGAGAGTCTGGGGCAGGTCTGGGAATGGACGCAATCGGCCTACGCGCCCTACCCCGGCTTTCGCGTCGCCGACGGCGCGATCGGCGAGTACAACGGCAAGTTCATGGTCAACCAGTACGTGCTGCGCGGCGGCTCGTGCCTGACCCCACCCGGCCATGCGCGCGCGACCTACCGCAACTTCTTTCCGGCGTCGGCGCGCTGGCAGATGACGGGGTTGCGATTGGCGCGATAACAACAATCGAACGGGGTCAGGTTCACTTCCTGAGCAGCCATGGGCGAGGTTGAGCCGATTTCTGACGCAAGGACCGGCGACCAGCAGTCTCGGATGAGGCCGATCAGCGGCGACACTGGCCAAATGGCCCGACAAGCCCGGTTCGATCTGCCGAACGCTCAGCATGGATCGTGCGGCGGCCTATCGATCGCTACTCCGCGAGGCGCTGCCGGACGAGGGCCTGAAAGCCATCCGCGACTACCTGCAGCAGCACGCATGGGGCCGCGATGACTTCCGCGCCATGGTCGAAGCCAAGACACAGCGCTTTACCGGCATACGGCCCACTCATCGTCCCCGCAGCGATACGGCGACGCGGTAAGTGAACCTGACCCCGTTATCTCTATCCGGCTCAGTCGAAGCCGTTGCGACGGATCGTGTCCCAGGGCGGCACGCTGAAGGGCCTGCCGAGGTTGCCCGGACTCAGCCACTCGCCGCCCAGGTCGCGCAGCGGCGCGGCGTTGTACGCGGCGTCCTCGTCGAAGACGATCATGCGGTGCCCTTCGCTCGACGACGACGGCGCCGCGCTGCTGACCATGATGCGGCGCCGGTACGGGTCATGCGCGATGCCGATGAAGTAATCACCGGCCGGACGGTTGAGGCGCGTGAGCGCGCCGGCAATCGTGTAGAGCGGTACCGCGTCGCCGCTGGCCGAATCAGGGAACACGGCGACGCGGCCGATCAGGCTCTGGTCTGCCAGCGTAGATCGGCCGAGCATGAACAGACGCCGGTTGAGCCGGTCGTGCGCGATGGCGACGGCGCCGCCGACGCCGTTACCGGTGATCATGCGCGTCGGCGGGACGTTGCCGCTCGCCGTCCGCGCGTGGAACACGATGCGGGAGGCGTTCGTGCCCCGCTCGAAGTCGACGACCGCGTACTCGTCGGTGTCAGGCAGGTAGACCAGCGAGGCCGGGCTGTTGAGCTGCGTCTTCGGATTGGTGCCGACCCACGGGATCGTGCGCTTGGGCAGAACATCATCGCCCTCGGCGTCCAGTGGCCAGGTACGGATGCAGCAGTTGATCGCGATGGCGGCGAGCTCGCCGTGGGCGAATATCGGCGCATTCGCCTGGGACTGTCCGAGGTATGCCGACCTGAGCACGCGCAACGGCGCGACGTCGCCACTTCGGAAGGCCGGATAGACGCGGATGGCCTGGCCGTAATAGTCCGAAATGTAGAGTAGTTGCTCGTTCGGCTCGTAGCTCGCCCACTGCGTGTCGCGCGCGCCGAATGTCGGCCCGCTCATTTCCTGGAAGGGCGGCGTCGTGCCGTCGGCATCAGGCCCGAAGATCCGCAGCGGCACGCCGCTCTGTCCGGCGCGGGCATAGCCACCGATGCCGAGCTCGGCCCGCGCCGGTACGGCGAGCATGAGCGCGGCGAACAAGGTCATCAGAACGAAGGTGCGCATGGCGAAGGCTCCGTAACCGCAGCAGGGGTAAGAGCATTAACGTAAACGGGGGCAGATTCACTTCATCGGAAACGGGGTCAGGTTCACTTCCTGAGCAGCCATGGGGCGACGTCGAGCCGATTTCTGACACAAGAATCGGCGATCAGCACTAATGGATGAGGCCGGTCAGCGGCGAGACTCGCCCCATGGCCCGACAACCCCGGTTCGATCTGCCGAACATCGCCCAGCACGTCGTGCAGCGCGGCAACAATCGCCTGCCCTGCTTCCTGGACGACAGCGACCGGCGGCGATACCTGCTTCTGCTGCGAGAATCGTTGCTGGCCACCGAGGTCGCCCTGCACGCCTACGTCCTCATGGACAACCACGTCCACCTGCTCGTGACGCCGACCGAGGCCGGCGCGGTAGCCCGGCTGATGCAAAAACTCGGACGCCAGTACGTAGGGCAGTTCAATGCCCGCCATCGCCGCACCGGGACATTATGGGAGGGACGCTACAAGTCCTGCCTGGTGGGAGGTGACCGGTACGTACTGAACTGCACCCGCTACATCGACCTCAACCCGGTTCGAGCACGGCTGACCGATGCCCCGGAACAGTACGCGTGGTCCAGCTGCGCGCATCTGTGCGGTCAGCGCGGTGATCCGCTGCTCTCGCCCCACCGTGCCTACGTAAGGCTCGGCGCTACGAGCGCCGATCGCGCGGCGGCCTACCGATCGCTACTCCTCGAGGCGCTGCCGGACGAGGACCTGCAAGCCATCCGCGACTACCTGCAGCAGCAGCGTGCTTGGGGCCGCGATGACTTCCGCGCCATGGTCGAAGCCAAGACCCAGCGCTTCGCCGGCCTCCGACCCGCTCATCGCCCCCGAGGCGATAAGGCTGCTCGGTAAGTGAATCTGACCCCGTTATCTCGAACCGATCGGTAAGTGAACCTGACCCCGTTATCGCTTGAAGTCTAGACCAGCGCTTCGCCGGCATCCGGCCCGCTCATCGCGCCCGCAGCGATACAGCCGCGCGGTAAGTGAACCTGACCCCGTTATCGTTAGGCCTCATTGTGGCCAATGGTCCGAACCTAGGCTTCCGTCGCCTCGCTACGAGCCTGAGGAGCCGTTCCCTCGTCTTCATCCGCTTCCAAAGGCTCTCGACGAATGGCCCGCAACTGAACCATCAATGTATTTCCGTAAGGTGTGAGCGTCCAGTATGTGCCTGTATCCTTGACGCTCCGCTTCTTGTCACTTTCACTAATTAGACCAAGTGCGCGCAACTGAACAATGCAGGTCTCAATCTCATCCTTCTGGAAATTGAAGTCTCGGAGCTCGCGTTCTTTGAACTCCTTTCGCTTCCCATACCGGCGTAGTGATTCTCCGGTCAGAAAATCGGTAAAAGCTCGGCGCAGCGCGTTGTCAGATGCCTCGTTGATCATTGAGGGGGCGACAGAAGCAAAGATTGAGTTCCAACTCGGCGTAATTGACGCCGTGTAGCGGGTATCTTCTCGGTAAGGATAGTCAGATAAGCGGAGGCGCGCAGTGAACTCAATACTTAGGGGGAAGCGGTCCTCGGCTTGCGCAAGTGCCTCCGTACCAGAGGGCGGGCTGTCACGCGCTGCAAGTGCTTCTGCTTCTAGCTCGGCAACTCTAGATTTGAGCGAAAGCACCTCAACCAGTGTCGCCTCGGTCGGCACTTTGTCCGCACGTACCCAGCCGACTGCAGGGTGACGTTTTATTGCCGTGGTAAGTCCAATAATGACTTTCGCCTTAAGCTCATCTGCGTTCGCCCAGTAGACACAGGTATGCTTCTTCTCGACCTTTGCGCGAAATTTTTTTAAGTGCTCCCACGCGTCGGTGTCAGTTTCCGTCTTCTCCCGCGGCAACACATCTGGATTAGCATGAAGAAGGGGAATTACTGGTTTTTTGGATGCAACAGCATGATCGTACTCCTTCTCCGTGTAGCTAAGGCCAGCTTCGTCTCTGGATCCGTAACGGCCGCCGACGATAAGAATGTAGTAATCCGAGGAGTCAATAACATCGCGTATCAACATCCAGGCAGTGTCGTCAGTTGCAGGAAACAGCTCCATTCCGGCAGGCATATGATCAATTTCCAAGATCGCCTTCAACACGGCTTGGCGCTCGTCCTGCAAGTCGAGGAACGTGGAACTGATGAATACTTGGTAGCGTTTATCCATAGTAATGTGTTCTGAGGCCTAACGCCTGAATTAAGCAGACCGCCGAAGGCGGTTCGGCTTGGATGAATTGTTAGGCCGCATTGCAGCCAGCCCCGCGACTAATTGCCACGCCACCAACGATGAACGCTCCTGCCGCCAGCCAGAATGACAGCGTGCGATAGAACGGCACGAACGGGTGATTGCGAGAGAAATCGCAAAGTCTCGCCGAATAGTCGTAGCTACCACCAGAGCTTACACAGTCGCCAGAAGCAAAGAACGCAAAAACAAGTGGATAGAACAGAGCGGCGCTTACTATCAGCAGGAGCGTGCCAACTACGAGGAATGTGCGCTTTTGCTTCATGCGGCCTAACACCTGAATTAAGCCGCGCCGCGAAGCGGCGTCGGCTTGTTGAGCGTCACGCGCCCGGCCTTTGATGCCCCAAACCTCTTTCTCCCCGGAGGATAGGACGATCTTTGGGTGGATGCTACACAAGTGGCGCACACGGTCTTCAGTGAGATCGGTGTAACTGGCTATAGCCCGTGTGCTGCGCCAGTGATTTGATCCGTCTTGAGAAGTTGCCTTGTCAAGCCAAGAAAAGATCCGGCGCTTTTCTCTCCAAGCGATCTCGTATTGATTCAGGCGCTCAATGAGCCAAAGCACAAGCCCCGCCGCGGCGCCGCCGACTGTACCGATCACGATTCCTGAGAATACGTCGTCCGACATTGGCTCTCCCACGGCCTAACACCTGAATTAAGCCGCGCCGCGAAGCGGCGTCGGCTTGAATGAATTGTTAGGCCTTAGCCAATCCATGCCATGTGCGCCCAGCCGACTCGGTGACCAGTACGGCATACGAACGGACAACTCTAGCGGCAGATGCTTTGGCCATTTCTAGAACCTGTGCCCTAGTGGCGCCGCCCTCATAGTTGTACTCAGCAGGCGGCATCTTGTACCGAGCATCATCATCGGAAGTGATAATGTCGGTGATGCCTTGCGCCGCCAAGTACTCGTACATTGCCTCGTACTCATCCCAAGTTGCGTCGTGTAGCACTATGCGGACTGTGTAACGTGCCATTGTTGCCTCCCCTAAGGCCTAACGCCTATTGGACTCCATTTCCGGAGCGTTGCGCCGATTGTTCAGCCGGGGACGACGGTGCGTCAAGGCGTTTTCCTACCCGGCCAGGCGACTTTCCCCGCTCGTAGCCTGGCCGCGGATGGACGACGATGCCTCCGGGAATATGGCGGAAGCGCAGGCGTATGAGTTATGCAGCGGAGAACGATGGCGTAACAGAAGCGGAAACCCATCCGCGGCCGCCGCGCCTGCTCGATCAGGTGCGCCAGCGGGTGCGCGCCAAGCATTACAGCCTGCGCACCGAGCAGGCGTACCTGGGCTGGATACGCCGCTTCATCCTGGCCAACCGCAAGCAACATCCGGCACGCATGGGCGCGGCGGAGGTGGAGCGGTTTCTCTCCGGCTTGGCGAACCGGCACAACGTGGCTGCCGGCACGCAAAACCAGGCGCTGGCCGCGCTGCTGTTTCTGTATCGCGAGGTGCTTTGCGTCGAGCTGCCATGGCTGGACAACCTGACGCGTGCCAAGCGGCCCCAGCGCCTGCCGGTGGTGCTGTCGGTGGAGGAAGCGCGCACGCTGCTGGGCTGCATGGACGGGCGGCCTTGGCTGGTGGCAAGCCTGCTGTACGGCACGGGCATGCGGCTCATGGAATGCCTGCGCCTGCGCATCAAGGACGTGGACTTTGGCAGGTGCGAAATCACCGTGCGCGATGGCAAGGGCGGCAAGGACGGACGCACCGTGTTACCCCCGCAGCCTGGTCGAACCGCTGCAGCGCGAAGTGGATCGCGCGCTGCTGCATCGGCAGGACCTTGCCGAAGGCCTGGGCGAGGCCTGGCTTCCTCATGCACTGGCTCGCAAGTATCCCAACGCCGGTCACGAACCTGGATGGCAATACGTGTTTCCGGCCCTGCGGCGGGCGCAGGACCCGCGCGGCGGCGTGGAGCGGCGCCACCACTTCGGCGACGCAGCGCTGGCGCGGGCGCTGAAGGCCGCACGCGCACGCGCACGGCTGCACAAGCCGGTCACCGCGCATACCTTCCGGCACAGTTTCGCCACGCATCTGATCGAGGCCGGTTATGACATCCGCACGGTGCAGGAACTGCTGGGCCACAAGGACGTGGCCACCACGCAGATTTACACGCACGTGCTCAATCGCGGCGGGCGCGGCGTGGTGAGTCCATTGGACGCACCGGTGACCCGCTGAACAAGACCATCTTCGTCCATGTGAGAGCCCCCGATGGCCCCGCATGCGTCTGTCGTTAAGCGATTCCCGCCTTCGCGGGAATGACGGGCGAAGCCGCACGTGTCCGGTGCTTGCTAACCCGCCCCCCCAAAAAACTAGCATCGCCAGGAAGTTCACGGTGAACACCAGCCCGCGCAGGCGGATGTTGGGAACGAACACCCGCACGGCGCTGTGCAGCGCGCGGCCGGCGACGAACAGCCAGGCCAGGCCCAGCGCCGGCGGGCCGATCGCGCCCTGCATCAGCAGCAGCACACAAACAACGTGCAAGAACAGCGGCCACTCGAACTGGTTGGCGAGATTGGTGCTGATGCGCGGCTCCAGCTGCGCGAAGGAATTGCCGCCGTCGCGACCGCCGAAACCGGGGCCAGGCTCACTATTCAGGGAACGAGACCGCGGACGGCGAACCAACCGCGGACGGGGTCAGAGTGTCTTATTTGACGAACGCGCAGGCGCATCGAACGCCAGAAATCGTGTGCCCCTGCGCTGACAGGACACCGAGCTGCTTGCAAGTAGCCGGTCAGGCGCGCAGCGCGACTACGCTCAGTATGGCCGGCCGCGGCATAGGAACCGATGGGTTGCCCGGCCTGTTGCAGGCGAGACCTTTCAGCCGCGGCATAGGCAGCCTGGCGTCGGCAAGCTGCGGTGCGGACGACGGCAGCGCCGATCGGCGCGAGAAGAAAAAGGTTCCGCGGTGCTTCCCGGCACCGGCATCCAGCCGAGGAGTCCATCCCGAATCTTCGCCCCCTGAAGCGTCGATCGGTGGAGTAAGCAACAAAAAAGCTCGCCGTTCAAGTTGCGTCGCAACCGATGGGATCATCCGAGCACGCCTGAACGTGCTCAAGCCTAGCCTCGACCACCAAGACAATGACCTCCTGTTCGCTACGAGGTCGCGTCATTACTGCGAATTTTCGGGCGAGGTGCCGACGAACCGTCCCACCGCGGCTCCAAGCTCTCCGCATCGCGCAGCCCCAACCGCTCCGGCGATAAAGCCCCGCTGAGATACGCCAGCTCGATCATCTCCTCGAAGAAATCGATCTTCGCGCGCGTGCTCAGCTTCACCCATGCCCGCTGTTGCGCACGCTCGACGTCCTCGAAAGAGAACACTGGTTCGCTCGACTCGGTGGTCACGACTCAACTCTCTCGCCGTTTTTCACATCCGCGCCAGCTTCTCGACATCTTCCAAAGCCGCCGTCGCCCTCAGATATCCATGCAGGATCACGGCAAGGCCGCCGACGACGACATAGTCGACCTGCGCATCGTTCAAGGCAGCGAATATCTGGCGGACGTTGAACGACATCGCAGTCAGTGCCCTTTACATGTTCCGCCGGTACTCGCCACCGACGTCGTACAGCGCATGACTGATCTGCCCCAGACTATGCGTCTTGACGGCCTCGATCAGCGCCGCGAACACGTTCTTGCGCTCGCGCGCCGTGCGCTGCAGATAGGCCAAGCCATGCCCGTCGTGCACCTCGCCCTCGGCAGCCGCATCCTCGACCACGTGGGCGTGAACGGTCTCGCCTTCCGGCGCCAGCCGGTTGCGTGAGGCCTGCCAGGCCTGCACGTTGGCGATCTGCTGCGCCTTTTCCTCGGGCGTGGAGCGGATCAGCTCGATCTCGGTCGCGATCTCGCCGCCGTGCTCCTTCGGCAGGAACGTGTTGACGCCGACCAGCGGCAGGCTGCCGTCGTGCTTCTTGTGCTCGTAGTAGAGGCTCTCTTCCTGGATCTTGCCGCGCTGGTACATCGTGTCCATCGCGCCGAGCACGCCGCCGCGCTCGCTGATCGCCTCGAACTCCTTGTAGACGGCCTCCTCGACGAGGTCGGTCAGCTTGTCGACGATGAAACTGCCCTGCCAGGGGTTCTCGCAGAAATTGAGGCCGAGTTCCTTGTTGATGATCATCTGGATCGCGACGGCGCGGCGCACGCTTTCCTCGGTCGGCGTCGTGATCGCCTCGTCGTAGGCGTTGGTGTGCAGGCTGTTG
>QFPO01000018.1 GCA_003241385.1 Rhodanobacter denitrificans
CTTGCAGACGATGCAGGCGATGAACCAGCTGCTCGCGCTGCAGGCCAAGCAGACGATCCAGGGCCAGCAGCTGCAGCTCACGCAGGAGCGTGCCGCCTCACTGGAACTCGCACGTCAAGCGGCGGCGGTCGAGCGCTCGCGTGAGGTGCGGCGCCGCTTCATCGGCGAGGGCACGCCGTACACGCCGTATCCGGTGCATTTCTACGGGCAGTGACGGGAGACCACGATGCGAATCCCGCTCGCTCTGCTGGCCCTGCTGCTGGTCGCATGCGGCCAGCAGCAGACCGAGGACCTGACCGCCGCGCTGACCGCCGATCCAGCACGGCTGAAGGCGTTGCGCGCGCAATGCGAGGCGGATCGGCATGCGGCCGGCGAGGACGCCTGCCGTGCAGCCGCCGAAGCGTTCCGGGTTCGGTTCTTTTCCGGCAGCGCGGGACCGGACGAATACAACACGCTCGAGGAGCTACCGGCGATTCCACCGAGCTTCGATACGCCGCCGCTCGAGGACGAGATGGCTGACGATGCCGAGCCCGCCGACCGCGCGGATGACGCGGAGGCCACGCCGTGAACGACGTCACGGTCATCGATCGCTTCCTCGATACGTTCTCGCGCTACATCGACTCAGGTTTCGGGCTGCTGCAGGGCGAGGTGGCGTTCCTGACGGCCACGCTGATCGTCATCGACATGACGTTGGCGGGTCTCTATTGGGCGCTCGGTCATGCGACCGGACAGGGCGAGGACGTCATCGCCAAGCTGATCCGCAAGTTCGCCGGCTTGGGCCTGACCGCCACCGGGTCGGCCATCTCGATGGAGCATTTTCTGCAGCCGGGGCGGTTGGCGAAGACCGGCCTCGACGCGGGTGGACCGATCTTCCTTCAGCTCGACTCGCTGATGGGATTCCCCGATGTGTTCCTCAACCTCGACGCGATCATGGTGCTTTTCCTCGCGTGGCTGGTGGTGATCCTGTGCTTCTTCGTGATGGCGATCCAGCTTTTCATCACGTTGATCGAATTCAAGCTGACCACGCTCGCCGGATTCGTACTCGTCCCGTTCGCGTTCTGGAACAAGACCGCATTCCTGGCCGAAAAGGTGCTCGGCAACGTGGTGTCCTCCGGCATCAAGGTGCTGGTGCTGGCCGTCATCGTCGGTATCGGCACCGGATTGTTCCACGAGTTTCAGACCGTGCCAGGCGAGCCGTCCATCGATCACGCGCTGGTCGTGATGCTGGCCTCGCTCGCCTTGCTCGCGCTCGCCATCTTCGGCCCGGGCATCGCGACCGGGTTGATCTCCGGCGGACCGCAGCTCGGCGCCGGCGCGATGGCTGGTGCGGCGCTCGGCGCCGCCGGTACGGCCGTTGCCGTCGGTGCCGCGGCGACCGGCGTCGGCGGTGCCATCGCGGCGGGCGCACGCATGGCGCCGGCCGCCGCACGCGTAGCGGGTGCCGGTGCGCGAATGGCTGCCGGCACGGCCCGCAGCGCGGGCGCTGCGTTCACAGCTGGATCGGCCGCGGCAGGCGGTGGTGCGCGGGGTGCCATGGCGGGGCTCGGCAGCGTCGCCTCACGCGGCGCCCAGGTCATCGGCGAGCGAGCGGCCGCCGGCGCGAACACGCTCAAGGAGCGCGCGGTCGCCAGCTTTCGGGAGGGCGCAGCCTCGCCCGCAGGCGCTCCGGTGGGCCAGGCTGGCCCAGCGGGCGCGCCGAACGCAGCGTCTGGTTCGGCTGCGGGTGCTGGCAGGGAACCGAAGGGCGCTCCCGCAGGCGAGGCACCCGCCCACGCCGCGGATCAGCAGCCCGCATGGGCCAAGCGCCTGCAGCGACAGCAGCGCCTCACGCATGCGGCCACGACGCTCGCGCTACGCCGTCACGCCGCCCCCAGAGACGCCGTACCAGGCGGCCGCGCAGGTTTGGGACGAGCGCATCGGTTCGGCGCGTGTGCAGGCCAGCAACTGGCGCCTGATGGCCTTTGGCTGCCTGATCCTGGCGCTGCTGATGGGCGGCGGCCTGGTCTGGCGCTCCGCGCAGTCGATCGTGACGCCGTACGTCGTCGAGGTCGACCGCAGTGGTCAGGTCCGTGCCGTAGGGGAGGTAGCGACCGCTTATCAGGCCAGCGACGCGCAGATCGCGCACCATTTGGCGCGCTTCGTGACGTTGGTGCGCTCGCTGTCGATCGATCCGGTCGTGGTCCGACGGAGCTGGCTCGACGCCTACGACTACACCACCGAACGTGGTGCGGCGGTGCTCAACGAGTACGCGCGTTCCAATGACCCCTTCGCACGCATCGGCCGTGAGTCGGTGACCGTGCAGATCACCAGCATCGTCCGGGCCAGCGATACCTCGTTCAACGTGCGCTGGACCGAAGAGCGGTTCGTGAACGGGGCGCCGGCCGGCGTCGAGCGCTGGACCGCGGTCGTCTCGATCGTTCTGCAGACACCGCGTACCGAGCAGCGCCTGCGCGCCAATCCGCTGGGCATCTACGTCAACGGTCTGTCGTGGACCCGCGAGCTTGACGCATCCGAAGGAGGCAAACCATGAATCTGCTTTTCCGTAGTTCCGTACTGATGCTGATCGTGTCGGCTTCGCTCGGCTGCGCCAGCCGCGGTACGCCGCCGCCGCGCGTCTCGCTCGACGAACCGGTGCCGGCGCAGCCGTTGCCCGAGCCGCCGGCGCCGGTCGAGGTCGTTGCGGTCCCCGAGCCGCTGGCGCTGCCAGCGCAGCTCAAGGCGCTGCCGACCGGGGTCGAAGCGAAATCGGCGCCGGAGCCGGCCGATGAGGCGACCCGGGTCTCGCGCGCCAATGCCGAGGCGCGCATCGCGCCGACGCGGGAAGGCTACGTCAACGCGATCCAGGTCTGGCCCTACACCGACGGCGCGCTCTACCAGGTTTACGCGGCACCCGGGCGAGTGACCGTCATCTCGCTGCAGGTCGGCGAGGAACTGGTCACGGTCGCCGCTGGCGACACGGTGCGCTGGATCGTCGGCGACACCTCCAGCGGCGCCGGCGAGACACTGCGCGTCAACGTGCTGGTCAAGCCGATCCGCTCGGGCCTAAAGACAAACCTCGTTATCACGACCAGTCGGCGCACGTACTTGATCGAGCTGACGTCGACCGAGAAGGCGTGGATGGCGTCGGTGTCCTGGGACTATCCCAAGGACCGGATGCTGGCGCTGCGGAAGCAGGCGCAGGACGCTCAGGCGACGGCGCCGGTGGACACCGGCCTGTCGCTCGAGCGCATTCGCTTTCGCTATGCGATTAGCGGCAGTGATCCGGCCTGGAAGCCGCTGCGCGCGTTCGATGATGGCGAGAAGGTCTACATCCAGTTCCCGCCCGGCATCGCCCAAGGCGAGCTGCCGCCGCTGTTCGTGATCGGCGCGGCTGGCGATGGCCAGTTGGTGAACTACCGCTTCCGCTCGCCGTACTACATCGTCGACCGGCTCTTCGGCGCGGCCGAGCTGCGCCTGGGTGGCAAGCAAGGCCACGTCGTGCGGATCGAGCGGACCGACGGCCAGCCGCGAGGGATGTGACATGCGCCCGACCGATACGAGGCCCGATGCAGGCAAGGTGGCACCCGAGGCGGTGGCGCTGCGCGCCCAGCCGCGGCCGGTCACGCGGCTGAATCGGCGCACGCTGGCCATCCTCGTCGGCGGTCTGTCGGTCGCCGTGCTCGGGGCCACGATCTGGTCGCTGCAGCCGCAGCGGCGCGGCGCCAATGAGCAGACCGAGCTTTACAACGTCGATCGCGTGTCGAAGTCCGAAGGGCTGGACGGCCTGCCTTCGGATTACTCGAAGTTGCCGCCGAAGGTGCCCGAGCTGGGGCCGCCGCTGCCGGGCGACCTCGGGCCGGCCATCATGAATTCGCAGCAGGCGGTGACGCCGACGTATACACCGCCGGGCCACGAGCCCGAGGATGCCTTGCGCAAGGAGGCCGACGCGGCGGCGGCCTCATCAGTGTTCTTTCGTTCGGGTGGCCAGGGCCAGACGGCGCCTGCCGTGGCGCAGGCGGCGCTGGATGCCGCCGGCGCCACCCACACACAGGCGGCCTTCGACCCGCTTGCCGCCGGGCCGGCCTCGACGACGGCGCAGGTGGATCCGACCGCTGTGCAGAACCGGCAAGACCAGAAGGAGGCGTTCCTGCAAGGCGGCTCCACGGAAACCCGCAATTCTGGCAGCCTGCGAATGCCGGAGTCGCCGTATCAGGTGATGGCCGGGACGGTCATCGCCGGCGCGCTGGTGACCGGCATCAAGTCCGATTTGCCCGGCGACGTGATCGCGACGGTCACCGAACCGGTCTACGACACCGCGACCGGCGGCCACCTGCTGATCCCGCAGGGATCGCGCATTCTCGGCCGCTACAACAGCCAGGTCAGTTATGGGCAGAGTCGCGTTCAAGCCATCTGGCACCGGATCATCCTGCCCGACACCTCGTCGCTGACGCTCGACAATATGGTCGGGACCGATCCGGCTGGCTACGCTGGGCTCGAGGACGATGTGGATTACCACTGGGGCCGCATCTTCGCCGGCGCCGCGCTGACGACGCTGCTCGGCGTCGGCGCCGAGCTGGCGGCGCCCGAGAATCGGCAGGACGGCGATCGCGTCGTCATCGCCGGACGCGACAGCGCTCAGGAGAGCATCAATCAGGTCGGGCAGGAGATCACTCGGCGCAACCTCAACATCCAGCCGACGCTGACGGCGCGACCGGGCCTTCCGGTACGCATCATCGTCAACCGGGATCTGGTGCTGCGGCCGTATCAGCCGCTGTTCTTCAACCGAGGGGCTGCACGATGAGCACGACCAAGAAGCTGCGGCTGGGGCCGCTACCCAAGACCGAGAGCGTCAAGCTGACATTTGCCTGCCCGGCCAGCCTGAAGGCCGACCTCGACCGCTACGCGGCGCTGCACGCGCAGGCGTATGGCGAAGCTGTCGACGCAGCCATGCTGATCCCGCACATGCTGGAGGCGTTCATGGCCGCGGACAGGGGGTTCAGACGTGGCCGGATCAAGGAGGCCAGAGGAGTGTCCTAGTCTCTGTTGGTCTATGAGACTTCATCGTGTGACGAGCAAGCGCGCTAGGAGCTTGCGGCTGCGGTAGCCGGTTTCGCCTTGCGCAACTTCCCCGTCTGCACGCTACGTTTCTCGACTTCTGAGCGCCACGTTTCCAGCGCATTGATGTCGGCCAGCAGCTCGTCCGGATCGGGGACAGCAACACCGCCCAACAGCGCGCTGTCGTGAGCGTAATTTGAGCACCTCGACATGCCAGCATTGACCGCTGCATAGTCTTCATCCGCCACCACGACCTCGGCGAGCCGTTGCGTTTCAATGCCTTTGCGAAAGCGTAGGACGACTTGGCGCAACAGAACTTCTTCAACGGCGCGTTCCCAAGCCATGCGAAGCCGGAAGTACGCCGCGACGGTCATCCGGCGATGCTCCTGCTCCTCTCCATTCTTGTGCAGCTTGGCGATCAACTGGTGCTGTGCCTTCAGCGCTCCGATCCGCTTGCTAGCGTTCATCCCCTCAAATGGCAGCTCGGGCTCGGCGATACCGAATCCTTCGGTGCGACGGACGAGGCTTTGACTGGAGATCGTCGTGCCGGCCAGTTTCGCCTCCTCCATCAGCAGGCAGAGGAAGTAGATGTCATGGGTGAACACCACAACTTGGCGATGCATAGCTTCTTTGACGAGTCGCTTGGCAACCCGCTCGCGCCGGCGGTGGTCAAGCGAGGACACTGGGTCGTCGAACACGATCCCGCCGTTGCCGCCGCTCAATCCCACTTCGGCCAAGAACGAGCCGATCGCCACGGCGCGCTGCTCACCTTCACTCAGGATTTCGCCGGGGCTGCGGTTCTGGGGAAGTTCTAGCTTGAGCTTGTGCAAGGCCTTGCCTCGGTCGGCGCGGCTTTGCAGAGAGACCTTCAACGCGCCGACGCTCAGTGCCTTGAACTCGCGGTTAAGCGCGTCGGCCAGTTCCTTGGAAACGACCTTCTCGGCCATGTCCGAGGCCTTCAACGAGATCGCATTGGTTTTCACCGCAGACAGGCATTGGGTGAGCTTCGCTTGGTGATTGAGCTTGCCGACAGCGGCGACCACCGCGTCCCTGACCTGGCTTAGTCTGATCCGCGCGTCAAGTTCCGCGTGCTGCTTCTGTAGTGCGGCGCGGGCCTTTTCATCCGACGCCTTCTCAAGTGTCTCTGCCTCGGCGTTGAGCTTGTCGGCCAGCATCTGCAATCTCGCTGCCGGGTTGACCAATGCCTCGGCGACGGCATCCCATTGATGCGAGGACACGGCGGCCTTGATGGCCTCCTGGCGCGCCGACAGCTGCGTCTCGAATGCCTTGGCATCAACTGCCAGCTGCGGGTCCAGCGCTTTGATCTCGTCGTGAATTGCCTCGTCAAGGCCCAGTGTCAGATTGTGCGCGATGAACGGCCTATACTCCTCGATCAGGGCGCTACGGCGCGCCTGCGCTGTCTTCTCCGCCTCCTGCTGGATGAACTCCTCAAAACGCTGCAGGCGCGCGGCGCCTTCGGCGAGCGGTTGTTGGCATAGCGGGCAGGGTGCACCGGCCCCCAGTTCCGGAAAAACTCTGTCCGGGTGTGATTCGGTCGCGAACTTGCGGGCGGCGTCGAACAGTTCACGCCAGGCTTCGCCACCGGTACCCGGCAGCAGGTTCTCGCTGTCCTTGAACTCCTTAGCCGCCAGAGCGGCCGCGGCCTGCGCGGTGCGAAAGCTGTCCGCCAGGGTGCGCAGCTTGGCAATGACCGGCTGGTCCACCAGTGCTCCCTTGCTGGTGGCGTTTGTCGCGATGGTGGCGACGCGGCGTGCCTGCAGACGCAACCGGGCAGCCTTTTCGCCCGGATTGTTCTCCTTCAGGCCTTTGTCCAGCTCCGCGTGCTGCGCGAGTTCTTCCGTCTTCAAGGTGGCTAGCGCATCGACTTGGGCCGGAGTCGTCTTGGCCGACAACGCCGCTATCAACTTTCCGACAGCCGTTTCACCCCGTAGCGGTGTGAACGCACCGAGGTCGACGGCACTCTGTGCATATTCTGCATCGATCAACGTCTTCAGCTGCTTGCAGACCTTGGCCAATGCCTCGAAGATCTCGAGGCCGAAGGGGACGTAGGAGAAGTCATCTTCGCTGTCGAGGTAGGCGCGAGCGCAGCGCGTGTCGAAGATCGCGAACGACGAAAGCTCTGGGGGAGCAACCTTTCCTTGCGCCCACTGCACGTCTTTGGCTACGCCATCTACGGTGATCTCGAAAGTAGCTTCGGCGGCGCCGGCCTTGTCGGCAGGAAGATTTGCGTTCGGATGGATCGCTTCGGTCTGGTCGCGCGCGCGACAGGCGCGCTTGAGCACGCGGGAGTATCCTGACTTGCCAGAGCCGTTGTCGCCGTAGATCACGGTCAACCCGGTAGCGCAGAATGGCAGGCACTGGTTCTCCGCGATCGCATTGACGTGGCGCATGTTCTTCATCGCCAGCAGTTCGATCTGCGTGGTCTCGTTGACCGGCGAGGGAATCTGGTCCGCGGTGAGCGGCTTAGGGGTGCGGCCTTTTGAATCGGGAATACCGTGCGCCAGTTTCAGAAGCGCGAATAGGTCGTCCAGGTCTTCCGCGGCGAGGGACTGCTTGGCCAGCAGGCGGGCGACGGCGTCGCTTTGCCATGCGGGCAGCCCCTGGGTCCAGACCAGTATTTCTTGAAGGATTGTCATCGTTGCTTCCTCATCCCTGAGTGGTAATTGTCACCCGAACTGTACAGTTTGGGGTGTCCGATTGTCCGCAATCATGTTCGGAGACTGCTTCCAGCCCGGTTGGGAGCTGCGTCCGTCCCTCGGGCCGGAACGACGGGCTCCGGCGCCCCTAGGCGTAGTTGCGGCGCCTAGACTCGGGCAAGCTCAGCCTTCTTGCTCTGCCACGAGCTTAGCTTCCGCTAGTTCGTGTGCAATGTCGTTCCAGCCGGCTTCGCCAGCATATTTGACCATTCTATCCAAGGTGCGCGTCGGCGCTGCACGACACAATGACTCAGGAACATCATTCGGACGCATCTTCCAAGGCAGCAGGACGTGGCCGGCTTCGGATGCACACCGACTCAGGAAGGCGGCAATCCGAAAACCACCTTCGTCGAGATCTCCCCAGTGCAACACCGGAGTTGAAACTGGGAGCTCCGAGAGCAGCCGAAGGTACATGGTCCGCCAGGCAGGGGAGGGCATTCCGGCGGTATAGACACATAGCACGTTGGAGTCGCAATGCTGGCGCGCCCATACATGGAACGTGGTCTGGTTCTCGATGGTCAGCACTTGACTTGGCGCGGACCCGAGGCCCAGCACGGTGGACGGCGGCAGGGCACTGTAGGGACAGTCCAGCGGGAACGCTCCACGTTCACGGCGGACTACCACGTTGCCGGCTAGACGCACTGGCTGCGGCTCGCGATAGAGGCCGAGTTCTTGCAAAACCTCGGCTTCCGGGCGCGCATCGACCTCGACGTTTCCTGCCAGCAGCACATCGATGTAAGGCACTAGGGACTCGATGCGCTTACTGTCCTTGAACAGGCGTGCGCTCGCATCTCGCACTGGCGTCTCCGTGGCACCAAGCGCCACTTGGGCCTGGCAATAAGCGATGACGTCGCAGGCCATGGCCCAACTGCCGGCAACGTCTGGTCCGCTGCCGCGAACCTTCTTGAGCTTTTCCCAGTTGGACAGGACGTCTATCAGAGTCGGGTGCTCGCCGAGATGCGCGGCGAGGGTTTGTCTTGCCGACTGGACTCGCATCGCATGGGGCACCTTGCCCAGAATCGAGGCTAGCTTGACGACGTCGATCAGTTCGACGCGCTCTATGAGGCCCTGGGGGTCACGCCGATGGCGCAGGACCATGATCGCGCCCTCCGATTGCGCGTAGGCCATCACCGCCTCGAAGTCCTCTTTAGCCTTCAGGCTACGCAACTCGCGGTACTCAGACAACGCAGAATCCGTCAGGACAGGGCCTCGCACGGTCGCACCGGCTTGGTGTTTGTCGGCAGATTTCAGCAGGCGCTCCAGCGCCTTCCTGGCCAGCGGATTCATCTCGGTCTGGTCCCGGCGGCTCATGCTGATACATCTTCGGCCGAGTCGACCTGCGGCTGATACTGCCTCCTGATCTCCGCTTCGACCAGATCGGGATTGAACTCAGGAAGGTCGGCACGGAACATCTCTCGCGTCTCAGGGGACACGTCGTGGCCCTCGAGCACGACCACGTTGCTCTCCGCATCACGCATGATGTCGTAATACCGATCAAGAAAGGCAGTCAGACTACCCAAGGCATCGCCCGTGCTGGCCATGAAGACTTGCAAACCCAGTTCCTCGAAGTAGCGCATGGTCGCCACGATATTTCGTGGGTCCATTTTGATGAAGGCTTCGTCGATGACCAGCAGCCGGATACCGGAGCCGTCACCGCGCTCCAGCCGATAGGCCGACGACAACGCAGCCCCTGCGATCACATATAGCGGTGCCCGATGCTCGCCGCCCGAGCCGGACCCGACGCGCTTGCTGAGCCAGCCGATGTGCTTGGTTGTACCGGTAGAGGTTTCTTCGCGAAGCACCTCGACGTCGAAGTCGAAGAACTCGCGATAGTCGTCCAACGGCGATTTTACCGCGGCCGCGCCGGCGGCCGTCTTTTCGCGCATCAGCTCCTCGAACTCCTTGGGTAGTTCACCAGAGCCGCCAAGCAATTCCTCGGTTGGCCCAAACTGGGCCACGTCTTTGATAAACTTCAGCAGCGATGCGTAGGCCGGTCGCACATGCGAACGGAATTGGTAGCGTTCGTTATTCGTGAACATCGGCGCCAGGCGCAAGGCTTCGTTCATCCGGTTGATGGTGTCGCGCAACCACTCCAGGTGCTCGTGCAACGCTACCGCGACGTCGTTGCGGAAGGTGCTTTTGGCAGCGCTCAGGGCGTCGTCCATCCGAGCCTTGTTCTCGCGCAGGCCGGTTTCAGTCAGAATCACAACGCGCGCCTCCAGCCAGGCGCGCGCGCTCCGCCAGTCGTCTTGGGTGCCAGCCGGCATGACCTCGTTGTGCCTGACGAGGAAAGCCGACAGTTTCTGCATGGCGCTCGACGCCTTTTGGCGGGAGTCGTCCTTGGCGCCATTGCTGCGGCGAGTGCAGTCGGTAACGATCTCCCGAAATGACAAGCCCTGGCGCTTCAGAAGCCTTTCCCACTGGTCAGACGCATAGTCGGCGTCATAGCCATCGACCGCGCGCGCCGCTTCAGCAATCCCCTTTTGGGTGACAGCCCAGTCCTGCTTTTTCTTGGTGTCCTCGCTCTTCTGATGGCATGCCGTCTCCGCTGCACCGACCGCCTGGGCCGCAGCAAGGAGCTGCTTACGCACCTCGACCACGGCCGCTTCCGCCGCTTCAGCCACCTGCACCAACTGGCGGTACTCCTCGGTGTCTAAGGCTTGCAGGCGCCGAATCAAGGCCGCCTCCTCCTTAGCATCCTTGGTCAGTCGATCGAATATCTCGAGAATCTCTTGAACCTTGTCCTGCTCTCCGCCGACGAACGGGCCGAGGTTGTTCAAGAGCACCTTGAGCTTCGCGTATCTGTCCCTGAGCGCTTCAACTTGGTCTTGGAGCTGGCGGGCTCGTTCTGCGATCGAGCTGCGCGTCGCCGTGGAGGTCGGGCCGATCTTGAAGAAGGCGGGATCCGTGGGCCTCTTGCGCACCATCTCGCCGTCAGCAAGCAACATGCCGTCCTTGGTCATCGCGTACCGGTGGGCGAAGCACTCGTCCTCGGTCTCCGCCCGCTGCGTGTCGCCGAACTTGGACCGCAGGTAGTTGACCGCGGCAGTGCTGTTGCCACTAATCAGCTCAGCAACGGCACCGCGCCTGGGGCTGGGGCGGTTGGAAAACTTACTGGGCATCACGACCTTTGCCTCGTAGACCCCGGCGTGGCGCGACACCCGGAACGCCATGCGCTCATCGGTCTCCTCGACCAGCAGGGCCTGCATGTTTGACGCACCCAGATAGGATTCGATGGCAGGTTGCCATTCCGGTTCGTCAACGCGCACCAGATCACATACAGGGATGGCGTCCACACCGGCGTTGGCTAACACACGCTTGAGCGCCGCGGCCGGCCCATCCAGCGGCGGCTTTCCCTTAGCGATGCGCTCTTGGTTCTCTCGCACGCCGGCAAGTTCGGTCTCGGCTGTCGTCTGCGCGCGACCGACGACCTGCATCTCCTCAAAAATCTCGTTGCTTAGAAGCTTGGCTGCGCGCAGTGCCTTGCGAATCGTCGACTCCACAGCGTCTCGGCTGGCGACCTCATCGCCTTTCAGCAGGGCGTGGACATCCTTGAGTGCCAACCCCGTAGCCTCGGCGCTATCGGCGACGAGCTTGCTGGGGATTTGCACGTCGATGGCCTTGCCGATGGCCTGGATGCTGCGATGTAGTCCTGTCCTTTGTTCCGCAAGCCTGTTCTGGACTCCCGCGAGGTTCTCGCGCAGCAGCGCGGCATCGGTGTGTGATGCGTGCTTGTCACGGGCAGAGGCGCTGTCGCGAGCGTGCTTCTCGGCGTCCTCCACCTCACGATTCACCTCGTCGCGCCGCTTGTTGGCGGCGTCCAAGGCCGCTGTCGCACGGGCTTCGGCCTCTTCGGCGGATGTCACCTCCTCGTTGGCGACTTCGAGTTCGGCCGTTTGGGCCAGAGCCGCGAGCGAGACAGAGTGGCTGTTGCGCCGGTGCGCATCGGTGAAGTCCGCTTCGATTACCTCGGCCTCATCGAGCTTTGCCTGCACGCTTCGCACCAGGGCCGCCATTTCCTGGAAGGTGTGCAACACGTCCTTGAAGCGCTTGATGTTGGTCGGTCGGGTTTCCAGCACCTGCTGGCGAACGATGTCGTCGACGCTCCTGTCAAATTTCATGCGCAGTCCGAAGCGGAACGCCTGGCGGTAGGCATCCAAACGCGGCGCGCCGCGCGTACCCCTCAGCCGGAACAGCATCGCCTTGACGAAACGCTCGGAATCGTGGAAGAGCACTTCCTCCTCGTGGGCACGTTGCAAGAGCATCTGTCTGAAGCTCGCCCATGGCCGAGGCCGGTACTCTCCGTCCACGAGCTCGAGATGATCGTAGAGCGTGATATCTGCGGGTAGAATGTAGCGACCCTGCACATCAGGCTTCTCACGGTCTGCGCTTACGTAGATGCACACTCCCGTGGAAACGATCTCCTGGGTATGAGTGTCCTGCCACACCAGCGTGATGTAGGTGTTGGCGTTGTCGCGCACCCGTGCATCCGGCGAGTCGCCGTACTGGCCCAAGCAGTAGCTGCGGATATTGCGGCTGTTGTGGTTGGACTCGTCGGCCTGAGCATTGAAGGCTACGCCAGCGTTACCGCGGCTCTCGTTGGCACCCAGCATGACAATCTGCACCGCGTCCAGTAGCGAGGATTTGCCGCTGCCATTGGCGCCGAAGATGCCGCAGGTCATGCCAACGTCGACGTCGCGCATCTCGTAGAGAAAGAATTGGACCACCCGGATCCGGATCAGCTTCTTCATGCGGCACCGCCTCCTTCTGTCTCTGCCACCGTCGGGTGTACGCTATCGATCTCAACGTCGGGGCTGGTGAAAAGGGCGATGCGCGCTAGGGCCGCTTCTCCCAGGACCTCGGCGATGCCGGGTCGGATGATGACCACGTAGGGCTGATCCACTTGGTGTCCGAACTGATCGCCGTCCTCTTCCGACACACGGGCGATCCCCCAGCGCCGCATCCACTGCATCAGTGAGGCGAGCTTGCCGCCAGTGGCCAATTCGCGACCGCCCGTCGCTTGCTTGTACTTGATTTCCAGCGCGACCAAATCGCAAGCCACCTCGCCGTTCTCGTCGTGGTGCCCCGAACGCGTCTCCTCGTCGAAGATCTTGCGAAGCACCAGCGCGAGCAGCGTCTGGTCTACCGTGACCGACGAAGTCTTGGCATGCTTGGGGATGGCGCAGGCATAGCGCAACTGGCTGTTGACCCGCACGATGTAGCCTAGGGGCTCAAGGGCTCGTCTGAAATCGCGCTCAAAGTCGCGGATCAGTCCGTAGGCCACCTTGCTTCCACGATCAGCGGCATAAAGCACCTGTTCGGTGATCAACCGATTCGCCGCCGCCTCAAAATCATCTTCCGTGACCACGTTTTTGGTGGCCTCAGCCGCATTCGCCCAGAAACTCATTGGCTTCCTCCCTTGGCTGGCTTGGTTGTCCTTGCGATCATGAAGGGCAGGTGAGAGATGCCTTGGCTCTGGTCCTCCTCTTCTCCAGTACGGACAGTGGTGAATCCGCTGCTCATTGCACGCGCGTTGGAGCGCAGCAGCTTGCTGGACGTCGCGTTCGCTGCGGCGATAATGCACAGTACCTGCAGTGCGCGAACCGATTCGATGCTGTCCACCTGAAGAGAAGCGCTGGACACTGCATCGGCCTCACCCAATTGCTGTCGAACGAAGGCCGCGAGCTTGGGTAGCGACATCGTTCGTCGATCCCGAGCCATCAAGGCAAGGCGAGCCCGCGCCTCCTGCTCTGCGGACATGACTTGCTTGCGTAAGCTACTGGGTGGCGGACGTTTGACTTCGACTCGGGGCGAGGCCAGCCGCTCGCCGGCAATGCAGTCCCCGGGCGCGAACGGCGTCAACGCAGTCGCCTTGCTGCCGTGCTTCACGACGGCGTCTATGGCATGGCCGATTAGCTCATCAACGGGCCTAACGGCCCGCAGCCGATAATCCAGATAGGCCAACGCCAGCTTGTTGGCGCGCCGAATCTCGTCGTCGAGCCGATCCAGGTACTCGTCAATCCGGCGTAGATCCTCCACCTTCTGGATGTCGCGCTCGAACATGGCCTCGGCGCGAGTGGGATCGCGGCCGGCTTGCTTCTCGAGATACCACTGGATAAGCCGCTCGCGCAGCTCCTGAGTCTGCTGAATATGGGAAACTAGGCGCAGGATCTCCTGGCGCCGCGCTAAGGGATGCTCACGCGTGCGTAGCTCTTTGTAGTCACCGATAAACATGCGCTCGACGTAGTCGTCAAAGAAGCGACGCACGAACTCGCCGGTGGCGTCGACACGACCGATCTCCAGCATCAGGTCGCGTACGTTGGTGCCGGCGATGCGGACATGTTCGAGAAGCGCGCGAGACTGCCTGGCCGCCTCCTGCAGCGACGACCCGTCGGTTGATTCGTCCAGAAGCAACTTTAAGTTCGCCTCGATGCTGCGGATCTTGCCAGAGACGAATTCCGGACCTGTGTGGGCGAACTCGACCAAGCGGCTCATGAAGTGGGCGACGGCCGGCGCCATCGTCACCATCTCGCGCACTCCTACCCGGTCTACACGAAGCCATCCGGCTTCATGCAAACGGTTGAAGACCATGACGGCTCGGATCGCCAGGGGCGTAGCCGGCGTCACGTCTTCACTATCCGGGGTCCAGTCCTGGTACTGAAGTTCCTCGGCGATGTCTGCCGTGATTTCGCGCATCAGAAAGCCGGTGCTGGGCGGCAGCGGGGCCTCAGGCCCGAAGCGCTTGGCGTGCAGTACGCACAGCAAGGACCAATATTGAAAACGGTTGGCTGAAGCCAGTGGAGCGAACAATCGTTCGGGCAGGCGCTTGAAGAGCGGCGGATGGCGCTCTGCGACCTTCTCCCGAAGCAGGTGGTCGGTCAGGTCATGAACAGCCATTGCTGGCACTCCTCGGTATTCTCAACTGCAAGCTGGTAGCCGGGAGGGACCTGCCGACCGACGTCGATCGCCGCCATGAGCTCCTGCACCATGTAGCTCAGGAGGGCGGCCCTGCAAGTTTCGACGCGCGCCGAGGCCCCGTTGAAGTATTCGTTTCTAACGACTAGTTGCTGTGCAGCACTGAGTCCGGGGTGAGCAATGAGTCTGACTCGAAGAACGGTGGACCATGCCTCATCAGCCGCGATGTCCACCTCGCTAGGATCCGGCAATAGCTGGACCTTGTTCATGCGCCCTAGCACGAAGTCGCGGAAGGCCTTTCGCTGCAGGCAATAGCCGCGGACATGCCATCGTCGGCCGGCCCTCAGCAGACTGTGTGGCTCGATGATCCGCTCATGCAGCTCCGGGTTGGTCATCGAGCTGTAGAGGAATTTGACCCGCAGACGATCGGTGATCGCTAGGTTCACTCGAGAGAAAGTGTGTGGAGAGGTATGGGAGAAATCCCAAGAGATGGAATGCGGTCTGCCAGGTGCACCCGACGCATATGGGGCCAGCATGGCGCTGACGGCGCTGGGCTCTGCAATCTTTGCAGCGCGCTCGGCATCTGAGTATGCCTTGGGAGTGGCGAGATTCGCCTTGAGCTTGCTGTCCCAGGCCGTCCAATCAGGAAAGGACTCGCGAAAGTCTCGCAGCCACTCGCTGGCCCGAATGGGACTTAGGCCGTACTCGGCAATGAGCCGGCTGCGGCTGACTCGGCCTTCCCACAGAAGGATTCGGCCCACCTTGGCCTCCCTTTCCTGACGACCCTCGATTGTCATGAACATATCGCTTGTGATGGCCTGCCGCGATAATACGAAAAAACATATGATATGTAAATCCATGCCACATTTGTCAGTTTTTCGTGGGCGCTAGTCTGGTGTCCGCTTGGACCGCTGCGCGGCCATACGCGCAGACTTATGGGGAAGCGGTCCATGCGACGACTCTGATCCCACCTATGCTTGAGGGCGGTCAGCGCGGGGATTGAGGGTTCAGATGGGGGTAGGGGAGTCGACACCTGAGCTTAATTCCGCACGGCGGTGCGAGATGCCTTGTTCGTCGCGCGCCATGGTGCGAGAGCTCCAGCAGAGATTGGCCGCCGACGAGCGGCGCTCCCTGCTGTCGCTCCCCGCTGGCGCCGCGGAGTAGTAGCTGCACGGCATCACGTACCAAGAAAACCTACCAGGCATCCGCTGGAAGCTGCACACCTAGCGCAATTGCAGAAGACCAATGCGAAAAAAAGCTTGCCGAACAGGCCGACTTGCTCGCTACGCGGCTGGCTGCGCTATCCTAGGTGCCGATTGATGATGAGCCGATGCCGCTCAACCCCGTGCCAGCAAAGGCATGTGTTTTCTGACGGTACAAGCGACGGTAAAGGCTCATGTCGATCAAAGCCAATCCCTTCAACCACGCGGACTTGCGTGTCCTGTTGATGATCGAGTGGGAGTGAAATCAGGTCCTTCGAGGACTATCGGCGGCTATCGAAAATCTGACGCAAGGCGTTGATTTTGAAGTGAATGCGTTGCAGTGGTTTCGGTGACTATCGCCAGCCAGCGGAGCAAGTTGGCGGTAGAGCCGACGGTAAGAATCGAGGCCGGATTAAGACGCTCTCGTTCACTATTCGGACTTTTGCCGTCTTTGACGGTAAAAGCCTTCTCGGGAACGCTGGTTTTATGGCACTTTCCGGGCATCAGCAGATATCCAGGTCCATGACGGTAGATCCTGACGGCTGTTACCCATGTCCTGATACGTTTGTCACCTATGTGTGCCGTCCATACACAAGGGGTAAGCGCGAAACGCGCGTTCACGCGCGCACGCCAGTGAGTTTCCGGTTAATCGCCAGTCGCGCTCGAGCCATTGGCTGGACGCTTCTCGCGCTCTGGATGGTTGCCGTATAAGTAGTCGGCTGCGGCTCCGGCCATTCCCCGGGCGTCGTGGCCTATCCCAGGCACAACGACCACCGTCCAATTGAATGCAACGCCCATGCGTGTCGCGGTTTCTGCGGCATGCGCGTGGAAGTACTTTCCTCGTGCCAGTCGATGCAAGCCCTGCTGGTCTGTCTCCGCGCTGCGCACGAGATCGCCACGTGTTTCGTCGGCGTCGTCGGATTCACCGAGAAACACGACCAGGTGCCGAGCGAACGCCTTCGCGAGTTGCGGGGGCTGGATGGGCGCCTCGGCCAGACCATAAGGAAAGCGCGCCTCCGCGTCAGGCACCGTATACCACCCCGAGTTGGACGCAAGGATCCGATCGGCACGATTGCGCTCGTCGGCGAACATCGCAAATCGGTGCAGGAACTGGCCGCCGGCGGAATGCCCGAACAGGTCGTATCGCGGTGTCTTCAACCCCGTCGCACGCACTGCCTGATCAAAGATGTGGTCGATGTCGTCGAATAGCCACTGCTGGCGATCGCTCACGATCCGATATCCCGTCATCGCCTTGGCTTCGGGATCGATCACAACATCGGCGATCATGCTCGCGAGGTTGTAGTTCCAAAAGCGCGGGTAGCGACTTTCCGGATAGTGCGGTGACAGCACCAATACGTCGTGGCGCTCGGCCGCCTCGATCCAATGGTCGCGGTAATCCCACGCGTTGCGTCCTGCTCCGGGCATCACGATCAGCACGGGAGAGTTTTCCCGCAGGTTGCGCGGACGGTAGTAGTACACCGCGACCTCGCGCGCCCCATCAGGGCCAACCGGCAACAAGAAAGCCCCCGATCCGGCATGCAAAACGGAATGCGACGAATCCAATGGCGCCGGATGTTCGACCAGTTTCATACCGCAGGCCGGACACGTGCCGGGGCCCTCATGCTGCTGTGCATGTAGGAGGTCGGCGACGTGGGGACATGGCGGGCAGACGTACATCGTGGATCCGGATCCATTGCCAGTCGGTACAGGAAGCAAGCCTGCTGCGGATGACAACGGAAGGGAAAGCGCCCCCAGAAGGAACAACGTTCGTCCGATCATTCGGACATCTCCGATTCGGTGGAGTTGGCGGTGCTGGGCGTTGGCGTGGACTCGGCGAAGCGTGCCCGCCATTGCGAAGGGCGCAATCCAGTTTGGCGCAAAAATGCGCGAGAGAATGCATCGGCGTCGGTGTAGCCGCAGCAGGCCGCGATCTCGCCGACGGATCGGCGTCCGCATAGCAACCGCTGCGCTTCCTGCACGCGAATCCTGGCGATCAGTTCGGTGACGCTGCAGCCGTAGCGTTGCGCAATCTTGCGTTGTAACTGGCGCGGACTGAGATGTGCACGCTCGGCAAGTGCGTCGAGCCTGAGATCGGCATCAGGACGCGCCAGCACGGCGGACACCACCTCGCCTAGGTGGTCTGTTGCTCCGGACTGCAATCGAAGCGGCTCCGAGTATTGCTCCTGCCCGCCACTTCGACGCAGGTAGACCACCAGCTCACGGGCAACGGCCATCGCCACGGCGTGTCCCAGGTCTTCCTCTACCAAGGACAGGCACAGGTCGATGCCGGCGGTAATTCCGGCCGAACTGCCCAGGTCATCGCGCAGAATGAAGAGAGAGCGCGCATCCACATCTACGTCTGGATAACGCCGGGCAAGATCGGCAGCGAAGCGCCAATGGGTCGCAATGCGGCGGCCCCTCACCAGGCCTGATTCGGCCAGGGCATAGGCGCCGGTGCAGACCGAGACGATGCGGCGGCAGCGCGGCCGTGCATGTGACAGCGCATTGGCGACTCGTGCCAGCACCTTCGGATGCCGAAGTCCTGATCCACCGGGTACCAGCAAGGTGTCGACGGCAAGGTGCTCCGGCAACGGCGCATCGGGCACGAGCACGATGCCCGCCTCCGACCTCACCGATGTTCTGCCGACACCATATGTACGCAGCCGATACGCCGATGCGGGCGCCATCGCCGCGTTCGCCGTCGCGAATACCTCGGCAGGCCCGGCCACGTCCATCAGCGTGATGCCGTCGAATAGAAGCAAGCCGATAGAACGCACCTGCGAGGAGGATGGTCTGCGCATGGGGAGTAGGATAGCGCTGCTGACGATGTCGCAAGCGACATAGATCCGGCTGATTGCGCCATCCTGAGTCAGTGCGTCTGATGCGTTCCGCTTTCAACCGAAGTCCGACCGCTTCGGATCGAAAGCTGCCCCACCTGGGCAATCCAGGAGGAGTGTCAAGCCGTCCGCGCCTTCGCGTCTGACGTCGGCTTCGACCTCCTTCTCGACCGCGCCATCGAGAAAGGCTGGACGGACCAGCGTCGCGCGAGCGCGCGCTCGGGTTCTTCGACTTCCAGCGTCTGTTGGTTTACGACGTGCCCAAGTCCGCCTCGACGCTCTTATGGGCAAAAAGGCGACGTCCCCCCGCTTTGAGTAGCCTCCGCCTCACGCAGGAAACCGATGATCTGCTCTTCGCTGAAACGCTTCTTCACGTCCAATCTCCTCTTCGATGGGGATTGGACTCCAGATCGCGGTGCTACTGCGCCCATGTTCCCCGCGATCCTTCTTGTTCTCAAAATCGGTGGGACGTCGCTGCACCGGCGTCTTGGCGGATAAGGTGGGCGGAAGGCATCGCGTCGTTGTCGCCGTCATGCCTCGTCTGCCGAGGTTGCAGGCGCGCGGTGCTGTACGGGCGCGGAGGGGGATTGCCGTTCCGCAGCGACGGCATATCGGGCCTGCGCACGTCCCAGCCACAAGCCGATCGCGGCCCATGCGACGGCCAGCGGCACGACGATGCTGGCCAGGCCGCCCAGGGCCAGCCCGAGCCGGCCGAGTACACCCTCGGCCTGCGCGCCGAGCACGTCGCCGGCACGGTACATGAAGGTATCGACGAAGGCCTTGGCCTTGTACTTGTCCTCGCGGCTCACCACGGTGAACAGGGCCTCGCGCGCGGGGCGGGTGATGCCGCGCTGCACGGCGCGGTTGGCGGCCTCCAGCAGCACCAGCACGACGAACGAGCCGTAGATCGCCAGTCCGATGAAACCGAGCGCGGTGGCCACCGGAAGGATCGCCAGTGCCACGCCCAGGCCGAACCGCTGGATCAGCTTGCCGGTCAGCGTGACCTGCAGGACCAGTACGGCCACCTGGGTCCACATGTCGATGTTGCCGAGGATCGCCGCACGCGCATCCATGTCGTCGGCGACCGCGGCGACCATCTGCAGGCGCGTGAAGTAGATGAACGTCGCGAGCACGGTCATCAGCACGACGTAGCCGGCGATCGCGGTCAGATAACGCGACCGGAACACGGCGGCCAGGCCGGCCCAGGCGCTGCCGCCGATGCGTTCGTTCGCGACTGGGGAACGCGCCACCGAAGACGTCGGGCTGGCGGTCCCGCTGTCCGGCATCACGCGCATGAGCAGCCAGGCGGTGGCCAGCGCCGCAAGCAGGAAGCCGCCCGCGACCAGCAGCAGGCTCGGTGTGCCGAGGGGCACGGCCAGGCGCGAGGTCAGCCAGGGGCCGAAGATCGCGCCCAGCGTGCCGCCGACCGAAATCAACGCGAAGAAGCGCTTGCCCTGGTCGCTGGTGAAGCGGTCCGCCAGCAGTGCCCAGAACACCATGGTCACGAACAGGTTGAACACGCTGAACCACACGTAGAACACCTGGCCGCTGCGCTGACCGACGGCGCCCGGCGCGAACACCAGCAATGCCCAGAATCCCACCAGACTCAGCACGAAGAAGCCGTAGGTCGAACCGATGAACTGCAGCCGCCGCAGGCGCGCGACCAGCCAGCCGAACACCGGATTCACTGCCAGCGTCGCCAGCGCCGTACCGACGAACAACCAGCGGATACTCTCGATCCCGCGTTCCATGCCCAGTGCGTCGCGGGCCGGTCGCAGCAGCATCAGCGCTGTCAGCACGCAGAAAAAGAACAGCGCGGCGATCAGGGCCGGCCCGATCTCCTCGCGACGGAGATTGAACAGGCGATCGAGTACCCGGGGTCGATCCGAGGTTGGCATGGCGGTCTTGTTCACTGGCGAGTGTCCTGGGTTGCGGTGATTGGCGATCTCATTGGGTCGCGCCCGACGGATAGCGCACGCCGCTGAGCGTCTCGCTGACCTCCCACAGGCGAGCCGCGAGCTCGTCGTCTGCGGCCGAATCGGGGATACGGGCAAAGCCGAGCGCGCCGCGCGCCTCAAGCAGGCCGGTGGGTCCGTAATAGGCGCCTGCTTTGGCCTCCTTCGCGGTCGCTGCATACAGCGTGGGCACCGCCACTCTTTCCGCCGTCTGGAAGAAGCGCCAGAACAGCGTGCTGCGCCCCTGCGAAGGCAGCAGGTTGGTGCGCGACAGACCGGGGTGGCTGGCGATGCTGGTGATGCCCCAGCCCTGCGCATCGCTGCGTCGCTGCAGTTCCAGCGCGAACATCAGGCACGCCAGCTTGGACTGCTGGTACGCCGCCGCTGCGTCCCATTCCCGTGCGAACTGCAGATCGTCGAAATGGATGCTGCCTCGGCTGGCCGCGATACTGGACAGGGTCACCACACGGGGTGCCGCGGACTTGCGCAGCAGCGGGAGCAGGTCGGCGGTCAGAGCGAAATGGCCTAGATAGTTGATTGCGAACTGCGACTCGAATCCGTCGGGCGTCGTGCTGCGTTGCGGTGGCTCCATGATCCCGGCGTTGTTGATCAGGCCATCGAGGCGCGGCAGTGATGTGGAGAGCCTGGTCCCGAGTGCATGCACCGAGGACAGATCGCCGAGATCGAGCGATTCGAAGCGTACGTTGGCACCGGGCGCGTCCTGGCGGATGCTGGCGATCGCTTCCTCGCCGCGCTGCGGATTGCGCGCGGCGATGATCACCTCGGCCCCCGCCGTCGCCAGCGCTTTGGCGCTTTCCAGTCCGATACCGCTGGTGCCGCCCGTCACGACGAAGATGCGTCCGACCTGCGAGGGCATGTCGGCCCTGCTCCAGACGGGATTGGGCGCGTCCTGCGCGAGCGTGCCGCCGGCCGTGCACGCGGAAAGCAGCCACATGCCGGCGACGGCCGGCAATGCAGACCAACCGGCACGCACGCGATGCGGGACGCGACCGGCCGACGGCGAACGAAAGACACGCGAAAGACTGTCGAAAACAAGCCGCTTGACCACGATCGGCACCTCGTAACAATGCGAAGGAAGATAGCCTGCGAATGGATCGCAGGTGACGCAATGTGGGGCGCTGAGTTTAAGAAGCGATTAATGCCTGCAGTGATCATCAAAGGTCGTCGCGTCCCCCCTGCGTCGGTCGGCATCGGATTCAATCAGGCCTTGAGCTCCGTGCGCGACGATCCGCCGTCGTTCTTCCTCCGGCTCCGTGTCGCTACTCCGCTGAAGTCTCGACGCAGGTCGACCACTGCCGCTATCGGGTCGACGGAATCGGTCGGATGACGCGCTCGTGCGGAGGCAGGCGAACGGCTCCGGCCCGATTCAATCTCCGGCACGGAGCGCGCCGGCCCCGACACGACCGGCGCGCCGCCGAAACTCGCGGCGGGTGCCTGGCAGGCAGGGCGAGAAGTGGCGGCTATCGACGGCGAAAGATCATCCCGCCGTGATGGAGCGTGTTCTCGTCGACGAAGACGCCGTCTGCCGTGAATCCGGTGTCGTCCCGGTAGTCGATCCGGTTGCCGTTGACCTCGTAGCGACCTTGATAGGCGCTTTCCCGCGTGCCGCGCGCCTCGTCATAGCGGCCATCGGCAAGAAGCTCATGACGGATGCGCCCGTCATCGGTCACCCACATCCCCACGTAGGCATGTTTGCTCATGTGCGTACTTCCTTGCTGATCGATCGGAATTCGTCTGATGACGTCGTCGTAGGGCACCAGGTCGAGGAAGGCGGTGACTTCGCTCGCGCGCAGATTGACCATTCGGAAGATCCACACGTAGCTGTTGCTGTAGGGGACGCCGTCGGCGGCGGTGGCGGCGCCGTCCCAATGCACGATGACGTCGTCGCCGTCCGCCCAGATACCCTTGACCGTCGGCCGGACGGGTGAGGAAAGGCGTGCTGCGAACGGCGCTACTGCCTGTTGCAGAAACGCATCGCGGCCTTTGTAGCTCCCAGCCGCCGGGCTCGTTCCCTTGATCGTCCAGATCACGTCCGGCGCCAGTACGTCCTGGAAGAACGTGCGACCGCCGGCTGCCCACTTCTCGAAGGCCTGCATGATGAACTGGCGGTTTCGTTCGGCCGTCGAATCGACGGGCCGAGCCAGCGCGCAGCCGCTGATCAGCATGGCCAGAACCAGCGCCGCAGCCGTGATCGATCCTGGCCTCGTCATGTCGCGTGCTCCTGAGTAGGTTGAAGCGCGCAGCAATGCGGGTGTACGCGCGTGATGGACCTTGCGTGTTGCCGGAACGTGGAGGCGCTTGGATGTCGGGCACCTCGATGACGAGGGATGCGTTGTGTTGCCGCCCGATCTTGCCGTCGGTGCCGTGATACCGCCGCACCAGCGTCGGGCCGGTGCGCCGGCCTGTTCGATCGTTCCGTCGATGTGATCTCATTCACCGGTGGGGACGATCGCATCGATCTCCTCCCGTGACACGCGGCGCGTGGACGTGTGCTCGCGCACGATCCTCCAGCCAGTGGACGTGCACTGCCAGACCAGCGACGAGCGCGCCCTGATGCCGACGATGTTCTCTTCCGCAGTCTCGAGGCGTGCCGCGAATTCGAGGGTGGAGGCGGACAGAGCGCCGCCGTCGACGACGTCCGGACCGTCCAGGATGCTGTGCCTGGCGGCCCTCAATGCGGTGAAGGGCTCCGTCCAGATCGAGGCCCATTCGCTCGCGCTGCGCGCCACACGATGCTGGGGATCGAAGTCGTCGTAGAGCCGGACATCGCGGGAGTTCCAGTCGTAGAGGTGGCCCAGCCGCTGGCGAAAGTCGAACGGGGGATCGCCGCGACGCTTCTCCCATCCCACCAGGATCCATTCGCGATGTAGTTCGCCGGGGCTCGCCGGACCGTGGGCGGCGCACATCGCGGCTCGAGGTTCGGTCGTCGTCTGCGCGGCAGCCGGAACAGGGCTGCCCACCGTGGTGGCCAGAATCAGGGCAGCGGACAAGGTTCGCATCGGGGTTCTCCTTTTATATGAGTCGACGTGCCATCACGTCCTGCGGGCGGCGGACATGCCCCGGGTTGGCGGGCCCAATCGGAGCCCTCGGAGCCCGAGGTCGCGTGGCCCAGAGCGGGGTGAGACACGCGTGCCGGATCGTCCGAAAAGACGATGTTGGTCCGGCGGAACCGGATGGAGCGTCACGAGCACCTGCCGGAGTCGATGCATCGAATTTGCACGGCAGAAGTCTGCCGCCGACCGGCCGAAAGCCTGTAGCGGGATCGTCCGGCGTTCTTGTACGATCGTCCGGGTGTGCGGGCTTTCGACTCGCCGCCACACCGATCCGTCGATGGAGTGCCGCATGGACTCGCTGACGAAGCTCGCCGACATCCTGGGGCGTCACGCTCAGGTCGACGGCATGCACGACACGCCGATTCTGGGCGTCCGCCTGGTTCGCTCGGGCATACCCACGATGCCGATGCCCGTGGTGTACGAGCCGACGCTCTGCCTGATCGCGCAGGGCCGCAAGCGCGTGATGCTGGGATCGACCGCCTATGTGTACAGCCCGAGCCGATACCTGCTCGCATCGGTCGATCTGCCTGTCACGGGATCGGTCATCGAAGCCAGCGAAACCGCTCCGTATCTGTGTCTGGTGCTCGACCTCGACATGACCGAACTGAGCGACCTCGCCGTGCGTCATCCCGCAACGGACGTGGACGGCGATGCGCCCGCCGCCGGCCTCGCCCTCAACGACATCACGCCCGAACTGCTGGACGCGGCGGTACGGCTTGCGGCCTTGCTCGACCGGCCGCGCGACATCGAAGCACTGGCCCCGCTGGTGGTCCGCGAGATGCTCTATCGCCTTCTGACCGACGCCGGCAACGGCATCGTCCGGCAGATGGCGACCGCGGACAGCCGCTTGAACCAGATCGCCAAGGCCATCGCCTGGTTGAGGGAGCACTACAGCGAAACGTGCCGGATCGATGAAATCGCGCACATCGCCGGCATGAGCCGTTCCACGTTCCATGCCCACTTCAAGGCGGTCACATCGATGAGCCCGCTGGAGTTCCGCAGCCAGCTGCGGCTGCAGCAAGCGCGCAGGCTCATGGTGGCCGAGGCCATGGATGCAGCAGGCGCCGGATATCGCGTCGGCTACGAGAGTCCCTCGCAGTTCAGCCGCGACTATGCCCGCATGTTCGGCATGCCGCCGGCCAAGGATGCCGGCAGGTTGCGCAGGATGGCCGAGGCGCCGACCGGGTAGCCCGGGGGCGGCAGTCCCGTCGGGGAGCGCCTTTCAATAGATCCTGCCCGGCGCGCGATGCGCACTGACGAGTCCGTGGGTGTCGCCATCGGCGCGTCGGGTGGCGGCTCGCCGCGACAGCGCGCGGTGACCGGCTTTCCTGAGATCCGCCGACAGCGTGAACCGTCAGCCGGCCGGGTTTCCGCCCGCCGACAGCAGCTCTCGGGCCATTTCGATGGCCTCTTCACGCGAAGACGCAAGAAGGAGTGGGTAGCCCCAGAACTTCGCGAAGACGATCGCAAATGCCTTGAGGCCCAGGCGCTTCGCCGAGTTGGGTTCGACCAGGATCATCGCCACAATCAGCCTTCGCAACTCGGTCTTGTGCTTCTTCATCCAGAGCGCGACGCGCTTCTTTTCTTCCGGCGAGTGCTCATGGTCTTCGGCAGGCGCGGTATCGGTCAGAAGTACGAAGGGCTCCCCGCGCTGCAGATTGGCTTCGAACTCGTCGAAGTCCTTCTGGTGATCATGTCCGGGTTCCTGCGTGAGATTCATCCAGACCAACGGGAAGTCAGCACTGTTCATCGACATGGCCGTTTCCTCTGCTTTTGATGTGACGCCAGGTGGTCGCCATGGCGACCACGCCCGGCAACGCGATGAAGAACACCGCCGAGAAGGCAACGTGCCAGCCGTCGCGCAACCCGTCAGTGATCCCCCCGAGCGTGTTGAGGACGACGAGCGGGCCGCCGAGGATCAGGGCCATCCACCGAGCCTTTCTGGATCCGATCAGCGCGAGAAGCACCGTGACGATCCAGCAACCGTAGAACGCGGAAAACATCCACAGCACGTTGGTCTCGAACGTCATTGCGGGTGTCGCCGCCTGTGCTCTCACGAAGTCGTTGACGTAGAAGAACAACTGGAGGGTCACGAAAAGCACGGCACCAAGGGCTGTCGTCAGCCAGAACATGGCGACCCTGTTCGAGGCCGGATCTTGGGCGGGGCATGGTGGGGCGGATGGTTGAAGTGGCATAGGGGCTCTATCGGCAATCGAGGGATGGGTGTCTGCGGATTCGCAATCGGCGAAGCGTTCGCCTGCGGGCAAATCAGTACCTGAGGTCCAGCGTCACCATTACGTTGCGTGGTGCGCCGTAGCTCACAGTGTCGAAGTCGCCCTTCTGCAATGCGTACTTCTTGTCGAACACGTTGTCGATGTTGACTGCCAGATGGGTCTTGTTCGTGATGGCGTAGCGAGCCAGCAGCGATACCAGTGCATATGAACTTTGCTCTCCGCCCAGTGAGCGGGTGCCGATGTTGGGCGCCTGGTAGAAGCGGCTTTGCCATTTGGCGCCTGCGCCCAGCGTCAACTTGCTCCACGCTCCCGGCAACCGATAGGTGGTGAAAAGTTGAGCCGTGGTGCGCGGCAGTTGCGAGTTCAAGCGGGTGCCGGCGCCATCGTGTGCCGTGAAGTGGGCGATCCCTGCGTAGAGGTTCCAGCCACGCGCCAGCGCGCCCTGCAGGTCCAGCTCGATTCCGCGCGACTTCGTCCCGTCGACGCCTTCATAGGCTTGGGCACCGCCTGGCGTGTAGGTTCCGGCGACGATCTGCGCCGCGTTGTCCAGCGCGGTCTCGAACAAGGCGAGCGATGCATTCAAGCGCCTGTCGAGGTACTCGCCTTTCAAGCCGATTTCCTTGGTTTTTCCCTTGGACGGCGTGAGCACGTTGCCGTTGCTGTCCCGATAGTCGGTCTGCGGGTTGAAGACGCCCGTGTAGCTGGCATAGGCCGAATAGGTCTCGTCGAAGTCGTAGACCAAGCCGGCGTACGGCGTAAACTCACCGCGCGTCTTGTAGTGCAACGACGCGCCACTGACGCTGTCGTCGATTTCGTAGTGGCTGAAGCGGCCGCCGACGATGAGTTTCAGAGGGTCGGCCAACGAGAACCGGGCTGCGCTGTAGACACCGCTTTGCTTGATTCGGGTGCGGGTCGGTATCCAAGCCATGGCATCGAAGTCAGGGCGGGGAAAGGCTGGGTCGAGGTCATAGACATTGACCGGCGCGAGGCCTGCATAGAACGGCGCGACATCGTGCTGGCCGGCCGTGCGGTGCGAGCTCGTCGCCCCCACCACCAGTTCATGTTGGCGGCCGAGCAGTTCGAAGGGACCGCTCGCCATCACGTCGAAGCTGTTCTGACGGCTGCGCCCCCGGGACGCCAGCGCCACCGGATAAGCGCCGTCGGGATAGGTACCCAGTCCCGTGGTGCGATCGGGGCGGCCGATCAGGCCGAGCAGCTCGGCATCGTATTTCGTGCGGTACTGGTTTGCGATGGCCCGGAGATTCCAGCCGTTGCCGAAGCGGTGCTCGATCTCGGCAAACGCGGTCTTGAGGGTATTGTCCCAATAGCTCCAGTCCTGCGCGTAGGTCTTGGAGCGTGAATACTCCGCCTGCGTGCCGTCGCTGAACCAGAGCGGCAAACCGCCCCAGGTGGAGCCCTTGGGCGTGATGTCCTGGTGGTCATAGCCCAGGCTCACCGTCGTGTCCGGGGTCACATCGGCCTCGACGATGCCGTAGGACGCGTTCCTCCGCGGCTTGTAGCCGTCGATGTACGAGCGGCCGTCCTGATACGTGCCCACGATGCGCGAGCGGACGCTGCCGTCTTCGGTCAACGGCGTCGAGACGTCGGCCACGCCGCGGTAGGTGTCCCAGCTCCCGGCACCGAGCGAGGCGGACGCCGAGAATTCACGGGTCGTTCGCTTGCGTAACAGGTTGATGGCGGCCGAGGGATTGCCGGTGCCGGTCAGCAAGCCGGAGGCACCGCGTACGACCTCGACACGATCATAGAACGCGGTATCGAGAGAACCGATGCCGCTCCCGTTGACGATGTCGCCGACCACCGTGGGTATACCGTCGTACTGAACGTTGTCGATCAGGAAGCCGCGCGAATAGAAACTCGTTCGTTCGCTGTCGGACTGGTACGACGCGACGCCCGTGGTGTTCTCCAGTACGTCCTGCACCGAATGCATTTGCTGGTCGTCGATGCGCTGACGCGTGATCACCGTCAACGCCTGCGGTGTTTCCTTCAGCGACAGCGGCAGGTGCGTGGCGGTCGTCGTACTGCCCGTGGTGTAGGCGCGTGTACCTTCGGTTACTGCCGAATCATCGCGGCCCTCGACGATGATGGCCGGCAAGGTCGTCTTCGGAGACGTCTTCGTCCCGGTCTCGTCCTGCTGCTGCGCTGGTTCGGCAGCGAATGCGCCCTGCGTGCCGATGAAAATCGCCACCGCGACTGCCGAGCCCAGCACGCTGTGGGGGGCGCTCCTGATCGCACTGCGGCATGGCTCGTCCGGCGCAGGATGGGCAGCGCGCATGGCGGGCATAGCAACGAAGCAATGGGGCCCTGCGGCGTCCGCGAGATCGCACATCGAATGACACTCATTAGCGTTTGAGTGCGATATTTGACACCAGTGTGAAGCTGGCTCGATGGTGAAATCAGGCCAGATGATTATTCATTCCGGCCAATCATCCGGCATGGCAGGCGTACGCCCGCGCTGTCCGGGTTGTCATGAACAGCGATGCGAGAACACGGCCGGGCCCGTGTGCAGGTCCTGCGCGGCCAGCGGTGCAAGACGCTGGATGGTGGCCGAGGACGCCCGTGCACGCGCGTTCGATGTCATCGGGCCGGACGCGCCGCCGCGCGCTACGACATATCGCGGTGCCAAGACGCGCGCGACCGGCTTTTCATCGAAGATCTGGCAGCGTGAACGACCGCGGTTGCAAGCATGCACGGAGGCTTCGCTGTTGACGCGCAGCCTGTCGCGAGCGTCACCACATGTCCGAAAAATTGTCGCCCGCTCAGCTGGGAAGGGCGGTGAAGAGGACGGTCGGCCGAGTCTGCTTCAGTCAGGCGAGATTTCATCGGGAAGCAGGATGCCGGGAACGGGAGCAGGCTCGGCATCGTTCGTGCGATCCGAGAGGTATCGTGCCGGAGGCTTGCCTACCGCCTTGCGGAACATGGCGACGAATCCGCTGGCATTCTCGTAGCCCAACTCCAGTGCCGCCGTCTGCACGCTTTCGCCCCTGGTCAAACGTTGAAGCGCGAGAATCACATGCAGTTGCCGGCGCCAGCGGCCGAAGCTCATTCCGATTTCGTGCAGCAGGAGACGGCTCATGCTTCGCTCGCTCATGCCGATGCGGGTCGCCCATTGAGCTTTGGAGGTTTTGTCCGAGGGGTCGGCCAGCATCATCTGCGCGAGGCGGCGCAGTCGAGGGTCGCGCGGCATGGGCAGATGCAGGTCCTCCACCGGCGCCTCCACCAGCTCGTCGAGCAATGCGGCAATCAGCCGGTCTTCCCGTCCTCCCAGCGCGTACAAGGCAGGAAAGCCGGCCACCTTCAGTAGCAGCTCGCGCAGCAGAGGCGATACCGAAATCGTGCAGCAGGTTTTGGGAAGATCCGGTGCGGCGTCGGGCTCGACGAACAGGCAATAGCATTCCGTTTCTCCCGACCCCCGCGCCGAGTGGGGCAGGTCTCCGGGGATCCAGATGGCGCACTGCGGCGGCACGATCCAGACACCGTCTTCGATTTCGCAGTTGAGGATGCCGCGGACGGAGTAGATCAGCTGTGCTTTGCGGTGCCGATGTCTCGCGTTCTCCCAGTTCTTGGTCACGGAGGTGGCGCTCAGGGCAACGACGGGACGAGGGACCTTGTCGACGTCTCCAGGCACAGCTGCATCAGTAATGGCGACGCTCGACATGCTGCGTGTCAACCGAGTACGTGACCGGATGCGGACTCACCGTGCTGGCAGGGTGGGGGTTTTCTTCAACGCGATCTTCAAGTGGCGATGCTCGCGTCTTGGTGCGAAGAGCGCCCTCTGAACCGCCGGGAGAGCCACTCGCCCACATCGTCGATCACCGTGAAGGCGGCCGGGATCACGATCAGGCTCAGCAGCGTGGAGGTCACCAGGCCGCCGATGACCGCGATGGCCATCGGCGCGCGGAAGCTGGAGTCGCCGGCGAAGCCCAGGGCGATCGGCATCATGCCCGCGCCCATCGCCAGCGTGGTCATGATGATCGGCTGCGCCCGCTTGCGGCAGGCGTCGATCAGCGCATCGTGCTGGCTCAGGCCATGTTCGTCCTCGGCGATGACGGCATAGTCGACCAGCAGGATCGAGTTCTTGGTGGCGATGCCGATCAGCATCAGCAGGCCGATCAGGGCGGGCAGCGACAGCATGTTCTGCGTCAGCAGCAGTGCGCCGAACGCGCCGCCCGCGCACAGCGGCACCGCGATCAGGATCGTCAGCGGCATCAGGGCATGGTTGAACAGCAACAACAGCACCATGTAGATGCAGACGATGCCGGCGGCCATCGCCAGCAGGAAGCCCACGAACAGCTCCACGAACACTTCCGCGTCGCCGGTGTTGAGGAAGCTCACGCCGGGCGGCAGCCGTTCGACGCTGGGCAGCTGCTGCACCGCGTTCATCACCTCACCCAACGGACGGCCGTTGAGCTCGGCGGTCAGCGTGACGTTGCGCTGGCGCTGATAGCGCGAGATCTGCGAGGGCCCGCTGCCCATCCGGATATCGGCCACGGCCGCCAGCGGAACCGGACCGTAGCGTCCGGGGACGCGCAGCTGGCCGACCAGCGCCGGATTGGACAGCGTCGCTTCGGAGAAACCCACGCGGATGGGGACCTGCCGGTCCGGCAGGTTGAGCTTGGCCAGCCGCTGCTCGTAGTCGCCCGCGGTGGCGATGCGGGTCGCCTCTGCGATGGCGGCCGTCGAGACGCCCATGTCGGCAGCGCGCGCGGCGTTGGGCACGATCTGGATTTCGGGACGCAGCAGCGATGCCGACGAGGTCACGCTGCCCAGACCCGGCAGACCGCGCAGATCGCGTTCGAGCGCGAGCGATGCCTCCTGCAGGCGCTGCGGATCGTCGCCGGACAGCACCAGCTGCAGCAGGTTGCCCGGCTCGGAGCTGACGTAGCTGATGCGCACGCCGGGCAGGTCGGCCAGGCGGGCACGCGCATCGCGCTCGAGCTCGCGCTGGTCGCGATCGCGATCGTCGGCCACGCCCCAGTCCAGCACCAGCGTGGCCTTGCGCGGGTCGGGCACGCCGACCGTGGACGGATCGCCGAGATCGAGCACGCTGCCGACGGCCGTATACACCTGCTTGAGCTCGGGCATGTCCTCGAGCAGCGCACGGGCTTTTTCGGATACCGCGACCGCTTCTTCCAGGCGGGTGCCCGGCGGCAGCTCCAGGCTCAGGTTGCTGCGGCCCAGGTCGGACTGCGGGATGAAGGTGGCCGGAATCAGCGGGATCAGCGCCAGCGAGGCGACGAACAGGCCGGTGGCGATCCACAGCGTGCGCCCGCGATGGCGCAGGGCCGCGTCGACCCAGCCCAGGTACCAGGTCATCAGGCGGGAGTCGCCCTTCTCCTCGCCGTGGGGCTTGAGCAGGTAGGCCGCTATCATCGGCGTCAGCAGGCGTGCGACCAGCAGCGAGAACAGCACTGCAGTGGCCGCGGTCCAGCCGAACTCGCGGAAGAACTTGCCGGCGATACCCGGCATGAAGGCCACCGGCACGAACACCGCCGCCAGCGTCAGCGATGTGGCGATCACGGCATTGCCGATCTCGCCGGCCGCCTCGCGCGCGGCTTCCAGCGGCGGCTTGCCCATCCTCAGGTGGCGGACGATGTTCTCGATCTCCACGATCGCATCGTCGACCAGCACGCCGACCACCACCGACAGCGCCAGCAGCGTGATGATGTTGAGCGTGAAGCCGAACCAGTACATCACCGCGAAAGTCGGGATGATCGACAGCGGCAGCGCCAGCGCCGACACCCAGGTGGCGCGCCAGTCGCGCAGGAACGCCCACACCACGAGCAGGGCGAGCAACGCGCCCTCGTAGAGCATCGTCATCGAGGAGTCGTAGGAGCGGTGGGTCTCGTCGATGGCGGTGGCCACCAGGCGGAAGTCCACGCCCGGATGCGATCGCCTGATCTCCTCCAGCGCCGCGTGCACGCCCGCTTCGACCTCGACCTCGCTGGAGCCGCGCGTGCGCGACATCGAGAAGGCCACCACGTGCTCGCCGTCCAGCAGGGCGGCTTCGGTGGGATCGGCGGCGGCGTCGGTGACGCTGGCCAGCGCCGAGAGCCTGACCGAGCGGCCGTCCGGCAGGCTGATCGAGTAGTCGCGCAGGGCCTGCGCGTCGGCCACCGTGCCCAACGTGCGGATCGTCTGCAGGGCGCCGTCCAGCTCGGCCTTGCCGCCGGCGCGATCGACCTGGATCTGCGCCAGTTGCCGGGAAACATCGCCGGCGGTGACGCCGAAGGCCAGCAGCGCGTTGGGGTCCAGATCGACGCGCACCTGCCGCTGCACACCGCCGATGCGGGTGACGCGGGCCACGCCCGGCACGCCGTACATCGCACGGGAGATTTCGCGATCGACCAGCCAGCTGGCTTCATCGTCGGTCAGTTGCGGGGCGACCAGCGCATAGGTCATCAGCGAGCCGCCGATGTCGACCTTGGAGATCACCGGTTCCTCGATGTCCTGCGGAAGGTCGGTGCGCACGCGCGTGACCGCATCGCGCGTGTCGTCCAGCGCAGTGGCCAGATCGGCTTCGAGTTCGAACTCGATGCTGGTGGTGCTGACGCCTTCGCTGACCGTGGACATCACGCGCTTGACGTTGTTGACCGTGGCCACCGAGTCCTCGATCTTGCGCGTGACCTCGGTTTCCAGCTGGCTGGGCGAAGCGCCCGGCTGGGTCACGGTGACCGTGGTCATCGGGAACGCGATGTCGGGGAAGCGTGCCACCGGCAACTGGTAGAAGCCCCAGAGACCGGCCACGCACAGGACGAAGAACACCATCAGCGCCGGCAGCGGCCGCCGGATGGCCCAGGCCGAAATGTTCATTGCGCAGCGGCCTCCTTGCCGGCCACCACGCGGATGCGATCGCCGTCGCCGAGGAAGCCTGCGCCCTCGGCGACGACCTGTTCGCCGACCTCGAGTCCATCGACGATCTCCACGCGGCCCTCGGCCGTCTGGTCGGTGCGCACGCGGCGTCGTTGCACGCTCTGCTCGTCCTTCGTGACGAACACGTAGCTGTGGCCATCGCGCTGTACCACCGCGGCGGTGGGCACCATCCGCGCCTCACCGTCGCCGGTCAGGATGCGGCCCTCCACGAACGTGCCGGGCTTGAGCGGGCCGGGCGCAGGCAGATCGGCGTAGACCGTGCCGGTGCGCGTCTGCGCATCGATGCCGGGCGTGACCGCGCGAACGCTTCCGGTGATTTCCTGGCCGCTGTAGGACAGGACGATCCCGTGGCCGACGGCGACCTGGGTCAGCTGGTTCTCGGGCAGTTCGGCGCGCCATTCCAGCCGGCCGTCGCGGATCAACCGCAGCAGTTCGGTGCCCGCCGCGACGACCTGGCCCGGCTGGACCAGGCGTTTGGAGATCACGCCGTCGGCGGGCGCCCGCAGCAGCGCGAAGTCGCGTTGCAGCCTGGCGGCATCGCGCGATGCGCGGGCGGTGGCGAGCCGCGCCTGCGCCTGCGTGGCGGTGGCGCGCAGCTGGTCCAGATCCGCCGCGCTGATCAGGTGTCCGACCGCCAGTTTCTCGCCGCGCGACTGCTGCGCCTGAGCCAGTGCCAGCGCCGCGCCGGCTTCCTGCGTGGAGGCTTCCGCCTGCGCGAGCGAACTGTCCAGCGTGCGATGGTCCAGTTCGAGCAGCACCTGCCCCTTCCTGACCTGCTGCCCGACGTCGACATTGAGCGCGGTCACGCGCTGGCCACTGAGCTCGACTCCCAGTTGCATTTCTTCATAGGCCGACACCGGGCCCGACACGACGACGCTGCGCGACAACGGATAGGACCGGACGGGCGCCAGCGCGACCGCCAGGGCCGAGGAGGCTTCTGTCGGTTGTTCTTCTTTTTCGCCGCATGCGACGAGGACGGGAAGGGCGATGAGCAGGAGCGACCAGCGCAAGGAGAATGCGGGCATGGGAGGGGCCGTAGGGAAAGTGGATACGCTTGCTACTGCGGGGCACGCAAAGCGCCGCGCATGGCTGCCGGAGGAGCAGCGTGGTTCGACTGCACATCCTGATACCGGGATGGAATTAAGTTCTCTTTAAGATCTGCTGCTCCACACCATCCAGGATGAGGTCGATACCGTTGGTGAAGCGCTCATCGAGCCTCGGCTCGGCGAGCAGATCGCGTGCTTCCCAGCAATGCGGGAAGCGCGCCCTGGCCAATTCGAAGAAGGCCCGCTGCAGCCCTTCCATCACGCTGGGTTCGTCGGGCAGGGACTGCTCCTCGATGACGAAGCCCATCACGTAATAGATGGAGTCCAGTGCCGCGGTCGCCGCGAAATCGACACGGGCGCCCGCATCGATCAGCGCACCGATGGTGGCGTTGCCGACCCGCAGGACGTTCTCCGTCGCCAGGAACGTGCCCGCGTAGACGCGCGCGCCGTCGCGGTGCGCCTTGAACGCGGTACGAAACTCGCGGGCGATCTGATGCATCGTGATGCGCCAGTGCTGGCCTTCCGGAATGTCGCGGGCGACCTCCGCGACCATCGCGTCGGCCATCGCGTCGATCAGCGCCTGCTTATTCTTGAAATGCCAGTACAGCGACGGCGCGCGGATGCCCAGGCGGCAGGCCAGCTTGCGCAGGCTCACGCCCTCGATGCCGGCCTCGTCCAGAAGCTGGAAGGCGGCAGCGATGATGTGTTCCTGCTTGAGGGGGGCGCGCATACTCAGCCTAACGATGTTAGGCGGTACTCTAACGGTGTTAGGTTGAGTTGGCAACCCGCCTGTTCTGCTTGAGGGCGTGAGCCGCAGAAATCTTAAGAACTTCCTAAATTTCCCTGGTCACAATGCGCTGCTGCGTCTGCCTGGGGCGAAGGACTGGTGAACCTACTTCTGGTCGAAGACGATCTGATGCTCGCCGGTGCCGTCTGTGACGGTATCCGCCAACATGGCTGGCAGGTTCAGCACGCGGGCGATGCGAGCGCCGCTAATCTGGCGTTGGTCGACCACCACTTCTTCGCCGTCGTGCTGGACATCGGTCTTCCCAAAGAGTCCGGTCTGGCGGTGCTCAAGCGCATGAGGGAGCGCTACGACGCCACCCCGGTACTCATTCTCACGGCCCGCGGACAGCTCAGTGATCGGATCAAGGGTCTCGATGCGGGCGCCGACGACTATCTGGTCAAGCCATTTCAGTTCGCCGAACTACTGGCCCGCTTGCGCGCGTTGATACGCAGGGCGCACGGGCGCGTCCTGCCTGCGCTGGCATACGGTGAGGTGTCGGTCGACATCGCGAAGCGACGGGTCACGCGAGCGGGTCATCACGTTTCGTTGAGCGCGCATGAGTATCGGACGCTGGTTGCCTTGATGGAGCGGCCGGGTCATGTGCTGACTCGAGACTTTCTGGAAGATGTGGTCTATGGACGGGTGAGTCATATAGGCAGCAACACCATCGCCGTGTTCATCCATCAGCTTCGAAAGAAGCTGGGCGAGGATCTCATCACGACCGTCCATGGTCAGGGCTACATGATCGGTCAGTCGCTTTGATGGGGACGTCTCTGCAAGGGCGGATGATGCTGGCACTGGGATTGGCCATCACCCTGTCCTGGGCGCTCGCACTGACTGCCATGTACGTCTATACGGCTCACAGCCAGTCCAGCCGCTGGGACAGCAGGCTGCAGTCCATAGGGACCAAGATACTGATTTCGATTCCAAGTGACGCCAGCCTCACTGACGATCCGGGGCCACGTCTGGAGATGAAAGACGGCGTGCTGCCTCAGGATGAGGAAGGCCTGGTGTTTCAGGTTTGGAACAATAGGACGACGCTGGGGGCGCGCACTCCGGACGCACCGCATGCACCGCTTCAGCCCGGTTTCGTCGACGGGTTCGCCAACTCCGAGATCGGGGGCGTCAGATGGCGCGTCCTGTCGATGGCGGATCGCAGCGGACAGATCCATGTCCAGGTCGCCTATCCATGGCGAGTGATCAACGCCTCGTTTCGCACCGATGCTCTGAGCGCGCTGGGTGTGGCGACAGCCCTCCTTGCCGTCATGGGTCTGATCATGTGGGGTGCCGTAAGAAAGTCCCTGCAGCCCGTCCGATCCGTCGAGAGGAGCGTCAGACGGCGGGAGAAATTCGATCTGACGCCTCTGCCGGCCTCGACTTTGCCCGATGAGATAAGACCCCTCGTGGACTCCTTCAACTACCTGATGGAACAGTTGGGGCAGGCTGTTCAAGGCGAGCGCAGGTTCATCGACGATGCGGCGCACGAGCTTCGCACTCCGCTTTCGGCTATCAGCGCGCAGACCGAAGTGGCGCTGCAGGCTCGGTCGATCGAGGACAAGGATGCGGCCCTGGGAACGTTGCTCGGCATGGTGGGGCGAAGCACGCGTTTGTCGGAGCAGCTTCTGGACCTGGCACGACTCGACGCGGGTGTTCATGCACCCAGGCGCCAGTGGTATGACCTGGAAGAGATCATCGTCCATGTCGTCGGCGAGTTCGAGGTGACCGCTCAGGTACAGAATCAGACGATTCACGTGGACACGGGGGTGTGCCGGATCCAATGCGATGTCGACGAGATGGGAATCCTGCTGAGGAACCTGGTGGACAACGCACTTCGCTACACGGGCCCGGGTGGCGAGGTCCGGGTCCGGTGCGGTTTTGAAAGTGACCACGCCACGCTACGGCCATTCCTCGACGTGGCCGACAGCGGGCCAGGCGTCGATCCCGAAGAGCATGCGGCCATCTTCGAGCGATTCCATCGTGCCGCCGGGAGCGGATCCCGCGGCGCAGGCATCGGTCTCTCCCTGGTCGCCAAGATCGCGAGGCTGCACCAAGCCGACGTTCGGACCTGCGAGGGCATTGGTGCTCCGGGCTTCTGCGTGCGCGTCGTGTTTCCGGCCGTGGTGCCGCAACCGCGCGACATCATAAAGGCGCCTTAAAAAGGCTAAGAGATTTCTAAATCTTCCCGAGCACCATCGCGAACGTCGGCGAATGGCCGACGCAGCGCCCGGGGACCGGATGATTGATCGTGCCCTCACGGGTGCGAAGCCTTCTGCTCGTTCTGCCCGTCACGGCCGCCTGATGCAGGGTGCCAGCTTCAGGCTGCGCCCGATCGCTGCCGCGCTCTTGCTCGACCCCAACAACCCAGCGGCGACTGGTCACTCGGCCAGCTCCCCATAAAAGGACCATGGCGTGAAGAAAACGAACCTTTTCCATCATTCACGGAGTGCCGACGGCAGCTCCATGGATGTGATCGTGAACTTGCCTGGCCTGCCCGCACGAAGTACGCGGGCCAGGCGTGCTCAGGACTGGTATGTCAGGTTGAGCATGATTGCCGCAGCTTGCCTGCTTGGAATGGGCGTCTGCTCATCGGCTCGCGCGTTCGATGATCACGCGCGCAACGAAGATTCGGAATCTACCTGGGGTTTGGGGCTGGGTGTCGGTGCGATGCAGAAGCCCTACAGGGACATCGATTTGGATACGATCGTGCTGCCGATCATCGTCTATGACAACAGCTGGCTAGCGGTCCACGGCGGTTCGATCAGCGTGAAACTTCCGTCCGCCGGGCCGGTATCGTTCTCGTTGTCGGTCAACGTCTCGCGAGATGGCTATGAGGCGTCCGACTCGAGCTTCCTGAGGGGCATGGATGAGCGCGAAGACCTCCTATGGGCGGGCGGAAACATCAGATGGCAGAACAGCGTCGCCGATCTGTCGCTGAGCTGGCTCGCCGACGTCTCAGGCAATAGCAAAGGACGGAAGGTTTCTGTCGGCGTAGAACGCACGTTCTCCGCGGGGAGATTTGATCTGTCACCGCGCATCGGCGCCGTGTGGCTCGATGAGAAATACGTCAACTACTACTACGGAGTTCGCGAACATGAGGCGAACAAGGCCAGGCGATTCTATGCGCCGGAAGCGACCGTCAATGTCGAAGGTGGTATCCGGACCAGCTATCGGCTGTCATCCGGACACTCGAGCCTGTTTCTCGATGTCAGCGCCCAGTCGCTTGGGAAAGAGATCAAGAACAGTCCCTTGGTAGACGCGTCCATCGAGTCGACCGTGCTTCTTGGCTACCTCTACATGTTCTGATTCTGCCGTCCCCTCCGGGGCCACGCTGACGACGCTGCCTGGCGTCGGCGCCGAACCGGCGTCACCGGCGCGCCGGCAGGACAACGGTCGCATCGTCATCGCCGAGCGCGACGCCGCGCTGGGAGCATCACCCGATCCGCCAGGAGATTCCGACGCAAGCTCGACATCCGGCCGACGACGACCGCGCGACATCCCGCCGGTGCGGATCATCGTCAATCGGGACCTGGTCCAGCGGCTGTACCAGCCGCTGTTCCTCGAAGCGCGTGGGGCGGTGCGATGAGCGCGCCCCGGAAACCGCTGCTGCGTCCGCGGTGGGAGCTTCGCAGCCAGGCGAGGCTGACAATCGTTGCGATAGCCTGGCGCGCGCTCGGCGCCACGCCCGCCGCAGGTGCAGAAGAAGGCGACGCGCCGCAGGGTGGAACGATAGCCCTGCAGAAAGCTGCGCATCGGGCTCGCTACGTGGCCGACCCAGACCGGGGTGGCCAGTACCAGCAGATCGTAATCGGCCGGGTCGCGGGTCGGCGGCAGGATCGGCGGCAGTGCGCAGCGCGCGGCCTCGCGTGCGCTGCGCAGATAGCCCGTCAGGCCGCGGCGTCGGCGCGGCTCCTCGATCGCCGTCAGCGGCGCATCGAGTGCCGCGGCGAGCTGCTCGGCAACGCGGCCGGTGGTGCCGGTACGGCTGTAGAAGACGATCAGGATCTTGGCCATCGATCGATGCTCCTCTACGAATGAAGATTGGATCCGGCCTGGCCGGTCCTAGCGCATGAAGGCCAGGGCCGTGCTGACCAGCAGGATCGCCAGTCCCACCAGCACGACGAGGATGAGCAGTCGCCGCGGGTGATGTCCGCTGTCGGTCATGTGCTCCTCCGAGTTCGATGGCCTGAGGTTCCCTCCGCGCGATCGCCTTTCAGAGAAAGATCTTCGTCGGCAGACGCTCGCGCAGCTCCGCGACGGGCAGGGCGGTATAGTCGTGATGGACGACCTCGATCACACGATCGTGCAGCGGCTTGTCCATGCAGCCCTGCAGCGCCCCGAGGAAGCGCGACGGCGCGACCAGTACCAGGCTCTCGTAGCGGTGTTCCTGACGGCCCCGCTCGAGCACAGCATTGAGCGTGCGGGCGAAGCGGTTGGCGTTCTTCTCGCGCAAGGTGGTATGCGGCTCGATCGCGTGGCGGGTACTGCCCATGCTCTCGTTGACGGAGGGTGGCCGGTCCGTGGTGAATTCCTTGCCCGGCAGGCGAGCATCCGGGTTGGCGTAGCGGGCCACTTCGGCCAGCTTCTTTCTCTTGCCCGCATCGGCCAGCTCGAGTACGCGGGCGCGTCCGGCATCGGCTACCAGAATCCAGATCGTGCTCATGTCGAAATCCCACGCCCTCTTCGGAATCGTCGGTGCACGATATCGCCGCCGTTTCCGGCCGTGCTTGATGCAGATCAAGGCGCCGCAGACGTGCAGGTCGGTCGCTTGTCACCGATCGTGCGAGGCCGGTTCCCGCCTGCCCGTTCACCGGACTTGGCCGTTGTCCACTCGGCCGGGCGCGCCAAGCCGCTTCTCCATCCGCACGTCGCCGCCGCGATGTCGCGCGCCGCCAGCGCGCAGGCGTACGCGGACGTACAGAATCGGTGTGTGACACTCGCCGCCGAGCTCTCCCCGCGGGCGACTGCCGGTAGCCGGGCCTGATACCGCAGATTCCTTCGAGGGCGGGGACGGTCTGCAGATCGCAGGCGGAGTCGGGACCGGATCGTGTCCTGGGGAGCGCTCGGATCAGCCTCGCCGCCGTCGCCCGAGAGGCGGCAGCGGGACGCATCGTCGGTCAGTGGCTGCCAGAGGATTCGAGATGCCCCAGGCGTGGAGGGTCTTCAGTCGCTGGCTGCGCCTGCGTCGGCAGTTGTGGCGCTGGCGGCGCGCCGTGTCCCAGAAGCCGGTGCGCGCCGAGGCGCCGCTGCGCGCGCAGCTGTTCAACGTCGAACAGATGGAGCGGCACGGGCGTGCGCTGGCGCTGGCTCACCGGGTGCATGCGCGTGCCGGCCCGGAACGCCTGCTGGAGCGTCTGACCGAGAACGAAGGCGTGCTGGATGATGCCTGCAATCTGCTGACGCGGATGGTCCAGGACGACATGCGGGTCACGCCGGCCGGCGAGTGGCTGCTCGACAACTACTATCTGGTCGAAGAGCAGATCGTCACCGCGCGCCGCCATCTGCCGAAGGGCTACAGCCGGCAGCTGCCGTCCTTGAGCGAGGGGCCTTCGGCCGGCCTGCCGCGCGTGTACGACCTGTCGCTGGAAGCGATCGCGCACGGCGACGGTCGCATCGATGCCGAGACGCTCAGGCGCTTCTTCGCCGCCTATCAGTCGGTCACGCCGCTGAAGCTCGGCGAGCTGTGGGCGATCCCGATCATGCTGCGCCTGGCGTTGATCGACAATCTGCGTCGCATGGCGGTGCAGCTGATGCGCGACGGCGAGGATCACCGCCTGGCCAGCGAGTGGGCCGGCCTGCTCAATCGGACGGCGGCGGAAGATCCCAAGAACGTGGTTCTGGTGGTCGCCGACATGGCGCGCTCGGACCCGCCGCTGAGCGGTGCGTTCATCTCGGAGCTGACGCGCGGACTGCAGGGGCGCGGCAGCGTGTTCTCGATGCCGATCACCTGGCTCGAGCAGTGGGCCGCTCACGGCGGCCAGCGCATCGAGGAGCTGGTCCATCTGGAAAGCCAGCAGCAGGCTGCGGACCAGGTGTCGATCAGCAACAGCATCGGCAGCCTGCGCTTCCTCGCCGAGATGGACTGGCGGGAATTCGTCGAGGACATGAGCGTGGTCGAGCACACGCTGCGCAGGGATCCGGCCGGCATCTATGCGCAGATGGACTTCAGTACCCGCGACAACTACCGGCACGTGATCGAGAAGATCGCGCGCCTGTCCGGCGTCGACGAGCGGGCGGTGGCGGAGATCGCACTGGACCTGGCGCGAGCCGCCGCCGCGACCGATCCAGTCCCTTACCAGGCGCACGTCGGCTTCTATCTGATCGACGACGGCGTGGTCCGGACCCGGCAGGCCGTGGCCGGCACCTCCGGGGGGCGGCCGGTCCGCTTGCGCCTGCGCCGCATTCCGCTGCCGGTCTATCTGATCCCGATCGCGGTGATCGTCGTCGCGTTCACGCGGGGTCTGCTGTCCGCGGGCCTGCCCCTGCCGGGCGTGGCGATCGGCTTGACGATCCTGCTGGCGCTGCTCGCTTTCAGCGAACTGGCGATCGCGCTCGTGAACTGGACGGCGACCGTGCTGGTGCCTCCGCATCCGTTGCCGCGGATGGACTTTTCCGAAGGCATTCCGGCGCAGGCGCGCACGCTGGTGGTGGTGCCGTGCATGCTGGACGGCGAAGCGGGTGTGGACCGTCTGGCCGAGGCGCTGGAAGTGCGCTTCCTGGCCAACCGCGACCGTCATCTGCACTTCGCCCTGCTCAGCGATTTCCTCGATGCGGACCAGGCCGGCATGCCGGGCGACGATGCGCTGGTCGCGCATGCGGCGCACCGGATCGAGCAGCTCAATCGCCGCTACGCGCCAGAGCGGACCGACTCTCGAGGCGGCGACCTGTTCTTCCTGTTCCATCGGAAACGCCTGTGGAATCCGCGCGAGCGACGCTGGATGGGCTACGAGCGCAAGCGCGGCAAGCTGGCGGCGTTGAATCGGCTGCTGCGCGGCGGAGGCGGCGAGGACTTCGTGCAGGTGGTCGGCAACACGGACGTGCTGTCGCAGGTGCGCTACGTGATCTCGCTGGATACCGATACCCGGCTGCCGCGGGACGCGGCGCGCGAGCTGGCCGGCACGCTGGCCCATCCGCTCAATCTGGCCGTCTTCGACGAGCGGCGGCGCCGCGTCGTGCGCGGCTACGGCATTCTGCAGCCCAGCGTCGGCACCAGCCTCAGCGGGCGGCCCAGTTCGCGCTACGCGCGGATGTTCGGCAGCGAGCCGGGCATCGATCCGTATACGCGCACGGTGTCGGACGTGTACCAGGATCTGTTCGGCGAGGGCTCGTTCGTCGGCAAGGGCATCTACGACGTGGATGCATTCGAGCACGCGCTGGCCGGCCGACTTCCCGACGACCGCATCCTCAGCCACGATCTGCTGGAAGGCTGCTATGCGCGTGCCGGCCTGGTCAGCGACGTACGCCTGTACGAAGACTACCCGGCGCGCTATGCGGCGGACGTGAGGCGCCGTTCGCGCTGGATCCGCGGCGACTGGCAGCTGCTGCCGTGGTTGCTGCCGTGGGTGCCGCGCCGCGACGGCGGGTTCGAGCGCAATCCACTCTCGTGGCTCTCGCGCGGCAAACTGCTCGACAATCTGCGGCGCAGCCTGGTGCCGGCGTCGACGCTCGCCCTGCTCGTGATCGGCTGGCTGTTCTCGCCCGACCCGCTCGGCTGGACGACCTGGCTGCTGAGCCTGTGGGCGCTGCCGGTGCTGCTGCCGGCGCTGCGCGATCTGTTCTCCCTGCCGGTCGACATGCCGCTGGAGGCGCATCTGGTCCAGGTCGGCCGGTCCAGCCTGCGCCAGCTGCTGCGCGCGGCGGTCGACGTGGCCTGCCTGCCGTACGAGGCCTGCTTCAGCCTGACCGCGATCCTGCGCACGCTCTGGCGCCTGCTGGTCACGCGACGGCAGCTGCTGCAATGGCACCCGTCCAGCGAGGTGGAGCGCAGCCTCGGCGGCGTGCGCGCGGAGCTGCTCGGCATGGCACCGGCGCCGCTGATCGCCGTCGCCATCGCCGCATTGCTGGCGGCACGGCAGCCGGCAGCGCTGGCGGTGGCGGCGCCGCTGCTGGCGGCCTGGCTGCTGTCGCCGGCGCTGATGGCCTGGCTGGGGCGGCCGCGCGGCCGGCGCGGCGGCAAGCTGTCGGCTTTCCAGTCGGCGTTTCTCGGCAAGCTGTCGCGTCGCACCTGGGCCTTCTTCGAGACCTACGTGCGCGCCGAGGATCACTGGCTGCCGCCCGACAACGTGCAGGAACACCCGGCCCTGGTCGTGGCGCGACGCACCTCGCCGACCAACATCGGGCTGTCGCTGCTGGCGAATCTGGCCGCCTGGGACTTCGGCTATCTGCAGGTCGGTGGCGTGATCGAGCGTACGCGCCGGGTGTTCGATACGCTGGATGCGCTGAAGCGCCATCGCGGGCATTTCTACAACTGGTACGACACCCAGACGCTGCAGCCGCTGCCGCCGGCCTACGTGTCCACGGTCGACAGCGGCAACCTCGCCGGGCATCTGCTGACCCTGCGCCAGGGTCTGCTGGCGCTGGCCGATGCGCCGATCCTGGCGCCCGCCACGTTCACCGGTCTGGCCGATACGCTGGCCGTGCTGGAGGACGAGCTGGCGGGCCTGCCTGCCGAAGGCGATGCGCCGTCGCTGGCGCTGGCCGAGTTCCGCGCGGCACTGACGCAGGCGCAGCGGGCGCCTCCCGCCACCTTCGCGGACGCCGACCGGCTGCTGGTGCGACTGCTGCAGCATGCGGAGGGCATCGCGGCCGTCTGGCCGGCCGGCGCTGCCGAACCGGTCCATCCTCACCATTGGCCGACCGCATTGATCGAGAGCTGCCGATCGGCGCGGAACGAGCTGGAGTTTCTGCTGCCCGACGCCGATGCCCGGACCGACCAGCGCATCCCGACGCTGCGCGAGCTGCTGGAGCATGCAGCGAATCCGCTGACCGTCAGGCGAGCGCGCGAAAGGATCCACCAGCTCGAACGGCTGGCGCACATCGCCGGGCAGTTCTCGCTGATGGAATACGATTTCCTCTACGACCGCGCGCGCCACCTGCTGGTGATCGGCTACAACGTCGAGGAGCACCGTCTGGACAGCGGCCTGTACGACCTGCTGGCGTCGGAGGCGCGCCTGTGCAGCTTCGTCGCGATCGCGCAGGGGCAGTTGCCGCAGGAGAGCTGGTTCGCGCTCGGCCGCCTGCTGACCGAGGTCGACGGCAACGCGACGCTGCTGTCGTGGAGCGGCTCGATGTTCGAGTACCTGATGCCGCAGCTGGTCATGCCGAGCTATCCGGACACGCTGCTGGACCAGACCGCCCGCCACGCGGTGGACGCCCAGATCGCGTACGGCGAACGCCACGACGTGCCATGGGGCATTTCCGAGTCGGGCTACAACGCCGTCGACGCGCGCATGAACTACCAGTACCGCGCGTTCGGCGTGCCCGGTCTGGGCCTCAAGCGCGGACTGAGCCAGGAGCTGGTCGTCGCGCCCTACGCCAGCATGATGGCGCTGATGGTGGCGCCGGAGGCGGCCTGCCAGAACCTGCAGCGGCTGACCGCGCTCGGCTTCGGCGGACAGTTCGGACTTTACGAGGCCATCGACTACACGGCCGCTCGCATCCCGCCCGGACAGACGCACGTCGTCGTGCGGTCGTTCATGGCGCACCACCAGGGCATGGGCTTTCTCTCGCTGGTCCATCTGCTGCGCCAGCAGCCGATGCAACGCCGGTTCGAGGCCGATGCCGAGTTCCAGGCGACCGTCCTGCTGTTGCAGGAGCGCATCCCCCACACCGGCGTATTCCACCCGCACGAGGCCGAGGCACAGGACTCGCGCGCGGCACCGGCCGAAACCGAAACGCAGCTGCGCATCTTCCGCGACCCGAACACCTCGCGTCCGGCCGTGCAGCTGCTGTCCAACGGGCGCTATCACGGCTTGCTGACGAGCGCGGGCGGCGGCTACAGCCGCCACCGCGACATGGCGGTCACGCGCTGGCGGGAGGACGGCACGCGCGACCATTGGGGCAGCTTCTGCTATCTGCGCGACGTGGAGAGCGGCGAGTTCTGGTCCACGTCGCTGCAGCCGACCTGCGTGCCGGTCGAACAGTACGAGGCGATCTTCTCCGATGCCAAGGCCGAGTTCCGCGGACGCAAGCGCGGCTACGAGAGCCATCTGGAAATCGCGATCTCGGCCGAGGACGACATCGAGCTGCGCCGGCTGCGCCTGAGCAACCGCAGCCGGCACACGCGCACGATCGAGATCACCACGTATGCGGAAGTGGTGCTGGCGCCCGCGATCGCCGACGAGCTGCATCCGGCCTTCAGCAATCTGTTCGTGCAGTCGCAGATCGTGCGCGAGAAGCAGGCGCTGCTGTGCACGCGCCGGCCGCGCGAGAGCGACGCGCCGGCGCCGTGGATGTTTCACCTCGTCGCGGTCCACGATGCCGACATCGGCGCGATCTCCTACGAGACCGATCGCGCGCGCTTCCTCGGCCGCGGCAACACGCCGCGCAGGCCGTCCGCCCTGGTCGAGCAGGACGCGCTGTCCGACAGCGAGGGATCGGTGCTCGATCCGATCGTGGCGATCCGCTGCCGGATCGGGCTGGCGCCGGGACAGACCGCATCGATCGACATGGTCTACGGCGTGGGCGCCGATCGCGAGGCCTGCATCGGACTGGTCGACAAGTACCGGGACCGCCGCCTGGCCGATCGCGTCTTCGACCTGGCCTGGACGCAGAGTCAGGTCGTCAGACGCCAGATCAACGCGTCCCAGGCCGATGCGCAGCTCTACGAACGCCTGGCCGGACTGATCGTCTATGCGCACCCGCTGCTGCGCGCCGATGCCCGCATCCTGTTGCAGAACCAGCGCGGCCAGTCGGGACTGTGGGGACACGCGATCTCCGGCGATCTGCCGATGGTGCTGCTGCAGATCGCCGATGCCGAGCACATCGAGCTGGCGCGGCAGATGGTGCAGGCGCACGCGTACTGGAGACTGAAGGGACTGCGCGCGGACCTGGTGATCTGGAACGAGAGTCAGTCCGGCTACCGCCAGCAGCTGCAGGACCTGATCCTGGGCATGGTCTCGGCCGATCCGGAGGCGAACGTGCTCGATCGCCCGGGCGGCATCTTCGTGCGCCCGGGCCACCAGATCTCGCAGGAGGACCGCATCCTGCTGCAATCGGCGGCGCGGGTGATCATCCACGACCAGCACGGTTCGCTGGCCGCGCAGATCGGGCGGCGCGAGCCCGCCGGCTGGACCCTGCCGCCGCTGCTGGCGGCCGCAGCCGCCGGCGAGGATCGCGTCGAACCGGTGGACCTGACCGCGTCGGCCGGTCTGCCGGTCTCCCTGAATCTCGCCGAAGATAGTGCCGCCTGGCCGTTCGACACGACATCCGGTGCATGCCTCCACGCCAATGGCATCGGTGCATTCGCCGTCGATGCGGGCGAGTACGTGATCGACCTTCGCGAGGGCAGTTCCACACCGGCGCCGTGGTCGAACGTGCTGGCCAACGAGGAACTGGGGACGGTCGTCAGCGAGAGCATGGCCGGTTATACCTGGTTCGAGAACGCGCACGAGTTCCGTCTCACGCCCTGGCACAACGATCCGATCGCCGACAGCGGCGGCGAGGCGTTCTATCTGCGCGACGAGGACACCGGATACGTGTGGTCGCCATTGCCGCTGCCGCGCCGCGGGCGCGGTGCCTACCGCACGCGCCACGGCTTCGGCTACAGCGTGTACGAGCACGTCGAGGACGGCATCGCCAGTGAACTGTGGGTGTACGTGGCGGTGGAGGATGCGGTCAAGTACTCGGTGCTGAAGCTGCGCAACCGGTCCGGACGCGCGCGCCGGCTCTCGGCGACCGGATACGTGGAATGGGTGCTCGGCGATCTGCGCGTCAAGTCGCAGATGCACGTCGTCACCGCGCAGGATGCCGACAGCGGCGTGCTCACCGCGCGCAATCCCTACAACACCGAGTTCAACGGCCGGGTCGCGTTCTTCGACACCGATGCCAGCGGCTGCAGCTTTACCGGCGATCGCACCGAGTTCCTCGGCCGCAACGGCAGCCTCGGCGATCCGGCTGCCTTGCGGCGCGAGCGCCTGTCCGGCCGGCTCGGCGTCGGGCTGGATCCGTGTGCGGCCATCCAGGTGCCGCTGTCGCTGGCCGACGGCGCGAGCGCCGAGACGGTGTTCCGGCTCGGTGTCGGCAAGGACCACGGCGCCGCCCTGCAGCTGGCGCGGCGCGTGCAGGGCGCGCAGAACGCGCACGACGCGCTGGATGCCGTGCGCCGTCATTGGCGCGACCTGCTGACGTCCGTGCAGGTCAGAACGCCCGATGCCGACGTCGATGCGCTGGTCAACGGCTGGCTGCCGTACCAGACCCTGGCATGCCGTTACGTGGCGCGCACCGGCTATTACCAGTCCGGCGGCGCGTTCGGCTTTCGCGACCAGCTGCAGGACACCATGGCCACGCTGCACGCCCGGCCGGCCCTGACCCGCGCCCATCTGCTGCTGTGCGCGGCGCACCAGTTTCCGCAGGGCGACGTGCTGCACTGGTGGCATCCGCCGCAGGGGCGCGGCGTGCGCACGCGCTGCTCGGACGACTACCTGTGGCTGCCGCTGGCGGCGGCGCGCTACCTGGAGGTGACCGGTGATGTGAGCGTGCTGGACGAGGAGGTCGGTTTCGTCGACGGGCGTCCGGTCAGCGCGGACGAGGAGTCCTACTACGACATGCCGGCGACCTCGTGCCTGCGCCAATCGTTCTACGAGCATTGCGTGCTCGCGCTGCGGCGCGGCTGCCGGCTGCTCGGCGAGCACGGACTGCCGCTGATCGGCACCGGCGACTGGAACGACGGCATGAACCGGGTCGGCGAGGCGGGCCGGGGCGAGAGCGTGTGGCTGGGCTTCTTCCTCTACGACACCTTGCAGCGATTCATCGCGGTGGCACGGCGGTACGGCGACGCGGCCTTCGCCGAGGCGTGTGCGGCGCAGGCGCAGCGGCTGCGCGTCAACCTGGAGGCGCATGCCTGGGACGGCCAGTGGTACCGGCGGGCCTGGTTCGACGACGGCACGCCGCTGGGGTCCAGCCAGAGCGAGGAATGCAGGATCGATTCGATCTCGCAGAGCTGGTCGGTGCTGTCGGGCGCGGCGGATCCGGCGCGCGCGCGGCAGGCGATGGCGGCCATGGATCGCCATCTGGTCAAGCGCGAGGCGGGCATCATCCAGTTGCTCGATCCGCCGTTCGACCGGACGTCGAACGATCCCGGCTACATTCGCGGATACGTGCCCGGCGTGCGCGAGAACGGCGGTCAGTACACGCATGCCGCGGTATGGGCCGCGATGGCGTTCGCGCAGCAGGGCGATGCCGAGCGCGCCTGGGAGCTGGCGCGCATGATCAATCCGATACGCCATACGCAGGACGCGGACGCGGTCGCCGTCTACAAGGTGGAGCCCTACGTGCTGGCGGCCGACGTGTACGGCGTGGCGCCGCACGTCGGGCGCGGCGGCTGGACCTGGTACACCGGCTCGGCCGGCTGGATGTATCGACTGCTGACCGAGTCGCTGCTGGGCCTGCAACGCAGGGGCGAGGAGCTGCTGCTCGCGCCGTGCCTGCCGCGCGATTGGCCCGAGTACGAGCTGCGCTACCGCTTCGGCACCAGCGTGTACGTCATCCGCGTGCAGCAGATCGACGGCGGCGCGGCGACGCTGCAACTGGACGGCGTGGAGCAGCCCGGCTTCGGTTTCGCGCTGCTGGACGACGCCGGTGTGCACGAGGTGCAGGCGCGCTGGCCGCGGGCGCCGCGGTGAGGTCGTGCACGGTCGACGCGGCAGGGCGGTCGGGCGGCCCTCGGTCGTGAGCGGTCTCGCGGCAGGCGGCAAGCCGGGATCTGCACCGATTACGAGCGGTCCGCTCGATCACGTCGGCCGGCGCGCGCGATGATCGGGTGCGCGTGAGCGGAGATTTCGAGGTCGGTTGGCAAGCGTCGCGCCGGTGGGCGTAGCATCGGCTCATGGCTTCGATACATCGGCCTCCGGTTCCGGCGCTGCGCGGCCTCGTCGCGTCGGTCTGGGCGCAGGATCCAGGTCCGTCCGCGCCGGCGGCGCGGCATGCCGCGCTCGAACACGTGCTGCCGACCGGTGCGACGCATATCGCCGTGCGCATCGGCGGCGAGCCGCTGCGGATCTTCGACGATGCGGCCGATCGGCGCGGGCATCGTCTCGGTCATGCGGTGGTCGGCGGCGCGCGCACGGCCTATCACCTGCGCGACATCTCGCAGCCGTCGGTCTCGGTCGGTGCCGTGCTGCGCCCGGGGGCGGCGGCCGTTCTGCTCGGCGCACCCGAATCCGCACTGGCCGGGCACCATACGCCGCTGGAATGCCTGCCGGCCGCCGGCGAGGTCGATGCGCTGCTGTCGGCATTGCATGCGTGCGGCGAGGCGGTGACGCGTCTGGCCGTCTTCGAGCACTGGCTGTGCGGACGTGCCGCAGGCCGGGGCTGCGCCGTGCATCCGGCCCTGGCCGGAATCCTGCTGCGACCCGGTCGTCACGGCCTGCGCGTCGGCGAACTGGTGCAGGAGAGCGGGCTCAGTCATCGGCATTGCATCGCGATGTTCCGGCAGGCGACCGGGCTGGCGCCGGCCGAGTGGCTGCGGCTGCAGCGCTTCTCGCATGCGTTGGATCTGGCGTGCGATCCGTCCCTGGGTTGGGCCGAGATCGCGGCCGCGAGCGGCTTCGCGGACCAGGCGCATCTGTCCAACACGTTCCGCGCCGTAGCGGGGCTGACGCCGTCCGCGTGGCGGCTGCGGGCGGATCCCGCTACGCCGCGCCACGTGCCGCGCTGAAAGCCGACAGGTCAAATCGCTGCAAGACGGCGCGGGGGCGTGACTTCACAATGGCGCATCGTCCAACGAGGGAGTCGCCATGGCCGTCCAGGAACTCTATGCCTATCTGTGCGTGCGCGATGCCGCGGCCGCAATCGATTTCTACGCGCGCGCGTTCGGCGCGCGTGAGCTGTTCCGCCGGACCGAGCCCGGCGGCCGGGTCGGTCATGCCGAGATCGATCTGGACGGCCATGTGCTGATGCTGTCGGAGGAGTATCCGGAGCTGGGCGTGCGCAGTCCCGATGGTCTCGCCGCGACGGCGGTTACGCTGCACCTGCACGTGGAGGATGCCGATGCGCTGGTCGCGCGCGCCGTGGCGGCCGGCGGCACGCTCGAGCGCGGTCTGCAGGACCATTTCTACGGCGAGCGCTCCGGCACGGTGCGCGATCCGTTCGGTCACCGCTGGCTGATCGGCCATGCGATCGAGACGGTGACGCCGGAGGAGATGCAGCGGCGCTACACGGCCCTGTTCGAATCGGCGTCCTGACGACATCGCGTCGTCGCGATACGGCCGCCGCTCGCCGCGTCGCCGCTCGGCTCGTCGTCCGCGCGGCCGGCTCGCTCTTCGAGCTCCGAGGTCACGATGCATGCCCGGACGGATGCCGAGTCGTCCACACGGCTGCCCTCGTCGGTGCCGGCATCGGCCTGCGCGCGCCGTATGCCGATGCGCGGCATTGATCGCGCGCGTGCACGACACCATGCGCGATGCCGCCACCGACGCGCCACGGCCACGCCGTATGCTGCGGCCATGCATTCGGACGCATCTTCGGCACCGTTGCGCGGCCAGCGGATGCAGGCGACGCCGCTCGCGCCGCGCCTGCGTCCGGGCAGCGGCGCGGCCGGCATCGAGCGCCTGGAAGCGGCCTTCGCCGGGCGGCCGTTCGCGCCGCATCGGCACGACACCTATGCGATCGGCATCACCTCGGCCGGCGTGCAGACGTTCGGCTACCGCGGCGCGCGCCGCCATTGCCTCGTCGGCGACGCGCATGTGCTGCATCCGGACGAGCTGCACGACGGCGCCGCCGGCACCGAGGCCGGATTCGGCTATCGGATTCTCTACGTCGATCCGGCGGCGATCCGGCACGCGATCGGCGGACGCCCACTGCCGTTCGTCGCCGATCCGGTGATCCGCACCGATGCGGTCGACGCCGGCTTGCGCGCCTGTCTGGCCGATCTCGACGCGCCGCTCGATGAGCTCGATGCGACCCAGATGCTCGCGTCGGTCGGCGATCTGCTGCTGCGCCACGCGCATGCGCAGCCGCTGCGTGCCGCGCCGCTGGCCTTGCCGGCGCTGCTGCGCGTGCGCGATCTGATCGTCGCCGACCCGGCCGCGCGGCAGCCGATGAGCGTCTACGAAGCCGTCGCAGGCCTCGATCGCTGGACGATCGCACGGCAGTTCCGCCTCGCGTTCGGCACCAGTCCGACGCGGTTCCGCACGATGCGCCGGCTCGACCGTGCGCGGCGGGCGATCGCCGCCGGAGACCCATTGCGCGATGCCGCGTTGGAAGCGGGCTTCGCGGACCAGAGCCATCTGACGCGGCTGTTCAAGCGCGCCTACGGCATGACGCCGGCGACCTGGGCCACGGCGCTCGCGCCGAACGGCCGCGCGGTCACAGCCCGCCGGTGACCGGCAGCACTGCGCCGGTGACGTAGGACGCCTGCGCCGACATCAGCCAGGCGACCGCGGCTGCGATCTCGTCGGGCCGGGCGGGACGGCCCATCGGGATTCGCGCGGCGACGCGCGCCGCGCGATCGGGCATGCCGGCGCGGGCGTGAATCGTCGTGTCGGCGGTGCCGGGCGCGACCGCATTGACGCGGATGCGATCGGCGGCGAGCTCGCGCGCGAGACCGACGCTGAGCGTGTCCAGCGCGGCCTTGGTCGCTGCATAGGCGACGTACTCGTGCGGCGAGCCGGTGCGCGCGGCGACCGAGGAGACGTTGACGATCGCCGCCTCGATGCCGCGGCCGCGCCAGCGCCGTGCGGCCTCGCGGCACAGCCTCACGCTCGCGACCAGATTGACCGCGACGACGCGCTGCAGCTCCTCGTCGCTCAGCTGCGCGAACGGTCCGATCCGGCCGGTGACACCGGCATTGTTGACGAGGCCGGTCACGGTGCCGAGCGCTTCGGCCGCGTCGAACAGCTGCCGCGGTGCATCGTCGGCCGTCACGTCGATGCGCACCGCCTGCACCACGCGGCCGGCGTCGTGCAGCGCGGTCTCCACCGCGGCGGCTTCGTCGTCCGAATGCGAGTGCGCGAACACGACGGCGTGACCGTCGGCGCAGAGCCGCTCGACGATGCAGCGGCCGATGCCGCGCGATCCGCCGGTGACGATCGTGACCGGGCGCGCGCCGGCTGCGGCTACGGTCACGAGGCGGCATCCGGCACGGCGTCGGTCCGCGCCTCGATCGCACGGATCACCGCGGCCATGTCGGCCCCGCCGTGGCCGAGCGCGAGCGTCTCGGCATACAGCGCATGGCAGACGTCGAGCAGCGGCGAGGCGATCCGCGCGCCGCGGGCGGCCTCGGCGATCAGGCGGTTGTTCTTGAGCACGTCGCCGATCGCGGCCTGCACCGAGTAGTCGCCGGCGACGAGCTTGGCGGTCTTGGCACGCGAGACGATGCTCGCCATCGGGCCGGCATCGAGCACCTCGGCGACCTGCTGCAGATCCAGGCCCTGGCGCGCGGCGAAATGCATCGCCTCGCACAGACCGGTCACCTGCGTGATCAGGAACAGATTGACCGCCAGCTTCATCCGCGAGGCGCCGGGCACGGCGCCGCAATCGGTGGTCCGCCGGCAGATCGGCGCGAGCAGTGGCCGGACCGGGTCGATCGCGGCCGCGTCGCCGGCCAGCATCGCGATCAGCTCGCCGCGTTCGGCCGGGCCGCGCGAGCCGGAGACCGGCGCCTCGACGTAGCGGCCGCCGGCGGCACCGATCTCGTCGCCGAGCCGGCGCGACCGTTCCGGCGCGATCGTGCCCATCTGGACGATCGTGCGTCCGGCGACGCGATCGCCGAAGGACGAGGTGCCGCGTGCGAGCACCGCGTCGATCGCGGCCTCGTCGGCCAGCATCAGCAGCACGATCTGCGCGCGCGAGAACACCTCGGCGGCATCGGCCGCGATCTCGGCACCGGCCGCGTGCAGCGGCGCGCAGCGTTCCGGCGAGCGGTTCCAGACCAGCAGCCGTTGGCCGGCCTGCGCGAGGCGCAGCGCCATCGGCTGGCCCATGACGCCGAGTCCGATGAAACCGATCGGCATGTTCGTCTCCTGATTCGAGTCGGGTGGCGCCGCGGGACGGGCGCCTGCGGCACGACTACGGTAGCGGGCGCACGCGCGATCGTCTTGAACGTTCGTGCAGCGCGCGCGTGGCAGGCGTCGGCGATCGCCCGCGCTGCCGGGTAGCGCGCAGTGTTCCAGGCTGCGTCGTGACCCGCGCGTCACGGCGTGCTCCGCCGTACGCGCGTCGCGAGCGACGCGTGCCGGGTCATGCTCGATGTGACATGGCCGCGGCGAGGGCGTTTCGCGTCGCGCGCCACCGCGCGGACGGGACGGCGCTGCGTTCGTGTCGGCGCGGACGCCGATCGAAGCGATGGAGACGGGGCCGGCGTCGGACGGTCCCGGCCGCACGCGGGCTCAGGTCGCTCAGGTCGCCCGGGCATCCTGTCTGGGGCGGATGTCGGCGGCGTGCACGTGCGTGGCACGATCGGCCTGCGACCCGGCGCCGGTACCGGCGGGCAGCTGGATCTCGACACCGAGGCCGCGCCCGTCCAGCCCGACGCCGCAGCGCACCTGTCCGCCGTGCGAGGCGACGACGCGTTCGACCAGCGACAGGCCCAGGCCGATGCCTTGCGTCCGGCGACCGTTCTCGGCGCGGTAGAACCGTTCGAACACGCGCCGGCTTTCGCTGTCGGGTATGCCCGGCCCGTCGTCGGCGACGATCAGGGTCGCCCTGCGGTCATGTCCCTCGCCGTCGAGGCGGGTCTCGACCCGTACGCGTGTGCCGGGCGTGCCGTGGCGCAGCGCATTGTCGAGCAGGTTGCGGACCATGATGCCGAGTTCGTCGATGTCGCCGCGCACCGGCGCGTGCCGGTTTTCGATCTCGATCGTGCGGCCGGCGCGCTGCGCGAGCAGCGCGAACTCGTCGGCGACCATGCCGGCGATCCAGGACAGATCCACGTCCGCCGCGCGGACGGCTGCGCCGCCGGTCTCGACCCGGGCCGCATCGAGCAACTGCTGCGCCAGTCGCGAGGTACGTTCGATGCCGGCGATGAGATGGTCCAGTGCCTCGCGTGCCTCGTCGCGATCGCCCGCGTGCTCGAGCACCTGGGCCTGCGCGAGCAAGGCCGCCAGCGGCGTGCGCAGCTCGTGCGCGGCCTCGCCGAGAAATTCGCGCTCGTGCTGGAGCGCGTGTGCCAGACGCGCCATCAGCGCGTTGAATGCGCGCACCAGCGGCGTGAACTCGTCCGGCAGTCCGCGTTCCGGCAGCGGCGTCAGATCGAGCGGCGCACGCGTGGCCAGCGAGGCGCTGACCCGCGCCACCGGCCGCAGCGACCAGTGGATCACCAGCCAGATCGCGATGCCGATGCAGAGCAGCAGCGAGATCGCCGTCGCCAGGCTGGTGTTGAACCAGCGCCGCAACTCCGCCCGCAGCGCCGACTCCGGCAGGCCGACCTGCACCTGCACGCGCCGCTGCGTGTCGCTGATCGCGACCGTCCGCCACGGTGCGCCGGCGATGCGGACGTCCGCGAAGCCGTCCGTGAAGTCGGGGACCAGGGCGTGTTCCGGTGCCGGCCGCGACGACATCAGGCGACGGCCCGACCCGCGCTCCCAGACCTGGAATCCCAGTGCGGAGAACTTGCCGCTGGTCGGCCTCGCCTCGCCGTCGAGCGCAAGCTGCTGCTGCCGGCCGGCGGTTGCGATGTCGGTCGGAAGCGACTGCAGAATCTGCTCGGCGACGTTGCGCAGCATGCCGTCGACATCGCCGTACTGGCGCGCCGTCATCTCCTGATACTGGATCGCGAACCAGCCCGCCCAGGCCGTCAGCATGACGGCCGCGAGTGCGATCAGCAGTCGGGTACGCAGCGCGTGCATTCAGTTCTCGTCCCCGATGCGATACCCGAAACCGAGCTCGGTCACCACCACGTCGTCGCCGAGCTTGCGCCGCAGCTGGTGCACGTAGACCGCGACGGTGTTGCTGCCGATCTCCGCGTCGCTTCCGTACAGCCGGTCCTGCAGCTGGTCGCGGCTGAGCACGCGGCCGCCGGACTCGAACAGCACGCGCAGGATGCGGAACTCGTTCGCGCTGAGGCCGATGCGCCGGCCGCCGCGCGTCACGGTCTGTGCGGCCGGATCGATCTCGACGTCGCGCCAGCGCAGCATCGGCGTCACCGCGCCGCGGCTGCGCCGCAGCACGGCGCGCAGCCGCGCCAGCATCTCGTCGCGCTGGAACGGCTTGACGATGTAGTCGTCGGCGCCGGCGTCCAGGCCGCGGACGCGATCGCTCAGCTGGTCGCGCGCGGTGATGATCAGCACCGGCGTCGGATCGTAGTGGGCCCGCATCGTCGCCAGTAGATCCAGACCGGAGCCGCCGGGCAGTCCGAGGTCGAGCAGGACCGCGACGAAGGCGTGGTCGACCAGGGCCAGCCGCGCCGCCCCGGCGTTCTCGCAATGGACGACCTGCCAGCCTTCCTGGCCGAGCACGGCGGTCAGCGCGCGGCCGAGCATCGGGTCGTCTTCGACGAGGAGGATCGCGTCCACGGTGTTGCACACGAGGCAGGAGTGATCGGCCATGTTCTCACGTCGCGATGAGGACGGGATTAAGACCCGTGTGCGCGGCGTGCGCGGCGCCCTGGGCTGCGGCGGCAGCGCCTTAAACGCGACTTAATCGCCTCGCCGAACACTGCGTCGGACGCTCGGTGAGGAACCGGGCGATGCGCACGATCCGGCGTGGCCCGCCGATCGAGCGCTCTGCGCTCGAACCCCCTGCGAACGAGGATCCACTTCCGATGAGCCGAGATGCCACACCGACGAGCGGTGGTCGGAGCCTGCTGCGGACCGCACTGAGCCTGCGCCGCGAGGAGGTCGGTCCGGTTCTGATCGCCGCGTCGTTCTTCTTCTGCGTGCTGACCGCGCTGATGCTGTTGCGTCCCGCGCGCGACGCGCTCGGCATGGAGCGCGGTATCGAGAGCATCCGCTGGCTGTTCGCCGGCACCGTGCTGGTGACGCTGGCGATCAATCCCGTGTTCGGATGGCTGGTCGGCCGTCTGAGGCGGCTTCAGGTCATCGCGGTGACCTACGGCTTCTTCGTACTGAGCCTGGTCGGGTTCTGGGTGCTGCTGAGGTTCGCGCCCGGCGCGGTCGGCGAGCGCAGCGGACAGGTGTTCTACGTCTGGTTCAGCGTGTTCAACCTGTTCGTGACGATGGTGTTCTGGGCGCTGCTGGCCGACCGCTTCGGCAGCGATCAGGGCAAGCGCTGCTTCGCGCTGATCTCGGCCGGCGGCACGCTCGGCGCCATCGTCGGTCCCTGGCTCACCTCGCGCCTGGCCGAGCCGCTCGGTACGCCGAGTCTGCTGCTGGTCGCGAGCGGATTCCTGCTGCTGGCGCTGGTCGCGGCCAGGCTGCTCGTGCGGATGACGCCTGATCGGATCGACGCCGACGCAGCCGATGCCGGCGCGAGCGCGGCGGACGAGATCGGATCGATCGGCGGCAGTGCCTGGGCGGGCCTGCACGCGGTGTTCCGGTCGCGCTACCTGGCCGGCATCGCCGGCTACGTGCTGCTGATGACCGTGCTCGCGACCTTCATCTACTTCACGCGTCTGCATATGGTCGCAGCGGTGTCGGACGACGTCGACGCGCGCGCGGCGCTCCTCGGCAACATCGACCTGTGGACACAGGTGGCCGTCCTGGTCCTGCAGCTCGGCCTGACCGGAAGGCTGATCGAGCGGTTCGGCTTCGGCTGGGCGCTGGCGTTGCTGCCGATCGCCACCGCCGCCGGCTTCATCGGTCTGGCCGTCTACGGCTCGTTCGTGGTGCTGATCGGGCTCGAGGCCGTCAATCGTGCCGTACAGCGCGGTATCGCCCGGCCGGCGCGGGAGGCGCTGTTCACTGTGGTCAGCCGCGAGGAGAAGTACAAGGCCAAGGCCTTCATCGACACCTTCGTCTATCGCGCAGGCGACGTCGTCGGCGCGCAGGTCGAGGGCGTCCTCGGACGACTCGGACTGGCCGTCGGCGGACTGGCCGGCGTGGTCGTGCCGATGGCGCTGCTCTGGGCTGCACTGGGCATCTGGCTCGGTCGTGCGCAATGGCGGCGGGCGTCCGGGTCAGCGGCGGACGCCGCGTCCGCATCGCCCGATGCCGTGCGCGACGCCCCCGTTCTGCCCGCAGTGCACATTGCTTTCGCCTCCACACGGCGCTTCTGACGTCGCCCGCCCGGGCGGCCGTCGCGCCGATTCCATTCCTCGCCACCGGACTCATCGAATGAATGCGACATTCCGCAATACGGTTTCACGGCTCGTTCTGCTCGCGCTGCCGGCCAGCGCACTCGCTCAGGAACCGGCACCGCCGGCCGGCATCTGGTCGGTCGGTATCGGTGCCGCCGTCATCGACAGCCCCTATGCGGGCGAAGGGTCTCGCGTCCGGCCCTTCCCGTTGATCACCTACGAAGGAGAGCGCTTCTTCTTCCGCGGCATCTCCGGCGGCGCGCATCTGTATCGGTCGGGCGGGTTCACCGTCGACGCGCTCGTCTCCGCGCGGCTTCAGGGCTTCGACATCGACGACCTCGGCAGCGCCGAGCTGCTCGCCAATGGGCTGGATGCAAGCCGCCTGAGCGACCGCGACGACGGTCTCGACGCCGGCTTTCGCGCGAGCTACGGCTCGACCTGGGGAACGGTCGCGTTCGAGGCCGTTCACGACGTGACCGACGCCAGCGGCGGATACGAGCTTTCTCTGGACTATCGCTACACCTGGCGTTTCGACCGCACCGCGCTCACGGCCGAGGCAGGCGCGAGCTGGCTGTCCGCGGATCTGGCCGGCTACTACTTCGGAACGCTCGACGAAGAAGTCGCGCGAGGTGTGGCCGCGTACTCGCCGGGGTCGTCGATCGTGCCCAATGTGGGTCTCACGGTGACGCACGCGATCGGATCGAGCCGATGGCAGCTCATCGGGTCGGCCCAGTACCAGTTCCTGCCGAGCGAACTGGCCGACAGCCCGCTGCTCGAGCGCGATCGCGACGGGTTCGGCCGCGTGATGCTCGGTCTGAGCAGGCGTTTCTGAGCCGGCGGACGGCCGGCGATGCGGACGCGCCGCCCCGAGCGGGCGGCGTCACACCGCGGTGTCGGGGTCGCATTCGAATGCGGCCGGACACTTTACTCGTCGAGGCCCGCACTGCCGGTCCCCGACATGCATTCCCCACCTGACCTGAGGATATGAAGATGATCGATCGACTGCCGACCAAGAGCACGGCCGCGAGTCGGCCCGTGCGGCGAGGCCGCCTCGCCGCGTTCGGCATGCTGCTGAGCGGAGCGATGGCCGCGAGTGGCGTGCTGGCGCAGAGCGAACCCAAGCCCGACTGGAGCACCGCCGACATGCCGTCCCAGCGGGGACGCATCGTCCTGATCACCGGCGGCACCAGCGGCATGGGCTTCGAGGATGCGAAGGCACTGGCGGCGGCCGGCGCTCGCGTCGTCATCGCGGCGCGCAATCCGCAGCGCGGCCAGGACGCGATCGACCGGATCCAGGCGGCCGTGCCCGACGCCCGCGTGCAGTTCGAGCGCGTCGACCTGTCCGATCTGTCCTCGGTGCGCGCCCTGGGCCAGCGTCTGGCCGCCACGCTGCCCCGGCTCGACGTGCTGATCAACAATGCGGCGATCATGGCGCCGCCGGAGCGGGGCATCTCCGTGGACGGCCTGGAAATGCAGTTCGCGACGAACTACGCGGGTCACTTCGTGCTGACCGCCGAGCTGATGCCGCTGCTGCAGAAGGCCGCCGCACCCCGCGTCGTGACGGTGTCCAGCATCGCCGTGCATCGCGGCGCGATCCAGTTCGACGATCTGCAGTTCAAGCAGGCCTACGAGCCGATGGGGGCCTATGCGCAGTCCAAGCTGGCCGGTCTGATGTTCGCGTTCGAGCTGCAGCGGCGCAGCGACGCCGCGGGCTGGGGCATCCGCAGCGTGGCGGCTCACCCCGGTGTGGCGGTGACCGAGCTGGTCGCGCGCGGGCCGGGCCTCGACAGCGAGCAGGGACGCCAGTGGTCGGCCAATCGAGATCGGCTCCAGACCGCAGAGCAGGGCGCGATCTCCACGCTCTATGCGGCCACGGCGCCCGATGCACGCGGCGGTGCCTACTACGGGCCGACCGGCGAGCAGCAGGTCCGCGGGCCGCTCGGCCTGGCGACGGTGCCTGCTGCGGCCGGCGATGCCGCGGCTGCGAGCCGTCTGTGGGCGATCACCGAGGAGCTCACCGGCACGCGCTTTCCCACGGGCGCTGCTCGACCGGCGGCGGATCGAGCGGGCTGATCGCCAAGCCGACCGGCGCGTCGCTTCGGAGCGCGACGTGTCGGGCGCATCGCACGGCGGCGGCGTGCGTGACGGCGCGGCGGCTGTCCGGCACTGCGCATGGCGCGCAGCGGAGCATGCGATCGGTGATGCGCAGGTCGGCAGGTGCGGGTGCTCGGTGCCGGCGCGCGCCGCCCCGGCGCGCTCGCGCCTCAGCCGGCCTTGCGGAACGTCAGGTTGAGGCGGCGGCTGCCGAGCCGCGGATGCGGCACGTCGCGCAGCGGCCGCACGCCGTGGAAGCGCAGGCGATCCACGCCGCCCCAGACCACGACGTCGCCGTGCGTCAGCGGTACCGGCATCGCGCGGTCGCCGCGGGCCTGGCCGCCGAACAGGAAGACCGCGTCCATGCCGAGCGAGACCGAGACGATCGGCGCGTCGAAGTCGCGCTCGTCGCGGTCCTGGTGCAGGGCCAGCCGCGTGCCGGGCCGGTACTCGTTGATCAGGCAGGCGTCCGGTTCGAAGCCGGCGAAGCCCGCGGCTGCCGCGGCCTCGGCGGCGAGTGCCCGGAACGGCGGCGGCAGCGGCGGCCACGGCCGGCCGCTCAGCGGATCGACCGGCGCGTAGCGATAGCCGCGGCGGTCGGACGTCCAGCCGAGCGCGCCGCAGTTGGTCATCGCGACCGACATCGTGTGGCCGCCGGGCGTCTGCATGCGGCGCAGCGGTGCGCGTTGCGCGACCGTCGCGATCGCATCGAGCAGCGCATCGGCCCGGTCCCGCGCGAAGCCGCGCAGCACAAGGGCCTGGTCGCCGAGCCGCAGGCGGCCGTCCTCGTGCGTGTCGAACAGATCCTGCGTCATCGTGTCCCGCCGCGTTTCAGGTCCCGCACCGGCGGGCGGCTGCCGGCGAGCCGTTACAATGGCGCGTCCTGGCCCGGAGACCTGCATGAAACCGTTCGGCACGCCGCATACCGATTCCGCCCTGCGCGTCATGCTGCTCGGCTCGGGCGAGCTCGGCAAGGAGGTGGCGATCGAGCTGCAGCGGTTCGCGGTCGAGGTGATCGCGGTGGACCGCTATGCCGGTGCGCCGGCGATGCAGGTCGCGCATCGTGCGCACGTGATCGACATGCTCGACGGTGCCGCGCTGCGCGCGCTGATCGAGCACGAGAAGCCGGACCTGATCGTGCCGGAGATCGAGGCGATCCACACGCCGACCCTGGTCGAACTCGAGCAGGAGGGCTACACGGTGGTGCCGACCGCGCGCGCGACCTGGCTGACGATGAACCGCGAGGGCATCCGCCGGCTGGCTGCCGAGGAACTCGGCCTGCCGACCTCGCCGTATCGATTCGTCGACACGGCCGAGGAATTCCGCGCGGCGATCGCCGAGATCGGCCTGCCGTTCGTGATCAAGCCGGTCATGAGCTCCTCGGGCAAGGGCCAGAGCGTCGTGCGCGACGCGGCCGATGCCGAGGCGGCCTGGGCCTATGCGCAGGCCGGCGGGCGTGCCGGCCGCGGCCGCTGCATCGTCGAGGGTTTCGTCGCGTTCGACTACGAGATCACGCTGCTGACGGTGCGCCACGTCGGCGGCACCGCCTTCTGCGCGCCGATCGGCCATCGGCAGGAGGACGGCGACTACCGCGAATCCTGGCAGCCGCAGCCGATGAGCGCGGCGGCGCTGGCCGAGGCACAGCGGCAGGCCGCGGCGGTCACCGCCGCGCTCGGCGGGCGCGGCCTGTTCGGCGTGGAATTCTTCGTGCGCGGCGACGAGGTGATCTTCTCCGAGGTCAGCCCGCGTCCGCACGATACCGGTCTGGTCACGCTGATCTCGCAGCCGCTGTCGGAGTTCGCACTGCATGCGCGTGCGATCCTCGGCCTGCCGATTCCGGGCATCGAGCTGGCCGGGCCGTCGGCGTCGTGTGCGGTGCTCGGCGAGGGTCACGGCCGGACGATCCGCTACCGCGGCGTCGCCGACGCGCTGACCGAGCCCGACACGATGCTGCGCATCTTCGGCAAGCCGGAGGTGCAGGGACAGCGCCGCCTGGCGGTCACGCTGGCGCGCGCCGACACGGTCGATGCCGCGCGCGCCAAGGCTGTCGCGGCCGCCGCCTGCCTGACGATCACCGTCGAGTAGCCCCCGATCCGGCACGGCGCGTCGTCGCGGGCGTCGCCGCGTCGGCGTCGATCCAGCGGCCGGCGCGCAGGATCTCCAGCGGCCGGTAGCGCCGCTTGTAGTCCATCTTCGGATGGCCGTCGATCCAGAAGCCGAGATACAGGTGATCGAGGCCGCGCGCGCGCGCGATGCGGATCTGCTCGGTGATCGCGAACGTGCCGAGGCTGCGTGCCTGTTCGTCGGGATCGAAATACGTATAGACGGCCGAGAGGCCGGTCGTGCAGAAGTCGGTGACCGCCACGGCGATCAGGCGGCCGTGCAGGCGCCACTCGACGAAGCGCGTCGGGCTCCAGTCGGTGTACAGGAACCGCGCGAAGTCCTCGGGCGTGGCGTCGTCCATGCCGCCGTTCGGATGGCGCGAGCTCAGGTAGTCGCGATACAGCGCGAAGCGCTCGTCGGTATAGCCGGCCGGCAGCACCTCGGCGCGCAGATCGGCGTTGCGGCGGATGCAGCGGCGCTGGGTGCGGTCCGGCTCGAACCGGTCGACCGGGATGCGGCAGGCGACGCAGGCGCGGCAGCCGCTGCAATGCGGGAAGTAGACGTGGCCGCCGGCGCGCCGGTAGCCGCGCGTCAGCGCCAGATCGTAGATCTCGGCCAGCTGCGGCACGCTCGGATCGACCACGAGGTTCTGCGCGTTGCGCGTCTCGAAATAGCCGCAACGGTGGGGCAGGGTCTGGAACAGCCGGACGACATCCGAGCGCATGTGCCGATTCTAAGCCGATCGCCGCGCCGCGGCCGGCGCGGATGCTGCGGTCTTCAGCGCGCGTTCGCGCGGGCGGCGCTCAGTGGCCGAGCTGGCTCAGCGCGATCAGCACGATCACGCCGCCGATCAGCGCGAGCAGGACCAGCTTCATGCGCTTGGACAGTGCGTTGTGGCGGCCGGGCTCGGCGGTGCCGCGCGAGGCGGCCAGCTCATCGGCGAAGCGCGTGGCCGGCTCCAGGCCCGAATCGCGCAGGATCTGGCGCGCCCGGACCTGGTCGTCGGAGCGCACGACCCAGACCTGCGGCCAGCTGTCGCGGCTCTGGCCGCCGGCGCTGTAGCTGAAGCGCTTCCAGCTGCCGCCGCGCCAGTCGCTGCGGTTGGTCGTGGTGGTCTCGATGCCGTGCGATTCGAGCAGCGCGACGACGCGCTGGACGTTCTCGTGGCGGGGCGAGGTGTAGATCTGGCGCATCGCTCAGTCCTGCAGGCGGATCAGGCCTTCCTGCGCGGTCGACGCGACCAGGCGGCCGTCGCGCGTGAACACCTGGCCGCGCGCCAGGCCGCGTGCGGCCTGCGCGGTCGGGCTGTCGCACGAGTAGAGCAGCCATTCGTCGGCGCGGAACGGGCGGTGGAACCACAGCGCGTGGTCGAGGCTGGCGACCGTGACGTTCGGCTGCAGATACGACACGCCGTGCGGAAACAGCGTCGTGCCGATCAGATGGAAGTCCGAGGCGTAGGCCAGCAGCGTGCGGTGCAGGACCGGACTGTCGGCGACCGGCGCGATCAGACGGAACCAGACCGGCTGATACGGCGGGCGCTTGGGCGGATGCAGGTCGCTGCGCGGGTAGACCGGGCGGAATTCGAACGGACCCTGCCGCGTCAGCCAGCGCTGCACCTTGGCCGGCGCCTTGGCGAGCTCTTCGGGCGAATGCGACGGCGGCGGATCGAGATCGTCGGGGTCCGGGACGTCGGGCATCGAGGCCTGATGTTCGACGCCGTTCTCGGCAATGTGGAACGAGACCGTGCCGTTCAGGATCGGCTTGCCGTGCTGGATCGCGACGACGCGGCGCACCGAGAAGCTGGTGCCGTCGCGCGTGGGCTCGACGTTGTAGACGATCGGCGCTTCCATGTCGCCGGGCCGCAGGAAGTAGGCGTGCAGCGAGTGCGCGGCGCGGTCCGGTGCGACGGTCTGCTGCGCCGCCGACAGCGCCTGGCCGAGCACCTGACCGCCGAACACGCAGCGCGTGCCGATGTCGCGGCTCTGGCCGCGGAACAGGTTGTCTTCCAGGCGTTCGAGCTGCAGCAGCTCGACGAGTTCGGCGACGACGGTATGGCTCATGGGCGATCGGGCGGCGGATGCGGCGCACGAGTATAGCGGCCGCGCCGGTCGCGCCGATGCGGACGGCCGAATCGAGCGCGGTGCGCCGGCGATCGGGTCGTCGAATCGCGCCGATCGGCACGTATCCGGTCGATGCCGCGCGCGTCGACGTCGCCCCGGCCGCTCGGCCCGATCGACGTCGCGCCGCTTGCCCGCCGCCGGTGCGCCGCTAGTCGCCGTACCAGCGCGGCAGTCCGCAGGCGGCCAGCACCGTGTCCCATGGAAACAGCGGCCCGGGGTCGCGGCGGCGCGGCAGCAGGACGGCCGGGTCGTCGCTGGCCGGTTCGAGGCGCCGGTCGAGGTCCTCGTGGCCGGCGATGCGGCGCAGGTTCGGCAGCGTTCGCTTCAGCTCGTCGAGCAGGCCGATCAGCGCCTGGATCTGCGCGGCGGGGTAGGGCTCCTCGAAGCGCTGATGGCGCGAATCGGCCCAGTGCGGATAGCGGCCGAGATTGACCAGCTCGATGCCGATCGAGCGGTCGTTGAGGCCGGCGACGTGATGGGCGATCCGCGTCGGCTCGACGAAGCGCCAGCGGCGGCCGTCGCGGTCGACGTAGTCGTGGCCGCAGGCGCCGGTGCCGCTGTCCGGATAGCGGATGCGCTCGCCGAATTCGCGCGCCGTCGCGATGTCCGGCAGCTCGGTGCAGTGGATCACGACCAGGTCGACCGCCTCGGCCGGACGCGTGCCGAGCCGCGCGTGGTACGGAATCGGCCAGTCTTCGAAGAGCGGGGCGGACATCGGGCGCGGTAGGACGGATGCATCCGGGACGAGGATGCTGCGGGTGTTAGCATGCCCGACTTTGCATGCGGCGACAGCGATGAAAGGTACCGTCGTTCTTTCCCACGGCCTGGACAGCGGCCCGCAGGCCAGCAAGGTCACGGCGCTGGCCGAGGTCGCCCAGACGCTCGGCTGGGCCAGCGTCCGGCCCGACTACCGCGATCTGGACGCGACGCGCGATCCGATGGCGATCGACGAGCGGATCGCACGCGCGCTGGCCCATGCGCCCGAGCGCGGGCCGGTCGTGTTCGCCGGATCGAGCATGGGCGCGTTCACGTCGGGCTTCGCCTCGTGCCGACGCCCGGCCGAGGCCCTGTTCCTGATGGCGCTGCCGCTGGCGATTCCGGACTATCCGCGGCCGTTCGAGGCCGCGCGCGTGCCGACCGTGCTCGTGCACGCCTGGGAGGACGAGCTGTGCCCGGTCGAGGCGGCGATCGCGTTCGCGCGTTCGCGCGGCGACACGCTGCATCTGGTGCCGGACGATCATCGCCTCGGTGCGCACGTGGCCTATTGCGCCGAGGCGTTCGCACGCCTGCTGCACGGGCTCGAGCGCCGATGAGGGCGTACTTCGCGACCTGTCCGAAGGGTCTGGAATACCTGCTGCGCGACGAGCTGGTCGCGCTCGGCGGCAGCGACGTGCGCGAGGCGCTGGCCGGCGTGCATTTCCGCGGCACGCTGGCGACGGCCTATCGCGCCTGCCTGTGGTCACGCCTGGCCAGCCGCGTGCTGATGCCGCTGGCCGAATTCGACGCGGCCGACGAGGACGCGCTCTACGACGGCGTGGCCCGCATCGACTGGTCCGAGCATCTGGCGGTCGACGGCACGCTCGCGGTCGACGCGCACGGCGGCAGCGAGACGCTGCGCCATACGCGCTATCTCGCGCAGCGCGTCAAGGACGCGGTGGTCGACCAGTTTCGCGATCGCGCCGGGGCGCGGCCCAGCGTCGACACGCGCGAGCCGTCCGTGCGGCTGAACCTGCTGCTGCGCAAGCAGCGCGCGACGCTGGCGCTGGACCTGTCCGGCACGCCGCTGCACCGGCGCGGCTACCGCGTCGGCCAGGGCGAGGCGCCGCTGAAGGAGAACCTCGCCTGCGCACTGCTGCTGCGCGCGGGCTGGCCGGCGATCTTCGCCGGTGGCGGCGCCCTGGTCGATCCGATGTGCGGCTCGGGCACGCTGCTGATCGAGGCGGCCTGGATCGCCGCCGACGTCGCGCCGGGTCTGCAGCGCAGCTATTACGGCTTTCTCGGCTGGAAAGGCCACGACGGCGAGGCCTGGGCCGCTCTGCTGGCCGAGGCCAGGGACCGCGCGCAGGCCGGCCTGACCGCGCTGCCAGCGCGGTTCTTCGGCTACGACCAGGATCCGCGCGTGCTCGAGGAAGCCAAGCGCAATGCGCAGCAGGCCGGCGTCGCCGGCTTCGTGCAGCTGGCGCGTCGCGACGTCGCGCATCTGGAGCGGCCGGCCGGCTGCGAGGCGCCGGGTCTGGTGATCACCAATCCGCCGTACGGCGAGCGCATCGGCCATCAGGAAGGCCTGGTGCCGGTCTATCGCGCGCTCGGCATGCGCGCGACGGCCGAGTTCGACGGCTGGCGGCTCGCCCTGATCACGTCCGACGAGGGCCTGGCGCGCGCGACCGGCCTGCGTGCCGACAAGCGCTATGCCTTGTTCAACGGCGCACTCGAATGCCGGCTGTACACGTTCGCGCTCGGCCGCGAGCCGGCGCACCGGCCGGCCGGCGACGCGCCGCTGTCGCCGGGCGCCGAGGCCGTCGCCAACCGCATCGCCAAGACCGCGCGCCATCTGCGCAAGCGGCTCGAGCGCGAGTCGATCGGCTGCTGGCGCGTCTACGACGCCGACCTGCCCGAATACGCCGCGGCGATCGACCTGTACACCGGGCGGCCCGAGGATGCGGATGGCCCGGCCGCGACGTATCTGCACGTGCAGGAGTACGCGCCGCCGCGCGAGATCCCCGAGGCGGTCGCGCGCACGCGCCTCGGCGAGCTGGTACGCGGCGCCGGCCACGCGCTCGGCGTGCCGCGCGAGCGGATCGCGATCAAGACGCGCTACCGCGCCAAGGGCGGCAGCCAGTACGGCCGCCACGATGCGCGCGGCGAGTTCCTGATCGTCGAGGAGGGCGGCCTGCGCCTGCGCGTCAACCTGCACGACTACCTCGACACCGGCCTGTTCCTCGACCATCGGCCGATCCGCCTGCGCATCGGCCAGTCCGCGCGCGGGCTGCGCTTTCTCAATCTGTTCTGCTACACCGCCTCGGCCAGCGTGCACGCGGCGGCCGGCGGCGCGGCGTCGACGACCAGCGTCGACCTGTCGGCGACCTATCTGGACTGGGCCGCGCGCAATTTCGCGCTCAACGGCATCGGCGGCCCGGCGCACCGGCTGCTGCAGGCCGATTCGATGCAATGGCTCGAGCACGACCGCGGACGCTACGACCTGATCTTCGTCGACCCGCCGACGTTCTCCAACTCCAAGCGTGCCGACGATTTCGACGTGCAGCGCGACCACGTGCGCCTGCTCGAGCTGTGCGCGCAGCGCCTCGCGCCGGACGGCCTGATCGTGTTCTCGAACAACAACCGGCGCTTTCGCCTCGATGCCGCAGCCTTGCCGGCCCTGTCGGTACGCGACATCACGGCGGCGACGGTGCCGTTCGACTTCGCACGCAACCCGCGCATCCACCAGTGCTTCGAGCTGCGTCCGGCCGCGGCCGGGCAGGATGCGCGCTGATGCCGCAACGCGCTGATTCTGAACGCCGAATCTGAACGCTCGTACTCAGTGCGCATTCAGCGCGCCGACGCCAGCATCCGCTCCGTTGCAGTCCTCGGATGTGGAGTAGCGGTGATGGTGTCGAAGGTTTCGAAGCGCTCGCGCTGGGTCTGGCTGGCGATCGTGCTGGCCGGTTTCCTGATCGGCGTGCCGGCGGCACAGGCCGGCGGCCGTCATCATCACCATCACGGCAGCTGGGGCGTCAGCATCGGTCTGCCCGGCATCGGCCTCAGCTACGTCGACGGTCATCGCGGCGGCTACTGGGGCGGTTACGTCAATGCCTATCCGCGTCCGTACTACGGCGTGCCGTACCGGTCCGCCTATTACGACTATCCGCCGCCGCGCTACTACGGCGGCGGCTACCACCCGAGCTACGGCGTGGTCTATCACGAGCGCCCGGTCGTGCGCCGCGTCGTGCGCACCGTCTACGTCGAGGACGATCGCCGCGATCGCCGCTACGACCGTTACGAGCGTGACGAGGACTACGGCGGCCGCCGCGCGCGCTACTACGACCGCTGAGTGGGGTGACGGTCCGCGTTCGCAGCGGACCGGGCGGCAACTGGACGATTCTGCACATTCCCGGTTCAACGTCGGACGGCTCCTCCCCCTTCTGTCGTCCGGCGTTAGGCCCTGCGATGATTTCCCCTGATCATCGCGGGGCCTTCTTTTTTGGATTCTTCTTCTCTGACGATCGTTCGGCGGCGCTGCTTCCGTGGCGGTTTTTGCTTTCGCGCGATCTCAAGTCCGTCGGCTTCGATGTCGTGCTGGTTTCGACCTTGCCTTCGAGCCCTCGATCGTCAAGAAAGCTCAAGCCAAAAGATCTAAGAGTAGCTTCCGCTCGCTGCGCGAGCGGGTGACTTTGGCGGCCCACCCTCCCTGGCGGCCGCCCTTCGGGCCGTCGCTGGCGCGACGTCAAGAATGTCTCCCG
>QFPO01000003.1 GCA_003241385.1 Rhodanobacter denitrificans
TCCTGCGATCCGGTCGAACTTCTGTCGTTCGTTTCGGTGGTTCGAACCCACCTCGCGAACGCCGTTGTCTGCTTGAAACTTGGTGGAGGGAGGTGGATTCGAACCACCGAAGGCGTTAGCCAGCAGATTTACAGTCTGCCCCCGTTGGCCGCTTGGGTATCCCTCCGGAACGGAGCCGCGCATTCTCACTACATGACCGGTCACTGTCAACAAGAAGCTGCCGTCGCGACCGCAATTTCCTGATGCGCCCGCACGCGGCGCCAGGCGGGCGCGGCGACCTGCGCGGATACTCAGACGTTGAAGCGAAAATGCAGGATGTCGCCTTCCTGCACCAGGTACTCCTTGCCTTCCAGCCGCAGCCGTCCGGCTTCCTTGGCACCGGCTTCGCCGCGGTACTTGATGAAGTCGTCGTAGGCGATCGTCTCGGCGCGGATGAAGCCGCGCTCGAAATCGGTGTGGATCACGCCGGCCGCCTGCGGCGCGGTCGCGCCCTTGCGCACGGTCCAGGCGCGCACTTCCTTCTCGCCGGCCGTGAAGTAGGTCTGCAGACCGAGCAGCCGATAGCCGGCGCGGATCACGCGATTGAGGCCCGGCTCCTCCAGGCCCATGTCGGCCAGGAACGCATCGCGGTCGGCCTCCTCGAGCTGCGAGAGCTCCTCCTCGATCGCCGCGCAGACCGGCACGACCTCGGCGCCCTCGCCTTCGGCGCGGCGGCGCACCGCGTCCAGATGTGGGTTGTCGGTGAAGCCGTCCTCCTTGACGTTGGCGATGTACATCAGCGGCTTGAGCGTCAGCAGGAACAGGTCGCGGACCTGCGCCTTCTCCTCCTCGTCGAGCCCGGCTGCGCGCGCCGGACGCCCCTCGTTGAGCGCATCGGCGAGCTTGCGCAGCACCGGACGCTTGGCCAGCGCGTCCTTGTCGTTGGCCTTGGCGGCGCGCTCGACCCGGTTGAGCGCCTTCTCGACCGATTCCAGGTCGGCCAGCGCCAGCTCGGTGTCGATCGTCTCGATGTCGGAAATCGGATCGACCTTGCCGGTCACGTGCACGATGTCCGGATGCTCGAAGCAGCGCACGACGTGCGCGATCGCATCGACCTCGCGGATATGCGCGAGGAACTTGTTACCGAGGCCCTCACCCTTGGACGCGCCGGCGACCAGGCCGGCGATGTCGACGAACTCGATCGACGTCGGAATGATCTTCTGCGGCTTGGCGATGCCGGAGATCGCCGCCAGACGCGGATCGGGCACCGGCACGACGCCGACGTTCGGATCGATCGTGCAGAACGGGAAATTGGCGGCTGCGATGCCGGCCTTGGTCAAGGCATTGAACAGCGTGGACTTGCCGACGTTGGGCAGACCGACGATGCCGCATTTGATACCCATCTGGAACTCCGCAATGGTGGATGCCGGCCCGTGCAGGGCCCGGCGGTGCTAGGCGCGGCCCGCCGTCGGCGTATGCAGCACCAGCATGGCTTTCTCGAACTCGCCGCGCACCGCGAGCGGAAGCACACCGAGCGCCTGATCGATCGATTCGCGTATCGCCGCCTCGTCGGCCACCGACGGACGGCCCAGCACCCACGGCGTCACCTGATCGCGATGACCGGGATGGCCGATACCGATGCGCAGCCGATGGAAGCGGCCGTGCCCGAGGTGGGCGAAGATGTCGCGCAGGCCGTTCTGGCCGCCGTGCCCGCCGTCGAACTTGAGCCGGACCGTGCCGGCCGGCAGATCGAGATCGTCGTGGACGACCAGCATCTCCTCCGGCTCGATCTTCCAGTAGCGCAGCGCCGCGGCGACCGCGACGCCGCTCTTGTTCATGAACGTGGTCGGCTTCTGCAGCCAGACCGGCCCGCCCTCGAGCGTGAGCTTGGCGGTATGCGCGTGCAGCTTGGCTTCGTTGCCGAAACGACCGCCCTCACGCTCGGCGAGGGCGTCGACAAGCCAGAACCCGGCATTGTGCCGGGTTCTGAGGTACTCGGCCCCGGGGTTGCCGAGGCCGACGATGAGCCGCAGTCCGGCCATCGCGGATCGCCGGGACCGACGCTTTACTTCTTCTCGTCCTTCTTCGCTTCGGCGGCCGGGGCTTCGGCGGCCGGCTCCGGCTCGACCTCTTCCTTGGCCATCTTGGCGATGACCACGGCGATGTCGTGCTCCTTGCCGAGCTTGAGCTCCGGAATCTCCACGCCCTCAGGCAGCTTGATCTCCGAGAGGTGGATGATGTCGCCGAGCGTGATCTGGCCGAGGTCGATCTCGATGAACTCCGGCAGGTGACGCGGCAGGCACGACACTTCGATCTCGTTGAGCTCGTGCGTGACGATGACGCCGCTGGTCTTGCCGGCCGGCGAGGTTTCCTGGTTCAGGAAGTGCAGCGGCACGCGCGCGCGGATCGCCTCGTTGTCGTTGACGCGCTGGAAGTCCAGGTGCAGCACCTGCTGCTTGAACGGGTGGCGCTGCATGTCACGCAGCAGCACCTTCTGGACGTCGCCGCCGAGGCTGAGGTCGAGAATCGAGGAGTAGAACCACTCGTTCTGGCTGGCGGCCAGGACGTCCTTGTGCAGCAGCTGGATGCTGACCGGCTTGAGCTCGCCACCGTAGACGATGGCGGGCACCTGGCCGGTGCGACGCAGGCGGCGGCTCGCACCCTTGCCCTCGTCCTTGCGGCGTTCGACGTTGATCACATGAGTTGCCATTTTCGTGTTGCCTCTGGGTTGGGCCGCCTCGCGGCGGCGGATGCGCTCCCGCGACCAGGAACGCAGTTGAAGAAAAAAGTCCGATCAGTCCACGTAGAGTGAGCTGACCGATTCGCCGTAGGCGATGCGCCGGATCGTCTCGGCCAGCAGCTCGGCGACCGAGAGCTGGCGGATGTTGCCGACCGCGCGCGCCGCCTCCGACAGCGGAATCGTGTCGGTGACGACGAGCTCGTCGAGCTGCGAACCGGACAGGTTCTGCAGCGCCGGGCCCGACAGCACCGGATGCGTGCAATAGGCGACGACTTTCGCCGCGCCGTTCTTCTTGAGCGCCGCGGCGGCGGCGCACAGCGTGCCGGCGGTGTCGACGATGTCGTCGACGAGCACGCAGGTCTTGCCGCTGACGTCGCCGATGATGTTCATGACGGTCGCTTCGTTCGGCCGCGGACGGCGCTTGTCGATGATCGCCAGGTCCGCGTCGTCCAGACGCTTGGCGATCGCGCGGGCGCGGACCACGCCGCCGACGTCGGGCGAGACGACGATCAGATTGTCGCGGCCGTAGCCGCGCCAGATGTCGGCCAGCATCACCGGCGAGGAGTAGACGTTGTCGAGCGGGATGTCGAAGAAGCCCTGGATCTGGTCGGCATGCAGGTCGACGGTCAGCACGTGGTCGGTGCCGACCGCGCCGATCGCCATCGCCGCGACCTTCGCGGTGATCGGCACGCGCGCCGAACGCAGCCGCCGGTCCTGGCGCGAATAGCCGAAGTACGGCACCACGGCGGTGATGCTCGAGGCCGATGCGCGCTTGAGCGCGTCGATCAGGGCCAGGAGCTCCATGAAATTGTCAGCGGTCGGCGCGCAGGTCGGCTGGATCACGAACACGCGCTGGTTGCGCACGTTCTCTTCGATCTCGACCTGGACCTCGCCGTCGCTGAAACGCCCGACCTGGGCCTTGCCGAGCGGCACGCCAAGATCCTCGCAGATCGCCGTCGCCAGCGCCCGGTTGGCGTTGCCGGTGAAGACCAGGATTCCGGCCGAACTCGCCATGCTGTTCACGTCTCGCCCTCGCCACTGCCATGAAGCCGTCGGAACCGGCCGGAGTGGCTGGGGCGGCAGGATTCGAACCTGCGAATGCCGGGATCAAAACCCGGTGCCTTACCACTTGGCGACGCCCCAGCAAACCGATGCGGCCGTGAAACCGGCACGCGACGCCCCGCGGGACCTCGCCATCCGGCATCACAAGTCGTTGTATCAATTGCCTTTCCAGCGCTCCAGCTGCAGATGGAGCGGCGAACGATCCACACCGCGCGCGACCACCGCCGTCATGCCGGGCGGACAGTCCCGTGCCAGGCCGAGGCCGGTCTGCGCATCGTCCACCGGCATGAACACGGCCGATCCCGAACCGCTCAACCGGGCGACACCGTGCGGCTCCAGCCACTCGAACACGCGCGCCACGGCGCCGTGGCGGCGCCGGACCAGCGGCTCGAAGGCATTGCAGACCGCTTCGCCGGAAAGGAAACGTGAAATTGTCGTGGCTGGCGTATCGCGTGTCAATTGCGCGTCCTGGAACAGCGTCGCGGTCGACACGTGGACGCCCGGGTGCACGACCAGGTACCAGCGCGGCGGCAGCGCGAGCGGCTGCAGGCGTTCGCCGACGCCCTCGGCGAACGCCGAGCGGCCGCGCACGAAGACCGGCACGTCGGCGCCCAGCGCCAGGCCGATCGTCGCCAGGTCGTCCTCGGCCAGCCCGGTCCGCCAGAGCCGGTTCAGCGCGACCAGGACCGTCGCCGCGTCGGAACTGCCGCCGCCGAGGCCCGCGCCGAGCGGAATGCGCTTGTCGATCGCGACGTCGGCACCGGCCGCCACGCCGGTCGCGGCCTGCAGCGCGCGGGCGGCGCGAACCGTCAGATCCGCATCGGGATCGACGCCGTGCACCTCGCCGACCCGGCCGATCCGGCCGTCGGCGCGCGGACGCAGCGCGACCCGGTCGCCCCAGTCGAGCAGGTGGAACACCGTCTGCAGCGCGTGGTAGCCGTCGGGGCGGCGGCCGGTGATGTGCAGGAACAGGTTGAGCTTGGCGGGCGCCGGCCAGATCGACCAGCCCTCGCCGACGAGGGCGTCGAGATCCATCGCTACGGCCGCTGCCAGCGCTGGATCGCCAGCCGGACGCGGTAGTCGCCCTGCTCGGCGAACAGCTTGCGCGGCATCGGCGGGTCGGCCTGGTCGTAGTCGAGATAGCGCACGGTCCAGCCGGCCTCGCGGATCTCCTGCGGCAGGCCGTCGTCGCGGAAGCTGATCTGCGCGGCCGGGCCGGCGCGCAGCGCACGCACCCAGTCGACCAGCTGTGCGACCGGCACGCGCCAGCCGAGCGCCTCGCGCAGCAGCGCCTCGGCGCCGTCGCCGCGCAGGACCTCGGCGCGCAGGCCGGAGAGCTCGGCGTAGCCGTCGTCGCCACGCAGCTCCCAGGTCTTGCCGGTCACCGGCGCGTGCACCTGGAACCGGTACTGGCTGCCCTGCTGGGTCCAGTTCAGTGTGCCGCTGCCGCTGTCGCGGCCGTCCGAGACACCGAGTCGCGCGGTCAATGCCCAGTCGCGATTCTGCGACAGCGCCGCTTCGCGCTCGGCCTGCACCGCCAGCCGTCCGGCGTCGGGCCGGATGCCGGTGCTGACGCAGCCGGTCGCCAGCAGCGCCAGCATCAGCCATCCGCCGGACCGCCACCTCAGCACCGCGCTCACGAATCGAGCCGCCGGATCGTCTCGACCAGGGTCGAGTTGTCGGGATCGGCACGCCGTGCCTCGCCCCAGATGCGGCGCGCCTCCTCGCGCTGGCCGCTGACCCAGAGCACCTCGCCCAGATGCGCAGCGATCTCCGGATCGGGCAGCTTCTCGTAGGCGCGGCGCAGCGTCGCGACGGCCTCGTCGAGCCGTCCGAGCCGGTACTGCACCCAGCCGAGACTGTCGATGATCGTCGGCTCGTCGGGCTTCAGCGCGATCGCCTGCTCGATCAGCACAAGTGCCTCGGCCGAACGATCGGTCATGTCGGCCAGCGTGTAGCCGAGCGCGTTGAGCGCGGTCGGATCGTCCGGGTCGAGTGCGATCATGCGGCGCAGGTCGGCCTCGGCCGCGGCGACGTCCTTGAGCTCGATCGCCAGCATCGCGCGCGCATACAGCAGCCGGCCGTCGTCGGGAAGGCTGTTGAGGCCGCGCTGGTAGCTGGCGAGCGCCTCGGCCTTGCGGTCGCGCCGCTTGAGCAGGTCGGCCTCGATCAGGAACACGCTGCCGAGCTGTTCGGCGTCGTCGGCGACGTTCGGTTCGAGTGCGCGCAGATGCGTCACCGCCTCGTCGGTGCGCCCGGCCTCGTCGAGCAGGATCGCCTGGCGGGTCTGCGCGTCGAACCAGCGCTCGTCCTCGCGCGGCACCTCGCGATACCAGTCGCGCGCCTCTCCGGCCTTGCCGGAGAGCTCGGCCAGCTGACCGAGCAGATAGAGCCGCAGGCCGCCGCGCGGGGCCTTGTCGGCCTGCACCTCGCGATACAGCGCTGCCAACGTCTTCTTGTCGTCGGCGCGGGCCGCATAGGCCGCGCGCGCCGCGAAGATCGTGTCGTCCTGCGGACCGGCCGCGAGCACGCGCGCCGCACCGGCGTTGTCGCCGGTCTCGGCCAGCAGGGCGGCATAGCCGCCGCGCAGGCGCGTGTCGGCCGGACTGCGCCGCACGCCCTCGGCGAACACCGCGCGGGCGCGCTCGCGATCGCCGCGATCGAGCGCCAGCCGCGCCTTCCAACCGTAGGCGTCGGCACTGTGGAAGCGCTCGACGGCCTCGTCGGCGAGGCGGTCGGCCAGCGCGCGGTCCTCGAGCTTGAAGGCCAGCTGGCTGACCGCGAGCCAGGCCGACTCGCGGCTGCCGAGCCGCTCCGGCGACGCCAGCCCGCTCAGCACGCGCGCCGCACCGACCTTGTCGCTGGCGGCCAGCAGCGCCTGGGCGACCATCCGCCAGGCCTGCTCGTCGCCGCTGCCGAGCAGCGCGAGCAGATGCGTCGTGGCCGCTTCGGTATCACCCTGGCCGAGTGCGATCCACGCCTCGGCCTGCAACGGTCCGGCGGCCGCAGGCGCGAGCTGCCGCCAGCGCGTCAGCGCCGCGCGTGCACGCTCCCAGTCCCGGGCGGCCAGCGCCAGCTGGGTCGCCTGCTCGGCGACGGCTGGATCGGGCGACAGCCGGGCCGCTTCGGCGAAGCGCGCTGCAGCGGTCGCCAAGTCGCCGTCCTGCGCGGCGAACTGACCGGCGATCAGTTTCAGCAGCAGATCGTCGGCCGGCGCGACCGCAGTCACCGACACCGGCGGCGGGCCGTGCGACGGCGAGTGCGAGGTCTGCGGCACCGTCGCGCAAGCCATCGGCAGCAGCGCGAGCGCGGCCGCGGCGAGCGGTCGCCAGACTGCGCTGACGGAGGCGATGGTGCGCCGCGGACGGAATGAGAATCGCATGCAAGGCCTTGTCGGAACTGGAATAGCGGCTTGAAGTGACGGCGCCGCGCCCGCACAATTCACGCCGGTCGCAGCAGGACTCGCCTCTCGCAGCATCCATACGGGACATGCGTGGACGGCGCCAGGCGGACGAACGTGCGGGCTCGTCGAACCTAGCTTAGCTGATTGCCGCATCTGTCATCGTTAGCGGATAGTGCACTTGGATTTCCTCGCTGCCGTTCATTTCGTCCTGGCGCTGCCGCTGCTGGCGGTCGCGCTGGCCGTGCGCTTCGCCGGGTCGGCCCGCATCCTCAATTCGGTGGACTACGCGCGCGTCGACGACGTAGCCGCCCTGCATCGCTGGGCCGGCAACCGCCTGCTGCTGCTCCCGACGGAGGGCCTGGCCGCCGGCCTGGTCTCGCTGCGTTACCCGTCGCTGGCGTTCCCGCTGCTGTTCGCGTCGATTCTGTGGCTGATCGCGGTCGCGATCTGGGTCACGGTCGGCAGCGACCGGTTCTTCCGGCCCTACGGCGCAGCGAGGCCGCAGCGCGGCCCGGCGGCCTCGCAGCCATGGCGCTGATCGCGCTCGGCCTGAACCACCTGACCGCGCCGGTCTCGCTGCGCGAGCGCGTCGCGTTCGCGCCGGACACGACGCCGGACGCGCTGGCCGATCTGTCGGCGCTGCCGGGCGTGCGCGAGGCGGCGATCCTGTCGACCTGCAACCGCACCGAGCTCTACTGCACCGTCGAGCCCGGCGCCGAGGGGCAGCCCGGCGAATGGCTGCACCAGCATCACCGCATCGCCGGCCGCAAGCTCGACGAGTTTCTGTACCGCCACGACGACGCCGAGGCGGTGCGGCACATCTTTCGCGTCGCCACCGGCCTGGAATCGCTGGTGCTCGGCGAGCCGCAGATCCTCGGCCAGGTCAAGGACGCCTACCAGATTGCGCGCAGCTCGCAGACGCTCAAGGCGCCGCTGGACCGGCTGTTCCAGAACACCTTCGCGGTCGCCAAGCGCGTGCGCAGCGATACGCGCATCGGCGCACACCCGGTCTCGGTCGCCTACACGGCGGTGCGCATGGTCGAGCGGCTGTTCGCCGACCTGTCCAAGGCCTGCGTGCTGCTGATCGGCGCCGGCGAGACGATCGAACTGGCCGCGCGCCACCTGGCCGAATCGAAGGTGCGGCGCACGATCGTCGCCAATCGCACGCTCGAGACCGCGCAGACGCTGGCGACCAGCGTCGGCGGCTATGCGATCTCGCTCGAGGACATACCGCGCCACCTGCCCGAAGCCGACATCGTGATCAGCTCGACCGCCGCGCGCGAGCCGATCCTCGATCGCGCCGAGGTCGCGGCCGCGCTGGCCTCGCGCCGGCACCGGCCGATGTTCCTGGTCGACATCGCCGTGCCGCGCGACATCGCCGCCGACGTCGCCGAGCTGGAGGACGTGTTCCTCTACACGATCGACGACCTGCGCCTGGTCATCGACGAGAGCCTGCGCAGCCGCCAGGCGGCGGCCAAGGAAGCCGAGGCGCTGATCGAACTGCAGGTCGAGCACTTCATGGGCTGGTGGCGCGCGCTGGAGCTGCGCAACCCGGTCGGCGAGCTGCGCCGCAGCGCCGAGGGCCATCGCGACGAGGTGCTCGACAAGGCGCGCGCGCTGCTGGCGCGCGGCCGCTCGCCCGACGAGGCGCTGGCGTTCCTGGCCCACACCCTGACCAACAAGCTGCTGCATGCGCCCAGCGCGAACCTGCGCAACGCCGCGCTGCGCGGCGACGTGGATCTGCTGAGCGCGGCCGAACGCCTGTTCGACGCCCCATCCGATCCCAGCGAATGACGCCTTCGATCCGCCGCAAGCTCGAACAGCTCGCCGAACGCCACCAGGAACTCGAACATCTGCTCGCGTCGCCCGACGTGCTGGCCGACGCCCGCCGCCTGCGCGAGGTCTCGCGCGAGCACGCGCAGCTGGCGCCGCTGGCGGCCGCCCTGGCCGCCTACGACCGCACCGACCGCGCGATCGCCGCTGCGCAGGCGATGCTGCACGACCCCGAGCTGCGCGAACTGGCCGGCGAGGAGATCGCCGAGCTCGAACGCCGCCGCGACGAGCTGGACGCCGAGCTCAACCTGCACCTGATTCCGAAGGATCCGCGCGACGAGGCCAATCTTTTCCTCGAGGTCCGCGCCGGTACCGGCGGCGACGAGGCGGCGATCTTCGCCGGCGACCTGCTGCGTATGTACGCGCGCTACGCCGAGAGCCGCCGCTGGCACGTCGAGGTGCTCTCGGCCAGCCCGGGCGAGCACGGCGGCTACAAGGAGGTCATCGCACGCATCGAGGGACAGGGCGCCTATTCGCGCCTCAAATACGAGTCGGGCACGCACCGCGTGCAGCGCGTCCCGGAGACCGAGGCACAGGGCCGCATCCACACCTCGGCCGCCACCGTCGCGATCCTGCCCGAGCTCGACGACATCGAGGAGGTCGAGATCCGCGACGCCGATCTCAAGGTCGACACGTTCCGCGCCTCCGGCGCCGGCGGCCAGCACGTCAACAAGACCGACTCGGCGATCCGCATGACGCATCTGCCGACCGGCATCGTCGTGGAATGCCAGGACGAGCGCAGCCAGCACAAGAACCGCGCCCGCGCGCTGTCCCTGCTGAAAGCGCGCCTGCTCGACGAGGAGCGCGCGCGCCAGAACGCCGCGCAGGCCGAGTCGCGCCGCCTCCAGGTCGGCTCGGGCGATCGCAGCCAGCGCATCCGCACCTACAATTTCCCGCAGGGCCGCGTCACCGACCATCGCGTCAACCTGACCCTGTACCGCCTGCCCGAGATCGTCGCCGGCGATCTGGACGAGATGATCGACACGCTGACCCGCGAGGACCAGGCCGACCAGCTGCGGCAGCTGTCCGGGCCGGCCTGAGCTCCGGCCGCCGCGAGCGGTGCGGCGTACGCGGGCACCCTGCCCGAGGCGTTCGACGACGACGCTGGCGTCGCGGACCGGGGTGGTTTAGCGTGGCGCGATGAACGCCTCCTTCTCTCCCGTCACCCCCGATCCCCTCTCCGCGATCGCCGACCTGCTCGAAGCCGGCGACGCCGCCGGAGCCGAGGCCCAGGCCGCGGCCCTGCGCGCCGCCCAGCCCGATTCCGCCGAAGCCGCGCGCCTGCACGGCATCGCGCTGCTGCAGCTGGCCCGTCCCGGCGACGCGCTGGCCGCGCTCGAGTACGCCGTCGAGCGCGCGCCCTCCTCGGTCGCGGCGCAATGCAATCTCGGCAGCGCGCGCATCGCGGCCGGCCGCCTCGACGAGGCGATCGAGGACCTGCGCGTGGTGCTGCGCCAGAACCCCGGACACGCCGCCGTGCTGATGACGCTCGGCAATGCGCTGATGGCGGCCGGCCGCTACGTCGAGGCGCAGCGATCGTTCGCGACGGCCACCTACGGCGCGCCGCGCCATCCGTCGATCCTGCTCAACCTGGCGGCGGCCGAACTCAAGCTCGGCCACTACGACGAGGCCGAGGCCTGCATCCGCGACGCGATCAGCGTCGACAGCCGCAACCTGGCCGCCTACCTGCTCTACGGCGACGTGCTGATCGGCCAGGGCCGCCACCGCGAAGCCGCGACGGTCTATGCGCATGCGCAGAAGCTCGCGCCCGAGGCCGCCGCGCCGGCGTACCAGCGCGGATTGGCGCTCGATGCGCTCGGCGAACTCGAGGACGCCGCGGCTGCCTACGGCGAGGCCGTCGCGCGCGATGCGCAGCTGTATCCGGCGCTGAGCCAGTGGGTCTTCGCCAAGCGCCGCCTGTGCGACTGGCACGATCTGGACCGCCTGGCGGCGCGCGTGGTCCAGGGCGTGCGCGACGGCGCCGACGGCATCACGCCGTTCGCATTCCTCGCCGAGGATGCAGGTCCGGACCTGCAGCTGCGCTGCGCGCGCAGCTTCGCGGCCGGCGTCGAGGCCGACACCGCGATCCGCCGGCGCTACCTGTCGCGACCGGAGCAACCGGCGCCGAACACGCCGCTGCGCGTCGGCTTCGTCTCGAACGGCTTCGGCGAGCACCCGACCGGCCTGCTGACGGTGGCGCTGTTCGAGGCGCTGCGGCGCCGGCCGATCGAAGTGCATCTGTTCGCGACCGGCGGCGAGGACGGCCCGATCCGCCGGCGCCTGCGCGCCGCCGCTCATCACTGGCACGACGCGGCCGGCACGACGCCCGATGCGCTCGCGCAGACGATCGCCGACGCCGGACTCGACCGGCTGGTCGACCTGCGCGGCTGGGGCGAGGGCGGCAGCGGCGAGGCGCTCGCGCTGCGGCCGGCGCCAGTGCAGATCAACTGGCTGGCCTACCCGGGCACCTCGGGCGCGCCGTGGATCGACTACGTCATCGCCGACGCCGTCGTGATTCCGGAGACGGCGCAGGCGGCGTTCTCCGAACGCGTCGCCTACCTGCCGCGCTGCTTCCAACCGTCCGACACGACGCGCGCCGTCGCCGCACCGCCCGATCGCGCGGCCTGCGGCCTGCCCGAGACCGGCGTCGTGCTGGCCTGCTTCAACAACGGCTACAAGCTCAACCCGACCAGCTTCGCGCGCATGCTGACCGTGCTGCGCGAGGTACCCGATGCGGTGCTGTGGCTGCTGTCGGGTCCGGGCCGGGCCGACGAGCGGCTGCGCGTCGCGGCCCGGGACGGCGGCGTCGATCCGGCCCGCCTGATCTTCCTGCCGCGGCTGCCGCATGCCGACTATCTGGCGCGCTTCGGCCACGTCGACCTGTTCCTCGACACCGCGCCGTACAACGCGCACACGACCGCGTCGGACGCGATCTGGGCCGGCTGCCCGGTGCTGACGCTGCCCGGTGCGACGTTCGCCTCGCGCGTCGCGGCCAGCCTCAACACGCAGCTCGGCATGACCGACCTGATCGCCGGCGACGAGGCCGATTTCGTGCGCAAGGCGGTCGCAATCGCGAACGATCCGACCGCGCGCGCGGCGATCCGCACCGAGCTGGCACGCCGCCGCGAAACCAGCGGCCTGTTCGACATGGACGCCTACGCCGAGGATTTCGTCCGCCTCCTGACCGAGCTGACGCCGCCCGCCGGCGCAGCGTCCGCCACCCGCCCGGAGACCTTCGCGTCATGACCGCGCAAGCCGATTTCGTACCGCTGGACCTGTGCGTGCTGACGGTGTCCGATACGCGCACGCCCGACCAGGACACCTCCGGCGATTTCCTCGTGCTCTCGCTCGGCCAGGCCGGCCACCGCCTGCACGAGCGCCGCATCTGCCGCGACGACCGCTATCTGATCCGTGCGATCGTCGCCACCTGGATCGCCGAGGCCAACGTCAACGGCGTGATCGTCACCGGCGGCACCGGCTTCACCGGCCGCGATTCGACGCCCGAGGCGATACGACCGCTGCTCGACAAGGAAATGCCCGGCTTCGGCGAGACCTTCCGCGCGCTGAGCTACGAGGACATCGGCACCTCGACGATGCAGTCGCGCGCGTTCGCGGGCCTGTCCAACGACACCTTCGTGTTCTGCCTGCCGGGCTCGACCTCGGCCTGCCGGCTGGCCTGGGACAAGCTGCTGCGCGAGCAGCTCGATGCGCGCACGCGTCCGTGCAACCTGCCCGGCCTGATCCCGCGACTGCGCGAGCGCTGAGGCGGCGATCATGAAGAAGAAGAAATACGAGGAGCGGCTCGAGCATCTCTACGACGAACTGGTCGACCTGCAGCACTGGATCATCAGCACCGGCCAGCGCGTGGTGGTCCTGCTCGAAGGGCGCGACGCCGCCGGCAAGGGCGGTGTCGTCAAGGCGATCGAGGCGCCGCTCAACAATCGCTACGTGCGCACGGTCTCGCTGCCGAAGCCGACCGAGCGCGAGGCGGGTCAGTGGTACTTCCAGCGCTACGTCGCGCATCTGCCGGCCGCCGGCGAGCTCGTGCTGTTCGACCGCAGCTGGTACAACCGCGCCGGCGTCGAGCACGTCATGGGCTATTGCAGCCCCGATCAGTACCAGCGCTTCCTGCGCGCCTGCCCGGTCTTCGAGGATCTGCTGACCGCCGACGGCATCATCCTGCTCAAATACTGGCTGACGGTCGATCAGGTGCAGCAGGAGGAGCGCTTCGCCGAGCGTGCCGTCGACCCGCGCAAGCGCTGGAAGCTGTCGCCGGTGGACCTCGAGGCGCGCAAGCGCTACGAGGACTACGGCAAGGCGCGCGACGCGATGCTGCAGGCCACGCACCGCCCGAACGCGCCGTGGTCGCTGGTCGACTTCAACGACCAGCGGCGCGGCCGGCTCAATCTGATCCACGACCTGGTCCATCGCCTGCCCGAGCGCATCGCGCCGGACAAGCCGCTGAAGCTGCCGAAGCTGGCGCGCAAGCCGTCACTCGACACGCCGGCCGACGACAGCCTCTGGGTGCCCGACACCGTCTGAGCGGCGCCGCTCAAAGCACGCGAAAGCCGGCGGGGGCCGGCACTGGCGGATCCTCGTCGCCGTTCTCGGCGAGCACCGCCTCGACGCGCGCGGCCGGCGGCCCCTGCCGCAGCCAGGCTTCGAGCGCGGCCAGCGCCTCGGCGCCGCCGCAGGCGAGTACCTCGACGCTGCCGTCGGCGAGATTGCGTGCATGGCCGGCGAGGCCGAGCGACAGTGCGCGATCGCGCGTCCAGGCGCGAAACGACACGCCCTGGACGCGTCCGGTCACACAGTAGCGGCGCTGCGGCACCGCGGTCAGCCCGCGTGATGGCCGGCGATGACCTGCTCGAGATCGCGCCGCGTCACCGGTCCCATGAACTTCTTGGCGACCGTCCCGTCCGGCGCGATCAGATACGTCGTCGGCAGGCCGCGCGGCGCGCCGAAATCGGCCGGTGGGTCGCTCATCGGCACCTGCGCGATCGGGTAGACGACCGGGCGCTTGACGAGAAACGCGTCGACCTCGGCACGCTCCTCGTCGCCGATCTCCAGACCGATCGCGACGACGTCGTCGCGTTCGGCGACGAAGGCCGAGAACTCCGGCATCTCCTTGATGCACGGTGCGCACCAGGTCGCCCAGAAATTGACGATGACCCACTTGCCGCGCTGGTCGGCCAGCGACCAGGGCTTGCCGTCGAGCGTGGTCACGGCCAGGGTCGGCCGTGCGCCGGGCGCGGCGGCGTCTTTCGCGGGCGCAGCGGCCGCGACCGGGCCGCTCGCCAGGGCGGCGAGCAGCAGCGAGACGATCAGGTGCTTCATCTGGAGTCCTCGGAAGCGGGCGGCGCGGACGGCGCCGGAAACGGAAAGATGCGGCTCAGCGGCACGGCCAGCTCGCGCGCGAGGTCTTGCGTGGAGCGCTGCACGAGATCCTGCGCCGGCCACGCGAAGTCCGCGGCGAGTCCGACCGGCGGCAGGCGGTAGTCGCCGGCCTCGTACAGATCGCGGACGCTGAGGCCGTCGAGGCTGCGCGTCAGCACCCACTCGCCGATCTCGGTCCGCCGCACCATGTTGATGCGCTGCAGATCCTTCAGGTAGCGCTGCAGCAGGTCGTCGGTCAGGAACGCCTCGCGATCGCGCAAGGCACGCGTAGTCAGGCCGTGGCCGGCGTGCTGCGCCTGCGCGAGATGCCCCACGACGCGCAGCAGCCCCGCGAACGCATGGCCCTCGGGCAGACGCTGCGATGGCGGCCGGTAGTCGAACGCGCTCAGCGACGCGGTGATCGAGGCGCCGAACAGCACGATCAGCCAAGACAGATAGATCCAGAAGAAGAAGATCGGCACGATCGCCAACGCGCCGTAGACCTTCTGGTAACTGGCCAGATCGGTCACGTAGTACGCGAAGCCGCGCTTGGCCAGATCGAACAGCACCGCCGCGATCAGGGCTCCGATCACGGCATGCCGCAAGCGTACCTCGCGGTTCGGAATGACGACGAAGGCCGCGACCAGGGCGGTCCAGACGATCAGGAACGGCAGCAGGCCGAGCACGCGCGCGCGAATCGAGAACTGCGCCTCGGCCGCGTCGATGAACGGCAGCGCGAACAGGTACGAGCTGATCGCCAGCGCCGCGACCAGCAGCAGCGGTCCGAGCGTCAGCGCGGTCCAGTAGATCACGAAGCGCGAGACCGGCCGCCGCCCGGCCTGGACGCGCCAGATCCGGTTGAACGCGTCCTCGATGCTCATCATCAGCGCCACCGCACTGAACAGCAGCACCAGCACGCCGATCGCGGTGGCCTTGCTGGCGTTGTCGGCGAACTGGGTCAGGTATTCCTGCACGGTGTCGCCGGCCGCCGGCACGAAGTTGCTGAAGATGAAGGCCGTGAGCTGGGTGCGCCACTCGCCGAACACCGGAAATGCAGCGAGGATGCCGAGAATCGCCGCGGTCAGCGGCACCAGCGCGAACACCGAGGTGTAGGCCAGCGCGCCGGCCGCCTGCGTGCAGCGGTCCTCGAGGAAGCGCGTCAGCGTGAAGCGTAGGAACGCCGACACGCGCTCGCGGTCGTAACGCTGCGTGACAAATCGGGGCATCGCGCGAATCATGATGGGGAGCGTACGACGGAAAGCCCGATGAGCGAAATCCTGGTTCTTCATTACAGCCGCACCGGCAAGGTCGCGCAGCTGGCGCGCCTGGTCGCGCGCGGCGTCGCCGAGATACCCGGCATGCAGGCGCGCTTGCGCAGCGTGCCGCCGGTCGCACCGGTGACGACGGCAGCCGAGCCGCCGGTGCCCGACGAGGGCGCGCCCTACGTCACGCGCGAGGACCTGCGCGACTGCGCCGGCCTGATCCTCGGCAGCCCGACGCGCTTCGGCAACATGGCCGCACCGCTCAAGCACTTCCTCGACACCACCGGCGCCGAATGGGCGTCCGGCACGCTGGCCGGCAAGCCGGCCGCGGCGTTCACCGCGACCAATACGATGCACGGCGGCCAGGAGACCACGCTGCTGTCGATGATGCTGCCGCTGCTGCATCACGGCATGCTGATCGTCGGCCTGCCGTACACCGAGCCGGCGTTGAACCGCACCGTCAGCGGCGGGTCGCCGTACGGCGCCAGTCATGTCGGCGGCGCCGACGGCGGCCACGCGCTCAGCGAGGACGAGCGCGAACTGGCGCGCGCGCTCGGGCGGCGCGTCGCCGACGTCGCGGCACGCCTGGCGCGCGGCGCATGAGCGCGGCCCGTTTCGGCCTGCTGGCCTGGATCGGCCTGATCGCGCTGCAGCCGGCCTGGTATCTGTGGCTGGCGCCGCCGGCCAATGGCCGGGCGCTGCTGGCACTGGGCATCATGCTGGCGCCGCTGCTGCTGCCGCTGTTCGCGCTGCGCTCGGGCTCGGGTCGTCTGCTGACCTGGATCGGCATCGTCAGCCTGTTCTACTTCTGCCACGGCATCGTCGCCGCGTACGCGGTACCGGCCGCGCGCGGTCCGGCCCTGCTGCAGGTCGCGCTGTGCAGCGCACTGATCGGCGCGCTCGGCTGGAGCGCGATCAGCGCGAAGCGGCGCGCGCGCCGGTCGGCGGCGGCGACGCCGTAGGCCGCGACGCGGACGCAGCCGGCGCGCCGGCCTCGACGCAGCGCTCGGGCAGCGCCTGCGCCTGGGCCGGCAGCGTCTCGGCGAGATAGTCGATCAGTGCGCGCACGGCCGGCAGCAGGCCGCGCCGGCTCGCGTAGACGAAATGCATCGTCCCCTGCGGCGCGCCCCATGCCGGCAGCAGCGCTTCGAGCTCGCCGCGCGCGAGCGCCGATGCGCAGACGAAATCCGGCAGCAGCGCGACGCCGAGGCCGCGGCGCGCCGCCTCGTGCAGGACGATGAAGTCGCCGCAGACCAGGCGCGCGTCCATCGGCACCTCGACCGCTTCGCCGGCACCGTCGAGCAGCCGCAGGCGCTGCGCGCCTTCGTTCTCGAGCGGCGACAGCAGCGGATAGCGGACCAGATCGCGCGGCGTCTGCGGGCGCCCGTGCGCGGCCAGGAAGGCCGGACTGGCGACCAGCACCGCGCGCGCCGGACCGATCGTCCGCGCCACCAGGGTCGGCTCGGTGTCGTCGCGCTCGCGCACGCGCAGCGCGACGTCGACGCCCTCGCCGATCAGGTCGACGCGCCGGTTGGTCGCGATCAGGCGCAGCTCGATCTTCGGATGGCGCTCCAGGAACGCCGGCAGCACCCAGGCCAGCAGCGTCTGCGCCAGCGTCACCGGACAGCTCAGCCGCACCGTGCCGCTCGGTTCGGCACGCAGCGTATCGACCGCGTCCTGCGCCGCCTGCGCCTGCTCGAGCATCGCGCGGCAATGGCCGTGGAAGCGCTCGCCGACCTCGGTCAGCGCGAGCCGCCGCGTCGTCCGCTGCAGCAGGCGCACGCCCAGTCGCTGCTCGAGCAACGCGACGCGCTTGCTGAGGCGCGACTTGGGCACCCCGAGCACGCGTGAGGCGGCCGAAAAGCCGCCGTGCTCGACCACGGCCGCGAAGAAACGCAGATCGTTGAGGTCGGCCAAACCGTCGTGACGCATCGATTGTTTCTCACTGGAAACGATGAGTGTCGATCCTGCACTCTTTGATCGCCATCGTCCATGCCTCAGCTACGCCATGCCGACTCACCGGCATCTTAGAGGCCTGTCATGAACCTGCTGCACATCGATTCCAGCGCCCTGGGCGCCCGCTCGGTCTCGCGCGAACTGAGCGCCGCGACCGTCGCGGCGTTCGCCGACCGCCATCCGGACCTGCACGTCACCTATCGCGACCTCGCCGCTGCGCCGCTCGGCGACTGGTCGCCCGCCACTGCCGGGGAAGCGGTGCTCGAGGAATTCCTCGCCGCCGACGTCGTCGTGCTCGGCGCGCCGATGTACAACTTCGGCATTCCGTCGCAGCTCAAGGCCTGGATCGACCGCATCTGCGTGGCCGGACGCACGTTCCGCTACGACGCCGGCGGGCCGGTCGGCCTCGCCGGCGGCAAGCGCGTCGTGATCGCCTCCACACGCGGCGGACACTATGCGGAAGGCGCAGCCGCCGCACTCGATTTCCAGGAGCCGTATCTGCGCAAGGTGCTCGGCTTTCTCGGCATCACCGACGTCGAGGTGATCCGCGCCGAAGGCCTCGCGATCGACGAGAGCCACCGCGCGCAGGCACTGGCCGCGGCCCACGATGCGGTCGCCGCGCTGCGCACCCGCGCGGCCTGACGCGAACACGCCGGCGCGCGGCGACGCGCCGGCGCTACAATGCGCGGCTTCCTCGGCTGGCCATCCGCTCATGCAGCATCTGACGATCCTCACCACCGGCGGCACGATCGACAAGATCTACTTCGACGACAAGTCCACGTTCCAGATCGGCGAGCCGCAGATCGGCCAGATCCTGACCTCGCTCGGCGTGGGCTTCACGTTCGACGTGCAGTCGCTGATGCGCAAGGACAGCCTGCACATGGATGCGGCCGACCGGGCCGCGATCCGCCAGGCGATCGAGGTGCAGCCGCACCGCCACGTCCTGGTCACCCACGGCACCGATACGATGGTCGACACGGCGCGGGCGCTGTCCGGGCTCGCCGGCAAGGTGGTCGTGCTGACCGGCGCGTTGAATCCGGCGTTGTTCAACCAGTCCGACGCGGTCTTCAACGTCGGCTGTGCGGTCGGCGCGGTGCAGACGCTGCCGGACGGCATCTACATCGCGATGAACGGCCGGATCTGGAATCCGGCCCAGGTCCGCAAGAATCGCGAGGCGAACCGCTTCGAGACCGATCAGTGAGGACGCGCGCGCCGCGACGTCGTCGCGGCGCGCGGCTTGTCAGCCGCCCTTGCCCTGCTCGTACTGCTGCTGCTCCTCGAGCAGCTGATCGACGTCGACGTCGTTGGTGCCCTGCAGCCGCTCGATGATCTCGACCGGCGGCTGTCCGTCGTAGATGTCGTAGAGGCGGCGCTGTCGGTAGGCGTCGCGGAAGAACACGTAAGGATCGTAGACGCCCTCGAGCAGGCCCTCGGCGTCGATCGCCGACGAGCGCAGCGTGACCAGGTACAGGAACTGCGGCAGGTACTCGGCGTTGTGCTTGAGGTCGTGCTCGCGCGCATACCAGGACAACGGGTCGAAGTAGTAGCTGTCCACCGGCGTGCGCCAGACGTCGCGGCCGGTGGTCGGACCGAGCAGCGGCAGCACCAGATACGGGCCGTCCGGCACGCCCCACTTGGCCAGCGTCACGCCGAAGTCGTTGGAGTCCGGCGGCAGGTTCATCTCACTGGCCGGGTCGAACAGGCCGAGGAAGCCCAGCGTCGTATTGATCACGAAACGGCCGGTATTGCGTCCGGCCTGCCCGGGCTTGCCCTGCAGCAGGTCGTTGGCGATCGTGATCGGCATCTTGATGTTCGCGAAGAAGTTGCTGACCACGCGGCGCATGTTCGGCGTCGTGATCTTGCGATAGCCGACCGCCACCGGCCGGATCGCGATCCGGTCGACCGTGTCGTTGAACTTGTACATCTTCCGGTTGAACCGCTCGTACGGATCGTCGGTGCGCGGCGGCGCGATCGTGCAGGCGGATAGCAGCGAGAGGACCAGGACCGCGGCGACGATGCGCAGGCTGTTCCGGAGCGGGTTTTTCGACATGAGATGACGGCTTCCCTGGCGCGACGGCGCGCCGAACGGTTGCCCGGCTCGCCCAGGGCGCGACGCGGGCGGAGCAAGGTACACGAAATACTGCACGGTTCCCTGACGATTGGCGACTACACTGTGGGGCCGGCCGCCCGTCCCGGAGGGTCGCCCATGCGGCAGCATGGGTACGGGCTTGCGCTCTATCAAGTCGCCGGCCGTCATTTCCGCCGCCCCGCCGCTCCGGAACCGCCCGGCCTGCCGTGTTTGCGCCGCACAATCGGCGACCGCTACAATACGGCCAGATAACGCCATGAATTGGCGCCAGTTTTGATGTCGAGGATAAACGATGGCCCGTATCACCGTTGAAGATTGCCTCGAAGTGGTCGACAACCGCTTCGAACTCGTGCTGATGGCGACCAAACGCGCCCGTCAGCTGGCCAAGGGCGCCGACAGCGTCGTCGACAGCAACAACGACAAGCCCACCGTCGTCGCGCTGCGCGAGATCGCCGAACGCAAGGTCGACCAGCCGATGATCGACGAGATCGACCGCCTGGCTCGCGAGAAGGCCGAGCGCGAGGCCCTCGAATGGGCCGCCGCCGAGGTCGACGACGACCTCTCCAAGGGCGGAGACGACCTGTGAGCCGACGCCCGCCGTGTAGCGCGATGCGCTGAAACGAGCGGGCGACCACCGTGGACGCTGCCGCCAAGATCCCGCCTGCCGCGCCCGGCGCCGTGCCGCCGGACGTGGTCGCGCTGGAACAGCGGCTGGCGACCTACTTGCCGGCCGAGCAGGTCGCCCGCGTCCGCCAGGCCTACGTCGCCGGCGATCACGCGCATGCCGGCCAGACCCGCAAGAGCGGCGAGCCGTACATCACACATCCGGTCGCGGTCGCGACGATCCTGGCCGACCTCGGCATGGACGCCGAGACGATCATCGCGGCGATCCTGCACGACACCCTCGAAGACACGCCGCTGACGCGCGACGAACTCGTCGCGCAGTTCGGCGAGACCGTGGCCGAGCTGGTCGACGGCGTCACCAAGCTCGACAACGTGCGCTTCCGCACGCGCCAGGAGGCGGCGGCCGAAAGCTTCCGCAAGATGCTGCTGGCGATGGCGCGCGACCTGCGCGTGATCCTGATCAAGCTCGCCGACCGTCTGCACAACATGCGCACGCTCGGCTCGATGGCGCCGGAGTCGCGCCGCCGCATCGCGCGCGAGACGCTCGACATCTACGCGCCGATCGCGCAACGCCTGGGCATGAACAAGTTCAAGTCCGAGCTGCAGGACCTCGGCTTCCGCGCGCTGTATCCGGACCGCCACCGCATCATCGGCGCGCGCGTGCGCGCCTCGGCCGGCAACCGGCGCGAGGCGATGAAGCGGATCGAGTCCGAGCTCGAGACGCGCCTGGGTGCCGAGCGCATCCAGCACCGCATCGTCAGCCGGATCAAGTCGCCGTACAGCGTCTACATGAAGATGCGCAACGACGCCAAGTCGTTCGCGCAGGTCATGGACGTGTTCGGCTTCCGCGTCGTCGTCGACAGCGTGATGGAGTGCTATCACGCGCTCGGCACGATCCACGCGCTGTACAAGCCGCTCGACGGCCGCTTCAAGGATTTCATCGCGATTCCCAAGGCGAACGGCTACCAGTCGCTGCACACGGTGCTGTTCGGGCCGTTCGGCATGCCGATCGAGATCCAGATCCGCACCGAGGACATGAACAGCGTCGCCGAGCGCGGCATCGCCGCGCACTGGGCGTACAAGAACGAGTCGGGCGCGTCGAACAACGCGCAGAACCGAGCGCGCGAATGGCTGTCGGGCCTGGTCGACGAGCAGCGCGTGATTCCCTCGTCGATCGAATTCATCGAAAACGTCAAGGTCGACCTGTTCCCGGACGAGGTCTATCTGTTCACGCCGAAGGGCCGGATCCTCGCGCTGCCGCGCAACGCGACCGCACTGGACTTCGCCTACGCGGTGCATACCAACGTCGGCGACCACGCCGTGGCCGCGCGCATCGACGAGCGCTTGGTGCCGCTGCGCACGCGCCTGGTCAGCGGCCAGGCCGTGGAGATCATCACCGCGCCGTCGGCGGCGCCGAGTCCGCAGTGGCTGGAATGGGTCGTGTCCGGCAAGGCGCGCACCGCGATCCGCCATCATCTCAAGCGCCTGCAGCACGAGGACGCGGTCGACTTCGGCCATCGCATGCTCGATCGTGCGCTCGACGGCCTCGGCGCATCGCTGGACCTGGTGCGCCGCCCGGTGCTCGAGCGCTTCCTCGCCGACAACCGCTTCAAGCGGCTCGAGGAACTGCTCGCCGACATCGCGCTCGGCAACCGCATGCCCGACACGGTCGCGCGCAGCCTGCTGATGCTGCAAGGCCATCCGGCAGTGACCGCGCACACGGTCAGCGAGAAGATCCTGATCACCGGCACCGAACGCGGCGTGCTGAGCTTCGGCAACTGCTGCCATCCGGTGCCGGGCGATCCGATCATGGGCTACCTGTCGGCCGGCAAGGGCGTCGTCGTGCACCGGCTCGAGTGCCCGAACGTGCCGGAGTTCCGCAAGTCGCCCGAGCGCTGCGTCGAGATCGACTGGGACCGCGAGGTCGCCGGCGACTACCGCGTCGAGCTGCGCGTCAGCGCGCACAACCGGCCCGGCGTGCTCGCGCAGGTCGCCACTGCGATCGCCGACTCGGCGTCGAACATCGAGAACGTCGAGTACCAGGAGCGCGATCTGATGAACGCGATGCTGGTCTTCACGATCGAGGTCAAGAACCGCAAGCACCTCGCCGACGTAATGCGCCACGTGCGGCGCCTGGGCGTCGTCAACTCGGTCCACCGCCATCCGGTCTGAGCGCGCCGCGGCGCGCATTGCGGGATAATCGGACGCGACCTCGCCGCCCGGCGGGGGCCTTCTCCTGCTCATGACGGACACCATGCGAACGATCATCCAGACCGACGCGGCACCCCAGGCCATCGGCCCCTACTCCCAGGCCGTGCGCGCCGGCGACACCGTCTACCTGTCCGGCCAGATCCCGCTCGATCCGGCCACCGGCACGCTGATCGACGGCGACATCGCGGCACAGACCCGCCGCGTCTTCGACAATCTGCGCGCGGTCTGCGAGGCGGCCGGCGGCTCGCTGGCCGGACTGGTCCGCATCGGCATCTACCTGACCGACCTCGGCGACTTCGCGACCGTCAACGATGTCATGAAGGACTACTTCGGCGCGCCGTATCCGGCGCGATCGACGATCCAGGTCAGCGCGCTGCCGCGCGGCGCGAACGTCGAAGTGGACGCGATCCTCGTGCTCGGCTGAGACGCGCCGCCCGCGCCCGATGGCCCGCGACGCCAAGCCCGTGCCGGGATCGGCCGATCCCGGCCTCGCGCCGATCACCGACCTGCCCGGCGTCGGACCGGCGCTGGCGCAGGCGCTCGAGCGGCTAGGCCTGACGCGCGTCCAGCATCTGTGGTTCCACCTGCCGCTGCGCTACGAGGACCGCACCCGCGTCACGCCGATTGGCGATCTTCGCGTCGGCACCTCGGCGCTGATCGAGGGCCGCGTCGAGGCGGTCGAGCGCGGCTTCCGCTACCGCCCGCAGCTGCGCGTCGCGATCGGCGACGACAGCCGTGCGACGCTGATCCTGCGCTTCTTCCATTTCCGCGCCGCACAGATGGCACAGCTCGCGCCGGGCACGCGCCTGCGCTGCTACGGCGAGGTGCGCCAGGGCGGCCACGGCCTGGAGATCGTCCATCCGCAGTATCAGCGCCTCGCCGAGGACGAGATCGGCGGCGTCGAGGCATCGCTGACGCCGATCTATCCGACCACCGAGGGCCTGGGCCAGAAGCGCCTGGCCGGCGTCGTCGCGCGCGCGCTCGACCGGCTGCCGCCGGTCGACGAACTCGAACTGATCCCGGCCGACCTGCTGGCGCCGCTCGGCATCGCCGATCTGCGCCAGGCGCTTCTGACCGTGCACCGGCCGCCGCCCGACGTCGACCGCGACCTGCTCGCCGCCGGCATCCATCCGGCGCAGCGCCGGCTCGCGTTCGAGGAGCTGCTCGCGCAGAACCTGATCCTCAAGCGCCTGCGCGCGCGCATCCGCAGCCAGACCGCGCCGCGGCTGGCCGGGCCCGGCCGGCTGCGCGCGGCGCTGATCGAGCGGCTGCCGTTCCGCCTGACCGGCGCGCAGCGCCGCGTCGACGCCGAGATCCAGGCCGATCTCGGCCGCACCCAGCCGATGCTGCGCCTCGTGCAGGGCGACGTCGGCTCCGGCAAGACGATCGTCGCCGCGCTGGCCGCGCTCGGTGCGGTCGAGGCCTGCCAGCAGGCCGCCGTCATGGCGCCGACCGAACTGCTCGCCGAGCAGCATCTGCGCGCGTTCCGCAGCTGGCTCGAGCCGCTCGGCGTGACGCCGGTCTGGCTCGGCGGCAAGGTCGCCGGCAAGGCGCGCGCGGCTGCGCTGGACGCCGTCGCGAGCGGCAGCCCGCTGGTGATCGGCACCCATGCGCTGATGCAGGAGGGCGTGCGCTTCGCGCGGCTCGGCCTGGCGATCATCGACGAGCAGCACCGCTTCGGCGTGCACCAGCGGCTGGCGCTGCGCGACAAGGGACGCGCCGCCGGCCACGTGCCGCATCAGCTGGTGATGACCGCGACGCCGATTCCGCGCACGCTGGCGATGACCCAGTACGCCGATCTGGACGTGTCGGTCATCGACGAGCTGCCGCCGGGCCGGACGCCGGTGCAGACGGTCGCGATCTCCGACGCGCGCCGCCACGAGGTGGTCGAGCGGATCCGCGCCGCCTGCGTCGACGGCCGCCAGGCCTACTGGGTCTGCACGCTGATCGAGGAGTCCGGGCAGCTCGAGGCGCAGGCCGCCGAGGTCGCGCACGCCGAGCTGACCGCCGCACTGCCGGGACTGCGCGTCGGCCTCGTGCACGGGCGGCTCAAGCCCGCCGAGAAGGCGCGCGCGATGCAGGCGTTCGCGGCCGGCGAGCTGCACGTGCTGGTCGCCACGACCGTGATCGAGGTCGGCGTGGACGTGCCCAATGCCAGCCTGATGGTCATCGAGAACGCCGAGCGGCTCGGGCTGGCGCAGCTGCATCAGCTGCGCGGCCGGGTCGGGCGCGGCAGCCGCGCCTCGAGCTGCGTGCTGCTGTACCGCCCGCCGCTCGGTGCGCTGGCGCGCGCGCGGCTGGATACGATGCGCGAGACCAGCGACGGCTTCCGCATCGCCGAGCAGGACCTGCGCCTGCGCGGCCCCGGCGAAGTGCTCGGCACGCGCCAGACCGGCCAGATCGAACTGCGCGTGGCCGACGTCGTGCGCGATGCCGGCCTGCTGCCGGACGTGCACCGCATGGCCGACCGGCTGGCCGAGACCGCGCCGGACCGCGTCGAGCGGCTGATCGAACGCTGGGTCGGCGGCGCCGCGCGTTACGCCGGCGCCTGACGCGCCGCTGTGGCGCGTCGACGGCGAGCCGTACGTCCCCGGCGAGCCGCCACGGACGCTGCGGCGCGCCGGCCCGGCCGCGTACGGACGCATGCCGCCGCGCGCCGGCGCGATCGATTGCACGGCGGATCGGCAGCGGCTATCATGCGCGGCTCTCTTTCAACCCGGTCCGTCCTGGAGCCGCACGATGAAACCCGACGTCCATCCCAAGTACCAGTCCGTGGTCTTCCAGGACCTGGCCAGCGATTTCTCGTTCCTGACCCGGTCGACGATGACCAGCAAGGAAACCGTCAAGTGGGAAGACGGCGAGGAGTACCCGCTGATCAAGGTGGAAATCTCCAGCCACTCGCACCCGTTCTATACCGGCAAGCAGAAGGTCGCCGACGTCGGCGGTCGCGTCGACAAGTTCCGCAAGCGCTACGCCGCCGGCAAGGCCTGATCGGCCGCAGCCGCACGCGCCGGCCCCGCGCCGGCCGCGCCTGGTGTCATCGCCTTCCCGCCCGGACGTTCGCGCGTCCGGGCGTTTGCGTGTCTGCATCCTGCCCACGCCGGCATCGATGTGGCTGCGCACCATCAAAACGCCACATCCAACTGTGAGATAATCCCGCTCCGCGATCGGCGCCTTTCCCGCGGTACCGCGGGCGCTGCCGGTCGACGTCAGGGCTGTCGATATCGAGGCCACCCGTCATATCGGGTCCGCTTGTTTGCGTCGCAACATGCCGGCGGACCCTCAGCAGCGAGGAACTCCCGTGTCCGAACCTTCCGTCACGCTCACCGATGCCGCCACCAGCAAGAGCGTCGCGCTCCCGGTCGTCTCCGGAACCCTCGGCGACCCTGCCCTCGACATCGGCAAGCTGAACAAGGAAACCGGCTACTTCACCTACGATCCGGGCTTCGTCTCGACCGCGAGCACGCGCAGCGCGATCACCTACATCGACGGCGACCAGGGCATCCTGCTGTATCGCGGCTACCCGATCGAGCAGCTCGCCAAGCAGTCGAGCTTTCTCGAGGTCGCCTACCTGCTGATCAACGGCGAGCTGCCGAACGGCGAGCAGTTCCGCGCGTTCGAGCACGAGGTCGCGCATCACACGATGATGCACGAGTCGCTGAAGAACTTTCTCAACGGCTTCCACTACGACGCGCATCCGATGGCGATGCTGTGCGGCTCGGTGGCATCCCTGTCGGCGTTCTACCACGACACGCTCGACATGAACGATCCGGAGCAGCGCCGCCTCGCCGCGATCCGCCTGATCGCCAAGGTGCCGACGATCGCCGCCGCGGCGTACCGCTACGGCATCGGCTGGCCGTTCCGCTATCCGCGCAACAATCTCGAATACGTCACGCGCTTCCTGCACATGATGTTCGAGGTGCCGAGCGAGCCGCTCGAACTCAATCCGGTCGTCGCCAAGGCGCTGGATCTGCTGTTCATCCTGCACGCCGATCACGAGCAGAATGCGTCGACCTCGACCGTGCGCCTGGTCGGCTCGACCGGTGCCAATCCGTACGCCTGCGTCTCGGCCGGCATCGCCGCGCTGTGGGGACCGGCACACGGCGGCGCCAACGAGGCCGTGCTCAAGATGCTCGAGGAGATCGGCGACGCCAAGAACGTCGCCAATGCGGTCGCCAAGGCCAAGGACAAGAACTCCGGCTTCCGCCTGATGGGCTTCGGGCACCGCGTCTACAAGAACTTCGATCCGCGCGCGACGATCATCCGCGAGATGACGCACAAGGTGCTGGCCGACCTCAACGTCAGCGATCCGCTGCTCGACGTCGCGGTCGCCCTGGAGGAGGTCGCGCTGAAGGACCCGTACTTCATCGAGCGCAAGCTGTACCCGAACGTCGATTTCTACTCGGGCATCATCTACAAGGCGCTGAAGATCCCGACCGAGATGTTCACGGTGATGTTCGCGATCGCGCGCACCGCCGGCTGGGTCGCGCACTGGCTCGAGCAGCACGTCACGCCGGACGCGAAGATCGGCCGTCCGCGCCAGATCTACACCGGCTCCGTGCAGCGCGACTACGTGCCGGTCTCCAAGCGCTGATCGACCCGGCGCGCCCACGCGCCGATCTAGCTTCGCGAACCCCGCCGCCCGGCGGGGTTCGTCGTTTCAGGCCAGCACCTGGACCGGATCGCCGACGCCGATGCGCCCGGGTCCGCGCGGAATCAGGTTCTGGCCGAACGTGACGCCGTCCGGACCGCGCCGATAGCCGATCAGCGTCCGCAGCGGCTCGCCGTCCTCGTCGCGCGCGCCGCGCTCGAAGTCGACCGTCGTGAACACGCAGCGCGTGCACGGCTTGACCACGTCGAACGCGACCTCGCCGATGCGGATGCGCTTCCAGCCGTCCTCGGCATGCGCGTCGACGCCGTCGACGACGAGATTCGGCCGGAAGCGCAGCACCGACAGCGGACGCGCGAGCCGCGCATTGAGTCCGTCCATCGCCGCCGCCGAGATCAGCAGCAGCGGAAATCCGTCGGCATAGCTGACCGCGCCGTCGCCGTAGTCCGGATCGATCGGCCGCAGCGCGGCCTCGTCCATGTGCACGAAGCGCGCGGCCTGGCCGAGAAAGCGCGTGATCCAGACATCGGCCGCGGCATCGCCCGGCAGCGAAGCGACCTGGCTGCCCCATACCGTCGTCGCGACGCGCTCGCCGTCGCGCATCGGCGCGAGCCGCAGCGGCGGCATGTCCGGCGCCTCCAGCTGCAGCGCATCGGCGCCGTCGGGGCGGGCGCGGATCAGCGTCAGCCGCGGCTGCTGGCGGCCGGTCACGAAGCGGCCTGCGGCATCGACGACCATCCAGCGCCGGTCGCCGGCCAGGCCGCGCGGCTCGACCGACGCGTTCGCCTGCGCCAGCGGCGCGCAGGACTTCAGCGGATACAGGTACAGACCACGCAGGGCGATCGGCATGCTCGAACGACGTCTGGCCGGAGCGGACGGACAATGTTAGCGTGCGCGGCGCATCCCGATGCCGATCCGCAGCCCGCCGGTCGCGGCGGCACCGGCCTGCGCACCGGATGACATCGATGACGGCGACTGGGGAGCCCAAGCACGATACCGGCTGGCACGCGCTGATCGCCGGCGCGGACCGCCGCGAGCGCGTCGCGCTGGCGTGGTCGTTCCTGTTCTTCTTCTCGCAGCTGTTTGGCTACTACATCCTGCGCTCGGTCCGCGAAGCGCTGATCAGCGCCGACGGCGCGCGCATGATCCCAACCGTGTTCACGTCGGTGTTCGTCTGCATGCTGCTGCTGACGCCGCTGTACGGGGCGCTGGTCGCGCGGGTCGCGCGGCGGCACTTCATGCCGGCGATCTACGTGTTCGTGATCGCGATGCTGGTGCTGTTCGCGCTGCTGGTCGGCCGCGACATGAGCCCGCGCGTCGCAATCGGCTTCTCGATCTTCCTGTCGGTCATCAACCTGTTCACCGACGCGGTGTTCTGGAGCTTCATGGCCGACATCTTCGTCAACCAGCAGGCGCGGCGCTTCTACGCGGTGATCGCCGCCGGCGGCACGATGGGCGCGATCCTCGGCCCGGTCGCGTCGCTGGCCCTGGTCCGGCACGTCGACGCGGCCGGACTGATGCTGGTGTCGGCCGCGTTCTACGGCGTGTGTCTGGTCTGCCTGATGCGGCTGATCCCGTGGGCTCGCCGCCAGGAGCGCCTGGAAGGCCGCGAGGACGGCGACCGTCTGATCGGCGGCTCGATCATAGGCGGCGCCAGGATGGTGTTCCGCAGCCCGATCCTGTTCGCGCTGGTGCTGCACATGTTCTGCGGCGTCAGTATCGGCGTGCTGCTCTACAGCTCGCAGGCCGATACGGTGCGCGCACTCGGCCTGGACTATGCAGCGCGCAACCAGTACTACGCGACGATCGATCTGACGATGAACGTCGTCGTGCTGCTGGCCCAGTTGCTGGTCACGCGCGTGCTGCTGCGGCGCTACGGCGTCGGACCGTTGCTGGTGCTGCCGGCCGTCGCGGCCGCGATCGGCCTGGGCAGCCTCGCGCTCGCGCACGGCGCGCTGCTGCTGGCGGCGATCCAGGTCGGCACGCGCGGCCTGTCGTTCGCGTTCGTCAAGCCGGCGCGCGAGACGCTGTTCACGCTGGTCGATCGCGAGGCACGCTACAAGGCCAAGAACTTCATCGACACCGTGGTCTACCGCGGCGGCGACATGCTGTCGAGCTGGGCCTACATCGGCCTCGGCGCGATCGGCTTCGGCATCGCCGCGCGCGCCGGCCTCTGGGTCATCGTCGCGCTGGTCTGGCTGGCCGTCGCGATCTGGCTGATCCGCCTGCAGGCACGCCTGCGCGACACGCGGCAAATCGACGCAGAGGGCGCACCGAAAACGGACCCGGCATGATCCGCACGCTGGCCCTGTTCGTCGTCACCGCGGTGGCCGAGATCGTCGGCTGCTACCTGCCGTGGCTGTGGCTGCGCAAGGGCTGGAGCGCCTGGGTGCTGATTCCGGCCGCGTTTGCGCTGGCGGCCTTCGTCTGGCTGCTGAGCCTGCACCCGACCGCGACCGGGCGCGTCTACGCGGCCTACGGCGGCGTCTATGTTGCGGTGGCACTTGCGTGGCTGTGGCTAGTCGATAGCGTTCGGCCATCGGCGTGGGATCTCGTCGGCGCCCTGATTGCGCTGACCGGCATGGCCGTGATCATGTTCGCTCCCCGCCCCGCCTGATCTTCCAACGAGGCCGTACCATGACATTCGAGACGATTTCCGAGCAGCGCTGCTTCGGCGGCATCCAGGGCTTCTACTCGCACGAGTCGCGCGAGACCGGCGGCACGATGAAGTTCGCCGTGTACCGGCCGCCGCAGGCCGAGTCGGGCAAGGTGCCGGTGCTGTACTACCTGGCCGGACTGACCTGCACCGAAGAAACCTTCATCATCAAGGCCGGCGCGCAGCGCGTGGCGGCCGAGCTCGGCCTGATGCTGGTCGCGCCCGACACCAGTCCGCGCAACACCGGCATCGACGGCGCGACCGGCGACTGGGAGTTCGGCGAGGCGGCCGGCTTCTATCTGGACGCGACCACGCCGGCGTTCGCACCGCGCTTTCGCATGTACAGCTACGTCGCGCGCGAGCTGCCGGCGCTGATCGGCGCCGGCTTCGCCGCGGCCGATGCCGCGCGCACCGGCATCTTCGGCCATTCGATGGGCGGCCACGGCGCGCTGACGATCGCGCTGAAGAATCCCGGCACGTACCGCTCGGTGTCGGCGTTCGCGCCGATCGTCGCGCCGTCGCAGGTGCCGTGGGGCCTCAAGGCGCTGCCGCGCTACCTCGGCGAGGACCGCGAGAGCTGGAAGGCCTACGACACGGTCGAACTGCTGCGCAGCGGCCATCGCTTCGACGGCACGCTGCTGGTCGATCAGGGCGATGCGGACAAGTTCCTCGAACCGCAGCTCAAACCCGAGCTGCTCGCGGCCGCGGCCGAGGCGGCCGGGCAGCCGCTGACGCTGCGCCTGCAGCCCGGCTACGACCACAGCTACTACTTCATCCAGACCTTCATCGAGGACCACCTGCGCCATCACGCGCAGGCGCTCGGCTGAGCTCTGCGCGGGCGCCGCCGAGGCGGCGCCCGCGGGTCGGCGTTCGGCTCAATCGTGGCCCCACGGCGCCGGCGGCGCCTCGACGGTTCGCGACAGATCGAACTCGATGCGGAAGTGACGATCCGGGCGCCGCAGCTCGTAGGCGAGCCGCTCGCCCGGCTCGACCTCCAGTGCCCAGATGTTGTCGACCGACGCGGTCAGGCCGGCCTGCAGGAACAGCGCCTTCGACTCGGCATCGGCCGGAAACGCCTGGCGCGTCGACGTGCCGCCGGCGGCGTCGAGGCTGTCGCCGCCGTACCGGCTCAGGCGATCCTCGCTGCCGTCGCGGTGCCGATGATCGTGCTTGAGCCGCAGGCCGCCGTCGACGCGACTGACAATCCAGGTGCGCGAGCGGTCCTCGCCGACGTGGAGCGGAATGCGGATCTCCTCCTCGCTGCATTCGCGCACGTGCGCGACCGGCGTGCCGGCGAAGGTCTCGCGATCACGCGCGTCGGAGACGACCAGCGCGCCGGCGTAGGCCTGCCCGCACAGCGAGCCGAGCGCCGCGAAGAATGCATCGGCGGACGTCAGGACCGGCGCCGCCGCGACCGCCGGCGGATCGTCGCGGCGTTCGCAGCCGCAGACCAGGATCGGAATCAGAACGAACGGAAGCAGGGGCGTACGCATCGCCGCACCGTAGCGGCCTTGGCTGCCGGTCGCAAGCCGGGCGCGGCCGCGCGGTCTCAGTGGTCGCTGCCGCGGTACTTCTTCTCGCCGGCCGTCACCGCGAGCGCGAGCCGGTTCTCCGGCGGCGCGAGCGGACAGGTCGCATACGGCGTGAACGCGCACGGCGGGTTGTAGGCCTTGTTGAAATCGAGCACGACGACGCCGTTCTCGGCCTTGTCGGCGTAGAGGAAGCGCGCGGCGCCGTAGGTCTCCTTGCCGCTGGTGCGATCGGCCAGGATGAAGAACAGCTGCGTCGCCGCCGGATCCTCGACGACCGGCAGCAGCTCGTAGCGGCGGCCGTCGCGCTCGAACACGGCCTTGCCGGGCACGGTCATCGCGTCGACGGTGCCGATGATGTTCGGGATGTCGAGCGTCTGCGGCGGGTCGAACGGGACCCACTTCGCCTCGATGCGCCAGGCCGGATCGATCGGGTACTGGTCGATGCCGAGGAAATGCATGCGCGTGGCCGCTTCGCTGTCGCGGACGCGCAGCGCGTAGCGGTCGCCGCGCTTGATCACGAAGAAGCTGGCGCTGCCGAAGCGCACGACGCTCGGTTTCTCGTCGCTGTCGTCGCGCAGCAGCGCGCGCGTGGCGGGCGCGCCGTCGACGGTCGCCGCGGCGGCCGGGTCGAGCTCGAGCGTGATGCGACCATCGGCGAGTATCGCCACGCCGAGCCGTGCCGGCCCGGCCTTGAGCACGATGTCGTTGCTCTCGGCGCTGCCGATCGTGTTGCGGCCGGGCTGTAGCCAGTCGAGCCCGATCAGGCTCAACCAGCCGTCTGGGGCCTGCAGCCGCTCCAGACGCTTGGCGCGCCAGGCTTCGATCTGCTGGACGTAGTCGGCGGGCGCGGCGGATACGGCGGCGGTCAAGGCGGTCACCAGGGCGGTCACGAGTACGAACGGGCGGCGGATCATGGCGTCGGTTCCGGGAATCGGCGTGCACGGCGAGCTTACCACCGGGCCCGGCACGTCCCGGCGTCCCGACGGCATAAGCATAGGTGCCGAGCGGCCGATCTCAACGGCCGCGCAGGAACAGGCGGTCGAGGTCGCCCATGCCGAGCAGCACCGTGGTCGGCCGGCCGTGGTTGCACTGGCCGGAGCGCTCGGTGCGTTCCATCTCGCGCAGCAGCGCGTTCATCTCGGGCAGGCCGAGCCGGCGGTTGGCGCGCACCGAGCCGTGGCAGGCCATCGTCGCGAGGATCTCGTTGCCGGCTTCCTCGATCCGGCGCGAACTGCCCTGGGCGAGGAAATCGGCGATCACGTCGCGGACCAGACGCGCCACGTCGGAACCTTCGAGCAGCAGCGGTACGCGGCGGACCAGGGCGCCCTGCGGACCGCTGCGCACGACGTCGAAGCCGAGCGCGGCGAAACGCTCGGCATGCTCCTCGACCGCGGCCGCCTCGCGCTCGCTGAGCGCGAGCGTCAGCGGCACCAGCAGCTGCTGCGCGCGGATGCCCTCGCCGGCCTGGGCCTGCTTGAGCTTCTCGTAGGTGATGCGCTCGTGTGCGGCGTGCATGTCGACCAGGACCAGACCCTGCGCGTTCTCGGCGAGGATGTAGACGCCGTGCAGCTGCGCGAGCGCGAAGCCGAGCGGCGGTATCTCGGCTTCGCCGTCGGGCGCCGCGACGCCGTCGGTCCGCGGCTCGAAGCGGCCGAGCGCGGCAGCCACCGCGTCGAGCGGTGCGGCCGTGGCCGACGGCGCGGCGCCGAGCAGGGCCGCATAGTCGGCCAGCGGCTCGCGCACGCCGAGGCCGAGACCGCCCTGCTGGCGGTACTGAGGCCAGACCGTTGCCGCCGCGGACGGCGCGCCGGCCGATGCGGCGGCCGGCGTCGGCAGCGCGTGACCGGCGCGCGTCGCCGACAACGCTTCGTCGAGCGTCCGATAGAGGAAATCGTGCACCAGCCGCGATTCGCGGAAGCGCACCTCGTGCTTGGCCGGATGGACGTTGACGTCGACCAGGGCCGGATCGAGCTCGAGGAACAGCACGAAGGCCGGATGGCGGCCGTGGAACAGGACGTCGGCGTAGGCCTGGCGGACCGCATGCGCGATCAGGCGATCGCGCACCAGCCGGCCGTTGACGTGGAAGTACTGCTGGTCGGCCTGACTGCGCGAGGCGGTCGGCAGACCGACCCAGCCGTGCAGGCGCAGGCCGGCCGCGGCATGGTCGACGCGCAGGCTCTGCTCGACGAAGTCGCTGCCGAGCACGTCGCCGACGCGGCGCTGCCAGTCGCCGTCGCCGCGCACCGGGCGCAGCAGCCGCAGCGGCTTGCCGTTGTTGACGAGACGGAATTCGACCTCGGCGCGGGCCAGCGCGATCGAGCGGATCAGATCGTCGATGTAGCCGAACTCGGTGCGCTCGGCGCGCAGGAACTTGCGCCGTGCCGGCACGTTGTAGAACAGGTCGCGGACCTCGACGACGGTGCCGACCGGATGCTGCGTCGGCTTGGGCGGCGACGGCCGGCCGCCGTCGACCTCGATGCGCCAGGCCGCGTCGGCACCGGCGGTACGCGAGGCCAGCGCAAAGCGCGAGACCGACGCGATCGACGGCAGCGCCTCGCCGCGGAAGCCGAGCGTGCCGACCCGTTCCAGATCGTCGAAGCTGGTGATCTTGCTGGTCGCGTGCGCGGTGATCGCCAGCGGCAGATCGTCCGGGTCGATGCCGCCGCCGTCGTCGCGCACGCGGATCAGACGCGCGCCGCCGTCCTCGACGTCGACCTCCACGCGCATCGCGCCGGCGTCGATGCTGTTCTCGACCAGTTCCTTGACGACCGACGCCGGCCGCTCGATGACCTCGCCGGCGGCGATCTGGTTGACCAGTTCGGGGGGAAGCGCGTGGATGCGTCGCATGAGCACGGACGGCGAGACGTCCGCGCATCATAGCCCAAGCGGCCGCTCAGCCGGCCGGGATGTCCAGCACGTCGCCGACGCGCAGGCTGTCGCTGGCCAGCTTGTTCGCGCTGCGCAGCTTGCCCGGCGTGACGCCGTGCCGCTCGGCGATGATCGCGAGCGTCTCGCCGCGGCCGACGACGTGGCGCGACGGGCGGAACTTGTCGGCGTTCGCGGCGAACCAGGTGCCCTGCGGCGGCATCATGCGGAAGTAGTTGCGCGCACCGTCGACGATCGCCGCGGCCAGCTTCTCGCGATGAGCCGGATCCTTGAGCCGCTTCTCCTCGGCCGGATTGCTGATGAAGGCCGTCTCGACCAGGATCGACGGCACGTCCGGCGAGCGCAGCACGACGAAGTTGGCGCGCTCGACCTGGCGCCGGTGCGTCGGTCCGATCTGGCGCAACGCGACCAGGACATGCTCGGCGACCGCGTTGCTGGCGTCCATCGTCGCGCCCTGCTGCAGGTCCAGCAGCACCGCGGCGAGGCTGTCTTCCTTGTCGTCGAGCGAGACGCCGCCGATCAAGTCGGCGCGGTTCTCGCGGTCGGCCAGCCGGCGTGCCGCCTCGCTCGAGGCGCCGCGCGTGGACAGCACCCAGACCGAGGAGCCGCGCGCGGTCTCGCACGAGCCGGGGCACGCATCGGCGTGGATCGAGACGAACAGGTCGGCGCGCGCCTCGCGCGCCTTGCGGTAGCGGTCCTCGCGCTTGACGTAGTAGTCGCCGTCGCGGGTCAGGATCGCGCTCATGCCGGGCTCGCGGTCGATCTGCCGCTTGAGCTCGCGCGCGACCTGCAGCGTGATGTTCTTCTCGTGCGATCCGGTCGCGCCGAGCGCGCCGGGATCCTCGCCGCCGTGGCCGGCGTCGATCGCGATCACGACCGGACGCGGCTCGCCGGGCAGCACCTGCTTGACGGTCTTGACCGGCGCCGGCTTCTGCTTCGGATACAGGTCCACGACGAGGCGGTAGCCGAGCTTCTCGGCCGGCGGCAGCAGGAAGCTCTTCGGTCGCACCTCGGCGCCCAGATCGAGCACGATGCGCGCGTCGTTCTTGCCCTGCTTGCCGATCCGCACGGCCTTCAGCATGCCCTTGGCGGCCGGTGCACCGAGCCCTTCGGCGATGCGGCCGTCGCGGACGTCGATGACGATGCGGCCCGGATCGCTGAGCTCGAACAGCTTGTAGTCGAGCGGCCCGCTGACGTCGAACACGGCACGCGTGTAGTCGGGGCCTTCCCAGATCCGCAGCGCCTTGATGTCGGCCGCCTGCGCGTACGCGCCGACGCCGAGCAGCAGCACGGCCCAGGTGGCGAGAATGCGCGCTGGAAGTTTCCCCAATCGCATAGGTCGCGATTGAACTCCAGGATTCTCAAAATTTCAAGATATTTTTCTTTTCAAATCCATAAGCTGCAGGACATTCCTGACTAAATATTCAGGTGTGGCCTGCGCGATTCAGGTCTGGCCTGCACGGTCCGGCCCTTGCTCGAGCCAGCGCGCGCCGCGCGCGCTGGCGGCGCTCAGGCTGAAATCACGCCGCGAACCGGCATGAGCCAGCTGCACGATCAGGTCCGGCGGCGGCAGCGCCGCGCCGCCGCGCTCGGGCCATTCGATCAGCAGCAGCGCGGTCGGATCGGCCAGATCGGGCAGACCGAGCCACTCCAGCTCGCCCGGATCGGCGATCCGGTACAGGTCCAGATGATGCAGCGCGCGCTCGGCGAGCGCGTACGACTCGATCAGGCTGTAGGTCGGGCTCTTGATGCGCTGGCCGACGCCGAGCGCGCGCAGCAGGGCGCGCGCGAACGTCGTCTTGCCGGCGCCGAGGTCGCCGCGCAGATGGATGACGCCGCCGTCGTGCAACGCCGGCGCCAGCGCCGCCGCCAGCGCGGTCAATCCGGCCTCGTCGACCGATCCCTGCCGCACGGCGCTCACGGCGCGAACCGGTTGACGAGCGCGCGCAGCGGATCGAACAGATCCGCCGCGAGCAGGCCGCGCGGCTGCGCACCGGCGGCCCGATCGCCGGCCCGCGCGTGCAGCGCCACGCCGAATCGCGCCGCATCCCAGGCGTCGAGCCGCTGCGCGAGCAGGGCCGCGATCACGCCGGTCAGCACGTCGCCCATGCCGGCCGTCGCCATGCCGGGATTGCCCCACGGACAGACCGCGACGCGGCCGTCCGGATGCGCGATCAGGCTGCCGGCCCCCTTCAGCACGACGACCGCGCGATGCCGCGCGGCGAGGCTGCGCGCCGCGGCGTAGCGATCGGCCTGGACCGCGGCGAGGTCGCAGCCGAGCAGCCGTGCGGCCTCGCCCGGATGCGGGGTCAGCACGCTGCCGTCCGGCACGGCGGCCGGCAGCCGCGCGAGCAGGTTGAGCGCGTCGGCGTCGATCACGGCCGGCCGCGCCGCGGCTAGCGCGCGATCCCACAAGGCATGCGACCAGGCGCCCTGGCCGAGGCCGGGACCGAGCGCGATCACGTCGGCCCGGTCGAGCAGCGGCGCCAGCGCCGGCATGCCGTCGACGCCGTGCGCCATCAGCTCGGGACGCGCGGCATTGATCGCGCCGATCTGCTCGGCGCGCGTGGCGATGCTGACGCGGCCGGCTCCGCAGCGCAGCGCGGCTTCCGCGGCGAGGCGGATCGCGCCGCCCATGCCGTGATCGCCGCCGATCGCGAGCACGTGACCGAAGTGGCCCTTGTTGACGTCGGCGGCGCGCGGCGTAAGCCGGTCGGCGATGTGTGCGTCGAGCAGCCGCGCATCCGGCTCGACGTCGGCATACGCGGCCGCCGGCAACGCCAGCGTCGCCAGCTCTCGCTCGCCGCAGCAGTCGGCGCCGGCCGCCGTGAACAGGCCGCGCTTCCAGCCGACGAAACTGATCGTCGCCGCCGCGCGCACGGCCGCGCCGAGCGGCTGGCCGGTATCGGCCGACAGGCCCGACGGCAGATCGAGCGCGAGCACTGGCCGCGCGGCCGCGTTGACGCGCTCGATCAGCGCCGCCTCGGCGCCTTGCGGCGCGCGGTCCAGTCCGGTGCCGAACAGGCCGTCGACGTAGACGTCGGCCTCCGGCAGCGGCGCGGCGGCGTCGGTCAAGAATCGGCCGCCGGCGGCGACATAGGCGTCATGGGCGCGGCCTGCGTCCTCGCCACGCGGCGGCCGCGGCATCAGCGCCTCGACCGACAGGCCGGCCTGCAGGGCCGCCGCACCGACCAGCGCGGCGTCGCCGCCGTTGTTGCCGGTCCCGACCAGCAGGCACAGCCGCCTCGCGTCCGGCCAGCGCCGGCGCAGCGACGCGAACGCCGCCTCGGCCGCCCGCTGCATCAGCACGTAGCCGGGGATGCCGACGTGCTCGATCGCGGTACGGTCGATTCGGCGGACCTGATCGGCGGTGTAGAGCGCGGTGTCGGCGGGGTCGGCCATCGACCGATTATAGTGATCCGATGCCCGCCCCCGACCAGCCCGCCATCGACTTCGACGCGCTCGCACGCGAGGTCCGCGCGTGGGCGCGCGAGCTCGGCTTCGCCGACGTCGGCATCAGCGGCACCGAACTCGGCGAGGACGAGGCGCATCTGCTGGCCTGGCTCGACGCCGGCCATCACGGCGAGATGGCCTACATGGCCAGCCACAGCACCAAGCGCAGCCGCCCGGCCGAGCTGCAGCCGGGCACGCTGCGCGTGATCTCGGTCCGCATGGACTATCTGCCGGCCGCTGCGCGCGACGGCTGGGACGTGCTCGCCGACGCCGAGCGCGGCTACGTCGCGCGCTACGCCCTCGGCCGCGACTACCACAAGCTGATGCGCAACCGCCTGCAGAAGCTCGCCGAGCGCATCGAGGCGGCGGCCGGTCCGTTCGGCTATCGCGCCTTCGTCGACTCGGCACCGGTGCTCGAACGCGCACTGGCGCGCAATGCCGGCATCGGCTGGATCGGCAAGCACACCTGCCTGATCGACAGCCGCGGCGGTTCGTGGTTCTTCCTCGGCGAGCTGTTCACCGACCTGCCGCTGCCGCTCGACCAGCCGGCCAGCGCGCATTGCGGCACCTGCACGCGCTGCATCGAGATCTGCCCGACGCAGGCGATCCTCGGCCCGAACCGGCTCGACGCGCGCCGCTGCATCGCCTACCTGACGATCGAATCGCGCGGTCCGATCCCGCTCGAGCTGCGCCCGCTGATCGGCAACCGCATCTTCGGCTGCGACGACTGTCAGCTGATCTGCCCGTGGAACAAGTTCGCGACGCCGACGACGTCGCCGGACTTCGCGCCGCGCCATCGCCTCGACGACGCCCGACTGGTCGACCTGTTCGCGTGGAGCGAGGCCGAGTTCCTGCAGCGCACCGAAGGCTCACCGATCCGCCGCACCGGCTATGCCGGCTGGCTGCGCAACATCGCCGTCGCGCTCGGCAACGCGCCCTACTCCGACGAGACGCTGTGCGCGCTGCAGGCGCGCGAGCACGATGTCTCGGACCTGGTCCGCGAACACGTGCAGTGGGCGATCGGCGAGCAGCGGCGCAAGCGCGATCGCGGCGAGCTCAGAACGTGCTCAGCGCCTGCATCTCCATCGCCCGCACGTACAGCTTGACCGTGCAGTTCTCGGCCGGATTGGCGTCGAAGACGAGCCAGTCGAGCGGCGGCGACGCGGCCGCTTCGGCTTCGGCAGCCGCGTAGGCCGGGCCCAGCCGCGCCTGCAGGTCGGCGAAGATCCGGCCGAATGCCTGAGCCCGCGCGCCCGGTGCGAAGCGCTGCTGCCAGAGCAGATACGTGGCCGCCTTCGGCAGATCCTCGCCGAGCGCATACGGAAGGTAGCTCGGGCCGCCGTTGAGGTCGCGCATACCCGAGTACGCCAGACCGGCGGCCAGCACGCCGTCGGCGACACCGGCTTCGACCAGATCGTCGACCAGTGTCTGCGCCTGCTCGCGATAGCGTGCGTACCAGTCGTGCCAGGCTTCGCCGAGCGGCGGCGGCGCGTACTGCTGCGGATCGACCAGGTAGCACAGCTTGGCCTGCAGACTGCCCTGATCGATGGCCCGCTGCAGAACCTGTGCGGCCGTCAGCGCCGCATCGGATGCGCCGAGCGTGTCGCATTCGGCACGGACGGCGTCGACCCGGTCGAGCATCCGGCGCGCCATCTCGTCGAGCATCGGCGTTTCGCCGCCGGACTCGCCGGGCGACACGGTCACGTGCGTGCCCTGCTTGAGCTGCATGACCCGCTCGGCATCGGCGAGCAGGCGGTCGATGTTGCGGCAGCGGTCAATCTTGCCGGCCAGGTCGAACGAGGCGTCCGCATCGCCGCGGTTCGACCGCATGACCAGGTCGGCCAGGTCGGAAGGTGCCGGCGAGGATCCGGACGGCGCCACTGCCGGCGGGCTCGTCGGGTTCGCCGCCGGTTCGCTGACCGGCCGATCCGCGATCGCGGCAGCGGGCGCCGTCCGGCGCGGCGGATCGGTCGGCGCCGGCGCGGCAGGAACGGCGGCTGCAACCGCCGCGTCGCCTGCGGCGCCGGCCGGCGGCTCGGGCGATCCGTGCTGCCACAGGTAGGCCCCGACCAGCGCCGCGGTCGACGCCGCGATCGCGATCATCGTGAGCCGCTTCGCATGCCTCCGGTCCATCGCGCCTCCGTAACGAGCGGGCCGGGCGCGACGCAGCGGGCCCGGCGATGCCGTCATCGTACCGGCCTGCGGCGCCTCGCACAGCCGATGCGGCGATGGCGGCCGGCGGCGGTACCATCGTCCGGCGCCGCGCCGAGCCGGTTCGGTCCGGACACAGGCGCTGCCGCTTACGCGGGCGGCGTATCCCAGCGACCGTCGCGCGCTGCACGGATCGCCGCGACCAGCGCGCGCGTCGGCGCATCGAGCACCGCATCGTTCGCGGCATCCGCGGCCAGCGTCGGCAGGATCGTCCTGGCGACGGTCTTGCCGAGCTCGACGCCCCACTGGTCGAACGCGTTGACGTCCCAGAGCAGCGACTGCACGAAGACCTTGTGTTCGTACAGCGCGAGCAAGGCGCCGAGGCTGGTCGGCGTCAGCGACTCGAGCAGGATCGTCGTGCTCGGGCGGTTGCCGGGAAACGTGCGCTGCGCGGCCAGCACGGCGCGCGCGTCGGCGTCGGCTTCGCTGCCGGCCGATTCGGCCCAGGCCTCCTCGTAGGTCTTGCCGCCGGCGAGCGCGGCAGCCTGCGCCAGCATGTTCGCGAGCAGCGCGGCATGGTGATCGGGCAGGCCGTGGTCGGCCGCGGCGACGCCGACGAAGTCGACCGGGACGGTGTCGGTGCCCTGGTGCAGCGCCTGGAAGAATGCGTGCTGCGCGTTCGTGCCGACGTGGCCCCACAGCACCGGCACGGTCGGCTGGCCGACCGGCGCGCCGTCGGGCCGTACCGACTTGCCGAGACTCTCCATCTCCAGCTGCTGCAGGAAGGCCGGCAGATTCCCGAGCGCATCGCAGTACGGAATCACCGCCAGTCCCGGAAAGCCCAGCGCATTGCGGTTCCAGACGCCGGTGAGCGCCATCAGCACCGGCAGGTTGCGGCGCCACGGCGCGGTGCGGAAATGGTCGTCGACCAGGGCGGCGCCGGCGAGGAACTCGTCGAAGGCGCGATGGCCGATCGCCAGCGCGAGCACGAGCCCGACCGCCGACCAGACCGAGTAGCGCCCCCCGACGAAATCCCAGATCGGCAGCGTCCGTTCCGGCGCGATGCCCTGCGCACGCGCCGCTTCGACGTTGGCGGTCACCGCGACGAAGTGCCGGGACGCCGCGGCCGCGTCGCCGGCATAGGCCTCGATCATCCAGGCACGCAGGGCTTCGCCGTTGAGATGGGTCTCCTGCGTCGTGAAGCTCTTGGAGACCAGCAGGATCAGGGTGCGACGCGGGTCGAGCGTGCGCATCAGCGTGCGGACGCTGGTTCCGTCCAGATTCGCGAGGAAATGACTGCGCACGCGGCCGGCGCCGGCGCCGGCGAGCGCCTCGACGGCCAGCCGCGGGCCGAGATCGGAGCCGCCGATGCCGACGTTGACGACGTCCTCGATGCCGGGCGGCACGCCGCAGTCGCCGCTGCCGTCGAAGACCGCGTCGACCAGGCGCGCGATGCCGCGCCACGCGTCGGCGACCGACTCGAGCACCGCCGGCGGCGCCATCGCAGCGCAGTGCGCGCGATGCGCGCGCAAGGCGGTATGCAACACAGCGCGCCGCTCGGAACCGTTGATCGGATCGCCGCGGAACATCGCATCGCGGCGGCGTTCCCAGTCGAGCGCGGCGAGCATCGTACCGAGCGCGTCGAGCGCGGCATCGTCGATCCACTGCCGCGAGAAATCGACCAGCAACGGGCCCAGACGGTGCGACCAGGCCTCGAACCGGCCCGGTTCGGCGAGCCGGTCGCGCAACGGTCGGAGACGTACGCGCGCGGCCTCGCCGCGCAGTCGGGCAAGCTGGTCAGGCGTCATCGGGGCGATGCGGCGTCATGGCGATCGCCGCATCATACGAAACGCTCAGGCGGCCTGCTTGGGGATCGACTGGCTGGTGCGCGCGAGCCGGTTCTGCGGATCGACGTAGACCAGCATCGGCTGGTGCTGGGCCGCTTCGGCGGCGTCGAGCACCCCGTAGGCGCAGATGATGATGATGTCGCCGGGCTGGGCGCGATGCGCGGCCGCGCCGTTGATCGAGATGATCCCCGAGTGCTCGTCGGCACGGATCGCGTAGGTCGAGAAGCGCTCGCCGTTGTTGACGTTGTAGATGTGGATCTGCTCGTACTCGCGGATGCCGGACGTGTCGAGCAGATGGCCGTCGATCGCGCAGGACCCTTCATAGTGCAGTTCGGCGTGGGTCACCGTGGCGCGATGGATCTTCGCCTTGAGCATGTTGAGTTGCATGGACTTACCTTGAGGATGTTGCGCACGAGCAACATTACGTCCGGAAATTATACGCCGATGCCGTTTGCGCGCCGCAACAGGCCTGACGTCCCGGCCCGGATATTCAGGTAAGTCTCTGATTCAGAAAGAATTTCAAGAAGCATCAAGGCAAAAAAAACCCTCGCAGCGATATACGCGCGAGGGTATATACGGAGTGACGACTACCTTACAATGCGCCCTGCTGCTGGAGAAGCTCGCGCCTTGCGTTGCGAAAACCCCTACAGCGGTGAGAAGAATACCACAGGTATCGGCAAAAAACCAACACCTACGAGCGAACGGTTTCACATTCTTTTCGCGGCCGGTCAGGCAGGCCCCGATGCGGACGCTCGGCCGAAGCGCAGATTGTCGATCAGCCGCGTCGAGCCGAGACGCGCCGCGATCAATGCGACCGCATCGGCGGCCGGCGCAGCGGCCTCGACCGGCCCGAGGTCGGCGGCGCGACGGATCACCGCGTAGTCGGGCACGAAACCGGCATCGGCCAGGCGCTGCCGCGCGGCCGCCTCGATCCGGGCCGGTTCGGCACCGTCGAGCGCCTGGTCGCGCATCCAGCCGAGCGTCGCATGGATCAGCGCGGCGCGCTCGCGCTCGGCGGCGTCGAGGTACTGGTTGCGCGAGCTCAGTGCCAGGCCGCTGGCCTCGCGGACGATCGGCGCACCGACGATCCGGATCGGCAGCGCCAGATCCTCGACCAGCCGCTCGATCACCAGCAGCTGTTGATAGTCCTTGCGGCCGAACACCGCCACATCCGGCTGCACGCGGTTGAACAGGCGCGTCACCACGGTCGCGACACCGTCGAAATGACCGGGCCGGCTGGCGCCGTCGAGGATGTCCGACAGGCCCGGCACGTGGATGCGCACGGCCGCCTCGGCACCGAACGGGTACAGATCGTCCACCGTCGGCAGGAACATCGCGTCGCAGCCGTGCTGCGCCAGGCCCTGCGCATCGGCATCGGGCGTCCGCGGATAACGCGCGAAATCCTCGTTCGGCCCGAACTGCGTCGGATTGACGAACACGCTGGCGACGACGACATCGGCATGCTCGCGCGCCAGCGCGATCAGCGAATGGTGTCCGGCGTGCAGATTGCCCATCGTCGGCACCAGCGCGATGCGGCAGCCCGCACGGCGCCGCTCGGCCAGGGCGGCGCGCAGCGCCGCGGTATCGCGAAAGATGTCCATCGTCAGTAGCCGTGCTCGGGAGCGGGGAAACGGCCGGCACGCACCGCATCGGCATAGGCGGCGAACGCCGCCTCGACCGAGCCGGCGTCGGCCAGGAAGTTCTTCGCGAAACGCGGCGGACGTCCCGGCGTGACGCCGAGCAGGTCGTGCATGACCAGCACCTGGCCGTCGCAGTCGGGACCCGCACCGATGCCGATCGTCGGAATCCGCAGCGAGCGCGTGATCTCGGCGGCCAGTGCGCTCGGCACGCATTCGAGCACCAGCAGATCGGCACCGGCCTGCTCGACCGCCAGCGCATCGGCCTTGAGCCGCTCGGCCGCCGCGGCCTCGCGGCCCTGCACGCGATAGCCGCCGAGTTTGTGCACCGACTGCGGCGTCAGACCCAGATGCGCGCAGACGGCGACGTCGCGCTCGGCCAAGGCGGCGATCACCTCGAGCGTCCAGCCGGCGCCTTCGAGCTTGACCATCGCCGCGCCGCCCTCGGCGATCAGGCGCGCGCTGCTCGCCAATGCATGCGGCACGTCGCGATAGCTCATGAACGGCAGATCGGCCAGCAGCAGCGGCCGGCGCGCACCGCGCGCGACGCAGGCGCAGTGGTAGACCATGTGGTCGACGCTGACCGGCAACGTGCTCGCCTGCCCCTGCACGACCATGCCGAGCGAGTCGCCGACGAGGATCACGTCGACGCCGGCGGCCTCGGCCTGTGCGGCGAAACCGGCGTCGTAGGCGGTCACGCTGACGATCTTCTCGCCGCCTGCCTTCATCTCGCGCAGGCGCGTCACGGTGACCGGTCGCGACTCGGAGGCGGATTGAGCGTACATGTGGGAAACCCTCTCGACGGCCGCGGCATTATCGGATCGGCGCCCGCGTGCGCCTAGCCGCAGATGCGGCGTCCGGTCGTCGCATTCAATCGCCGATCGGGCGGCATTCCGCGGCGTCCGCGGCGACGTCCGCGAGCAGACTTCCGACCGGGCCCAGGCCCGGCACCTCGAGCACCGGATCGAGCTCGGCCAGCGGCACCAGCACGAACGCGCGCCGATGCAGATGCGGATGCGGCACGGTCAGCCGCGGCTGCGCGATCCGCGCGCGGCCGTACAGCAGCAGGTCCAGATCGAGCGTGCGCGGCCCCCAGCGCAGATCGCGCTCGCGATCGCGGCCGTGGCGGCGCTCGATCGCGAGCAGTGCATCGAGCAGGTCCAGCGGCTCGAGCATCGTCGCGATCCGTGCCACGGCGTTGACGAAGCTCGGCTGATCGGTGCGCCCCCACGGCGCGGTGCGGTACAGGCGAGAACGCGCGCTCAGCGTCGTCGACGGCAGCTGCGCCAGCGCGTCCAGACCGTGCTCGACCGCGGCCACCGGATCGGCCAGATTGCTGCCGAGGCCGATCCAGGCGGAGGTCGGCGCGGTCATTCGCCGGCGCCGGTCTGCCCGCTCGGGTCTCCCGCCGCGCCGCGCGAGGCCTTGCGGCGGCCGCCGCGGCGGCGCTTCTTGCGACGCGGCGCATCGGCGGCCGGCGGCGCGACCGGCGTGGTCAGCCGTTCGGCCAGCGCGGCCTGATCGACGGACTGCGCCTCGGTCCACCACTGCGCCAGTTCGGCCAGCGCCGGATCGGCCTCGGCGCGCAGCACCAGGAAATCGTAGGCCGCGCGGAAGCGCGGATGCGCGAGCAGCCGGAATACGCGCTTGCGCACGCGCTGCTCGAAGCGCGGCTGCAGCGCCCAGATGTCCTCGATCGCGAAGCCGAACCGGCGCGGTATCGCGACGCGCTCGACCTGGGCGCGCATGACCTGGTCGGCCGCCTGGACCCAGGCCGAGGTCGCATCGACGCCGTGCGCGATCAGGCGCTGCACCTCGTCGCAGACCGGCTGCCAGAGCAAGGCGGCGAACAGGAACGCCGGCGTCACGCCCTTGTCGGCGCGCACGCGCTCGTCGGTGCTCTGCAGCGTCGCCTCGAGCAGGCGGCGGAACACCGCCGCATGTGGTCCGGCCAGGCCGAGCACGGTCGACGGAAACACTTCGGCGAGCAGGCCGTGCGCCTCGAGCGTGCGGAAGCTGGCCAGGCCGTGGCCGGAGAGGAACAGCTTGAGCGTCTCGTCGAACAGGCGCGCCGGCGCGGCGTCGCGCAGCAGCGGTGCGAGCTGCGCGAACGGCGCGGCGGCCTCCGGCGCGATCGAAAAACCGAGCTTGGCGGCCAGACGCGCCGCACGCAGCATCCGCACCGGGTCTTCGCGGTAGCGCAGCTCCGGGTCGCCGATCAGGCGCATCGTGCGCTGTTCCAGATCGCGCATGCCGCCGACGTAGTCGCGCACGCTGAAGTCGGCGATGTCGTAGTACAGCGCATTGACCGTGAAGTCGCGGCGCACCGCGTCCTCCTCGATCGTGCCGTAGACGTTGTCGCGCACGATCCGGCCGTCGACGACGTGGCGATCGCCGCTGCCGTCGTCGCTGCTGCCGCGGAAGGTCGCGACCTCGACGATCTCGCGGCCGAACACGACATGGGCCAGCCGGAAGCGCCGGCCGATCAGCCGGCAGTTGCGGAACAGCGAGCGGATCTGTTCCGGCGTGGCATTGGTCGCGACGTCGAAATCCTTCGGATGACCGCCGAGCAGCAGATCGCGGACCGCGCCGCCGACCAGGAAGGCCGCATAGCCGGCTTCGTTGAGGCGATACAGCACGCGCAACGCGCCGTTGGAGATGTTCTTGCGGGATATCGCGTGGTCGGCTCGGGCGATGACGCGCAGTTGCGGCGTGACGTCGCCGACGAGGTTCGCTTCGGTAGAATTCATTCAGTGATGGCTTGATCCGCGGCGGACGCACGGGCGAACCGGATCGAAAAACTTTCGATTGCCGTGCGTTGGGTTTCCGTTATACTACGCGCCCCCCGCGGAACCCAAGCACCGCGCTCCCTTCGTCTAGTGGTCTAGGACACCGCCCTCTCAAGGCGGGAACACGAGTTCGAACCTCGTAGGGAGCGCCATTCCGCCGCCTCTCTCGACACCCGGCCGGTCACCTTCGCGCACGTCATGCCCTTCGTCGTCACCGAGAACTGCATCAAGTGCAAGTACACCGACTGCGTCGAGGTCTGTCCGGTCGACTGCTTCCACGAAGGCGCCAACTTCCTCGTGATCGATCCGGAGGAGTGCATCGACTGCACGCTCTGCGAGCCGGAATGCCCGGCCAACGCGATCTATCCCGAAGACGACGTGCCTGCCGGGCAGGAACCGTTCATCGCGCTCAACGCCGAGCTCGCCAAGGGCTGGCCGGTCATCACCGAACGCCGCGAACCGCTCGAAGACGCCAAGGCCTGGGACGGCAAGCCGGGCAAGCTGCCGCTGCTGGAACGCTGATTCGCGGCGGGTGCCGCATGCGGCCGTGGGACCGCCGCTGCACGGCATCGACGCCTCAGGTCACGGCGTGACGATCAGGGCGTGACGCCCGGGTCGGGTGCATGGCACTCGGAAGGGGTAACCGACCTCATCGCGACACCGTCGCAGCATTCGCGGGCGCTGCCGGCGCCTCGCGGCACGACAGGCCTCGATACTCGCACCGTTCGTGCATGAGGACCGCGATCGATTCGATATCGACCGCGCGAACCGCATCGACGGTCCGCGCGCGACCGTGCGGACGCTGCGCCGCGCGCACTGCGCGGCGGCGTGCGCTCAGGACAGACGCTGGCGCAGCGTCTCGAGTACCTGGCGCGCGGCCTCGCGACCGGCCTCGTCGTCGGCACCCTCGATGCGGACGCGACTGCTCTCGCCTTCCTCGCTGACCTGGACCTTGAGACGGACCGGCGCCGAGACGGTGCCCTTGGCCTTGCCGAACGTGATCGCACGCTTGAACCAGCCGGGCTTGCTGACGACTTCGCCGGCGGTCTCGATCTCGTAGCTGGCGCCGGCCTCATCGCGCGCGACGATCGTCGCGGCGCCCGAGCGCTCCAGCGCCAGACCGACGCGGCGCCAGGTATTGGCGGGCGCATCGGCGACCAGCAGTCCTTCACCGCCGAGCGCGACGCCCGGCGCCGAGGGCACCGTCGCCGAGGCCTGCGGCGAGCCGGTCGGCGGCGCACCGAGCACGAGCGCGCCGTCGGCACGCCGTACCGATCCGGCCGGATCCGACGGTGCCGAGCGGACTTCCGGAATCACCATCGCACTCGAATTGGCAGGCGCGTCCAGATCCGGCGGCACCTCGAGCGGCCGGCTCTCCACGGCCCGCTTGTATTCGTCCTTGGCGCTGTCGCGCGAGAAGTACTTGCATCCGCCCGCCAGCAACAGCAGCGGCAGGATCATGAGCAGCGCAATCGATCGTTTCACGGTTCGGTTTCCTGTAGCGCAAAGACTCAAGCGGTGGCCCGCTGCGGTTCGGCGAGCCCGACCGCTGCCAGGACCGCTTCGGCCTGGGGATGATGGACGGCCGACAGCCGGACCAGCGGCAGGCGGAGTTCGGCGCTGCCGAGACCGAGCTGCGCCAGACACCACTTGACCGGAATCGGATTGGGTTCGGCGCCGAGCAGGGCGTACAGATCGCCCAGGCGCGCATCGAGCGCGAGGGCGCGCTCGTGCTGATGCGCGGCGCAGGCCTCGGCCAGCGCCTGCAGCGCGGCCGGCGCGACGTTGGCGGCGACCGAGATCACGCCGTCGGCTCCGGCCAGCATCGCGCGCGCAAAGGTCGGATCGTCGCCGGACAGCACGACGAAGCCCTGCGCCGGCCGGATCGCGAGCAGCCGCGCCATGCGCTCGGACTCGCTGCGCGCCTCTTTGATGCCGACGATGCGCTCGTGACCGATCAGACGCTCGACGGTCTCGGGCAGCAAGTCGCAGGCGGTCCGGCCGGGCACGTTGTAAAGCACGATCGGCAGGCCGCCGTGCTCGGCGACTTCGACGAAATGTCGGTACAGGCCTTCCTGCGTCGGCCGCACGTACGGCGGCGTGACGACGAGCGCGGCATCGGCGCCGGCCGCGGCCGCGCGACGGGTCTGCTCGATCGTCCTGCGCGTCGACTGCTGTCCGGTGCCGGCGAGCACCGGCACGCGCCCGGCGCTGCGCGCAACCGCATAGCCGATCAGTTCGGTGAATTCGGCGTCGTCGAGCATCGCCGCCTCGCCGGTCGAGCCGGCCGCGACGAGCGCGCGCGTGCCGCCGTCGATCTGGTAGTCGATCAGACGGCCGAACGCATCGACATCGACGGGAAAGCCGTCCTGGCTGCGGAACGGCGTCGCCAGCGCACAGATACTGCCGGAGAGGTTCAAGACGGACGAAGACGCATCGTAAGGAATCGCTCGATAGTACCGGCTGCGCCGGCCGCCAGTCCATCCCGCGCGGTGCCGCGCGCGCCGCCGTCAGCGGCCGTTCACGGCACCGACGACGCCGCATTGCGACCGGCCATGCGGCCCGGTTGCGACAGTAGGAAGCGGCCAGTATGCTGGCCCGGACGCCGCTTCGGTGCAGCGCCCACGCCGGCAGCCGCACCGGTCTTCGCGAGACGAGCAGGAAGGCAGACTTTGAGCGAACCCGCACCGCGTCCCTCTTCCAGCGACAACTTCCTGCTGATCCACGCGTTCGGCAAGCCGGCCGGATCGCCGCTGCTGGCGATCAGCAAGCGCATCGCCGATGCCGGCTGCAATCTCGCCGAAGCGCGCGTATCGGCGCTCGGCAGCGAGCTGTGCGTGCTTGCGCTGGCACAGGGTTCCTGGGACGCGATCGCCAAGCTCGAGAACGCGCTGGCGCGCCTCGACCGCGACGGCGATCTGCGGCTCGGCCACTTCCGCACCAATGCCCACCAGCCGCAGCCGACGTTGCTGCCGTACGTGATCGAGGTGATCGCCGCCGACAAGCCCGGCGTGCTGTTCCAGCTGGCCGAGTTCTTCGCCGGGCGCAGCATCTCGATCGAGCAGCTGCATTCCTCGCGCTACCGTGCGATGCAGACCGGCGCGGACATGTTCTCGGCACAGATCACGATCGGCATTCCGAACACGATGCACATCGCGGCGCTGCGCGACGACTTCCTCGAGTTCTGCGACGGCCTCAATCTCGACGCGATCATGGATCCGATGAAGTTCTGATATGCAGTCACGCGCGGCGCTTCACGACCATCGATGCACGAGCCGGAGCCAGCCCGGATGATCGAGATCGGCGCATCGGTTCCCGATCTCGAAGGCACGATCCAGGACGGCTCGACGCTGCGGCTGCGCGACCTGCGCGGCCGGCATGTGGCGCTGTACTTCTATCCGAAGGACAACACCGCCGGCTGCACGCGCCAGGCGCAGGATCTGCGCGATCTCCACGCCGAGCTGACGCGCGCCGGCTGCGTCGTCGTCGGCGTCTCGCGCGATTCGGTCGCCAGCCACCGGCGCTTCGCCGAGAAGCACGCGCTGCCGTTCGCGCTGGTCGCCGATACCGACGAGACCTGGTGCCACGCGTTCGACGTGATCCACGAGAAGACGCTGTACGGGAGGCGCTATCTCGGCGTCGTCCGCAGCACGTTCCTGATCGCACCGGACGGAACGCTGGCCGCGGCCTGGCGCAACGTCAAGGTGCCCGGCCATGCGGCCGCCGTGCTGGACCACCTGGCCCGCGCGTGAGAGCACACCGCCTCCCCGTTTCCCACGCGCGGCATGCCGCGCGACGCTCCGCCCTCCCCCGTCCCCGCATCGAGAGCCTGGCATGACCCGAGGCAAGCGCATCTACGTGCTCGACACCAACGTGCTGATGCACGATCCGACCTCGCTGTTCCGCTTCGAGGAACACGACGTCTTCATTCCGATGACCGTGCTCGAGGAGCTCGACGCCGCCAAGAAGGGCACCTCCGAAGTCTCGCGCAACGCCCGTCAGGTCAGCCGCTTCATCAACGAGCTGATCGAGCACGGCAAGGGCGGCGGCATCGCCGAAGGCCTCGACCTCAACCTGCCGCAGGGCATCCGCCTCGAACGCAGCAAGCAGGCCGGTCGGCTCTATTTCGAGATCCGCTCGATCGAGAACGGTGGAGACGGCGGCGGTCGCAAGCGCGGGCTGCCGGACAATCTGATCCTGGCCTCGGTGCTGCATCTGCGCGAGCAGCGTCCGAAGACGCCGGTGATCCTGGTCACCAAGGACATCAACCTGCGGATCAAGGCCTCGATCTTCGGCGTCGCCGCCGAAGACTACGAGAACGACCGTGCACTCGACGATTTCAGCCTGCTCTACGCCGGCCACACCGAGCTGCCGCGCGACTTCTGGGACCGCCATGCCGAGGTGCGTTCCTGGTCCGAGCGCGGGCACACCTATTACGAGGTGAAATGCCGCAAGGACGAGCAATGGCATCCGCACGAGTGCCTGTATCTGCCCGGCGACGACGAGATGGAAATGCGCGTGCTGCGCCTGGACAACAAGAAGGCGACGCTGCAGATCCTCGACGACTACGTCAACGGATCGCATTCGGTCTGGGGCATCCACGCACGCAACCGCGAGCAGAACTTCGCGCTGAACCTGCTGATGGATCCGGACGTCGACTTCGTCAGCCTGCTCGGCACCGCCGGCAGCGGCAAGACGCTGCTGGCGCTGGCCGCCGGCCTCGCGCAGACGATGGACCAGCAGCGCTACCGCGAGATCATCATGACGCGCGCGACGGTGTCGGTCGGCGAGGACATCGGCTTCCTGCCCGGCACCGAGGAAGAAAAGATGACGCCGTGGATGGGCGCGCTGACCGACAACCTCGAGGTGCTGACCAATCCGCAGGAAGGCGGTTCGTGGGGACGTGCCGCGACCAATGATCTGCTGGCATCTCGGATCAAGATCCGCTCGATGAACTTCATGCGCGGCCGCACGTTCCAGAACCGCTACGTGATCATCGACGAGGCGCAGAACCTCACGCCCAAGCAGATGAAAACGCTGATCACGCGAGCCGGCCCGGGCTGCAAGATGATCTGCCTCGGCAACGTCGAGCAGATCGACACGCCGTACCTGACCGAGACCACCTCGGGCCTGACCTACACGGTGGACCGCTTCAAGACCTGGGAACACAGCGGCCACATCACGCTGCGGCGCGGCGAGCGCTCGCGGCTGGCCGATCGCGCCTCGGAAATGCTCTGACGCGCCGGATCCGCACGACGCGGCGGGCGCCATGGACGGCGCCTGCGCGATGCGGTCATCGCATCGATCGTGCGTGAGGGTGTCGCGTCGCGAAGAGCGCGCCGTCGATCCGACGACGCCGCGACGTCAGAAGCGCAGCGCCCAGAGCGCCTCGAACTCGACGCGGCTCGCCGAGGACAGGCTGCGATGCGTCGGCAGGCCCAGGATGTACGGCTGCGGCGCGTAGTTGGCGACGAAGGCCATGCGCGAGTTGGACCCGGTCGGCCGTGCCCAGCCGAGCGAGACCGCATAATCGGCGACGTCCGGCTCGAGCGCGCGGCGCAGCAGGTCCGAGGTCGGCTCCGGCTGCTGGCGCGTCGAATAGCGCAGCTGCACCTCGCCGATCAGACGGTTCCGCCAGGTCGAGCCGACGCTGTAGACGGTCAGGTCGCGCCACGCGAACGTCGGGCTCAGACCGTCGCCGAGCAGCGCGAGCACGCGGTTCGGCAAGCCGTTGCTCGTGAACGGCGTGACGCCGCTGTAGAGGATGCGGTCGATGCCCAGATCGAAGCTCAGCGACGGCACCAGCGCGTAGGACAGGCCGAGGCTCGCCTGGGCCGGAATGTCGAACTGGCCCGGATCGGAATACACGCCGCGGTAATTCGAGAACGCGTCCATGTTGACGCGCGTCTGATAGCCGGCGCTCCACTCGAAGCGCTCGCCGAGCCGATACGCTGCGTCGACGCGCACGCCGCTGCCGGAAGACGTCTCGCCGGCCGCCCAGCTCGGCGGGTGGTACAGGCTCTGCCCGTCGAGCAGGCCGAGGCCGGGACTGGCGAAGCGCTGATAGGCCAGCAGCGCCGACACGCCGACGGCGCCGTCGTTGCCGACGCGGAACGTCATCGACGGCGCGACCACGGTGCGCTCGAGACCGGACTGCGGAAGATCGAGCAGGCGCTGCCCGGCCGGTGTCGGCCGCGCTGCGGTCTCGGACACGGTGCCGGTCGCGACCGACAGCGACAGACGCGCCGCCGACGAGGAGGCGCCGACCAGTGTCGGAAACAGCGAAGGACGGACGGTGACCAGTGCATCGGTCACACGCGGAATGGAGGCTTCGGCCGTGGGCACCAGAGCCCACGAAAAGCGCGGCGTCACACTCGCGAACGCGTAGCTGCGCCAGCGGTCGAGCGCCGAATCGGCACGCCCGTCGGATTCGGCTGCCGCTGCGGCATCCGGATCGGCCGTCGAAGCGGCCTGCGCAAAAGAAAGGGGGAGCGCCAGTGCGATACTGAGCGCTCCCGCCAATCTGCCTGTAGTCGCTGTTACCCGCTGCATTGCCCTGTGCTGCGGTCCCTGGAGTGTGAGTGCTGTTGCGGCTTGAAGCGATGCCATTATGGGAAAAACGCAACAGCGTGTCAACTACGCAACACGACCCGCGTTCCGGCGGAACTCGTTGAGGTTCGGACAGAAAAGTCCGGCCACGACGGGACCGCCCGGCGATCCCCGCTGCCGCCCCATCCGAACTGTTGCCGGAACACAACATGACGAGACCCGTTTCCCGCCGCGCCCGCCGTGCGCCCCCCGCCGTCCTGACGATTGCCGGCTCCGATTCGGGCGGCGGCGCCGGCATCCAGGCCGACCTCAAGACCTTCGCTGCATTCGGCGCGCACGGCCTGTGCGCGATCACGGCGGTCACCGCGCAGAATACGCGCACGGTATCGGCGATCCAGCAGATCTCGCCCGACCTGCTGCGCGGTCAGATCGATGCGGTCTTCGACGACTTCGCGGTCGCGGCGGTCAAGATCGGCATGCTCGGCAGCGCGACCGCGGTGCGCACGGTCGCCGCGGCGCTGAACGAGCGGCCCGCGGTCCCGGTCGTCCTCGACCCGGTCATGGTCGCGACCAGCGGCGCCGCGCTCGCCGGCACGACGATGAGCGCCGCGTTGCAGCGCCATCTGCTCGGCCGCGCCGACCTGCTGACGCCGAACCTGCCCGAGGCGGAGCGCCTGCTCGGCCGCGCGATCGGCGACCGCCGCGGCATGCGCGAGGCGGCCCGCGCGCTGCGCGAGCTGGGCTGCCGGGCCGTGCTGCTGAAGGGCGGCCATCTGCCGGGCCGCCGGATCGGCGACCTGCTGCTCGACGAGCACGGCGAATCCTGGTTCGAGCATGCGCGCCTGCCCGGGGAGGGCCACGGCACCGGCTGCACGCTGGCCGCCGCGGTCGCTGCGGGCCTGGCCTGGAGGCGCCCGCTCGGCGAGGCGGTCGCCGGCGCGATCGACTACGTCCATCGCGCGTTCGCGGCCGGCTACCGGCCCGGTCGAGGTGCACTGGTCGTTCTCGACCACGGCGTCCAGGTCCCGCCGATGGATTGATCGGCTTATGATCGGCCCGGTTCGCCGCATCCGATCGCGTTGCACAGGAGATTGCCGCATGTTCCCGTTCGTTCCGCGCAGCGCCCGGCTCCGGCCCGGCCTGTTCGCCTGGCTGGCGATGCCGATCGCCGCATTCGCCGCCCAGCCCGAGCAGTTGCCGCTCGGCGCCGGCAGCGCACCGGCCAAGGCGATCGCCCCGCTCGCCGTGCCGCCGCCGCAGCTGACCGGCACGATCGCCGTCGTCGACGCGGACGGCAGCGTCGCGCTGCAATGCCGCGACGTGCCGAACCTGCAGGCGCGCGCGACCTTCCTCGAACGCGCCGAGCGGCGCCGGCTGCAGGAACAGGAGAACGCACGGTGATCGCCCGGACCGCGATCCGCCGGTTCGGCTGGGCATTGGCGGCGCTGACCGCATTGCCGGTCGCGGCCGCGCCGTCGATACCGCTGTCGTCCGGCACGCCGGCCGCCTTCACGCTGCAGGGCGGGTCGTTCACGACCTCCTATTACGTCGACGTGCCGGCCAACATCGCGCAGGGCACCCAGCTCAGACTGCAGCTGTCGGGCACCGGCGCGGCCGACGCGGACCTGTTCGTGCGCTACGGCACGCCGTTCGCCGACCGCTCGCTGCACGGCGCGAATGCGGATTTCGACCTGTTCCGCCGGTATGCGCACTACGCCGCGATCAGCGGTACCTCGACCGAGTCGATCGTGGTGCGGGCGTCGAGCCAGCAGCCGCTGCGGCCGGGCCGCTGGCACGTCGCGGTCGTCAACCTGTCGCAGCCCTCGACGCAGCTCAGCCTGACCGCGACGCTGCAGTCGGCCGCGACCGACGGCGGCATCCAGCTCGAGTTTCCGACCGCGACCAGCGGCACCTGCAGCGGCGCACCGTGGAACGACAGCACGCCGGCGACGCCGACCGGCGGCAATCCCGGCACGACGCTCGGCCAGCAGCGGCGCAATGCGATGCAGCGCGCCGCCGAACTGCTGGCCGCGCAGATCAAGACGCCGGCACCGATCCGCATCCGCGCCTGCTGGCGCGATCTGGAAGCCAGCGCGACGCGTGCGGTGCTGGCTCAGGCCGGCCCGACCAATCTGACGCTGCACGACGTCGACCAGCCGGCGCCGTGGCTGCCGAACCGCTACAGCTGGTACGCGATCGCGGCGGCCTCGCGCCTGGCCGGCACCAGCGCCTGCGGCGTGGTCGGCGGCGCCTGCACGCAGCCGGACATCGTCGCCACGTTCAACTCGCGCATCGGCGCCAGCGACGTGCTCGGCGGCCGCACGTTCGACTACGGCTACACGCCGGCCGGCACCGGCGCGAACTTCGACTTCATCTCGATCACGATGCACGAGATCGCGCACGGCCTGGGCTTCCTCGGCCTGGTCAACATCGACGCGGCCGACGGTCCGCTCGGTGCGCGTTTCTCCGGCGAGGGCGCGACCGGCTACTCGGGTACCGGCTACAACGACGTCTACGGTGAGAGCACGGCGATCCTCGACGCCAACGCGGCGACCTGGAAACCGTTCCTTGACGCCGGCACCAGCGACGCCGAACGCGCCGCCGCGCTGGTATCGGGCAACGGCCTGCGCTGGTGGGGATCGGCCGCGGTCGCCTCGCCGTTGAACAATCTCGGCGCGCAGCCGCCGCCGTTCAACCTGCCGATGCTGTACGCGCCGTGCACCGGCTCGCCGTGCGCGCCGCAAAGCGGATCGACGCTGTCGCATCTGGTGCAGGCCGGCGATCTGATGAATGCGAGCTACCAGGTACCCGGACCGCGCACGCTCGGTCTCGCCAAGCCGATGCTCGACGCGGTCGGCTGGAGCGACGCGAACGCGGCGACGCCGGCGTTCACGCAGCCGATGTCGAGCTGGTGGTTCGACCGCAACCACAGCGGCCACGGCCTGGATCTGCAGCTGGCGCGCCGCGACGCCAACCTCGGCGACGTCTATAACGTGATCTTCTATACGTTCGACGCGGCGGGACGTCCCGAGATCTACATCTCCACCGGCAATCTCGTCGACGGCGTCTTCGTCGGCGGCCGCGACCAGAACGGCAACGGCATGCAGCGCATGCGCTACGACGCGGCGACGCGGACCTCGGTGCTCGACGGCTCGGTCGGCGGCGATCTGATCATCGACTTCAACGATGCGGCCTCGGCGCCGGCCTGCCGCAGCGTCGCGCACGCGGCGCCGCAGATCGGCGTCATGAGCTGGCGCGTCGGCACCAGCCGCGGCCAGTGGTGCATCGAGCCGCTGGTCACGCCCGACTCGCATCCGACGCCGGATCTGAGCGGCCAGTGGTATGGCGGCAACGACAGCGGCTGGGGCATCGGCACGCAGATGGTCCGCCGCACCGGCGCGGCGCCGTTCTCGACCAATCTGATCTACTACCCCGCCGATGCCAGCGGTACGCTGCGCTGGGGTGCGGCCGATTTCGAGAGCTATGCCCCAGGCGCGACGACGACGGTGTATTCGGTCACCGGCTACTGCCGCACCTGTACGCCGGTGCAGACGACGTTCACGCCGATCGGCTCGCTGAGCCTGACGCTTACCGAGGCCACCGTCGGCGGTCAGCCGACCGGCGTCAACCGCGCGAGCTTCACGCTGAACTTCCCGGGCGCAGGCTATACGTTCTCGCGCACGAATGCGCCGATCACGCTGCTGACGCTGCCGGCCGGCAGCCAGTAGCCGAGACCCCTCGCGGGCGGAACCTCGATTCCGCCCGCGAGGCCGGCGCGCTTTCAGCCGTCGAGGCGGGCGGCGATCGCCTTCGCGAAATCGGCTGTGCTGCCGACGCCGCCGAGGTCGGGCGTCAGATGGTCCTGCGCGGTGATCGTCTCGCGGATCGCGTCGCGCACGCGCGCGGCCGCTTCGATCTGGCCGAGATGGCCGAGCATCTGCACGGCGCCGAGCAGCAGCGCGCACGGATTGGCGATGCCCTTGCCGGCGATGTCCGGCGCCGAGCCGTGGACCGCCTCGAAGATCGCCGCGTCGGTGCCGATGTTGGCGCCCGGCGCGAGGCCGAGTCCGCCGACCAGGCCGGCGCACAGGTCCGAGATGATGTCGCCGAACAGATTGGTCGTGACGATCACGTCGAACTGCTGCGGATTCATGACCAGCTGCATGCAGGTATTGTCGACGATCATCTCGTTGCAGACGATGTCCGGATACTCGGCGGCGACGTCGCGGCCGACCTTCAGGAACAGGCCCGAGGTGGTCTTCATGATGTTGGCCTTGTGGACCAGCGTCACCTTCTTGCGCCGCTCGCGCCGCGCCAGCTCGAACGCGTAGCGGATGATGCGCTCGGAGCCGTGGCGCGTGATGCGGATCATGCCGTGCGCGGTCTGACCGTCCTCGGACAGCGTCTGGCCTTCCGATCCGTAGGCGCCCTCGGTGTTCTCGCGCACGGTGATGATGTCGATGCCGTCGTAGCGCGCGCGCGTGCCGGGAATCGTGATCGCCGGACGCACGTTGGCGTACAGGTCGAAGCGGCGCCGCAGCTCGACGTTGAGCGAGCTGAAGCCGCCGCCGATCGGCGTCGTCAGCGGCCCCTTCAGCGCGATGCGGTGGCGGCCGATCGCATCGAGCGTGGTCTGCGGCAGCAGCTCGCCGCAACGTGCCTGCGCGGCCAGCCCCGCATCGACGAAGTCGTAGCTCAGGCCGAGGCCGAGCGCGTCGACGACGGCGAGCGTCGCGTCCATGATTTCAGGGCCAATGCCGTCGCCGCGGATGACCGCGATCGTCTTGTTCATCGGATGCAAACTCCTGGAACGGGGGGAGGAAAACGGAGGGGGCGCCACTTGAGGCGCCGCGCGCAGACGCGCATTATCGCCAAATGAGCGTTTTCCGCCCACTGCGCCGATCCGCGCGGCCATTCGCCGCGGGCCTTTGCCTGGCCGCGTGCCTGGCCGTCGCGGCGCCGGATGCGGCCGCGCAGGGTTCGATGGAGATCGCGCTGGAGTCGCCGTCGTCGAGCTCGCCGGGGCTCGCGCCGAGCGTGCGTATCAGCGGCAGCTGGCCCGACAGCTGCGTGCCGCGGATCCAGAGCACGCGTCTGGCCGGCGCCGAGATCGACCTGGTCGCGCGAACCGCGACGCTCGGCTGCCGCAGCGGCGCGACCGACTACGAACAGCGCGCCAATCCGGCCCTGCAGGCCGGCCTGCTGCATCTGCCGTCACGCGTCTACGCGGTGCGCGCGTATCTGGCGCGCGGTACGCAGACGCCGCTGCTGAGCCGCTTCACGCTGCTCGACGCGACCGAGAACGATCCGGCGCCGGCGGTCGAGAACGGTTTCTGGTGGACCGTCGCGCTCGGCGAGGAGGCCGTGCCGGCGCTCGCCGGCAGCGGCATCAGCCTGGAACGGCAGGGCGACCAGCTCGCGGTCGGCCTGTTCGGTTTCGACGACGCCGGCAAGGCGACCTGGTTCTTCGGCAGCGCGCGGCTCGAAGGCCGCATCGCCCGCGTCGCCCTGGTGCGGCTGCGCGACGGCGAAGAGCCGTTCGGCGAGATATCGGCCCGGCCGGTGGCCGAGAGCGGACCGGAGCTGCTGATCGCGTTCGAAGGACCGGCCCAGGCCCAGGCCTGGCTGGTGCGCCCGTCGCCGACCGGAGCCGGCGACGCGATCGACGTGCGTCCGCTGATCCTGCAGCGCAGCGCGTTCGGCAGCGGTGCGCCCGGTCAGGGTTGGCTCGGCCGCTGGGTCTCGGTCGGCGAGGCCGATCGCTCCAGCGTGCGCCTGTTCGATTTCGGCCGGCTCAGCAGCGAGGACGGCGAGAGCTTCCGCGTCGAGGACGCACAGTCGGGATTGTCGCTGTCGTGCCGCCTGGGCCTGCGCCCGGCCGAGCAACCGCCGGCGACCTGCACGCTGTACGACCAGGACACCGTGATCGCGGTGTTCGACCGGATCGGCATCGACCGGCTCGAAGGCCGCAGCGCCGGCGGCGAGCGCCTGCGTCTGGTCCGCGTCGCCGACTGAGCGGCGCGTCCGGTTTCCCTCAGGCCGGCATCAGCCGGCGATCAGGCCGTCGAGCCGTCCCGAACGCTCGGCCGCGACGAGATCGTCGAAACCGCCCACATGCGTGCCGTTGATGAAGATCTGCGGCACGGTGCGACGGCCGCCGCTGCGCTCGAGCATCAGCGTCCGCTGCTGCGGATCGGTGTCGATGCGCACCTCGCGATAGCTCAGGCCCTTGCGTTCGAGAAACTGCTTGGCGGCCACGCAGTACGGGCAGATCGCGGTCGAATAGATTTCCACATCGGTCATGGTCGCTTCCCAGATGAATCGCGGCTGTCCGCGTCGGGCGCGCGCTGGCAGGGGGAACCTCGCTGCGCTATGGTGGTCCGAACCGGGCGCGCTCGGCGCCGACTCGTTCAACTGCCTCCCATGGTCGTGGTCACCTTGAGCAAATTCAACTGGCTACCGGTCACCGTCCTGGCCGTCTGCGCCGGACTTGCGGGCGCGCGGGTCGCCAACGCGCACGAGACCAGCGGCGTCAAGCTGCCGGACATCGGCAGCTCGGCCGGCGAGCTGGCGATGCCGCGCGAGATGCAGGACTACGGCGCCAGCATGCTGCACGAGATGCGGGCGATGAACTACATCCTCGACGACCCGCTGCTCAACGACTACCTCGACGGACTCGGCCATCGCCTGGTCGCGCAGAGCGATCGCCCGGACCTGCCGTTCACGTTCTTCATCGTGCGCGACAACGACATCAACGCGTTCGCCGCGCCAGGCGGCTACATCGGCGCCAACGCAGGGCTGATCACCGCGATGAACCGCGAGGACGAGTTCGCCGCGGTGATCGCGCACGAAATCGCCCACGTCACGCAGCAGCATCTGCTGCGCGCGTACGAGGACATGAAGAAGTCGAGCATTCCGATCACGCTGGCGATGCTCGGCCTGATGATCGCCGGCGCCGGCCGCGGCGACGACACCGCGCCGGCCGCGCTGATGAGCGGTACCGCGCTGATCCAGCAGCGGCAGATCAACTTCACGCGCAAGGACGAGATCGAGGCCGACCGTATCGGCATCCAGACGCTGGCCCGCGCCGGCTTCGATCCGGTCGCGATGGCCGATACGTTCGCGACGCTGGGCCGGACGATGCGCGTCAACGGCATCGACGTGCCGGAGTTCCTGCGCACCCATCCGATCGACACCAACCGCATCGCCGACGCCAAGGCGCGCGCCGGTCAGATGGACACCTGCGGCTACGTCAACGGCGTGCTCGACCGCTGTGTCGGCGCCGGCACGGAAGCTGCAGCCGCGCCGATCCGCACGCCGTTCGGCCCCGCGGAGACGGTGGCCTCGACCGGCCCGGTCACGATCAGCCCGAACCTGTCTCGGCTGGACCGCAGCGGCTCGCGCGACACCTTTCTGCTGATGCGCGAACGCGTCCGCGTGCTGTCGGCGCGCTCGCCGGGCGCGATGGTCGGCTACTATGCCGACAGCCTCAAGGCTGACCCCGCGTTCGACACGCCGGCCAACCGCTACGGCTACGGCCTGGCGCTGACGCGCGCGCGCCAGCTCGACCAGGCGATCGCCGAGCTGCGCAAGCTGGCCGAGGCCCAGCCCGGCCAGGCGACGTTCCAGCTCGCGCTGGCCAATGCCGAGGATCATGCCGGCCGCCACGCCGACGCCGAGAAGCGCTACGCCGAACTGCACGAGGACTATCCGGGCAATCGCGCGATCAGCCTGGCCTATGCCGACTCGCTGCTGTCGCGCGGCCAGGACAAGAGCGCGCGCCAGGCGCAGAACCTGCTGCGGCCGCTGCTCGACAGCTACAGCGACGATCCGGACCTGCAGACCAGCTACGCGCGCGCCTGCGAGCTGGCCGGCGATCCGATCCGCGCCGCCGAGGCCTATGCCGAGGCCGCCTGGCTCAAGGGCCGTGCCGAGGATGCGTTGAACCAGCTCAAGGCGCTGACCAGCAAGGACGGGCTCGACTACTACCAGCGCGCGCGCGTCGAGGCGCGCATCACCGCGATGACGCCGGTGGTGCTCGAGCTGCGCCGGCGCGGCACCAAGCCCGGCGACGGCCAGCAGGGCGGCTCGCTGACCGAGCCGACGCTGTCGGTCTCGCGCCCGCGCGATCCGCTGTCATCGGGCCGTAACAGTTTCCCGTTGCAATAATCGCGTCATGAACGCCGATTCCGGCGACGGCAGCGAAACGTGCAGAAGAACATCCTGATCGTCGAAGACGAGCCCGCCATCCGCGACATGGTCGCCTTCGCATTGCGCAAGGCCGGCATGGACGCGATGCACGCCACCGATGCCCGCACCGCGCAGAGCGCGATCGGCGAACGCGTACCGGACCTGATCCTGCTCGACTGGATGCTGCCCGGCATCAGCGGCCTGGACCTGGCGCGGCGCCTGCGCAAGGACGAGCTGACGCGCGAGGTGCCGATCATCATGCTGACCGCGCGCGGCGAGGAGACCGACCGCGTCAGCGGCCTGGACGCCGGCGTCGACGACTACGTCGTCAAGCCGTTCTCGACGCGCGAGCTGGTCGCGCGGATCCGTGCGGTCATGCGCCGCACGCACGGCGAGGACGTCGAGGGCCTGATCGAGCTCGGCGGCCTGCGCATCGACGGCGCCGCGCATCGCGTCTACGCCAACGACCAGCCGCTGCAGATCGGCCCGACCGAGTACCGCCTGCTGCATTTCTTCATGACCCACGCCGAGCGCGTCTACACGCGCAGCCAGCTGCTCGATCACGTCTGGGGCGGCGGCGTCTACGTCGAGGAGCGCACCGTCGACGTGCACATCCGCCGGCTGCGCAAGACGCTCGAACCGAGCGGCCACGACGCGCTGGTGCAGACCGTGCGCGGCGCCGGCTACCGCTTCTCGACCAGCGTGTGAGCCCCGCCTTCGCGCGAGCCCCGCTTCGATCGCCCGACGGCTGCCGCGCACGCGTGACGGATCGCGGCGCACGCGATCGCACGTGCGCGCAAGCCGGCATGACGAGGACGCACCCGTGCTGACCGGCGCCTGGCGGGCCGGCCTGTGGCGCCTGCTCGGCCTGGTCGCGGCCGCGACCGCGATCGGCGCCTGGTTCGGCCAGCCGGCCGTAGCCGCGCTGGTCGTCGTCGCCGTGTGGACCGCGCTGATGCTGCACCGGCTCTACCGCCTGTGCCGCACCCTCGATTCGCGTGCCCTGTTGCGCCCCACGCCGGGCCGCGATCCATGGAGCCGCATCACCCAGAACCTCGCGCAGCGCCAGCGCGCGTCGCGGCGCACGCGGCGCCGCCTGATCGAGCAGCTGCGCAGCTTCCGCGACGCCGCCGCGGCACTGCCGGACGGTGTCGTCGCGCTCGATCCGGAGCGCCGCATCGTCTGGTTCAACGCGGCCGCGCGCGACCTGCTCGGCCTCGACCCGCGACACGACAGCGGCGCCGAGATCACCCACCTGCTGCGCGCGCCGCGCGTCGTGCAGTGGTTCGCCGAGGGCGCCGAGGCGCCGCTGACCGACGTCGCCTCGCCGGTCGACGACCATGTGCGCCTGAGTCTGCGCAGCATTCCGTATGCGGACGCGCGCAGCCTGCTGGTCGCGCGCGACATCAGCCAGCTGCAGCGGCTCGAACAGGTCCGCCGCGACTTCGTCGCCAACGTCTCGCACGAACTGCGCACGCCGCTGACGGTCGTGCACGGCTATCTCGACATGATCGAGCCGGAGAGCCTGCCCGAGTACGAGCCGATCCTGCGCGAGCTGCGTCTGCAGTCGCGCCGGATGACCCAGATCGTCGAGGACCTGCTGACGCTGTCGCGGCTCGAGGCGCAGCAGAGCACCCCGGACGAGCGCGTGATCATGGCGGCCCTGCTCGAATCGCTGCGCCGCGAAGGCGTCGCGCTGAGCCAGGGGCGCCACCAGATCGTGCTCGAACGCGTCGGCGACCGCGACCTGGCCGGGTCGACCAAGGACCTGCACAGCGCGTTCTCGAACCTGCTCAGCAACGCAGTGCGCTACACGCCGGACGGCGGCCGCATCGTGCTGCGCTGGGAGTGCGACGAGAACGGCGGGCGCCTGACGGTCAGCGACACCGGGCCGGGCATCCCGGCCCAGCACCTGCCGCGCCTGACCGAGCGCTTCTACCGCGTCTCGACCAGCCGCTCGCGCGAAAGCGGCGGCACGGGCCTGGGCCTCTCGATCGTCAAGCACGTGCTGATGCTGCACCAGGCCCATCTGGAGATTCACAGCGAGGTCGGCGTCGGCAGCCGCTTCGTCTGCGTGTTCGGCCCCGAGCGCCTGCTCCCGGCCGCGCTGCCGCAGGCCTCGTGATGCGCGCGGCCATGTGGGTCTGGGCCGTGCTGCTGATCGGCGGCGGCGCGGCGGCCGAGCCGCTGTCGGGCACGCTGACCAGCGCCGGCTCGGACACGCTGAGCGCGCTGTTCGCGCACTGGTCGCGCGATTTCGCGCGCCTGCATCCGGACGTGCGGATCCAGGAGCAAGGCCTGGGTTCGACCAGCGCGGTGCTCGCGCTGATCGAGGGTGCGGCCGATCTCGGTCCGATGAGCCGGCCGATGAGCGCCGAGGAAGAAGCCCTGTTCGAACGGCGCCACGGCCACCGGCCGGCGCGCCTGGTGATCGCCTACGATGCGGTCGCGGTGTTCGTGCACCCGGACAATCCGCTGCGCACGCTCGACCTGGCACAGCTCGACGGCCTCTACGCGGCGCAGCCCGGCTGCGGCGGCGCACCGCTGCGGCGCTGGGCCGACGCCGGCGCCGACGGTCCGCTTGCAGCGCAGCGGATCCTGCCGATCGGCCGCAACGCCGCATCGGGAACGGCGGCATTCTTCCGCGATCGCGCACTGTGCGGCGCCGAGTATCGGGCCGACGTCGTCGCCTGGCCCGGCAGCGGTGCGACCGTGGCCGCGGTCGGCGCGCAGCGCGCGGCGATCGGCTATGCGCCGGCCGGCCTCGTCAACGCCCAGGTCCGCACGCTGGCGCTGACCGCGGCGCACGGCGCCCCGGTCGCGATCGACGCGCAGAGCGTGCGCTCGGGCCGCTACCCACTGTCGCGCGCGCTCTACGTCTACTACAACCGTGTCCCCCGACGCGCCCTGCCCGCCCTGCGCACCGCCTTTCTGGCTTACACGCTTTCGTCAGAAGGACAGGCTATCGTGGCCGAGGAAGGGTTCATCCCGCTGGCCGCCGAAGAAGCGGCCGCGCAACGCCTGCAACTGGAATGAGCATGTCGACGATCGCCGCGCCGGACCTGGCCGACCCCAGCCTCTACCTCAACCGCGAACTGGCCCAGCTCGAGTTCAACTTCCGCGTGCTGGCCCAGGCCGAGGACGCGACCGTACCGCTGCTCGAACGGCTGCGCTACCTGTGCATCTCGTGCACGAACCTCGACGAGTTCTTCGAGGTGCGCGTGGCGATCCTCAAGCACCACCACGCGTTCGGCGACGTGCGGCCGGGCCCGGACGGGATGTCGGCCAGCGACGTGCTGACGCGCATCCGCGAGCGCACGCTGGCCCTGGTCAAGTCGCAGTACGACTTCTTCAACGACGTGCTGCTGCCGGCGCTCGACGCCGAGGGCATCCGCTTCGTCGCGCGCGACGCCTGGAGCGCCAAGCAGCGCAGCTGGCTGCAGGGCTACTTCCGCAACGAGATCCTGCCGGTGCTCTCGCCGCTGGGGCTGGACCCGGCGCATCCGTTTCCGCGCATCCTCAACAAGAGCCTGAACCTGGCCGTCGTGCTGAAGGGCAAGGACGCGTTCGGCCGCGACGGCAACATGGCCCTGGTCCGCGCGCCGCGCTCGCTGCCGCGCATCATCCGGCTGCCGGCCGAGGTCGCCGACAAGCCGTACGACTTCGTGTTCCTGTCGAGCATCCTGCACGAGTTCATGGACGAGATGTTCCCGGGCATGAAGGTCCGCGGCGCGTACCAGTTCCGCGTGACGCGCAACAGCGAGCTGTTCGTCGACGAGGAGGACGTCGAGAACCTGGCGCTGGCGCTGCGCGACGAGCTCAATACGCGCGGCTACGCCAAGCCGGTGCGGCTGGAGATCACCGAGCAGTGCCCGAAGCCGATCGCGCGCATGCTGATGCAGAACTTCGAGCTCGGCGAGCAGGACATCTACCGCTGCGGCGGCCCGGTCAACGTCAGCCGCATCAACACGATCTACGACCAGGTCGACCGGCCGGACCTCAAGTTCCCCCCGTTCGTCCAGCGCATCAGCAAGGCGGTCGCCGACGAGCGCAGCCTGTTCGAGGCGATCCGCGAGCGCGACGTGCTGCTGCACCATCCGTTCGAATCGTTCGCGACCGTGCTGGAGCTGCTGCGCCAGGCCAGCGTCGATCCCGACGTGCTGGCGATCAAGCAGACGCTGTACCGGGTCGGCAACAACTCGCCGATCGTCGATCACCTGATCGAGGCCGCGCGCAACGGCAAGGACGTCACCGTCGTCGTCGAGCTGCGCGCGCGCTTCGACGAGGAGGCCAACCTCAAGCTCGCCAACCGCCTGCAGGAGGTCGGCGTGCAGGTCGTCTACGGCGTGGTCGGCTACAAGACGCACGCCAAGATGCTGCTGGTGGTGCGCCGCGAGCGCGGCGCGCTGCGCCGCTACGTGCATCTGGCGACCGGCAACTACCACCAGATGACCTCGCGGATCTACACCGACCTCGGCCTGATGACCGCGCATCCGGAGATCGGCGAGGACGCGCACCAGCTGTTCCTGCAGTTGTCCGGACTCGGCACGATCGTCAAGCTCAAGCGGCTGCTGCATTCGCCGTTCACGCTGCACGCCGGCATCATCGCGCGGATCCAGCGCGAGATCGATCACGCCCGCGCCGGCCGGCCGGCGCGGATCGTCGCCAAGATCAACGCGCTCAACGAAGAGGACGTCATCGAGCTGCTCTACCGCGCGTCCCGCGCCGGCGTGCAGATCGAGCTGATCGTGCGCGGCGCCTGCACGCTGCGGCCGGGCCTGCCCGGCATCTCCGAGAACATCCGCGTGCGCTCGATCGTCGGGCGCTTCCTCGAGCACAGTCGCGTGTACTGGTTCCAGAACGGCGAGGAGCCTGAGATCTGGTGCGCCAGTGCCGACTGGATGGAGCGCAATCTGCTGCGCCGGGTCGAGACCTGCTTCCCGCTACTCGATCCGACGATCGCGCGGCGCGTCTACGACGAGGCGCTGACCAACTACCTGGCCGACAACCAGCAGGCCTGGCGGCTGCTGCCCGACGGCAGCTACGAGCGGATCACGCCGGGCGAGGACATGCCGCACTCGGCCCAGCAGTCGCTGCTGGCCAAGATCTGCGGCTGAGCCCGGCACCCGCCCGCTTCCACCGTTTTCCGCCGTGCGCCGGCCGATGCACAGGCATCGGCCGGTCTGCCACAATCGACACCGTTCCCCCGCCTGCGCCCGCCGCGTGACCGACGCCAACGACATCCGCAACGGCGAGCTGCTGGCAGCCGTCGACATCGGCTCCAACAGCTTCCACATGATCGTGGCGCGCTACGAGCATGGCGAGCTGCGCGTGATCGACCGCCTGCGCGACAGCGTCCGCCTCGCGATGGGGCTCGGCGCCGACGGGAGCCTGGCCGCGCCGCAGCGCGAGCGCGCACTGGCCTGCCTGGCGCAGTTCGGCCAGCGCCTGCGCGGCCTCGCGCACGGCCGCGTGCACGCGGTGGCGACCAACGCGGTGCGCCAGCTCGCCAATCCGCAGGCGTTCCTGATGCCGGCCGAGACCGCGCTGGGCCATCCGATCGAGATCGTGTCCGGCCGCGAGGAGGCGCGTCTGATCTATCTCGGCGTCGCCAACGGCCTGCCGCGCGGCGACCAGCGCCGGCTCGTCGTCGACATCGGCGGCGGCAGTACCGAGTTCATCATCGGCCAGGACTTCGAGGCGCTCGAGCGCGAGAGCGTGCAGATTGGCTGCGTCGCCAGCACGCGCCGCTTCTTCGAGGACGGCAAGCTGACCGCCAAGCGCTGGCGCCAGGCCTCGACCGAGATCGCGGTCGAACTGCAGCAGTTCGCGGCCGACTACCGCAGCCGCGGCTGGGCCGAGGCGTTCGGCTCGTCCGGCACGGTGCGCGCGATCGGCAGCATCGTTCAGGCCAACCGCTGGTCCGATTCGGGCATCACCGCCGAATCGATCGGCCGTGTGCGCGACGCGCTGATCGCCGCCGGCAGCATCCAGGCGCTGGAACTGCCGGGCCTCAGCGAGGAGCGCGCCCAGGTGATCGCCGGCGGCGTCGTAATCCTGGAAGCCGTGTTCGCGGCGCTCGGCGTCGAACAGATGGGCGTGTGCGAGACCTCGATGCGCGAGGGCCTGCTCTACGACATGCTCGGCCGCGCGATGCAGCGCGACCCGCGCGCCGGCGCGATCGCGGCCCTGGTCGAGCGCTATGCGGTCGACCGCTCGCAGGCCGGACGCGTCCACGAGACCGCCTGGCGCCTGTTCGATCAGGTCGCCGCGGCCTGGCATCTGGAACCGATCGACCGCGACGTGCTCGGCTGGTGCGCGGACATCCACGAGATCGGCCTGGCGATCGCGCACAGCCAGCATCATCTGCACGGCGCCTACATCGTCGCGCACTCGGACCTGGCCGGCTTCAGCCAGCAGGGCCAGCAGTTGCTCGAGACGATTCTGCGCTCGCACCGGCGCCGTCCGCAGCGCAGCGCGTTCGAGGCCCTGCCCGAGCGCTTGCGCACGATCGCGCGACGCCTGACCGCGCTGCTGCGCCTGGCCGTGCTGCTGCACCGCGGCCGCACGTCCGAGCCGCTGCCGCCGCTGTCGCTGCGCGCCGGCGCGCGCGCGCTGCGGCTGAACCTGCCGGCGCTCTGGCTCGACCAGCATCCGCTGACGCGGGCCGATCTCGAACAGGAATGCGACTACTTCAAGCCGCTCGGCCTGAAGCTCGAGATCGGCACGCGCTGACGCGCCTCAGGCCTCGCTGCCGGCGGCGACGCCGAGCTTGTCCATGCGCCGGTACAGCGCCTGCCGCGACAGGCCGAGCTCCGCGGCCGCCTGGCTGATCACGCCGCGCGCGCGCTGCAGGGCCGACTCGATCGCCTCGCGGTCCGGTTCGACGTCCGGACCGGCGCGGCCGGCCGGTGCGCGCACCGGCGCGAGGCCCAGATCGCGCGCGGTGACGACGCCGTTGCTGCAGAGCAGGCTGGCGCGCTGGATCGCGTTCTTGAGCTCGCGCACGTTGCCGGGCCAGGCGTGCGCGACCAGTGCGGTACGCGCACTCTCGTCGAGCACGGCGCGTCCTTCGAGGAAGTATTCGGCCAGCGGCAGCACGTCGTCGCTGCGCTCGGCCAGCGGCGGCACGCGCAGCTCGATCACGTTGAGCCGGTAGTAGAGGTCTTCGCGGAACTTGCCGTCGCGGATCATCGCCGGCAGATCGGCATTGGTCGCGCTGACCACGCGCACCTTGACCTGGCGCGTGCGGCTCGAGCCGAGCCGCTCGAACTGGCCGCTCTCGAGCACGCGCAGCAGCTTGGCCTGGCCGGCCAGCGGCAGGTTGCCGATCTCGTCGAGGAACAGCGTGCCGCCGTCGGCCGCCTCGAAGCGGCCTTCGCGCGCGCGATTGGTCGCGCCGGTGTAGGCGCCCGGATCGGCGCCGAACAGCTCGGCCTCGATCAGTTCCGACGGCAGGGCGCCGCAGTTGACGGTCACGAACGGACCGTCCTTGACCGCGGAGTTGGCCTGCACGATCTCGGCGATGCGCTCCTTGCCGGCGCCGTTCGGACCGGTGACGAGGATCGGCACGTCGGCGCGCGCGACCTGGCAGGCCAGCTCGATCGCGCGCTCCATCGCGGTCGACGCGTAGACGATGCCGCGCAGGTCGTAGCGGTCGTCGAGCTGGCGGCGGCGGCGGCGGCGTTCGTCGCGGTGCCGCGTGACCTCGCGCGTGGCCTCGGACAGCTCGAGCAGATTCTCGGCGGTCGCCAGCAGCTTGTTGTCGTCCCAGGGCTTGCCGAGATAGTCCGCGGCGCCGGCCTTGACCAGCTCGACCGCGGTCTCCAGCCGCGTCCAGGCGGTCAGCAGGATGATCGGCAGGTCCGGATGGCGTTCGCGGATCGCGCGGAACAGCGCGACGCCTTCCTCGCCCGAGGTCGTGTCGGCCGTGAAGTTCATGTCCTGCACGACCAGGTCGACCGCCTCGCGCTCGAGCAGCGCCAGGCCGGCCTCCGGCGAGGCGGCGGTCAGCGTGCGGATCTCGCGCAGCCCGAACAGGACGTCCAGGGCCGTCCCGACCGCGGGATTGTCGTCGATGACCAGGATCGTGCGCATCGGCTTTCGTGGGGAGGTCGGTCGGCGCATACCCTGCCTGGATGCAGGGCAGCGCCGAAGGGTTGCATTCTTACACGCTTCGCGTCGCGACGGCCGGCGGCACGCGCGAGGCGCGCAGCGCCGGACCGAGCACCGCGAGCTGGCCGAGCGCCCACAGGCACACGAAGCCGATCGGCACGTAGTGCCACGGCAGGCGCGGCGACTGGTAGCGGTCCATCAGCCACAGACTGAACGCGTAGGCGAGGATACCGCCGGCGATCAGGCCGACCGTCGTGATGATGAAGTTCTCGGTCTGGAAGTAGCGCAGGATGTCGCCGCGCGTCGCACCGAGCGCGCGCCGCGTGCCGATCTGGCGCGTGCGCTGGGCGACCCAGAAGCTGGCCATGCCGACGATGCCGAGCGCGGTGATGCCGAGCAGCGCGACGATCACGCTGCCGAGGATGATCGTCATCGCGCGGTCCTCGGCGTAGACCTGGGTGCGCCGGTCCTCCATGCTGCGCAGGCCGCGCACGATGCGGCCGCGGTTGGCGGTCGCGAGCTTCTCCTCGACGTCCTTCATGACCTCGTCGCGGCGGCCCGGCTCGGTACGGATCAGATAGGTCGAGGAGCTTCCACCCGTCAGCACCGACGGCAGCAGCAACGTGTTCTCGACCATGTTCGCGCTGACCCACGGTGCCTGCAGCTTCTCGACGATGCCGATGACGGTCGCCGGCTCGCCTTCCTCGCCGCCGAAGTAGAACGACTTGCCGACCGGGTCGGCCTCGTCCGGGAACATCTGCCGGGCCAGCGCGCGCGTCATGATCGCCACGCGCGGCATCGCCTCGTCGTTGGGCGTGCGAAAGCCGATCTCCTCGGGCTTGAAGTCGCGTCCGGCGACCAGCTCGGCGCCGTAGGCGGACACGCCGCTGGCGTCGACGAAGTAGAACGCCGAATTGGCCGTGGACGTGCGCTGGCCCGGCGCGAGGCTCAGTCCGCTGCTCCAGCCACTGTTGCTGAGCGGGAGGGCGTTGGTCGCGGTCGCGGCGGCGACACCGGGCAGGCTGCGCAGCAGGTTCAGATCGGCATTGATCGTCGATTGCACGTCGAAGCCCTGGCCGAAGCCGATGCTGCTGATCGTGAACGTGTCGGCCTCGTTCATGCCGCTCGGACGCTTCATCAGGTCCAGGCGCTGGCCGATGATGAACAAGGCATTGCAGACGATCGCCAGCGTCAGCGCGACCTGCAGGCCGATCAGGATCATCGAGACCTTGCTGCGCATCAGCGCGGACAGGATCGGACGGATTTCCATGGTCGTTCTCCTCACATCTTCAGTTGCGCGGCGGGCTGCACGCGGCAGGCACGCCAGGTCGGGTACAGGCCGGCCAGGATCGCCGCGAGGATCGCCAGCGCGATCGTCGTCATCACCATCGCCCAGTCCAGGTGCGTCACGTTCGCGTACTGCCGGTACAGACTGCGCACCGCGACGAGACCGAGGCCGGTCAGCACCAGGCCGATCAGTCCGCCGCTGAGGCCGACCACGCCCGACTCGATCAGGAACTGCATGAACACCTGGCGCCGGCTGGCGCCGAGCGCGCGGCGCAGGCCGATCTCGCCGGCGCGGCGCGTGAACTTGGCCAGCAGCAGGCCGATCGTGTTGATCAGGCACACGACCAGGAACGCGAACGCGAGTCCGACCTGCACCTCGACGTCGCGCGAGACGACCTCCTGATCGGCCATCCACTGCGTGACGTTCAGCAGGCGGTTGTTGAGCGGACGCGGGAAGCGGCCGAGCTTCTTCTGTTCCTCGACGTAGCTGTTGAGATAGGCCATGTATTCCTCGACGCGCGCCGGCGAGTCGAGCTCGACCCACATCTGGATCCAGACGCAGTCCGAGTCGAGGTAGGCCTCCCAGCCGGCGCCGGGCGAGCGCCAGCAGCTGTTGTTGCCGGTCGAGCGGCGCTTGGTCTCGATCGCCGTCGTGAACGGCATGAAGAACTCTTCGGGATTGTTGAACGCGCCGTTGGTGAGGTCGTAGTACTTGACGCGCAGCTCCCACTTGGCGAGCACGCCGACCACGGTGTAGTCCACGCCGTCCATGCGCACGGTCTTGCCGACGCTGTCGACGCCGCCGAACAGCGTCTCGTTGGTGTCGTGGCTCAGCACGATCACGCGCGCGTGCTGCGCGTCCTGGTCGCGTCCCCACGGCTGCCCGTAGGCGAACGGCGGCTCGAACAGACCGAAGAAGTCCGAGTAGGTCGCGCGGCCGAGCGCGATGAACGGCTTGACGTCCGGATTCTCCGGCTGCACCGGCAGCGAGATCTTGTACATCGCGGCCTGGCGGTCGGCCTTGGCGGCCGTCATCAGCGCGACCGCGTCGCGATAGGTCACCTGGTCGGGCGGACGGTCGTCCGAGCCGGCCCCCTCGTCGGGACTCCAGTTGTCGAGCTGCACGTAATGCAGCTTGCTGCTCTTCCACGGAATCGGATCGCTGCCCATCAGATAGAACACGGTCAGCGTCGTCATGCTGGCGCCGATGCCGAGCGCGATGCCGAGCACCATCAGGGCGGTCAGGATCGGGTTGCGCCGCAGACTGCGCAGACCCAGTTGCAGGTAGTAGGCGAACATCGGGTGTCCTCGCGATCAGACCGCTGCGGCGTGGTCGGGCTGGGCGGCCGCCTTGTGGCGGCGCAGGCTGACCTCGTCGCCGAGATCGGTGACCTGGCCGTCCATGACGTGCACGTTGCGCTGGGCACGCGCGGCCAGCTCCGGATCGTGCGTGACCATGACGATCGTCGTGCCCTGGCGGTTGATCTCCTCGAGCAGCTCCATGACGCCGCGCGCCATCAGCGAGTCGAGGTTGCCGGTCGGCTCGTCGGCCATCAGCAGGCGCGGCGAGCCGGCCAGCGCGCGCGCGATCGCGACGCGCTGTTGCTGGCCGCCGGAGAGCTCGGACGGATAGTGCTTGATGCGCGAGGCGAGACCGACGCGGCTCAGCGACTCCTCGATGCGGCGCTTGCGCTCGGCCGCCGGGAAGCCGCGGTAGCGCAGCGGCACGTCGACGTTGTCGAACAGGTTGAGGTCGGGGATCAGGTTGAAGCTCTGGAAGATGAAGCCGATCTTCTCGTTGCGCAGCTTCGAGCGCGCGTTGTCGTCCAGGCCGCGCACGTCGACGCCGTCGAGCCAGTATTCGCCGCCGGTGAACTCCTCGAGCAGGCCGGCGATGTTGAGGAAGGTGGTCTTGCCCGAGCCGGACGGACCGGTCACCGCGACGAACTCGCCGGCGCGCACGTGGATCGAGAAGTCGCGCAGCGCGTGCGTCTCGATCAGATGGGTACGGTAGACCTTCTGCAGGTGGTTCATCTTCAGCATGGCGAGGTGTCCTGGTCCGGAGGGAGGCGATCGGGCGGGAGGATCGGCTTGAGGAGGGGTGCCGCGGAGCCGGAGCCCCGCGGCGGTGTCGGGGGTCAGCGCGACAGCGCGATGCGTTGCGCGCCGTTGAACTGGTCGGTGCCGGAGATCACGATGCGGTCGCCCTGGGCGAGACCGCTGACGATCTCCACGGCGTTGAGGCTGGTCGCGCCGACCTGGATCGAGACGCGCTCGGCGACGTCGTCGCGGACGCGGTAGGCGACGCGGCCGGCGCCGGCATCGAGGAACGGGCCGCGCTCGACCATCAGCACGTCGGGGCGCGAGTCCATCAGGATGCGCGTGGTCAGGCGCTGGTTCTGGCGCAGGCCGGCCGGCTTGGCGTCGCCGAAGCGGATGCGGCCGGTGACCTGGCCGTCGATGACCTCGGGCGAGACCGCGCGGATCTCGGCGCTGTACTTGCCGCTGGCGTCCTGGATCTCGGCCGGCATGCCGATCGCCAGATCGTGTGCGAACACTTCCGGCACCTGCACCTCGACCTCGAGTGCGGTCAGATCGACCACGGTCAGGATCGCCGCGCCGGCCGCGACATTGGCGCGCTGCTGCACGATCAGCTGGCCGACCTGGCCGTCGACCGGCGAGCGCATCTTCAGCTCGTCGACCTGGCGCTGCAGATCGGCCGTCAGCAGGCGCTGGCGATCGAGCGCGAGGCGCTTGGATTTGAGGTCGAAGTCGAGCGTCTCGATGTCGAGCTTCATGTCCTGCTCGGCGTTGGCGACGTCGATGTCGGCCTTGGCCAGCGCGTCCTTGCCGCGCAGCACGTCGAGCTCGGGCATCGCGCCGGCCTTCCAGGCCTTCTCGGTACGCTCGACGTCGCGCGCGGCGGTCTGGCGGTCGATGCGCGCCTGGTCGAGCAGCTTCTTGGCGGCCAGGGCCTGCTTGCGATGATCGAGGCTGGCGCGCTGCACCTCCAGCTCGAGGCTCTGCAGCGTGGCCTGCTCCTGCTGCAGCCGGTTGCTGAGCTCGGGGCTGTCGATCTCGGCGAGCACGTCGCCCTTCTTGACCTGGTCGCCGGCCTGCGCGATCAGGTCGACGGTGCCGGCGGTCCGCGCGTACAGCGTCGGGCTGACCGCCGCGACGACGCGGCCCTGCACCGACACGTCGCGGGTCAGCGTGCCGCGCGTGACCTCGGCGATGCGCAGGCGGCTGATGCTCGCGGCCGAGTCGGCCGAGAACAGGCGGGCGGCGGTCGGTACGATCAGGACCAGACCGACGACGGCGGCCACGCCGATGCCGATCCAGGTCAGCATCCGGCCCCGACGCGGGGCGGCGGTCATCACGCGGTCCTGTGCGGAAGTGTCACGAATCATGCGAGGGTCTCCTGCGGTCGCCTGACCGCGCAAGCCTCTCAAGCAATTCCGGTGCCAACCATCAAGCAATTGATCCAAATGGATTTTCCTTCCAAATTGCGGCTGGACGCGCGGTGTCCGGCACGGCCGCCCGGACAAGCGGACAATCGGCCGGCCGGCGCGCAGGCGCGTCCGGACACGGTCCGCCGGCAGGCGCTGCGACCGTTCGGCACGCCCGCGCATCCGGGATCGACGTGAGCACGCACTCGTTCCAGATCGACGTCCCCGACACCGTGATCGCCCGCGCCCGCCGCGGCGAGGTCGCCGCGTTCGAGCAGATCTACCGCGCGTTCGAACGTCCGGCCTATACGCTGGCGCTGCGCCTGACCGCCGACGCCGAGCTGGCGCGCGACGTCGTCCACGATGCGATGCTGCGCGTGTTCGACCGCGTGCGGCAGTTCCGCGGCGACGCGCCGTTCTGGGGCTGGCTGCGCCAGATCGTGCTCAACGAGGCGCTGATGCGCCTGCGCCGCGGACGCGCCCTGACGTTCGAGGACGTGCCCGACGACGAGAGCCTGCCGAGCGACGCGCCGGCGCCGTGGCTGCACGCCGATGCCCATCTGCTCGAAGGTGCGCTGGCACGGCTGCCGGCGATGACGCGCAGCGTGATCTGGCTCTATCACGTCGAGGGCTATACGCACGTCGAGATCGCCGAGCTGACCGGCATGACGACGAGTTTTTCCAAATCGCAGCTGGCGCGCGGCACCTCGCGCCTGCGCCGGCTGCTGCAACCGACCGCCGAGGTGGCGCCATGCTTGACCGTTCCCGCATGAAGTTCGATCCGGACGACGCCGCTCTCGGCGCCGCGCTGCGCGGCCTGCCGGCCGCAGAGGCGCCGGCCGACCTGTGGTCGTCGATCGCACGCGACCTGCCGGGCCGCCGGTCCGAGTCGCGGCGGCGCCGGATCGCAGTGCCGCTCGCGGCGGCCGCCTCGCTGCTGGCCGCGGTGCTGCTGTGGCTGCCGTCGCGATCGCCGGTACCGACGCAGGACGACGCCGGCAGCGCCTCGATCGCCGCGACCGCCGACGCCGAGACCGAGCGCCTGCGCGCGCGCTCGCAACGCATCGAGCAGTGGCTGGCCGCGCTGCCGGCGGCCTCGCAGCAGGACGGTCGCAACCTGATGGCGACCGTCGAGACCGAAGATCTGATCGCCCTGGTCGACATGCAGCTCGGCGCGGCGCGCAGCGCCGAAGAAGCGCTGCCGCTGTGGCGCCAGCGCGTCGCACTGCTCGAAGACCTGGCGGTCATCCGCAGCACGCCTTACGGCCTGTCCGGCGACCGCTCGCTGGCCGACGCCTCCACCGGCGACGTCACGTCGCTCTGATCCATCGCAACGATTTCGAGGTCACCCGATGAAGACTCCCCTCCCGCTGCTGGTCCTGGCCCTGGCCTGCGCCCAGGCCGGCGCCGTCGATCCACCCGCCGCCACCGCCGATCCGGAGGCCACGCGCAAGGAACTCGGCGAACTGCGCCAGCAGATGAGCGATCTGTCGCGGCGCATGGCCGAACTGTCGCGCGAACTCGGCGACACCGGGCCGCGTGCCTATGCGCTGCGCTATCTCAACGAGCCGGACCGCGCGATCATCGGCGTCGTGCTCAGCGGCGACGACGACGGCAGCGTCCTGATCACCGGCGTCACGCCGGACGGACCGGCCGCACGCGCCGGCCTGCGCAGCGGCGACATCATCACCGCGATCAACGGCGAGAAGCTCGCCAAGCAGGACGCGGACGCCTCGCTCGCGCAGGCGCGCCGCCTGCTCGATGGCCTCAAGGCCGGCCAGGAAGTCCGCCTGGGCTGGCGCCGCGACGGCAAGGCGCAGCCGGAGCTCAAGCTGGCCGCCGAGCGGCGCGAGGCCGCGCAGTGGTCGCGCCTGTTCGTCGACCGTAGCGAGGGGCCGGACGGCACGCGCCTGCGTATCGAGGACGCCGGCCTGCCGCCGGACCTCGACGAGAAGGTGCGCCGCGCGACCGCGCACGCACGTCTGGCCGCGACCGACGCCGGCCGGACCGCCGAGCGCGCACGCATGATCACGATCGAAGCCGGCAAGCACGCCGACCTGGCGCGCCTGGACATCGTCCGCGACGCGATGCCGTGGTGGAACATCAATCTGGCCTCGCTGAATCCCGATCTGGGCCGCTATTTCGGCACCGACGAGGGCGTGCTGGTGCTGCAGGCCGGCGAGCGCGCGCTGCCCGGCCTCAAGCCCGGCGACGTGATCCAGTCGGTCGCCGGCAGGAAGGTGGTCCGCCCCGAGGACGCCTTGCGCGCGCTGCGCGATCAGCCGGCCGGCAGCGACGTCGACGTCCGCGTGCTGCGCGACCGCAAGACGCTCGCGCTCAAGACCAAGGCGCCCGAGTACAAGGCGATCTTCGACGTCGACTTCAACGCACCGCCGGTCCCGCCCACACCGCCCACACCGCCCACACCGCCCACACCGCCGACGCCGCCGGCCGCTCCGCCGCCGCCCGCGGCCGCAGCGCCGGCTCCGCCGAGCGCGCCGCCGACGCCGCCGTCGCGTCGCGGCGGCACGATCGGCACGATGTACTGAGCGTCGGCTGCCGGCCGCTCAGGCGGCCGGCAGCGCGGCGTTGTGGTAGACCTCCTGCACGTCGTCGAGCTCCTCGAGCCACTCGAGCAGATCGACCAGGGTCTCGGCCGCCTCGCCGCTGACCGCGACGCGGTTTTCGGGCCGCATCACGACGTCGGCCCGGCTCGGCGCGAACCCGGCCGCCGTCAGCGCCTGCTTGACCGCCTCGAACTGGTCCGGCGCGCACAGCACGGTGCTGCTGCCGGCCTCGCTCTGCACGTCGTCGGCACCGGCTTCGAGCGCGACGTCGAGGACACGGTCCTCGGCCCCGGCGGCGCTGGTGTCGACGACGAGTTCGCCGGTACGCGCGAACTGGAACGCGACCGAGCCGCTGGTGCCGAGATTGCCGCCGTTCTTCGACAGCGCATGACGCACGTCGGCGACGGTCCGCACCGGGTTGTCGGTCATGCAGTCGATGATCAGGGCGACGCCGGCCGGGCCGTAGCCCTCGTAGCGCAGCTCCTGCATGTTGTCGGCGCCGTCGGCACCGGAACCGCGCTTGATCGCGCGCTCGATCGTGTCCTTGGACATGTTGGCCGACAGGGCCTTGTCCACGCCCATGCGCAGGCGCGCATTGGTCGACGGATCGCCGCCATTGCGGGCGGCGATCGTGATCTCGCGGATCAGCTTGGTGAAGATCTTGCCGCGGCGCGCGTCCTCGGCGTTCTTGCGGCCTTCGATACTGGGGCCTCTGCCCATGGGATTTCCTGCCTCGATACGGAATGAGGGCGGCCGGCCGGCACGGCGTCGCGTGCCGGCGCGCGACGCCGGTGGTCGCGCAAGCGTATGCGAATCGGCGCTCGATCGGCTACTGCGCGCCGGTCGCCGCGGTCTGCGGCAGCGGCCCGGGCCGGCCGCTGAAGGGCGCCGCGGCTCCCGCACCGGGCGCGCCGGCCGGGCCGGTCACGCCGCCGCGCGCGTCACGCGCGGACGGGGGCCGCAGCGGCCACCGGGCGCCTCCCGCGGCCGCTCAATGCAGGCTGACAGCGATCGGACAATGGTCCGACGGATACTCGGCCTCGGGAACGCCGTAGGTGAGCTCCTCGAACGAGCCCGGCCGTACCCGTTCGGCAGCGGCCGGGCCGAGCACGATGTGATCGATGAAATCGCGGTAGCGCTGCTTGCAGGTCGCGTTGCGGCCACCGGCCGCGTCGACCAGCGCGCGGCCGTCGCTCAGCGACGCCCATACCGGGTCGCCGGCCAGGGCCATCCGGCGATTCCAGTCGCCGAGCAGCGCGAAGTCGCCGCCCTCGGCGCGGCGCGCGTCGATCCAGCGCTCGAGCACCGGCACCTGGCCGAACAGCGTCGGGCAGGCCTCGTTGCGATCGCCGGTCGAGCAGCCGCTCTTGAGGTGCAGGGCCAGCAGGCGCAGCGGCTGGCGGCCGTGCACGGTCACGTCCACGCCCCAGCGCAGATCCGGATTGCCGAGCGCGAGCTCGCGCAGATCCGGATGGCGCGTGTACGGCACGCCCTTGCGGATCGCGAAGCCGACGCTCTGGTGGCGGATCTGCAGGCCGGCCTCGGGCCCGCCGCGGCGGCAGTAGCCGCGATTGCCGCTGTCCGGGCGGTCCGAGAACACGATGTCGTAGCGGTCGGCCGGGAACACGCGGCGGGCCGCTCGGACCGACTCGACCTCCTGGAACGCGATGACGTCGGCGTCGAGCGCATCGGCGTAGCGGCGTAGCGTCGCGTAGTCGGCCTCGCTGCGCTGGCGGCAGCCGCTGCCGTCGGCCTCGGCGAGGTGCTCGAGGTTCCAGGTGGCGATCTTCAGATCGGCGTCGCGCTGCGGCGGCGCGGTGCCGCAGCCGGCGAGCGCCAGCACGGCGGCGGCGAGCCAGCAGCGGAACGGATGGGACGACGGACGGAGCAGGTTCGGCATCGGCGATGTCGGCGCGACGGAGGGCCGCCCAGTATCGCGCAAGGCGGTGTCCGTTGCCGCTGCGATCGGCGTGCGCTGCGGCACGCGCCGCCGATCGCGACAGCGCGCGCGCGTCAGTCCTCGTCGGCGCGCGGCCGCCAGGCGCCGGCCAGCTGCCGCTGCACCTGCGGCGGCACCGCCTCGTAGTGGCTGAACTCCATCGCGTAGCGGCCGCGCCCGGCCGTCATCGCCTTCAGCTCGGTCTGGTAGCCGACCACCTCGGCCAGCGGCACCTGCGCCTTGATCGTGCACTCGCCGCCGAGCCGCGCGTCGGTGCCGTGGATGCGCGCGCGCTTGCCGGCGAGGCCGCCGGTGACGTCGCCCATGTGGCCGTCGGGCACCGCGATGTCGAGATTGACGATCGGTTCGAGCACGACCGGCTGCGCCTTGGCGACCGCGTCGATGAAGGCCTTGCGGCCGGCCGCGACGAACGCGACCTCCTTCGAATCGACCGGATGCGAGCGGCCGTCGTAGACGCGGACGCGGATGTCCTGCATCGCGAAGCCGGCGACCGCGCCGGCCGCCAGGCCCTGGCGCACGCCCTTCTCGACCGCCGGCATGAACTGGCCCGGGATCGCGCCGCCCTTGACCTCGTCGACGAACTCGAACCCGCCGCCGCGCGCGAGCGGCTCGACGCGCAGGTAGACCTCGCCGAACTGGCCGGCGCCGCCGGTCTGCTTCTTGTGGCGGTGATGTCCCTCCGCCGGCGCGGCGATCGTCTCGCGATAGGCGATCCGCGGCGGCCGCGTCGCGACCTCGACGCCGTAGCGCTGGTGCATCCGCTCCAGCGTCAGCCGGACGTGCAGGTCCGACAGGCCGCGCACGACGGTCTCGTTGAGCTCGGCGTCGTGCTCGATGCGCAGGCACGGATCCTCCTCGGACAGCTTGGCCAGTGCGTTGGCGAGCTTGGCCTCCTGGCCCTTGTGCGCCGGCTCGACCGCGAGGCCGAACATCGGTTGCGGAAACGCCAGCGGCGCGAGGTGGATGTGGTCCTCCTCGTGCGAGTCGTGCAGCACCGCGTCGAAGTGGATGTCCTCGATCTTCGCGACCGCGGCGATGTCGCCGGGGATCGCGCGGTCGATCTCGACGTGGTCCTTGCCGTGGATCCGGAACAGATGGCCGACCTTGAACGGCTTGCGGCCGTCGTCGACGAACAGCTGCGTGTCGCGGCGCACCGTGCCCTGGTAGACACGGAAGATGCCGAGCTTGCCGACGAACGGATCGTTGACGATCTTGAACACGTCGGCGATCACGTGGCGCTCCGGATCGGGCTCGGCGCGCAGCGGGACCGCGGCGGCGCCCTGCCCCTTCACGAACGGCGGCGCATTGCCTTCGGCCGGATTCGGCAACAGGCGCTCGATCAGGTCGAGCAGCTCGGCGACGCCGGCGCCGCTGCGCGCCGAGCAGAAGCAGATCGGCACCAGATGGCCTTCGCGCAGGCACTGCTCGAACGCGGCGTGGAGATCCTCGCCGGCCAGACCCGTCTCGCCGACGTCCAGATAGCGCCCCATCAGCGTCTCGTTGATCTCCACGACCTGATCGATGATGCGCTGGTGCGCCTCGGCGACCGACGAGAAGTCGGCGTCGCCGGACGGCCGGAAGAAGCAGTCGACGACCGTGCGGCCGCCGTCGGCCGGCAGATTGATCGGCAGGCACTCGCTGCCGAAGGTCTCGCGCAGCGACTCGACGAGGCCGGCCAGGTCCACGCCGTCCTGGTCGATCTTGTTGATCACCAGCAGCCGCGCGTCGCCGCGCGCCCGCGCGTGCTCCATCAGCCGTCGCGTCGAATGCTCGATGCCGGCGCCGGCATTGACGACGATCGCGACGGTCTCGACCGCATCGAGCGCCGACAGCGCAGGGCCGCGGAAGTCGTGCAGCCCGGGCGTGTCGATCAGGTTGACGTGGCAGCCGCCGGGCCGGTCGATCGAGGCGATCGCGGCCTGCATCGAGTGGCGGCGTTCCTTTTCCATCGGATCGAAATCCGAGACGGTCGTGCCGCGCTCGACCGCGCCTGCCGCTCCGATCGTGCCGCCGGCGAGCAGCAGGGCTTCGAACAACGTGGTCTTGCCGGCGCCTGCGTGTCCTGCCAGGGCGATATTGCGGATGTCTGCGGTGCTGTAGGCCATGATCGATCCTCGTCCGGAGAGTAGACGGATCGTTCCGGGGCGGCGCCGGTCGCGGCCGGCCGCCCGCCGGCCGGCGGACGATCCTCGGCACCCGCTGCAGCACGCACCGGCGACGGGCCGGCGCGGACGCAGCGGCATCGACGGCCGCGGCCGCAGGATCGCGGACGCAGGCCATGCCTCGAGGTCGCCGGTCGGCAACCGGCACGGACGGTCCGCCCCGATCGGGGGTGCGCGGCGGCGGTCGCGCATCGCATGACCGCCGTCGCGACGGGGTCCGGCCGGCACCCGTGGTGCGGCATCGATGGCTGGCCCTAGACTTCTCCGGTCGCCGCCGAGGGTCAAGACGCAATGCAGGAAAGAGCACCGCTGGTCTGCGTGCACGGCGCCGGTGCCGGCGGTTGGGAGTGGGCGATCTGGGCCCGCGTGTTCGCCGCGCGCGGCCGTGCCGCGATCGCACCGGATCTGATGCCGGCCGCCGCCGGCCTGGCCGCGACCCATGTCGCCGACTATCGCGCCCAGGTCGTCGCCTGGTGTGCCGGTGCCGGCGCCGCGCCGATCCTCGCCGGTGCCAGCCTCGGCGGCCTGCTCGCGCTGTCGGCGGCCGCCGAGGTGCGGCCGGTCGCACTGGTGCTGGTCAATCCGCTGCCGCCGGCCGGCGTCCTGGCGCGGCCGCTGCGGCGCGCGGCGGCACGCCATGCCGAGCATGAGCGGCCCGGCGCGATCGTGCCGTGGGGTCGCTCGCGCTCGCTCGGCGGAACTCGGCGTGCGCTGGAAGGCTGCGACGATGCCGCCTGCCTGTACGCATTCCGGCGCTGGCGCGACGAATCGGGCGCGGTCATCGCCGAGGCGCGCGCGGGCATCGTCGTCGAGCCGCCGCGCTGTCCGGTCCTGGTGATCAGCGGCGGACGCGACCAGGAGGTCCCGCCGAGCGTCGGCCGCGCGCTGGCAACGCGGCTCGGCGCCGATTTCATCCGTCTGCCCGACGCCGGCCACGTCGACCCGCTGCTCGGACGCGTCGCGGCCGACTGCGCCGAACGCGCGGCGGCCTGGCTGTCGCTGCGGCTCGATACCGCGGCGGTCCATCCGCGCTGAGCGGCGCGTCGTTCGCTCGATCGTGTTCGCCGCCCTGCTCGGCCGCAGCGGGCGGCGCGCGGCGACGTCACGTCCGGCGGCGAGCCGCGAAGGCATCACGTGATGACCGCGCACGGCGTGCCACCGAACGGCAGGCGCTCGACCGCGATGCCGGATCACACGTCGACGCGCGCGCCGTGATGCCTCAGTCGAACTCGATCCGGCCGCGCCCGGCGCTGCGGCCGAATGCCAGGGCACCCCTCGCGCGCCGCGCGGCCTCGGCGAGCGGCGTGCCGGCGGCCGCACAGGCCGCGCCGATCGACAGCGTCACGGCGGCGCCGGACGGATACGTCTCGACGCCGGCGACCGCCTGCATCAACGTCTGCGCGCGACGCCGCAGCACGTCCTGCGTGCCGGCCGGCAGCAGGATCGCGAAGCGGTCGCCATCCCAGCGCCCGATCAGCGCAGCGCTGCCAGCCAGTCCGCGCAGCCGCCGCGCGCAGGCCGCCAGCGCGGCGTCGCCGGCGGCATGTCCGCAGCGTTCGTTGAGGCTGCGCAGCCCTTCGATCTCGCACAGCAGCAGGCCGTAGCCGGCCGCACGCGCGCCGAAGGCGTCGTCGTGACGCGCGATCAGCGACTGCCGCGTCAGCACGCCGGTCAGCGCATCGCGTTGGCCGAGCCGCTCGAGGCGGCGGCCGATACGCACCCGCTCGGTCACGTCGGTGAACGCGAGCGCGCAGTGCGCGGCGCCGGCGTCTTCGCAGCGCGCGACGTCGACGTCGAACCAGCGCGCGCGTCCGTCCTTGCGCAGCAGACGCAGGCGCAGCGCGCGCGATGCGGCGGCGCGCACGAGCCGGTCGAGCCGCGCGGCCGGCGAGCGCTGATCGGGCGGACAGGCGCGTGCGAGCCAGCTGCGCACCAGGCCGATCTCGTCGCAGTCGTAGCCGAGCTGCTCGCCGAAGCGGCGGTTGACGCGCCGGCAGCGGCCGATCGTCGGGCCGGCCGCGCTGCCCGGGTCGAGCGCCGCGATCAGCAGGGCCACCGGCATCGGGTCGATGAGACGCCACGTCGTGGTCATGTCGGTCCTCTCCTTGGATGGTCTTGCATGCCGCACGCCGGGCCCCACCGACGAGCTGAAAGTATTACTTTCCAAACGGTCTTTGCAAGCGATATGAACGTCGCCTCCGCCGCCGGCGCGCTATACAGGCCCGCCAACCCTGGGCAGGTAGGGCGTGAGCACTCTGTATCGACGCATTCGCGAAGCGCGCGCGAGGATCAACCTCTCGCAGGAAGCACTCGCACTGGATCTGGGCGTCTCGCGCAGCGCGGTCGCGCAGTGGGAGCGCGTCGACGGCACCTGTCCGAGCGTCGAGAACCTGATCGCGCTGGCGCGCCGCACCGGCCTGGCGTTCGAGTACCTCGCGACCGGCCGCGGCCCGAAGATCTACGGCGATCCGATCGACGTGGTCGCCGAGGACGGCGACCGCTACGCGATGCTGACGCCGCAGCAGTCGGCGCTGATCGAATGGTTCGACGGGCTCGGCAAGCGCCAGCAGGCCGGCCTGTTCGACCTGGTCGGCATCGGCAAGCGCGGCGGCACGCGCGGCTGATCGCCGCGACCCGGCGACACCTGCGCCACCGATCGCGGCTCGCGCAGTTAACCGCGCCTTTAGCCGCCGCCTCTTATGCTTCGGCGTCGGTTCATCTTCACCGAGGCCTGTCATCGCTCCGCCCTCCCCGCCCCCGCGCGCGGCGTCGCCGCGGCTGTTCGATCCGGAACTGCATGCGCTGACCGTCGCGCCGAGCGGTCCGTGGCAGCGCAGCCTGCGCCGTCGCGGCCGCGAGATCAGCGGACGCCGCATCGCGCTCGGCATCGCGATCGCCGCGCTGGTGACCCTGATCGAGCTGGCCGGCTTCGCGGTCGGCATGCAGCGCTCGGTCCGCCAGGCCATGCCGGACCGGCCGATCGCCGTGACCGTGATCGACCTCGCCCCGAGCGAGCCGCTGCCGCCGGAGCCCGAGCCCGCACCGATCGCGGCACGACCGAGCCGCATCGCGATCGCGCCGCCGAAGGCGCCGGTCGCACCGCCTCCACCGGTGCGTCCCGAAGCACCGACGACGACGCAGGGCCGCATCGGCGCCGGCGCGGCGGCCGGCCTGTTCAACCCCGACGGCTCGGTGCGCCTGCCCGATCGCGCGCCCGCGCCGACGGCCGAACCGACCAATCCGCAGCAGGCCGGCCAGCAGCGCTGGGCCGAGCTGCAGCGGCGCGGCGAGAATCCGCTGGACTGCCAGCGCACGCGCTTCGCGCAGGCGTTCCGGCGCGACGAGTCGGCCGGCGACGAGGTCGCGCGCAAGTATCTGGCCTGGATCGGCCTGGCCAACGCCGAGTCGATCGAGCGCAACGCCGGACGACGGGCCGAGCGCGCGGCCGACGGCTGCGACCCGGCGCGCTGAGCGCGCAGCGCCGCCGCCGATGACGCCATCCGCCGCCCGATCGGGCATGGCGCCCGCCGTCGGCCGGCGTGACCACCGGCTCGAACCCGGCGAACGGCGCCGCCGGCTGGTTGCGTTGACCACCGTGCTGGTGCTGCATCTGCTGTTCGCGGTGGCGGCCTATCGGGCCGCGCAGCTGCATCGGCCGGGCATGGCGCCGGCGCCGCCCGCGGCTGGCGGCGTGATGCATCTGCGCCTGATCGATGCAGGGCCCGATCCGATCGCGGCACCGGCCGCGCCGCCGATGCCGATGCCGATGCCGATGCCGTCCGTATCGTCGTCGGCGCCGCCTCGCGCGGCCGCCGGCGCAGCCACCGCGATACCGCCCACGGCCGATGCCGCCGCAACGTCCGCGCCGGATCGCGGCGAGCCGGCGCCGCGCTGGATCGACCGCAGCGGCGCCCCGCGGATGCCGGCGCCGGTCGCGGCGCCGCGCACGTTCTCGAACCGGCCGTTGCGCGAGGCCGATGCGCCCGACCCGCTCGCGCACCGCAGTCCGCTGCCGTATGCGCCGACGCGGTTCGAGAAATACTGGGCGCCGCGCGACGAGACGCTCGGCGGCCAGTGGCTGCGCGAGCACACCGTCTCGCGCACGGTCGACCTGCCGCAGGGCTATCAGCTGCGCTGCACGTGGATGCTGATCCTCGGCGGCTGCGGCTGGGGCAAGGCGCCGCAGGCGACGATCGAGGAACTGAGGGCGATGCGCGCCGACCCGCCGATGCCGCGCAGCGTGGCCGGCCGCGTCGATGCCGCCCCGGCGGCCCCCGACGCCCAGACGCCGGGTCCGGCGACGCCGCAGGCGGCCCGGCCGCTCGATCTGAGCCTGCCGCCGCCGCTCGTGCCGCCCGCGCCGCCGCCCGGCGGACGCTGAGCGGCGGTACTCGTGCGGCCTGCGCCGCACTCGCCCATGCGCGCGGACGCGCCGGGACGGACTACAGCATCCGCATCAGCTCCGGCCGCAACGGCAGCCGGCGGATCCGCACCGTCGTCGCGGCATGGATCGCATTGGCCAGCGCCGGCGCGGCCGGTGCGATCGCGGCATCGTAGGCCGGCGCCGGCGCGGCCTCCGACGGCACGATCACGACCTCGACCTGACGCGGCGCCTGCGCGCCGTCGAGCAGGCGGTAGTCGCCGAAATCGCGCGCCTGGACCTGGCCGTCGCGGACCGTGACGACCTGGTCGAGCGCGCAGGAGATGCCGTCGAGCATCGCCGCCGACAGCTGCGATTCGGTGTTCAGCGGATTGACCATGCGGCCGACGTCGGCCACGCAGATCGCGCGGTGGATCAGCAGCCGGTCGCCCTCGACCGACACCTCCATGCCTTCGGCGACGTAGCCGCCGTCGGTGAAGTGGCAGGCGATGCCGAGGCCGCGCCCGTCGCTGCGCCGCACGCCCCAGCCCAGCCGCGTCGCGCAGGTCTGCAGCACGTGCGCCATGCGGCCGGTGTCGAAGACCGGCCCGCCGGCACCGCCGTACGGCAGCGTGCGCGGCGCGCCGAGCAGGCCCAGGCGCAGCTTGACCGCGTCCTGCCGCGTCGCGACGGCGACCTCGTCGATGAAACACTGCTCGGCGAACGCGCTGAAGGCGTGCGCGCCGCCGGGGAAGTCGCCGCGCAGCAGACCGGCCGGCACCGCCTGGAAGCTCTTCTCGAAATGCTCGACCAGGCCGGCCGGGAAGCTGTCGGGCTCCAGGCAGCCGGCCCAGGCCGGCCGATCGGCCAGGCGCGGATCGCCGTCGTTGCGCGGTGTCGCCGCGCAGCGGTGCGACCAGCCGGTGATGCGCGCACGCCGGTCCAGCGTCGCCGCCAGCTGATGCACGCCGAGCGGGCGGTACCAGTCGTGGCGCAGATCGTCCTCGCGCGTCCAGACCAGCTTGACCGGCTTGCCGGCGGCCTTGGCGATCAGCACCGCCTCGGCGACGAAGTCGTTGCGCAGGCGGCGGCCATAGCTGCCGCCGGCGCGGGTCAGGCGGATCTCGACCGCGCTGCGCGGCAGGCCGGTCAGGCGGCTGACGATCGCCGAGGCCTCGTCGGGATTCTCGAGCGAGGCGATCAGCAGGGCACGGTCCTGCTTGAGTTCGACCAGGGCGCCGGGCGGCTCGTCGACCGCATGGGCGAGGAACGGCATCTCGTAGCGCGCCTCGATCAGGCGCAGCGCCTGACGTCGCGCGCGCTCGAGATCGCCGTCGCGGCGCAGCTCGAGCGCGCCTTCGCCGCTGTCGAGCATGGCGTGCGCGGCAGCCGTCAGCGCCGCGCTCGATTCGTCCTGCCACGGGCCGGGCTTCCAGGTCACGCCGAGCCGCGCGCGGCCCTGCAGGGCGGCCCAGGTCGTATCGGCGAGCACCGCGACACCGGCGGCCTGATGGCCGTCCCACGGCGCGCCGGCCGGCGGCGGATCGAGCACGACGATCTCGCGCACGCCGGGCACCTTGCGCGCCTCGGCGTCGTCGTGGCCGTCGAGGCTGCCCTCGCGGTACGGGCAGCGCAGCACGACCGCGATCAGCGCGCCGGCGCGGTAGGCGTCGCTGCCGTAGCGCGCGCGGCCGGTGACCAGCTCGCGCGCATCGGCGATCCGCGTCGGCCGGCCGATGATCGTGTAGCGCGTCGGATCCTTCAGCGGCACCGGCGCGGTCGGCGCCGCCTGCGCCGCGGCGCTGCGCGCCAGCGCGGCATAGGTCAGGCGCCGTCCGTCCGGCGCGACGACCTGGCCGGCCTCGGTGCGCAGCGCGGCCGCGTCGAGCCGCCACTCCTGTGCGGCGGCGGCGACCAACAGGGCGCGTGCGGTCGCACCGGCGTGGCGCAGATCCTCGCGGTCCTCGTCGACGCGGCCGAGCCGGTCGCCGCCCTGCGGACCGTAGCGGTCGCTGCCGTTCGCCCCGTCGCCGACGTAGCCGTACGGCAGCTGCAGCACGCGTACCTGGCGCCAGTCGACGTCGAGTTCCTCGGCGATCAGCATCGGCAGCGAGGTCGTGACGCCCTGGCCCACTTCGCAGCCCGGCGCGCCGATCACGATGCGGTTGTCGCGCTCGATCCGGATGAACGGGCCGAGCGCAGTCAGGTCGTCGCCGAGCAGTTCGGTCGGGAAGTCCTCGGGGAACTGCGCGGCGGCCGCGTCGCGGAAGCCGACCAGCAGAGCGCCGCCGGCGCCGAGCGCGATCGTCAGGAAACGCCGCCGCGAACGATCGACCGCGCTCATGTGCCGGCCGCCCGCATCAGCTCGGCGGCGCGTGCGACCGCGCGACGCACGCGCGGATACGAGCCGTCGCGGCACAGCACGGCCAGGCCGGCGATCTCCTCGTCGCTCGGCCGGTGGTTGCGCATCAGCAGGCCGACCGCCGCCATGATCACGGCCGGCTGGACGTAGCCGGTCGGCGAGACGTCCTCCTCGATCCAGGCCTGCTGGACCGGATGCAGTGCGCCTTCGTGCAGACCCTCGATCGTCACGACACGCTTGCCGATCAGCTGGTTCATCGGCGTGCGGCAGGCGCGCACCGCACGCCCCTCGACCAGCAGCGTGCACACGCCGCCGCAGTCGGCGCCGTCGCCGCAGCCGCCGGCCTTGGTGCCGGTCAGGCGCAGCACGTCGCGCAGAAACCACACCAGCGGCATCTCCGGGTCGCCGCCGTGGAAGTACGGCTTGCCGTTGATCGTCAACGGGATCGCATCGGCGTCGATCGGCTGGATCTTCCGATCGCGGGCGTTGACCAGACGTTGGGTGGTGTCCTGCATGCCGGTTCCACGTAGTACGCGCGAAACCCCGATTGTCGCACCGGCGCCGAATTTGGCCCATAGCCGCGGCGGCCGGCCGCGCGCCGCGGCGTGCCCGATGCGGGCCGGCGTTCAGATGCCGCGCGGTCGGTCCGCGGCGACGACGGCCGGAGCGCGCCTACAGATCGCCGTGCAACGCCTGCAGCGCGGCGATCGCGGCCAGGCCGGCGGTCTCGGTGCGCAGGATCCGCGGTCCCAGCCGCAGACCATCGAAGCCGGCCTGGCGCAGCACCGCCAGGTCCTGATCGGACAGGCCGCCCTCGGGACCGACGACCAGGGTCGCGGCCTCGATCCGCGGCAGATCGGACGCACGCCGGTCGCCGGCCGGATCGAGCGCGAGTCGCCGGCCGGCGTCGGCGCCGAGCGATGCGGCCCAGTGCGCGAGCCGCACCGGCGCGGCCAGCTCCGGCAGGCGGTTGCGGCCGGACTGCTCGCAGGCGCCGGCCAGCACGGCCTGCCAGTGCGCGAGGCGCCGCTCGGCGCGTTCGGCGTCCAGGCGCACCTCGGTGCGTTCGGTGATCAACGGCACGATGCGCTCGACGCCGAGCTCGGTCGCCTTCTGCAGCACCCAGTCCATCTTCTCGCCGCGCGCGATGCCCTGCGCGAGCACCAGCCGCAGCGGGCTTTCGCGATCGGCACCGGCGCGGCTCTCGCCGATCTGCACGGTGACGCCGCGCTTGGCCAGCGAGGCGATCGTCGCGGCGTACTCGCCGCCGTCGCCGTTGAACAGCACGAGCGGGTGGCCGCGCTCCAGGCGCAGCACGCGGACCAGGTGTTCGCCGGCCTGGACCGGCAGATCAATCTCGCGCCCGCTGACCAGGGCGCCGGCGACGTAGACACGGGGAATGCGCATGACGCGGGCAGTGTACGAAAATCACCGCACGCCTGGCATCGGCGCCTCAGTCGGCGCGCTCCAATTCGGCCCGCTGCAGCCTGCGCCTCGCGCAGGCTGCAGCGGTGCCGGAGGCTCGCCCGCGCACGGCGCGACGCTCTATGCTGGCGCGCCCTGCCCGCCGCCGACACCGCACCGTCATGGACATTCGCCGCGACGACCTGTCCGACCCGCAGTTGATTGCGCTGCTGCGCGCGCATCGCGCCGACCTGGCCCGGCACTCGCCGCCCGGGAGCGTGCACGCGATCGACGTCGACGTGGCCGCCCTGCGCGCGGCGCCGATCACGTTCTGGAGCGTCTGGGACGGTGAGCGCCTCGCCGGCTGCGGCGCGCTCAAGGCGCTGGAACCGGGTCACGGCGAGATCAAGTCGATGCGGACCGTCGACGCCTACCGCCGGCGCGGCGTCGCGGCACGCCTGCTCGGGCATCTGCTCGCCGAGGCGCGCGAGCGCGGCTATCGGCGGCTCAGTCTCGAGACCGGCTCGGGTCCGGCGTTCGCGCCGGCGCATGCGCTGTATCTGCGCTTCGGCTTCGCCGACTGCGCGCCGTTCGGCGACTACGCGCCCGATCCGTACAGCCGGTTCCTGACGCTGACGCTGTGAGCGGCGTGTCACCGCTCGACGGCAGCGCCTCACGCGCGTCGGACACGACCGCTCAATCGGCCGCGGCGCGCTCGATGCCGGCCGCGGCGACCGCGACGACGCGATCGATCTCCTCGGGCTTGATCGCGTACGGCGGCATGAAATAGATCACGTCGCCGAGCGGCCGCAGCACGACGCCGTGGTCGAGCCCATGGCGATAGACGCGCAGGCCGCGCCGCTCGCCCGGCGCGAACGGCGTGCCGTCCGCGCGGACCAGGTCGAGCGCGGCGATCATGCCGGTCTGGCGGATGCCGGCGACGTGGCGGTGGCCGGCCAGCGCCGAGAGCCGCTCGGCCAGATGCGCGGCCAACGCGCGATTGCGCTCGAGCACCGGCTCGTCGTCGAAGATCGCCAGCGTCGCGCAGGCGGCACGGCAGGCCAGCGGATTGCCGGTGTAGCTGTGCGAATGCAGGAACGCCTTGCCGCTGGCGTAGTCGGCATAGAACGCGTCGTAGACCACCTCGGTCGCGAGCACCGCGGCCAGCGGCAGCGTGCCGCCGGTCAGGCCCTTGGACACGCACATCAGGTCCGGCGCGACGCCGGCCTGCTCGCACGCGAACAGCGTGCCGGTGCGGCCGAAGCCGGTCGCGATCTCGTCTGCGATCAGATGCACGCCGTAGGCGTCGCAGAGCGCGCGCGCGCCGGCCAGATACGCCGGCGGATACATGCGCATGCCGGCCGCGCACTGCACCAGCGGCTCGACGATCAGGGCGCAGATCGTCTCGCCGTGGCGCTCGAGCACCTCGCGCAGCGCGTCGAGGCAGCGCGCGGTCTCGACCTCGGCCGATTCGCCGGGCCGGCGCGTGCCACCGTCGGGCGCCGGCACCAGGAACGGCTCGAGCAGCAGCGGCGCATAGGTGCGCCGGTACAGCGCGACGTCGGTCACCGACAGCGCGCCGAGCGTCTCGCCGTGATAGCTGCCGTTGAGCGCGACGAAGCGCGTGCGCGCGCCGCGGCCGAGGTTGCGCCAGTAGTGGAACGAAAGCTTCAGCGCGACCTCGACCGCACTCGAACCGTTGTCGGCGTAGAACACGCGCGACAGGCCCGGCGGCGCGACGCGAACCAGGGCCTCGGCGAGCGCGACGGCCGGTTCGTGCGTGAAGCCGGCCAGCATGACGTGATCGAGGCGGTCGAGCTGGTCCTTCAGCGCGGCGACGATGCGCGGATGGCGATGGCCGAGCACGTTGGTCCACCACGAACTGACCGCGTCGATCCAGCGCTGGCCGTCGTAGCCGTGCAGCCAGACGCCCTCGGCACGCTCGATCGGCAGCATCGGCAGGGTTTCGTGGTCGTGCATCTGCGTGCACGGATGCCAGACCACGGCGAGGTCGCGCGCGGCCAGCGCGGCGGAGCGGGAAGCGGACATGGCTTGCTATGATCGGCGCCACCTCGCATCCGCACAAGTAGCCGATCATGCGCCTGCCTCCGTTCCGATCCCTGCGCCATGCGCGCGGTTTCACGCTGCTGGAGATCATCGTCGTCGTCGTGATCATCGGCATCCTCGCCGCGATCGTCGTGCCGCAGTTCATGGATCGCCCCGGCGAAGCGCGCATCACGCGCGCGCGCCAGGACATCCAGGGCATCGTCACCGCGCTCAATCTCTACAAGCTCGACAACTTCGCCTATCCGAGCGCCGCGCAGGGTCTGCAGGCGCTGGTCACGCGGCCGTCGGGACAGCCCGAGGCGCCGAACTGGAAGGGGCCGTACCTCAACCAGATGCCGAAGGACCCGTGGGGTCGTCCGTACCAGTACCAGATGCCGGGCCAGCGCGGCGCCGTCGACGTCTACAGCTTCGGCGCCGACGGTCGCGCCGGCGGCGAGGGCGAAGCGGCCGACGTCGGCAACTGGGAATCCTGATCCGCGCGATGCGCGCGCTCCGCCGCGGCCGTCATCGGGCGCCGCGCCCGCGCGCGGCGGGCTTCACGCTGATCGAAGTGCTGGTCGTGATCGTCATCGTCGGCGTGCTCGCGCTGGCAGTCACTTTGGCGGTCGGCGGATCGGCCGAACGCCGCCTGCGCGGCGAAGCCGAGCGTTTCGCGGCCCTGGTCGCGCACGCCTGCACGCAGGCCGAGCTCGGCGGGCGCGACATCGGCATCGCCGTGCTCGCCGGCGGCTACGGCTTCAGCCGCTTCGACAGCGAGGGCTGGCTGCCGCTGCCGGACGAGGGCGAGCTGCGCCGGCGCGTCTGGCCCGAGGGCCTGACCGCCGAACTCGGCCGCGACGGCCGGCCGCTCGCGCGCAGCGCGTCCGGCGACCGGCCACAGCTGGTCTGCTTCGCCTCGGGCGAGCTGACGCCGTTCGATCTGCTGCTGCGCCTTGGCGATGCCGGCGAGGCGCAGCGCGTGCGCGGCGAGAGCGACGGCACGGTCGAGACCGAGTCGGTCGCGGCGCGATGAGGAGCGCATCGGCATGAGGCGCGCGCGCACCGGCTTCACGCTGCTGGAGGTCATGATCGCGCTGGCCGTGGTCGCGATCGCGCTGCTCGCGCTGACGCGCGGCGCGGCGCTCGAGGTGGCCGCCTTCGACGCGGTGCGCGAGCGCACGCTGGCCGGCTGGATCGCCGCCGACGTGCTGACCGAGACGCGTCTGACCACGGCACTGCCGGCGACCGGGCGCCGCGACGGCCGGCTGCGCTACGCGGCACGCGACTGGCGCTGGACGCTCGACGTGCAGGCCACGCCGGACCCGGCGATCCGCCGCCTCGACGTCGCCGTGTTCGCCGACGGCGCGGATGCCGCCTCGGCGACACTGAGCGGCTTCGCGGCGCAGGAGCCGCAGCCGTGAACCGGCGCGCCGCGGCGTCCGGTTTCACGCTGGTCGAGCTGCTGGTCGCGCTGACGGTGTTCGCGGCGCTGGCCGCGATCGCCTACGGCGCGCTCGACCGCATCGCCCAGGTGCGCGGCGCGCTTGCCGCCGAGCAGGACCGCTTCGGCGCCGTGGTCCGCAGCGTGTCGGACCTCGCGCGCGATCTGCGCCAGGCGATCTCGCGCCCGGTGCGCGGCAATTACGGCGAGCTGCGCCCGGCCCTGGTCGGCACGCCCGATCACGTCGAGCTGACGCGGCTGGGTTTCGCCAATCCGCTGGCGGCCACACGCAGCAATCTGGAGCGCGTGGTCTGGGGCCTGGACGAGCGCGCCTTGCGCCAGGGCCGCTACGCGGTGCTCGACCGCGCGCCGACGACGGCACCGGCCACGCGCACGCGCCTGGACGACGTCGACGGGCTGCGCCTGCGCTACCTCGGCGGCGACGGCGCCTGGCGCGAATACTGGCCGCCGGACGGCGCCGATCCGGCGCTGCTGCCGCGGGCGGTCGAGCTGCGCCTGGCGCTGCCGGACCTCGGCGAGCTGCGCCGCGTGCTGGCGCTGCCGGCGTCGCTGCCGCCGCTCGCGCCCGACGCGGCACCGCCCGCCGCAGCGGAGGCGCCGTGACCGGGCCTCGCGCACCGCTGCCGGCGCGGCCGCGCGGCATCGCGCTGATCGTCGCCCTGCTCGTCGTCGCGCTGGCGGTGATCCTGCTGGCCGCCCTGCTCGATCGCGGCGAGCTCGCGCTGGCACGTGCGCGCAACGTGCTGCGCGGCGAGCAGGCGCAGGCCTATGCCGGCGGCCTGGAAGCCTATGCCGCCCAGGTGCTGCTGCGCACGCGCAGCGAAGGCGCGCGCGTCGACCACCACGGCAGCGCCTGGAACACGCCGATGCCGGCGCAGCCGGTGCCGGGCGGCGTCATCAGCGGCCGCCTGCGCGATCTCAACGGCTGCTTCAATCTCAACAATCTCGCGCCGGGCCGCCCCGATCTCGCCGCCTGGCAGCGCGTGTTCCGCCGGCTCGCGCTGGTGCGCGGCGCCGACCCGGCGCTGACCGAGGCGCTGACCGACTGGCTCGGCGGCGGCGCCGGCAGCGACGAGGGCGCCTATCTCGCACAGCCGGTGCCGTACCGTCCGGCGCGGCGCGCGTTCGCGCACGCCTCGGAGCTGCGTCTGGTGCGCGGCGTCGGCAGCGAGACCTATGCGCGGCTGGCCCCGTACGTCTGCGCGCTGCCGGCCGGCACCCGGCTCAACGTCAACACGGCCGGCGTGCCGCTGCTGATGGCGCTGGCCGATACGGTCACGCAGAGCGTCGCCGAGCGTGCCTGGAGCAACGGCCAGGCGCACTGGACCGACGTGGCCGCGTTCCAGACCTTCCTGCAGGGCGCCGGCGTCGCGCTCGAGCCCTCGACGCTGCGCCTGCTCGGCGTCCAGAGCAGCTATTTCATCGCGCGCGGCCAGATCCTGCTCGACGACCTGCCGTTCGTGTTTACGAGCCTGATCGAGTACCGTGAAGGCGCCGGCATCCGTGTGCTGGCGCGCAGCCGCGGCGCCGACGATGCCTGGGAGCTGCCGCCGGCCGCGCCGTTGCCGGACGATCTGGCGCGGCGCTGAGCGGCACGCGGCCGGTCACGCCGGATCGGCCGGTGCGGGCGATCCGGCGGCGTCGATCCGCGCCAGCCGGTAGCCGATCCGCGGCAGTGTGTGGATCAGCTTGACCTCGAACGGTCCGTCGACGCTGCGGCGCAGCTCGTAGACGTGCGAGCGCAGCATGTCGCCGTCGGGCGGCATGTCGCCCCACAGCGCGTGCTCCAGACGTTCGCGCGTGACCGCGGCCGGGCTGGCCTGCATCAGCACCTCCAGCAGCTTGCGGCAGGCCGGATACAGATGCAGCACGCGGCCGCCGCGCGTGACGTCGAGCGTCGACAGGTCCAGCCGCAGATCGTCGATCTGCAGCACGCGGCTGCGGCCGCGGCCGCGCGCACGCGCGACCAGCGCCTCCAGGCGCACCTCCAGCTCCGGCAGCGCGAACGGCTTGGTCAGGTAATCGTCGGCGCCGGCGCGGAAGCCGGCGATCTTGTCGGGCAGTTCGTCGCGCGCGGTCAGCATCAGCACCGGCGTGTCGACGTTCTGCTCGCGCAGCGCCTGCAGCACCTGGCGGCCGTCCATCCGCGGCAGCATCCAGTCGAGCACGATTGCGTCGTAGCGCTGCGTGGTCGCCAGATGGAAACCGGTCGGACCGTCCGGCGCGGCGTCGAGCGTATGGCCGCGCGCCTCGAAGTACTCGAAGAGATTGGCGACCAGGCTGCGATTGTCCTCTACGACCAGCACGCGCATCGGTGGACGGTCCCTGCGGCGCGACCGGCGCCGCGCAATCGACGGCGCCGCGGCCGTGCGGCGGAACGCGGGCGGCGCCGCGGCATTCTGGCACGCCGCGGCAACGATCCGGCAACATCGTTCCGACCGGATTCCGACAATGCCGCGCCGACCATGCCGACGCGCCGACGAGGGCGTGCCGGTCGACCGCTGCCCGATGGATGCTCCGCTTTCCGTGTCGCCGCTGGCCCTGCCGGCCGCCGCGATGCCCACGCCGGCCACGGGCCCGGCGTTCTACCGGCGCATGCTGGTCGGACCGCTGCTCGCGCTCGCCGCCGCGAGCGTGGTGTTGTGGACCTTCGGCGGCGACCGCTGGCTGGCCGACCGGCTCTACGGCTGGGAAGGCCACGCCTGGACGCTGAAGTCGCACCTGCTGACCGCGACCGTGCTGCACGACGCCGGCAAGCACACGATGACCGCGCTGTGGCTGGCGACCGCGGCGGCCTGGCTGACCGCGACGATCCGGCCGCAGCTGACGGCGTGGCGGCGGCCGCTGGCGTATCTGACGCTGACGACGCTGGTGGCGACGCTGCTGGTGTCGTGGATCAAGTCCTGGTCCGACGTCGACTGCCCGTGGGACCTGCTCCGCTACGGCGGCGACCGGCCGTGGCTGGGCCTGTTCGCGGCCCGTCCGGACGGCCTGCCGCGCGGCGTGTGCTTTCCGGCCGGCCACGCCAGTGCCGGCTACGCCTGGGTCGCGACCTATTTCTTCGCGCGTGCGACGCGGCCGCGCTGGCGGCGCCGGGCGCTGGCCGCCGCGCTCGGCCTCGGCCTGGCGTTCGGCATCGCCCAGCAGCTGCGCGGCGCGCACTTCCTCTCGCACGATCTGTGGACGCTGGCGATCTGCTGGCTGGTCGCGCTGGCCGGCTACGCGCTGGCGCTGGACCCGTCCCTGCGCCGCGGCACGGCGACGGCGCAGGCGCGATGAGCGCGGTCGTACACGACGCCCTGCCGGACCGCCGCATCGGCACCGGCTGGACGCGCCCGACGCTCGGCAGCGAGACGCTGGCGCTGCTGGTCGCCGCGTATCTGGCACTGGCCTGCAACGGCGCGTTCTGGAGCGCGGTGGACGCCAGCGGCAGCCTCGGCGGCGCGGCCGCGATCACCGTCGCGAGCCTGTTCGTGATGCTGACCGCGGCGAACTGGCTGCTGCTGTGCCTGCTGACCAGCCGCCGCACCGCCAAGCCGGTGCTCACCGTGTTGCTGATCGTCAGCGCGATGGCGGCCTACTACATGCGCGCCTACACGGTCTATCTGGACCCGGACATGGTCCGTACGATCCTGCACACCGACGGCAAGGAATCGCGCGAGCTGATCGCGCCGGGCATGTTCGCCAGCGTGCTGACGTTCGGCGTGCTGCCGGCGCTGGCGCTCTGGCGCGTGCGCATCCGCCGCCGGCCGCCGGGCCGCGCGCTGCTGATCCGCGCCGCAGCGCTGATCACGGCGCCGGCGCTGCTGGCGGCGGCCGCGCTGGTCTCGTTCCAGGACGTGGCCGCGCTGCTGCGCAACCATCGCGAGATCCGCCATCTGGCCACGCCCGGCAACTATCTGGTCTCGCTGGCGCGCGTGATCGCCGAGGACGGCGCCGCCAAACAGCGCAGCCGCGAACCGGTCGGCACCGACGCGCACGTCGTCGCGGCCGCGCAGCGCGAGCCGCGACTGCTCGTGATCGTCGTCGGCGAGACCGCACGCGCGCAGAACTGGGGCCTGGACGGCTATGCGCGGCAGACCACGCCGGAGCTGGCGCGGATCGCGCCGATCAACTTCGGCGAGGTCACGTCCTGCGGGTCGAGCACCGAGGTGTCGCTGCCGTGCATGTTCTCGCCGTACGGTCGCCGCGACTACGACAAGGACCGCATCAAGCATTCCGAATCGCTGCTGCACGTGCTCGACCATGCCGGCATCGCGACGCTCTGGCGCGACAACCAGACCGGCTGCAAGGGCGTCTGCGACGGCCTGCCGTTCGAATCCTACGAACATGCCGACGATCCGGCGTTCTGCGATGCCGACGGCTGCCGCGACGAGGTGCTGCTGCAGGGTCTGGAGCGTCAGCTCGACCGGCCCGGCGACCAGGTCGTCGTGCTGCATCCGATCGGCAACCACGGCCCGAGCTACTACCGACGCTATCCGGCCGGCTTCGAGCGCTACACGCCGGCCTGCCGCGACGCCGAGCTCGGCCACTGCAGCCGCGAGGAGATCGTCAACGCCTACGACAACGCGCTGCTCTACACCGATCACGTGCTGGCGCGCATGATCGGCCTGCTCGCGGCGCGGCCGGACCGGCAGAGCGCGCTGATCTACGTGTCCGACCACGGCGAATCGCTCGGCGAGAACGGCCTGTACCTGCACGGCGTGCCGTACGCGATCGCGCCGCAGACGCAGACGCGCGTGCCGATGATCGCCTGGTTGTCGCCGGCCTGGCTGGCGCGCAGCGGCCTCGACACGGACTGCCTGCGCGAGCGCGCACGCCGCCCGGCCAGCCACGACAACCTGTTCCACAGCGTGCTCGGACTGCTCGACGTCGCCACGTCGGTCTACGACGCGCAGCTCGACCTGTTCGCCGGCTGCCGGCGGCCGGTGCTCGCGGACGCCGGTGCGCGCTGATCGGCCGGTGCAGCGGCCGGTATGATCGGCGCCATGCCGAGCCCGTGCGAATACTGGCGATGACCGCGCGCTGGGGACTGCGCCGCCGCATCACGCTGGGCCTGATCGCCTATGCGGTCCTGCTGTCGATCGGCGTCGCCGTGCACGGCTTCTACGTCAACGAGAACGCCGAGCGCCTGGTCTGGGAATCGCTGCTGCGCGCCGAGATGGATCACTTCCTGAGCCGCCGCGCGCTCGATCCGGACTATCGCTGGCCCGACACGCAGACGCTGGAGCTGCTGACCTTCCCGGCCGGCGCGCCGGTACCGCCGCCGCTGGACACGCTGCCGCCCGGCGTCCACGACGAGTTCGTGCTCGACGGCCGCGAGCGCGTGATCCTGGTCCGCGACGTCGACGGCCAGCGCCTGGTGCTGGCGCTGGACATCGGCGATCTGGAGCGGCGCGAGTACGACCTCGGCTGGGCGCTGCTGGCCTCGGCGCTGACGATGGTCGCGGTCATGGCCGGCCTGGTCGCCTGGGGCGTCGGCGCGCTGACGCGCCCGCTCAGCGCGCTGGCCGCACGGATCGCGCGTCTGCAGCCGCAGGAGACCGGCCAGCGCCTGCAGCTGCCGCCGGGCGCGACCGCCGAGCTGGCCGTGATCGCCGATGCGCTGAACGACTATCTCGTGCGCAACGAGCAGTTCGTCGCGCGAGAACGCGCGTTCATCGACAGCGCCAGCCACGAGCTGCGCACACCGGTCGCGGTGATCGCCGGCGCCGCCGAGATCGCCGCGGCCACGGCCGACCTGCCGCCGGCAGTGCGTGGACAGCTCGCGCGCATCCTCGGCACCGCGCGCGACGTCGAGCGGCTGATCGGCCTGCTGCTGGTGCTGGCCAAGGACCCGGCGCGCCTGGCCGAGATCAGCGACCGCATCGCGCTCGACCAGCTGCTGCCGATCATCGTCGCCGATCACCGCCACCTGTGCCGCGACAAGGATCTGGAACTGACGCTGGCGCCGCCGCCGGCCTGCGAGCTGGTCGCGCCGCTGCACATCGTGCAGGCAGCGATCGGCAACCTGCTGCGCAACGCGATCGAGAACAGCGACCGCGGCGTGATCGCGATCGGCCTGAGCGCGCGCGGCGTCGTCACGATCGACGATCCCGGCCACGGCCTGTCACCCGAGGAGATCAGCGCGATCCACGCGCGGCTGGCGCGCGGCGGCCATCGCGACGGTGGCGGCATCGGCCTGGCGCTGATCGCGCGCATCTGCGATCACCTGGGCTGGACATTGACGCTCGACTCGCGGCTGGGCCGCGGCACCCGCGCCACGCTCGATCTCGGCGCCTCGCTGGCACCATCGCCGCGCGCGAGGGCGCCCGGGCACGGCACGGCCGGGCCGCAGCCGATCAGTGACCTTTGAATACGGCCTTGCGGCGTTCGAGGAAGGCAGCGGTGCCCTCGCGTGCGTCGGCGGTCGAGAAGCACAGGCCGAAGGCCTTGGCCTCGTAGGCCAGGCCGTCGTCGATGCCGAGATCGCCCGCGGCCAGCACGGTGTCGAGGATGCCGGCCAGCGCCTGCGGCGCGGCGGCGGCGAGCTGATCGGCGATCGCCGCGACCTCGGCGTCGAGCGCATCGGGCTCGACCACGCGGTTGACGACGCCGAGCTGCAGCGCACGCGTCGCGTCGATCGGCGCGCCGAGCAGACACAGCTCCAGCGCGGCCGCACGGCCGGCCAGCCGTGCCAGGCGCTGCGTGCCGCCGAAACCCGGAATCAGGCCGAGGTTGATCTCGGGCTGGCCGACGCGTACACGCGTCGAGGCGATGCGCAGATGGCAGGCCATCGCCAGTTCGAGCCCGCCGCCGAGCGCATAGCCGCCGAGGCGCGCGATCACCGGCTTGGCGAGTGTCTCGACACTGCGCATCATCTGCTGCCCGGCCCGCGCGAAGGCCTGGGCCTGCATCGGCGACAGCGTCGACAGCTCGGCGATATCGGCGCCGGCCACGAAGGCCTTCTCGCCGGCGCCGGTCAGCACGACCACGCGCACCGCATCGTCGTGGTGCGCCTGGTCGAACGCGATCTGCAGTTCGCCGATCGTCTGGCGGTCGAGCGCGTTCAGCTTGTCGGGCCGGTTGACGGTGATCGTGCGGACGCCGCCGCGATCGGCGGTCAGCAGGTTGCGGAAGCCCATCGTGGCTGTCTCCTCGCCGTGCGTTCAGGAAGGGCGCGGATCATAGCAGGGGCGTTCGGCGGTCCGGCCGCGCCTGGAACCTTCCGCATTGGAGCGGGTCCCGTAGTCGGGTACACTGGACTGCTTTTACGCACCGCTCGGTCGCATCGGACCGCGCATTCACCCCCATTTCCGGAGGCAGGCATGAAGTTCGGTTGGTCGCTCGCGTTGGCGGGCTTGGTCGTGGCGGGCGCCGCTTTCGCGCAGGACACCTCGACCGACAAAGGCAAGGTCTCGTACGCGGTCGGCTACGACCTCGGCGCCAAGATGAAGGCGCAGTCGGGCACGGATCTGGACATCAACACCGTCGTCAAGGCGCTGCAGGACGGCTTCGCCGGCCGCGCCACGGCCGTGCCGGAAGACCAGCTGCGCGGTGCGATGGAAAAGTACGCCGAGAAGAAGAAGGGCGAGGCCGAACAGGAACTGGCCGCCAACAAGCGCACCAGCGACGCGTTCATGGCCTCCAACCGCAGCAAGAAGGGCATCCTCGCGCTGCCGTCGGGCGTGCAGTACCAGGTCATCGACGAGGGCTCCGGCAAGCAGGTCACCGCCAATGCCGAGGTCACGATGCACTTCCGCATCTCCAAGACCGACGGCCAGGAGCTGCGCAGCACGTTCGCCGGCCCGCCGCCGTCGCTGAAGACCGCCGAGCTGACCCAGGTCTCCGGCAACGGCAACCTCGCCGAGGTCGTGCAGCGCATGAAGGTCGGCGACTACTGGCGCGTGTTCCTGCCGCCGGACCAGAACACGAACAACCTCGTCGTGATCTGGGAAATCAAGATCGTCGACGTCAAGTAAGGCACCGCCAGGCGCCTGTCCGAACGCCGCGGCCCGCCGCGGCGTTCGCGTTTCCGGCGTCCGCGAACGCCGGCCGCTAGAATGACGCCTCGCTCGCCCGCCCGCCGCCGATGTCCTCCGCCCCGCCGATCCGACCGTTTGCCGCGATCCCCAGCCCGTGTACCGGCGTGTGCCGGCTCGACGCCGCGGGCCGCTGCCTGGGCTGCCTGCGTACCGGCGCCGAGATCGCCGGCTGGCTGTCGATGTCGCCCGAGGAGCGGCGCCGTCTGATCGACGTGGTGCTGCCCGAGCGCCGCAAGGCCGCGCCGTGAGCGCCGCGCCGAACACACCCGCACCGCTCGACGCCGACCGGCTGCGCCGCGTGCTGCATCCGCTCGACGCACCGCCGTGCGTGCCGGCGCGCCGGCCCGGCGACGATGCCGCGCCGACCAGCGCGGCGGCCGTGCTGGTGCCGCTGGTCCAGCGCAGCGAGGGCACGACGCTGCTGCTGACGCGGCGCACCGACACGCTGCGCACGCATGCCGGCCAGGTTAGCTTTCCGGGCGGGCGCGTCGAGCGCGCCGACGCCGACGCGGTCGGCGCGGCGCTGCGCGAGACCTACGAGGAAACCGGCATCGCGCCGCGCTTCGTCGCGCCGCTCGGCTATCTCGATGCGTTCGACACGGTCTCGGGCTTCTGCGTCTCGCCGGTGGTCGGCTGGGTCGAACCGGGCTTCGAGCTGGCGCCCGATCCGGCCGAGGTCAGCGCGGTGTTCGAGGTGCCGCTCGACTACGTGCTCGCGCCGGGCCGGCTGCATGCGACCGAGATCCAGTGGCGCGGCGAGCGGCGCCGCATCCACGAGTTCCACTACGAGGGCCACCGCGTCTGGGGCGCGACGGCCGCGATCATCCTGAACCTGATCCGCCGCCTGGAGGCTGCGCCATGAACGCCGTGATCGTCGATCCATCCACGCTTGCCGCACGCCTCGCCGCCGGGCCGGTGCTGGTGATCGACGCGCGCGCCGACCTGGCCGATCCGGCCAGGGGCCCGACCGCGCATGCCGCCGCGCACGTCCCCGGTGCCGTCCATGCCGATCTGGAGCGCGATCTGTCGGACCTGTCGCGCGCGAATCTCGGCCGGCATCCGCTGCCGACGCCCGCGGCGTTCTCGGCGCTGCTGTCGCGCTGGGGCTGGCGGCCGGACCTGCCGGTGGTCGTCTACGACGATGCCGCCGGCGCGCTCGCGGCCGCACGTGCCTGGTGGCTGCTGCGCGCGGCCGGCAGCGCCGACGTCGCCGTGCTCGACGGCGGCTATCAGGCCTGGCATGCCGCCGGCCTGCCGCTCGAATCGGGCGTCGCGCGGCCACGGCCGGCGAGCGCGGTCGAGGTCGACTTCGACCCGTCGATGCATCTGGACGCCGAGGCCCTGGCCGCGGCGCTCGCCACCGACGCGATCGTGCTGCTCGATGCGCGCGCGGCGCCGCGCTATCGCGGCGAGGTCGAGCCGATCGATCCGGTCGCCGGCCACGTGCCCGGCGCGCGCAACCGGCCGTATACCGACAATCTCGACGCGTCGGGCCGCTTCAAGACGCCGGACGTGCTGGCCGCCGAGTTCGCCGCGCTGACCGGCGGCCATGCACCGCACGAGGTGGTCCACATGTGCGGCTCGGGCGTGACCGCCTGCCACAACGTGCTGGCGATGACGCACGCCGGGCTGGCCGGCTCGCGTCTGTTCGCACCGTCGTGGAGCGGCTGGATCGCCGATCGCACGCGGCCGGTCGCGACCGGCGCCTGAGCCGAGCGGCCTCGCTCAGCCGTTCTGCACGACGATCTTCGGGAACGCGATCGACTTGTTGCGCGGCCGCAGCGACAGCTGCGCGGCGGCGTTGCGCGCGATCGCGCGGTAGCGTGCGGCGAGATCCGAGTCCGGCATCGCCGCGACCGTCGGCGTGCCGCCGTCGGCCTGTTCGCGGATCCGGATGTCGAGCGGCAGGCTGCCGAGCAGCGGCACGCCGTACTGCGCCGCCATGCGCTCGCCGCCGCCCTCGCCGAACACGTGCTCCTCGTGGCCGCAGGCCGTGCAGATATGCGTGGCCATGTTCTCGACGATGCCGAGCACCGGCACCTTGACCTTGTCGAACATCTTCAGCGCCTTGCGCGCGTCGAGCAGGGCGATGTCCTGCGGCGTCGTCACGATCACGACGCCGGCCACCGGCACGCGCTGGCTCAGCGTCAGCTGGATGTCGCCGGTGCCGGGTGGCAGGTCGACGATCAGATAGTCCAGCTCGCCCCAGCGCGTGTCGCCGAGCAGCTGCTGCAGGGCCTGGGTCACCATCGGCCCGCGCCAGATCATCGGCGTCTCCTCGTCGACCAGCAGGCCGATCGACATCGTCGGCACGCCGTGCCCGATCGGCGGCTCGATCGTCTTGCCGTCGGGCGACTCGGGACGGCCGGAGACGCCCATCATGCGCGGCTGGCTCGGACCGTAGATGTCCGCATCGAGGATGCCGACCGCGGCGCCCTCGGCCTTGAGCGCGAGCGCGAGATTGGCCGCCACGGTCGACTTGCCGACGCCGCCCTTGCCGGACGCGACCGCGATGACGTTCTTGACGCCGGTCAGCGGCTTGAGGCCTTCCTGCACCTGGTGCGCGTGCACGCGCGTGCCGATGCCGACCGTCGCCGCGGCGATCGCCGGATCGGCGAGCAGGCGCGCGCGCACGCGATCGGCCAGCTCGGCCTGCCAGGTCGCGGCCGGATAGGCCAGCTGCAGGTCGACCGAGACGCGATCGCCGTCGACGCCGACGCCGCGCAGCGCGCCGGAGGCGACCAGGTCGCGCCCGTCGTGCGGGTCGACGATCGCGGACAGCAGCGTCTTGACGGTATCGGCGGTGGCGGCGTTCATCGTGCGGGCAACCCGGCGGAGCTAAGCGGCGATTGTAGCGAAGCGCCCGCTACCGCGCCGGAGCGGACGACCGGCCGTGACATAATCGACAACCCGCCCGGTATCGCGCATCCGCATGAGTCGTCAGCTTCTCGTCACCGCCGCCCTGCCGTACGCCAACGGCCATCTGCACCTCGGTCACCTGGTCGGCTACGTCCAGGGCGACATCTGGGTGCGCGCGCAGCGCATGGCCGGTCATACCGCGCACTACGTCTGCGCCGACGACGCGCACGGCACGCCGATCATGCTGGCCGCCGAGAAGGCCGGCGTCGCGCCGGAGGACTTCATCCGGCCGATCCAGGCCTCGCACGAGCGCGACTTCGCCGATTTCGGCGTCGCGTTCGACCATTACCACTCCACGCACAGCGCCGAGAATCGCGAGCTCGCCGAGGCGATCTACGGCCGTCTGCGCAACGGCCGCTACATCGCCAGCCGCGCGATCGAGCAGCTGTACGATCCGGTCAAGGGCATGTTCCTGCCGGACCGCTACATCCAGGGTGAGTGCCCCGTCTGCGGCACACCCGACCAGTACGGCGACAACTGCGAGAACTGCGGCGCCACCTACGCACCGACCGACCTGCGCCATCCGCGCTCGGTGATGTCCGGCGCGACGCCGGTGCTGCGCGAGTCCGAGCACTACTTCTTCGAGCTGCCGAAGTTCGAGAGCTTCCTGCGCGAATGGCTCGGCGGCGCGCTGACCGGCGGCACGCCGGTCGCGCATCCGGGCGTGATCGCCAAGCTGCGCGAGTGGCTCGACGCCGACGGCGGCCTGCGCGACTGGGACATCTCGCGCGACGAGCCGTATTTCGGCTTTCCGATTCCGGACGCGCCCGGCAAGTACTTCTACGTCTGGCTCGACGCGCCGATCGGCTATCTGGCCAGCTTCAAGGCCTACTGCGCGCGCGCGGGGCTGTCGTTCGACGCGTGGCTGCAGCCCGACGGCGCGACCGAGCTGCACCACTTCATCGGCAAGGACATCGTCAACTTCCACGGCCTGTTCTGGCCGGCGATGCTGCACGGCGCCTCGCTGCGCGTGCCGACCGCGCTGCACGTCAACGGCTACCTGACCGTCAACGGCGCGAAGATGTCCAAGTCGCGCGGCACCTTCATCCAGGCGCGCACCTATCTCGACAGCGGCCTGGATCCGGACGCGCTGCGCTACTACTTCGCGGTCAAGTCCTCCGGCGGCGTGGTCGACATCGACCTCAACCTCGAGGACTTCGTCCAGCGCGTCAACGCCGACCTGGTCGGCAAGTTCGTCAACATCGCCAGCCGCTGCGCGAAGCTGCTCGAGACGCATTTCGAGAACCGCTTGATCGCGCCGTTCTGGACCGCCGCGCCGGGTGCGCCGCAGCCACCGCAACGCTACGAGCTCAACGCGATCGAAACCCTGGTCTGGGCGACCGACCAGCTGCGGCGCGCGGTCGCGCTGTACGACCGCGACGAGTTCAACAAGGCGATGGCCGCGATCATGCAGGTGGCCGATCGCGCCAACGAATACATCGCCGAGTCCGCGCCGTGGGCACTGGCCAAGGATCCGGCGCGCCGGCACGAGCTGCACGTCGTGCTGTCGACCGGGCTCAACCTGTTCCGCGCGCTGACCTGCGCGCTCAAGCCGGTGCTGCCGCGCATCGCGGCCGACGCCGAGCGCTTCCTGGCGCTGCCGGACGGCTTCGCCGGCTTCGGCGACATCGCCGCCCATCTCGGCGATCACGTGCTGCAGCCGTACGCGCCGCTGCTGACCCGAGTCGATCCGAAGCAGGTGCAGGCGATGGTCGCCGCCTCGACCGAATCGCTGGCGCCGGCCGCCGCGCCGGCCAGACCGAAGACCGCGCAGGCGGCGCCCGCGGCGCCGCCCGAAGCAGCCGCGGCCGCCGACCCGGCCGCCCCGGCGACGATCGCCATCGAGGATTTCGCGCGCGTCGACCTGCGCATCGGCAAGGTGCTCGAGTGCGGCTTCGTCGAAGGGTCCGACAAGCTGCTGCGGTTCCGCCTCGACGTCGGCGAGCTCGGCGAACGGCAGATCTTCTCGGGCATCCGCGCCGCCTACGGCGATCCGCAGGCCCTGATCGGCCGTCACGTCGTCTTCGTCGCGAACCTCGCGCCGCGCAAGATGCGCTTCGGCGTGTCCGAGGGCATGATCCTGTCGGCCGGCAGCGGTGGCAGCGACCTGTTCCTGCTCGACGTCGACGGCGGCGCCGTGCCGGGCGCGACGGTGCGCTGAGCGCGGAGCCCCGGCGATGCGTTGCGTCGACTGGACGGCCGAGTATCTCGACGGGCAGGTCATCGTCGCGCTGCTGCGCGCCGAGGGCCTGCACGCGCATCTGTTCGATCAGCACATGGTGCGCCAGGACTGGTTTCAGATCCTCGCGTACGGCGGTTTTCGCGTGATGGTGCCGGCGTCGGAGTTCGAGACCGCACGCGCGCTGACCGAGGCGTTTCGCGACGGCCGGCTGAAGCTCGGCGACGATCCGACCGAGCGGCCGGCCTGCCCGCGCTGCCGCGACGGCGTCGGCGCGGCCGATCCGCGACCGCTGCGGCGCGCATTCGCGACGTACCTGGTCTGGTCGGCGGCGACCACGGTCCTGATCGCGACCGGCATCGAGAACGCCCTCGTCGTGGCCGGCGCGTGCGCACCCTGGTGCGCGATGCTGGCCGTACCGCTCTGGCGTCGCTGGCTCGTCGGCCGTTATCGCTGCCCGGCCTGCACGCATGCCTGGCGCGCGGCGCCCGAGCCGTTCGCGCGCCTGCGCGCGGCGGTCGAAGCGTCCGGCGCGTGATCCGATGGCCGCCGCCGACACGTCTCTCGCCGAACGCATCGACGCGGCACTGCCGCAGACGCAGTGCACGCGCTGCGGCTATCCGGCCTGCCGGCCGTATGCCGAGGCGATCGCCCGCGGCGAGGCGGCGATCAACCAGTGCCCGCCCGGCGGCGAGGACGGCGTGCGCAGGCTCGCCGCACTGACCGGCCGACCGGTGCTGCCGCTGGACCCGCACTACGGTCGCGAAGCGCCGCCGCTGCTGGCGCTGATCGACGAGGCGGTCTGCATCGGCTGCACCAAATGCATCCAGGCCTGTCCGGTCGACGCGATCGTCGGTGCGTCGAAACGGATGCACACGGTCATCACGGCCGAATGCACCGGCTGCGAGCTGTGCCTGCCGCCGTGTCCGGTCGACTGCATCGATCTGGTCGCGGCCGCGCCGCAGCCGCTCACGCGCGGCGAGGTGCTGGCGCGCGCCGCGCACGCGCGGATGCGCTACGAGGCGCGCAAAGCGCGGCTGGCGCGCGAGCGCGAAGCGACCGAGCGCCGCCGCCGTGGTCCGATCGAAACCGAAGCGCCGGCCGAAGCCGCAGCAGCGGCCCAGGCCACGCCGCCGGCGCCGCCGATCACGCGCAGCGCGGTACTCGACGCGATCGCGCGCGGCCGCGCGCGGCGCAGCGGAGGCGATACGTGAAGCGCGCCGACGTCGTCGAGCTGTTCAGCCGTTTGCGCGAGCTCGATCCGCACCCGACGACAGAACTCGAATACCGCACGCCGTTCGAGCTGCTGATCGCGGTGATCCTCTCGGCGCAGGCCACCGACGTCGGCGTCAACAAGGCGACGCGGCGGCTCTATCCGGTCGCCGCCACGCCGCAGGCGATCCTCGATCTGGGCGAGGAAGGCCTCAAGCGCTACATCGCGACGATCGGGCTCTACAACGCCAAGGCCAGGAACATCCTCGCGACCTGCGCGATTCTGGTCGATCGCTACGGCGGCGAGGTGCCGCGCTCGCGCGAGGCGCTCGAGGCGCTGCCGGGCGTCGGCCGCAAGACCGCCAACGTCGTGCTCAACACGGCATTCGGCGAGCCGACGATCGCGGTCGACACGCATATCTTCCGCGTCGCCAACCGCACCGGACTGGCGCCCGGCAAGGACGTGCGCGCGGTCGAGGACAAGCTGCTCAAGGTGGTGCCGGCCGAGTTCCGCCAGGACGCGCACCACTGGCTGATCCTGCACGGACGCTATGTCTGCAAGGCGCGCAAGCCCGACTGCCCGCGCTGCGTGATCCGCGACCTGTGCCGCTGGCCGCACAAGACCGAGGACTGAGCCGCGAAAGCCGCGGCACGTCGCCGCCGGCTTTCGCGAGCAGGTCGGGCACAGCCGGCGCCCGGCGCCGTGTCAGCGGCTCTCGGGCACGCTGACGCGGCCGCGCACGTCGCTGTGCTGGACCGAGCCGCTGCGCTGCGACTGGACGGTCAGATCGCCGCGGATGCCGCGCGCGATCACGTCGCCCGAGCCGATCGCGCCGACCGAAACGCTGCCGCCGACCTCGCGCACCTCGACGTCGCCGGAGCCGACGCGCTCGATCCGCACGTCGCCGGTCACGTCCTCGAACGTCAGATCGCCCGAACCGACGCGGCCGACCTCGACACCGCCGCGCACGCGCTTGGCGCGCAGGTCGCCGGAGCCGGACGAGCGCAGCGTCAGCGCGCCGATCGTGTCGAGCTCGGCATCGCCGGAGCCGACTTCGACGGCGACCTGGCCGGCGACATCGCGCGCCTCCAGATCGCCCGAGCCGGACGTGAACGTCAGCGCGGCGACGCGGCGCACCTCGGCGTCGCCGGAGCCGGCGACGATCTCGGCCAGCAGCTCGGCCGGCACGCGTGCGGTCAGGTCGATGTAGGCATAGCGCGATCCGAACCAGCCGCCGGGACGCGCGGCATCCTCGACGCCGACGGTCAGGCGGTCGCCGGACCGCGACTGCGACACGCTCAAACCGTCGAGCGCGGCTTGGTCGGACGCGCAGGCGCGGCCGCGTATCTCGATCCGGGCCAGGCCCGGCACGCCCTCGAGCTCCAGATCGTTGGCACCGAGCCGGAACAGCGCGGTCTTGAGGCCGGCGGCGTCGACGTCGACGTTGCGCGCGGCGCTGAACGCGCACGAGTCGGCCAGCGCGGTGGACGAGGCGGCAGCCAGCAGCAGCGGAATCAGGACACGCATCGGATCACTCCTCGACAGGGACAATGAGACCTTGGATACGCCCGGGGGCGCCAGGGTTTACAGCGGCCGCAGGAATTTCGTTTTCTCGCTGCTCTCGCTGTTGCGTGTGGTGGCCCTTGATTCCTGATTCTTCTGACGTCTGCGGGATTGCTTGGTTTCGACGCCTGTACGGTGGTGAGTTGTGCTTTCGAGCGATCTGAAGTGCTTGGGCTTTGGATGTCGATGCCGGCTCTGAGATTGCGCTTTTCGAACCGAGGCGTCCTCAAGAAAAAAGCTAAAAGATTCAGGGCAAGAGCTTCCGCGCGCTCCGCGCACGGGTGACTTTTGTCTTGTCAAAAGTCACCAAAACCGCCTGCGCTGACGCGAGCCGACGCGGCTACGCCGCGCCGGTCCCCTGCGCTTCTCGGTCGCCCAGGCACGCTGCCCCAACTCGGCTCGCTTTAGGCGCACCAACGGCAAAAGCTCAAAGCCAGAGCCAGGGCGAGAGCCAGAGCCAGAGCCAGAGCCGGAGCCGGAGCCAGAGCCAGAGCCAGAGCCAGAGCCAGAGCCAGAGCCAGAGCCGGAGCCGGAGCCGGAGCCGGAGCCGGAGCCGGAGCCGGAGCGAAGGCTACATCAAGAGCGAAAGCGGGAGCGATCGGACGCAGGTCGGCTCCTGCCGAGGGAACGAAGAATCCAGAAACGCAACCGGACGCTGTAGAGATCCAAGTGACCGGCTCAGCGATAGCGCTCCTCGAGCAGGTCGATCTCGCGCACCAGCTTGCGCGCAGCTCGGCGCGCAGGCCGGCCAGACGCAGCTCGCGCTCGATCGCGTCGCTCTTGCGGATGCGGTCAGCGGCCTCGCCGGTCTGCGCCTGGCCGTCGATGCGGCGGCGGTACAGATCCATGACGCGCGCCGAGGCGTCGGCGTGCAGGTCGGCGTCGGCCCGGCCCTGTGCGAGCCGGTGGCCGGCTTCCTCGACCGCATGGATCGCCGCCTGCGACGCGACGACGCGCGCACGGTCCTCGTCGGCCTCGTGTTCGGGCTCGGCCGGCAGCTCCAGGTCGCGCAGCAGCCATGGCAGGCCGATGCTGGCGACCAGCAGCGACAGGATGATCACCGCGGTCGCGAGGAAGATCGCCAGATCGCGCGCCGGAAACGGCGAGCCGTCGTCGAGCGCGAGCGGCAGCGTCAGCACGCCGGCCAGCGTGATCGCGCCGCGCACGCCGGCCAGCGACACCGCCAGGATCAGGCGCCAGCTCGGCCGACGCACCGTCTCGCCGCGCCGCGTCGCGCGGAACAGCGTGAACTTCAGCGACAGCCAGACCCAGAAGAAGCGCAGCAGCGCCAGGCCGAAGTTGATCGCCAGCACGTAGACGACCAGCCACCACGGCGAATGATGGCCGGCCTCCTGCACCGAGGCGACCGCACCGGAGAAGATGCGCGGCAGCTGCTCGCCGAGCAGCACGAAGATCACGCCGTTCAGCGCGAACTGCACGGTGTCCCAGACCGCGGTGCGCTGCACGCGCGTGGCCGCGAGCGCGCGGCCGCTGAGCTCGGCATAGCTCATCGTCACGCCGGCCGCGACCGCGGCCAGGATGCCCGAGCAGCCGGCGTGCTCGGCCAGCAGATACGCGCCGAACGGGATCAGCAGGCTGACCAGGATCTGCGAGCCGGCCTCCTCGCCGTAGCGGCGGCTCAGCGCGTTCTTGGCATAGGTCACCGCCAGCGTGACGCCGACGCCGATCGCGATGCCGCCGATCGCCAGCCACAGGAACGTCAGCGCGGCCTCCGACAGCGAGAAGCTGCCGGTCAGCGCCGCGGCGACCGCGAAGCGGAAGCAGACCAGACCCGAAGCGTCGTTGAGCAGCGACTCGCCCTCGAGCACGTGCATGATGCGCTTGGGAATCGGCACGCGCGCGGCGATCGCCGAGACCGCGACCGGATCGGTCGGCGAGACGATCGCGGCCAGCGCGAACGCGACCGCGAGCGGCATCGCCGGGATCATCGCGTGGATCAGCAGGCCCATGCCGACGACCGTGAACACGACCAGGCCGAGCGCGAGCTCGAGAATCGTGCCCTTGTCGCGGAACAGGCCTTCCTTCGGAATCCGCCAGCCGTCGAGGAACAGCAGCGGCGGCAGGAACAGCAGGAAGAAGATCTCCGGCTCGAGCGTCACGCCGTGGTCGGCGACCAGCGCGATCGCCGCGCCGAGCGCGATCTGCAGCAGCGGCAGCGGAACCGGCACCGGCACCATGCGCACCAGCAGGCCGCTGGCGACGACCGCCAGCAGCATCGCGAGCACGACCGCGATCGATTCCATCGCGCTACTCGCGCTCTTCGGCCTTGGCGCGGTCCCAGAGCCGCTCCTGCGCGTCCAGCGGCAGGCCGGCCAGGCCGCCACCGGCCTCGGCGGCGAGCGCCTCCATGCGACGGAAGCGCCGCTCGAACTTCGCATTGGCGCGGCGCAGCGCGGTGGAGACGTCGACGCCGGCGTGGCGCGCGAGATTGACGCAGACGAACAGGACGTCGCCGATCTCGTCGGTCAGGCGCTCCGGGCCGGACTGCGCATCGACCTCGGCGCGGACCTCGGCCAGCTCCTCGGCGAGCTTGTCGAGCACCGGCGCGATGCCGGGCCATTCGAAACCGGTGGCCGCGGCGCGCTTCTGCAGCTTGGCGGCGCGCTGCCATTCGGGCAGGCCGCGCGCGATGCCGGCCAGCGCGCTGGCGTCCGCGTCGCCGGCGGCCGCGCGCTCGCGGCGCTTGATCGCCTCCCAGCTCTCGGCGACGGCCTGCGCGTCGTCGGCCTCGGCCGCCGCGAAGACGTGCGGATGGCGGCTGATCATCTTCTCGCAGATCGCCTCGACGACGTCGCCGAACGCGAAATGTCCGGCCTCCTCGGCCATGCGCGCGTGGAAGACCACCTGCAGCAGCAGATCGCCGAGCTCGCCGCGCAGATCGTCGAAGTCGCCGCGGTCGATCGCGTCGGCGACCTCGTAAGCCTCCTCGATCGTATACGGCGCGATCGTCGCGAAGTCCTGCTCGAGATCCCAGGGACAGCCGCCGTCCGGATCGCGCAGGCGCGCCATGATCGCGAGCAGGTCGTCGGTCGATCGCATCGGACGCGGACGGAACGTCATCGGGCGGCATCCTCGAGCAGGCGGCGCGGCCAGTCCACCGAAGGATCGCCGCAGGCGATGAAGTCGCCGTTGAGCAGGGTCGGCCGCGCGTTGTAGGTGAAGGGCCGGCCGTCGAACGCGGTCAACGCGCCGCCGGCCTCCTCGAGCAGGATCTGGCCGGCCGCGGTGTCCCATTCGGACGTCGGGCCCAGCCGCACGTACAGATCGGCGCTGCCGTCGGCCACGCGCAGGAACTTCAACGACGAGCCGAGCGGGATCAGATCGACCTCGCCCAGCCGCGCCAGCATCGCCGCCATGCGCTCGCTGGCGTGCGAGCGGCTGCCGGCGACGATCAGCGGCGTCCGCGGCCGGCGCGTCGCGATCCGCCGCGGCGTGCCGTCGCCGGTCGCGAGCCAGGCGCCGCCGCCGCGCCAGGCGTAGCCGGTCTCGCCGCCGACCGGCACCTGGATCACGCCGAGGATCGGCCGGCCGGCCTCGATCAGCGCGATGTTGACCGTGAACTCGTCGTTGCGCTTGACGAACTCGCGCGTGCCGTCGAGCGGATCGACCAGCCAGTAGCAGTGCCAGTCGCGGCGCTGCGCCCACGGAATCTCGGCGGCCTCTTCCGACAGCACCGGCCAGTCCGGCGTCAGCGCCTGCAGGCCGGCCACGATGACGCGGTGCGCGGCCAGATCGGCCGCGGTCAGCGGCGTGTGGTCGTCCTTGTGGCGGACCGCGAAGTCGCCGCGATAGACCTCGAGGATCGCCGCCGCCGCACGGTCGGCCAGCGCGCGGACCGCGCCGGCCAGCGCCTGCAGATTCACGGACACGGACGATAGCGTCCGGCCAGGTATTCGCGCGCGATGAACAGCGCGGCGATCGAGCGGCCGTCGCTGACCTCCGGATGCGCGATCAGCTCGTGCAGCGCCGACAGCTTCCACGGCACGACGTCGAGCGGCTCGGGCTCGTCGCCGGGCAGGCGCTCCGGATAGAGATCGCGCGCGAGCACGACGTGGGTCATCGCGGTCATGTACGAGGGCGACAGCGACAGCGTCGTCAGGATGTGCAGATCGCGCGCACCGAAGCCGATCTCCTCCTTGAGCTCGCGATCGGCGCCCTGCTCGACGGTCTCGTCCTGGTCGAGCCGTCCCTTCGGCACGCCGATCTCGTAGCGGTCCAGCCCGGCGGCGTACTCGCGGACCAGCAGCACGGTGTCCTCGTCCTGCATCGGCACGATGATCACGGCGCCGAGGCCGCCGCCGCGCAGGCGCTCGAACGTGCGCCGCTCGCCGTTGGAGAACTCCAGATCCAGCTGCTCGGCGCGCAGGAAGCGGCTGCTCTCGACGGGACGGCGGGCGAGGACGACGGGCGGTTTTCGCATGGCCGCATTGTACGCATCGACCGCCGATCCGGCATCGCCGCCATGACTTCCGGCGCTGGCCGCGGCCCCGCGCCGGGCGTATCGATGTCGCTCCCCAAGCACCGGAACGGCCATGTCATCGCTTCGCCTGCTGTCGCTGATCCTCGCCGGCGTCGCCGCGAGTCCCTCCTTCGCGGCCGAACCGACCCGGCTGCTGCGCTTCCCGGACGTCTGCGGCGAGCGCGTGGTCTTCACCTACGCGGGCGATCTGTGGACGGTCTCGACGCAGGGCGGCAGCGCGGTGCGCCTGACCGCGGCGCCGGGGCTCGAGCAGTCCGCGCGCTTTTCGCCGGACTGCTCGCGCATCGCGTTCACCGGCCAGTACGGCGGCGACGACCAGGTCTACGTGGTCGACGCGGCCGGCGGCGAACCGGTGCAGCTGACCTACTACCCGACGATCGGCCCGCTGCCGCAGCGCTGGGGCTTCGACCATCAGGTCTACGGCTGGACGCCGGACGGCCAGTCGGTGCTGTTCCGCTCGTGGCGCGATTCGGCCAACACCTCGCACCCGAAGCTGTTCACGGTACCGGCTGCCGGCGGCCTGCCGACCGCGCTGCCGATGCCGAGCGCCGGTGTCGGGCGCTATTCGCCGGACGGCACGCGCATCGTCTACTCGCCGAAGTTCCGCGACTTCCGCACCTGGAACCGCTACGTCGGCGGCTGGGCGCAGGACCTGTTCATCTACGACTTCGCGGCCAAGACCGCGGTCAACATCACCAACGACGTCAACACCGACCGCGATCCGGTCTGGATCGGCGATGCGGTCTACTTCCTGGCCGACCGCGGCGCGCAGATGAACCTCTACCGCTACGACGTGCCGACCGGGCAGACGCGCCAGCTGACCGACTATCAAGGCGTCGACGCGCGCTGGGCCAGCGGCGGCAGCGGCGGCCTGATCGCCTACGAGGTCGACGGCACGCTGCACGTCTACGACACGCGGACCGAGCAGGACCGCGCGCTGGCGATCAGCGTACCGAGCGACCTCGTGCACGCACGCGCCGAGGAGCGCAGCGTCAAGGACCGCATCGAGGACTTCACGCTCAGCGAGAACGGCAAGCGTGCCCTGTTCACCGCGCGCGGCGAGATCTTCAGCGTGCCGGTCAAGGACGGCGTCACGCTGAACCTGACGCACACGCCGGGCCGCCACGAGCGCGAGGCGGCCTGGTCGGCCGACGGCAAACGCGTGGCCTACGTATCCGACCAGGACGGCGAAGAGGCGATCTGGGTCCGCAATGCCGACGGCAGCGGCGCGCTGAAGCTGACGACCGAATCCTACGGACGCCTCTACGCGCCGCGCTTCTCGCCGGACGGCGCGCGGATCGCCTTCGTCGACAGCGACAGCCGCCTGCGCGTGGTCGCCACCGCCGGCGGCGGTCCGGCGCCGGTGATCGCCGACGATCCGGGCATCTCGCGACGCGACTACACCTGGTCGCCCGGTGGACACTATCTGGCCTACACGCTGGCCGACGCGCAGAGCCAGGTGCGCCGGCTGTTCGTGCACGACTTCGCCGCCTCGCGCAGCGTCGCGCTCGGCGGCGCCGAGTCCAGCGCCTACGGGCCGGCGTTCTCGCCGGACGGCAAGTACCTGTACTTCATCGGCGACCGCGAGTGGACGCCGCAGATCTCCGGCGTCGAATGGAACTTCGCGGCCAACCGCAGTGCCGGCATCTTCGCGCTGGCGCTGCGCAAGGACGCGGCCAATCCGTTCGCACCGAAGAACGACCGCGCCGATCAGGCCGAGGACGCCGACGGCAAGAAAGGCGACGGCGACGGCAAGGACGGCAAGAAGGACGCCAAGCCGGCGGTCGACGACCGCATCGACTTCGACGGCCTGGACCGCCGCCTGATCCGCGCACCGATCGATCCGGACAACGTCGGCTGGATCGGCCTGACCGACAAGGCGCTCTACTACGTCACCGGCGACGGCTTCTACTACGGCCGCGAAGGCGCCTACAAGAGCAAGCTCAAGGCCTACGTGTTCGACGAGCGCAAGTCGCAGGACGTCATCGAGGAGGTCGACGGCCTCGCACTCGCGCCGGCGTCCGCCACCGTGCTGGTGCAGAGCGGCCAGGCCTACAAGCTGATCGACCTCTCCGCCGGCAAGCCCGAGCCCAAGGACGTCGGACTCGACGGCCTCTACGCGCGCGTCGATCCGAAAGCCGAGTACGGCGAGATCTTCGACGAGGTCTGGCGGCGCTACCGCGACCACTTCTACGTACGCAACATGCACGGCTACGACTGGAACGCGCTGCGCGCCAAGTACCAGCCGATGCTGGCCTGGGTCGGCGACCGCACCGACCTCAACTATCTGCTCGGCCAGATGGTCGCCGAGCTCAACGTCGGCCACGCCTACGTCAGCGGCGGCGACTTCCGGCTGCCGGCGCGGCCGAACGTGGGTCTGCTCGGCGCGCGTTTCGAGCTCGACGCCGCGAGCGGCCGCTACCGGATCGCGAAGATCCTCGAAGGCAGCAACGACGAGGAGCGCTACCGTTCGCCGCTGACCGAGGTCGGCGTCGACGCGCGCGTCGGCGACTACGTGCTGGCGATCAACGGCCAGCCGCTGACCGCGGCCGACAATCCGTACCGGCTGCTGCGCACCGCGCCGGGCCAGCTCGTGCAGCTGACGCTCAATGCGCGGCCGACCGACGCCGGCGCGCGCACCGTGCTGGTCAAGCCGATCGGCAACGAGATGGAGCTCAACTACTACGCCTGGACGCGGCACAACCGCGACTACGTCGATCGCGCCAGCGGCGGCAAGCTCGGCTATCTGCACATTCCCGACATGGGCCCGGACGGCATCCGCGAGTTCATCAAGGCGTTCTACCCGCAGCTGCGCAAGCAGGGCCTGGTCGTGGACGTGCGCGACAACGGCGGCGGCAACGTCTCGGCGATGATCATCGAGCGGCTCGCCCGCAAGCCGCTCGGCCTCGGCTACGGTCGCGGCATCGACATCACCGAGACCTATCCGCAACAGACCTTCCTCGGCCATCTGGCCGCGCTGTGCAACGGCACGACGGCGTCGGACGGCGACATCTTCTCGTACATGTTCAAGCGCGCGAAGCTCGGACCGCTGATCGGCGAGCGCACCTGGGGCGGCGTGGTCGGCATCAGCGACTGGGGTCCGCTGATCGACGGCGGCTCGGTCAACGTGCCGCAGTTCGCCAGCGCCAGCACCGAAGGCCAGTACGTGATCGAGGGCGAAGGCGTGGAACCCGACATCACCGTGCTCGAGGACGTCGGCGCACAGCTCGCCGGCCGCGATCCGCAGCTCGACCGCGCGATCGAGGAACTGAACAAGGCGATCGCCGCGGCGCCGGTGAGCCTGCCGGGGCCGCCGGCCGATCCGGTCAAGACGCCGGGCGCGAAAGCGCCTCCGCGCTAAGGCTTCGACGAGGCGACCGGCATAGGCCGGTCGCCTCGGTGTGCGGGGTGGCTTTTTTTCCGCGTCTGCGGGGACGCTCGGTTTCGATGCCTGTTCGGCGCCGGCGCTTGCGCTCGAGTGATTTGAAGCACGCAGGCTTCGATGTCGGCTTCGCTCTTTTCGAGCCGGCGATCCGCAAGAAGCTCAAGCGAAAAGACAGGGCAAGAGCTTCCGCGCGCTCCGCGCACGGGTGACTTTTGTCTTGTCAAAAGTCACCAAAACCGCCTGCGCTGACGCGAGCCGACGCGGCTGCGCCGCGCCGGTCCCCTGCGCTTCTCGGTCGCCCAGGCACGCTGCCCCAACTCGTCGGCTCGCTTTAGGCGCACCAACGGCAAAAGCGAAAAGCCACGGCAAGAGCGAAACGCGAGCCAAAGCCAGAGCCAGAGCCAGAGCCAGAGCGTGCGACGCTACTCTGAATCGCGCTCGAGACGATGTGCGCGGATCGGTAAAGCGCCGCGATGCCCGTGGCGTCAGTCGAGTGCGTAGCCGAACTGCTGGCGGAACTGGTCGGCGAATTCGCCGTAGGTGAAGCGCTGGTTCTGCGTGCCGGGATGCTCGACCTTGAGTGCGCCCATCAGCGAGGCCATGCGGCCGACGGTCGGCCAGTCCATGCCGTTCATGATGCCGTGGATCAGGCCGGCGCGGTACGCGTCGCCGCAGCCGGTCGGGTCGGAGACGCGGCGCTCGTGCGCCGGCGGAATCTCGTGGGTCTTGCCGCCGGCGTGGATCAGCGAGCCGCGCGGACCGCGCGTGACGATGTAGGCCTCGACGCGCTCGGCAATCTGCGCCGGTGTCCAGCCGGTGTTGACCTCGAGCAGCTGCGACTCGTAGTCGTTGACGGTGACGTACTGCGCCTGCTCGATGAACGCGCGGAATTCCTCGCCGTTGAACAGCGGCATCGCCTGGCCCGGATCGAAGATGAAGGGCAGACCGCGCTCGGCGAACTCGAGCGCATGCTGCAGCATCGCCTCGCGGCCGTCCGGCGCGACGATGCCGAACGTCGCCTCGGGCACGTCGCGCACGTGGTTCTCGTACGAACGCATCATCGCGCCCGGATGGAACGCGGTGATCTGGTTGTCGTCAAGATCGGTCGTGATGAACGCCTGCGCGGTGTAGAGGTCCTCGAGCGTCTTGACGTAGCGCAGGTCGATGCCGCACTGCGTGAAGTGCGTGCGGTACGGCGCGAAGTCCTGGCCGACGGTCGCCATCGGCAGCGGATCGGCGCCGAGCAGCTTGAGGTTGTAGGCGATGTTGCCGGCGCAGCCGCCGAACTCGCGGCGCATCCGCGGCACCAGGAACGACACGTTGAGGATGTGCACCTGGTCGGGAAGGATGTGGTTCTTGAACTGGTCCTGGAACACCATGATGGTGTCGTACGCGAGCGAACCGCAGATCAGTGCTGACATGAACGGTGTTGTCCTTCCCCGGATGACGTGAATGGAGCCCACGGCCGGCGGCCGCGCGCAAAGCGGCGATTATCGCAGATTGAAGATCGCGGATCGGCGGGGTCCGGATCGCGCCGTGCCGGTCCGCGGCCGGCACGGGATCGCGACCGCGCTCACGGTGCGTCGGGACCGGCGCCGTCGAGCCGGGCGCGCAGCAAGGCGTTGAGACGCTGCGGGTTGGCCTTGCCGCCGGTCGCCTTCATGACCTGGCCGACCAGGAAGCCGAGCACCTTGTCCTGGCCGGCGCGGACCTGCGCGACCTGGGGCGGATGCGCCGCGATCACCTGATCGATCGCCGCCAGCAGGGCGCCCTCGTCGCTGATCTGGACCAGGCCGCGCGCGGCGATGACCGCGTCGGCATCGCCCTCGCCGGCCGCCATCGCCGCGAACACGTCCTTGGCCTGCTTGCCGGAGATCACGCCCTCGCGCAGGCGGCGCAGCAGCAGTGCCAGCGCGGCTGGCGCCAGCGGCGAACGTTCGATCGGCACGCCGAGCGCGTTCAGTGCCGCAGCCAGCTCGCCGAGCACCCAGTTCGCACAGAGCTTGGCCTCGCCCGGCAGCGCGGCCAGCACGGCCTCGAAGTAGTCGGAGGTGTCGCGATCGGCGCAGAGCTGGTCCGCGTCCTGCGCCGGCAGGCCGAGCGCCTCGACGTAGCGGCGGCGGCGCGCATCGGGCAGCTCGGGCAGGCTCGCGCGCACCGACTCGATCAGCTCGGGCACGATCGCCAGCGGCGGCAGGTCGGGGTCCGGGAAGTAGCGGTAGTCGTCGGCCGATTCCTTGCTGCGCATCGAACGCGTGCGGTCCTGCGCGGCGTCGTACAGACGCGTCTCCTGCACGACCGCCTCGCCGCTCTCGAGCACGCGGATCTGCCGCTCGATCTCGTAGGCGATCGCCTTCTCGACGAAGCGGAACGAGTTGACGTTCTTGATCTCGGCGCGCGTGCCGAGCGGCGCCTGCGGCGACCGGCGCACCGACACGTTGGCGTCGCAGCGGAACGAACCCTCCTGCATGTTGCCATCGCAGATGCCGAGCCAGCGCACCAGCCGGTGCATCGTGCGCAGATACGCGACCGCCTCGGCCGGCGAATGCAGCACCGGAGCCGACACGATCTCGAGCAGCGGCACGCCGGCGCGGTTGAGGTCGATGCCGGTCTGCGTCGAGAACGCATCGTGCAGCGACTTGCCGGCGTCCTCCTCCAGATGCGCGCGCTCGATGCGCACCTCGATCACGCGATCGTCGTCCAGACGCACCGCGAGCGTGCCGTCGGCGACCACCGGTCGCTCGTACTGGCTGATCTGGTAGCCCTTGGGCAGGTCCGGATAGAAGTAGTTCTTGCGCGCGAACACCGAGACCGGCGCGATCCGCGCGCCGATCGCCAGGCCCAGCGTGACCGCGAGCCGCACCGCCTCGTCGTTGACGACCGGCAGCGTGCCGGGCAGGCCGACGTCGATCGCGCAGGCCTGCGTGTTCGGCTCGGCGCCGTAGGCCGCCGACGCGCCCGAGAACAGCTTGCTGCGCGTCGCCAGCTGCGCATGGATCTCCAGGCCGATGACCGCCTGCCAGCTCACGAGCGGTCTCCGGGCCGGCGCCGATGCCAGTCGGTGGCCTGCTGGAAGCGATGCGCGGCGGCCAGCAGCCGCGCCTCGGCGAACGCCGGCGCGATCAGCTGCAGGCCGACCGGCAGGCCGGCATGCAGGCCGGCCGGGATCGACAGCGCCGGCAGGCCGGCCAGGTTGACCGCGACCGTGTTGACGTCGGCCGCCGCCATCGCGAGCGGATCGGCGCTCTTCTCGCCGAGCGCGAACGCGGTCGTCGGCGCGGTCGGCCCGGCGATCAGGTCGACCTCGGCGAACGCCGCGTCGAAATCGCCGGCGATCAGGCGCCGCGCCTTCTGGGCACTGAGGTAGTACGCGTCGTAGTAGCCGGCCGACAGCGCGAACGTGCCGATCAGGATGCGCCGCCGCACCTCGGCGCCGAAACCCTCGGCGCGGCTGCGCGTGTAGAGATCCTCGAGGCTGCGCGGATTCGCGCAGCGATGGCCGAAACGCACGCCGTCGTAGCGCGCCAGATTGCTCGAGGCCTCGGCCGGCGCGATCACGTAGTAGGCCGGGATCGCCAGGGGCGCGTGCGGCAGATCGATCTCGACCAGCCGCGCGCCGAGCCGCTCGTACTCGGCCAGCGCGGCCTGCACCGCGGCGCCGACGCCGGCCTCGACGCCCGCGCCGAAATACGGCCGTGCCACGCCGATGCGCAGGCCGGCCAGCGGCGCGTCGAGCGCGGCGACGTAGTCCTCGACCGGACGCGCGGCGCTGGTCGCGTCGCGCGGATCGTGGCCGGCGATCGCGGCGAGCACATGGGCACAGTCCTCGGCGCTGCGCGCGAGCACGCCGGGGCAGTCCAGGCTCGAGGCATACGCGACCAGACCCCAGCGCGAGACGCGTCCGTAGGTCGGCTTGAGTCCGGTCACGCCGCAGAACGCGGCCGGCTGGCGCACCGATCCGCCGGTGTCGCTGCCGGTCGCGAACGGCACGATGCCGGCGGCGACCGCCGCGGCCGAACCGCCCGAGGAGCCGCCCGGCACGCGCGTCGGATCCCAGGGATTGCGCACCGGACCGTAATGGCTGGTCTCATTCGACGAGCCCATCGCGAACTCGTCGAGATTGGTCTTGCCGATCGACACCGCACCGGCCGCGCTCAGGCGCTCGCCGACCGCCGATTCGTACGGCGGCACGAAGCCGTCGAGCATGCGCGACGCGCAGGTCGTGCGCAGGCCGGCCGTGCAGAAATTGTCCTTCTGCGCGAACGGGACGCCGCTCAGCGGTCCCGTGCCGGCCGTGCGTGCCGGCGTGCGCGTATCGAGGCCGATGAACGCGTTGAGATCGCCGCGTGACGCGGCGCGCCGGCGCGCCGCCTCGGCCGGCGCGTCAGCCTCCCGGTCGTTCTCGCGCGCGGCCTTCACGCAGGCGCGCAGACCCTGGTCGAGCGCATCGCTCATTCGATGACCTTGGGGACCAGATACAGGCCGAGCCGCGTCTCGGGCGCCAGCGCGAGCAGGGCCTCGTGCGCGTCGCGCTCGGTCACCGCGTCGTGGCGCGGCACCAGCATCAGCCCGAGCGGATGCGCCATCGGCTCGACCGCGTCGAGCGCGGCGTGGCGCAGCTCGCCGACGAGATCGAGCATGCGCGCGATCTCGCGCTCGAGCGGGGCGATTTCGTCGTCGGCGAGCGCCAGCCGGGCCAGCCGTGCGCAACGCCGCAGGTGATCGGCGTCGAAGGACATGGCCGGGGCGACTCGCGGGATTGGCGAAACCTTAACATATTGCAGAGCAGCGAAGCTCACCTCGTCTCCCGATCCGCTCACGTAAACCTCGGCCCCACAAGGCTTTATTAACGCAATCGCTCCTTGCCTGCACCGGGGGGACTGTCTAGACTGATCTGCTTTTCCGCCCCCTTCTTCTGCCGGCAGCTTTCAATGTTCAAACGCGTTCGTGGCATGTTTTCCAACGATCTGTCGATCGACCTCGGCACCGCCAACACGCTGATCTACGTCCGCGGCCAGGGCATCGTCCTGGATGAGCCTTCAGTGGTGGCGATCCGACAGGATCGCGGACCGGGCGGCCCGCGCAGCGTCGCGGCCGTCGGTGCCGAAGCCAAGCGCATGCTCGGCCGCACGCCCGGCAACATCGTCACGGTGCGTCCGCTCAAGGACGGCGTCATCGCCGACTTCTCGATGACCGAGGAGATGCTCAAGCAGTTCATCAAGCGCGCGCACAAGTCGCGGATGTTCCGGCCGAGTCCGCGCGTGCTGGTCTGCGTGCCGTGCGGCTCGACCCAGGTCGAGCGCCGCGCGATCAAGGAATCGGCCGAGAGCGCCGGCGCGCGCGACGTGTTCCTGGTCGAGGAACCGATGGCCGCGGCGATCGGCGCCGGCATTCCGGTCGGCGAGGCGCGCGGCTCGATGGTGCTGGACATCGGCGGCGGCACCTCGGAAGTCGCGGTGATCTCGCTCAACGGCATCGTCTATGCGCAGTCGGTGCGCATCGGCGGCGACCGCTTCGACGAGGCGATCATCAACTACGTGCGCCGCAACCACGGCACGCTGATCGGCGAGGCGACCGCCGAGCGCATCAAGATGGAAGTGGGCTGCGCGTATCCGCAGTCGGAAGTCCGCGAGATCGAAGTGTCCGGCCGCAACCTCGCCGAGGGCGTGCCGCGCATGTTCACGATCAACTCCAACGAGATCCTCGAAGCGCTGCACGAGCCGCTGGCCGGCATCGTCAGCGCGGTCAAGAGCGCGCTCGAGCAGACGCCGCCGGAGCTGTGCTCGGACGTCGCCGAACGCGGCATCGTGCTGACCGGTGGCGGCGCGCTGCTGCGCGATCTGGACCGCCTGATCTCCGAGGAGACCGGCCTGCACGTGTTCGTCGCCGACGATCCGCTGACCTGCGTCGCGCGCGGCGGCGGCCGGGCGCTGGAGATGGTCGACCAGCACGGCGGCGACTTCTTCGCATCGGAGTGATCCGCCTTCCGTCGCGTCCGTGACCGGACGCGGCGGCCGCGGCCGGCGGCGGCCGCATTGACGTAGCATGGCTCCGGCCTGGAATCGGCGACCCGGACACTCGATGGCTCTTGCACCCGGCGACAACGCGACCTTGTTCTCCGCGGGCGCGGCGAGCACGTTGCGGCTGATCGTCTACCTGGCCGCCGCGGTCGTGCTGATGATCCTCGACCATCGCGGCCACTACCTGCAGGCCGTGCGCGGTCACGCCAGTCTGCTGATCGAGCCGCTGTACCGCCTGGCCGCCCTGCCCGCCGACGCGGCACGCGCGACGCGCACCGCGGTCGCCTCGCAGACCGCACTGGCCGCCGAGAACCGCGAACTGCGCGAGGCGCTGCTGCTGGCGCAGGCGCGCCTGAACCGCGCCGGCGCGCTGGCCGCGCAGAACGAGCGCCTGCAGGACCTGCTCGAAGCGCAGAAGAGCCTGGGCCTGTCGGTGCAGATGGCGAGCCTGCTCGACATCGACATCGATCCGGCGCGACGGCGCATCGTCATCAACCGCGGCGCGCAGCAGGGCGTCAGCGTCGGCCAGCCGGTCATCGACGCGTCCGGCATCATGGGCCAGGTCGTCGAGGTGCTGCCCAATACCGCGGTCGTGATGCTGCTGACCGATCCGAACCACGCGATCCCGGTCACGATCGAACGCACCGGCCTGCGCACGATCGCCTACGGCGACAAGGACGCGCGCGATCTGCTGGAGCTGGCGAACATCCCGACCAGCGCCGACGTCAAGGTCGGCGACAAGCTGATCAGCTCCGGCCTCGGCGGACGCTTTCCGGCCGGCTTCCCGGTCGGCGAGATCCGCGACGTGCGCAACGACGACACCGGCATGTTCGCGACCGCGCTGGCGACGCCGGCCGCCGCGATCAGCCGCAGCAGCGAGGTCCTGCTGCTGCACGACCTGCCGCAGCCGTACGGCCCCGCGCAGCCGCAGGTCGACGCCTCGGCTCCGCCCGGCACCGACGCCGCACCGGCCGAGCCGGAGCCGACGCCGTGAACCGGCTGCGTGCGCAATCGTGGCTGTTCGCCGGCACCGTGCTGCTGGCGATGCTGCTGCAGCTGATGCCGCTGCCGGCGCCGCTGCTGCAGATCAAGCCGTACTGGCTGGCGCTGGTGCTGATCTACTGGGCGATCGAGACGCCGGACCGGGTCGGCCTCGGCTTCGCGTTCCTGCTCGGCCTCGCCGGCGACGTGCTGGCCGGCCAGCTGCTCGGCGAGCACGCGCTGCGGCTGACCGTGCTGGCGTTCATCGTGCTGCGCTTCCGCGCGCGGCTGCGCTTCTTCCCGATCTGGCAGCAGACGCTGGCGGTGTTCGCGCTGCTGCTCAACGACCGCATCGTCGTGATGATGGTGCGCGGCTTCTCCGGCGAGGCGATGCCGCCGCCGACGTTCTGGCTGTCGCCGCCGGTCGGCGCGGCACTGTGGCCGCTCGTGTTCATCCTGCTCGACGACCTGAGAGCGCGGCTGCGCGGACGCGAGGCATGAAGCGCGCGCACAGACCGATGAAGGACAACCGCCACGAGGGCGAGTTGTTCCGCCGGCGCGCGATCGTCGCGTTCGTGCTGGCGCTGCTCGGCATCGCCGGCCTCGGCGCACGCTTCTACTGGCTGCAGGTGCTGCGCCACGACGACTACAGCGCGCGCGCCGATTCCAACCGGATCTCGATGCGCCACATCGCGCCGTCGCGCGGCCTGATCTACGACCGCAACGGCGTGCTGCTGGCCGAGAACGTCGCCGCGTTCCGGCTCGAGGTGGTCCCCGAACGCGTCGCCGACATGCCGGCCATGCTCGAGGCGCTCGGCCAGGTCGTCGCGCTCGACCAGGAGGACATCCAGCGCTTCAACACGCTGCGCAAGTCGCGGCGCTCGTACATGAGCGTGCCGCTGCGCATGAAGCTGGCCGAGGAGGAGATCGCGCGCTTCTCGGTGGAGCGCTGGCGCTTCCCCGGAGTGGACGTGGTGCCGTACCTGACGCGCTCCTATCCGCTCGGCAAGGACTTCGGCCACGTCATCGGCTACGTCGGCCGGCTCGACACCGACGACCTGACGCGCGTCGACGCCGCGCGCTACGACGGCACCACGCACATCGGCAAGACCGGCATCGAGCGCTACTACGAGGATCTGCTGCACGGCGAGCCCGGCTACGACCTGGTCGAGGTCAACGCGAACCGGCGGCCGCTGCGCACGCTCGAGCGCACGCCGCCGACGCCCGGCAAGAACCTCTACCTCAGCATCGACGCGCGCCTGCAGCGCGCCGCCGAGGAAGCCTTCGGCGGTGCGACAGGCGCCCTGGTCGCGATCGATCCGCGCAACGGCGAGGTGCTGGCCCTGGTCAGCGTACCCGGGTTCGATCCGAACCTGTTCGTCAACGGCATCAGCCGCACCGACTACCAGCTGCTGCTGAACGCGCCGGACCGGCCACTGTTCAATCGCGCGCTGATCGGCACGTTCGAGCCGGGCTCGACGATCAAGCCGTTCATGGCGCTGGCCGGGCTCGAGCTCGGTGTGCGCAAGCGCGGCGACACGGTGTTCTCGAGCGGCGAGTTCTACATCCCGGGCCAGCCTCGCGCGTACCGCGACTGGCGCCACGGCGGACACGGCCGCGTCGACGTCGTCGAGGCACTCGCGCAGTCGGTCAACACGTACTTCTATTCGCTCGCGCTCGACCTCGGCATCGACCGCATGTCGCAGTACCTCGGCCAGTTCGGCTTCGGCGCGCCGACCGGCATCGACCTCGCCGGCGAAGGCCGCGGCATCCTGCCCTCGCGCGAATGGAAGCGCGGCGCGCAGAGCCAGCCGTGGTTCCCCGGCGAGACCGTGATCGCCGGCATCGGCCAGGGCTACTGGACGACGACGCCGATCCAGCTCGCGCATGCGACCGCGACGCTCGCCGCGCACGGCGTCGCGCGCCGGCCGCATCTGCTCAAGGCCGTGCAGGACGGCTTCAACGCGCCGATCGTCGAGGTCGAGCAGCCGCCGGCCGCCGCCTCGCTGATCCGCGATCCGGCCAACTGGGCGCTGGTCGAACAGGGCATGGTCGCGGTCGTCAACGGACCGTCCGGCACCGCGCGCCGCATCGGCGAGGACGCGCCGTACGTGATCGCCGGCAAGACCGGCACCGCGCAGCGCTTCTCGCGCACCGAGTCCAACGAGCAGGCGCTCTCGGCGCTCGACGCACGGCAGAAGTACAAGGCGCTGTTCATCGCCTACGCGCCGGTCGAGGAGCCGCGCATCGCGCTCGGTCTCGTGCTCGAGTTCGCGGCGAGCGGCTCGGGCGATGCGGCGCCGCTGGCGCGGCGCGTCCTCGACGCCTGGTTCGCCGCCGCGGCAGCGCCAGCGCCCTCGCAGCCGAGCGGAGCGGCCGCGCCATGATCGCCGCGCTGCGCCAGGCCGCACACCGCTGGCTGTGGCGGCTGCTGCATCGGCCGCGGCTGGACTACCCTCTGCTCGGCGCGATCGTGCTGCTCGGCGCGATCGGCCTGGCGACGCTGTACAGCGCCGAGCCGCGCCTGGTCGTCAACCAGAGCGTGCGCTTCGCGCTCGGCGGTGCGCTGATGCTGCTGATCTCGCGCATTCCGCCGAGCACCCTGCGCAACTGGACGCCGTGGATGTACGCCGGCAGCGTCGCGCTGCTGCTGCTGGTCGCGCTGCTCGGCGAGGGGCGCGGCGCGCACCGCTGGCTCGATCTGAAGTTCGTGCGTTTCCAGCCGTCCGAGCTGCTCAAGCTGACGATGCCGATGATGATGGCCTGGTTCCTGAATCGCCGGCCGCTGCCGCCGGACTGGACCACGCTGGCGGTCGCGGTCGCGCTGATCGCGGTGCCGGCCGGCCTGATCGCCGAGCAGCCGGACCTCGGCACCGCGCTGCTGATCGTCGCCAGCGGCCTGTTCGGCATTTTCCTGGCGGGGCTCTCGTGGTGGCGGATCGGCCTGATCGGCGGCAGCGTGGCCGCGGCCGCGCCGCTCGCCTGGGTGTTCATGCACGAGTACCAGCGCAATCGCGTGCGCATGCTGCTCGATCCGGACTCCGATCCGCTCGGCCTCGGCTGGCACATCATCCAGTCCAAGATCGCGGTCGGCTCCGGCGGCGTCTGGGGCAAGGGCTGGCACCGCGGCACGCAATCCCAACTCGACTTCCTGCCCGAGCACACCACCGACTTCGTGTTCTCGCTGTACTCGGAGGAGTTCGGCCTGGTCGGCGTCTTGCTGCTGCTCGCGCTGTACCTGTTCATCATCGGCCGCAGCCTGTGGATCGCGGCCAATGCCAAGGACACCTACTCGCGCCTGCTGGCCGGCGCGATCAGCCTGTCGTTCTGCGTCTACGTGATCGTCAACGGCGGCATGATCAGCGGCATGCTGCCGGTGGTCGGCGTACCGCTGCCGCTGATGAGCTACGGCGGCACCTCGGCGGTCTCGCTGCTGGCCGGCTTCGGCGTGCTGATGTCGATCCACGCGCACCGCAAGATGGTCGCGCGCTGAGGCGTCGCGGCGGCCCGCCTTCAGGCGAAGACGGACCGCACGTTCGCTTCAATCGGGCCTGCTCATTCGAAATCGTCGGCGAAGTAGCGGTCGGTGACCCACCACGCCACCGCGGCGTTGTTGCGCAGATCGGCCTCGAAGAAGCCGTACGGCGCGTACACCTCTGCGACGAAACGCGTCGCCGGCAGCAGCGGCGCACGCAGCGACGCGATCAGGTTCGCGACGGCGCCCGGAGCCAGATCCAGCTGCAGCCGGATTCCGGCCGGCGTCGGAATCGCCTGGCACGAGCCGACGCCCGTCACGATGCAGTTCGGCCCCGTCTCGATCGAGACCTCGGTGAAGCCGGGCACGCTGGTCGCGTGACTGAACCGGACTAACGCGGTGGCCTGGACGTTCTGCTCGCCCGCATGGCGAAGCTCGGCGCTCAGATCGAGCGCAGAGGCGCCGGACGTCATGGACGGCGCGAGCGACAACGACATCGACAGGTCACCGCGCTGGCCCTGTGCCGGTGCGACGAGCCGCCCGACCCAGGGACGCCGGCTCTCGCCGGGACGATGGGCCAGACCATAGGCGAGCAGGCTGCCGTCGGGCAACCGCCGCGCGATCCGCGCATCGTCGTCCGCGACCGCTTCGTCGACCTCGGGCTGCGTGGACAGCAGCGTGCCCTCGATGAAGTTTCCCTCTGCGGCATCGAAGCGCGACACGAACCGCCGCGATGCCGAGGCCTGCACGACGTCGACGACGCCGTCCTCGGCGGCGATCACCTCCACAGGCAGCGCGAGCGAACGCGTCGAGGACTCGTCCAGGCGCACGATCCAGCGCTCGGCACCGGATTGCCGGTCCAGCCGCACCAGCGCGCCCTTGCCGTCCTGATCGGCGATGCCCGCACCGCCGACATACAGGTCCCCGTCGCTTCCGACCCGCGCCGATCGAAAATCCACATTCGGATCGCTCGACACGTATCGCCAGCGCAAGCTGCCGTCGGTCATCGAGAAGGCGACGACCTCGCGATCGAGCGTGGCCAGATATCCTTCGTCTCCGTGCTGCGTCAGCAACCAGCTGTCGCTGCCGGCCAGCGACGGATTGGACCAGAGCACCGAGCCGTCCGCCCCCGAATGACGACGCGGTCCTTGACGTACCGTCGCGCCCTCCGGCTCTCCGGTGACGAGGAGGTCGTCGCCGATCGGCCAGAATCCGACCGGGCTGGCATAACGCGCCGGCATCGCCAGCGGCAGCTGCCAGACCTGGCCGGTGCCCGCATTGAGCTTCCTGACCCAGCGCCGATAGAGGGCTGGCCAGCCGGTCTCCTCCACGTTGGAAACGACGAGATTGCCGGCGCCGTCCTCGGCCAGTTCGAGCGTGTTCGCGGCTGCCATTGCGCCCGAGAAGGTCTGCCGCCAGCGCAGCTGCCCGCTTCCGTCGTACTGCGCCACCTGCATCCGGCGCGAAGCGGCGCTGTGCAGGATCGCGGCGAAATCACCGCTCGCAAGGCGCAGGCCCCTGGCGGAATCGAACGGAGCGGATCCCGCGGACACCGGCAGCACGCGCTCGAGCAGCGTCGATCCGGCCGGATCGATCCGCTTGACGCGAATCTGTTGCCCGTCCTCCAGATTCTCGATCGAGGCGACCAGCAGCGACTGCGCATCGACCGCTGCGTCCACCGTCGCCGTCTGCGGCACCGGCGGATAGCCGACACCCAGCGTCTGACCGCTGGCGGCTTGAATGCGTGCGATGCCGTTGACGCAGGCGATCAGCGGCAGACAATCGGCGCCGGCCACACGCACGACGTCGTCCGATACGAGCAGATCGCGCGGATGGAAGACCCGTCCGGCCGTCGACGCGGCCAGTGCGGTGTGCCAGATCGACGCGCCGCTGGCGAGGTCGATGCGGTCGGCGAAACCGGAGCTGCCGGAGGCGTCCACCCCAGCCAGGATGACGGTGTCGGCCGAGACCTCGATCAACGCGTATCCTGCGTCGAGAGCGCGCGACCAGCTCACCTGCCCGGTCGCCGGATCGAGGCAGTGCATCGCGCGCCCTTCGTCGGCATCGCGTACGCCCAGCACACAGCCGCCGGCGATCCGCAGCGACGACCAGTCCCCCGGCACGGCCCACAGCAGATGGCCGTCGGCGGCGTCGAACTTGCTCAGCGATGCGGCCGAACGATTCGCGAAATAGAGGCCGTCGTCCGCCGCCACGCCCTGCTCGTAGCCGGGCGCGCTCGAGTCAGTCGCCGGCAAGCCGACGCTCCAGAGCACCGACAGATCCGGCGCCAGTCTGACGAGACGCTGAAAACCGTTCGCCGAGCCGATGCCGCACAGCATCGACACGTAGAGATGGTCCGAAGCATCGGCCCCGATCGGCACCGCACGACAGTCCGCTTCGGCCTGTTCCAGCTCGTGTTGCGCGAGTATCGCGCCGGTCTGGCCGTCCGCCCGCATGATCACGCCCCTCGCCACGGAGGCCGGGACGTCGTAGCGAACCTGGGTCAGTGCCAGATCGCCGTCGTCGAAAGCGCGAACGTAGGTCGGCCAGGTCCACCACACGGGGATCGCGCGCGACCACAGCAGCTGGCCGTCGGCGGAGAAGCGCGTGGCGCCGCCATGCGTCAGCCAGGCGCCGTCGCCGGACGAACCGCCCGCCAGAAGCTCCGCATCCGGGCGGATGCTGTGCTGAAGGCCGACGCTGCGGCTCCATATCACCGCATCGTCCGTCCCACCGTGTCGCGCGAGCGTGGCCTGCCCGCCCGTGTCGATGGCGAACGAATAGAAATCGCCACCGCCGGCCGGACTCAACTGCATCGATCGCGACGGATATCCCGCCGACGACAGGAAAAACGGATCGGGATTGTCCGTGCCGGGGGCGAACACCGGGTCGAACAGCGATTCCCATACGACCTGTGACGCCGACGCGGCCGTCGCGCAGATCAGGAGCCATACGCCGGCAGCGCGTGCCGCGTGTCCATAGATCTTCATGAAACTCCCCCCGAAAGAGAATCCTGAATTGCGATTATTGCCGATTCGACCCCGCGTTGCGTTCGGCTTCGTCATTCGAGCACTCGATCCCTCCTCGGCCGGCCCGTTGGCGTTGGCGAGCGCTTACCCATCGCGTCGTCTCGATCCGCACTCGGTTTTTCCACGCAACTGACGATGCCGACTGGAAGCGACGGGCCGAGCCCGCACCGCTGTCTGCAGAACGACGCCGCTCACGTAGCCGCGTCAGACGGTCGAGCCGTCGTAGCTCCGACGGACGGCACACGGGGCGACCTGCCCATAACGAGCGCGAGATGGGAGTAATCGTCCCCATGCCCGATGGGAGCACGGCGATAGCAAGCCATGGCACGCTGGATCTGCGTAACGTCGAAAGCGAGCCGGGCCTCGCTGTCCGACGCTGACGATGCGAATTGGTTCGCCTCTGAGGTCAGCCTCCATCGTGTCGCCGCTGACTCCGCCTGCCATCGCGTCGAGCGCCAGTTCGAGATGCATGGCGGCTTCCGAGTCAGGCGCACCGGCCGCCGCAGCGGTACGGTCTTGCCGCCCCGCTTCGACACAAAGATGCCGATCGCCCGCATCGCCGCATCCGCCGCCTGCCGTTATGATGCGGACCGCATCCACGCGCTCGCCCTCATCGAATCCGGATCAATGCCCAAGAAAATCGTCCGCCGCCGCTCCCCGATCCACGGCAACGGCGTCTTCGCCGCCGTCGACCTGCCCGCCGACATCGACCTGATCGAGTACCGCGGGCGCCGCCTGACCCATCGGCAGGCCGATCGCCTCTACGGCGACACCGCCGAGGACGGCCACACGTTCCTGTTCATCCTCAACGACCGCTACGTGATCGACGCCAACGTCGACGGCAACGTCGCGCGCTGGATCAACACCAGCTGCAAGCCCAACTGCCAGGCCGTGGTCGAGGAATCGCCGGGCCGCGACCGTCGCGAGGACCGCGTGATGATCCGCACGCTGCGGCCGATCAAGGCCGGCGAGGAGCTCAGCTACGACTACGGCATCTCGATCGACGGCCGGATCACCGAGCGCCTCAAACGGATCTGGGCCTGCCATTGCGGCCACCGCGGCTGCAGCGGGACCATGCTGAAACCCAAACGCAAGCGCGCCGGCTGAACGCCGGTACCGAACCGGACGGCGCGGACGCGGTATTCTCGGCCAGTCGGCCAGTCGCCCATCGCGTGGCCGGGGCGCGACGGGACCGCGAGGGACTTTCGGATGCGTGAACGGTGAACGCATGAAGACAATCGCCGCCGTGGGTCTGAGCGACGAAGACGCCGCCCATCTGCGCCTGCTGGTCCGGAAGGCCGATGCCTCGCTGGATGCGAACTGGCGCTGGGGTGTCGAGACCGAGGCGGACCTGATCGTCGTCGACCCGACCAGCTTCGCCGGGCTGATGGCGCGTTCACGCGCACGCGTGCAGGGCATCCGCTGCGCGCTGCTCGGCGGCGACGGCGGCACGCCGGCCGGCGACGATCCGATCCTGCGCAAACCGCTCAAGCTCGAGGCGATCTCCGACCTGCTGCGTCAGGTCGCCGGGGAACTGAAGCCTTCGCAGGTGGTGACGCCGCAGCACCAGGACTTCTATTTCGGCGACCTCGGCGAGTCGCCCGGCGAGTCGGTCCTGCCGGCGCCGCTCGGCGAGACACCGCGCGATCGGCGCGAGCCGTCGGCGCCGAGCGGCCTGGACGACCTGCTGCGCGCACATCCGGATGCCGACCACCAGCCACGGCGGCCGACCGGGCGCCTCGACGAGAACACGACGATCGAGCCGGGCCGTCCGCCGCCTCCGCCGGCGATGCTCGGCGAGCCGCTGCTCCCGACCGAGCCGCTGAACTCGCGTCTGCGTGACCGCACGGTCACCGCACCGCCGCGCAGCGCGCTGCCGGCACGCGCGGCCGAGGACGCACGCAGCCAGAGCCTGCGCGAGTATCTGACCGGCGACTGGCTGGCCGGCCCGTCGAGCATCGCGCTGCCGGGCGCGCCGGATCTGGTCGTCGACCCGCGCAATCAGATCTATCACGCCGCCGGCGGCCTCGCCGACCTCGAACCGTACTGCCGGCAGCCGCTGCGCCGCGGCGACTGGCATCCGCTGACGACGGCCGGCCTCGCCAAGCTGCAGGCGGGCGGCGGCGGCCAGCCGTATGCGCGCCTGCTGTGGCTGTACGCGCTGCTCGCGTCGGACGGACATCTCGCGCCGCATCTGGATCCCGGCGGCACCTACCTGCTCAAGCGCTGGTTCGAGATCGATCGCGGCTATGCGCGCCAGTTCCGGATCGCCTCGGTCATGGTCCAGCCGCTGCGCATCCACGAGATCGCGCGCGCAGCCGACGCGCCGATGAGCGAAGTCTTCGACACGATCAACGCGTTCGACGCGATCGGCTACCTGCAATGGACGCCGCGTCCTCCACGCCATGCGCCCGAGAACACCGGCGCGTTCGCATCGCTGATGCGCCGGCTGCGCAAGCCGATCGGGCGCGGCTGACGCCGGCCGTCCGCGCTTCCGGTTCCGCGCTGTTTGAAGAAGGCTTCACACCGATCGCCGACGCTGGGCGCTCCTTTCCGTGAGCGCGCCGCGATGTCCGATCCCGTTTCCGAAACCTCTGCTGCACGTCGATCCCGCCGCGACGATGCTTCGTCGGTCGGCCTGGCGTTTCTTCGCAGCTGGCTGCGCGCTCCGCGCCGCGTCGGCGCAGTCGCGCCGTCCTCGCAGGCGCTGGCACGCCTGATCTGCAGCGAGATCGATCCCGCGCGGGCACCGGTGCTCGAACTCGGCCCCGGCACCGGCGTATTCACCGATGCGCTGCTCGCGCGCGGACTCGCGCCGAGCCAGCTGATCCTGGTCGAGGCCTGTGAACACTTCGCCGACCGCCTGCGCCGCTGCCATCCGCAGGTGCGCGTGCTGGCGATCGACGCCGCACGGCTGGCCGGGCACGCCGCGCTCGCCGGCGTCCGCTTCGGCGCGGCGCTCAGCGGGCTGCCGCTGCGCGCGATGCCGCCGGCCACGGTCGACGCGATCGTCGCCGGTACCTTCGCTCACATGACGGCACAGGCCAAGCTCTATCAGTTCACTTACGGCTTGCGCTGTCCGGTCCCGGAAGCGGTCCTGCAACGCCACGGCCTGTCGGCGCGCGCGATCGGGCGTGTCTGGGGCAATCTGCCGCCGGCGACGGTCTATCGGATCGGACGCAAGCACAGCGCGACCGCGTAAACCCGCGCGCGGCAGTCCGGGATGAAACGCGCCCCGGCGGTGCCGGGTCAGGCCGCGTGCGCCAGCTCGCCGCGGCGACGCGCCGCCAGCGCCGCCTCTATGACCTCGAAGCCGGCGTCGGCCCGATGCGCGTTCTCGCTCAGATGGCGGCGCCAGGCGCGGCCGCCGGGCAGTCCCTGATACAGGCCGAGCAGATGCCGGCTGACGTGCTGAAGCCGCCCGCCGGCAGCGAGATACCGCTCTACGTACGGCTGCATCGCTGCGATGACGGCATCGCGCTCCGGCAGCGGTGTGTCCCACAAAGCCACCTCGATCTCGGCGAGGCGGTAAGGCTCGTGATACGCGGTACGGCCGAGCATCACGCCGTCGACCTCGGCCAGGTGCGCGGTGACGTCGGCCAGCGCCGAGATCCCGCCGTTGATGTGGATTTGCAGATGTGGGAACTCGCGCTTGAGCCGGTACACGCGGCCGTAGTCGAGCGGGGGGATGTCGCGGTTCTCCTTCGGCGACAGGCCCTGCAGCCAGGCCTTGCGCGCATGCACGACGAAGACGGTGCAGCCGGCCGAATGCACGATGCCGACGAAACGGCGCAGGTCCTCCTCCGCATCCTGCTCGTCGACGCCGATCCGGCACTTGATCGTGACCGGCACGCGCACGGCCGCCTGCATCGCCGCGTAGCATTCGGCGACCAGCGCCGGCTCGCGCATCAGACACGCGCCGAACCGCCCGGACTGCACGCGGTCGGACGGGCAGCCCACGTTGAGATTGATCTCGTCGTAGCCGTGGTCCTCGCCGATCCGCGCGGCCTCGGCCAGCTCGGCCGGCACCGAGCCGCCGAGCTGCAGCGCGACCGGATGCTCGCTCGCGTCGAAACCGAGCAGGCGCGCCCGATCACCGTGCAGCACGGCCGGCGCGGTGACCATCTCAGTGTACAGGCGCGCGTGCGGCGTCAGCAGCCGATGGAAGTACCGGCAGTGCCTGTCGGTCCAGTCCATCATAGGGGCCACCGACACAATTTTATCTTCGTAGTTCAAGCGCTTATCTCAATACTTCGTAACGCCGGACGCCCCTTTTGAAGCGCTCCGAATGCACTGATTCTCGCCCGATTTCATCTGCTGCGACGGGCCAGCACTCACCGCGCACACGACATGGCGGCGATTCTCCAGATTCCATCGGATCGGTGGCGCGCCCAGACAGGCGCACACAATCCTATCGAGCGAGACTTTCCTGCGCCACGAAGACGCTCGGATGTGAGCAGTGGCCGCCGAGCGTCGGATCGACGACAGGTACGGCTTGCCGCGCCTCCTCTCTAGCGAATGTGATTACCGCTGCGACAGGCCGGTGGAGGTCTGGATTGCATGCCTGCTTCCGGCCAAGGCGGACATCGGGCGGTCCTACCGGAGTGGCGCGGTTCCGAAGCGGTCCTCATACAGCTTCGCCACCCAGTCGATGAAGACTCTCACGCGTGGTGACAACTGGCGATGCGAAGGGTACATCGCGGACACCGGCAGCCCCGCGCTCGACCAACCTGCCAAGACTTCCACGAGCTGACCCGCGCGTAGCTCGTCCTCGACGTGGAACCGCGGCAACTGAATCAGACCACAGCCGCGCAGTGCGCATGTCACGTAGCTTTCCGCATCGTTGACGGCGATCCAGCCGCCCAACTCGAACTCGCGGACCTGCCCATCGACGATGAGTTCGAAGGGGTAGCTGCGGTCATGACTACTGGCAAAGAACCCGACGGCCTGATGCGAGGACAATTCATCGGGATGCCGAGGCGTGCCGAAGTCCCGCAGGTATTCCGGGCTTGCGCATATCACCTCAGGCATGACGGCCAGGCGCCGCGCCACCAAAGAGGAGTCCTTGGGCGTGCCGGCACGCACGACGCAGTCGATGCCCTCCCGGACCAGATCAACCAGGCGATCGCCGCTGCTGATGACGAGATCGATCTGCGGATAGCGGCTGCGGAACTGATCGATATGCGGCAACACGATTCGCGTTGCGTGGGTGCCGTGCAGATCCAGACGCAAGATGCCGCGCGGGCTCGCGGCGTTCGTGCGCAGTGAGGATTCGGCGTCGTCCAGCTCTGCCAGCAGTTGCACGCAGCGCTCGTAGAACGCCTGGCCATCGAGCGTCGGCCGCACTTGGCGGGTGGTGCGTTCGAGCAGCCGCGTGCCTAGTCTCGCCTCCAGTTCCTTCATCGCATGGGTGGCGGTGGCGCGCGGGATGCCGAGCGCGCCGGCGGCCCGGGTAAAGCTACCCAGCTCGACGATTCGAGTGAACAGCCGGAACGAATCAAAACGGTCCATGCCTTATTGTTGTCCTTTTTTGAATTCAAATACCAATTTGATCTCGTTTATTCAGTCAACACCAACCATAAGAATGCCCCCGTACCCCGCGTCCCTCTTCTGACGCCCCACGGGAGCACGACATGACCGGCACCACCCCTCTGGCTCATCAGCCAGCCCTCCGCGATGCTGCCGCGCGGGTCGCCCTCGTCGCCGGCGGCTCGCGCGGCATCGGCGAATCCATCGTGCGTCGCCTCGCGGCCGACGGCTTTGCGGTCGTCATCAACTACGCCGGCAACGCGGCGGCGGCAGAAGCGGTCGCGCAGGACATCCGTGCCGACGGCGGCAACGCCGTCACCGTGCAGGGAGACGTCAGCCGCCCGGAAGACGTCACCCACCTGTTCGTCGTTACGCATCAAGCCTTCGGCCGTGTCGATGTGGTCGTCAACAGCGCCGGCATCATGCCGATGGCGCCCATCGCAGCGTCCAGCCTCGCCGACTTCGATCGCGTCATCGCCATCAATCTGCGTGGCAGCTTCTTGATGCTGGCGCACGCAGCGCATCACCTGCGCGAAGGCGGTCGGATCATCGTGCTGTCGACCAGCGTGATCGCCAAGTCCTTCCCCGGCTACGGGCCCTACATCGCCTCCAAGGCCGGAGTCGAGGGATTGGTGCCTGTGCTCGCCAACGAACTGCGAGGTCGCGGCATCACCGTCAACGCGATCGCCCCGGGACCGGTGGGCACCGAGTTGTTCTTCAACGGCAAGAGCGCGGAGCAAATCGCACACATCAGCAAGCTCGCGCCGCTCGAACGCCTCGGCACGCCCGAGGAGATCGCGGCGGCGGTTGCCTTCCTGGCCGGGCCGGACGGCGGCTGGGTCAACGCCCAGGTACTGCGCGTCAACGGCGGCTACGCCTGATCGCGTGAGTCTTCCTCTCATGCAATGCAAGCGGCATCCATCGGAGATTCCCCGTGAATGCAGACCGGAAGCACATCATTCTCGTCACCGGCGCATCCAGTGGCTTCGGTGCCCTGTCGGCCCGAGCGCTCGCACGCGCGGGCCACATCGTCTACGCCAGCATGCGCGACACTGCGGGGCGCAACGCAGCGCAGGTGCAGGCCGCACGCAACTACGCGAGCGAGCACGGCGTCGACCTGCGCCCGATTGACCTGGACGTACAGTCTCAACCTTCTGCTCAGGGCGGCGGAACGTAGCAAGGCTCCGATCGAACTGGACTCCCGACTCCTCGACTCGGGTACGATTTTCTATCGCCCACGCCGCCATCGCCTTCGCCGGATCGAGTGCATCTGTACCGAGTTCGGTGAGCTTGCGATGCACTCGCGCGATTGCGGCATGAAGCCGCCAGTACATTTCGATGAATCGAGGCGAGGGCCGCGTACGCGCTCCAGCGTTCCAACGCCCCAACCGTGTAGCCCAGACAGATCGCGGCCTGCATCGCATCGTGGCTGCAGCGGCTCAGGAATGAGGCGCGGGCGGTCATCAGCCTGACCGCCGCCGCACACTCGCGAAGGCGAGGAGGCCGAGGAGAAGGATGATGCCGGCGCCGATCACCATCGCCGGAGCGACGCGTTCGAGCTCGGCCGGAACGACGAAGAGGTCGATGTTTCCGGTCTTCCAGAACACCCATTCGCCGCCAAGGCGTGTGGCGAGGCGCGGATCGCCGGTCTCGAGCACGACGATCCCGTCACCGGTCGCCGCATCCAGGCGGACGGTGGTGTTGATCGCCGGTGTGTTGCTGCCGTCGTGGCCAAGGATGTAGCCGCCGTGGCCGTCGGGCGCATAGAGGATCGTCCCCAGCCCCCAGATCGCAGCGCCATACTGCGAGGCTTCCGGCTGGCGCATCAGGTCGAGGCTGGCAGGCGTCAGGACACCCCGCCCGGGGGCCTCACCTTTCGGGCCAGGCGTCAGCGCCTCGACGAGGCGGGCCATGTCGGCCGCACTGGTGTAGAGACCGGCGGCGGCCGGCGCCGAGAACCGCATCAGCGGTGCCGATGCACCTTCGCGATCGAAGGACGGAGCGACCTGGGTGTCGGCGGGCGGCGTGAAGGTGGTGTGGGTCAGCCCCAGCGGCCGAAACACCGCGCGGGTCATGTAGGCGTCGAACGACTCGCCGGTGACATCTTCGATCAGAAGCTGCAATAACGCGTAGCCACCCCCCGAGTAACGGAATCGGCCCGGCGGCTGACCGACCCGCACCCGGCCGTCCTTGCCGGGCGAGGCGTCGGCGGCATGGGTCAGGGCCTCTGCCAGCGGCTGGACCGGCTTCCCCGGCGCGAAGCCGCCGAAGCCCAGGTCGTCGGTCAGGCCGGCCGTGTGGCTCAACAAGCGGCGCACGGTCACCTGGTCGTTGTAGGGGCCATCCGGCAGCCGCCAACGCTCGAGGTAGCGGCTCGCCGGCGCGTCGAGATCGATACGACCGTCCTGGACCAGGGTCATGACGCCCATGGCGGTAATCCATTTGCTGAGCGAGGCGACCTGAAACGGCGTGTCCGGCCCGATCGCGGGCCCGGAGGATCGGTAGACCTGATCAACGATCCGGCCGCGCTCGATGAGGACGAAGGCGGCGGCCCCGTGCGGGCGCGTGATGATCTGGCGGGCCGCGTCGGTGAAGGCGGCGACATCGCCGTGCGGGGCGATGGGTTGCCGCCACCAGCCGAAGAGGGCGCCGGCGAACAGCCCCGCGATCCACAGGCCCGCCAGCAGGAAAGTCGGAAGAACCATCGCGATGACGCGGCCCCGGCGCCTGCGGCGAACAGACGGGGTCTGGGAACTGAGCATGACGAACGCACTCCTTCCGGGGGATGGCAGCTCCGACGCGCGGCGACCTCAGTCCCGGCCCTCGTCCCAGCCGAAGACGTCTTCCACGCCGACACCGAACAGGCGGGCGATGCGGAAGGCGCTCTCCAGGCTCGGCGAGTAGTGGCCCTTCTCGATGGCGACGAGGGTCTGGCGGCTGACGCCGATGGCCTCTGCCAGCGCCGCTTGGCTCATGCCGCCGTTCCGCTCCCTGTACTCGCGGACGCGATTGGTGATCGGCGGCGGGACGCGACCGATCATGCGGTAAGACGCAGGAAAACGATCTGGAGGCCGTACTCGGCGATCTGGGCGAGGATCAGCCCGCCGACGATGAGGTGAAAGAGCAACGCAAGATCGCCGGTGTGAATCGTATAGAGGAGCGCGCAGATGCACAGGCCGGCCTGCAGCAGTCCGGCCCAGTGACCGGCCCGCCACAGGGCCGGCCGCTCCCGCTCGTCCGGCGTCCGCTCGGCCGACTTCGGCGCGAAGCTCGCCAGCGCCGCCTGGACGATGATCGAGGCAATCACCACGACGATGGCGTACGGAATGAACGCCTGCATCGGCGGCGAGGCGCCGAGCGCCTTGGCCGCGGTCTGATAGGTGCTCAGGTAGTAAAGGCCGGTAGCGGTCATGAGCGCCGCCATCACCCAGGCTGAAACTTCTCGAAACGACATTGAGAGACCCCCGACGATGTCAAAAATATTCGACATTGAGTTTGATGCGGGATGCAGGGTTTGTCAAATATTTTCGACATCCGGCGGTGCCGCTGGTCAGCGGGAGGCGTCTGGACAGTCGCCCAGCGTCTCGACCGATCTGTCCGGCTGCGGGCCGCCTCAGACCATCCGACCGATTCGGCTGAGGCAATAACCTCGGTCTTCAAATCACCGTGTAACGATGACGCGTGATGAACTGCATACGTTTCCAGGTTGCGATCAATGCATCGCTTTCTGGCGTCCGTTCCGACGAGACAGGCTCACCGTCCTAGATCTCCAGGACGATCGAATCGGTACCCGTCGCCGGCAGACCTTGGCAGATCAGCACGTCCGACGCGCTATGCGGCGCGGCCGGTTCAGAGGAATAGGTCACCGTGCCACCGGTGAGCCGACTTCTGCAGCTTCCACAGGTCCCGCTTCGGCAACTGAACTCCGGCGCCAGACCACGCGACTCGGCCAGCTCCAGTAATGATCCGCTGCGGGGCTGCCACGTCGCTTCCTTTGCGCTCTGCGCGAAGATGACCCTTACCGGCACCGATGAAGCCGGCTCCATCTGTTTGACCGATACGGCCCCTGCCCTGTCCCTCACCAGACCCGCGGGGCCGAACGCTTCGGCGAAGATGCGCTCGTCCGCAACGCGAAGGCTTCGGAGCTCAGTGTAGATGGCCTGCATGAAGCCAGTCGGCCCGCATACATAGAAGTCGAAGTCGTCGAACGGGAGCACCTTCTTGAGCGCCTCGACCGTAAGCTGACCCTGGACTTGATAATCACGTCCCAGCTTCAACGCGGGTTCGGGTTGACTGAGCGCCCGGAAGACCTTCAAGGCACCGTTCGAGACCCGCTCCAGTTCACGCAGCTCCTGGTCGAACACCCGATCGCGGCCATGGCGCGAGCCATGAAACAAGTACACCGGGCGCATGACACGTGTGCGCAAGCCCTCATTGACCAGATGCCGGGCCATGGCGACCATCGGCGTTATGCCGATGCCGGCGGACAGCATCACCACCGGCCTTCGCGACGCCTCATCGAGCGTGAAGCTGCCGTCCGGCGCGCGAACTTCCACGATCGAGCCTTCCCGCAGCCCGGCGTGCATGAATTCGGAAGCCGCTCCTTGCCGCTTCACCGAGATGCGGTAGACGCCGTCAGACGGCGCCGACGACAAGGTGTAGGTCCTGATCAGAGGTGCGGCAGCGCCCGCTGGATGCAAGCGGACAGGCAGATGCTGTCCCGGCAGGTACGGAAGCAGCCCGGCCTCGTCCGCAGGCAGGAGATGAAAGCTGCGGACCGACTCGCTCTCTTCGACGATCCGCTCGACGCGGAACCGACGCCATGGGTTACCGAGTCGCCTGGCTCGCAGCTTGGCCTCCGCTTCAGGCCAGGAGCCCGTGAGCAGGCTGTTCGGTGAGTACGCCTGCAGCGCGAAGCGACGGTCCAGCCGCCCACGGCTCAGCACAGCCTTCACCACGTTCAGGCTCCAAAGGCGTTCGGCACCCTGGAAGGCGGCGATGCGCTCGGAGTCCAGATCGACGGACGCCGTTCCGGTGATCTGCAGGACGAGGCCCTGCTCGAAATCGACGAAGAGCAGACCCGCGCGACCGGTCTCGGAGATGTTGCCCAACGTGTTGAAGAACAGATTTCCCGAGAAGTCCGGAATCGTCAGCGTGTCCCCTTCGACGAGGACGAATCCCGCACGTCCTCCGCGATGGGAGGCGTCGACCTGACGTCTGGCGGGATCGCCGCCGATGTCGATGTAGCTGGCCACGAACAGGGTGTCGGCACCGCGAATGAGGTCGATTGCCTCCTCGGTCAGCTGGTCCATGCGCTCGACGATGACGGGATCGTGGCGGTGATGCTCCCCCTCCATGATCTCCCGCGTCTGGATGTACTGCGGACAGTTGCCGTAGGAGTGCTCCACCTCGATGCCGAATCCGCCGCTCGTCAGGCCGACGATACGACCGTTCATGCGGTTGCGACGACGCGTAGCGAACTCCAGGCCGAGTACGCCGATGGACGCTCCCTCGTACAGCAGGGCCCCCATGGGATCGGTCGACTCGGGCAAGGCGGCGACCTCCAGCTTCCGTGGATGCGGCGCCCGGATGAAACCCCTGGGTCCCTCGAGAAAGCCCGCCCATGGCCATCCCTGCTCATCCACCAGGCCGATGAAAAGACCCGGCAGCTTTTCGAACAGTTCGATGTGCTGCTCAGGCATGTAATCGCGGATGACCCGACGACCGATGCCGTCCATACGCTCGACCACGCCGACACTGCGCTGAATCCGCAGTTCGCCCGGGTGCCAGGGCGAAGATTTCATCGTCTCGGTTGACATGCTTCACCTCTGGCACGGACGGCCCGGATCGCGTCTGGACTCTCAGGCGGCCAAACCCACAGCAGTGCGCTGCATCGGCACGAAGCCCGGCAGGCGCTCGACCCGGCTCAGCCACTGGAGCACGTTCGAGTAGGCGGACAGGTCGACATTGCCTTCCGGTGCGTGTGCCAGGTAGGCATAGTTGGCGACATCGGCGATCGTCGGCGCATCTCCGGCGAGGTAGCGGCGACCATCGAGCCGACGGTCCAGCACCTGCAGGAGCGCTGCCGAGCGCTTCTTCAGATCCTCGGCGTCATAGGGCGCACCGAAGACGGTGACCAGACGAGCAGCGGCGGGGCCATAGGCCACGGGGCCGGCAGCGACGGACAGCCATCCCTGGACGGCCGCCGCGCCGACGGGGTCGGCCGGCAACCAGTGGCCGCTGCCGTCGTACTTGTTCGCCAGGTAAACCAGAATGGCGTTGGAATCGAACACGATCGTGCCGTGATCATCCAGCACCGGCACCTGGCCGAAGGGATTTCTTGCCAGGAACTCCGGCCGCTTGTGCGCACCGGCCTTCAGGTCCACATCGACCAGCTCGTAAGGCAGACCCAGGATCGAGAGGAACAGCTCTACGCGGTGGGAGTGGCCCGAGAGCGGGTGGCGGTACAGCGTCAGGGGCGTGGACGGGATGCTGCTCATGAGGATGTCCTGATCGAGTGAGAGTGGTCTGGCGCGGAGTTCTTCTCCGTCGCCAGCAGACTATTCACTCGCCGGCCCCGATGTCAGATCGGATTTCGCAACAACCGATTGCAGATATTGAAATACGCGCTACTTCCTCGGCTTGTGCGCGGCGGCCGTCGGGAACGCCTGACGCGCGAGAATCTCGTGTGCCAGGCCGGCGAAAAGTTGTGCCGGATGCCAGGGCTCGCTGTGGCGAGCGTGGAGCACGATGTTGACGGGGGTCTCGCGATAGCGCGGCAGCACCTCTCTCAGATCGCTGCGTATCACGTCGTAGGACCAGACCCTGGCGAGCCCCATGCCGGCCGTACATGCATCAAGAGCGGCTTCATCCGAGTCGGCCCAGACCTGCGACACCAGCTCGAGACGAGGCGATTCCATGGCCCGCCAGACGGACTCGGAGCTCTGGGTCCGCACATCGATCAGCCGGTGGCGGCTCAGGTCCTTCAGCGACTTCGGTACGCCATGCCGATCGAGATAAGCTGCGGTGGCGGCCGTCGTGCGCCAGGCCCTCCCGACGACGCGCTCGACCGGCGATCCCCTGTCCTTGGACAACCTGAGGACGACATCGGCAGCGGCATCGGGCGTCTCCTTCGGGCATTCGTGAAAGCGACACCTCACGTCCACCCGTGGATACGCCGCGGCGAAGGCGATCAGCACGGGTCCAAGACCGGCAGCCGCCAATCCCATCGGGGCGGACACCGTGATCGCCCCCCTTGCCTGAGGAAGGCCCGCCAGAGCGGCGGCACCGGCCTGATCGAGTGTCTCCGAGATACGCCTGGCGTGTTCGAGAAACTCCACGCCCGCATCCGTCAGGCGGACCTGGGCCGTCGACCGGTCGAAAACGGGAACGCCCAGTCGCCGCTCCAAGGACGCCACCGCCCGTGTCACGGACGCCTGGGACATGCCCAGCCGCTGGGCGGCGAGCACGAAGGACCCCGCCTGCGCCGCCGCCTGCATCACGGCAAGTTCCTGCAGACGGTCCATCAGCCGGCCAACCTCGGATCAGTCCGGAGCGCAGCGACGCACAGGTCCACGAGCTCGCGGACCTTGCCCGCCGCGCGCGATCCTCCTCTGAACATGACGCAGACCGGCACGGACGCCGGCGCAAAGCCCTCGAGCACCGGCTCGAGCGCTCCCTCCGTCACCTGGGAGGCCACCTGATAGGACAAGACCCTGACCAGCCCGACGTTGTTCTGCGCCAGGGATATCGCCAGGCCATTGTGATCTACCCGCAGCCGTGGCTGTATCCGTATCGATACAGCACGGCCGCGCTCACGGAACCGCCATTCCATGTTCTGGGTCAGGTGCGACGCCACCACGATGGCGTGTCCCGCCAGTTCCCTGGGATGCCGGGGCCGTCCTTGCCGATCCAGATAACCCGGGCCGGCGACCACGCTTCGCTGCACCTTTGCCACCGGCGCCGCCACATAACTCGAGTCCTTCTGGGGCGCTATGCGGAAGGCGATGTCCACGCCTTCTTCCGTCAGATTCGCCAGGCGATCGCTCAGCCGCAAGTCCACCTTCACCTCCGGCCTACAGTCCATGAACTGCCGGAGCAGAGGAAGCACAAAACCGCGCCCGAACAGAACCGGCGCCGACACGACGATCCGACCTCTGATTCCGCGGTGAGCGCGGCGCGCAGCCTCGGCGGCCCCCTCCAGCGCGCCATCGAGCTCGCGTGAGTACCGGATGTAGCGTCTGCCTGCCGGCGTCAGTGAGACGCCTTGCCGGGAACGCTCCAACAGCTTCTCACCGACGCGCGCCTCCAGCGAGGCGATCGCGCGGGTGATGCGGACCGGAGGGATGTCCAGACGCCGGGACACTTCCGACAAGCGCCCCGCATCCACGGCCGCATGCAGGATCCGTATCTCATCGAATACGTCCAAACCCACCGTCCTCCACACGCGCAAGCACCGGCCCTGCCGGCGGTCCTTCGTTTCAGTTGCTGCAAGTGCCTGATGCGATTTCTGGCGTATTCACTTTGCGCCCCGAGGAAGAAGCTTGCAACACCACGTCGGAGCTGCGCCATGAACTTCTTCGAGACCCTCTTCGCCCGCCTGCTGTTCGCCCCTTCGGCGACGCCCTATGGACGATCCGCCGAAACCGCAGGTTGGGAACTGGACGGCTCCAACTGGTCCCTGATGAACGTCGGCGACTGGCTGGCCGCCAATGAAGCGGCCGCACACGTCCCGAGCCGTCACACTTCCAACCATTGATCGAGGAATTCACATGTCTCGTCTACATTCTCAATCCGCCGCCGATGCAACGGGTCACACCGCCGCGTTGTTCTCGGGCATCCGCAAGGCCATCGGCAGGGTTCCCAACGCCTATGCCGACATCGGAGCCAACAGTCCCCTCGCCCTGGAAGCGATGCTGGCCCTCGATGGCGCGATCGCGAAGGGCAGCCTCTCGAAGCAGGAGATCGAACTCGTCAAGCTGACCGTCAGCCAGGAGAACGGCTGCGACTACTGCGTGGCTGCGCACACGTTCGTAGGCCGGCATGTCGGCCTCGATCAGGCGAGCATCCTCGGAGCACGATTCGGCGGCCCCATCCACCACCCCCGCCATGAAGCGCTCACCCGCTTTGTCCGGGAGATCGTCCGCACTCAGGGGACCGTACCGGCGACGCACGTCGACGCGCTCAAGAATGCGGGCTACAGCGACCAGCAGGTCGTCGACACCTTGCTGGTCGTCGCATCCATCACCTTCACCAACGCGTTCAATCGAGTCAACGATACGACGCTGGATTTTCCGGCCGTCGACTGATCGCTGCCGGACTCGGCTGCGGTGGCTCCCTCGGCCACCGTCCCTGCGGATCTGCCGGCCACGGTTCGGTTCGCCGCCGCCCATCCGCCGCCTGGTCGGATCCCGTGCGGACTTTCCGGCCAGAAGGCCGATCGGGATCCGCATCTTCCGCGGCCTGTGCTGGCCCTGTTCCTCGCCGCTCCCCGACGTGGCACTGGACATCGTGCCGACCGACGAGGCCATCGACATCCTCGAGCAGCGCACCGACACGGCGATGCGAGCAGGCCTGCTGGAAAGGCTCCAACCTCGTGGCGCGCGAGCTGGGGGTTGCGCACATTCCTGGACTGCGCGGTCGAGCACGTGCGGATCGGGCCACACACAGAGGGCGTAGAAGCATGACGTGCAGGTCCGGGCAGCTTCGCCGCCCGTCATCGAAGCATTGCGGGACAGGTGGATCTGGATGCAGGATGATTGTGGACAATGTGACGGGACGTACCACACCAGCCGGATTGCCGTCGTGCAGCCGAGTAGGAGCGACCGAAATGACAGGTCTTGGGCGTAGTGTCTTGGGGGCGGCCTGTCTGGCGCTGTCGCACCTTTCTTCGACGACCGTACTGGCGCAAAGCGGCACCGTGACGGTCGAGTGTCATTCGGTCGGTTACGAGTACAGCGAGTGTCGCGCGCCTTTGCGTGCCCCTCAGCTCATCCATCAGATCTCGAGCAGCTCGTGCATTCTGAATCGCACCTGGGGATTCGATCGTCGCAGCCAGCGCCTCTGGGTCGATCAGGGCTGCGCCGGCGTCTTCGCCGACGTGGGCGGCTATCACCACGGGAAGAGCGGGACCTTCGACCCGGGCAGTCGGCGCTATGACGATCGCGGTCGTGACGTCGGCCTGCTCGTGCTCGGCGCAGCCGCAGGTGCCGCGCTCTCGTCTGCCGACCGCCATGAGCATCACTCGAACTACCGGTCGGACACACATTCCTATGCACACGGCGGATACGACGGCTGCCACGGTGTCGGTTGCCTGGTCGATCCGCCGAAGAACGACGACGGATCCGATGCCATCGACACCAGACCGTCGTTCGACAAGCAGGGCAATCCGAACTTCGATACGCACGGCAACTGGATCGGCTGTCATGGTGCCGGATGCGACGTGGACCCTCCCTCCGGGAACAATGATTGACCGAGGCCGCCGACATGCAGAACATCATCCTCATCGCGGCCGCCATGACCTGCAGCGGCGCAGCGCTTGCGCAGAGCAATACCGGCTCCGTCAACCAGAGCACGCAGAGCGGATGGTCGAGCTCCACGACGACGACCACGTCGAGCTCGGACGACCAGGACGCCTCCCAAAAGGGCGATGACCCGGCGTTTCAAAGTTCGCCCGAGATGAAGGCGTGGATCAAGAGCAATGCCCGCGATTCGTCATCCGGCGACGACGGGTTCGGTGTCGGTTTCGGACGCGACAACGATCATCATGAAGATGACCGCCCCTCCTGGTCGAAGCATCGGCCGTCCCGGCTTAAGCCCGAACAGATCGAAGGCACCTACACGGTCACGGCGAGCACCGGACAGTTTCTCTGTACGGTCAATCTGAAGGCCAGCCCTTTCTTCGGCGGCTACTGGGCGGCCACCTCTACCGGATGTCCGGAACTGTGGAAGGTGTCACGCTGGGATTTCCAAGGCCCCGCCATCGTGCTGACGAATTCGTCGGGCGACGTCTATGCGTCGTTCTGGCCCCGCGCTCGCGATGTGTGGGTCGGTCAATCGACGGCATCCGGCCAGCGCATGTCGCTCAGTCGCTGAGTGCCCGTCGATTGATCGCTGTGGCGCCCGGCAAGGCCAGGCACGGGACGCAAGCCAGTGGCAGGCGGCGGTCGGGGCGCCTGGACCGAGGCCCTTCCCGGCGCATGGCGGCCCGACCTGGCCGGTTCACTGAAGACCGTCGCAAAAAGCCGTCTGCGCTCTTCATTCGCCCCTCGGCTGTGCCAGACTTGACCGACAACGCCGGTCGGGGCCGGCGACAGAGAACAGGCATGGCAGCGGAAGTGGGAGTCGCGCCGGTGACCGAATTGCTGGCGCGCAGCCGCGCCGGCGACGTGCAGGCGCGCGACGAGGCCTATGCCGCCATGTACGAACAGCTCAAGCTCGCCGCGCACAGACAGCTGCGCGGGCAGCGCCAGGCGCTGCAGACCACCGCGCTGGTGCACGAAGCCTGGCTGAAGCTGGCCGGCAACGCTGCGCTGGCCCCCGCCGACCGCAACCACCTGATGGCCCTGTCCACTCGCGCCATGCGACAAGTGCTGGTCGATCACGCCCGGCACGTGCAGGCCGACAAGCGCGATGGCGCGGTCGAACCGCTGACGCTCGCCGCCAGCAGCATCGCCCAGCCGCAGGCCGAGGTCGAGGTGCTGGCCCTGCACGGCCTGCTCGAAGAATTGCAGGGCTTCGACCCACGCGCCGCGCAGATCGTCGAGTTGCGTTACTTCGGCGGCTACGATGAAGCGGAAATCGCCGCCATGCTGGACACCAGCCTGAGCACCGTGCAGCGCGACTGGCGCCGCACCCGCGCCTGGCTGGCAGCCAAGCTGGGCAACTGAGCTTCGACTTCAGGGGACGCCGCGCATGAGCACCGACCGCGGCCCGAAGGCCATGCGCATCTTCGAGCAGGTCGCAGACCTGCCGCCGGCACAGCGCGAAGCGGAGCTGGACGAACTGTGCGCCGGCGACGCCGATCTGCGTGCGCTGGTGGCCGCCATGCTGGTCGCCGACGCCGAAGCGGACGAACCGTTCTCCGGCAACGGGGCGCGCTGGAGCGAGGCACTGGGCGCCACCGTGGCGCCGGAACCCGGCGCACAACCCGGCAGGACCATCGGCCCCTGGCGTATCGTCGGCGAGCTGGGCCGCGGCGGCATGGGCGCAGTGTACGAAGTGCAACGCAGCGATGGCGCGTATACGCAGAAGGCCGCATTGAAACTGATCCGCAGCGCGGCCGATTCGCCGGCTGCGCGTGAGCGCTTCCTGCGTGAGCGGCAGACGCTGGCGCAACTGCAGCACCCGCATATCGCCACCCTGCTCGACGGCGGCTTTTCGACCGACGGCGATCCGTACTTCGTCATGGAGTACGTGGACGGCCAGCCCATCGACCGGTGGTGCGACGCGCACCAGCTGGGCCTGCGCGAGCGCGTCGCACTGTTCGGCCAGGTGCTGGAGGCGGTGGGCTACGCGCACCGCAATCTGGTCGTGCACCGCGACCTGAAACCCTCGAACCTGCTGGTCGACGCGCACGGCCAGGTCAAGCTGCTGGATTTCGGCATCGCCAAGCAACTGGAAGGCACCGACGCGACGGCGACCAGCGATCGCGCGCTGACCTTCGAATACGCCAGTCCGGAACAGCTGCATGCCGCACCGATCACCACCGCCACCGATATCTGGCAGCTGGGCATCGTGCTGCACCGGCTGCTGTCCGGTACTCACCCGTTCGGCCTGAGCCGCGACACACCGCTGCCGAAGCAGCTGCAGATGCTCGAACGCGAACCGGAATCACTGACCCGTGCCGCGGCACAGGCCGGCGTGGAAGCCGCGGCCCTGCGCGGCGGACTGAGTCCGACGGCGCTGGCGAAGGAACTGCGCGGCGCATTGTCCAACGTCGTGCAGGGATGCCTGCGTCGCGAGCCGCACCAACGCTACGCCAGCGCCGATGCGCTGGCCGACGACCTGCGCCGCTGGCTGGAGTACCGGCCGCTGCGCATCGCGCCGCCGTCGCGTGCGACGAGCTTTCGCCTGTGGCTGCGCCGCAACCGGGGCCTGGCCACCGCCGGATCGGTGGCGTTGCTGGCCGTGCTGGCCGGCAGCGGCGGGGCCTGGTGGCAGGCGAGCGAGGCGAAGCTGCAGGCGCGGGTTGCCGAGCGGGAACGCAATGAAGCGCAACGGCAGACCAGGATCGCGCAAGAGCAAAGTGACAATGCGCAGGCAGCGATGAGCTTTCTCGGCAATGCGCTGATTGCCGTCGATCCGAACAACACGCTGGACACGAAGGTCAGCACACGCCAGCTGCTCGAATCCGCACAGCGCGAGCTGGAGAAAGACGACACGCTCGAGCATGTGGTCAAGCAGGTCGTCCAGCGCCGTCTGGCCATCACCTACGCCAATCTCGGCGACCTCAACGCGGCGATCGCACTGTTCCCGACCGGACTGGATCAGGTCCAGCCGACCGGACGCTCCGACGCCCTGGCAATGGCCGACGACCTGGTCAACTACTCGCGCATTCTCGGCAATCTCGGGCGCTACCGCGATGCGATTGCCCCGATGCAGCGCGCGGTGGAATTGCGCCAGCAGTACGCACCCGAGGACTTCGGCTTGCAGATGAGCAGCCACATGGGTCAGGCGATGGTGCTGTACTACGACGGCGACGAGAAAAAAGCGCTCGGGGAAATGGAACGAGCCGGCGCCATGGCGGAGAAGATGCAGAACCCGTCGATGAGCCGCCTCGGGGAAGCGCTCAACGTCTACGGAAGCCTGGCGCGCCTGCATGCCGACCTCGGCGAGCCTGAGCGCGGCGTCCTCGCCGGCGAAAGAGGGCTGGCGTTCGCAGACAGGAACGGGGTGGCGGCACTGTCTCTGGACCGTGCCGTCCTGCTGCTGTACCTGTCCGATGCACAGGCCATGTCCGGCGATCATGCGGCGGCCGAGAAGACGATTCGTCAAGCCATCGCAATCGACGAGCACGTCAAAGGCAGAGGCGGATACCAGCAAGCGAAATACTACGGCTCGCTCGGCGCCACGCTATCGGCGCTGGGGCGCCATGACGAGGCGGTGCAGGCCTACCAGATCGATCTCGATTACAGCCGAGCCGCGGGCACGGATGAGATCAATCTGGCGATCGCGATGCTCGGCCAGGGGCAGGCTTATGCGGGCAAAGGCGACACCGGCAAGGCCATGCAACTGTATGCACAAGCCGCGGCAGCGCTCGATCACAGCACGCATCCGGCGGCGCAACGAGCACTCGAAAGAGTTCGCCTGCTGCAAGCCAAGGCGGAGCGCTAGTGTTCGCCTGAATCCGAAAGGAAGGCCGCGGGAAAGGCGACTCGGCGAGGTTCCCCCGAGACCTGTATCCCGGCCCAGCCGGACCGGTGACTCCCTGGCTCAGCCGCTGCCGCTCAAAGCGGCCGCTGGAACACCTGGAACGCCAGGTCGCGGCCCCACGCGCGCCAAGGGGAGCCGAGCCAGAGAAGCGGCGCGTAGTAGAACGCCTCGCCATCGGCATAGGTGTCGCCCGATGGGCCGTACAAGATGTCGCAGGCACCGTCGCTGACCTCGATGACGAACGCATAGTCGCCCGGTGTCAGCGTCCAGTCGCTGGTGAACTCGAGCATCCGCATTCCCCAGTCACGAGGCGTGGCCGGATTCGGATATGCGAACAGCACATGGGCAGGCACATCCTGTCGTACCAGAGTCCGTCCACTGGGCAAGCCGTTCCTGAGCGACTGGATGGCGACGGATGCCGTCGTGGGGAGCGGCCAGGAATTATTGCAGTACAGCGGCAGCATCAGGTGCGAAATCGGGCCTGCCTCATACAGCCGGAACGATTGCGCCAACTTCTGCATCGGACTGTTGCCGATCGTGCCGACATAGGTCCCGCTGTCGAAGTCGATCCGCACCTGCTCAGCGGCGATCTCCGGCGGAACGGACTGCGCCGGTGCGGGCGCGGCGACGCAAGCGAGCAGCACGACGAAAGACGAATGCTTGACCATGAACCTTCTCCGGCGAAGCCCGATCAACGGGCGGATACGCATGCTTCGGCCGCCGCTTGCGGCTGCACCTCGCTGCGATTCATCGACTGGCCCTGCCGCAGCGGAGATCGCCGCTCCTGATGCTTTCGCCCGGTCGCGCGTTGCCGTAGTCGTTCTTGCGGAACACGATGGCCTCGCCCCTGCGTGCGCCGCGCCAGCCATCGTAGGCGCCGCCACGGAAGCCGACGACATCGGCGCCGGCATCGATCGTGCCGCCACCCTGCTGCGCCGAATAGCTGCCGCCCTCGATCGCGAACCACATCCCGGTCGGCCGGTACTGGGTGAGATAATTCACGCCATCGAACTGCAGCGCCGCCATCTGGCAGTTGTAGCGGCCATCCAGGCTGCCGTCGGCGGCAGGTCTCGCCACGGCGGTTCCGGCGGATGCACCCGCAGTGCCGCCCGCACCGCCGGAAAAGAAGCCGGCCAGCGCCTGCGGCTCCATCTTCATGATCCTGCGGCTGTACTGCGTTGCCAGTTCGCGCGCCTGCTCGAGCTCGGCCCGGTTGTCGTTCTGCTTGCCGTCGACATGCAGCAGCAGCGGCAAGGTCGCGCTGGCGATCAGGGTGTTGTACAGCGCGGTCTTTTCCTTGTCGGACACGCCTGCCAGCGAGGGCGCCAGCTCCTCGCTCATGGCCGCGAACAGCGCGTCCTTCTGCGTCGTGCTCGGCTCATCGCCGCTCCAGACCATGTGCAGGCTGCAGATGAAGAAGGCATACGCGCCGGCGACATTGTTCTTCCAGCCCCTTGCGGCGTAATCGCGCTCCAGCACGTCGCGCTTCACGGTCTCTATCGCCGAGGCCAGCTGCTGGCGTTCGGTGGGGTTCTTGCCGAGCTCGTCGGCGAAGTCCTGCACCGTGGTGTCGCCGCTGTGAGGCGTGAACTTCAACGCGGAGGACTGGGCCGGTACCGCGCCGCTGGCGAGCAGCAGCACGCAGGCGGCGAAAGCATGGCGAAGCGGCATGACGCGTTCCTCAGCAGGCCCAGGTGCGAACGGTTCCCGCCGCGGGGTCGTACCGGCGCAGCAGGTGGTAGTCGATGACGTACAGCTTGCCGTCGGCGGCGAAGCACATATCCCCGGTCTCGCGGAAGCTGCCGCCTGCCGTACCGTCCACCGGGTAGGCGAAGCGTCCGGCTGCCGGCGGGAGGCCGACCAGCCCGAGGAGAAGTGCGCCCGTCAGCCAGAATGAAGCCATCGGACGTTCGTCCATCGATGCGCTTTGTGCGTCGTATGCGTTCATTCGCCGCAATCGTCGATCTGCGTCCACGTCATCGCTCCGAAGGTGCGCGGCGGTGTGCAGACGGTCATGCCGGCGGCATGGCCGCAGATCTTTCCCATCTGATAGATCGAGGTCATTTTTTCTTCGGGGCCGCTCAAGGTGTAGGTGCCCTTCGCTTCGGCGTTCCCCTTGCCCCTGCCCGTGCTCTTGGCGTAGCGGAACGTGAAATCTCCGCCCTTGTCGCTGGTGGGCGTATGCGTCCATGTCACCGCGCCGTCGCAGATGGTGTTGGTGAAGGGCTGGGTGATGTCGCAGACGGTGATCGGTTCGGCACAGGCACCGTCTCCGGTGGCGGTGATGCGATACCCGCTCTTCTTGGTATCGAACGCCAGCGTTCCCTTGCCCACGCCCCGCTTGCTGCGCGCCGTGAACTGGATGCTGGCGCTCTGGTCCTTTTCCTTCGGGTTCTGGTAGTCGAACTGGGCGTCGGCCTTGACCTTGTCCTGCGGGCTCAGCGCATGCGCGCCCGTCAGCGTGGCCTTGACCGTACCGCCGGTGGGCGCGCCATCCTTCTTTGCGCGCGGCTCGGCGAACAGCGTGTAGTGCGTGTCCGGCTTGGCGCCCTTGCGCTTCTCCGGGCTGCTGCGCAGTTTCAGGTCCACGCAGCGGCCCGATTCCCACGGCGCCGTGCCGCCGCCGAACGAGCCTTGCAGCATCATCTGGGCGAAGGCGCGCATCAGGTTCTGCGCCCCCTGCACCATCTTCGTGGTGTGGGCGGCTTCCTCCGGCCGGAAGATGCTGTGCCCGCTCTCCTTCACCGTACCGCCGGTGGCCTGGCCGTCACGGCCGAAACCGCCGTCCTCGTAGTAGGACAGCTCGCCGTTCGCGCCGGTGCCCTTCATGTCGATCTGGAAGAATTCGGAGCCGTTGACCTTGCCGTCCTCGGCGAGCGGCAGCAGGTGGGCATCGTCGTCCAGGAAGCGCTCCTGCCGGTAGCGCAAGGTCACCGCGCCGGTCTTGCCGCCGGCGCCCATGCGCGACTCGGTCTCGATGGTGACCGTCAGCTTGCCTTCCGCATCCGGACAGGCATCGATGTGGATGTGGGTCCTGACCTTGCCGGTGACGCCGTTCTCGTTGACGGTCTGCTCCAGCGTGGTGTCCATGCCATCCTGGGCGACGTCCAGCTGCGCGGAGTTGCCCTCACCATCGAATTTGATCGGGCCATTGCGGGCGGCTTCGGCGATCTGCGATTCCGACAGGCCCCCGTTCAACAGGCTGCCGGTCAACGCGCCGCCGACCAGACCGTAGCCCGCCCCCATCATGCCGGCGTCCAGGCCGGTGCCGTCGAAAGCCGCCGGGATCATGCGCGGGACCCGCGCCTGCGCGCCGATCGACGCGCGTTCGAATGCCATGCCGACGGCCTTCAGCGCGGTGACGGCCCGTTCCTCGCCACCCAGCGTCTGCGCCAGGCCGGTGGCCTGCATCAGCTTGTAGTGCGCCCAGTACTCCAGCGCCGACGCCTGGCGCGCGGCGGGTAACGGATCGGCCGCAATCCTGTCCATGTCCGCCTGCGAGGGCAGCAGCGAAGCGGAGCCCGTACCGGCAGGAGACTTTCCTTCCTGCGTGGACGACGAGCATGCGGCCACGACGAGGGTGAGTGTCGATGCGAACAGGAACGATCCGACGTGCATGGCGGCTCTCGATCTTCAAATGAACGCGGCTTACTGCCCGCGCTTGAACAGGTTCTTGAACACCTTCTTGCCGATGCCTTCCTTCGGTTGCTCCGATTGCGACGCGTGCGTGTCCGCGCCCAGCACGACGCCGGCTGTGGACTTGGTGCGCACACGCACGCTCCATTCCGGCTTCCAGGTCGCCAGCTGCTTTGGATCGGTGGGCCGAGGCGGGTACACCAGATGGGTTTCCGGGCCGTAGGCGACCATGTTGAGCAGGGTCATGTTGGGCAGGCCGTTCCCGCGGGTGAAGATGCCCGGCGGCACGCTGCACTCGGTGGCGCTGGCCGGCAGCAGAACCTTCTGCTTGGTCCAGCGGCCGATGTGCGCGGCATCGAGGTAATCGATCAGGGTCTCGCCGGCGCCGGCGACCTCGGAGCTGCTCCACACGACCATGCTGACCTTGTTCATGCCCGGACTGACCGCCGCGTCCATCTGGGTGGCGGCCAGGAAATAGGCCTCGGCGCGTTCGACCGGCTGCCAGCGCAGCTCGATCGGCATGTCGTCCCCGCCGCTGCTGGTCAGTTCGATCTTCGGCATGAAGTCGGCACGCCGCTCCAGCTCGAACTTTAGTGATGCGGGGATGCCGTCGCCGGCGAAGCGGTGCAGGCCGACCAGCGACGCCGCTTCCGGCACGAGCTCGCCGTGCGTCCTGTTCGGCCACAGCGCGAAGGCGGGCGTGGGCTGCACGTCGCGCTCCGGCGCGAACATGCCCGGGGTCATGCCGCCCTGCATCGACGCTGCGCCGCCCTTGACCGTGTAGGTGCTGACCTTGGGCTGACCCGGGCCGACCTGGGCGCCGCAGCCCCAGTATTCGCGCACGGTGATTTCCACGTCCGGCGGGTCTTGCGGCGTTTCGCCGTCATGACGCGGGCCGTTGGGCGGAGGCGGCAACAGGACCAGGTCGCCCAGGCCCAGGCCCGACGGCGCGGCATCCTGCACCTGCACGCCCGGCTTGAGTCGGTTGTACACGGCCACGTCCAGATAGCGTCCGGTGGCGCCGGGGCGCTCGGTGGTGGGGAAGACGGGCCTGGTCTGGTCGCCTCCCATCATCTTCATCGCGAGGCGGCCTGCTCCGCCCATCGCCCCCATGTCCGGCATGCCCGCCATGTCATGGGTGGCGACGTCGATCCAGACCTGGGTGGGTGGCGCCGGCGGCGGTGCGCTGCCGGCGGGCGGGACCACCCCAATGGCGAGGACGACCGCCACCGCGAGCGGTGCGGGGAGACGACGGCGGAACGGCGTGGACATGCGATTCTCCTGTGCGGGAACGGCCGACCCGGGGCGGCCACACGGGAGGTATCGCAAAAGGGAGGCCGGAGCCTTCATCGGCGGTTGGCATCAGTGCGCACCGGTCCAGGCCGCCGTGCGGCGGCGTTGCGGTCGCGTTGGAAGCCCGGCCCGTTCAGCGCGCCGCTGCTTCTCGTCTGCCCCATGCCCAGCGCGGACCGATGGCCGCGATGGTCCAAAGCGTCTCGACACCCCATGATCGCGTCGGATCGCGCCGAGTGCTTCCGTGCGCCCGAGCGGCAGTCGCCATCTTGGCGCGATCGGATTTGTCGGTATCGCCCATCTGCCTATAGTGGCGCCATGCAAGGGCCCGACACGTTCGCGATCCACCCGGACATCCTGACAGACCCCGGTCTTCCTTTCGCCCGACTTTTCGAGCGCGCCGGCGTCGAGCCTTCAAACCGATGGTCGACCGATGACTTCTTCCGCATCTGGGAAGCCGCGGACCGGGCGTTCGACGACCGGTCCATCGGCCTGAGCTTCGGAGCAAAAGGCATCCGTTCGGGCTATGGCGTCGCGTCACTGGTCGCCCTGCATGCTCCGGACTTCCGTGGAGCGCTCGCTTCTCTGTCTCGCTACAAGCGCCTGACCTGCCCGGAACTCGTCGAGGTGGAGGTCAGGCAGAACGAAGCGATCGTCCGCTATCGCTGGCTGCAAGCCACGAGCCAGGTGCCACGGCTGCTCGTCGACATGACGATGGCCTCTTTGTTCGAGCTGGCCAGAGTCGGAACGGACGCGAAGGTCGAACCGATCAGGCTCGAACTGTCGCGCCCGAGCCGGGATCGCGACATGCTTCGAAGCCACTTCGGGTGTCCCGTGGTCTTCGGGGCCATGTGCGACGCGATGGTGTTCGAGAGATCCGCGCTCGATGTGGCTTTCGTCACCGCCGACGGCGGTGCGTTCGCTCGCCTCGTGAGTGATCTCGATCGGCAGTTGGCCGGCGGATCGGGGTATCCGGCACCGATCGCGGAGCTGCGAGTGACCATTGCTCGCCAGCTCAGCGAGGGCCGCCAGACGAGCGTCGCCGCAGTCGCGGAGCGGCTCAATATCAGCAAGCGCACGCTTCAGCGTCGCCTGGGCGGATACCAGACCAGCTTCCAGCAGCAGCTTGCCGACGTGAGGCGGACGATCGCCGGGCGCCTCCTCGCCAATACCCGGCTCGACACCGTCGCCATCGCGCTGGCGCTCGGCTTCGCCGAGCCGAACTCTTTCACGCGCGCCTTTCGCTCCTGGGAAAAAAAGACGCCGCTGCGCTGGCGTCGACACGACGAAGACGCGCGCAAGCGCCGGAAGATGGAAACCTCCTTTTGAACCACTCGCATGTTCTGGTTACCGGAGGCTCCGGCTTCATCGCCGGCCACTGCATTCTGCAGCTGCTCGAACAGGGCTGTTTCGTACGTACCACGCTGCGATCCCTCGACAAGGAGGCGGCCGTGCGGTCGGCGCTCGAGGACGCCGGCATGGTGCACTCGGACAGACTGAGTTTCACCGCAGCGAATCTCGACGACGACACGGGTTGGACGGAAGCCGTTTGCGATGTCCGGTTCGTCCTGCACGTGGCCTCTCCGGTCCGCCCCGGAGTCGTCCGCGACGAGAACGAGGTGATCGCGCCGGCACGGGAGGGCACATTGCGCGTGCTGCGTGCCGCGCGGGATGCGGGCGTGAAGCGGGTCGTGCTGACCTCGGCCTTTCACGCCGTCGGCTGGGGGCATCCGCGCCGCAGCCATGCGTTCACCGAGAGCGACTGGACCAACGTCGACGGTCCGGGTGTCGATGCGTATGGAAAGAGCAAGACGCTCGCGGAACGGGCGGCATGGGACTTCGTGTCCGGCGACGGCCGCGCCATCGAGTTGACGACGCTGCTGCCCGTCGCGGTGATGGGGCCGGTCCTCGGCAGGGACGTGACCGGCTCGAATCACCTGATCCAGCTGATGCTCACCGGGAAGATGCGCGCCCTGCCCGACCTCCATGTGCCCATCGTGGACGTTCGGGACGTGGCCAAGGCGCACGTCCAGGCCATGACGGAGCCTCGCGCCGCCGGCGAGCGGTTTCTGCTGTCGAGCGGCCGCGCCCTCGCCCTGAAGGAGATCGCATCGATCCTCAGAGCCGAGCTCGGCGACGCGGCCGCCCGGGTGCCCACCCGATCGGCTCCGAACCTGGTGCTGAGGATGGCGTCCTTGTTCAACCGGACCGTGCGCGGCATCGTGCCCGATCTCGGTTATGCGAAGCAGACGTCCAACGCGAAGGCGAGAAGCGTGCTCGACTGGACACCGCGCGATTCGACGGAGGCGATCGTCGCCGCAGCTCGCAGCATGATGCGCAAGGGCTTGATCGATGCCTGACCTTCGAACGTCGCGCGTGTGGCCGGCCACCAAGGACTTCGCACCTCAGGCACGCGCCTGAAACACCACTTCAAGATTGATCCCATCCGGATCGGTCACGTAAGCAGCGTAATAACCATCGTGGTAGTGACGGCGGATGCCGGAAGGGCCATGGTCGCGGCCACCGGCGGCCAGCGCGGCACGATGAAACTGATCGACCGCCTCGCGGTTCTCCGCAGCGAAAGCCAGATGGGTTCCTTCACCGACGCGCTCGCCGCCATGCAGCCAGAGCGAGGGATAGCCGGCACTGCCCAGGCCGACGCGCCGTGTCGCGGTTCTGGTCCTCTCGGGCGGGATGTCGATGATCCGCTCGAGGCCCAGATGCCCCAGCGCGGCCAGATAGAACCGCTCGGACGCCTCGACGTCGCTCACGGCCAGTTCGATGTGATCGATCGCGATCATACGGATCCTTCTGTGCTTTCTCGGAATCCCGGGACTTCACCCATGCCGCCCCTCGGCAGGACGACTCAGCCGTTCGACGGGTGCTGCCACGGCTTGTAGACGAACTCGAGGCTGTATCCGTCCGGATCGAGCACGTTCGCCGCGTAGTAGCGCGGGTCGTAGTACGCCCTGACGGCGGGCGCTCCGTTGTCGCGCGCGCCGGCCTGCATGGCGGCCGCGTACGCCATGTCGACCTCACGGCGGCTGCTGGCGACGAAACCCACATGCGCCGACTGCGGCGCAGGATGTCCTGCGCGCAGCCAGAAGAACACGCGGCCATCGGCACCGAAGCCTTTGAGGTCCGGGTGGCCGGGCGGCCCTTGGCTACCGTCGTAGTCGAGCCGGTTGACGATGCCGAGCGGCCGCAGCGCGGCGGTATAGAAGTCGATCGAACGTCGAACATCCGAGACCGACAGGAACACATGATCCAGCATGGGGTTCTCCTCTAGACGTGATAGCCGCCGGCGACTTCGATGGATTGGGCATTGATCCAGACCGCCTCGTCCGAGAGCAGCATCGCGATGACGTCGGCGACGTCCTCGGGCTCTCCGACCCGGCCCAGGGCCGTCTGCGCAGCCAGCATGGCCTCCAAGTCCGGCGTCAGCCCGCCACCGAGTTCCGTCCGGATCGGGGCCGGCGAGACGGCGTTGACGCGGATGCCGCGCTCGCCGAACTCCTTGGCCATGTAGCGGCTGAGCACCTCCAGCCGCCCTTGAACGCGCGCGCAAGCTGGGCGCTACGCGCATGGCGATCGCAGGCACGCCTGGCCATCTGACTCCGCACGATACACCGGCCGCATCCGACCAATGGCGGGTTCATCGAGCCGTCGGCGCCGCATCGCATCGGAAGCGCCGTGATCTGCACCTGCGCGCCGCCGCGAGCAATCGGCGGCGCGGCTGACCGGACCCACGCGCTGCCTCGCACGCGAGCGGCCGATGACGCGCCTCAGCGCGGCACGCCGACGCCCATCAGCGCCTGCAGCGCGATACCCATGCTGATCGACAGAAGCCAGAGCGCGGCCCCTTCGAGCAGGCGCTCGAACCGCTTGTTCTCGCGATGCGGATAGCTCGCGCGCTCGTGCTTGCGCAGCAGTTCGTGGCTCTGGCGGATCCGGTCCATCAGCGAGAACTGCACGAAGAAGGCCATCAGCGCCGACAGGAACAGCAGGCCGGTCGCGACCATGATCTTGTAGAAGAACTTCTTGTCGCCGTCGACGAACTGGACCAGCGCGATCAGGCCGGCGGCGGCCGTCATCGCGATCGTGCCGAGCTGCTTGAGATAGTCGAACGACAAGGTGACGGCCGTGTCGAGGCTGACGTGCGGCCTGTGTTCCTGTGGGACTGGTTCCATGAGAACTCCGGAGTCGGCGGATGCAGGTGGACGGCCAGGTCGCCGTGCGATCGGCGGCGGCGCGCGCGGCAGGATGCCCGGAGACCGGCGCAGCGCCGGCCACGGACAGGACGCAGGCCCCGTCGGGCGCGCATTCTCCCATGCCGGCACGCCGGCCGAGCGGCCGTGTCGAGCGCGCGGCGCGGACGCCGCCGCCGACCTCAGTCGCGTCCGCATTCGCGCGCATAGCGGCTCGGCGGCAGCCCGACGTGGCGGTGGAACGCGACGCTGAAGGCGCTGCCCGATCCGTAGCCGATGCGATCGGCGATCTGCGCCGCGGTGAGCCCGCCTCTGCGCAGCAGATCCTTGGCGACCTCCATGCGCCAGATCAGCAGGTAGGTCATCGGCGCGGCGCCGACCAGGCGCGTGAAGCGCTCGAAGAACGTCGACCTCGACAAGGCCGCGACCTTCGCCAGCTGCGCGACGGTCCAGGGCCGCTCGATCTGCGCGTGCATGCGGCCGAGCGCGGCCGCCAGCCGTTCGTCGCCGAGCCCTCTCAGCAGACCGGGCGGCGCGCTCGGTGCCGTCGCCGAACGCAGGGCCTCGACCAGCAGCAGATCGGCCAGCCGCGTGCGCGCGAACTCGGCACCGGGTCGCGGTCCGGTCGTCTCCTCGGCGATCATGCCGACCAGCTGCGACAGGCGGGCCGATCCGCGCACGTGCACGACCGCGGGCAGCAACGAGACCAGCAGCGCCGGATCGGCGCCGTCGAACACGAACGCGCCGCCGAGCGAACGCATGTCCGGCACGCCGTGCGGCTCGCCGTAGCGGATCTCGCGGCCGTCGTTCGGCACGGCATCCGGATCGCGCAGCACCGGTTCGGGCGGATCGAAGCTGGAGATCGTGAAGGCCGGGGTCGCCGGCAGCAGGACGAAATCGCCAGCGGCGATCTCGATCGGCGCGTGCCCGTCGACGGCCAGCCGGCAGCTGCCGTCCAGGACGATGCAGAAGCCCGGCTTGCCGTAAGCGGCATAGCGCACGGCCCATTCGCCTTTGCCACTGATCAGGTTCGCGAAGATCGCGCGCGGATGCAGCAGGCCGACGACCTCGGACAGGGGATCGCGCATGCCGGACTCTCGCTGAAGGAAAACAGATTTCAGATTATTCATGATCCGGATCCCGCGGCCTAATCTGGGTCTCCCTCGCAAGCCACAGGAACCCTCGTGAAGACCGTACTGATCACCGGCTGCTCGTCCGGCTACGGACTGGAAACCGCCCGCCATTTCCTCGCACAGGGATGGCGCGTCGTCGCGACGATGCGCCGCCCCGGACCCGACCTGTTCGCCGATCAGGCCGGCGTCCGCGTGCTCGCGCTCGACGTCACCGACCCTGACGGCATCGCCCGCGCGTTGGACGCGGCCGGCCCGATCGACGTGCTCGTCAACAATGCGGGACTCGGCCTGTTCGGTGCGTTCGAGGCGACGCCGATGTCGACCGTGCGCGAGATCTTCCAGACCAACACCTTCGGCACGATGGCGATGTGCCAGGCCGTGATCGCCCCGTTCCGCGAACGCGGCGCCGGCACGATCGTCAACGTCACCTCGAGCGTGACGCTCGCGCCGTTCCCGCTGGTCGCGGCGTACACGGCCAGCAAGACCGCGATCGAAGGATTCACCGCGTCTCTGGCGCTGGAGCTCGAACCGTTCGGCATCCGCGCGAAACTGGTCGAGCCCGGCTACTGTCCCGATACGCGCTTTGCCGAGAACGGGGCCGAGCGCATGCAGGGCCTTCTCAGCGCGCCGTACCGCGCCTTCGCCGAGCGCGTCTTCGCCGGACTGTCGCAGCCCGCCGCGATGACGCGGCCGATCGACGTCGCGCAGGCGGTCTGGCAGGCCGCGAACGACGCATCGCCGCGCCTGCATTTCGCGGCAGGCGCCGATGCGGTCGCGCTGTCGCAGGCGCGCTGACGGCGCCACTCACGCGGAGCTTCGGCCCCGGCGGCACCGGCGGCATTCCATCGCCGGTTGCGCGCGAAAGGCCGACCTGGGATCGTGCCCGAACGGCCGCTGCATCCACGGCAGCCTGCAGATCCTGCAACGGAGCGCCACGATGGCCCGGCTCGACATCTCGACGATCAAGTTCTCTAAGGTCTATCCGATGTACGTCCAGAAGGCCGAGCGCAAGAACCGCAGCCGCGACGAGGTCGACCAGGTCATCCGCTGGCTGACCGGCTACGACCAGGCCGGGTTGCAGCGGCAGCTCGAGCAGGAGGCCGACTTCGGGACCTTCTTCGCGCAGGCGCCTGCGCTGCATCCGAACCGTGCGCAGATCAAGGGGCTGATCTGCGGCGTGCGCATCGAGGACATCGACGATCCGCTGATGCGCAACGTGCGCTGTCTCGACAAGCTCGTCGACGAGCTCGCCAAGGGCAAGGCGATCGAGAAGATCCTCAGGGGCTGAAGCCCTCACGCGCAGCAGCGCACTCGTCATTCGGAGGAACCCACCGATGCAGCCGATCGCGGGCATCCATCAGATCACGCCGTTCCTGCATGTGCCGGACCTGCCGGCGGCGCTCGCGTTCTTCTGCGACGTGCTGCGGTTCGAGCTGAAGCATCGGCACGGCGACTACGCCTATCTCGAGCTGGGCGGCTGCGGGCTGCGTCTGCTCGAGGAACCTGCGCGCCCGCTGACGCCCGACGGCAAGGCACGTGTCAGCATCTGCATCGATGTGGCCGACGTCGATGCGCTGTACACGCGACTCGCGCCGGCGCTCGAGACGATGCCGGCCGACCGCCGCGAGCCGCTCAAGGACATGCCGTACGGGCAGCGCGAGTTCCAGGTGCGCCTGCCCGACGGCGACTGGCTGAACTTCACGGCGCCGCTGCGCTGACGAGACCCGCGTCGCCGCCGTCGGTCCGCCCTGTCCGCATCGGCTCCCGCGCGGCGCGGGCAGCCGGCCGTCTGTCGCAGCCGACCGTCATGCGGTCGTCGCCTCAGCGGTCACCGGACGAACGCCCGGCGCGGCCCCGGGCGCGGCCGAGCATCTCGATCAGGCCGATGCCGAGCACCGCGGCGGTCGTCCACATCAGCGCCTCGCTGCTGAGCGCGGCCGCGATCGCGAAGGTCAGGCGCCAGGCCGTGTCGACGCCGATGCCGAGACCGATCCCGAGTGCGATCCACGAAGCCATGCAGACCGCCGCGACCGCGACGAGAATGCCGTAGCGGCCCTTCAGACGCTGCTTCATGCCGCTTCTCCCCAGATCTCGCGTGCGACGCGCAGGTAGTTGCCGCCGAGGATCTTGTCGATCCGCGAGGCCGGATGGCCGCGCCGCTGCAACCGGTCGGCGAGCGTGCGGAACTGGTCCACGCCGTACAGGTCGGGCACCAGGAACAGGATCTCGCCCGATTCGCCGCTGGCGGCGATACCCTGGCGACGGCGCAGCGCCACGTATTCGCGCTGCGCCTTGCGCATCAGATCCAGATCGACCGGTGTCGTGCCGCCGTCGGTGCCGATGCCGACGTGATCCTCGCCGCAGATCTTCACGGCGTGTTCGATGTGCGCGATCACGTCGTCGGCCATCGCCTGACGGCCCGGCGTCAGCAGCGGCATGAAGTACACGCCGAAGAAGCCGCCGCGTTCGGCCAGCTGCCGCAGCTCGGCATCGGTCTTGTTGCGCGGCGAATCGCCGAGCGCGCGGCAGCCGCTGTGGCTGATCGTGACCGGGCGCGTCGACTGTGCGATCGCGTCCAGGCAGGTGCGCTCGTTGCTGTGCGACAGATCCACCATCAGCCGGCACGCGTTCGCGCGCGCGACCACCGAGCGGCCGAACGCGGTCAGGCCCTGCGCGGGATCGGCCATCGAGCCGCCGCCGACCGCGTTGGCGGTGTTGTAGGTCAGCTGCAGCACGCGCATGCCGAGGTCGGCCAGGATGTCGACGCGTTCGACGCGGTCGCCGAGCATCGTGCTGTTCTGCGTGCCGTAGATCACGCCGACCCGGCCGGCCGGAGCGGCGCGACGGATGTCCTCGACGCTCAGCACCTTGGTCAGCTTGCCGGCGTAGCGGCGCACGATCGCGTCCCAGCGGCCGATCTCGGCGATCGTGTGCTCGAACGGATCGACCTCGCCGGCGACGTGGCCGATCGTCACGGTGACGGCCGAGAGGCCGGCGCGGATCGCATCGGCGATGACCGCATCGTCGACCATGCCGGGTCGCGTCTCGACGATGATCGTCGGCGGCTTCTCGTCGGGCGCCGGACGGTAGTGCGGACTGAACAACGTGCCGAGCGCATTGACGACGATGCGGTCGGATGCGGCGACGCCGGCTTGCGCGGCGGCCGGCAGACCGGCCAGCAGCGGTGCGGCGGCGCCGGCCAGCAGCAGGCTGCGGCGCGCGGTATCGACAGGGGCGGATGAGGTCATGGCCATTGGTGCTCCATCGGAAGAATGGGATCGGGATCCGGGCCGGCGCATGGTCGAGGAGCCGGTCAAGGACGCGAGGCCGGCGCGACGCCGGCGGCCGCGAACAGCGCGTCGGGCGCGTAGCTCACGCCGTCCTTCATGACGAGCCGGGTGCGGCGCAGCGCGCCGAGATCGCGTGCCGGATCGCCGTCGACGAGGACCAGATCGGCGAACTTGCCGGCTTCGACCGAGCCGATCCGCGTGTCCTCGCCGAGCACGCGCGCCGCGCCCAGCGTGGCGGTGTACAGCGCATCGGCCGGCGACAGGCCGGCCGCCACGTAGCGCTCCAGCTCGTGCGCGAGGCTCAGGCTCGCCGCGTAGCCGTCGGTGCCGGCGACGATCGGCACGCCCGCGGCGTGCAGCCGCTGCAGCAGCTGGCGCATGCGCTGCGCGGACTGTGCGTAGCGCTCGCGCTGCGCCGGGTCCTTCGCGAAACCGGTCGCCGACACCGCACGCAGGATCTGCGGCGGCAGCCGGTCCGCGACGGCGGCAAGACTCGCCGGCGGTTGGCCGGCGCTGCCGGTCAGCACGTCCTCCATCGCGGCCAGCGTCGGATCGAGCACCGTGCGATGCTCGCGCAGCAGCGCGACGAACGCGCGTACCTCGGCCGAATCCAGATCGAGGTCGGCGCCGCGCTGGCCGGTATGCGTGAAGCGGCCCAGGCCGTTGATCTCGGCGGCGACCGCCGGCCCCATGAAGTTGAGCATCCAGAAATTGGCATGCTGCACTTCGTCGTAGCCGGCGCGCACGACGTCCTCGAGCGTCATGCCGGCCGGTACGTGCCCGCTGACGCGCAGGCCGCGCGCATGCGCGGCCGCGGCGATGACCGGCACCAGCTCGGGCTTCAGCGAGCTGTAGAGCTTGACCTGAGGAATGCCGGCATCGGCCAGCGTCGCGACGGCCTGGCGCGCTTCTTCCGGCGTCGAGATCAGCAGCCGGGTCGGTCCGGCCTTCGGACCGGGGCCGTCGACGAGGCCGGCCATGAAGATGCGCGGTCCGATCAGGCGGCCGCTCGCGAATGCCTCGCGCCGCGCGCGCAGCGTGTCGAGGTCGTTGCCGAGATCGCGCACGCTGGTGACGCCGGCGGCGATGTCGATCAGGCCGTCGCTGTCGGCCGCGATGTGCACGTGCATGTCGATCAGGCCCGGCAGCAGCGTGCCGCCCTGCCCGTCGACGATCTGCGCATCGTCCGGAATCGCGACCGCCGCGGCCGGCCCGACCGCGGCGATGTGGCGGCCGCGCACGATCACGGTCATCGCGTCGGCGAAGGTTCCGGCGGCGGCGTCGTACAGGCGCACGCCGCGAAACGCGACCGGACCGTCCGATCGCCGCGCCAGCGAGCGCGCACGCGCTTCCTGACGCTCGCGCAGCACCCGGTCCTGCGCCGCGACCAGCTCGCTCGCCATGGCGGCGGTCAGATCCCGGCGCGCGACCGCGAGCCAGACGCTGCCTTCGAACACCAGCTCCAGGCGGTCGTCCAGCCAGATCGGCGCCGGCGCGAAGCCGACACCCTCGATCAGATACAGCGTCGCCGTGATCTCGCCGGCATCGCCGCGCAGCGTGCGGCGCAGGCTGCGCTCGACACGGGCACGGCCGGCCGGCAGCAGCGGCAGGCTGTGCCCGGGTGCGCGCAGCAGCGCCCGCACCAGGGCTGCGTTGAGTTCGGACGAGGACTCGTGCGCGACGTAGAAGTGATCGGCATCGCCGCTGCCGCGATCGACCGCGCTGGTCCAGTGCGCTTCGGCCGCATTGCGGCCGAAGCGCTCGGCGACCGGCGTCTTGAAATAGTTCTCGCCGTCGACCTCGAGCAGCATCGGCCGACCCTGCGCATCGACACGCAACCGCGTACGCGTATCGGGACCGCGGCCGCGATCGTCGAAGCGCAAGCCGATGCGCCGCTCGGCTTCGGCGACCTCCACGCGCATCTCGCCGCGCGTCTGACCGGCGATCGACACGACGTAATCGGTGCGGCCCTGCGCGCCGAGGGCTGGCGCGGTGCCGAGCAGACAGGCGAAGATGAGATGAAAGCGCAGCAGTGGAGCAAGAGCGTGAGATCGCACGGGAGTGTCCTGTTCGGTGACCGTTTCGCCGTATCAGTCTCCGGTCGCCGGCGAATCTTTCAGGTCTCGTGCACAGGCCGGCGTCGACATGGGGCGTGATCCGGATTTCGAGCGCGTCGTCGCCGAGCACCGGCCGATGCTGATGCGCATCGTCGCCAGCCACGAGGCCGACCCGGAACGCCGCCGCGATCTGCTGCAGGACATCCTGCTCGCGCTGTGGCGTGCGCTGCCGGGCTACCGCGGCGACGGCGAGCTGCGCGCGTTCCTCGCGCGCGTCGCCCACAACCGCTGCGTCAGCCACGTCGCGCGCGCGGTGGCCGAGCCGGCGACGGCCGAGCTGCACGATCAGCTCGCGCAGGCCGCCGACGGGATCGAGGCGGCCGAGCGGCAGCAGCGCCAGGAACGGCTGCTGGCGGCGGTGCGCCGGCTGCCGCTCGGCCTGCGCCAGCCGGTCGTGCTGACGCTGGAAGGATTCGGTCCGAAAGAAATCGCCGACATCCTCGGACTCAATCCGAACACGGTGTCGATCCGCCTGACGCGGGCCAAGGCCGCATTGCGGTCGGCATTGACGGGAGAACCCTCAGATGAGCGTGAATGACGATCCGGAATGGCGCGCCCTGGCACAGGACTGGACCGTGCCGCCGCGCGCCGATGCCGGTACGGACCTGCCGTCGGTCGCCGAAGTCCGGCGCCGCGCCCGGCTGCAGACGGCGATCTTCGTCGCCGAACTCGCCGTCTGCGCAGCCGCAGCGGGTGCGCTCGCGTGGCGCGCGGCCCACGGCGCCGCCTGGCTGCCGACGCTGACCGGCGCCGCGTTCACGGCATTCGCGCTGCTCGCGGCGATCTGGGCATGGCGCACGCGCGATGCCGGCAGTGCGGACAGCGTGCGCGATGCGCTGCGACTGTCGATCGGACAGGCGCGAACCTGGCTGCGCTGGATCGTGGCCGGCTACGCGATCTGCGCCGCCGCGCTGGTCCATCTGGCCGTGATGCAGGCCGATGCCTCGCCTCCCGCACCGCCGATCGCGGCGGCCGCCGCGGCGTTCGTGCTGGCGACGCTGGTCGCGCTGGCGATCGCACAGCGCCGGCAGCGCCGGCGCCTGTCGAGCCTGCGCGTGCTGCAGGCCGATCTGGACGATACCGGCGACACGGAACGCTGAGCCGCTACGCGCCGTCCGTCGCGACGCTCGTGAGACGAAGTCTTTCGCATGACCCGGACGAGCCGGACCGGTGCCAGCACAGTCCCGATGGCGCACGGCGCCGCGCGGCCGCTCGATGCGTCCGACCGGCCATGCCGCCGTTCCGGCGCCGGACCCGAGCGACGACGCGACCCTGACGTCGCCTGTCCGCTCACGCCAGCCGCGATTAAGCCTCACCGTTGCATATCTGCACGTCGAGCGTCGGCGACGCCGGCGGTCGCATTCCCGATTCCCAACCGGAGATCGCCATGAAGCGTCAAGTCCTGCACGTCGTCCACGCCAGCGCCGACGGCCGCTGGCATCTGAATCGCGAGGGCGGCTCGAACGAAGGCAGTTTCGACACCAAGCAAGCCGCGATCGAGGCCGGCCGCAGCCGCGCCAAGGACGTGCACACGCGCGGCGGCCTCGCACAGCTGGTCGTGCACCGCGAGGACGGCTCGTTCGAGACCGAGTACACCTACGGCGACGACCCGCGCCGCACGCCGGGCTGACCGCCGTGGGGCTCGCCACCTACGCGCGCAAACGCAATTTCTCGTCGACGCCCGAGCCCGCGCGCGGCGGCAAGCGCGGCGGGCGCATCTTCGTGGTGCAGCTGCACCACGCCTCGCATCGCCATTTCGATTTCCGGCTCGAACTGGACGGCGTGCTCAAGAGCTGGGCGGTACCGAAGGGGCCGAGCTTCGATCCGGCGGTCAAGCGCCTCGCGATGGAGGTGGAGGATCATCCGATCGCCTATGCGGCGTTCGAAGGCGACATCCCGAAAGGCAACTACGGCGCCGGCCACGTCGACGTGTTCGACTCCGGCACCTGGGAAGCGATCGGCGACGCGCGCAAGAGCCTGGCCGCCGGCGAGCTCAAGTTCGTGCTGCACGGCGACGTATTGCGCGGCTCCTGGGTGCTGGTGCGCACGCGCAAACAGGGCAGCAAGCAGCAGTGGCTGCTAATCAAGCATCAGGACGCCTATGCCGGCGACCGCGACGCCGACGCCTTCGTCGACCCGTCGACCGATCGGCCGATCGCGTTGGCGCAGCGCCGCAAGGTCTGGGCCGGACATGCGGCGGCGCGATCCGACCCGGCGAGCGCGACTTCCGACAGCGGCGCGACGCTCGGCCGTCGCGCGGCGATGCGCGTACCGTTCCCGCCGGAGCTGTGCCGGCCGGTCGAAACCTCGCCGAGCGGCGAAGCCTGGCTGCACGAGGTCAAGTGGGACGGCTACCGCATTCTGACGACGGTCGAGCGCGGCAAGGCGCGGCTGTGGTCGCGCAATGCGATCGAATGGACCGCGAAGGTGCCCGAGCTCGCGCGCGCGATCGAGACGCTCGGATTCAGGAACGCGCAGCTCGACGGCGAGATGGTCGTGCTGCACGGCGAGCGCGAGAACTTCAACGCCTTGCAGAGCCGGCTCTCGGCCGAGACGCGCGAGCCGGCGATCTACATGCTGTTCGACCTGCTGCACGCCGACGGCCGCACGCTGTGGGAGGTACCGCTGATCGAACGCAAGCGCTTGCTCGCCGAGCGTCTGGCCGCGCATCCGCATCCGCTGCTGCGCTATTCGGAGCATCAGGTCGGCAGCGGTCCGGCGGTCTTCGCGCAGGCGATTCGGCACGGGCTGGAAGGCGTCGTCAGCAAGCGCACCGACAGCGCCTATACCGGCACGCGCAGCGGCGCCTGGGTCAAGGCGAAGGCGCGTCCGTCCGACGAGTTCGCGGTCGTCGGCTATACCGAACCGAAGGGCAAGCGCGCCGGTATCGGCGCGCTGCTGCTGGCGGCGCCCGATGGCGAGGGTGGCCTGCGCTACGTCGGCCGCGTCGGTACCGGCTTCAGCGACGCCGAGCTGCGGCACCTGCGTCAGGCGCTGGCCCGCAGCAGGGTCGACGATCCGCCGGCCGACATCGCGCGGATGTCCGCGCCGGACCGCCGGCTCGCGATCTGGGTGCGGCCGCGCCTGGTCGCCGAGGTCCACTACCAGGGCTACGGCGGCCAGGGCCTGCTGCGCCAGGTCGCGTTCAAGACGTTTCGCGACGACAAGACCGTGGAGGATCTGATGACGACCACCGCTACTTCGGGCCGCAAGCGATCGACCGGCGGCGCCAAGCGCACGCGCGGCCGTACGGCGACGCGCGCCAAGGCCAATCCGGTGAACGAAGCCGAGGGAGGCCCGGTCACGATCACGCATCCGGAGCGCGTGGTGTTTCCGGAAGCCGGCATCACCAAGGGCGAGGTCGCCGAGTACTACCGGCAGGTCGCGCCGTGGCTGCTGCCCGAGCTCGCCGGCCGGCCGGTGTCGGTGGTGCGCTGTCCGGACGGCATCGCCAAGGCCTGTTTCTTCCAGAAGCACGCCGGTCGCGGCTGGGGCGAGCATGTCCATGCGATCACCGTGCAGGAGAAGAACGGCAAGGACGCGTATCTGTGCATCGACGACGTCGAAGGCCTGCTCGAGCTCGTGCAGATGAACGTGCTCGAGTTCCATCCGTGGGGATCGCCGTCCGGCGATCCCGATCACGCCAGCCGCGTGGTCTTCGACATGGATCCCGGCAAGGGCGTGAGCTGGAAGCGCGTGGTCGCCGGCGCGCGCGAGGTGCGCAAGCAGCTCGAGACGGTCGGCCTGACCTCGTTCGTGCGCACCTCCGGCGGCAAGGGCCTGCACGTCGTCGTGCCGCTCGATCCGCCCGCGCCGTGGGATGCGGTGCGGCAGTTCGCGCAGGGCGTCGCGCAGGCGCTCAGCGCGATGCATCCGGACGAGTTCGTCGCGACCGCCGGCGAGAAGAACCGCAACGGCAAGATCTTCGTCGACTGGCTGCGCAACGGCCGCGGCGCGACCAGCGTGGCCTCCTACTCGCTGCGCGCGCGGCCGAGCGCCGGCGTCGCGATGCCGCTCGGCTGGAGCGAGCTCGGCCGCGTCGCGAGCGGCGACGCGTTCACGATCGCCAATGCGCTGACCCGGCTCAAGCGCCGCAGGACCGATCCCTGGGCCGACATCGCCGATACGCGGCAATCGCTGCCCGATCTGGACTGAGCGGCGCTTCGATCGCCGAGCACGCGCATGCGGCATGAATGCCGCGTGATGCGGCCGCGCGTGTTGATGCGCGACAGGCTTTCGTCGTTTCAACGACCGTTCTTCATCGGCCGAAGCGCGATGTCTTCATCGCGCCGTCCTGCCGTGCGCGATGCCATTGGAGCAGCGACGTTGGCTCGCGCATGCATGCATGCGCACGAGGCGAGACCGCGCTCAGGTGGCGATGCGCTGAACGGCATGCCTGCGATCGGCCTCAGTCCAAGCGAGGTTCATATCGCGACGTGTCTACTCGCTGCACCGACGGGACGAGCCCGTCGACCACGATCATCGAGGACACAGCTCATGACTTTCATCGCAAGGGGACTCGTGTTGGCGAGTGCCGGACTGATCAGCCTCTCCGTCGCGGCTGCCGATCCGGCGACGCCGACGCGGACCGACGAGGCGCGCAAGACGACCACCGAGGACCGCGGCGTCACCGCGGCCGACCAGCCGAACAACCCGCGCGACCTCGATCTCGCCGCTGCGGTACGCGCCGCGATCGTCGACGACGAGTCGCTGTCCACCGCCGCGAAGAACGTGACCCTGGTCGCCGCCTCCGGACGCGTCACGCTGCGCGGCACGGTCGCCAGCGTCGAGGAGAAGGCCCAGGTCGAGCGCGTGGCCGCCGGCGTCGCCGGCGTCACCGAAGTCGCCAACGACATCACCGTCAAGGCTCGCTGAGCCGCATCCAGAACCGTCATCGGGAGAACGATCACATGAAGGCATCCGTCTACTGCACCGCCCGCACCGTCGAACAGGCCGAGGCCATCATCGGCGATCTGAAGCTGGCCGGCTTCGGCAACAACGACATCTCGGCCCTGCTGCCGGACAAGCGCACGACCAAGGACTTCGCGCACGAGCACAATACGAAGGCGCCCGAGGGCGCGGTCACCGGCGGCGCGGCCGGTCTCGGCGTCGGTGCGGTGGTCGGCTGGCTGGCCGGTATCGGCGCACTGGCGATTCCGGGCGTCGGTCCACTGATCGCGGCCGGTCCGATCATGGGTGCGCTCGCCGGCGGTGCCGTCGGCGGCGCGACCGGCGGCATCATCGGCGCGCTGGTCGGCATGGGCATTCCGGAGTTCGAGGCCAAGCGCTACGAGGAGAAGGTCCGCGACGGCAACATCCTGCTCTCCGTGCACACCGAGGACGGCAAGCAGCGCGATGCCGCGAAGGAGATCTTCAAGCGCCACAACGCCGACGACATCTCGACCGGCTCGGAAGCGAGCGCGCCGCGCGCTTGATCGGCGATCAAAGACATCTCCTTCAAGGCCGGACTTCGCGTCCGGCCTTGTCATGTCCGGGTATCGTGTCCGTTCTTCGTCTCCGGGCGGTGCCGGCAATCCCTCATCGGACGCGTCGTCCGGAGTGAACGATCGGTCGATCGCGCCGCCGGGCCGCGCACGCCTCCACGCTGGGTCGTTCCGTCACTGCAGCAGCGACCGCTCAGCGCGCCTGTCCGGCCGGCCGGCGACGCCAGCCGCGATCGCGGGCCGGCCGCGCGGCCTCGGTGCCGGCGCGCACGCGGAACACCACGCTGATCCGCGGCGGCTGCTCGCGCCGCGTCTTCGGAATGCCGTGCTCGTGCGTGAGCTGCGAGGCATGGCTCATCGAGAGCACACTGCCGGGCGCGAGATCGACCGCGAGCGTGTCGCGCGCGCCGTGGATCGCGCGGATCAGCATACGCCGCGGCGCGCCGAGCGAAACCAGCGTGATCGGCCAGCCGGAGGTCAGCGTATGCAGCTTGTCGTGATGCATCGCGACGCTGTCGCGGCCGTCGCGATACAGATTCAGGCCGGCATGCGTATACGGCGCCGGCGCGCAGGCCCGGGCGCAGGCGAGCAGCTCGGCCAGCGGCAGCCGGTCCGGCAACGCATCGAGCGCATAGCCGGCCAGCAGCCGCGGCACGTCGACGATGCGCTCGTACATCGGCCGCTGCACGCAGGACCACTCCGCCTCCGCGCGCAGCCGCTCGAAGCAGTCGCGCGCCCGGGCCACGTCGAGCACCTGCGGCCAGTAGCGGATGCCGCCTTCGGCGTCGTCGAGCAGCTGCACCAGCTTCGGCGCGAACAGGTCGTCGGTCAGGGCGGACAGGGCGTGCATGCTCAATGGAAGTCGCGCGAGGCGGCCTGCAGATCGCCGAGCAGATGGCTGAGGTCGGCCAGATCCTTGGCGATCAGATGCCGCACGCCGTCGACCTGCTCCCAGCGCCCGCGCGCGGCCAGCAGGCGCGCACCGAGCAGGGCCTTGCGCCGCTTCACGGCCAGATCGGACCAGATCACGAGATTGACCATGCCGTGCTCGTCCTCGATCGTGACGAAGATCGTGCCCTTGGCGGTGGCCGGGCGCTGCCGCTGCGTGACGAGGCCGGCGGTGCGGACCTGGCGGCCGTGCGGCAGACGCTCGAGCTGGCTCGAGTCGAGCAGCCGTCGCTGCCGCAGCTGGCCGCGCAGCAGCGCCAATGGATGCGTGCGCAGCGTCAGGCCGGTCGCGCGGTAGTCCGACAGCACGTCCTCGGCGGCGGTCGGTGCCGGCAAGGCGACCGCGTCCTCGTCGGGGCTGCCCGGAAACAGCGGACGCTGCCGCTCGATGCCGGCGACCGCCCAGCGCGCGGCGTGGCGGTGACCGGCCAGCGCCTGCAGTGCGCCGGCCTCGGCCAATGCGCGGCGCGCCTTCTCGTCGAGTCCGGCACGCAGGCACAGATCGCGCACGTCGCGGAACGGCCGCTGCGCACGCGCGGCGAGAATCGCCTGCGCCATCGCCTCCGACAACCCGGCGACCTGGCGCAGTCCGAGCCGCAGTGCGGCCTGGCCGCCGTCGTCGACGCCGCGTTTCGGATGCCCGCCTTCGAGCGTGTTGTCCCAGTCGCTGCAGCTCACGTCGACCGGCCGGACCTCGATGCCGACCCGACCGCCGCGGCCGCGGCGCGCGTCCTGGACGATCTGGCTCGGCGAGTAGAAGCCCATCGGCTGCGCGTTGAGCAGCGCGCACGCGAACGCGGCCGGCTCGTGCCGCTTCAGCCAGCAGCTGATGTAGACCAGCTTCGCGAACGAGGCCGCATGCGATTGCGGAAAGCCGTACGAGCCGAATCCCTTGATCTGCTCGAAGATCTGGTCGATGAACGCCGACGAATAGCCCTTCTTCTCCATCAGCTCGCGGATCCGCACGCGATGCGGCTCCATGTCGCCGCCGTGGCGCCAGGCCGCCATCGAGCGGCGCAGGCCGTCGGCCTGCTCGGGCGTGTAGCCGGCGTGGATCACCAGTTCCATGACCTGCTCCTGGAACAGCGGCACGCCGAGCGTCGGACCGAGGATCTCCTCGACGCCCGGCGACGGGTAGCTGACCAGCGTCTTGTCGATGCGCCGTCGCAGATACGGATGCACCATGCCGCCCTGGATCGGGCCCGGGCGCACGATCGCCACTTCGACGACGAGATCGTAGAAATTCTCAGGTTTGAGCCGCGGCAGCATGCTCATCTGCGCGCGCGACTCGATCTGGAACACGCCGACCGTGTCGGCGGCCTGGATCATCGCGTAGGTCGGCGCGTCGCCGGACGGCAGCTGCGCCAGATCGATCCGGTAGCCGCGGTGGCGTTCGACCAGATCGAGGGCCTTGCGGATGCAGGTCAGCATGCCGAGCGCGAGGCAGTCGACCTTGAGCAGGCGCATCGTCTCCAGGTCGTCCTTGTCCCACTGGATGATCGTGCGGTCGGGCATCGCGGCGTTCTCGACCGGCACCACGGTCGACAGCGCGGCGTCGCTGATCACGAAGCCGCCGACGTGCTGCGACAGATGGCGCGGATGCTCGCGTAGCTGCTCGGTGACGAGGAGCACGCGCGCGATCAGCGGATTGTCCGGATCGAAGCCGGCCTCGCGCAGGCGCTGCTCCATCGGCGCCTCGCCGTTGCCCCAGCCGTAGCATTCGGCGAGCAGGGCGACCTGATCGGGCGGCAGGCCGAACGCCTTGGCGACGTCGCGCACCGCGCTCTTGCCGCGATAGCGGATCACCGTCGCGGCCAGCGCGGCGCGCTCGCGGCCGTACTTGGCGTAGACGTACTGCAGCACCTCCTCGCGCCGCTCGTGCTCGAAATCGACGTCGATGTCGGGCGGCTCGTTGCGCTCGCGCGAGAGGAAGCGCGCCATCAGCAGGCGGCTCTCGGCCGGATCGACCACGGTGATGCCGAGCGCGAAGCACACCGCCGAATTGGCCGACGAACCGCGTCCCTGGCAGAGGATTCCGCGCGAGCGCGCATGGCGCACGATGTCCTCGACGGTCAGGAAGAACGCCTCGTATCGCAGCTCGGCGATCAGCGCGAGCTCGCCGTCGATCTGCGCGGCCACGCTTTCCGGCACGCCGTCGGGCCAGCGCCGGCGCATGCCCGCTTCGGTCAGCGCGCGCAGCCAGCTGGTCGGCGTGTGGCCGTCGGGCACCAGTTCGGCCGGGTATGCGTAGCGGAGCTGGTCGAGGTCGAACGTACAGCGCCGCGCCAGCCGCACGGCCGCCTCGAGCAGCGCGGGCGGATAGATGTTGCCGAGCGCGCGCCGCGTGCGCAGATGCCGCTCGCCGTTGCGGAACAGATGCGCGCCGCAGTCGGCCAGCGGCGTGTTGTAGCGGATCGCGGTCATCGTGTCCTGCAGGGCACGGCGGCGCCGTACGTCCATGTGCACGTCGCCGGCCGCGACCGCCTGCAGGCCCAGCTCCGCCGCCAGCGCGAGCAGCCGGGCCAGCCGCGCCGCATCGTCGCGGTCGCGGTGCAACTCCACCGCCAGATGCACGCGATCGCCGAGCAGGCCCTGCAGCCAGCGCGCGTCGGCCGCGTCGGGCCGCTCGGCCGGCAGCCACAGCGCGAACAGTCCGCAGCCGCCGGTCTCGCCGGCGCGGGCCGCGAGCACGTCCGCGAGATCGTCGCGGCTCAGCCGGTACTCGCCCTTGCGCGCGGCGCGGCGCGCGCGCGTGATCAGCTCGCACAGCCGCACGTAGCCGGCCTGGGTCTCGACCAGCAGCACGCAGCGCAGCCCGCAGCTCAGCGCGAACTCGCTGCCGACGATCAGGCGCAGGCCGGTCGCGCGGGCCGCTTCCAGGCCGCGCACGATGCCGGCCAGCGAGCACTCGTCGGTGATCGCCAGCGCCTCGTAGCCGCACTGCGCGGCACGCGCGAACAGCTCCTCGGCACTGGCCGCACCGCGCAGGAACGAGAAGTCGGACAGGCAGTGCAGCTCCGCATAGGCCGGCAGCCGATCGTCCGCGTCGTCGTCGTTGGCCGCGCGCAGGCCGAGCCGCTGCGCGACCTCCCAGGCGCGCGGCGGACGCCCGCCGGGCGTGTCGCGGTCCACGCCGCCGACGGCGTCGTCCCCGCTCATGCGAACCAGCCGTGCAGCATCCAGCCACCCTGCTCGCCCGGCGGCGCGAACGCCCAGGCGCGCTGGCCCTGCGCGGTTTCCAGCACGTAGTAGTCGCGGCGGGCGTCCGCGCCGTCCCACCAGCCGCTCTCGAGGCGCTCGGGCCCCGAGACGAGGCGAAGACGCGCATCGCGCAGCGGCACCGGCCGCGCCAGCAGCCAGGCCGGCCGCGGCGGTCGCGGCGGTGCCGGCGCGACCGCGCCGTCGTCGCCGTCGACGCGGCGCCAGGCCTGTTCGGGCCGCGGATCGCAGGTCGGCGCGACGCGGTGCACGGCGCCGTCGCCGAGCCGCGCGCGCAGCCGCTCGCGCAGTTGCGGCCACGGCAGGTTCTGCTGCGTGCGTACGTCGAACAGATCGCGCGTCGCCGGCACGAACGGCGGCAGCGCCTGCGCGATCAGCCGCAGCGCGACCACCGGCCGCTCCAGCTGCACGCGCTCGAGCCGGCTGCGGGTCAGCTCGAACAGCAGCGCCGGCTCGCGCTCGGCCGCGAGCAGGCCCACCTCCACATCGGTGCATCCGGTCTCGTGCTCCAGGCGCAGCGTGAACCGCTGCACGCCGCCGTCGCGGATCGACAGGTACGTGCACAGGTCGCCGATCATGCGGCGCAGCGGAAACAGCAGCGGCGTGTGGCTCTCGACGTCGTAGCCGAGCTCGATCCGCAGATCGAAGCGATCCGGCGGCCGGTACAGCGTCAGTGCGTCATCGGCCTCGCCGTAGAGCCGCGCGAGGTGATCGAGCAGGGCCGCGCCGAAGCGGCGGCGCAGGCCGTCGGCCGGCAATGCGCGCAGGCTGCGCAGATCGCGCAGGCCCATCCGGTGCAGGCGCTCGCCGGCGTCCTCGGGCAGGCGCGCCCGCCGCACCGGCACGCGGTCGAGCAGGTCGCGCATCGCCGCCGGATGGGAGACCGACAGGCCGTCGCGCAGACCGGCCAGCACGTGGGCCGCGCGTGGCGTCGGCGCCATCGCGATGCGGTGCGAGAAGCCTAGCGCGGTCAGCTCCTCGCGCAGCCGCGCTTCGATCCGCGGCCACGGCCCGAGCAGGCCGAAACTGGCGCGCACCTCCAGCAGCAGACAGCCCGGCCATTGCGCGCCGACCTGCGAGCTGTGCCGATACGCCCAGGCCGCGAGAAACTGCTGCCAGTGCGATTCGGCCTGCGCGTCGTGATCGACCAGGGCCACGTCCGGCAGCAGCGCATGCGCGGCGGTCAGGCGCAGCCCGGCGCGCAGGCCGGCCGCGGCGGCCGTCGCATTGACCGCGTGCAGCGTGCGCAGCTGGGCCGGACCGCCGACCAGGGCCAGCGGCCGCGCCGGATCGGGCAGGCGGCGCAGCACGGCGTCGAGCGCCAGCTGCGGCAGCAGGATGCAGGCCCACAGCATGCGCGCGCCTCAACACGAGCCCGGCGCGAACGCCTGCGTCGGCGCCGGGCCGCCGCGGCATTTGCGGATCTGCCAGACGCCGGCACCCTCGCCGCTGCGGGCATGGACCAGGCGCAGCGCGGCCGGCGACGGGTTGTCGGCATGGCGGCGGTCGCGCAACGCGAAGCCGAGGCAGGCGCCGCTGTCGGCCGCCACCTGCAGACGCCGCAGGGCGCCGGCATCGGCCTGCGCCGGCCAGCCGAGCACGGCCGCGCAGGCGCCGCTGCGCAGGCACTGCTCGAACGCCCACAGCGCATCGCGCGCGACCGCGTCGATCAGCTGCAGATGGCTCAGATCCACGCCGGCGGCCTGCCAGGCCGGCGCGTACGGCAGGTACGGCGGCGCGATCAGCGCCACCGTGGCGCCGGCCTGTGTGAAGCGCGCCAGCGTCGGCATCAGCAGGGCCAGCTCGCCGACGCCGTCGGCCGGCAGCAGCAGCTCGGTCAGCGCACGGCGCGGCCAGCCGCGCTGCGGCAGCAGCGCGTCGAGCGCGGCATGCCCGGTCGGTTCGCCGTCCGCGGCGATCGCCGCGCTGCGTCCGGCGTGCCACAGCGTCTGTGTGGCCAGCAGGGCTTCGATCGCGATCGCGCCGCCCATCTCAGCCGCACCGCACCAGGCCGCAGTAGAGCCCCTCGATCGCGAAGTCCTGGCCGGGCTCGACGAGGATCGGCGCATAGGCCGGGTTGCGCGGCAGCAGCCGGATGCGGCCGTGCGCGCGCTGCAGACGCTTGATCGTCATCTCCCCGTCCACGCGCGCGACGACGATCCGGCCGTCGCGCGCCTCGGCGCTGCGGTGCACGCCGACCAGGTCGCCGTCGAGGATGCCGTCCCCGATCATCGAATCGCCCTGGACGCGCAGCAGGTAGTCCGGCCGCAGCGCGAACAGCCGGCCGTCGAGCCACAGCTCCTGGTCGAGCGCGACGTCGGCGCCGATCGGCGCACCGGCCGCGACGCGGCCGAGCACCGGCAGCGCGATCAGGTCGGCGCGGCCGGCGGCCGGCAGGCGGATGCCGCGCTTCTGGTTCGGCGCCAGCTCGATCAGGCCGGCCTCGGCCAGCGCCTGCACGTGCTTGTAGGCGGCATTGCGCGAGGCGAAGCCGAACGCGGCGGCGATCTCGGCCAGGCTCGGCGGCTGGCCGGCCGCGATCCGCTGCCGGATGAAGTCGAGGATCCGGCTGCGCCGGGCGGAGGGGTCGGTCGTCATGGTGGTCATTTGTACACCCGGCGACGCCGAAAGACGAGTGCCGCGCGATCGGAGGCCTCATCGTCTCGACAATAGTTCAACAATCGTTGTATTGTTGAACAATGAACGAAGACCAGACCCTCGCCGCGCTGAGCGCACTGGCCCATCGGCAGCGCCTGCGCGTGTTCCGCGCCCTCGTCGTCGCCGGCCCGGCCGGCCTGCTGCCGAGCGTGCTGGCCGACCGGCTCGAGGTCGCGCGCAACACACTGTCGTTCCATCTCAAGACGCTGGCCCATGCCGGACTCGTCACGGTCGAGCAGCAGGGCCGCACGCTGGTCTACCGCGCCGAGTACGAGCGCATGAACGGCCTGATCGGCTATCTGACCGAGCACTGCTGCGAAGGCGGCACCTGCGAAATTTCCGCTTCCTCTCCCTGCGCGAGCTGACACCATGACCTACCACGTTCTGTTCATCTGCACCGGCAACTCGGCCCGCTCGATCCTCGCCGAAGCCTTGCTCAACGATCTCGGCAAGGGGCGCTTCAAGGCCTACTCGGCCGGCAGCTACCCCAAGGGCTTCGTGCACCCGCTGGCCCTGGCCACGATCGAGCGACTGCAGCTGCCGGCTGCCGACTACCGCAGCAAATCCTGGGACGAGTTCGCGGCGCCCGGCGCGCCGCCGCTGGATTTCATCTTCACCGTCTGCGACAACGCCGCCGGCGAGGTCTGTCCGATCTGGCCCGGACAGCCGGTGACCGCGCACTGGGGCATACCCGATCCGGCCGCGGTCGAAGGCAGCGACGAGCAGCAGCGCAAGGCCTTCATCGATGCCGCCATGACGCTGCGCCGGCGCATCGAGCTGTTCCTGTCGCTGCCGCTGGAGCGTCTGGACGCCCTGTCGCTGCAGCGCGAGCTGCGCGCGATCGGCGAGCGCTGAGGTCGGCATGGCCACCGACACGCCGACGGCATCGGGCATGGGCGTCTTCGAGCGCTATCTGAGCGTCTGGGTCGTGCTGTGCATCGTCGCCGGCATCGCGCTCGGCCAGCTGATGCCCGCACCGTTCCGGGCCATCGGCCGCTGGGAGATCGCCGAGGTCAACCTGCCGGTCGCCGTGCTGGTCTGGATCATGATCGTGCCGATGCTGCTGAAGGTCGACTTCGCCGCGCTCGGCCGGATGCGTCGCCATTGGCGCGGCATCGGCGTGACGATACTCGTCAACTGGGCGATCAAGCCGTTCTCGATGGCGCTGCTGGCCTGGCTGTTCGTCCGCCACGCGTTCGCCGGCTGGCTGCCGCCGGACCAGCTCGACGGCTACGTCGCCGGCCTGATCCTGCTCGCTGCCGCGCCGTGCACGGCGATGGTCTTCGTCTGGAGCCGCCTGACCGGCGGCGATCCGGACTTCACGCTGTCGCAGGTCGCGCTCAACGACACCGTCATGGTGTTCGCGTTCGCTCCGATCGTCGGCGTGCTGCTCGGCGTGTCGTCGATCGTCGTGCCCTGGGACACGCTGGTGATCTCGGTCGCGCTGTACATCCTCGTCCCGGTCGTGGTCGCACAGATGTGGCGGCGCTCGCTGCTGCGCCGCGGACGCGACGCGCTGGAGCGCACGCTGGCGCGGCTCGGCCCCTGGTCGACCGCCGCGCTGCTGCTGACCCTGGTGCTGCTGTTCGCGTTCCAGGGCGAGGCGATCCTGCGCCAGCCGCTGGTGATCGCGCTGCTGGCGGTGCCGATCCTGATCCAGGTCGTCGTCAACGCCGGCGTGGCCTACGCGCTCAACCGGCGCCTCGGCGAACCGCATGCGGTCGCCGGACCGTCCGCGCTGATCGGTGCCAGCAATTTCTTCGAGCTGGCGGTCGCCACCGCGATCGGCCTGTTCGGCTTCGAGTCCGGCGCCGCGCTGGCCACGGTCGTCGGCGTGCTAGTCGAGGTGCCGCTGATGCTGCTGGTGGTCCACGTCGTCAACCGCTCTCGCCCCTGGTACGAGCGCGGTGCCGCCCGGCGCCGGGTGGCATCGGCATGAGCGGCATCGACGTCGATTCGGGCTCGATGCAAGCGATCGAGGCGGCCGCCGATCTGCCGAACGTCGACCTCGCGCACTTCCAGAGACCCGCTCACGACGCACCGGCCATCCGCACCGCGCACGCGCCGCGTTTCCTGCTGCTGTACGGCTCGCTGCGCGCACGCTCCTACAGCCGGCTGCTGGTCGAGGAGGCCCGGCGCCTGCTGCATGCGATGGGCGGCCAGACCCGCCTGTTCGATCCGGCCGGACTGCCGCTGGTGGACGAGGCGAACGAGGACCACCCGAAAGTGCGCGAACTGCGCGCCTGCGTGCAGTGGTGCGAGGGCATGGTGTGGAGCTCGCCGGAACGCCACGGCGCGATGACCGGCCTGATGAAGACGCAGATCGACTGGATTCCGCTGTCGACCGGCTCGGTGCGGCCGACGCAGGGCAAGACCCTGGCCGTCATGCAGGTCTCGGGCGGCTCGCAGTCGTTCAATACCGTCAATCAGATGCGTCTGCTGGGGCGCTGGATGCGCCTGCTGACGATTCCGAACCAGTCCTCGGTCGCCAAGGCCTATCAGGAATTCGACGAGGCCGGACGCATGAAGCCCTCGGCGTACTACGACCGCGTCGTCGACGTCATCGAGGAGCTGGTCAAGTTCACGCTGCTGACCCGCGACGTGGCGCCTCATCTGGTCGACCGCTACAGCGAGCGCAAGGAAAACGCCGCGCGCATGAGTCGCGCCGTCGATCCGGCATCGATGTAGGAACGCCGACGGCACGGACGAGGTCGAGCCCACGCCGGGCCGGCGACTTCATCGAACGTCCATTCGTGCGCCGCTACGGTGGCGCCATGGCCCGCCGCGCCGCCGCTGCTCCGCCTCCGCTCGCCAAACCGGTGCACGAGATCCCGGATGGCGGCCTGGCCGCGCTGCGCCGCCAAGCCCGCGACTGCCGGCGCTGTCCGCTGTGGCGCCATGCGACGCAGACCGTGTTCGGCGCCGGTCCCGGCGATGCCGCGCTGATGCTGATCGGCGAACAGCCCGGCGCGCAGGAAGACCGGCAGGGCCTGCCGTTCGTCGGACCGGCCGGTCAGCTGCTGCGCGAGGCCCTGGCCGAGGCCGGCCTCGACGCGGACCGGCTGTACCTGACCAACACGGTCAAGCATTTCAAATTCGAGCCGCGCGGCAAGGCGCGGCTGCACAAGCGCGCCAACGCGGCCGAGCAGACTGCCTGCCGGCCGTGGCTGGCCGCCGAGCTGCTGCGCGTGCGGCCGGCGCTCGTCGTCGCGCTCGGCGCGATGGCCGCGCAGACGCTGTTCGGCAATGCATTCCGGCTGACCGCCGAGCGCGGCCGCTGGCGCACGCTCGATGCGGGCACCCAGGCGCTGGCGACCTGGCATCCCTCGGCGATCCTGCGCATGCGTCCGCCGCAACGCGACGCGGCACGCGCGCAGCTGGTGGCCGATCTCGCGCTGGCGGCCGATCGCCTCGAGCACTGAGCGATACGGGACCGCCGAGCGATCGCGTCGGCCCCGCCGCTACGGATTCACGCCAACGCGGCGCCGTGGCGACGAGCGCGCGATCGGACCGCGCCGCTGCGACCGCGGGCGGCGGCAGGACGAAGCGCCGCATCGGCGCGGCGCTTCGTCACGACGGCGCGGCCGCACGGCATGCCGTGCGCGCCGCTCGCACCGGCTAAGGCTGAAACTGGCCGACGATCAGATCGTCGATGGTGGGCTGACCGGTGCCGACCAGATTGATTGTGATCTCGTCGATCGGCCGCGCGCTGTAGAAGCCGCGAAAGTCGTTCGATGAGCCGAACAACGCATAACTCGTCACGCGCGTGCCGCTGCGCAGCGAGACGGTCATTCGGGCCTGCGACGTGAAGCCCCATGTCGTGGTCTTCCAGAACCGTCCGCCGACAGCGTGGATCGGCGCGCCGGTCGATGTCAGCTTCACCGTGACCGGGCCCCAGCTGGTCTTGGCGGCCAATGCCTGAATCGGCTCTCGGAGCAGGATCGGCGCGATCAGCTGACCATCCCTGCCTAAGGGCGTGGCCGTATAGCCGTAGCCGCCGCCGCTGAAGTCCATGCGCTGCGGTGTGGCGCCGGGCGGGAACGTCTGAAAGGACTCCTCGTAATATTCGGGCTGGAGCCGTCCGCGAAACTCGGCTTCGTCGGTGAAGATCCTCGGGTCCAGATCGGCCAAGGTATATCGACCGCAGGTCGCATAGGGCAAATCGGGCTGGGCCGTCACGAACAGGTACAGCGGACCGCTCGGCATACCGCTCAGCAGCAGCTCGCCCGACCGGCCGGCAAACACGTCAGCCGCGGCATAAGGGGGCGGACTCTCGTCGCAGACGTTCGAGACGAGCGCCATCATGTCGAAGTCGACCGCCTCGAAACGCAGGCGATGTTCGGCCAGCAGGCTCGGGTCGAAGCGGTAGATCATCTTCCGGTGCTGACTGACGAATCCCCCAAAATTCCACGGCAAGTAGCCGCCCAGACAGGTATCACCGGTGGTCTCGCCGCCGCTCGAGAACGTGAGCGGTGAAGCACAGGTCTGCGCCTGCGTGGGGCCGACGCTCCAGGCGGCGGCCAGCAGCGCGGTCAGGGCGACGGTTGCGGTACGACGTGGCATGCGAAGGTTCATAACATCCTCTTTCGATGATTCCGGCTCCATGCCGGGGTCATTCGGGGATACGAGGATCGAGGTCGGCAACGGACATCGCCCGCTGCCATCCGGTCGCGCATGAAGGCGCCGACACTCGCCCGCCGCGACGGTGCGAGCTGAACGTCGCCGTGCCGGCTCAGGCACGGTTCGGGTGCCGCCGTTTCCACTCGTCCACACCGTCGCCGTCACCGTTCGGCGACGCCTGCAGCCCAGACGAGGAACCGCCATGAGCCTGGCCTTGAAGTCCGGCAGCGGCATGGGGCGCGCGGCACAGGTCGCCCGCTTCCTGCTGGCCTACCGCCACCTGCTGACCGCCGACCCGACGGTCCCGACCGATCCGCGCGCGATGCCGGACCCGGAGGCCTTCGTGCGCGACATCCAGGCGCTGGGACCGGCCTTCGTCAAGATCGGCCAGGCGCTGTCGGTACGGCCCGATCTGCTGCCGGCGCCGTACGTGCGCGCACTCGAGCGCCTGCAGGACGCGACCGATCCGGTGCCGTTCGAGGCGGTGCGGACGGTCGTCGAGGCCGAGCTCGACGCGCGCCTGAGCGCGGTGTTTCCGGAGTTCGATCCGGAGCCGCTGGCCAGCGCATCGCTGGCTCAGGTCCATGCAGCGACGCTGCGCGACGGCCGCCAGGTCGTCGTCAAGGTACAGCGGCCCGGCATCGCCGAGGCGATCGCGGAGGATCTCGGCGCACTGCGTCGGCTGGCCGGTGCGGCCGATCGCTGGACCGACGAGGGCCGCCGCCTCCGCCTGTCGGACTGGATCGAGGAAATGGCCGAGACGCTGGCCGAGGAACTCGACTACCGGCTCGAAGCGGACAATCTGCGCACGTTCGGCGAGCGCCTGCGTGATCAGCCTTCACTGATCGTGCCCGCGCCACTGCCCGACCTCAGCACCGGCCGCGTGCTGACGATGGAGCGCATCCACGGCACCCGGATCAGCCAGGCGATCGGCCTGCGCCGGCTCGAGGAACCGCTCGACCGGCTCGCCGCCGATCTGGTCTGCGCCTATCTCGACCAGATCTTCGTCCACGGCCTGGTCCACGCCGATCCGCATCCGGGCAATGTGATGTTCGCGCAGGGCCGGCTCGCGCTGATCGATCTGGGCATGGTCGCGCGGCTCGGCCCGCGCGCGCGGCTGGCGCTGTTCCAGCTGTTCTCGGCGGCGATCGACGGTGACGGCGACGAGGTCGCGCAACAGGCGATGCGCATGGGCGAGTGCCTGGACGACTTCGACGAGGCGGCTTGGCGGCGGCGCTGTGCACGGCTGATCGGCCGTTTCGCGACGCGCGCCGACGGCGAGGGACTCGGCGGCGGCACGCTGCTGATCGAGCTCACGCGCGTCGGCGTCGCCTGCGGCCTGCGTCCCGCGGCGGAGATCGCCCTGCTCGGCCGCACGCTGTTCGCGCTGGAGGGCGTGATCGGTCTGCTCGATCCGGCGCTGCCGTATCGCCGCGTCGTGCGCGATCACGTCCAGCACGTGCTGGCGAGCCAGGTCGAACACGCCTGCTCGCTGCGCGAGATGCGACGCCGGCTGACCGAGCTGTCCGAGCTGAGCCGCGACCTGCCGCGGCAGGCGCGCAGCGTGCTCGACCTGCTGGCCGCCAATCAGCTGCAGGTGCGCATCGGCGGTCTGGAGGAGTCCAGACTGCTCGAGAACCTGCAGAAGATCGCCAACCGGATCACCACCGGCCTGATCGCCGCGGCGCTGGTGATCGGCGCCGCCCTGGCGCTGCGTGTCGACGCCGGACCGCGGCTGTGGGGTTATCCGGCGCTCGCGCTGACGATGTTCATCGCGGCCTCGCTGCTGGCCGCCGCCGTGCTCGTCAGCGCGCTGGGATCGGACCGCGCATCGGACCGTGCACGCAGGCGTACACGCTGACGACCACGGCGCGTCGGCCGGGCCACTACGGCGCCGCATCGATCGGCGCGTCGCCGCCGGCACGCAGCGCGATGCGCGTCAATGCGGCTGCGCGACCGCCTGCAGAAACTCGTCGGTTGCCTCGCCGTCGGTCTGCGTCAGATTGCTCAGCGACACCATGCCGACCAGCCGCTTGTCGCGGTCGACGACCGGCAGGCGGCGCACGGCCAGTTCGGCCATGTTGCGTGCGACCGTAGCGGCGTCCTCGTCGTCGTAGCAGTACTTGATCTGTGTCGACATGAACTGCTCGACGCGACCGTCGGTCACGCCCTCGGCGACGGCGCGCACGACGATGTCGCGGTCGGTCAGCATGCCGACGAGCTTCTCGCCGTTGTGCACCGGAAGACTGCCGACGTCGCAGACACGCATCATCTGCGCCGCCTTGCGCAGATCGTCGGATGCGCCGATGACGTGGGTGTCGGGTGTCATGATGTCGCGGATCTTCATGGGTTCAATGCTCCTGTGCTGTGGCCGGCCACCTGTGCGCGCGAGGCCGGCACGATGGAAAGTCTCGGACGCGCGCGCTCAGTGCGATGTGCCGGCGTGCCGCTCGCCGTACGTGGGATCCAGGATCATGATCTCATGCCCGGAGACGCGCACGGCGCCCCACTCCTCGGTGAAGCGCACCAGCATGTCGAGGTCGAGCAATTCGATCGCCGGCGCGCCGAACGGCGCTTCCTGCCATGCGCGCTCGACCTGCGCGTGATCGACCTCGAAACCGAGCCGGCGCAGCGCCTCGACCGTGCGTGCGTCGTAGCGGGCCGGATCGGACCTGTCGGTGTCGATGCGCAGCGTGAACGCGGTGCTCGCCTTCGGGCTCGGTGCTTCGGGCACCTTGGCCGGCACGAATGGGCTGATCGGATCGGAACAGTCGGTCGTCTCCTCGAGCGCCTGATCGAGATTGTCGGACTCGTGGCGCTTGCGCGTTGCGCGCTCGGCCGGCGTCTCGCGCGGACTCGCGTCGCCCTTAGCCGGCGGCGGATCCTTGCGATCGCGCGTGCTCACGCTGGATTCCTCCGCGCCTGCCGCTTGCGCGACTCGTAATCGGGCTGGTGCTCGCCCACGGTCGCATTGGTCTGGCCGTTCTGGCCCTTCTTGACGCCGGTGCCGCGCGGCGACCGGGCCGCCGCCGGTTTGCCGCCACGCGGAACCGTCGAGCGCGGATCGGACGAGGGCTGGTGCTGACTGCGCATGATCGAACACTCCTGCTGCGGGAATCGGGAAATCCCATGGTGCGCGCGCCGGTCGTGCCCTGGGATGAATCGGCACATGCCGCATGTCACGCGTTCACGTCGGATATGGGCAGCGGCCACGCCGGACGATGCGGTTCGCGATGCGCGCAGGTTCCTAAAGCGCCGCGGCGTGTCCGAACCGAGCTTGAACGCCGCGCACGGGAGCTCGGTCCGCGAAGCCCTCGGTTAAGTCGCGGGCGGCTCTACTGCCGACGCGCCGTACCACGACGCGGCGCGAGCGTCCCAGCGCTCCGCCGGCCCGATGTCGTTCCGCCGCGCGGCGGCGAGAAAGGAGTGCGTCCCGATGTCCAAACGCGTGTCGTTCTGGCAAGCGAACAGCCTGTCGCTGGTGCTGTCGGCGATCTTCATCGTGTGCCTGGGCGGCCAGTTCCTGGCCGGCTATCGGGCGTGGAACGAGACGCTGCGCGAACACGGCCAGGCGTCACTGACGCTCGGCGCCTATGCCTCGAGTGGCCACTTCGTCGGCGCCACGCTCGAGAACTGGGAGAGCGAGTTCCTGCAGATGGGCATGTACGTGCTGCTGACGGTCTGGCTGCGCCAGCGCGGCTCGGCCGAATCGCGACCGCTGCCGGGCCAGCCCGACGAGCCGCGTATCGATCCCGGCCCCAAGCCCTGGCCGGTCCGCGTCGGCGGCTGGTGGCGCAAGCTGTACCGCGTCTCGCTGTCGGCCGCCCTGCTGACGCTGTTCGCACTGTCGTGGGTCGGCCACGCCTGGGGCAGCTGGCACCATGCGATCGACGAGCAGCGCCTGAAAGGACTGCCGCCGCCGGGCTTCTGGGAGCATGTCGCCGGCGCGCAGTTCTGGTTCGAGTCGCTGCAGAACTGGCAGAGCGAGTTCCTCGCAGTGCTGGCGCTGGTCCTGCTGTCGATCGTGCTGCGGCAGGACAATTCGCCCGAATCCAAGCCACTGGAGGCACCGCACGCCCAGACCGGCGGCTGAGCCCGCGGCGCTCCACCAGACCTGGTCCGACGAGGACATCATGCGGAAACGAAACCGTGCCGCCCTGCTGCTCGTGGACGTGATTCATCCGTTCGCGTTCGAAGGTGCCGACCGTCTGCTCAAGCAGGCGATGAAGACGGTCGAGCCGATCCGGCGCCTGCGCGAGGCGTTCGACGCCGCCGGCTGGCCGGTCGTCTACTGCAACGACAACTTCGGCAAATGGCGCTCGGACGCGCGCGCGATCGTCGCGGCATGCTGCGCGCCGCGCGCGAACGGCGCGCGCTTCGTGCGCGAGCTGCAGCCGCGTCGCGAGGACTACTTCATCCTCAAGCCCAAGCATTCGGCGTTCGTGGCCACACCGCTGCAGCTGCTGCTCGAATGGGCGCACGTCAAGCGCATCTACGTCGCCGGCCTTGCCGGTGACAACTGCGTGCACGCGACCGCGGTCGACGCGCATACGCACGATTTCGAGGTCACGGTCGTCGCCGACGCGACCGCCTCGGAAACCGCCGCGCGCAACCGGCGCGCCCTGACCCAGCTCGAGGATCGCGCCGCGGCGCGCGTGATCGACGCGGCCGCGGCGATCCGCAGCCTGCACTGACACCCCGCACGCGGCCATCCCTTTCGCCGGCAGCGATGCAGCGGCTGCACCGCCGCCGTCTGCGAACTGGCCGCAACGCCGGCGGGCGGCGCAATGCACCTGCCTCGCTGCGCGCGCACGAGGCGTCCGATCCGGCCGACGAACGACGCCCGATCCGCGGCCGGCACACCCGCGCGGACGAGAATTCACCCGCCCGCGACACGGCGTGCCGATACGGCTGTTGAACGGACGCGCACGCCATCGGCCGGAGTCATCCTGGGTTGCAGCGTGTCTGGTTCCAATGAGGTTTCCCCAGCCGGAGCCATCGCCATGCAGCGCAAATTCAATACGAACCAGGTCAACGAACTCCTGTTGCAAGCGCTCGAGACCGAGCGCGGCGGCATCCAGATCTACACCGCCGCGATCGAGGCCGCGATCAACGAGGACCTGCGCAAGGAATGGGAGGAATATCTGGAAGAGACCCGGACGCACGAGCAGGTGCTCACGCGCGTCTTCGAACAGCTCGAGCTCGATACCGAAGCTTCCTCGCCCGGCCGCGAGATCGTCGCGCACCATGGCCGCTCGCTGGTCGAGGCGATCCAGCTCGCACGCGAGGCCGGCGATCCGGATGCCGCGCAGCTGGTCGCCGCCGAGTGCGTCGTGCTGGCCGAGACCAAGGACCATCAGAACTGGGAACTGATCGGCCACGTCGCCGAGCGCACCAGCGGTCCTACCGCCAAAGTGCTCAAGCAGGCGCACGAGGCGGTCGAGAAGGACGAGGACCATCACCTCTACCACACCAAGGGTTGGTGCCGGGAGCTGTGGATCGAGTCACTCGGCTTCCCGGCCGTGCTGCCGCCGCCGGAGGAGGTCAAGAACGTCGAGACCGCGATCGGTGCCGCGCGCGCGGAGAATGCGCGCGACTCGATGCTGTAAGTGTCCGGCGGGCGGAGTTTGGACTCCGCCCGCCGCGGAGCCTGGCTGCAACGAAGAGGGGCCGGTGCGAACCGGCCCTTTTTCGCGAAACCTCTCCCGCCTTTGGGATCAGGGTTCCGAGTCCTGCTCGGTGGCGGATTTGCCGTGCGATCTGAAGGACTCGAGCCTCGGTGTCGGTGCCGGTCCTGGTTTTATCCTTCTCGAGCTGGCGATCTTCAGAAATCTCGAGCGGAACGATTCAGAGCAGGCGCTTTCGCGCGCTCAGATGAGCTGACGGAGAAACTGTGTCATGCGCGACAGCCGCCGGGCTGGCGGAGCGCATCGCTCAGGCCGGCTGCGCGCCGAACAGCGGCAGCATCAGCCGCGCCGCGGTCTTGTCTTCGCCGCGCTCGATCCGCCGGGGTGTTGCGGCCGGCGTGACGGCCGGCGGCGTCTCCGGCACGATCGCGATCAGACCGCTCTCGGGCATGCTGGCCACCTCGTCGAGGTGCTCCAGCGCGATCAGCGCATTGAGCGTCGCCAGCGCGACGGCGTCGCAGTACAGCTCCCGGCGTTCCGGAATGACGTAGACGTGAGGCGTCGCCCTGCTCCCGCACGGCAGCCGCCGGCTGTCGGCCACGACCTGCTCGAGCAGCGCCGACCAAGCCGCCTCGTCTCCGCACTGCGCTTTCAGCCACGTCATGATCGATCCCCGATGTGTACTTGTCCCAGTGTGACACCGGCTCATGCACTGCACGCTGACTCGACGCACGCGACTGCGGTCCCTGTCGGCGCCCCGCGTCGTGGGGTCCGGCGTCGCCGCGCCTGAACGAAGCCGGCGCCGCGTCCAGCCCGCTGGCATCGCAGTCCGATTTCATGGCAGCCTGCGCTCCAGCGCAGCGCCGTGGGAACGTCGCCTGCGCATACGGCGACGGCACGGGGCCCGCCGTCGCCGCTTCCTCACGACTTCGGACACCACGCTATGCGCACGCACGATCGATGCCTGTCACGTTTCCTCGCGCTCGCGCTCTGCGCGGCCGCATCGGGCAGCCAGGCGCACGGCGGCGGCGAGGCGCGCGACGCCGGCGATGCCGTCTACGTGCTGACCTCGCTGGCGACCTATGCCGGCATCCAGCCGATCGCGCCGCTCGGCCAGGTGCGCTACGACAGCCTCGGCACGCCGCTGATGCTGCTGCCGATCGACGAGGCACGGCGCGCGCGCATCACCGAGTACGTGCACGAGGTCGAACGCCGCTGCGGCGGCTATTTCGCGTTCGACTCGCTCGAGGACGCCGATGCGTTCCTGGCCGGTGATCGGACGGCCTCGGCGATGACGGCGCCGGCCGGCGGGCGCTACACGATCGACAACGCGGCCACGGTCGATCCGTGGCTGCCGCAGGTCGACGATCTGGCGATCTACCGCACGATCGAGCACCTGTCCTCGTATCGCAACCGCTACTACGCGAGCAGCTACGGCCGCGAGTCGGCCGAATGGATCCGCGACACCTGGGCCGCGCTCGGCGCCGGCCGCGCGGACGTCAGCGCCGAGCTGTTCACCGGCTGCACCACCTGCAGCACGCAGCCGTCGGTGATCCTGACCGTCACCGGCAACGAGCTGCCGGACGAGGTCGTCGTCGTCGGCGCGCACCTGGACTCGATCAACGGCTCGGCGCAGGGCAATCTCGAACAGATCGCGCCCGGCGCCGACGACGATGCCTCGGGCATCGCGACGATCACCGAGATCGTCCGCGTCGCGCTCGGCAGCGGCTGGCGCCCGCAGCGCACGGTCAAGTTCATGGGCTATGCGGCAGAGGAAGTCGGCCTGCGCGGCTCCAACGCGATTGCGCGGCGCTTCGCGACCGACGGCGTCGAGGTGGTCGGTGTGCTGCAGCTGGACATGACCAACTACCGCTCCGGCGACGTCGCCGACTTCAAGATCATCTCCGATTTCTCGAACGCCGATCTGCGCAGTTTCGTCGGCGAGCTGTTCGATACCTACCTGCTGCCGCTCGGCCTCAGCCGGACCAGCCAGGCCTGCAATTACGGCTGCTCGGACCATGCCTCGTGGACCAGCGCCGGCTTTCCGGCGGTCATGGTCGCCGAGCCGGGCAGCCCGCAGGCGCCGTTCTTCCCGCGCCTGCACACCACCGGCGACACGCTCGCGAACATGGACGACTCGGCCGCCAACAGCGCCAAGTTCGCACGCTTCGGCCTGGCCTTCGTCGGCGAACTGGCCAAGACCTCGGCCGGAACCGGCGACCGGATCTTCGGCGACGGCTTCGAGCCGGCGCCGGTCCGGTAGCGGCACAACCGGGACGCGGCGCGGCCTCAGCCGGTCCACTCGCGGATCAGCTCGACGAACGCGCGCAACGACGCCGGTACGTGGCGGTTGGCCGGATAGAACACGCACAGCCCCGGATAGGCCGGCGTCCAGTCTTCGAGCACGCGGATCAGGCGGCCGGCCGCCAGATGCTGCGCGACCGCGAACTCGCTGCTCCAGGCCAGCCCGACGCCCTGCAGCGCGGCCTCGATCATCAGCGTGTGGTTGTCCAGCGTGAGCGGGCCGGTCACGTCCACGGTCTGGACGCGGCCGCGCTGCTCGAACTCCCAGCGGTAGATCGTTCCGCTCGCGAAACGGATCCGGATGCAGTCGTGCTCGGCCAAATCGGCCGGCACGCGCGGCCGCGGCCGCGTCGCGAAGTAGGCGGGTGAAGCGACGACGGCGAAGCGCACCGGCGGTCCGCACGGCACCGCGATCATGTCCTGCGGCACGCTCTCGGCCAGCCGGATGCCGGCGTCGTAGCCGTCGGCGACGATGTCGACCAGCGCCGAATCGGTCACCAGGTGCACCTGCATCGCCGGATGGCGGCGCACGAACTCCACGACGACCGGCGTCATGATCTGCTCGGCTGCACCGACCGACGTGTTGATGCGCAAGACGCCGGACGGCGTCTGCCGCTGCGCGTCGACCTCCTGCATGGCCAAGGCGATCTCGCGCAGTGCCGGGCGCACCCGGGCCAGGAACTGCTCGCCGGCCGCCGACGGCGCCACGGCGCGCGTCGTGCGGTTGAACAAGCGCACCCCCATGCGCTGCTCCAGGGCGGCAACCGCGTGGCTGAGCGCGGAGGGCGACATCCCCAGCGCACGCGCCGCTCGGCGAAAGCTGCGATGGGCCGCCACCGCGGCGACGGCGTTGAGCTCGACCAGACCGGCCTTGTGCATTGTTCGATAACCTGCATCGTGACATATCGGATTGAACCGATTGTCTCATCGGTTGGTGGCACCAGTTCGTCGTTTCCTTCGACACCGGGCACAGCCATGTCACGAACCGTCCTCATCACCGGTACCTCTTCCGGCTTCGGCCGCGCCTCCGCCCGGCGCTTCGCCGAGCGCGGATGGAACGTCGTCGCGACGATGCGCCGGCCCGATCCGGCCGATGCACTGGCGGCGTTCGACAATGTCCTGGTCACGCGCCTGGACGTCCAGGATCCGAACAGCATCGAGACTGCCGTCGCCGCCGGCATCGAACGCTTCGGTGCGATCGATGCGCTCATCAACAATGCCGGCTTCGGTCTGTTCGGCGTGTTCGAAGGCACCTCGCGCGACAAGATCCGGGAGCAGTTCGACGTGAACGTATTCGGCGTCATGGACGTCACGCGCGCTCTGCTGCCGCACTTCCGGCGTCGCCGCAGCGGCACGATCGTCAACGTCAGTTCCGGGGCCGGCGTCTTCGCCTTGCCGATGATCTCGCTGTACACGGCCAGCAAGTTCGCGCTGGAAGGCTTTTCGGAGTCACTGGCCTACGAACTGGCCTCGCAGAACATCCGCGTGCGGCTGGTCGAGCCGGGCGGCGTCGTCACGACCTCGTTCGGCGCGCGCTCGGCGGCCGAAGCGGCCGGCGCCGACGTGCCGGCCGACTACGCCGCGTTCGCCGCCGCCACCGCCAAGGTGTTCGACGGCCTGCGCGCTTCGCGCTTGGCCACGCCCGAGCAGGTCGCCGAGGTCATCATCGCGGCAACCGAGGACACCGGCGACCGGCTGCGCTACGTCGCGACCGAGGACATCGCAGCGCTGGTGCGTGCGCGCCGCGAAACCTCCGAGGACGCCTACCTCGCCCTGATGCGCGAGACGTTCGCGGTCGCGCCGAACGGCTGAGACTCGCCGATCGAAAACGGCGCGGGAGCCGGCAACGGCCGGCACCCGCGCCGGAGGGCGCGCCTCAGCGGCGCCGCGCCGCAAGTGCCTCGGCGGCGGCCTTCAGTTCCGCCGGCGACAGCCTGGCGTCGCCGTCGGCATCGAGGCGGTCGAAATGCTTGGCGATGCGCGGCAGCGCCGCGTCGGCCTCGGCGCGGTCGATGTAGCCGTCGCCGTTGCGGTCGGCGGCCTTGAGATGCTCGCGCACGGCTTCGGCGCGGTCGGCGCCCGGCTCGGCGTGGGCGGACGCGGCGAAGAGACAAGCCGCGAGGGCGACGGGGGCGAGCGCCGGCAGCAGGCCGGCATGGATCGGTGTATTCATCGGATGGTTGCCTCGGATTCGGAAAGGGAGGGGGACGCGGCGCGGGCTCAGCGCCGGCAGGCGACCGGCTGGCCGGCCGCATCGGTGCAGCTGTGGCTGTGCTGGACGCTGCCGTCGACGCGCGTGGTCGATCCGCTGTAGGTGCCGCCATTCGGCCCGGTCGCGGAAGTGCTGCGGCTGCCGGCGATGCTGCCGTCGGCCGCGCGCGTGATCGCGCCGGTGCTGGTCGCACTGCCGCCGCGCCGGCCGTCGATGCTGACGCTGCCGTAGCGGCCGGCACTGCCGTCGGCATGGCGATAGGCGCCGGCGTTGCGCGTCGCGCTGGCGCCGCGCGCACCGTCGATGTGGGCATCACGCTCGATCGACGCGTTGCCCTGGCCGTCGGCCTGCCAGCGGCGCTGGCGCTGCGCGTCGAACGCGGCGTTGCTGCGCGTGACCGAGACCTGTCCGCCGTGCGCGTCGCGCGCGACGCTGCGGCTGCGCTCTCGCGCCTGGCCGTCGGTGGCGAGCGACATCGTGCCCAGCGCGAACAGCGCGGTACCGATCAGAGAAAGCGTATTCATCGCGATAGTCCTCCGTATTGAATGGGAAGCGCCGGCCACGAAGACGGCGCACGGTTTACAGTAGCGGCGGCGCCGCGGGCGGATGTGAGCGGACTGTCAGCGAATGTGTCGCGAGCACGCGCCGGACACATCCACTTACACTTTCGTCGCGCGCCGGGTTTGCCGGCGGCGGTCGCGACGGCGATAGTGGCCCTCATGAGCGAAGTGCCTGCCAGCATCCTCCTGGTCGACGACGATGCGCGTCTGCGCGAGCTGCTGGTGCGCTATCTCGCCGGTCAGGGCTTCGAGGCGCGTGGCGTCGCCGACGGCTTCCAGTTGCGCCAGGCGCTCGACCGCGGCCACTACGACCTCATCGTGCTCGACCTGATGCTGCCCGGCGAGGACGGTCTGGAGATCTGCCGCCGCCTGCGCGGCCAGGGCGACGCGGTGCCGATCGTGATGCTGACCGCCAAGGGCGACGAGATCGACCGCATCGTCGGTCTGGAAATCGGCGCCGACGACTATCTGCCCAAGCCGGTCAATCCGCGCGAGCTGCTGGCGCGGATCCGCTCGGTGCTGCGCCGTACGCGGCCGGCGCCCGGCGCGCCGCAGGCCGACGGCGGCGAGATCCGCTTCGGCGCGTTCCGGCTCGACCTCGGCCGCCGCGCGCTGTATCGCGGCGACGTGCCGCTGAAGCTGACCGGCGGCGAGTTCGCGGTGCTCTCGGTGCTGCTGCGCCACCCGCAGCAGCCGCTCAGCCGCGACCGCCTGATGAGTCTGGCGCGCGGACGCGGGCACGAGGCGTTCGAGCGCAGCATGGACGTCACGATCGCGCGGCTGCGCCGCCTGCTCGAGGACGACCCGCGCCAGCCGCAGCTGATCCAGACGGTCTGGGGCGTGGGCTACGTCTATGTGCCGCCGGAGTCGTCGCCGTGACGCGCCGCGGCCCCGGCGTGTTCACACTGTTGGCGCTGGTCATCGCGCTGACCCTGAGCGGCGCCGCCGTGCTGGCGGCCCTGCTCGGCCGCGAATTCGCGACACGGCCGGCCGCCGAACAGCTGCTGCGCGCGCTGGACGGTTTCGCATCGGTGGTCGAGGCGCTGGCGCGTCACCAGCCGCCGGATCGGCTGGCCGAGCAGCTGCGGGCGGCCGGCCTGAGCACGCGCGACACGCCGCCGTCGGCGCCGCCGCCGCGTCTGGCACCGTTCCTGCGCGAGCTGCAGGAGCAGGCCGCCGACGGACTCGGTCCCGGGCGCAGCCTGATCCTCGGGCGCGACGGCCGCGCGCCGGTGGTCTGGCTGCAGCTGGCCACCGAACCGCCGTTGTGGGTGTCCTTCGCCTATCCGCACCGGGCGCCGCGCCGCTTTCCGCTCCTGCTGCTGCTCAGCTGCGTCGCCCTGGTCTGGATCGCCGCCGCTTTCGTCGCGCGGCGGCTGGCCACACCGCTGCACCGGCTCGCCGAGGCCGCGCCGGCCCTGGTCCGCGGCGAAGCGGCGGCCGAACCGCTGACCGTCGCGCCGCGCGAGGTCGCCGAACTGGCCGATGCGCTGGTCCGTGCCGGCGAGGAGGTGCGCAGCGGCGCCGAGGAGCGCGCGTTCCTGCTGGCCGGCATCTCGCACGATCTGCGCACGCCGTTGACGCGCGTGCAGTACGCGGTCGAGCTGCTGCCCGACACCGACCCGGCCCTGCGCGACGGCATCCAGCGCGATATCGAGGAGATCGACGCGATCCTCGCGCAGTTCATCGCCTATGCGCGCGACGGCCGCGACGAGGCGACCGAGCCGCTCGACCTCGCATCGATCTGCCGCCAGGCCCTGGCCGCGGCCGGCCCCGACTGGACCGTCGAGCTGCCGGAGGCGGCGCCGATCCGCGGCAAACCGATCGCGCTGCTGCGCGCGATCGAGAACCTGGTCGTCAACGCGCAGCGGCACGGCGCCGCGCCGTTCTCGCTGACGCTCGAGGGCGACGCGCGCGAGTGGCGCCTGAGCGTCGGCGATCACGGCCCCGGCCTGGCGCCGGCGCTCTCGTCGCGTGCGCAGCAGCCGTTCGTGCACGACCGCTCGCGCGGCGGCAACGGTCTGGGCCTGGCGATCGTCGAGCGCGTCGCGCGCCAGCACGGCGGCACGCTGACGCTGCAACCGATCGCGCCGCTGTCGCCGCCGCACGGCCTGCGCGCCGTGCTGAGCTTACGAGGTGCGCCGTGACCGGGCGCCGCGTCCAAGGCTGGCTGCTGGTGCTGCTGCTCGCGACGGGCGGCGTCGGCGCCGCGCCGCCCCGCGAGATCGCCTACGGTCCCGATCCGCTGCAGCGCGTGGATCTCTACGCGCCGCCCGGCGCGGTGCGGGCGCCGATCGTCGTGCTGGTGCACGGCGGCGGCTGGGCGTTCGGCGACAAGCGCAGCCCGGGCGTGCTCGGCGCCAAGCTCGCGCATTGGCAGGACGCCGGCTGGCTGGTCGCCTCGGTCAACTATCGACTGCTGCCGCAGGCCGATCCGCTCGAACAGGCCGACGACGTCGCCCGTGCGATCGCCGCGGTGCAACGCGCGGCAGCCGCGGCCGGCGGCGATCCGGGCCGCGTCGTGCTGGTCGGACATTCGGCCGGTGCCCATCTGGTCACCCTGCTCGGCGCCGCACCGGCGCGGCTGAAGGCAGCCGGCGCGCGCGCACCGCGCGGCGTGGTCGCGCTCGACAGCGCGGCGATGGACGTCGTGCTGATGATGGACGGCCGGCACCCGCCGCTGTACGACCGCGCCTTCGGTCGCGACCGGCGGTTCTGGACGGCCAGCTCGCCGCTGCATCAATGGACCGCCGGCGCGCCGCCGCTGCTCGCGGTCTGCTCGACGCGCCGTCCCGGTGCCTGTCCGCAGGCGCGCGCGCTGGCCGCGCGTGCCGCGGCGCTCGGCACGACGGTGACGGTACGGCCCGAGCCGCGCACGCACGCCGCGATCAGCCGCGAGCTCGGCGAGCAGTCCGCTTACACCGACGCGGTCGATGCGTTCCTGCGCGCCCGCTTCGAGGCTTCGGCGACCGATTGACGCGGCGACCGCCGCGCGGCCGCTCCGGTGCGACCGCCGGTCACATCCGCGCCGCATCGCGCTCTGCTGCAATCGGGCGTTCCGTCGGCGCCGCGCCGATGCCACCGATCGTTCGCCATGCCGCATCGACCTCTGTCCACGGCGCTCGCCGCCGCCGTGCTCGCCTGCCTGCCGACCGCGCGTGCGGCTGAGCAGGCGCCGCGCGACACCGACCCATCCGGCGCAACAGCCGAAGCCGACACACTCGCGCCGGTGATCGTGACCGCGCTGGTGCCGGCCTCGGCGCTGACCTTCACGACCGATCCGAAACTGCCGCGCCAGCCGGTGCCGGCCAGCGACGGCGCCGACTACCTCAAGACCGTGCCGGGCTTCGGCGCGGTGCGCAACGGCGGCACCAACGGCGATCCGGTGCTGCGCGGCATGTTCGGCTCGCGCATCGCCATCCTGACCGGCGACGGCGCGATGGCCGGCGCCTGCCCGGCGCGCATGGACAATCCGCTCTCGTACGTGGCGCCGGAGACCTACGATGTGCTCAACGTGATCAAGGGTCCGCAGAGCGTGCGCTGGGGACCGGGCGCCTCGGCCGGCACGGTGCGCTTCGAGCGCCGCACGCCGGCCTTCGACGCGCCCGGCGCGCGCCTGGCCGCGAGCGCGCTCGGCGGCAGCTGGGACCGCAACGACCAGGTCGCCGACGGCGCGCTCGGTGCGCCGGCCGGCTACGTGCGCGTCGTCGCGAATCGATCCGAACAGGACGACTACGAGGACGGCGACGGCCGCCGCGTGCCGTCGCGCTGGAAGAAGTGGAACACCGACCTCGAGGCCGGCTGGACGCCCGATGCCGACACGCGCCTGACCGCCACGTTCGGCGGCGGCGACGGCGAGGCGCGCTACGGCGGCCGCGGCATGGACGGGACGCAGTTCAAACGCGACAGCACCGGCCTGCGCTTCGAGCGCAGCGGCTTCAGCGGTCCGCTCGCGCGCGTCGAAGCCAGCGTCTACGACAACCGCGCCGATCACGTCATGGACAACTTCCGCCTGCGCGATCCCGATCCGGCCGGACCGATGCCGATGCCGATGGAGGCGCGTCTGGATCGCCGCACGCGCGGCGGACGTGTCGCGACGACCTGGCGGTTCGGCGCCTGGGAATGGGTGACCGGCCTGGACCGGCAGACCAGCCGCCATCGCAACCGCGAGGCTTCCGGCATGAGCGGCACCGGCGGCGATGCACGCTGGGTGCCCGATGCGCGTTTCGACGACGTCGGCTCCTTCGCCGAAGGCATCTGGCGCGCGCGTTCGAGCGACCGCGTGATCGCCGGCGTGCGCGCCGACCGCGCACGCGTCAAAGACCTGCGGACCAGTACCGGCGGCATGATGCCGATGCCCAATCCGACCGCGGACCGGACACGCCGCGAGACGCTCGGCGCCGGTTTCGTGCGCTACGAACGCGATCTGGCCGCGCTGCCGGCCACCTGGTATGCCGGACTCGGCCGCAGCGAGCGCCTCGGCGACTACTGGGAGCTGATCTCGCCCGACGCCGGCCCGGCCGGCGCGGTCAACGCCTTCGCCGGCGTGCAGCCGGAGACGACGACCCAGCTCGACGTCGGCGCCGAGCTGCGCGGCCGCCGCGTCGATGCCTGGGTGTCGCTGTATGCGGCGCGCATCGAGGACTACATCCTGTTCCGCTACGGCAGCGGCGGCATGATGGGGCAGACCTCGCAGGCGGTGAACGTCGACGCGCGCACGCGCGGCGGCGAGTTCGGCCTGCGCTGGCGCTTCGCGCCGGGCTGGCGCGCCGAGGCCAGCGCCGCCTACGCCTGGGGCGAGAACCGCGCCGAGCATCGCCCGCTGGCCCAGATGCCGCCGCTCGAAGGCCGCCTCGACATCGGCTATGCGCGCGAGGCCTGGTCGGTCGGCGCGCTGTGGCGGCTCGTTGCGCGGCAGAACCGCGTCGCCGTCGACGAAGGCAATGTCGTCGGCCGCGATCTCGGCACCAGCGCCGGCTTCGGCACGCTCGCGCTCAATGCCGCCTATCGGTTCGGCCCGGCCCTGCGTCTGAGCGGCGGCGTCGACAACGTGTTCGGCCGAACCTATGCCGAACACCTGAACCTGGCCGGCGATGCCGGCTTCGGCTATCCGGCCGATCCGGTGCGCATCCACGAACCGGGCCGCATGGTCTGGGTCAAGCTCGCACTCGACTACTGACGGCGCGCCGGCACGCACGGCCGGCGCATTTGATCCCGGCTTCACGGCAGCCGGCGATGCTGGCGGCTCCTCCATCGCCGAGACCGCCATGAAGACGCTGCTGACCGCCGCCCTCGCCTTCGCCTGCATTCTGCCGTTCCCCGAGGCGCAGGCTGCAGACACCGTGCTGATCGTGCTGAGCGGCGAAGGCCGCGATGCCGGCAAGACACGCCCCGGCTACGAGATGGACGAGCTGGCCCAGGCCTGGGCGGTGTTCGCCGACAACGGTCTGACCGTCGAGATCGCCAGCCCGCGCGGCGGTGCCGTCGAGGCCGACCGCTACGATCCGGCCGACCCGTTCAATGCGCGCCTGCTCGCCGACGCCGCGAAGAGCGCGCGGCTCGCCGATACGCGGCCGATCGATGCCTTGCAGGCCGAGGACTACGTCGGCGTCTTCGTGGTCGGCGGCAAGGGCGCGATGTTCGATCTGCCGCGCGCTCCCGCGCTGGCGCGGCTGATCGGCCGGATCGCCGCGCAGGGCGGCATCGTCGCGGCGGTCTGTCACGGCCCGGCCGCGCTGACCGCGGTGCGCGACGCGAACGGCCGGCCGCTCGCCGCCGGCCGCGCGATGACCGGTTTCACGAACGAGGAAGAGGCGCTGTTCGGCAAGCGCTGGAGCCGCGAGTACCCGTTCCTGCTCGAGGACGCATTGCGCGGCCAGGAGGCGCGCTGGAGCGAGGCGCGGCCGATGCTGCCGCACGTGGTCGTCGACGGCCGCCTGATCACCGGCCAGAACCCCTACTCGACGCTCGGCGCCGCCGAAGCCGTGGTTCGCGCGACCGGACGCGTGCCGGTCGCGCGTACGCCCTCGCGCGACGAGCGCAGTCTCGCCCGCGTCGAGCAGGTCCTGCGTGGCGAGACCGACGACGCTGCGGCCGCGCTCGCCGCCGATCTCGACGGTCATCACGCAGCGCTGATCGGCATGCTCGGCTACTACCATCTGCAGGCCGCCTCCGACGAGACGGCCGTCGGCGACGCCGTCGCCGTGATGCTGCTGGCCGCTCCGCACTTCCCGGAGCCGCGGCTGCAGGTGGCGATCGCCGACGGCGAAGCGCGGCTCGGCCGCGGCGATGCGGCGCGCGCGCGTCTGCGCGACGTGCTGGCAGCCGATCCGCAGATGGACGAAGCTAAGCGACTGCTCGCCCGCATCGACGGTTGAACCGTGTCCGAACCGCTGCGCATCCTGGTCGTCGAGGACAATCCGGCGCTGCGCGAAAGCCTCGCCTCGCTGCTGGCGTTTCACGGCCATCGTGCGGACTTCGCCGCGGACGGCCGCAGCGGCCTCGCGCTGGCACTGGCCGATCCGCCCGACGTCCTGGTGCTCGATCTCGGCCTGCCCGGCCTCGACGGCGTGCGCGTCTGCGAAGCGCTGCGCGCACGCGCCGACCGTCACGTGCCGGTGCTGATGCTGACCGCGCGTCATGCGATCGAGGACAAGCTGCGCGGCTTCCAGGCCGGTGCCGACGACTACCTCGTCAAGCCTTTCGCCGGCGAGGAACTGCTGGCCCGCTGCCTGGCGCTGTCGCAGCGCCATCGCGTCGGCCAGGCGCACCGGCTGGTGATCGGCTCGCTCGTCATCGACCGGCGCAGCGGCGAGGTCATGCGCGCCGGCCGGCGCCTGGCGCTGACCGCGATGCCGTACCGCATCCTGCTCGCGCTGGCCGAAGCCTGGCCGCGCACGCTGACGCGCTCGGAGCTCGTCGACCGCCTCTGGGGCGAGCAGACACCGCCGTCCGATCCGCTGCGCTCGCATCTGTATCTGCTGCGGCGTGCGCTGGATCGTTCGTTCGAGCGGCCGATGCTGGTCACCGTGCAGGGCGTCGGCTTCCGTCTGGACGCCGACGCATGAAGCCGCGCCGCCGCCTGCACCGCCGGCTGCTGGCCGCGTTCGCCGTGCTGACGCTCGGCGTCGCCGGCCTGTTCGCGTTCTATGCGATCGCGTTCGTCTACATGGTCGAGGACCGCTTCTTCGTCGCACAGCTGGACGACGAGGCGGCCTATCTCATCCAGGCGCAGGCCGCCACCGGAGGCTGGCCGGCACCGCGCAGCCCGCATCTGGCGCTGCACACCGACAGCGCCGCCTTTCCGGCCGACCTGCGCGCATCGTTCGCGGCCGAACCCCGGCGCCGCGAGTTTCCGGGACACGACGGCCGGCACTATCACCTGCTGCAGTTGAGCGGAGTCGACGGCCGGCCGGCCTGGCTGGTGGCCGAGGTCGGCGATCGTCTCGTCGTGCGACCGATGCGTCAGCGCATCTTCGCGCTGCTGGCCTGGTCCGGTGCGATCGTGCTCGCGCTGGCGCTGCTGCTCGGTGCCTGGATCGCGCGACGCACGAGCCGGCCGCTGGCCGAACTCGCCGACGTGGTCGCCGGGCTGCAGCCGGGCGAGCTGCCCGAGCGCCTGCCGGCCGCGCGCGGCGACGACGAGATCGGCACGCTGACGCGCGGGCTGGAAGCGCTGATCGGGCGCGTCCGCACCTTCGTCGCACGCGAACAGGAGTTCACGCGCGACGCCAGCCATGAACTGCGCACGCCGCTGACGGTGATCCGCAGCGCCGGCGAGCGCCTCGCGGCCGAGGCCCGCCTCGACGATGCGCAGCGCCGCCACCTCGACCACATCCGGCTGTCGGCGGCCCAGCTCGAGCAGACCGTGACGACGCTGCTCGCGCTGGCGCGCGAGCAGCCGCTCGAAGCGGCCGGACCGACGCGTCTGCTGCCGCTGATCGAGCGCGTGATCGTCGAGCAGGCGCCGCTGATCGGCGAGCGCCCGATCCGGGTGGATCTGGACGTCACGCCCGCGTGCACCTCGGCGCACCCGGCTGCGGTGCTGCACATCGTGCTGTCCAACCTGATCGGCAATGCCTTCGCCCATACCGAGCGCGGCACCGTGCGCATCGATCTCGCCGGCGGCGCACTGCGCATCGCCAACCGCGGCCACGCGATCGACGACACGCTGCGCGCCACGCTGCACCAGCCGTTCACGAAGCGCGAAGGCAGCGCCGGCTTCGGCCTCGGTCTGGCGATCGTGCAGCGATTGTGCGACCGCCACGGCATCGCGCTCGCGATCGTCCACGATGCCGACGGCTCGCGGGCGTGCGTCGGACTCCACGCCTGACGATGCAGGGTCGATTTCGGCGCGCAAGCCGCCGACAATGCCCTCTTCCAGCAGGATCCGCCGCCCCTGTGTCACGCACTGCCTATTGCTTTGGCGATTGCCGGATCGACCTCGCCGCACGCGAGCTGCGTCGCGCCGGCCAGCTGGTGGTGCTGCCGCCAAAGGTCTTCGATTGCCTGGCCTACCTGATCGAACGGCGCGAACGCGCGGTCGGCCGCGACGAGCTGGTCGCCGCGGTCTGGGGCAAGACCGAGATCAGCGACACCCTGCTCGGCCAGACCCTGCTCAAGGCACGCCGTGCGGTCGGCGACAGCGCCGGCGCGCAGCAGGCGATCCGCACGATCCCGCGCTTCGGCTACGCCTGGGTCGCCGAACTGACCGTCGATGCCGGCGCCGGGGCGACGCCGGTCGTGGCCGCCGCACGACCGAAGCCCGCCGCTGCCCTGCTGCGCCGCGCGGCCTGGCCGGCCGCGCTGGCGATCGCCGCCGCGGCGGCCGGCGGCCTCTGGCTGGCGCTGCGCGACGCGCCACGCGTCGACCCGGTCCCGGCCGGCAGCGCGGCGGTGCTGCCGGTCGACGTCAGCGCGCCGGCCGAATGGACCTGGGTGCGCCTGGGCCTGATGGATGCGATCGCCTCGCGCCTGCGCGCAGGCGGTCAGCCGGTCGTGCCGAGCGACAACGTCGTGGCGCTGATGCGCGCATCGCCCGACGGCCGCCGGCAGCCGGACGTGCGCGCCGCCTCCGGCGCGGCGCTGATCGTCACGCCGAGCGCGACCTGGAGCGACAGCGGCTGGATCGTCCGCCTGCGCTGGCAGGGCGAGGGACCGCCGGTCGAAGTCGACGAACGGAACGCAGACGTCCTCCTGGCCGGACGCGCGGCGGCGGACCGCATGCTGGTGCGGCTCGGCAAGACGCCGCCGGTCGAGAGCGGCGATGCGCAGGCGTGGTCGGACACGCAGCTGCTGCAGCGCGCCGAGGCGGCGCTGCTGACCGGCGATCTGGACGGAGCGCGCCGGCTGCTGCAGGCGGCGCCCGAAGCGCTGCGGCAATCGGGCGAATATGGCCTGCGCCTGGCCCGGATCGACTTTCGCGCCGGCCGATTCGACGCCGCCGGCGAACGCCTGCGCGCGCTGCTGCCGCAGGCCACCGCCGAAGGCAGCCCGGTGCTGCGCGCACGCGTCCTCAACGGCATCGGCCACGTCACGCTGCGGCAGGGCCGTCTCGACGACGCCGCCGATGCGTATTCGGAGGCGGCCAGGCTGCTCGAACGGGAAAACGAGCCCGCCGATCTCGGGCAGGCCTACATGGGACGGGGCAGCGTGGCGCAGCTGCAGAGACGATACGACGCGGCGCAGGCCGACTTCTCGCGCGCCCACGTCGCCTTCGATCTGGCCGGCGACGGACTGGCGCTCGCGCGCCTCGAGGCCAACGAGGGCATGCTCGACGCATCGCGCGACCGCCCTGCCAGGGCCGTGACCTCGCTCGAACGCGCGGCGCGGCGATTCGAGGCCTTCGGCACGACGAACGAGCTGGCGATGACGTCCGGCATCGAGATCGCCGCCCGTCTGGCCCTGCTCGAGCCGGCCGCCGCGCTGGCCGCGAGCGAGCGTGCCTGGTCGTTCCGCGAGCGCCCGAGCAACCCGCAGGTGCGGCAGGCGCTGGCCTTTCATCGCGCCGTCGCGCTCGACGCGAACGGCCGCCGGCGCGAAGCGGTAGCCCTGCTGCAGGACATCGCGGACGGCGATGCGTCCACGGACGGAACCGTCGTGCAGGCCGTCGCCCGCAGCGAACTCGCGCGGATCGCGCTCGCCGACGGCCGCGCCGAGGACGCCGCGGCACTGGCGCTGGCCGCGATTCCCGCGCTCGACGCGCTGGAAGACCCGCGCGGCCGATCGGCCGCTACGCTCGCCGCCGCACGCGCCCTGCGAGCGCTCGGGCGCAGCGCGGACGCGGCCCGGGAGACCGCCGCGTTCGAGGCCTGGGCGCGTCCGCGCCCGGAGCCGGCCGCGGCCCTGTACGCGAGTCTGGCCAGGGCCGAGCAGATGGCCGCGGAACGGCACGACGGCTCGGCCGACTACGAGCGCGCGCTGGCGCTCGCCGCGGCCGGCGACGTGCCGGCCGACGTCGCCGAAGTCGTCGTGTCATATGGCACGGCGCTGATCGGCGAGGGCCGGCTCGAGCAGGCGACGGCCGTGGTCGGCCGGGTCGCGCGCTGGGCGGATCGCGATCTCGGCTGCGCCCTGCTGCAGGTCCGGCTGCATGCGGCACTCGGACAGCGTGCGGCCTGGGAGCACGCGACGACCGCCGCACGCGCGATCGCCGGCGACCGCGACATCTCGCGCGAGCTGGCCGTCTTCCCCGCCGGCGGAATCTGAGCGAGCACCATTCAACGAACGCGAAACCGGCGCGAAAGACGCGCGAATGGCGTCCCGCCGCGATTCCGTGCAGCGTGCGCACTCCCTCGTTTCCGCTATGGAATGTCCGCATGCGCGTCTCTCTCGTCGCGGCACTCGCCGCCGCCCTCGTCGCGGTACCGGTCCAGGCCGGCACCTTCCGCGTGCTGCTTCAGAACAGCGGCGTCGCCGGCCTGTCCCACAACGGCCGTATCGCCACCGGCGTGTACGCCACCGGCCTGAACGGCGCGCAGTCCTGGCGCTGGACGCCGGAGACGGGCGTGCAGCCGATCCCGGGCTTCCTCGACGCGATGGGCATGAGCGCCTGGGCGCAGCCGATCGCCGGGGCGGCGCTCGACGCGGACGGCCACCAGGTCGCCGCGATCGCCTACAGCAACGCGTCCGTCGTCGGCCCCGTCGTCGTCGGGCCGTATCCGGGCGGCTCGGACGTGGACGGCTATCTGAGCTCGGCCTTCGGCGTCTCCGACGACGCGACCGCCGTGGGGCTGGCCTACGATGCGGACGGCAGGGCGATCGCGTTCTCGTGGACCGCCGCGGACGGGATGTCGCGCCTGCCGGTGAATCGTCCGGGCACGGCCTCGCGCGCCAACGGCATCAGCCGCGACGGCCGCCTGGTGTTCGGCTGGAATGACCAGACCGACGGCTTCCGCTCGGGCGTGATCTGGCGCGACGGCGCCCCTACCGACCTGACCGATGCGCTCGGCGGCCCGATCGGCGAAGCGCTGGCCGCCACCCGCGACGGTGCCGTCGTCGTCGGCGGCGGCTACTACACCGCGGACGGCAGCGAGGCCTGGCGCTGGACCGCGGCGGGAGGCGCACAACCTATCGGTGTGCTGCCGAACGCGATGGCGCACGTCGCCGCAGCGCCCGCGCCCGTCGCAAGATCGCCGCGGATCGATCTGGCCAGCCCGTTTGCGGTGCCGATCCTCGACGGCTTCCTGCCGGCGGAGTCGTTCGCGTTCGCCGTCAGCGACGACGGCAACGTGATCGTCGGCGCCAGCGGCGTCTGGCCGATCCGCACGGCCAGCATCTGGACGCCCGGCACCGGACTCCAACCGCTGGCCGACTACGTCACGGCGCGCGGCGTCACCGTGCCGGAGAACTGGACCCTCGCCGCCGCCACCGCCGTCTCGGCGGACGGCGAGACGATCGGCGGATGGGGCATCGATGCCGACGGCATCATGGCCGCGTTCCTGATCGACCTGCACGCCGACCAGGCCGTCGACGCGATCGTCGAGGCACGCGGCACCATCGACCACAACGATCTGGCGAGCGGCCCCTTCGCGGGCATCGCGGCCGGCACGCCGGTGACGCTGTCGTTCGTGCTGTCGCACGCGGGCATCGAGATCGCGCCCGGCCGGGCGACCGTCTACCCGATCCGCCTCGACACGTTCGAGCTGCGCGCCGGCACCGCCGTCGAGACGCTGGTCGCGTCGCCCGAAGGCCCCTCGGTGATGCTCACCAACGACTATCCGCTTTCCGACGGCATCCACCTGTTCGCCACGCCGACCGCCTCCGGGCAGACGTTCGAGTTCGAGCTGTTCAACCCGGGCGGGGACCTGTTCGACTCCGACGACCTCGATCGCATCGACCGGAGCTTCGGTCCGGCGTCGTTCGAGAAGGCGTCCTGGCAGATCGCGGCCGGCAATACCAGCCTCCGCATCCAGCTGGAGGAAGTCGGCATTCACGACGCCGCGGGCGATGTGATCTTCGGCGACGGCTTCGAGCCCTGAGGCCGGCACGGCGCCGGCCGGCGACATCGGGACGCGCCGAGCGCCGGCGCGGACCGGTCGGCCCGGGGGCCGGGTGTGCGCGTGTGCACGGACCCCTGCGCGCGCATCGCTGCCGCACACGGCACCACGCGGTCGGTTCGCCCGCGGTCCGCAGACGGCCGCATCGCAGACGCGCCTTGCGCGGCCGCCCGTCCTTGGGGCCCGACGCCTGCGCATACCGCTCATCCGCGGTCCAGCAGCGCGGTAGCATCGTGCCCCACACGCTTGCGGAGACCCGACCGATGGAAACCCAGGAACTGCACCGTGGCCGTCTGATCGACCACATCCAGCTGGTCGTACGCGATCTGGCCGCATCGCGACGCTTCTACGGCGCGGTCTTCGACGCGCTCGGCGTGCCGCTCGGCGGCGAGAGCGAGGACTACTTCTGGGCCGACGAGCTGTTCGTCTCCAGTGCCGACAGCGAGGCCGCGCAAGGAACGCTGACCGGCCGCCATCATCTGGCGTTCCAGGCGCCCGACCGGGTCACCGTCGAGGCATTCCACCGCGCCGCGCTGGCCCACGGCGGCACCGACAACGGCGCCCCCGGCGAGCGGCCGTATCACCCGGGCTACTACGCCGCGTTCGCGCTGGACCCCGACGGCAACAACATCGAGGTGGTCTTCCACGGCGAGGCCGAACGCAGCGCACCGTCGGTCAGGATCACGTTCTGACGCCAATGCCGCGGGGCTTTCTCGTCGGTCGGCCCTGCATCGGCGGATCGTCCGGCGGCATGCCCGATCGGCTCCGCCGTGTCCGCCACCGCGAAATGGCGCCGACCGGCCAGGCTCGACGCTTTCGAAATGCCGGCGGAAGTCTCGATGCGATCGACATTGCGGATCCGCAGCGCGGGCGATCGCGTCGCTCGATGTCTCGGACTGTTCGGATCGATCCTCGGTCCGGCACGTGCGACGCCGGCCTCGGGCCGGACCGCCGCATGGACCGCGCAGATTCCGCGCCTCGGGATCTTCCTGTCGCCGGCCTGTGCGGCCGTCGAATGGATCAGGCCGCGTGCGGACCCGGACGGGCCGCGCGCCGTCGCAGCGAATGCGTCTCGGGCAGGTCCGCCGCGGCCTGCGCCGCGGCCTCGCGCTGCCGCTCGCCCTCGCCGGCCTCGCCGAGGCGACGCAGCGTGTCGGCCAGTCCGAGACGGGCTTCGATCACGTACGGCGCACGCTCGCCGCCGGTCGCCAAGCCGATCTGCAGGCTGCGTGCGTAATGCGCGCGCGCCTCGTCGAGCAGACCGAGCGCCCGATCGGCATCGGCCAGCGCGAGGTGGCGCACCGCCAGGCTCGGATGGTCGGCCGGCAGCACGCGCTCGCTGTCGGCGAGCAGGCTCGCGAACAGCGCCTGGGCCTCGGCGGCCCGCCCGCTGTCGAGCCAGGCCGCGCCGAGCGCGGCGCGGGTATTGAACAGCTCCTCGCCGGGCTTGCCGCCGAGTGCCTCGCGCAAGGCCAGGGCCTGCAGCGCGGCCGCTTCGGCGCGATCGGGATGGCCGGCGCCGCGTTCGGCACGCGCCCGGTTGGACTGCACGTTGGCGAGCCAGTAGCGCCAGTCGCCGTCGGCCTCCGACAGCACCGTCGCGGCCTGGCCGAGCAGCGCGAGCGCCTCGTCGTAGCGCTCGAGCTGGACCAGCGCGCCGCCGAGATTGCTCATCGCCTTGGCCGCTTCCGGATCGTGGTCGCCGTAGAGCGCACTGCGCAGGCGCAGGCTCTCGCGGAACAGGTCGGTCGCCTCCACCGTGCCGCCGCGCCGCAGCAGCACGCTGGCGAGATTGGACAGGTGCACGGCGTGCACGCGATGCGGCGTGCGATAAACCTGGCCGTCCACGGCGACCGCCTCGCGCATCGCCTGTTCGGCCTGTTCGAGCCTGCCCATCGACAGCAGGCAGGCGCCGAGATTGGACAGCGTCATGCCGATGTCCGCGTGCACCGGCCCGTAGACGCTGCGCTCGAGCGCGAGCGCGCGCCGATAGACCTCGACCGCCTCGTCGAAACGGCGCCCCTGCGTCAGCACGTAGCCGAGCTCGTCGAGCATGCTGGCGGTGCGCCGTCCCGGCGGGCTCTCGACTCCGCCGAGCAGGGCCAGCGCCGTGCGCAGCTCCGCGGCGCCCGCGTCCGCCGCGCCGTCCTGCGCCAGCACGATGCCGCGCAGCGCGTGGATGTCGGCCCGCTGCGCCTGCGCAGCCGCGGGCGCCTGCGCGAGCGCCCGGTCGAGCAGGTCGCGGGCCTCGGCATAGCGGCGCAGTTCCTTCACCGCGCGGGCCAGCTGATACAGCGTCTCGGCGCGTGCGCCGGCGCTGACGCCGCCGGCGGTCTTCTGCAGTTCCAGCGCCTGGAGCAGCAGCGGTTCGGCCTCGACGAACAGGTTGAGCTGGTTGTGGATGCGCCCGAACGTGGTCAGCAGATCGGCCTGCAGCGCCGGCTGCCGGCGCATCTCGTCCTGCACGCGCGCCACGCCGCGGGCCAGCAGCTCGCGTGTCGTGGGAACGCGATCGGCCGCGCCGCCCGGCGTGCTCGCATCGAACACGCTGAGCAGGAAGGCCTGGATCGAGTTGGCGCGCTCGGCGGCGAGCACCGTCTGGCGCGACTTCCACAGCACGCCGCCGATGCCGGTCAGCAGCGCGACCAGCACCGCGACGGCCAGCGCGACCGGCAGACGATGGCGTCGCACGAACGTGGCGGCGCGATAGGCCCATCCGTTGCCCGATACGTGCACGGCCTGGCCGGCCTGCCAGCGGCGCAGATCCTCGGCGAAGGCGTCCACGGTCGCGTAGCGGCGCGCCGGTGCCTTGGCCAGGGCTTTCTCGAGGATGCGTCCCAGGTCGCCGCGCACGGCGCGGCGGTAGCTGGCCGGCGTCTCGCCGCGCAGGGCCAGGCGCTGCGCACCCGACCTGCCGGCGGTGTCCTCGCGCGCGATCGCGGCGGTCAGCGCCTGCGGCGGCGTCTCGCGGACGCTGCGCTCGGCGGCGGCCAGATCGGCGCGGTCGACCGGGTACGGCAACACGCCGCTGACCAGTTCGTAGGCGATCACGCCGAGCGCGTAGACGTCGACCGCCAGGCCGGCGCCCTCGCCGCGGAACTGCTCGGGCGCGGCGTACTCGGGCGTCAACGCGGGGCGCTGACCGATCGTCGTCGCCGCGGTCGCCGGTTCGTCGCCGCCGAGCAGGCCGGCGATGCCGAAGTCGAGCAGGCGCACCGTGCCGGTCTCGTCGACCAGCACGTTGCCGGGCTTGAGATCGCGATGCACGACCAGCTGTCCGTGCGCGTACTGCACCGCCGTACAGACGTCGAGGAACAGCGCGATGCGCGCGCGTACGCCGAGCCGGTGCGCATCGCACCAGCGCGTGATCGTCGTGCCGTGCACGAATTCCAGCGCGAACCACGGCCGCCGCTCGGCGGATACGCCGCCGTCGATGAAGCGCGCCAGATTCGGGTGCGAGAGCCGCGCCAGGATGCGCCGCTCGCGCAGGAAGCGCGCCTGCACGTCGTCGAAGTCGAAACCGCGCCGGATCAGCTTGATCGCCACCTCCTGCGCGAAGTCGGCGCCCTCGCGCCGGCCGCGGTAGATCACGCCGGTACCGCCGCGGCCGATCCGCTCGACGACGCGGAACGCGCCGAGCCGCGTGCCGATCAGCGCATCGCCGGCCGGCTCGGCCGCCGTGTCGAGCTCGGCCGCGCAGCCGTCGAGCAGCGCTTGCACGCGTGCGCGCAACGCCGGTCGACCGGCGCAGCGCTGATCCAGGAAGGCGTCGCGCTCGGATGCGTCGTCGCGGTCGAGCGCCTCGCGCAGCAGCGCGACGGCGTCGTTCAGCGACACCACGTCGATTGCGCGGGTCATCGTCCACGCCCCCGGTGGCGATGCGACGCTCGTCCCGATTCCGACCTCACATGCCCCTCACTTTCGACGATGCAACCAGCTCGGCGCGTCATCGCCGACGCACCGTGAGTGCCATCTGACCGGCTTCCCCCGGTATACGCAATAGGCCGGGCGGATCAGACACAGCTGCGGCGCATGTCCGGAACGCGATACCTCGTGACGGACTCGCAGTGTCTCACGCCCTCAAGCACGCTCACCGGAATAGGAGCTCGCAACCTCGACGGGAGGCGCAGCTCGAATCCCTCGACGTATCCGGCTGATGATCGTTCGCAATATTCAGGCGTATCGAGGATGCCGCGGCTTTCGACTCATTGCGCCTGAAGGGTCGTTTCGACCTTCTTGCGTATCCACTTGGACAAGGGCGCACTGAAGATACCGACCAACAAGCCACCCCACAGGTCGTTGACCTCCAACGCGATCGGCGTATCCATACCTTCGGTGGTGCGCGCCAGAATGATCAGCACCAGCGCCGTCGCTCCCCCGAGCACGGCACTGCGTATGACACTCGCCGCGAATGCGGTCCAGCGCAGCGCGATCTGCGGAGCCGCTTTCGCCACCCGCCGGGCCATCACACGCCACCCGTCGGTCGCGGCCGTCGGGATGGTCGGCAGCGGAGTGGAGACCGGCAAGAACAGCGCCCATAGTCCGGCGCCCAGGATGCCGCCGAGGACGACCGAAAACAGCGGACTGGCGAACTCAAGCGATCCGAACTCGTAGTACCGTGCCTCGTCGTCTATCCCGTCTGCCAATACGACCTCCACCTCGAACTGCTGGAGGCCACCCGCCAGAGGCACTGCCTTCCAGTTGAACACCCGCTGCAGGCCACTACCGATCGACGTCATGCGACACGTGGCGACGAAGGGAATGCCGATCCGCCCCCGCTGCACGCTGGTTCGACAGGGCACGCCGGGCACCATACCGTCCTCGGTGGTTTCGTCGACCGCATAGAGTGACGTCAACACTCCCTTGGGGTGCAGCCGCACCTCGTTGAGATCGAATCCCTCAGTCGGAGACACCCAGACGGAAATGACGGCATCGTCGCCGTAGGTAACCGGTGCGCGCGTGTCGAGCTGGATACGCGACGTGTACGGCTTGCCCGACGTGGACGGAAGCGCTACTTCCGAAAGGATGCTTGAGATTCCATCCACGTCTGCAAGAGCGGGCCGTGTCGAGAGCAGTAACAGCACAAAGCCAAACAATAGGCGCAAGCTGCATGTCGAGCGTGTCATGGCGCACCCACTGGACAGTTCCCAATCGCCGGTAATAGACCGTCCAAAATTTCGGTCATCCGTTGCTTGTCCGTCACGCGTCCATCGTTGACGCGACGGCGGATCGTGTTCAAAGCCGCGTTGCACTGGTCGGCGCAGAGCAGAATCTTGTTCAGACCTGGCAAATCGCGGTCCCGCCCGGCTGCGAAGTCCCAGACTTGGCAAGAGCGAATCGCGCGCGCCCAGGTCTTGAATGCTTTGTCACTGAGAATGCGGGTCGACGATGCCGCAAGCGCTTCGTCGTGATATCGCTGGCCGGCGCCGAGACGCTCCATCGCATCACCCAGCCCTTCGAAGTTGTCCGACCAGTACGCCTGCACCGGCGCCGCCTCATCGGCGTCCGCGAGAAACTCGCCCAGTCGCTCGCGCGCGTCAATCTCGGCCTGGTAGTACGCTCGCCAGTTGTTCTTCGACGCCGTCCATTCCGCAGCACGGCGCAAGTAGACGATGTAGTCGCGCAGAAGCTGCACGTACTCCACACTGCATCCAGGACAGCCGCTCGGCGCCTCCAGATTGAGAAGAATCGCGTTTCCGCAAGCGATCCGACCGGATAACTGCCGGTGCTCCGGCGACTTCAATCGCCGCCGCGCCTCCTGCAGTGATTCGACCGTCGCGTCCCACACTTTGTCGCATACCGGACGCCCAGCGCTGGCCTCCGTGCTTTGGAACGCCACTAGTGCCGCCAGGCCCGATCCCAGCAACATTCGATGCCAGCCCTGCATACCCCTCCCCCCCTTTCGCGTCGACCTGGAACGCACCCCCGTGACGGCTGACCGCTGCGCGTCGATTCAATGCACGATCGGCGCGACGAGATGAACGTAGTCGCGCACGCCCGAGCGCGATGATCCGAGCAGCGCAGTCCGATCGAACCACGCCTGCAGGTGTGCCTTCGTGCCCGGCGCTGCGCCTACGTCCAGCAGCAGGCTGAACATCCCGCCCGGCTGCACCTCGGCCTGATACCAGCCGGATGGTGGAGCGCCCTCGCCTTCGAAGTCGATGCGAAGACGTATCCGCAGCGGCAACTGGGCATCCAGATTCACCGGCTGGTCGGTATCCAGGCTCAGCTGGCCGTAGACGCTCAGGCGTTTCTCGTACCACTCGCCGCGCACCAGCTCCAGCCGCGTACGAATACGCGGCCGGACCCAGTAGAAGCAGCTGCCCCAGCGTTCGTCGGCGTCGTGGGCGACGCGCCAAGCGGTCAGGCGGAATCCCTGATCGTTGCTGCAGCCGGGCTTGATGATCCGATCGTCGAGACGCAGCGTGCACTGGAACACGACGGCCTGCCCCGACGGAATGGCGGCCTGCGCCGGCGTGACGTCCAGCTGCGCCCCCCAGGGCAGGTTCTCCGGACACAGGTAGGCGGTCTCGACGACCTCGGCATCGTTGTGCACCTGAAACTGAAAACTGATCGCTGCGTAGCTCATGTCAGTGCCTCGAAGTCGAACACGTTTTTCTGTGCGTTGTTGTTCTGCAGGATGACGTCGTCACTTGCCAGCGCCAGCGTGTCGCCGGTGGCAGGATCGACCTCGGAGGGAATCTTCCAGTCGATGATCTCGGCGCGCAGGCACTGATGGCTGCGCGTGCCCGAGGCGACGTTCCACGTGAACGGCACGATGCCCCAGTCGCCGGCGGCCAGCTGGGTCAGCATGCGCGTGTCGCGCTCGACCCAGCGGCCGTCGTCGCCGGCGCCCGGCGGATCGCAGATGAACCAGCGGACCTTGACCTTCTCCGCATGCACGTTGCCGGCGTTGTGGGGCCGGGCCACCATGAAGTGCGGCTCGACGCCGCTGTCCGGAAAGCGAACGATCTCGCCCTGGTCGGTCGGCGTGCCGGCAGGGTAGATGCGCGGCGCAGCCGGATCCGGATTGTCTCCGGGCCAGTCCACCCACAGGTCCGGGCTGCGCCAGGACGGCACGTTGTCCTCGAAGTACAGATCGATGAACTCGGCCGCCTCGCGTACCACGCGCACACGGCACAGCGGCACGCTACCGCTGCGGATGCTGCGGATGTCGAGGATCTCGATCTTGCATCCCTTCAAAGGAAACTCGCGGCCGGAGGCGAAATCCCAGGTATCACCGACCGCCGTCAGCTCGCTCCCCCGGTTGAGCAGGTGGACGCTGCGCCGGTACAAGCCGTTCACGGCCCAACGCCGATCGGTCCGCGGATCGAGCACGTTGGTGACGATCAGCGCCGGTGTCGGCGGCAGGCTCTGAGAGTAGAGGGCACCGCGCGCGCGCAGCTCGATCAGGTCGACGACGCCGCCGTCGCTGCCGAGATGGACCTTCATCATCTGGCCGATCGGCACATCGGCGCCGACCTCGTCGATCACGTCCGCCCGCATCGTGTTGTCCCAGTACTCCACCGGCACCAGCCACGCTTCGATGGTGGTCACTCCGGTCGGGGCCGGCATCGGAACGTCCAGCACGCGGTTGACAACCGGGTCCGGACTTTCGGGAATCCAGCCCACCGCCCATTTGGCCCAGGCGCAGAAATGGTTGAAGCGACCGTTGCTGCCGGCCATCTGACACCAGTCGTCGACGTAGGCCACGTCGTCGCGAAAGCCCGCCGCGGAGTACAGATCCGGCAGCCCGAGGCCGTGGCCGATCTCATGCGCCATCACACCAGGATCGAACAGGTCGAAGAAGCGCTGTCCGATCAGCAGGCTGGTGCCCATCGTGACCGGCGCCTGCAGGGCATCGGGATTGTTCAGATCCGTCGCCGGGTGATTGCGCACGAACATGCGCAACTGGGCGGCGCCCACCGCGCTGGCGCAGCTCCAGCGATCGGCGACGGGCACCGTCGTCGGGCAGGCGCCGACGAAACCGATCATCATCGCGTCGAAGTCGCCGAACAGCGCCTGCACCGCTGCGCGATCCCAGCCGGCCGTAGCGCGGATGTGGTCCAGCGCAGCGGTGAACACGTCGTTGGCCAGCTCGACGTGGTCGCGCATCGTGTTGCGATTGTTGATGTCGCTGTTGCTACCCGGAACCGGCACAGCGCCATCCCAGCCCGTTCCGCCCAGATTCGACTGCGCGACGATGCCGATGCTGGCACCCGCGCCACCCCGGCTGCTGTTCAGCAGGATGCGCGCCTTCACCGTCCGGGCCGCGGCGTCTTCCTGCGCGGTGATCGTCGTCGCCAAATGCGTGTCGTTGAGCCCGACGCCCTCACCGACGTCGCAGATCGCCGCATCCAGGCAGAATCGAAAGTACTGCACCACCTCGTTGCGACTGCCGAGTATGCCAGCCACATGCACCGCATCCGGCCCATCGAGCCCGAGCGCGATCAGTGCGGCGGGGACGCTGCCTGCCGCGGGCACGACGGACATGCGGCCCTTGCTGCCCGATCCGGTCGCCGCACACCGGAACTGGCCGACCAGATGACCGAACTGCGCGTCGTTAGAGCTGGTGCGCACGCGCCGGAACACCACGTCCTGCACGATCACCGGTGCTCCTGCCGCTGATTCGGCAGCGCGGATCGCCGCGGTGACGTGCTGAGCGAGGCTTACCATGAAACCGGCCTCGTCGCCGCCCTGCGCGAGGCTGAGATTGAGGGCACCGAAGGTCAGGTTCAGCGTGCGGGCGACACCGTCCTGACCGGTCACATCCAGCTGCAGCGACTCGCTGCCCGTGAACTGGACCGTCAGCGGATAGCCGGCATAGGTCTGCTGCGTCCACAGCGCCGCGAACGGTATCGCGTAGTCTCGGCTGGTGCCGCTGGCCGGCTCGGTCCGCACCGTCAAGGCCTCGGTACCGTCGAATACCGGCGGAGCCGACCAGTCGGCCGGCATGATCGCTTCCAGGCCACCGGCGAAGTAATCGTCGTAGAAGTACGAAGCGAACGAGCGCGGCAGCACCAGCGGCTGGCGCGGGCCTGCGATGTCCACGCCGAACACGCTGAACACCGTCTCCAGCGTGTCGAAACTGTTTTCCTTGTAGTAATCGGCAGCAACGCCGTAGACGTGCTCCAGCAGCAGCGCATGCATCTTGGCCTGATCCGCGTCGCCGAAGACCTGTCCCGGTTCGAGCACCGGGAACACCACCACGCGCAGGTGCGGATTGGGTGAGGCCGGCCGCGAGCGCAATCCGTGGAACGTCACGGTGCGCTGCTGGGCCGCATGGGTCGGCGGTCGCCGCAGCGGCCGCTCGGGCAGGCGCTCCAGCTCGCGCGCGTAGTCGGCGAGGTGCCACACCTCCAGCGACGCCGAGCGGCGCGGCTGCACCAGCAAGCGCTCGGTTTTGCGTTGCGTCGCCACCAGCGCGCCGCGCTTGCCGAGATAGCGCTCGAAGACCGGATTGAGCTGGTGATCGAACACCGCCAGGCGATCGCCGCGGGCCGACGCCGCCACCACGTAGCGCCCGGCGACGTGCAGGGCGCCCACCGTCCAGCCGGCCGTTCCGCGCTGGCGCGCCTCGCAGGGCTCGTCATCGGCGGGCTGGCGCGGATCACGCGGGTCCTTCGGGTCCTGCTGGCGCGGGTCGTCAGGGCAGCCGCACGCGCAACCGCAGGCGTGCAGCACCTCGCGCAGCCGGTGGCAGATCTCGTCGGCGGCCAGGCCGCGATCCTCGCGCGAGGGCGCATATCGCACCTTGACCAGTTCACCCCCTTTGCGTGCGACCAGCAGCCAGTGGCGATCGAGCGCGGTGACGGCGGTGACGCGTGTGTCCGGATCCAGTCGCGTGAGCTGTAGCGCAGCGGCGTCGGAATGCGTGGCGAATCCGACCAGATGCGCGCCGTGCGCCGCATCGACGACGACCAGCGTGTCGCTGTGCTCTTCGTGCAATGGATGAACCGTGGTCAGCCGCGCGAACGGCAGCTGCGCCTGGCGTGCGACGCGCCCGCCGACCACCTCCACCAGCACCGGCAGCCGCCCCGCCTCAACATCCTCGGTCACGACCAGCAGACGCTGCCCGGCCCCGGCTACCCATCGCGTCCGCCCGGGCAATCCTTCCACCAGCGGCCGGGCCTGCAGAGCAGGCACCGGTGTCCGGCCACGGCGCGGTTCGTCGATCCACCGCACCGACCACAGCGAGCCGCCGTCGAGCGCGGCGACGATCGCCGGTTCCGCCGAAGCCGCCGAGGGAGCCAGCAGCACCACCGTGTGTGGCAGTACGGTCGACGCCAAGACGGCCGGCCGATCGGTATCGAGCGCTGCAGTCGCGTACAGCGACACGCGCGCGCCCTGCGCGACGGCCACGTATCGTCCGCCGTCGATCTGCACGAGCTGCTGCGGATTGCACGCTGCGGACGCCGATTCGCCGATGTCCTCGTCTTTCATCAGGGTGCAGCGGTGATAACCGGCCGGCGCATGCGCGCGCGGGCGTGGAGCGGCCTTGTTCGAATCGATCATGGCGTGTCCCTCAAGGATCCATCTCGGGGAAATGACGCGCCGCCACTCGTCGATGACGGCGGCACGACGTGGCGTGGCTCAGGTCACGAATCGCGGGCGATACGCGAAATCCTTCGGGCAGGGAACTGAGCATCGCCATCGTCGAGCAGCCTGGCGAGGGCCGGTCAGCGCGACGCGCCGTCGCGTCGACGCGAAAGCACGATCATCCGAAGCCATACGCTCGAATCGATGCGCGGCTCGCCCGATGACGGCACCATGCGGTGCGGAGAAAAAGGCGGATAGCGTCCAGAGCTTGCGGGTCATGATCGCGTCCTCGATCCAAGACGTGGACATGGGTGTCCCGCACCCACGTACACCTTGTCCCACCGATTCCCTGCCCAACCGGCACGATGCGTCGTGAATCGACCACCTGCCGTGTCTCCTCGTGCGGCAACCGCTGCGTGCGCCGTCGCCGCTCCCGAGCGGAATTGCTCTGATCCGGTCGGGAGTGAGCCGGATGCTAGCACCGGCGTGCCGGCATTTCATCCTCGCGCGTCTGCGCGCGCGGCGAAACCGGCCCACGCCACGGCACCTTCCGTCCGACGCCACGCAAGGCGAGCAGTCCCTCACGGCCATCGGCGACACCTTCGGGCACCGTCCGTCGGATCGAAGGCTGGCCGGGACGGCACCGGTAGCGCAAGGCTGCCGGCCGCCCGGCGAGGTTCATCCGACACCTGGCGACGGACCGATCAGCGGGTGCACTATCCTGCCCCGATGTCCGTCGACGCCGCATCGTCCAAACCCCGGGGTCTCGCCCTGCTGCTCGCGCCGCGGCGCATCCGCTTCACGCTGATCCTCTCGACGGTGATCGGCCTGCTGTTCAGCCTGACCTGGGAATCGGGCCGGCTCGGCCTGCTGATGCGCACCGCCGGCATCGGCTTGTGGCTGATGCTGGTGTTCGGCCTGTTCGAGCAATGGCCGCGCCGGCTGCCGCGCTGGCTCGCGCGCTGGGTGCTGCAGGTGCTCGCAGTCGCGGTCGCGGTGCCGGTCGCGACCGTGGCGGTCTACGTATGGTCCACCGCGGCGGGCGCGCCGCCGTTCTGGCAGGAAGGCGCGCGACTGTCGGGCTTCGCATCGCTGACGGTCACCGGCCTGCTGGTCGCGCCGTGGACCGCGCTCGGCGCGCTGGTCCGCCAGAGGGATGCCTGGGCGCGCGATCAGGCGCTCGCGTTCGCGCTCGAGCGCAGCGAGCTCGAACGCCAAGCGATCGGCGCGCGCCTGCATCTGCTGCAGGCGCAGACCGCACCGCATTTCCTGTTCAACACGCTGGCCAACGTGCAGGCGCTGGTCGACGCGGGCTCGCCGCGCGCCTCGGCCGTGCTGCGCAGCCTCATCGCCTATCTGCGCGCGGCGGTGCCGCGCCTCAACGAGGCGGCCGCGACGCTGCAGCACGAGCTCGATCTGGTGCGTGCCTATCTGGACCTCATGCAGATGCGCTTCCCGGACCGGCTCGCGTTCGCGCTGCGCGTGGACGCAGCGGCACGGCCGCTGCACTGCCCGCCGCTGACCGTGCTGACCCTGGTCGAGAACGCGCTGCGCCACGGCATCGATCCGAGCGAGGACGGCGGCCGCATCGACGTCGACGTGCATCGCGACGGCGCACGCTGCCGGATCCGCGTCGCCGATACCGGCGTGGGCCTGCGCGGGACCGGCGGCAGCCTCGGCACCGGCCTGTCGACGCTGCGCGAGCGGCTGATGCTGGCGTTCGGCGACGACGTGCAGCTGACGCTGCAGTCGCTGAGCCCGCACGGCGTGGCGGCGACGATCGACTTCCCCGCCCGCGAGCCGCCGCCGTGACCGAGCCGACCGCCCTGATCGCCGACGACGAGCCGCTGCTGCGCGAAGCGCTGGCGCGCCAGCTGGCCGCGGCCTGGCCGGCGCTGCGGATCGTCGCCGAGGCGCGCAACGGCCGCGAGGCGGTCGAACGCTTCGAGGCGCTGCGCCCGGCGATCTGCTTTCTCGACGTGCACATGCCGGGCCTGTCCGGCATCGAGGCGGCACGCCGGATCGGCCGCCGCGCGCACGTGGTCTTCGTGACCGCGTACGACCATTACGCCGTGGAGGCGTTCCGCCACGGCGTGCTCGACTACCTGGTCAAGCCGGTCGAACCCGAACGGCTCGCCGACACCGTCGCGCGGCTGCGCGAGCGCCTCGGCGCCGCCGAGCCGGCGCGCGACACCGACGCGCTGCTGCAGCGCCTGGCCGCCGAGCTGCAGCGCGCGGCCGCACCGGCCGCCGCGCCGCTGCGCTGGATCCGCGCGCAGAGCGGCGCGACGGTGCGCCTGATCGCCGTCGACGATGTCGACTACCTGCGCGCCGACACCAAGTACACGCGCGTGGCCTGGCGCGGCGAATCGGGCCGGCCCGACGAGGCGCTGATCAGCCTGCCGCTGAAGGACCTCGTCGCCCAGCTCGATCCGGCGCAGTTCGCGCAGGTGCATCGCGCCGTGGTCGTCAATCTGCGCGCGGTCAGCCACGTCACGCGCGGCGACAACGATACCGCGCGGCTGCATCTGAAGGGTCGGCCGGACGTGCTGCCGGTCAGTCGCAGCTATCTGCACCTGTTCCGGCAGATGTGACGCACGCGTCGCGGCGCGAACGCAGGCTGCGGCCCACAGGCGATGACGCGGCGCATCCGCGCCCGGTCGCAGTCGCATCGGTAGGCCGTCCACGACACGGATCCGGACGGCGCGCCATTCGCTCGCTGCACGCCATCGACGCGCGACCGGCTGCATCGGCCGCCGATGCGATCGATGCTCCGACGATCGCGCCGGCTCGCCGTTCGCAGCCCCTGCGGCGTCCGGTCAGGCGGCCGGCGCGCGAACGCCGCCCGGCGGATGCCATTCGAGCCGATCGGACAGCAGCTGCCAGGCCGACCAGCGCGCCGCCGAATCGAGCCTGTCGCGGCGATAGACCGTCGTCCGCTCGAAGCCGGCATCGCGCTGGTGATAGGTGATCGTGCCGACCGCCGGGTCGACGTCGTCGAGCGGCGGATCGGGCATCGCCGGTACCTGGACGCCGCTGCCGCCGGTCAGGAAGGCGGCCTGCGCGAGCGGCGTGAACGACAGCGCCGATGCGGCGACGAAGAACGTGCGGTTCTTGGCCGTGCCGTCCGGCAAGGTCATCGTCTCGACGATCTTGACCGCGCTCGACACCGAGGGCACGACGCTGCGCGTCGCCGCGGCATGACCCGATGCGGCCAGTACGCCGAGCACGCCGTCAGCCACTCTGCGCGCCAGATGCCGGGTGATCATGTGCATCCTCCTCTGCGGCGGGCGCGTCGCCCGCGATGCGCCCTCGATCGGACAAACGCAGCGCCGATCCGGCCCCCTACCCCGCTCGGGACGGCGTAGTCCGGACGGTTCATTCCGGCCCGCGACGAGGCGCCGGCCGACGGCCCGGCCGTGCGGCGCCCCGAACGCGGCATCGGGCTACCCACCTGAGATCCGGTGCCGGCCGACGCGGCGTGCCGGGCGCCGGCTCGCGGATCGGCCGGCGGTCGGTGGGGCGACGCCGCCGTCGCCCGCGCGCGGCGACACGCCTTACAATGCCGGTGCGGAGCAAGCCGCACCCGGGTCCGCGGGCAGGGTCGAACCCACTTGCCGATACACCCCACTCCCAAGACCTTTATGCAGCCGGCGATGCGGACCTTCGGCGCTCGATGCATGGAGGTTGTCCCGTGAACACGCTCCCCGACCGTCCGAACCTCGACCACCTGCGCAAGCAGGCCAAGGATCTGCTGCGCGCCTGCCGCGCCGGCGACGCGGCCGCGCTCGCGCGCCTGCGCGCGCATCTGCCCGCGCACGCCGGCACGGCGCCGCCCCGCCTGCACGATGCGCAATCGTGCATCGCGCGCGAGTACGGCTGCACGAGCTGGCGCGCGCTGCTCGACGAGATCGCCTGGCGGCACGCCGACGCCGACGGCCATGCCGCGCGTGTCATGCACTGGCTCGGCCTGGTCTACGCCGGCGACGTCAGCGGCGATCTGTTCGGCGCGCGGCCCGCGCTGGCGCTGCGCGTGCTGGCGGCGCGGCCGGACCTGACCGACGGCGATCCCTACCTCGCCTGCGCGATCGGCGACGAGGCCGCCGTCCGCGCCGCGATCGAGGCCGATCCGGCCTGGGTCGACCGGCCCGGCGGCGCGCTCGCGCTGCCGCCGCTGGTCGCGGTCACGCATTCCTCGCTGCTGCGCGTGCCGGCGTTCGCGCCGCGCCTACGCCGCTGCGCCGAGCTGCTACTGGCAGCCGGCGCCGACCCGAACGCGTCGATCGGCAACCGCTGGCCGCCGCATTCGCTCGATGCGCCGGGCGAGCACCGCCTCGGCGCACTCTACGGCGCCGCCGCGCAGCACGACGTCGAGCTGGTGACGCGGCTGCTCGACGTCGGTGCCGATCCCAACGACGGTGAATCGCTGTACCACGCGGTCGCGAGTCCGGCCTGCGTCCGGCTGCTGCTCGAACGCGGTGCGCGGCCGGCCCGCACCAATGCGCTGGCCCATGCGATCGATCAGGGCAATCTCGCCTCGCTGCGGGCGCTGCTCGCGCACGGTGCCGACCCGAACGAGATCACCGGCCAGGGCCATCCGCCGCTGATCGACGCCTTGCGCGCCCGCGCGTCGGCCGACATGGTGCAGGCCCTGATCGACGCCGGCGCCGACGTTCGCGTGCGCACACCGGATGGCGAGGGCGCCTACGTCTACGCGCTGTCGCTCGGCCTCACCGCCGTCGCCGAGCGGATCGCCGCGGCCGGCGCCGCCGAGCCGCTCGGCGAGGAGGACGCGTTCGTCGCGGCCTGCGCGCGCGGCGACGCCGACGAGGCGCGGGCGCGTCTCGCGCGCGATCCGGATCTGCTCGCACGGCTCGGCCCGCAGCGGCTGGCGCGCCTGCCCGAGCTCGCGATGACCGGTTGCGCGAGCGCGGTGCGGCTGATGGTGTCGCTCGGCTGGCCGGTCGCGACGCGCGGCGGCAGCGCGCCGTTCTCGGGCTCGGCGCTGAACTGGACGGTGTTCCGCGGCAACGCCGCACTCGCCGACTTCCTGCTCGACCACGGTGCGCATTGGCACGAGACGCACGGCTACGGCAGCGACGTGCTCGGCACGCTGTCGTGGGCCTCGTGCAACCGGCCGCACGGCGACTGGCTCGGCTGTGCACGCGCGCTGGTCGCGCACGGCCTGCCGCGCGCACTGCCGCTGCCCGGTGACGACGCGGACGCGCTGCCGCAGCGCGTGCTGATCGAAGGCCGCCGGATGGAGTTTTCCGAAGAGGTGACGGCGTACCTGCTCGATCCGGACCGCTGACAGGCCGCATCGACGGCCGGCGCATCGCTGCGCCGGCCGTGATCGTCAGCGCCGGCGGCCGAGCGGCCGCTGGCGCCAGGCGCCGAGGCCGGCCAGCAGCAGCATCAGCAGCGCCAGTGCGGTCTGCGACAGCGTCGGCACCGCGACCGGCTCGCCGACCAGGGTGACCGACTGCGACACCGGCGTCGCCGGCGCGTAGAGGCCGCCGCCGGCCTGGCTGGCGGTGATCACGCACACGCCCGGGCCGACCATCGTCACCGTGGTGCCGGAGATCGTGCACACGCTCGGCGGACCGGCCGTATAGGTGACCGGATTGCCGGACGCACCGCCGGTCGCGAGCGGATCGATCGCGAACGTGCCGCCCTGCACGAACGGCCGCTGCGTGACCGCCTGCGGCGGGAACACGATCGTCTGCGCCTGCAGGCCGACGGTCAGCGTGAAGTCGCCGCTGGCGGTGCCGTCGACGCTGTCGGTGACGGTGACCGTGAAACCGAACGCGCCGACCTCGCTCGGCGTGCCGGCGATCGTGCCGTCACCGCCGAGCGTGAGACCGGCCGGCAGCGCGCCGCCGGTCAGCGCGTAGGTGTACGGCGGCGTACCGCCGACGGCCGGATTCAGCGTCGCCGAATAGGCCGCACCGGCGCTCGCGTCGGGCAGGTCGGTGGCCGGCAGCGTCAAGGCGTCGACGATCTCGAGCGTATAGGCGCGCTCGCCGGTCTGCGCGTTCGCATCGGTCGCGGTGACCGTGAAGGCGAAGCTGCCCGAGGCAGTCGGCGTACCGGACAGCGTGCCGTCGCCGGCCAGCGCGAGCCCGCCGGGCAGCGTACCGGCGCTGATCGCATAGGTGTACGGCGCGGTGCCGCCGCTCGCGGTCAAGGCCTGGCTGTAGGCGGTGCCGACCGTGCCGGCCGGGAGGGCCGGCGGCGCGATCTCGATCGTCGGCGAGCCGATCTGCAGCGTATAGGCCTGCGTGCCGGTGAAATCGTTCGCATCGGTCGCGGTCACCGTGAACGTGAAGCTGCCGCCGGCCGTCGGCGTGCCGGCGAGCGTGCCGCCGCTGGCGAGCGTGACGCCGGCCGGCAGCGCGCCGGCGGTGACCGCATAGGTGTACGGCGCGGTGCCGCCGCTCGCGGTCAGCGTCGCCGTGTAGGCCTCGCCGACGACGCCGTCCGGAATCGTCGCCGGTGCGATCGTGATCGTCGGCGCGCCGATCGTCAGCGTATAGGCCACCGTGACGGTACCGGCCGTACCGCCGGTGCTGTCGGTCGCCTGCACGCTGAAGCTGTAGGACCCGTCGGCGGTCGGCGTGCCGGACAGCAGGCCGGCCGAACTCAGCGACAGACCGGCCGGCAGCGTGCCGACGATCACCGCATAGGTGTACGGCGCGAGGCCGCCGCTGGCGGTGAACTGCTGCGAGTACGCGGTGCCGGCCAGGCCGTTCGGCAGCGTCGCCGGCAGCAGGGTCAGCGTCGGCGGCGCGACGTCGAGCGTGTAGGCCTGGCTGCCGGTCTGCGCGTTGTCGTCCTCGGCGATCACCGTGAACGTGAAGCTGCCCGAGGCCGTCGGCGTGCCGCTCAGCTGGCCGGACGTGCTCATCGACAGGCCGGTCGGCAGCGTGCCGGACGCGATCGCGTAGGTGTACGGCGCCGCGCCGCCGCTGGCGGTCAGCTGCTGCGCATAGGCGGCGCCGACGACCGGGGCCGGCAGTGTCGCCGGCGCGATCGTGATCGTCGCGGCGCCGACGCGCAGCGTATAGGCCTGCGCGACCGTGAACGGCGCGCCGGTACCGGTGCTGGCGTCGGTCGCGGTGATCGTGACCGGATAATCGCCCGGCGCGGTCGGCGTGCCGGTCATCTGGCCACCGCTCGACAGCGTGATCCCGGCCGGCAGCGTGCCGGCGGTCACCGCATAGGTGTACGGCGCGGTGCCGCCGCTGGCCTCGAAGCTCTGGCTGTACGGCGCGTTGTAGACCAGGGCCAGATCGCCGGCCGGCGGCGTCATCGTCAGCGTGGCGGCGCCGATCGTCAGCGTGAAGGTCGCGCTCTGCGTGAACGGACCGGTGCCGGTGCTGCTGTCGGTGCCGGTGACCTCGACCGAGAACGTCCCGGCCGCGGTCGGCGTGCCCGAGACCGTCACCGTCGTCGCCGTGCTGGCGGTAACGGTCAGGCCGGCCGGCAGTCCGGTGACCGCGTAGCTGCCGTACGGCGCCGCGCCGCCGGCGAACGTGAAGCCCAGCGTGTACGGTGCGCCGACCGGTGCCGTCAGCGCACCGTCCGGCGTGATCGTGATCGTCGGATCGCCGACCGTGATCGTCACCGTGGCCGGCGCGGACGTGCCGGTGCCGTTGCTCGCGGTATACGTGAACGTGTCCGGTCCGGCATAGCCCGGATTGGGCTGATACGTCATCGACAGGCCGCTCGCGATCGCGGTGCCGTGCGTCGGCGCGGTGGCGATCGCGACGGACGCGGGCGTACCGCCGGTGATGTTCAGCGTGACCGGCGTGGCCGGCGCGTCGTACGGCACGTTGGCGCTGACCGGGTTGGCGATCGGTATTGCGTCGACGACGATCAGGCTGTAGTCGCGCGGCGCCGAGGTGTACGGACCGTCACCGGTCGTACTGTCGGTGGCGGTGACGCTGAAGTCGAACGTGCCGATCGCCGTCGGCGTGCCGCTCAGCGTGCCGTCGGACGCCAGCGTGATGCCGCCCGGCAGCGTGCCGCCGGTCTGCGCGTACGTGTACGGCGCGGTACCGCCGCTGGCCGGGTTCAGCACGGCCGTGTACGGCGAGTCGAGCACGGCCTGCGCCAGCGCCGTCGCCGGCAGTACGACGGTCGGCGCCGTGACGTTCAGCGTATAGGCCTGCACGCCGTTGAACGGGCCCGGCGACGGGCTGCTGTCGGTCGCGGTCACCGTGAACGCGAAGCTGCCCGAGGCGGTCGGCGTGCCGGCCAGCACGCCGCCGCCCGACAGCGTCAGTCCGGCCGGCAGCGCGCCGGCGGTGACCGCGAACGTATACGGCCCGCCGTTGCCGCCGCTGGCGGTCAGCGTCTGGCTGTACGCGGCGGCGACCGCCGCGTTCGGCAGCGTCGTCGGCGCGATCGTGACCGGTTCGTCGTCGTCGACGATCGTGCCGGTGCCGGTGGCGCTGCCGAGCGTGGCATTGCTCGGCGCCGAGAGCACGACCGAGAAGGTCTCGTCGGCCTCCGGCACGATGTCGCCGATCACCTGCACGGTGATCGTCTGCGTCGTCGTGCCGGGCGGGAACGTCAGCGTGCCGCTGGCCGGCTGGTAGTCGGCCGAGGCGGTGGCGGTGCCGTTGGCGGTCGCATAGTTGACCGTCACGGTCTGGCCGCTGGCCGCGCTCAGCGAGACCGTGAAGACGGCCGGCGTCGTGCCGCTGTCGCCTTCGGGGACGCTGACGTTGCCGATGCCGAGCGACGGCGGCGCGTCGTCGTTGACGATCGTCCCGACGCCCTGGTTGTCGTTGACGACGGCGCCGGTCACGTTGCCGACGTTGACGAAGAACGTCTCGTCGGCTTCGTTGAGCGTATCGCCGTTGACCTGCACCGTGAACGCGTAGGTACTCGATCCGGCCGGAATCGTCTGCGCCGTCAGCGAGCGGGCCACGTAGTCGCTGCCGGCGGTCGCGGTACCGTCGGCGGTCGCGATGTCGAACGTGACGCCGCCCGGCCCGGCCGCCTGGCTCAGGCTGACCGTGAACGTGAAGGCGGTCGTGCCGGCGTTGCCTTCGTTCTGCGAGACGTCGTTGATCGAGAGCGACGGCGAGTCGTCGTTGACGATCACCGCGGTGGCCGTATCGGTGCTACCCACCGTGTAGCCCAGGCCGGGCAGTATCGTGAAGACCACGGTTTCGTCCGGCTCGATCAGCGCATCGGCGATCGGTGTCACGGTGACCTGGCCGCTGGTGGTGCCGGCCGAGATCAACAGCAGTCCCGAATTCGTGTAGTCGGTGTTCGAGGCCGTTCCGCCGATCGAGTAGGCGATCTGGATCGAGGTCGGCGTCGCCTGGTCGAGCGTGACGGTGAACACGAACGCACCGCCGGAATCCTCGAGCAGCGAACTCGGCGTGACCGAGAGGTTCGCGACCGGCTGGTCGTCGTTGGTGATCGTACCGGTCGCGCTGGCCGGGCTGCCGACCGTGTAGCCGGCGCCGGCGGCGACGCTCAGGATCACCGTTTCGTTGGCCTCCACGGTCGTGTCGGAGACCGGCACGATGCTGACCGTCGTCGTGGTCTGGCCGGCCGGAATCGTCGCGGTCGCGGTACCGCCGGTGTAGTCGGTACCGGGCGTCGCGGTGCCGCCGGTCGTGAGGTTGACGACGGTCGGAGAGGTCAGATTGAGCGTGCGCGTGACCGTGTAGACCAGGGCCGTGCCGCTGTCTTCCTGCACGCTGGCCGGCGCCACCGCGATGCTGACCGCGGGCGGTGGGCTGACCGTCAGCGTGAACGGCTCCAGCTCGAAATAGCTGCCCGATCCGGTGCTCGCATCGGTCACGCGCAGCGTGACCGGATAGTTGCCGGGCGCCGCCGACGTGGTGCCGCTGAGCAGTCCGGCCGGCGTCAGCGTGATGCCGGTCGGCAGCACGCCCGATTCGAGCTGGAACACATGCGGCGCGACGCCGCCGCTGACCGACAGCGCCTGGGAGAATGCCACGCCCTGGATCGCCGTCGCGCTGTTCGGCACGAGCGTCAGGATCGGATTGAGCACCGTGCCGGTGTAGCCCTTGATCACGAAATCGCCGATCGAATCCTGCGAGCGCACCGAGAACGCGTACGGGCCGCGCTGAGTCGGCGTGCCGGACAGCAGGCCGGCCGGCGTCAGCGTCAGTCCGGCCGGCAGCGTGCCGGCGGTCAGCGCGTACGTGTACGGATCGACGCCGCCGCTGGAGGTCAGCGTCTGCGAGAACGGCGTGCCGGCGCGCATCGTCGGCAGCGTCGCCGGTGCGACCACGATCGCGACCGTCGGCGGCCCGATCGTGATGTTGATATTGATGTGACCGCCGTCCTCGTCCTCGAGATAGAAGCTGTCGGACGTGGCCGAGTTGCCGTTGTGCGAATAGGTCACGAACTGCGTGCCGAGCGGACCGGTCTGCGGCCCTACGGTGTAGGTGCCGTGCAGCGGCGGGATGCCCGGGTCGCCGACGCCGATGTTGAGCGGTCCGTCGCAGTTGGTGACGTCGATCGACACCGAGTCGCCGTTGGCGACCGAGGCGTTCAGCGTCGGACAGTAGACCGAGTTCTGCGCCGCGGCCGGCCCGGCCAGCACGATGCCGATGCACAGCAGCCATGCCGACCAGAGTCCGAGCGCGAGCCGGCGGCTGACGCGAGGCGTCTCGGCGCGAATGACGTCCTTCATGGTTGTACTCCCCGACGAACCCGATGTATCCGTCGCGCATGCACCGGATGGCCGGTGACGCGCCCCTGCGGACCGATCGACGCCGCCACCTACGGCTCCAGTCCCCGCGGCGTCTGCGGCGGATTGGAACAGGATCGCGGGCACAGCGGAAGTCCCGGCCGTGGAAATGTGAACAAGCGCGCGTTCCCGAGCCGACGCTACCGCGGGCTCTTGCCTGCGGCCGTGCCGTGGTTCACAGTGCGCACCGTGCCGCCCTGGGGAAGGGCATCGCGATCGGGGGAATGGACCATGGCCGAGAATTTCATGGGGCGCATCATGCCCGCGGGATTCAACTTCGCCCCGCGCAACTTCGCCTTGTGCAACGGCGGGTTATTGTCGATCGCGCAGAATCAGGCCCTGTTCTCGTTGCTCGGCACCCAGTTCGGCGGCAACGGGACGACCAACTTCGCATTACCGGACCTGCGCAGCCGCACGCCGGTCGGCTTCGGCAGCTCGGTCGATCCGAGCTGGAATCCCTCGCCGCTGTCGATGGGCGAGCCCGGCGGCACCGAGAACGTCACGCTGCTGTCGACGCAGATGCCGACGCATACGCACCTGCTGCAGGCGACGACCGGCGACGCGTCCAGCCGCAACCCGAGCGGGCGGCTGCTGGCGACCAGCACCGACACCGCGGTCGATCCGGCGATGCTCTACGCGCCCTCGTCCGGACCGGTCGTTGCGATGAATCCGACATCGGTCGGCATCGCCGGCGGCAGCCAGCCGCATCCAAATGTGCAGCCTTATACGACGATCAATTTCTGCATCGCGCTGGCCGGCGTCTATCCTTCGCGCAACTGACCCGGCTCGAGCACCGTCACGGACGAATGACAGGAGGACCGGCCCATGAGTAGTCCCTATCTCGGCGAGATCCGCCTGTTCGGCTTCTCGCGCATGCCGGTGGGATGGCAGACCTGCAACGGCAGGCTGCTCAGCATCGCCGAGTACGATGCGCTGTTCGCGCTGCTCGGCACGGCGTACGGCGGTGACGGCATCAATACGTTCGCCGTGCCGGACCTGCGCGGTCGCGTACCGATCCATCAGGGACAGGGGTCGGGCCTGAGTCCCTACGTCATCGGCCAGATGGCCGGCACCGAGAACGTCACGCTGCTCGGCACGCAGATGCCGGGGCATACGCACACGATGCTCGCGACCACCGCGGCGGCCACCTCGCTCACGCCTGGCGCGGCGCTGCTGCCGGGCGCGATTAGCGGCGACACGCTGTACGCGTCCGACGTCGGCGGCGCGACGCCGATCGGCATGGCGCCCGTCTCCACCAGCGTGGCCGGCGGAACCCAGCCGCACGACAACACGATGCCGACGCTGACGGTGCAGTACTGCATCTCGCTGTACGGCATCTTCCCCTCGCAGTCATGAGCGCGCGCAGCCGCTCCGCTCCGCGGCACCTCGGAGACCTTCCATGACCGAACCCTTCATCGGCGAAATCCAGCTGTTCGGGTTCAACTTCCCGCCGCGCGGCTGGAGCTACTGCAACGGCGTGACGATGCCGATCCAGCAGAACACGGCGCTGTTCTCGCTGCTCGGCACGCAGTACGGCGGCAACGGCCAGAGCACGTTCCAGCTGCCGAACCTGACGACCCGCGGCGCCTGCAGCCTCGGTCAGGGACCCGGGCTGAGCAATCGGGTCCAGGGCGAGACGTTCGGAAACGCCCTGGTCACGCTGACCACGCAACAGATGCCGGCGCATTCGCACGGGCTGGTCGCCTACTCGCAGCCGGACCTGACCAAGCGCACCAACGTGCCGGCCACCGGCGCCGCGCTGGGCCTGCCGGGATCGGCCACGGCGCGCGCGTACAACGCACCGCCGGCCAACACCGCGTTCGCGCCGACGATGCTGCAACCCAGCGGCGGCAACCAGCCGCACGACGAGCGCCAGCCCTACCTCGCCGTCAACTTCTCGATCGCCCTGCAGGGCATCTTTCCGACGTTCGACTGAGGCCGTGCTGCCGTCGTTCCCGCCGGCAGCCGCGGACCCGCCCGCGCTGCTGGCGGTACTGACTGCGCGCGGCTGCCGCCTGCGTACGCTCGAGGATGCGGACCTGCCATGGCTGCGCGATCTGCATGCGCAGAGCCGCGCCGAGGAGCTGGCCGCGATTGCGTGGCCGGCCGAGGCCAAGCGCGCATTCCTCGATCAGCAGTTCGCGGCGCAGCACCTGCACTATCTGCGGCATTACGGCGACGCCCTCTTCCTCGCGATCGAGCAGGACGGCCGTCCGGTCGGCCGGCTCTATCTGCTGCGCGGCGAGGACGAGCACCGGATCGTCGACATCGGCCTGTTCGACCACGCGCGCAATACCGGCATCGGCGGGGCGCTGATCGGCGCGATCCAGGCCGATGCGGCCGCGCGCGGCTGCGATGTCGCTCTGCACGTGCTCGCCGGCAATCATGCTGCACGGCGGCTCTACGAGCGGCTCGGATTCGCCGTGCAGTACGGCGGCGACGGCGTGCATCTGCCGATGCGCTGGTGCGCGCCGGCGGCCGGTCAGTTGAAGACCGCCTCGTAGAGAAAGCCCTCGCGCTCGCGCGCGATCGGCACCATGAAGATGCCGACCTCGCCCAGGCGCGGATGGCGCATCGGATAGATCTGCTGCGGAAACAGGAACGCGGCCGTATTGCGGAACAGCAGCGTGAACGGCGCGCGCTGCAGATGCGGGGCACGCATCGGCAGGGCGCGCGCCTCGACCAGCACGAACTCCACGCGCATGTCGTTCAGTTCCGCCGAGAACGTCTCGTTGACGCAGCCGGCGAAGTGTTCGAGCGTCAGCAGTTCCATGGTCGCGACGACGCGCCGGGCCGCAGCCTCAGGCGATCGCTTCCATGCGCAGCGCGAGATAGTCGAAGTCGCCCGCCTCGGCCAGCGGCTGCAGCGGATGGCCGCTGTGCACGAGTCCGCGTGCGTCGACCGCGCTGCCGTCGCGGCGCGGACTGACGATCAGGTAATGGCCCGGCATCAGCACACGCGCATCGACTCGCGTCATCGCGAGCGCCTCACGCGTGTCGGCGGACGCGCCGGCCGCACGATAGGAAAGCTCGAAGCCGCGCATGCCGGCACGCGGCGCGACGAAGCGCGTGCGGTGCCGGTTGTCGCCGGCCGCCTGCCAGGCCAGGAACGGCACGCGCCCGCCGTCGAGCGTGTCGAACAGCGCGGTCAGCGTGAAGTCCGCCAGCACCGGCGATCCGGCGGCCGGGTGCAGGCCGTCGACGAACACGCGCAGCGACTCGGCACCGCAGGCCGCGCAGTCGGCCGCGGCGAACGGTACGAACGGCGTACCCGGCACCGCGGAGGCCGCGTAGAGCAGGCCGAAACGCGAAGCCGGCGCGGCGCGGCCCAGGGACGGCGGCAGACAGGCAGCCGCACCGATGGCGGCGGCCGAACGCAGGAAATGACGTCGTTGCACAGCACTCTCCCCATGAGATCGGCTCACCGGTCACCCCTGGCCGGCACGGCGGACCGGCCCGCGTGGCGGGGCGGCTGCGTCGAGGATTGTAGCCGTGCTGGCCGCCCGGGCGGAACTCGTTTTCCGAGCACCCGTTGGCGTTACCGGAAGTCGCCGGCAATCACGGCCGGCAGGATCGGAAAGAATAAGATGATCCACAAATAGGTCATATAGGAATCTCATGATCCTTCTGTAAACCATAATCTATTGACTGAGCTGCGTGTCAGCCTCATGCTTCTGCGCGCTGACGCATGCGCCCGATCTCTTGAAGCCGTTCCGATGGCAAAGACCGCCCCAGCGCTTTCTCACTACGCACGCGACGCTCTGCGCCTGCTGGGTCTGCTGATCCGTCAGCGGCGTCTGGAGCAGCGGATCACCGTAGAAGAGCTGGCACAGCGCGGCGGCGTCTCACGCGGCTTGGTCCAGCGCGTCGAGCGGGGCCATCCGGCCGTGGCGGTCGGCTCGGTCCTCGAGCTCGCGGCGATCGTCGGCGTTCCACTGTTCGACCCGGACAAGGGCCGACTTGCATCAGCCGTTGCGTCTACCGAGAAGACCCTGCGCCTGCTGCCCGCTGCAGCACGCACGACGCAGCCAAAGCTCGACGATGACTTCTGAGCAGACCCTCCGGCCCACTCGGGCTTACGTATGGGTATGGTTGCCCGACGCCGTCGAACCGGTCGTCGCCGGCCGCCTGCAGTCGATCGACGACCGCCTCGTCTTCAACTACGGCCAGAGCTATCTCAATCGGAAAGAGGGCATCGCCCTCTATCTGCCCGAACTACCGCTGCAGCGAGGTCCGTTGCAGCCGCGCGCCGGACTCACGATGGCGGGCTGCCTGCGTGACGCGGCGCCCGATGCCTGGGGACGCCGGGTCATTCTCAACCGGCACTTCGGCGTGGCCTCGCGCAGTATGGACACTGCCGATCTCCACGAGCTGACCTACCTGCTCGAATCGGACTCCGATCGGGTCGGCGCTCTGGACTTCCAGCCCTCCGCCACCGCATTCGTATCGCGCTCGACCGCGGACGCGACCCTGGACGAGCTCCAGACCGCAGCCGATCTCGTCGAAGCCGGCATACCGCTGCCCACCGCGCTGAACGAGGCGCTGATGCACGGCACATCGCTCGGCGGCGCACGGCCCAAGGCGTCGATCCGGACCGATCGCCATACCTGGATCGCGAAGTTCTCGTCGAGCAGCGATCTTTACGACATCGTCAAGGGCGAGTTTCTGGCCATGCGTCTGGCAGCCGCCGTCGGCCTGGACGTCGCGGCCGTGAGGTTGGAGCGTGCGGCCGGCAAGGACGTTCTGCTGATCCGGCGCTTCGACCGCACTTGCAGCGAACGCGGATGGATACGCACAGGCGTGGTGTCCGCACTGACGCTGCTTGGCCTCGATGAGCTGATGGCCCGCTATGCCAGCTACCAGGATCTCGCCGAACTGATACGCCACCGCTTCGAGCATCCGCGGCAAACGCTGAGGGAGCTCTACGCTCGTATGGTGTTCAACGTGTTGTGCGGAAACACAGACGATCATGCACGTAACCACGCGGCGTTCTGGGACGGGTACGCGCTGAGCTTGACGCCCGCCTACGACATCTGCCCGCAGAGTCGCGCCGGCAACGAAGCGACGCAGGCGATGCTGATCCACGGCAACGACCGCCGCAGCCGCTTGGCCACCTGTCTGGATACAGCCCCGGATTTTCTGCTCGATGCGGACGCCGCGAAGAATCTGATCGCCGATCAGATTCGCGGCGTCGTCGCCGGATTCGACGCCGTAGCCGACGAAGCTCGGTTGAGCCCGGTGGATCGCGAGCTCTTCCGTCGACGCAGTTTCCTCAATCCGTCGATCTTCGACGGTGCCCCCGACGAACTGCGCCAGATCACAACGTTCGGTTGAGGCGCTGGCGCTGCGATCGCGGTTATCGGCTGCCGGCCTCGAAGGCGATCTGACGCCCGTGCATGCGTGCGACGCTCCGACTCGATGGAGCACGACCATCGGGGGATTCGGCACGCGTCGGCCGGTGACCGAGCCGTACGGGCCGCTCCGACCGGTTCACGGGGCCGCACATCCGGAGCCGACGATTCCAGCGACTCGCCTTCGCCGGCGAGTGCGATCGGTGCCTTCGCGCCGCCACAGCGCGCCCGATCGGCGCGAGAATACAGCCCCGCTGCGGACGTCGGGTCCGCGCACCGTACGAGCCCCGAACCGACGAGGAGCACACGCCATGATTCCGCAGACGACGATCGCGAACGACCCGGTCTGGCGCGCACTGCGCTGGGTGGTCTGGGGCGGCGCTGCCTTGCTGTTGCTGGCGCCGCTGATCGCGATGCGGTTCACCGAGGAGGTCGACTGGTCGCCGGTCGATTTCCTGGTCATGGGCACGCTGCTGGCCCTGGTCGGCGGCGCCTACGAGCTGGCGGTGCGCGTCGCGCGGACGCAGGTCTACGTGATCGCGTTCGGTGTGGCGGTGGGGACGGCGTTCCTGACGATCTGGGCCAACCTCGCGGTCGGCATCGTCGGCGAGCCGGCCGAGCCGATCAACCGCATCTACTTCGGCGTCGTCGCCGTGGCGGTGGTCGGGGCCGCGCTGGCGCGGCTGCGGCCGGCCGGGATGGCGCGCGCGATGCTCGCGACGGCGGTCGCGCAGGCGGCCGGGAGTGTCGTCGGGCTGTTCGCCGACGGCGCCACCGTCTTCGTGCTGACCGCGGCGTTCGCGGTGCTGTGGCTGGTATCGGCCGCACTGTTCAAACGCGCGGCGAAGCAGACGGCGGTGGTCGGCGCCACGCACTGAGAGGCCAGCCGGCGATCGCATGCGGCCGGGCAGTTCGATCCGCGATCCCCCAACACGGGCGTCAGGCCTCGCCGGCACGGCATCCGCGATGACCGTCCCCGCCGCGTTTCCGGCATGACCGGACGCCCGATTTTCGACGCGACTTCTTTTCCGATCAGCCACTTGTCGGCATCGGCCACGAAAGGGCCATGCACCGGACAGGCGTTGTGGTAGACGCTCGACAATAGTCGATCGCCAGCCGCGGGCTGGCCGTTCGCCGCGCCGCCGCCCTCGATTCGTCGGCCGCGCGTCCGGCGACGACCACCATACGATTCCGGAGCGAGGGGCAATGAGAGCAGTCATCGTCGGTGTTTCACTGGTCGCCATGGCGGGCGCAACGAACGTGGTCGCCGAAGCGCCGACGGGGGCCGCCGCCACCCTGGTGACGCCGGCCGGGCTGACCGTCACCGCGCAGGCCGGCACGCAGGCGAGCGCGGCGCTGGTGCTCGGCAACGGCGGCAGCGGCACGCTGAGCTGGAACCTGCGCCAGGCGCCGGCGCAGTCGCACTTCCCGTCCGGCACCAGCCCGCACCTGCCGCTGCCGAACCCGCCGCTGCCGGCCGGCACGACGATCCCAACCTATGCGCTGCACAACACCGGCGCGGCGACGACCTACATCTTCGAGGACGCGCTGCATCCGGAGAACCTGACCACGATCGGGCCGGCGCCGAGCGGCACCTGGGTCAGCGGCACGTTCATCGGCGAGGACTTCGCGCACCACTACATGCTCGAATCGCACTGGCAGACGCCGACCTATGCGCTGATCGCGATGGACACGGCGACCGGCCAGAACACGCCGGTCACGACGTTCCCATTGACCGAGGGCCAGTGGGCCGGCATCACCTGGGACGCGACGACCAGCACGCTGTACGGCGTGGCCTGTGCCGAGGGCATCTGTACGCTGTACTCGCTGGATCCGTCGACCGGCGCGCAGACGCGAATCGGCCAGATCGTCGGCGCGGAGGATCCCAAGGGCCAGACCAGCCTGCTCGATCTGACCGTCGACTCGGCCGGCCGCCTCTACGGCATCAACTTCTTCACGCGCAGCCTCTACGCGATCGACAAGACCTCCGGCGTCTCGCAGACGATCGGCGCGCTCGGCGTGGCCGAGACGCCGATGTACATCCAGAGCATCGACTTCGACAAGCGCAACGACACGCTGTACTGGTATGCGTTCGTCAGCACCGGCGGTCCGAACGTGCAGGGCCGCATCTACACGATCGACCCGTCGACCGGCGCGGCGACGCAGCAGACGCTGATCCCGGGGCCGGCCGAGCAATTCGCCGCGGCGATCGCGACGGTCGGCCCGTGCGCGGCGCCCTCGACGGTACCGTGGCTGGCGACCGCCGAGATCAGCGGCAGTACCGCGCCGGGCGCCGAGTCGAGCATCGCGGTGACGCTGGACGCCGGCACGCTCGAGCCGGGCACCTACACGACCCGGGTCTGCGTCTACAGCAACGATGCGAGCCAGGGCCTGCGCGCCGAAGTGCCGGTCACGTTCACGGTCACGCCCGATACGCTGTTCGCCGACGGTTTCGAGGCGGACTGAGCCCCGACCCGGCATCGACGTTGGCAGCCGCCGTCCTCCGGGGCGGCGGTTCGTCACGCTGCGGCGGCGATGGCCGGCAGCGCACGCCGGACCGGCACACCGCGCGTGATAGGGAGTACCGGCGGCTTGCGTATGAGAAGCCGCCCTTCCCTGCGCAGGCCCCGCCCATGCTGACCCGCACGACCGGCTCCGCGATCCGTCTCGCCGACGACGACGCGGCGATCGCCGCCTGCTACGACACGATGGTGCATCTGCGGCCGCACCTGAGCCGGCAGCACTTCGTCGCGCGGATGCGCCGGCAGATGGCCGAAGGCTACCGGCTGGCCGTGCTGCACCACGAGGGCGAGGTCGTCGCGGTGGCCGGCTTCCGGCTGGTCACGATGCTCTACAGCGGCCGCCAGCTCTACGTCGACGACCTGGTCACGCAGCCGGCGCATCGATCCGAAGGCCACGGTGCGATCCTGATGGCCTGGCTGCGCGACCAGGCCTGTCGCGAGGGCTGCGCCGAGCTGCATCTGGACTCCGGATTGCAGCGCGAGGCGGCGCACCGCTTCTACCAGCGCCAGGGCCTGATCGTGGTCGGCTACCACTTCACCGTCGCGGTCTGAGGTCCGCGGCGGACGCAAGGCCGACGTCGGCTTTCGCCGGCGGCGCGTCACGCTGCGACTCGACGCGATCTCAGCTCTTCATCACCCGGCTGCATCCCGATCGCGCCGATCGCCGTATCGGGAGACACGACGGCATCGACTGCCGTGGAGAGGTCCGATGCCGCCGCCGCGTCCGCTGCTCTGCCTCCTCGCCGTGCTCGCCTGCGAAGCGGTCGCGACGACGGCGCCCAATCCGTCGCGCGAGCTCGCGCAGGCGCTGGCACGCGAGGACGGCCGCCTGCTCTACCGCGAGGAACACTGGCATCTGACCGACGGCGGCCGGCTGGTGCTGTACCGCTGTCCGGACGGCACGCCGTTCGCACGCAAGACCGTCGCGGCCGGCCCCTCGGCCGAAGCGCCGGATTTCGCGTTCGAGGACGGACGCGACGGCTATCGCGAAGGCGTGCGCAGCGGCGCAGCGGGACGCGAGGTCTACGTGCGCGAGCGGACCGACGCGCCGGAGCGGCGTGCGCCGCTGCGCGTGCCGGCCGATGCGGTCGTCGACGCCGGCTTCGACGCGGCCGTGCGCCTGCGCTGGGACGCATTGGCGGCCGGCACGCGCCTGTCGTTCCTGCTGCCGAGCCGGCTGACGTTCGTGCCGGTGCGCATCGTCGACCACGACCGCGCCGCGGCCGAAGCTTCGACGCGCCGGTTGCGGATGACGCTCGATACCTGGTTCGGCTTCGCGGTGCCCGCGGTGGACCTGGTCTACGACGCATCGAGCCGGCGGCTGCTGACGTTCAGCGGCACCGGCACGATCCGCGATGGTCGCGGCCGCCATCGGCCGGTCCGGATCATCTTCGACGCGGCGGCGCCGGCGCCGGCCAGCGCCGACGCGCTGGCCGCCGCACAGCACGCAGGCCTGGACGGCCGCTGCGCGCTGTGAGCGGCGCGGCCTGCGGCCGATCGCCGGGCCGTGCTCGACAGCTCCGCCGATCTTCGCCTCGGCGCCCGATACAGGTCGCGCGCCGGGTGATGCGCGAGCCGGCGCGCCTCGGCCGATCCGGACCTGGCCGGGAACGATTTTCTGCGGACCTGCATCCGCGCCGCGCCGGCCTCCGTAGAGCTCGATGGACTGCCGACCGGAGACCCTCGATGCACCCGTCCGACGCACCGCCCGTGCGTGCGCGCGCCGCCGCCGCGCTGCGGCGCTGGTTCGACACCGCCGCCGAGGCACCGGACGAAACCGGCGACGGCCGCCGCATCGACTGGCTGCGCGCGCTGCCGTTCGTCGGCCTGCATCTGGCCTGCCTCGGCGTGTTCTGGGTCGGCGTTTCGCCGACCGCGCTGATCGTCGCGGCCGCGCTGTACGCGATCCGGCTGTTCGCGATCACCGGCTTCTATCACCGCTACTTCTCGCACCGCACGTTCCGCACCTCGCGCGCGGTGCAGTTCGCGTTCGCGCTGATCGGCGCGTCGAGCGTACAGCGCGGTCCGCTGTGGTGGGCCGCCCATCACCGCAACCACCATCGCCATGCCGACACGGCGGCCGATCCGCATTCGCCACGCGAGGGCTTCTGGTGGAGCCACGTCGGCTGGTTCCTGACGCGCGAGCGCTTCCGCACCGATCTGGCGCGCGTGCCGGATCTGGCCGCCTATCCGGAGCTGCGCTGGCTGGACCGCTACGACACCGCGGTGCCGGTGGCGCTCGCGGCCGCGCTGTGGATCGCCGGCGCGCTGCTCGAGCGCTACGCGCCGGCGCTCGGCGTCAGCGGCGGGCAGCTGCTGGTCTGGGGCTTCTTCGTTTCGACCGTCGCGCTGTTCCACGTCACGGTCACGATCAATTCGCTCGCGCATCGCTACGGGCGGCGCCGCTACGACACCGCCGACGACAGCCGCAACAACCTGTGGCTGGCGCTGCTGACGTTCGGCGAGGGCTGGCACAACAACCACCACTTCTTTCCGGGCAGCGCGCGGCAGGGCTTTCGCTGGTGGGAGATCGACGCGACCTGGTACGGGCTGCGTCTGCTCGCGCTGCTCGGCCTGATCCGGGATCTCAAGCCGGTGCCGGACTGGGTGCTGGCGCGGGGCAGACGATGAGCCTGCGCATCGCGGTCGTCGGATCGGGCATCGCCGGCCTCGCCGCCGCGTGGTGGCTGTCGCAGCGTCACGAGGTCACGCTGTACGAGGCCGACCGCCGCTTCGGCGGCCACACCCATACCCACGCGGTCACGCTGGGCGACACGCTGTACGCGGTCGACAGCGGCTTCATCGTGTTCAACCCGCTGCACTATCCGCTGCTGACCGCGCTGTTCGACGAGCTCGGCGTGGCGACGCGTCCGACCACGATGAGCTTCTCGGTGCACAGCGAACGCAGCGGCGTCGAATACAACGCGACCTCGCTGAACCGCTTGTTCTGCCAGCGCCGCAACCTGGTCTCGCCGCGCTTCCTCGGCATGGTCGCGGATCTGGTGCGCTTCTACCGGCAGGCGCCGGCGTTGCTCGACGTGGACGGCCCCGGACCGACGCTCGGCGAATACCTCGCGCAGGGCCGCTACGGCGAGGCGTTCCGCGACGAGCATCTGATCCCGATGGCCTCGGCGCTGTGGTCGTCGCCGCCGCGGGCCGTGCTCGATTTCCCGGCGCGCCATCTGGTCGCGTTCCTCGCCAACCACCAGATGCTCGATCTCGGCACGCGCGCACCGTGGCGCGTCGTCGACGGCGGCTCGGCGCGCTACGTCGAGGCGCTGCGCCGGCGCTGGCACGTGCGTGAGCGGATCGCCTGCCCGGTCGAGTCGGTGACGCGCGAGGACGACGGCGTCACGCTGCGTTCGCGCGCCGGCACCGAACGCTACGACCAGGTCGTGCTGGCCTGCCATGCCGACCAGGCGCTGGCCGTGCTCGGCGATGCCGACGCGGCCGAGCGCGCGATCCTCGGGGCGCTGCGCTATCAGGACAACGACGCCGTGCTGCACACCGACGCGCGCCTGCTGCCGCGGCGGCGCGCGGCCTGGGCGGCCTGGAATGCGCACGTGCCGCGCGATCCGGACGCGCCGTGCACGGTCAGCTACTGCATGAATCTGCTGCAGGGACTGGACGCGCCCGAGCCGCTGATCGTGACGCTCAATCGCAGTGCGGCGATCGATCCCGGCCGCGTGCTCGCGCGCATGCGCTATGCGCATCCGCTGCACGATCACGCGACGCTGGCCGCGCAGGCACGCCGCCACGAGATCCAGGGCCGGCGCCGCAGCTGGTTCGCCGGCGCGTACTGGGGCTACGGCTTCCACGAGGACGGCATCCGCAGCGCACGCGCGGTCGTACAGGCGCTCGATCCGCAGGCGGTGCCGGCATGAACGCGCCGTTGAACAGCGCCGTCTACGAAGGCTGGGTGCGCCACCGCCGGCATGCGCCGCGGCCGCATGCGTTCCGCTATCGGCTGGCGCAGCTGTGCCTGGACCTGGACGAGCTCGACCGCGTGTTCGCCGGTCGCTGGCTGTGGTCGGCGCGCGGCCGCGCGCCGGCCGAGTTCCGCCGCAGCGACTATCTGGCGCCGCCCGAACGGCCGCTGGCCGAGGTCGCGCGCGAGCGCGTCGCCGCGGCGACCGGCACGCGGCCGGACGGTCCGGTGCGCCTGCTCGCGCATCTGCGCACCTTCGGCTACGTGTTCAATCCGGTCAGCTTCTACTACTGCTACGCCGCCGACGGCACGACGCTGCAGGCGGTGCTGGCCGAGATCACCAATACGCCGTGGCGCGAGCGCCACGCCTACGTGCTGCCGGTCGACGCGGCGACGCGGCGCGGCCGCGCGCTGGAATGGGCGTTCGACAAGACCTTCCACGTCTCGCCGTTCCTGCCGCTCGATCTTCGCTATCGCTGGCGGCTGACGCCGCCGGGCGAGGACCTGCACGTGCAGATGGACGTGCTCGACGGCGCCGAGCGCGCGTTCGACGCGACGCTGGCGCTGACGCGGCGCCCGCTCGACGGCGCCGCACTGGCACGCGTGCTGTGGCGCCACCCGGCGATGACCGCGCGCGTGATCGGCGCGATCCACTGGCAGGCGCTGCGGCTGTGGCTCAAGCGCATCCCCGTCCACGACCACCCGACCCGATCCGCCGGAGCCTCGCCGCCATGAATGCACCCGCCTCCGCCCTGCCGCCGGCCTCCGCCACGCCGATCGGCTTCGACCGCTGGCTGCGCCGGCGCCTGTTCGACCGGCTGGCGCCGCTCAGCGGCGGCCGCCTCACCGTGCACGACCCGTGCGGCCGGCAGGTGTTCGGCACGCCGGGCGGGCTCGACATCACCGTGCGCGTGAAGGATCTGCGCTTCTACCGCGCGCTGGCCGCCAATGGCAGCGTCGGCGCCGGCGAGGCCTACATCGACGGACTCTGGCAGTGCGACGACCTGGTCGGCCTGGTGCGGCTGCTGGTGCGCAACCGCGCGCTGCTCGACGGCCTGGAAGGCGGTGCGGCCCGCATCGGCGGCTGGGCGCTGCGCGCCTGGCACGCGCTGCGGCCCAATACGCGCGCCGGCAGCCGCCGCAACATCGCCGCCCACTACGACCTGGGCAACGACTTCTTCGCGCTGTTCCTGTCGCAGGACCTGATGTACTCCTCGGCGCTGTACGCGCACGAGGCCGACGATCTGGAGCTGGCCTCGCGGCGCAAGCTGGACCTGATCTGCCAGACCCTGGCGCTCGGCCCCGGCGACCGCGTGATCGAGATCGGCAGCGGCTGGGGCGGATTCGCGCTGCACGCGGCGCGCCGCTACGGCTGTCACGTCACGACGACGACGATCTCGCGCGCGCAGGTCGAGGAGGTGCGCCGCCGCGTCGCCGAGGCCGGTCTGGAAGACCGCGTGACCGTGCTCGCCGAGGACTACCGCGACCTCACCGGCCGATACGGCAAGCTGGTCTCGATCGAGATGATCGAGGCGATCGGCGCGCGCCATCTCGACACCTATTTCGCGACGCTGCAGCGCCTGCTCGTGCCCGGCGGCCGCGCGCTGCTGCAGGCGATCACGATCGAGGACCACCGCTACGAGCAGGCGCTGCGCAGCGTGGACTTCATCAAGCGCTTCGTGTTTCCGGGCAGCTTCATCCCGTCGATCAGCGCGATGCTGTCGGCCAAGACGCGCGCGAGCGATCTGCAGGTGCTCGCGCTGCAGGACTTCGGCCTGTCGTATGCACGCACGCTGCACGCCTGGCGCACGCGCTTCATGACGCGCCTGACCGAGGTGCGCGCGCTCGGCTACGACGAGCGCTTCATCCGGCTCTGGGAGTTCTATCTGGCCTATTGCGAAGGCGGCTTCCGCGAGCGCTCGATCGGCGTCGCGCACCTGCTGCTGGCGCGCCCCGGCGCCGACGGCGGCATTGCCGCGCAGGTGACGTCGTGAAGCGGCGGATCTGGGCGACCGCGATCGGCTACCAGGCGGTGTGGCTGTGCGCGGTCGCCGGTGCCGGGCGCGGCCTGGCCTGGCCCGGCGTCACGGCCGGCGCACTGTTCGTCGCCGCGATGCTCGCAGTGGCGTCACGGCCGGCGCAGGAGGCGATGCTGGCGGCGGCCGCGATCGGCGCGGGCGCGCTGCTCGACGGCGGCCTGGCCGCGAGCGGCTGGCTGCGCTACGCCGCGGCCTGGCCGGCGCCGGCATTCGCGCCGGCCTGGATCCTCGCGCTGTGGGCGGCCTTCGCGACGACGCTGCCGGTGCTGCTGCCGGCCTGGCTGCGCGCGCCGCTACCGGCCGCGCTGCTCGGTGCGATCGGCGGGCCGCTGGCCTACCTCGGTGCGGCGCGCGGATTCGGCGCGGTCGAGTTCGTCGCGCCGGGGCCGGCGCTGGTGACGCTCGCGCTCGGCTGGGCCGTCGCCCTGGCCGCGCTGGCGATGCTGGCGCGATCGACGCCGCGCCCGGCCGCGACGGAGACGATTCGATGAATCTCGCGCTCACGCTGTTCGCGGTCTGGCTGCCGGCCGCCGTCGCGATGACGTTCGGCTGGCTCTGGCAGCGCCGCCGGACCAATGCCGGCATCGTCGACGTGATCTGGGCCGGCGGCGTCGGGCTCGCCGCGCTGATCGCGGCCGCGCTCGGCGACGGCGCGCCGGCCGCGCGCGTGCTGCTGGCCGTGATCGGCGGGCTATGGGGGCTGCGCCTGGCGCTGCACCTGTGGCGGCGCGTGCGCCACGAGTCCGAGGACGGCCGCTATCGCCATCTGCGCGCGCACTGGAACGGCCATCAGGGCAAATTCTTCGCGTTCTTCCAGGCCCAGGCGCTGCTGGTCGTGCTGTTCGCGCTGCCGTTCGCGGCCGCGGCGCGCAGTCCGCAGGCGACCGCCTGGCCGTGGCTGGCCGCCGCGCTCGCGATCGCGCTGCTCGCGATCGCCGGCGAGACCGTCGCCGACCGCCAGCTCGCGCGCTGGCGCGCCGATCCGACCCATCGCGGCCGCACCTGCCGCAGCGGCCTGTGGCGCTACTCGCGCCATCCGAACTACTTCTTCGAATGGCTGCACTGGTTCGCGTACGTCGCGCTCGCGGTCGGCTCGCCGCTGGCCTGGCTGGCCTGGTCAGGCCCACTGCTGATGTACGGCTTCCTGCGCTATCTGAGCGGCATTCCGTACACCGAGCAGCAGGCGCTGCGCACACGCGGCGAGGACTATCGCCGCTATCAGCGCACGACGCCGATGTTCTTCCCGTGGTTTCCCCATCCCGACGACGAGGACGTCCGCCGATGAATGCGATCGCCGCAAGCCGCCCGCCCGCCGCGCAGTACGAACCGGGCCTGATCGGCCTGGCCGAGCGCGGCCTGGTTCCCGATGCCGTGCTGCGTCTGGGCATCCGCCGCCTCTGCGCGGCACGCCTGGCGGCCGAGCGCGCCGGCGGGCCCGAAGCCGAATCGGCGCGCGCTGCCGCGCGGCTCGACGCGCTCGCGCACGGTCCGCTGGCCGTGCACACCGATGCGGCCAACCGTCAGCACTACGAGCTGCCGCCGGCGTTCTTCCGGCTGTGCCTGGGCCGCCGCCTCAAGTACAGCGCGTGCTACTACCCGGCCGGCGGCGAGACGCTCGACCAGGCCGAGGAGGCAATGCTGGCGCTGACCGCCGAGCGCGCGCAGCTCGGCGACGGCCAGCGCATCCTCGAACTGGGCTGCGGCTGGGGCTCGCTGACGCTGTGGATGGCCGAGCGCTATCCGAACGCACGGATCACCGCCGTGTCGAACTCGCACGCGCAGCGCCGCCACATCGAAGCGGTCTGCCGCGAGCGCGGCTTCGGGCAAGTGCGCGTGATCACCTGCGACATCGACGCGCTGGAGCTGCCGCACGAGGCGTTCGACCGCTGCGTCTCGATCGAGATGTTCGAGCACCTGCGCAACTACGACCGCCTGCTGCAGCGGATCGCGCACTGGCTGGTGCCCGACGGCCGGCTGTTCGTGCACGTGTTCGTGCACCGCACCCTGCTCTACCCGTTCGAGACCGACGGCGAGGACGACTGGATGGGCCGGCACTTCTTCACCGGCGGCCTGATGCCGGCGGCCGATACGCTGGCCTGCTTCCAGCGCGACCTGAGGCTGGAGGCGCGCTGGCTGGTCGACGGTGACCACTACCGGCGCACCGCCGAGCATTGGCTGGCCAACCAGGACCGCCGCCGCGACGAGGTGCTCGCGGTGCTGACCGAGGCCTACGGCGCGGCCGCCGCGCCGCTGTGGCACCAGCGCTGGCGCATGTTCTGGATGGCCTGCGCGGAGCTGTTCGGCTACGCCGGCGGCCGCGAGTGGATGGTCGCCCACTACCGCTACACGCGCCCCGCGCGCTGATGCCGAGGAGAGCCCCGATGCTTCTGCGCTTTTCGCTGCTGGCCGGCCTGGCCGCCCTGGCGACCGGCTGCGCGCATCATCCGCCGCTGCCGGCGGTGTCCGCGGTCGATCTGCCGCGCTTCATGGGCGACTGGTACGTGATCGCGCACATCCCGTCGTACCCCGAACGCGAGGCCTACGATGCGATCGAGTCGTACGCGCTGGCGCCCGACGGCCGCATCCGCACGACGTTCACGTATCGCAAGGGCAGCTTCGACGCGCCGCTGAAGGCGATGCACCCGGTCGGCACGGTGCGGCCCGATACCGGCAATGCGGTATGGGGCATGCAGTTCGTCTGGCCGATCAAGGCCGAGTACGTGATCGCCTACCTCGATCCGGACTATCGTCAGACCATCGTCGGGCGCAGCAAGCGCGACTACGTCTGGCTGATGGCGCGCACGCCGTCGATCTCCGAGGCCGACTACGCCGAGCAGGTCGCGCGGATCGCCGCGCTCGGCTACGACACCACGCAGCTGCGCCGCGTGCCGCAGTCGGCGCGGCCGCGCTGACGGCGACCGGCGCCGTGGCGCCTCACCCGGTCGGCAGCCGTACCGTCGCGCGCAGACCGCCGAGCGCCGGCGAATCGTCGAGCGTGATGCGACCGTCGTGCAGCGCGAGCGCCTGCGCGACGATCGCCAAACCGAGCCCGCTGCCCTCCACGCCGGTGCCAAGCTCGCGGTGGAAACGCTCGAACACGCGCTGGCGCGCCGCTTCGGGAATGCCGGGACCGGCATCCTCGACGACCAGCCGCGCCTCGCCGTCGGCCGCCTCGAGCGTGACCGCGACCGCGCCGCCGGACGGCGCGTAGCGCAGCGCGTTGTCGATCAGATTGCCGACCAGCGCGTCGAGACTGCGCTCGTCGCCGGATACCGATACCGGAGTGTGCACGCGGAACGCGATGCGCAGCCCGCGCGCGGCGCCGAGCGCGATCGCGTCGGCGCGATGGCGCTCGACCACGGCGGCCAGATCGACCGCGACGTGCGCCGGCGCCGCGCCGCTCTCGAGCCGCGACAGCGCCAGCAGCTGCGCGACCAACCGCTCCATGCGCCGGATGCTCGCATCCAGATGCGCCTGCGCCTCCTCGCGCTCGGCCGCGACCGGCGTCTGGCGCAGGTTGTAGGCATGCACCTTGAGCGCGGCCAGCGGCGTGCGCAGCTCGTGCGCGGCGTCGGCCGTGAAGCGCCGCTCGCGCGCCAGCGCGGCCTCGAGCCGCCCGAGCAGGCCGTTGACCGCGCGCACGATGCCTTCGATCTCGCGCGGGACGCGTTCGAGCCGGATCGGCGCCAGGTGCTCGGGCGCGCGCTCGGCGACCGCGGCCGAGACACGCTCCAGACTGCGCCCGGCCCAGCCGACCGCCAGCCAGACCGTCAGCGCGAGCAGCGGCAAGGCGATCAGCAGCGGCAGCAGCGTGCCGAACGCGACGTCCTCGGCCAGCTCGGCGCGGATGCCGGCCTGCTCGCCGGCCTGATACCAGCGGCCCGCCGGCGTGTGCAGCGTGAACACGCGCCAGCGCTCGCCGCCGAGATCGACGTCGGCATAGCCGGGCACCAGCGGGCCGAGCGGGGCGGCCGGTCCGCTGTCCGAGCGCAGCAGCAGGCGGCCGTCGCCGTCGCGCACCTGGAACGCGAGCTTGGTCTCGTAGGCGTGCCCGGTCGGAAACGCCAGCGCACTGCCGACGCCGTGCGCCTCGCCGTGCCAGACGTCGATGACCAGCGGCGCGCCGGGATGGTCGGCCAGATCGGCCAGCGGCTCATCGACCAGGCTGGCCAGCACGCGCGCCGAGTGCGCGAGCTTGGCGTCGAACATCTCGCCGGCCTCCTGCAGGCCGGCGCGATAGCTGAACGCGGCGGCGACCAGCATCACCAGCGTGGTCACGCCGATCAGCGCGGCCAGCAGCACGCGCCGTATCGACCTCACGCCTGCACCTGCGCGTCGCCGCGCGCGGTCGGCTCGTCGAGCGCGTAGCCGATGCCGCGCAAGGTGCGGATCAGGGCCGGATCGAGCTTCTTGCGCAGCGCGTGCACGTGCACGTCGACCGCGTTGCTGGCGACGTCCTCGTCCCAGCCGTACAGACGCTGCTGCAGCGATTCGCGGCCGATCGGCCGGCCGCGCTGCTCGAGCAGGACGCGCAGCAGCGCGAACTCGCGCCGCGACAGGTCGACCGGGCGGCCGCGCCAGCGCACCTCGAGCGTGGCCGGATCGAGTTCGAGCGCGCCGAGCGCGAGCAGCGGCGCCGCACGCCCGCCGGCACGGCGAAGCAGCGCGCGGATCCGCGCGAGCAGCTCGTGCGTGTCGAACGGCTTGCCGAGGTAGTCGTCGGCGCCGGCGTCGAGGCCGAGCGTGCGCTCGCTCGGCCGCTCGCGCGCGCTCAGCACCAGGATCGGCACGCTGGCGCCGGCACGCCGGGCCTGGCGGATCACCTCGACGCCGTCGAGCCGCGGCAGGCCCAGATCGAGCACGACCAGGTCGACGTCGCCGGCACCGATCGCGGCCAGCGCGGAGGCGCCGTCGCGCAGCCAGTCGACCGAGTAGGCCGCACGCCGCAGCGCGGTACGGATGCCCTCGCCCAGCGATTCGTCGTCCTCGACGAGCAGGATGCGCATGCGCGCAGTGTCGGGCGCCGCTCAGCGGCTGGCAAGATGCGTGCGTACCTCGGCCAGCAGCGCGGTCGCCTGCTCGCGGCGGCCGCGGTCGGCCAGCTCGCGGCCCGGGCGCGGCGGTGCCGCCACTGCCTTCTCGAGTGCGGCCGCGGCGCCGGCGTAGTCGCGCTGACGGCGCAGGAAATCGCCGTAGAAGTAGTTCGAATCGATGCCGTCCGGATTGACCGCCAGCCCCTGGTTCAGCAGCTTGCGCGCGGTGTCGTCGTTGCCGAAGCCGATCGGCCAGCCCGGCACCTGGTAGTACAGCGCGCCGAGACTGGTGTAGGCCGCGCCGTTCAGCGCGTCCGGCTGCGCGGCCAGCGCTTCCTCGAAATCCTTGCGCGCCTGCTTGACCAGGCCGAGCGCGCCGATGCCGCCACGCTCGCCGGCGAAGCTCGACAGCACGATGCCTTCCCAGATCAGCGCCGGCACGTCGCCCGGATGCGCCTCGCGCGCGGCCGCGGCCTGCTTGACCAGCGCCTCGTAGGCGGCCTGGCGATCGGGCTTGGGCACCGTGTAGGCGACCTCGGCCCAGCGGTCACGCACCGCCGACACGTCCGGCGCCAGTGCGGTATCGGATGCCGCGGCGAATCCGGCGGCCAGCAGCGGCAGCAGCCACAGCGAGACGAGCAGGCCGCGGACGATCCGGATGTGCGAACGACGATCGATGCAAGTCATGTCCAGCTCCTCGGGAAGACGTCAGGAACGCGCGTGCCGCCGCACCAGCGGCAGACGCGATTTGAGATGGCGGTCGATCAGGCCGGGCCAGGCGCCGTTGAGCCGCGCGAACAGCTTCTCGGGCCAGCCCAGCTGCAGGCGCGGACGACCGCTGCGGATCGCCGCGACGATCTGCCCGGCGACCGCTGCCGGCGCGTCCTCGGCGACCTTGAGCGCGCGGTTGAGTGCCTCGACCTCGGGCGGGTTGAACGCGGTGCGCGTCGCACGCGGCGACAGATACTGGAAGCGCAGGCCCGCGTCGGCGTGCTCGCGCGCGAGGCCCTCGATCAGCCCGCGCAGGCCGAACTTGCTGGCGCTGTAGGCCGCGAAGCCCGGAAACGCCAGACTGCCGAACGTCGAGCCGATCGCGACGACCGCCGCCTCCGGCTGCGCGCGCAGCATCGGCAGCAGCGCGTGCACGAGCAGCGTCGAGGCGACCAGATTGGTCTCCAGCAAGGCGCGCACGCGCTCGGCGGTCTGCTCCTCGAACAGTCCGAACGCACCCTGCGCATGCGCGAGCACGAGCACCGACGGGCGCAGCCGCTCGGCCGCCTCGACGACGCGCGCGCGACCGCCCTCGTCGGACAGATCGGCGGCGATCGGCACCACTGCCGCGCCGTGCCGCGCGACCAGCGCGCCGAGCCGCGTCGCATCGCGGCCGACCGCATGGACGCGCGCACCGGCCGCGACCAGGGCGTCGGTCAGGGCTTGGCCGATGCCGCCGCTCGCGCCGGTCAGCAGGACGCCGGTGCCGGCGAGGTTCATGCCGCCTCCGCCCAGGCGGGCGTGTCGCGCAGCGTGCGGAAGATCTCGCCGTACAGGTGATAGAAGCGCCGCGCGGCATGGACCACCGCGGCACGATCGGCCGGGTCGTCGAGGCGGTTCATCAGGCGCTCGAAGAAGCCGGTGTGCTCCACGTCGAGATCGCCGTGCGAGAGCAGATAGCTGAACGCGTTGCGCGGCAGCTGCAGCGCCTGCTCGATCGACTGCGCCGCGCGCGTCGCCAGCGCGACACTGGTGCCTTCGAGCACCAGCACCATGCCGAAGAAGCCGACCGGATTGCCGCGCGCGATCGTGTCGTAGGCGTAGGCGACCATCAGCTCGGTCGCGGCCGACGGTGCCGAATAGGCCGCGGCGGCACGATCGCCGCCGGCCGCGGCAAGGTCGTCGAGCACCCATTCCTGATGACCGGTCTCTTCCTGGATGTACTGGCCGATCGCCTCGCGCAACCATTCCAGGCGCGCCGGCAGCCGCGCGCCGCAGGCCATCAGCAGCGGCACCGTGTGCCGCACGTGGTGATAGGCCTGGGTCAGGAACGCGAGGTAGTCGGCGCGCTCGATCCGGCCTTCCAGCGCGGCCTGGATCAGCGGCGTGGCGATCAGGGCCGCGCGCTCGCGCGCGGTCGCCGCCAGCAGATCGTCGTGAAAGCTCATTCGCAGGCTCCTTCGGAAAACTCGGGGGCGTTCGCGTAGCAGGCCGCGATCGCGTCGGCGTAGTGCGCGGCGATCGCGGCGCGGCGCGGCCGGCCGTTGGCGGTCAGCAGGCCGTCGGCGACGCCGAACGGACGCTCGGCGCGGACCAGGGAACCGATCCGCGCGTAGTCGGGCAGGCGCCGGTTGACCGCGACGCGGGCGCGCTCGAGCGCGGTGTCGTCGGCCGGCGAGACGACCACGGCCACGTTGAACGGCCGCGCTTCGCCGAACACCGCGGCCTGCACGAAGGCCGGATGCGCGAGCAGTTCGCTCTCGACCCATTCGGGCGAGACGTTGCGGCCGAACGCGGTGATGAACACCTGCGAGCGACGGCCGGTCACGAACACGTAGCCGTCTGCATCGACGTGACCGAGATCGCCGGTCGCGATCGGGCCGGGCGGCGGCCCTTCGGCGCCGAGATAGCCCAGACAGCGCACGCCCTCGACGATCAGCTCGCCGTCGACCACCTCGACGCGCGCATGCGGCAGCGGCCGGCCGACACTGCCCGGCCGTATCGCGCCGGGGCGGTTCAGACAGACCACCGAAGCGCATTCGCTGAGGCCGTAGCCTTCGTAGACCGGCAGGCCGAGCGCGGCCGCGCGCGCCAGCAGCGCCGGGCCGACGCGCGCGCCGCCGACCGCGAGGAAGCGCAGCGACGCCGGACGCGGCGCGCCGCGTTCGATCGCGGCGACCAGGGCGGCGAGCAGCTGCGGCAGCACGATCGCGCTGTGCGGCTGGTAGCGCTGCAGACAGGCCAGCAGCGTCGGCACGTCCAGTCCGGCGGCGCCGGAATAGCCGATCTCGGCCAGCGACGGCACCGCGATCTCGGCACCGGCGATCAGCGCGGCGTAGAGGCCGGCCACGTTCTCGAGCAGCGTCGCCAGCGGCAGCAGGCACAGATGGCGGCGCGGCGCGAGCGGCCGTGCCGCCTCGGCCAGCGAGGCCGCCACGGTCAGCAAGGCGGTGGCGTCGAGACAGACGCCCTTCGGCGTGCCGGTCGTGCCGGAGGTGTAGGTGATGCAGACGGTGCCGGCCGGCAGCGCGACCGGCGACGGCGGCGTCAGGGCGAGACGGGCCAGTCCGGCGGCGAGCGCGGTCGCGGCCGGCGGCGCGGCCGCGGCCGGCAGCACCAGCGCGTCGGCCCCGCTGCCGGCCAGCGCGTGCGCGATCTGGCCGTCGCTGAAGAACGTCGGCAGCGGCACGTGCACCGCGCCGAGCCGGCGAATCGCCAGGTCGAGCGCGAGCCAGTCCGGTCCGTTGTCGAGCCGGCTGGCGACGCGCGTGGCAGCGGCCGCCGCCAGCGCATCGGCGATCGACGCGACGCGCGCGGCGAACACGTCGCCGCGATGCACCGCACCGCTCGCGAACACGCGCGGACGCGGCTCGTCGAGGCCGCCGATCAGATCGGCGAAGTCGGGCAGGCGCAGGCTCACGGCGAGCCTGCCCAGGCGGCCTGCGCGACGCAGCGCGCCGGCGTCGTGCGCGCATGCGTGGTCAGGAACGCGTGTCCGGCGGCGATGTCGCCGAACATCAGCTGCGGCTGCGTCTGGTAGTAGCTGCCCCAGTGCGCACCGCCGTCGGGCAGCCGATCGGGCCGCGCCGGTGCCAGCGGCGTCGGCACCAGGCCGAGCCGCTCGAAGGCGTTGCGCAGCTGGCGCGTCGCCGTGAACAGCACCCAGCGCAGCCCGGCCGCGTGCAGCAGCCGTGTGACGTCGACGATCACGGCGCGCGCGTCGCCGGCACCGACCGCCGCGAAATTGCCGACCTCGACCAGACTGCCGCGCGGCACCGGCCGGCCGAGCGCGGCGCCTAGCGCGTCCTCGGCGTGGCCGTTCAGATAGGTCTCGACGAACAGTCGGCCGTGCGCGCCGCCGCGCCAGCCGACCGCGGCGGTCAGGCGGCCGGCCGCATCGCGATAGGCGAGCAGCTGCGGCAGGAAATGTGCGAGTTCGGCGCCGTAGCGCGCGCGGTAGACCGCGGCGATGAAGGCTTCGGTTTCGGCACGGTCGGGCGAGTCGGGGCCGACCAGGCGGGCGGTGCCGGCGGTCGGACAGGTCGTCGGTGTCGTCATGGCCGCGCATGCTCGGCGCGGCCGATTAAGACACGATGAGGCGCTCGTTAGTCGATCGTGAGCGACGGGTTAGCACGCTGTTGCGGTGCGACGGCGCATCCGGTTCCGTGGATGCGCCGTCGCTGGCTCGACTCAGGGTGCCGGGCAGGCCTGTACCGTCAGATCGTCGATCGCCCAGTTGACGCCGGCGCGGTGCTCGAAGCGATCGTGGGCGAGGCGGAAGCGCAGCCGCACGGTCCGGCCGGCGTAGGCGTCGAGCCCGGCCACCGTATGCACGTAGCCGCGCGGATCGCCGCACCAGGCCGGGCGGCCGGCCAGCGGATTCTGGAACGCAGCGGATACCGATCCGTCGTACGGCGTGGTCTGCAGCGCGGTCGTCAGCTGCGACCAGGTCTGGCCGTCTTCGGAGACCTCGACGATCGCGGCGTCCTGGCAGACCGTGCCGCTCGACGACGCCTTGATCGACTGCTGCTGCCAGAAGCGCACGCTGGGCCGCGTCAGATCGGCCGGCAGCGCGATCGGCGCGCTGACCAGCCACTGGTCGTTGACGGCACCGGCGGCCGGCGCCGTGGCCTGCCACGCGAAGGCACCTCTGCGCGCAGCCGAGCCCAGCGTCCAGCGGTCGCTGCCGCTGATCGCGCCGTGCGTCCAGCCGGACGCACCGGACTCCATGTCCTCCGCAAGCAGCGTGACCGGCGTGGTGTCGAGCGGACAGTCCGAGGCCAGGGTCAGCGTGACGAAGCTCTGCGCGTCGCCCGGCGCGGTCGCGGCGTCGAAGTCGTCGGCGAACAGCTGATCGGCCGGCGGTACCGGTGCGCTCGGTCCGCAGATGTTGATCGGCACCACGCGCCACCAGTAGCGGCGGTTGGAATCGAGCGCCTCGAGCACGCCGAGCGTCCACTGCGTGGCCGTGGTGCGGGTCTGCGCGACGATGTGCTTGAACGTGGCGTCGCTGGACACCTGCACGACGTACTCGTAGGCATCGGCGGACGCGGCCCAGCTGAAGGTCGGCTGGGTGCCGACGCCGACGGCTCCGGCCTGCGGCATCGGCGAGGCGGCGGCGGCCGGAGGACCGGCGAACACCTTCATCTCGAGGTCGAGCGTCTTGATCGACGACGCGGCCGCGCCGGTGACGGTCAGCGCGTGCGTGCCGAGCACGGCGCCGCTCGGCGCCTGGATGCGCAGCTGCGTGTCGCCGCCCGGCAGGACCGGGTTCGGATCGAACGCGAACGACGCGCCGGACAGCGAACTGCTCGCGCTCAGCGTGACCGGCGCGGTGAAGCCGGCGATCTGGCCGATGTGCAGCGGCGTGTCGGTCGGGCGGCCGGCGCAGGCATAGGCGACCGGCGCCTCGGCCTCGACCGTGAAGCCGGGACTGCGCACGCAGTTGTAGCAGACCAGTGCGAAATCCTGTCCGAGCGCGCCGTCGTTGAGCGCATCGCCGGCGATGTTGCGCGCGCTGATCGTGATCTGCACGTCCTCGGCGGTACCGGGCGGCAGGAACACCGCCTCGTAGTTGTTGAGCGGATCGGCGGCGCCGCCTTCCTGGCTCCAGGCGCCGTTGAACCGGTTGCCGCGCCAGCTGCGCGTGCCGGCACTGACCACCAGATCCAGATCGTTGACCTGCGGACGGGTGCCGAGCAGACCCGGCACGTCGGTGTAGGCGAGCGCGATGCGGATCGGCTGGGTCGGATCCTGCACGGCCCAGCGGTAGCGGACGGTCTCGCCGGACGCGTGCAGGACCGTGGTCTGGTCGACGACGACCTTGCTGACGTCGTTGAACATCAGGTCCATGCTGGTCATGCCGAAGCCCTGCACCGGGCTCGGCAGCGTGTCGTTGGCGAACGTGCCGGTCAGATACAGCGGATGGGCCATCAGCCAGGCCTTCATCGCGGCCGCGCTCGGCGCGTGATCGGGCGAGTCGACGCGATCGACGCTGCCGGCCGCGCTGCCGGCACCGCCGTGCTCCATCCACCAGTAGGCCAGCGATGCGATGCCGGCCACGGCCGGCGCCGCATGGCTGGTGCCCGACGACGCCGCGAACTCGGTCTGACCCGCCGGGTAGTAGGTGTCGCAGGCGCCGCGGCCGTCGTAGCCGGCGTACAGCGAGGCACCGGCCTGCACGTGCGTGCCGGGCGCGACCATCTCCGGCTTGGCGCGGCCGTCGCTGGTCGGGCCGCGGCTCGAGAACGTCGTCATGTCATGCGGATTGTCCGACGCGGTCGGCCCGTAGCCGCAGCCGTCGGTCCAGGTCGGTCGGACGCTCTCGGACGCACCGACCGTGATGACGTTCTTGGCCGCTCCCGGCGAACTGACCGTCGACGCGCCGCCGATGCCGAGGTTGCCGGCCGCCATCACGTAGATCATCTCCTGGTTGCCGGCGAGGCTCGAGTCGGCATCGCGAACGCCGGCGTCGTAAAGCTGCTGGACCGCCTCGTAGGTGGTCGGCGGCGGGTTGCTGCCCCAGGAGTTGTTGCTGATGCGCGCGCCGCTGCGGCCGTTGGCCTGGATCAGGCCGGCCGGTCCGTTGCCGCAGGCGCCGGTGTTGAAGCTCGGCGTGAAGATCGCGGTCGATCCGACGCGCCCGAACGGATTGATGCCGGTGCCGCGCTGCAGACCGTCGGCGTCCTGGAACGGCGCGCCGCTGCGCAGGTCGTAGCCGGCGATGATGCCGACGTTGAGCGAGCCGTGACCGGTGATGTCGCCGGGTTGGGCCTCCGTCGAGCAGTTCTTGAAATAGGCCACGCGCGAGGCATTGGCGCTGTCGCCGCCGACGTAGAGCTTGCGGTCCGCGGTCGCGACCGCGGTCGGGCCGCTGCCGCCCTCGTGCAGCGGGCTGTCGGTGACGTCGACGATCGGATAGTCGAGCGGGTTCTCACTGAAGCCCCAGGCGCGCAGACGGTCCGGATAGCGCATCGAGGCCGGGCCCGGAAACAGGTCGCCGGTCAGGATCAGCCCCTGCTTCTCGTCCATCGGCTGCATCGGCAGCTGCTCGCCGACGAAGGTGACGTCGGGCCGCTGCGCGATCGAGGCGAGGTCGGCCACGCGCACGCGCAGCATCAGATTCTCGAACGCGAGCACCGGCTCCCAGGCCAGCGACGGGACGCCGGCGCCGAGCGGCCCTTGCTGCGCCGGCGCGAGCCGCGCCAGGCTCTCGACGAACGCACGTGTCGCGCCGTCGCCGTCGTGGCGGTAGATCTGCACGACGACGTCCACCTCGGTCTGATCGGCCGCTTCGCCGCGATCCAGGCGCCGCTGCAGCGTCGGATCGATCTTGAGGAACGCATAGTACGGCGCGGCGTACTGCAGCCACGGCTCGGCGCCGCGCAGGCCGTCCAGCCGCGCACGTGCCGCATCGTCGACCCAGACCAGATAGCCGTGACTGGCGACGTAGTGCACCGGCACGATGCCGCGCGCCGACAGCGTGGCCAGCCATTCCTCGCGCACCGGACCGACGAACTGCACGACCTGCAGGCCGGCACCTTCGGGCGCGTCGAGCGTGAACGGCGCAGGCGGCTGCAGCGCCTCGCGCTGCGTGTCGAACGGCTGCGCGCTGAAGACCAGCCGGTCGAAATCCGGATCGGCCGGCCAGCTGCGGCCGGCCAGTTCGACGACCGGCTCCGCCGCGGCGTACAGCGAGAAGCTGCCGTAGTCATAGAGCTTGACGAGCCCGGCCGCGTCGGTCGGCACATCCTGGTCGGCCAGCAGATACCTGTACGAGGCCGCCGTGGCCGGCGCGAACGGGGTCAGGAGGGTCAGCGCGATCGCGGACCTGAGTAGCGTGTGCATGAAGATCGTCCTCGCGGATCGGGTTCGCCGACGACAGCGGCGCGGTCAATCGTCAGGCCGGCACCGTCGGCTGCACGAGGCAGCCGGCGGTGCCGGATCGATGGGTCGATCAGGGCGCGCCTTCGAACCCGTCGCGGAACAGCACGTCGCCGTCGGTCACGGTCAGCTGCACCGGCAGCACCAGACGACGCTGATCCGGGTCGTTGCTGTAGAAGCACAGACGTGCCTCGTAGCTGCCCGGCGCGAGTGCCGCGGCGTCGAACTCGATCTCGGTCGTGCCGTTCGCACCCGGGGCGATCGTGCCGGCGGTGTCGACGAAGTGCAGCCACGGCGTGTCGGCCTCGGTGGCGCAGGCACCGGCCGTGGTCGCGATCGAGAGGCCGCCGATTTCGCCGTAGCTCGGGCCGACCAGCGTGGCCTGACCGGTCATCGTGTCGATCGTGTAGATGTTGCCGACGTCCTGATCGAACGCGGCCAGATACAGCGTGCCGGTACGGTCGTCGAAATCCAGTCCCTGCGCCAGCCACAGTGCCAGGCCGGTCGGACCGATCGCCTGCGCCTCGCCGGTGGTCTTGTCGATCGCGACGAGCACGTCGTTGTAGACGTCCATGCCGTACAACAGGCCGTTCGCGTCGATCGCGAGTTCGCCGATCATGCGCTCGGACAGCGGGGCGCCGAGCGGACTGGCCTGGCCGGTGGCGATATCCACGGTGTAGAGCTGGGTCGAGCGCGTCGAGGAGGTGTATCCGGTCACGAACATCTGGTTCGTGAAAGGATCCCAGGCGGCGCCGTACGGATTGTTGGAGGAAGCCGTGACCGGAATCGGCACCGGCGCGATCAGCGTCGGCTCGCCGGTCTGCGTGTCGATCGTGTACAGACGCGGATTGCCGTCGAAGCCGGTCACTGCGTACTGCTTGGTGAAGTCCTCGTTGACGAAGTCGGCCGCGAAGCCGAACACGTGCCCGCTGCGGATCAGGTCGTAGTGCGTCGCGTCGAGCAGGTCGAAGCTGACGAACGCGATCGTCGAGGCGTTGCCGTTGCGGATTCCGTAGGCCGGAACCGAATCGACGCCGCGCGGCAGAGCGGCACCGCGACCGGCCTGCTCGGGCGCGACCAGCGCCTGGCCGGCCGGCGAACGCGCGAAGTCCTCGATCGCGGTGCGCGGCGCGGCCGGGAAGTGCGCGCGCGCCGACGGCGGCTGCCAGCTCCAGGCCAGGTCGCGGTTGCCGACGTTGGCGATCTGCAGCGACGAGCGGGTGGTCGAACCCGCATTGACCGACGGGGTCAGGCCGGACGACGGCGTCAGCGACAGACGCGGCGCGCCGACGGCGACGGTCGCATCGGCGGTCGCGGTCAGAATGACCGGCACGACCGGCGTCCAGGTGATCGTCATGCCGTCGGACAGGCTGGCCGTGTTGTACGAGAACTGGCTGGCCAGAGTCGCGCTCTGCTGCAGACCGACCGTGGCCGAGGCGCCGTTGTCGAAGCTGGCCGCGACGCCGCCGAAGCTCGCGGTGCGATACGCGAACAGCACCGTGTCGCTGGACTCGTTGAAGACCACCTCGAACGTCGCGCCGTGCTGGCCGTCCGGCAGACCGTTGTTGCCGTAGTTGGTCTTGTCGTGCCAGGCGACGATGTACTGCCGGTTCGGCGCGGTACCGACCGCACCGTGGTAGACCATGCCGCTGGCCATCAGGTCGTCCCAGTAAGGCAGCAGCGATGCGCCGGTCAGATTGGTCGCCGGCAGCACGCGGTTGGCGTACGGGAAGGTCGAGCAGCTGGTCACGCCGAACGCGATGCCGCCGTTGTTGCCGACGCACAGGCTGCTCGACTCGGCACCGTAGAGGCGCAGCGGGAACGGCGCGGTGGCCATCACGGCGCCGTCGTCACCGATGTTCAGCGCGGTGCCGCTGGCGCTGATGTCGACGAACGGCGGCGGCGAAGCCGTGCTGGCCGTGTAGCCGAGCTCCGCGTCGAATGCGGTCCAGGTCGAGGTGAAGTCGCCGCTGGTCGCGTTCTGGTTGGTGCTGGCGACGATCACGCGGTTGTACTGGAAGCTCGAATGCGGCGGAACGGCCTGCTGGTGGTTCGACAGCAGCGTGCCGACGTCGCTGTCGACCAGGGTGTGGTAGTTGAGCGTGGTCGAGGAGTGGTTGGTCAGCGTGTAGCAGACGTTGATCTCCTCGCCGATGGTGACGTCGAGCGAGGTGGCGGTGCCGCACAGTGACGGATTGCCGGCATCGGCCGGGGCCAGCGTCACGGTCAGGCACAGGTCGCTGCTGCAGCTGCCGCGGTCCTCGGCCTGGGCGGCCGTGCGGACCTCGCCGAAGTCCAGGACGCGGCCGGCCGCGTTGTAGCTGCCGTACGGCAGCGGCTGGGCCGACAGGGCGCCAGCCAGCGACAGCACCAGCGTGGACGCCGCCGGCAGGATGGTGGATCGGTTCATTGCGTCTCCGAAAGACAACACGACGGCCGGATCTCGGTTCGGCCCGCCGCTGTAATCGAATCGATCCGGCGCAGTCCGGCGCCGGCCCCTGGCAACGTCGACGTCGCCACGGTCCGAAGATCGCCAAAGCGCTTCGGCGATGTCTGTGTCAATCCTGTGTCAGATGTGATTCCCCGATGTGCGACCAGGATAATCAAGGCGTTATGTCCGGACCGGGCGCGAGTTCCGGCGGCAGCAGACGCTCGCCGGCGAGGTCGCGGGCCTGGCGCAGCGCCCGGTTGGCGGATGCCTCGTCGCCGAGTGCGCGGTGCACCTCGACCTGGATCAGGGCCGCGCGCAGGTCCTGCCCGGCCCACGGCGCGACGCGGCCGGCGATCGCACCGGCCCGGTCGCGCTGGCCGGCCGCGAGCAGGGCCGGCACGTAGGACTCGCCGACGACGACCAGGTTCTCGGGCACGCCGGTCGCCTCGGCCTGCGACATCGCGACCGCATAGGCGGCCAGCGCCTCGTCGCCGCGTCCCTCGGCCGCGGCCTGCTCGGCCTCGGCCAGGCGGATGAACAGCACGCGCCAGTCGTCCGGCGTCTGCTGGGCCTGCGCCTGCAGCGTGCGGATCTCCGCAGCCGCCTCGGCGACCCGGCCGAGCCGGTGCAGCGCGCGGACCCGGGTCAGCCGCGTCGTGACGGTGGTCAGCCGGTTGCTGTTCTCGGGTGAGGCGGCCAGCGCCTCCTCGGCCTGCTGCGCGGCCGCCTCGGCGTTGCCGCGCAGCAGTGCGATCGAGGCCAGCAGCGCATCGGCCTCGGTCCGCACCATCGCATCGTCGACCGGACTGCTGAGGTCGCGGATCTGTGCGGCCAGTGTTTCGGCATCGCCGAGACGACCGTTGGCGGCCAGCGCGACCGCGCGCGACAGGGTCAGCCACCAGCGCTCGCGCGGGTTGCGCGCATAGGACTCCGGCGGCCAGAAGCGCTCGGTCGTGGCCAGCGCGGCGGGGTGCTGCAGCAGCATCAGCTGGGCATCGACGATCGAGCGCAGCGCGAAGGTCCAGGCTTCGAGCACCGCCAGCGTCTCGAGGCGCTGCGCGGCGGCCTCCAGCACCGGCAGCGCGACCGCCGGCTGGGCGCGGTCCATCGCGACGACGCCGAGGTTGAGATCGACCCGCGCGACGCCGAACGCGTCGTTGCCCTGCTCGTGCAGCGTGCGTGCGATGCCGAACAGCCGTACCGCGTCCTCGAGCCGGCGCGCGCGACCGGCCACCGCGCCGCGGCCGGTATAGGCGCCGGCCAGGATGTTGCGGTCCTCGAGCGGTTCGGCCAGTCGGATGCCCTCGGCGAACGCGGCGTCGGCCTCGTCGAGGCGGTCCTGGCGGAAGTAGCTGGAGCCCAGCGCGTGCAGCGCACGCGCGCGCAGCAGCGGCGCCTGGTCCGGCGGCAGCCGGCCGAGCAGATCCTGCGCGCCGCGGATGGCGGCCTCGTAGTCGCCGGAGAAGAAGTCGATGTTGACCTGCGCGAGCGCGATCTGCGGCGTCTCGCGGACCTGCGGGGCGGCCGCGTCGATCAGCGCGCGCGCGACGTCGAGCTGGCCGGCCAGCACCGCCGCGCCGACGCGCTGCACGAGCTCGTCGGCGACCTTCGGCAGGCTGGTCTCGGTCGTCGACGGCGGCACCCGGCCGAGCTTGACCAGCAGACGATCGGCCGCGGTGCGTGCGGCCGACAGCGGATCCTCGGCGGTCGCCTCGGCATACAGCGCCCGCCGGCCGTCGCGGGCCTGCAGGGCCAGATGCCAGTGCGTACCGGACAGCTCGATGCGCGGACGCAGCACCCAGGCCTGCGGTGCGGCCATGCGCTCGCGCACCCAGGCGTCCTCGGCCGGCACGTCCTGCCGGGCGTTGAGCAGGCCGACCACGCTCTCGCTCGGCGTCACCGCCAGGCCGCCGCGGCGCAGCTGCGTCGCGATCAGATCCATGCCGCCGAGGCGCAGCCAGATCCAGCCGTCCGGCGCCTCCACCTGCACCGGCAGCACCAGTGCCGCCGCGGGCACCGTGCCGGGCACGGCCGGCGCCTCGGCGGTCGTCTGCGCCTGGCCCGGCCGCGGCGACGCGCCGCGGTACTGGCTGAACCCCCAGCCGACCACCAGCAGCGCGACCAGGCCCGCCAGTGCCCAGGCCGCGATGCGGCGCGACGCCGGACGCGCAGTCTCGACGATCTCGGCCGGCGCGACCGGGCGCTCGACGGCTGCCTCGGCCGGCGCCTCCGATACGGCAGCAGCGGGCCCTGCTTCGTCGCCGGCCACGGCGGGCGTCGGTGCCGCTTTGACCGGTGCCGGCTCTTCGGCCTCCACGACGGTGTCCATGACCCAGCGATAGCCGACACCCCAGACCGTGCGGATGCCCTCCTGCTCGCCGCCGGACAGGCCGAGCTGGCGGCGCAGGCGCATGATCGCGTGATTCAGCGAGACGTCGCTGACGTCGATGCGCCCCCAGACCGCCGCGGTCAGTTCGTCGCGGCCGACCGGCCGGTCGCGGTGCTGGATCAGATAGCTCAGGCAGTCGATGTGGCTGGTCGGCAGCGCGACGCGTTCGCCGGACCGCAACAGTTCGCGCGCGTGCGGATTCAGATGGAACGCGCCGAAGCGGTAGCAGACTCGACTCATGCCGACAGAGTAGCAAGCCGGCTGCCGGCGCGCGCCGGCGCGGCGCGCCGCCGCAGCCGTGCACGGTCGCCGGCGAAGCGCGCGGGACCGTAGCCGCCGACGCCGCGCGTCAGATGCGCGGACGCGGCTTGAGTTCGGGCGGCGGCCGCGGCGCGCGCGTCTGCGGATCGACCGGCGACTCGGCACCGGCGCGCGCCGCCGGGCGTGCCGCGATCGTCGCGGCGATGCGTCGCGCGATCGCGCGCAGCTGGCCGAGCATCCAGTGCGCGAGTCCGGCCTGGGTCGCCGGCAGACCGTCCAGCGGATCGTCGTCGAGACGGCCGAGTCCGCGCAGCCGGTAGCTGCCCGGCCCGACCGGATCGGTGAAGAAGCGCGCATAGTCCGACGCCGTGCCGTCGAGCGTGCCGGCCGAGGTCTCGAGCCGGCCGAGCATCTCGGACATCGATGCGAGCAGCAGGCGCAGGCGGATCAGCTGGTGGTTCTCCCAGTTCATCGGCGAAGCGCGCGCGTCCGCCGGCCAGCACGCCGGATCGCCGAAGCGCACGACGAACTGCTGGCCGGCGTAGCGGCCGTAGGCGGTCAGCGCCTCGATCACCGTGGCTTCCATCGTCAGGTTCAGACCGCCCTCGCGCTCGGACAGGCGGATCAGGCCGATGCGGTCGCGGAAGCCGGGCAGGTTCGACAGCGTCTCGTGGTTCCAGTCCTTGGCGACGCCGAACAGCGTGCCGAGAAAGCCGAGCACCGAGCCGACGCCGCGCGACTCGTCCCAGCGCCGCCACGGCGAGATCAGGGCATCGGCATTGTCGGCCGGAAAGCGCACGCGATCGGCAGGACGGTCGCCGCTGCCCGGCTCGGCCTGGCCGAGGTCCAGGCCGAACGTCGGCCGCGTCGACAGCGGCGCGTCGAAGAAATGGATCGGGAAGTTCGAGCCGACGCCGCCGTCGGTGAACCAGCAGCGCTCGGGCCGGCGCAGCACGCCGGCCGACGTGCCGGGCCGCGTGAAGTCGACCGAGTACAGCGGCACCGCCGAGAGCAGCAGCGGAAAACTCAGACTCATGCGCACCGCGACGACCACCGGCAGATCGTCCGGCGCCGGCAGGCCGAGATGACCGTCGAGCGCCGCCTCGCGAAACACGCCGCCGACCTGGGCAGGCGCATGCGCGACCATCCAGTCGACGATGCGCGGCGGAAACAGCTGCGCGAAATCCTCGCGCCGGAACAGGAAACGGCCGTTCTCGCGGACGTGGACGTCGTCGCCGAACGGCACCTGGAACGGCCGCCCGAGCGTCAGGCAGGTCGTCATCACGCGCAGCTCGATGCCGTGCGCGCGCAGATCGCCGAACGTCAGCGGCTTGGCCGCCCCGGCATGCGCGGCCTGGCCGGCGAGCCGGTCGAAGTAGTCGCTCATCCAGACCGTCAGCGCCTCCTCGCCGTGCGCATCGCCGGGCTCGGGCATGCCCGAGCACACGCCGTAGCCGTGCGCCGGCAGCTCGCGGAACAGGCGCCGCGCCATGCGCACGACGACGCCGAGCAGCGCCAGCACGCACGCGACCGCGACCACCCAGGCGACCAGCGGCAGCAGGCTCCAGCGCCACGGCACGAACGCCAGCGCGAGCAGCGGCAGCAGACCGGCCAGCGCGCCGATCGAGGCGATGCCCGGATGGCGCCGGACCAGTGCGAACGACGCGCGGCGGATCCGTGCGCCGCCGCCCTTGACCGCGAGCGTGTCGACGAAGACCTCGAACACCGCGCGCAGTCGCTTTGCCGGTTTGAACAACGCGAGCAGGCGCGTGCCGGCACCGCTCGGCGCCGGTCCGCCCAGGAAGTCCGGCAGCGCGCGCAGCTGAGCGAAGCCGTCCGGGTCGTCGGCGAGCTCGCCGGCGCGATGGCGCTGCCGGCCGAGCTCGGCCGCGGCCGCCGCGGCCGCCGCGATCGCGCCGGCACTGGTGCCGCCGATCGAGCACAGCCGGAACGCACGCGCGATCTCGGCGATCGCCAGCGGATAGACCACGCCGCTGGTGATGCCGCCCTTCATGACCAGATCGCATTCGCGCGCGAACGGCGCGAACGCGTCGGCGCCCGGCGCTGCAGCGTCGGCACGCTCAACATCCGCAGCGGTGCGACTCATCGAAGACTCCTTGTCGAAAGGGGACGGCGCCGTGCGGCGCGGCCGATCCGGGGCGCGTCACGCATCGCGATGCGTGCGGCGAAGCGGCATCCCGACGCGTTATAGCAAAACGTTCTCGACCGGCGATACCGCAGCGCGGGCGCACCCGCGATGCGCAGCGCGATCAGGCAGGGCGCGGCCTCGAGCTCGACGGCGCACGCGTCGGCGCGCAGACGCCGTGCGCCGGCACGCGGCTGCGCGACGTCAGGCAGCGGCCCGGCGGCGCCTTGCAGGTGCCGACCGACGAGGCGGACGGTCGTCTGCTGTGCATCGTCGCAGCCGAACGCGAGCCCAACGACGATTCGCGCGGGGATTGAACGCGGGTTCCGGCTCGGCTGCAATCGGGCAGTGCCGTCGCCGGCGGCACCCATCGCCGAGGAGATCGATCATGCAGCGCCGCACCGGTTGGATCGCTCTGCTCGCCCTGGTCGGCCTTGCGATGCTCGGCTGCCGTCTGCGCTACGCCGAGCGCGCGACGCTCGACGTCGCCGACGGCACCGGCCCGACACCGACCTTGCCCGAGCCGCGCCGCACCTGGCTGCCGACGCTCGAGATCGCGCCGGCGGTCGGCTGGCCGGCCGATGCGGCACCGCTGCCGGCAGACGGTCTGGCGGTGACCGCCTACGCGCGCGGACTGGACCATCCGCGCTGGCTGCATGTGCTGCCGAACGGCGACGTGCTGGTCGCCGAATCGAACGCGCCGCCGCGTCCGGCCGATGCGCCGTCGGGCGGCCTCAAGGGCTGGATCGCCGGCAAGGTCATGCAGCGCGCCGGTGCCGGTGTGCCGAGCGCCGATCGCATCACGCTGCTGCGCGACGCCGACGGCGACGGCATCGCCGAACGGCGCACCGCATTCGCCGAAGGTCTGCATTCGCCGTTCGGCATGGCCCTGGTCGGCGAGGACTTCTACGTCGCCAATGCCGACGCCGTCATGCGCTTCGCCTATCGCGGCGGACAGACGCGCCTGGACGCACCGCCGCAGAAGGTCGTCGACCTGCCGGCCGGACTCAATCACCACTGGACCAAGAACCTGATCGCCAGTCCGGACGGCACGCGGCTGTACGTGACGGTCGGCTCCAACAGCAACGTCGGCGAGAACGGCCTGGCGATCGAGGAAGGCCGCGCGATGATCTGGGAGCTCGATCGCGCCAGCGGCCGCCTGCGTCCGTTCGCGACCGGCCTGCGCAACCCGAACGGACTGGACTGGGAACCGGTCACCGGTGCGCTGTGGACCGCCGTCAACGAGCGCGACGAGATCGGCTCGGACCTGGTGCCCGACTACGTGACCTCGGTGCGCGACGGCGCGTTCTACGGCTGGCCGTACAGCTACTACGGTCGCCACGTCGACGTGCGCGTGCGGCCGCCGCGCCCGGATCTGGTCGCGCGCGCGGTCGTGCCGGACTACGCGCTCGGCCCGCACACCGCCTCGCTCGGCATCGCGTTCACGCAGCGCGCCGCCGCCTTGCCGGACGCATGGCGGCAAGGCCTCGTCGTCGCCCAGCACGGCTCGTGGAACCGCCGCCCGAAGAGCGGCTACAAGGTGATCTACGTGCCGTTCGAGTCCGGCCGGCCGGCCGGCGCGCCGCGCGATCTGCTGACCGGCTTCCTCGACGCCGACGAACGCGCACGCGGCCGTCCGGTCGGCGTCGCGATCGACGGCCGCGGCGCACTGCTGATCGCCGACGACGTCGGCAACACGATCTGGCGCGTCGCCGCCGTGCGGTGAGGTGCGCGCTTGCCGCACCGCGGAACGCGTGCGGCGGCGCCTCCGCGGACGCGCCCTACCACGACGAGACCTGCCATCCGTCGCTGCGGAGCTCCACGCGCGTGTCGATCGCGAGCCGATCGAGGAAGGTCGCATCGTGCGAGACGACGATCAGCGCGCCGCGATACTGTCCGAGCATCTGCTCGAGCGCCTCCAGCGCGGCCAGATCGAGGTGGTTGGTCGGCTCGTCGAGCAGCAGCAGTTCGGCCGGCTCGCTGCGATAGAGCGCGCCGGCCAGCGCGGCCTTCAGACGCTCGCCGCCGCTGAGCAGCCGGCTCGGCAGCTCGACCGCCTCCGCATCGAGACCGAGCAAGGCCAGCCAGGTCCGCAGCTGCGTCTGCGTCGCGGCCGGGTTCGCTTCCTGCAGATGCCGCAGCGGCGTCGCGTCCGGATCGAGTCCTTCGAGACGCTGGCCGAGGTACGCCGTCGGCACGGACACGACGCAGCGTCCCTGCAGCGGTGCGATCGCGCCCGCGATCAGCCTGAGCAGGGTCGACTTGCCGCTGCCGTTGGCGCCGGTCACGGCGATGCGCTGCCGGCCGTTCACGGCCAGATCGAGCCGGTGCCCGCCGGCCACGCCGTACGGCAGCACGACGCCGTCGAGCACGGCCACGCGCCGCTGCGCGGCCGCGGCCGGCAGCGGCGCGAACAGCGCGACCGGTGCGTCCTCGTGGACCTCACGCGCCGCCACGGTGACGGCCGCGTGCAGCGCATCGACGCGCTCGGCCTGGCGGCGCAGCGCCTTGCCGGCGCTGACCTCGCTCTGCTCCTTGCGCCGGCCGAGCAGGATCGGCGCCTGGTTGGCCGTGCGGCCGTCGCGCGTATCGCGCGCGCTGCGACGCGCCAGCGCCTCGCGCTGCGCGCGCGCCTCGGCCTCGCCGCGGCGCCGCTCGTGCCTGCGGCGTGCCAGCTCCTCGCGCGCCTGCGCCCGCTCGTCCGCACGTGCCCGTGCATAGAACGCATAGCCGCCGCCGTAGTCGCGCAGGCCGGCCGGCGACAGCTCGACGATGCGCTGCATCGCGTCGAGCAGCTCGCGGTCGTGGCTGACCACGATCAGCGCGCCATTCCAGGCGAGCAGGGCCTCGCGCAGCGCAGCGCGCTGCACGCGATCGAGATGATTGCTCGGCTCGTCGAGGATCAGCAGGTCGGCATCGGCGAGCCAGGCGCCGAGCAGGGCCACGCGCGTCAGCTCACCGCCGCTGGCATCGGCGGCACGCTGTGCCGGCTGCAGATGCGCCAGGCCGTGCGCGTCGAGCGCTGCCGTCAAGCGCTCGCGGACGTCCCAACGATCGCCGACCCGGTCGAAGTCCGCCGGATCGACGCCGCCCGCCTCGATCCGGGTCAGCGCCGCGAGCACCGGCGCGATACCGGCCACCTCGGCGATCGTCGCCTCCGGCGCCGGCAGCACCTGCTGCGGCACGTAGTGCACGCGGCCGTGTCGCACGCAGCGCCCGGCCGTCGGCGGCAGCTGCCCGGCCATCACGCGTGCCAGCACGCTCTTGCCGACGCCGTTGCGCCCGACCAGGCCGGTCGGGCGCCGATCGAACTGCGCATCGAGCGCCGCGAACAGGATTCTGCCGTCGGGCAGCGAAAACGAAACGCCTTCCAGCGTCAGGGACGCACTCGTCATACACACACTCCACGCGATGCCGGGATACGATCCGCCCACACGGGACGGACATGGACAGGCCGTCGGAAACGACGGCGGGCATCACTGGCGCATGGGACGGGGGTTCTCCGATCGGGGTGAAGCGCGCAGAGTATAGACGGTGCGATACCGGGCGAGTACCGGCCAGATGCGCACCTGCGTCAGCGGCGATGTCCCCGCACGAAGGCCTTCATGGCATCGCGCTGGGAGACATGCTTACATCTGCATCGATCCGGTGATCGTGACCTGTCGGGATTCAGGCGACATGCGAACGGCTGAAGAGGCCATCGAGTTCGTGAGAGCGCACGGCATCGTCCTGGAGGCCGCGCGCGGTCGAGCGCCCAGTTTTTCGGATGCGGTCGCCGGCGCGGTGATCAAAGGCAACTGGTGGGGACACCCGCAAGGAAAGCTGATTTTTCGTTTGACGCGCGCGGTGCGAGACAGTGGCGATGTCTTGGTGTGCCGTTTGCTGGATGGAAAGATCACCTACGTGCATCGCCGCTTGTGGCCCGCGCTGGTGCGACTCGCGCCCCAGCTCGACAAGGAGGATCTGGCGTCGTTGCGCGATGTCCATACCGCCACAGGCGCCCACACCCGGGTGACGACGGCGTTTCCGGAATGGGTGCCCGAGGATGTGGCGGCAGCCGCGCGCGCACTTTCGGAAGGGGAGGCCCGACGGCAGCTGGAAGCCATTCTCGTCTGATTGCCATCCCCGCGAGATTCGAAGCGGATCGCGCGAGCGCCGCAGTGCCGACTTGCCGGGCGAGCCCCCCCGTGCGATCGTCCGCGCCGCGCCGCTCCACCATCACGAATCCTCCGATGAGCCCGATCACCCGCGCGTTCCACGCCGTCAGCTATCTGCAGTACCCGCTGCTGCTGGTGTCGCTGTTCTACGTCGTGCAGCCGTACTTCGACGGGTTCCACGGATTCTGGCAGAGCTTCAACAAGGCGCTGATCTTCGCCGGCGTCGCGATCAGCTTCTCGACGCTGCAGGACACCACGCGCACGCAGAACGCGTTCTCGAAACGGATCTGGCAGGACCCGCGCAAGGGCCGGCACGCGCTGATCGTGCTGGCCGCGAGCGCGGCGGTGATGCTGGTCGTCGGCTTGTACGGCTTCCTCGCCGCGCCGGCCGGCATCGTGCAGGACGTCGCGTTCGGCCTGCTGATGCTCGGCATCGGCTATGTCGGTCTGCTCAAGGCCGCGATCGAGATGTACGAGAACCACCGGCTCGACAAGCACGGCGCCGATGCGCGCACGCCGTCCGACCCGCGCTGAGCATTCCGCCACCGCATCGCGCATCGCGCCGGTCGCGGCGCTGCGGGGCCTGTGTGCACTCCTCGCCCACCCGCCGCTGCGATCCTGATCGCAGCCAGATTCGAATCGGCTGACGCAGCCGCGCCGCGCGTCATCCACGCGACGACAGTCGCCGGGCGCGACGGAAGCACTGCACCACGACGGCCGATCACGCGCCGTGCGCCAGCGGCATGTGCGCAGGCAGACGCAGACTCGCCCGCGTACAGGGCACGCCGATCGCGCGCACCCGGCGAAACCGGCGCACCCGCATCGACGACCGCCGACGCCCGCTAGCCGCGCCACTTGCGAGGTGTTTCTATCTGTGTATACTCACTATACACAGTGAGGCCGCCGCCGATGCATGACTGACCTGCTCGTCCTTTCGAACCAGTCGCCGACGCCGATGTATGCGCAGATCGTCGAACAGGTCCTCGCCAAGGTCATGAGCGGCGAATGGCCGTCCGGCCATCCGCTGCCGTCGATCCGCGAGCTGGCCGCGCGCAGCCGCGTCAGCGTGATCACGATCAAGCGCGCGTACCTGGAGCTCGAGCGCGCCGGCGTGATCGTCACGCAGCAGGGCAAGGGCTCGTTCGTCGCCGACCGGACCGATGCCTCGCGTGCGGTGCTGATGGACGAGTTCCGTGCACAGCTGACGGCGCTCGCGGCGACCGCCAGGACGCTGCGGCTGGACACCGACGAGGTCCTGCGCCTGGTCGACGCCGCACTGTCCGAACCCGACGAAGACACCTGACACCGGCCGGAGCCGACACCCGCATGGACATCTCATCCCCCGCGATCGCGCTGCAAGGCGTGCACAAGCGCTACGGCGACTTCGCGCTGCACGACGTCGACCTCCTCGTGCCGACCGGCCAGATCATGGGCCTGATCGGCGTCAACGGCGCCGGCAAGTCGACCCTGCTGCGGCTGCTGATCGGCCTGATCCGCGCCGACGGCGGCACGGTCGAGGTGCTCGGCCAGCGGCTGCCGGAGGCGCAGGTATCGGTCAAGCGCAGCATCGGCTACGCGTCGGACGACATGCGCCTGTATCGCGGCCAGACGCTGCGCTGGCACATGGACTTCGTCGCGCGGATCTATCCGGACTGGGACGAAGCCTACGCGCAGCAGCTGCTGACGCGATTCGACCTGCGTGCGCAGCAGAAGCTCGGCGGCTACTCGCACGGCCAGCGCGTCAAGGCGCTGCTGCTGCTGATCTTCGCGCGGCATCCGCGCCTGCTGCTGCTCGACGAACCGACCACCGGCCTGGATCCGGTCGCGCGCGGCGAGGTGCTCGACGCGCTGGCCGAGGTGCTGCGCGACGAGGAGCGCTCGGTGCTGTTCTCCTCGCACAACACGGCCGACGTCGAGCAGCTGGCCGACGGCATCACGTTCCTGCATCGCGGTGCGATCGTCGCCTCGTCGGACAAGGACCGCTTCCTCGACCGCTGGCGCCGCATCCTGTGCCTGGGCACCGCCGGTCCGGCCCTCGCGATGCTGCCCGGCATCACGGCCGTGCGCGAGAGCGTGCCGGTGATCGAGTTCAAGACCGACGCCTACGACGAGGCGTTTCCGGAGCGCCTGCGCGCGGCCGGACTGCAGATCCAGTCGATCGAGCCGATGACGCTCGAGGACATTTTCGTCACCACGGTACGCCAGGGAGCGACCCGATGAATCTCTTCGCCGCCGACGCCCGCATGGTGGGCCGTCTGATCGTCAAGGACTGGCAGGTCTACCAGAAGCAGCTGGCCGGCTTTCTGGCCGGCATCGTGCTCGCGCTCGGCCTGATCGGCACCGGCCGGCCGTGGCTGGCCGGGGCCGGCGCGATGCTGCTGATCGTGCTGCTGGTCGTGGTGGGGTCCGTCACGATCCAGACCTCGCTGCTGACCGAACGCAAGCAGCAGACCGTGCCGTTCATCATGAGTCTGCCGGTCTCGCCAATGGACGTGTACTGGGGCAAGCTGCTGGCCAACCTCGTGATCTACCTGGTGCCGCTGCTGCTGGTCGGCGGCGGCATGATCGCGCTGATCCTGACTACGCCGATTCCGGACGGGCTGGTCGTCTGGATCGTGCTGAGCGTGCTGTTCGTGCTGACCACGTTCTGCCTGTCGCTGTGCTTCGCGATCGCCTGCGAGTCGGAAGGCTGGAACGCTTTCGTGATGCTCGGCCTGATGACGCTGATCGGTCCCTTCATGTTCGTCGTCGGCCGGCTCGACGGCATCGTCGAGCACGTCCGCGGCGAGCACGTGGTCTGGACCGCGACCGCGTCCGCGATACTGGCGGCCGAGCTGGCGACGATCGCGCTGGCGATCGTCGCGACCAGCGTCCTCTTCGCGCGCAAGCGCGCGTTCCTGTGATGCGCCCGTGAGCACCGCACCGCGCGTCCACTACATGGACCATCTGCGCGCGATGGCGATGCTGGCCGGCGTCGTGTTCCATGCCGCGCTGGCGTACAGCCCGATGCTGCACGGCCTCTGGCCGACCGCCGACGCCGGCGGATCGGCCGCGGTCGACGTCCTAGGCTGGGCGCTGCATCTGTTCCGCATGCCGCTGTTCTTCGTCGTCGCCGGCTTCTTCACGGCGCTGCTGGTCGAGCGGCGCGGGCTGGCCGGCCTGTTCCGCGCGCGCGTCGTCCGCGTGCTGCTGCCGCTGATCGTGCTGCTGCCGCCGCTGCTGATCGGCCTGCATGCGCTGACGGTCGCGGCGGTCGCGCACGTGCGCCACCCTTCGCCGCTGCTGGCCTGGCTGGCCGACTACGCGCGCACGCACGGCGAGGTGCCGCTGCTGCCGACGCTGGCGCACCTGTGGTTTCTGGCCTATCTGATGCTGTTCACGCTACTGGTCTGGGCGGTCTCGACGCTGGAGGCGCCGGCGCGCCTGCAGGCCGCATGGCGCGCCTGGCGTCCGTCATGGCCGGTCGCCGCTGTCGCGCCGATCGTGCTGGTGCCGGCGCTCGCCGCGACGACGGCGCCGTGGCCGGCGCCCGAATCGCCGCTGCCGCAGCTGTGGGCGATCGCATTCTTCGGTGCGTACTTCGCGCTCGGCTACGCGCTGTGGCTCAACCCCGCCCTGCTCGATCGCCTGCGCCGCCCGGCACCGCTGTTCTTCGTCGCGGCATTGGCGCTGTACGCCACGTCGCCGTGGGTGCTCGGCACGCCGCGGACGGAGCCGCCCGAGCCGGCGCTGCGCTGGCTCGATGCCGCCGCGGAAGCCTTCGCGGGCTTCTGGCTGACGCTGTGCTGCCTGATCGCCGGCCGGCGCTGGCTCGACACCGCCAACCCGGCGATGCGTTGGCTCGCCGATGCCTCGTACTGGGTCTATCTGGTGCATCTGCCGGTGCTGTTCGCGCTGCAGTACCGGCTGCTCGACGTGACGCTGCCGTGGGGCGTGAAATTCGCACTGTCGACCGTGCTGACGCTGGCGGTCTCGCTGGCCAGCTATCAACTGCTGGTACGGCACAGCTGGATCGGGCGCTGGTTGAACGGTGCGCGGCCAGGCCGGGCCGCTGTACGGTCGAGTTCCGGCGCCCTGCCCGACACTTGAGCCGGCTGCGGTTCGGACAGGGCGGCCGTCCGGCCTGTACATCGAACCGATCTCGTCCAGTTCGCATCGGCACATCGCGAGGGCAAAGTGCCATCGACGAGGTGGCCGGCCCGGCTCCCCGGTCGGCAAGCCGAGCCGTATCGCGCGAAACGGCGGCTGCATGCGTTCAACCGGCTCCCCATCTCCCGTCGGCACCGGCCCGGCTCGTGCGATCGGTCGCGACGCATGCGGGACTGGACAACGGGTCGCCATTGTCGATGATGCGAAGCGACATCCCTCTCCCGGGACGGCTACGAGGAGCGAACCTGTGAATGCGAAGATCCTGCTGCGTGGCTGTACCGGTCTTGCCGTCCTGGCCGGGCTGGCCTGTTCGGCTGCGGTAACCGCCCAGACCGTCACGACGACCAACGTCCTGACCCAGGCGCCGCAGTTCAACATCTATTCCGACGACCTGCCGCCGCTGTACACGCCGCCGCCGGGCATCGTACTGCTGCGTGGAAACGAGTCGTGGTACACGCTGACCAAGCTGACCCCGGCGCAGCAGGCGCAGCTCGGCGCCGACCTGTCGGCCAAGGTCACCAAGTTCGCCGGCTGCGATGCGTTCGACCGCATCGAGAAGATCGTCTATATCGCCAAGGAACCGGGCGCCGTGCCGACCCAGGCCGACTTCCCGAACGCGATCGAGATCGCGCGCTTCATGACGACCTTCAGCACCTACAACCGCGACAGCAACCCGGCGCCGTACGTGTCACCGCTGATGGACGTCAGCGCGTTCGCACCGCATCTGGCCGATCCGACCCGCGACATCTGGGTCGGCTTCGCGGGCGGCTCGTATCCGACCTATCCGAACGGATCGGGCACCTACAACCCGTGCTGGAGCAGCGGCGGCGTGCAGACGCCGAACCTGCCGAGCGCGCCGTACCCGCCAGGCCTGACCACCGAACAGGCACAGGCGATCTTCGCGCGGACCGGCTTCAGCTTCTCGCTCGATTTCGTCTCGACGCAGCCGCCGGGGCCGCTCGCGCCGTACCCGGCGATGACTTTCAGCATGGGCGATCCGGTAGTGCCCGAGGGCAGCGACCGTATGTACCTGGGCGGCGTCCTGAAGGTCCCGCTGCTCGAACCGGGCATCACGGCCATCTGGGGCTCGCTGCACGTCATCGTCACCACGCACGGCGGCAACTCCGAGTACGGCTTCAGCACCGACAACACCGTGCAGCTCAATGGCGCCTATGTCGGCGATCCGTTCAGTACGCAGACCAATTGCAACTCGTTCATCGGCACCGCGATCAATCCGCTCAACGGCAGCATCAGCGGCGGCACCAACGGCGCCAACCCGAGCAATCCGCGCAACTGGTGCCCGGGCGGCCCGGTGCGCACCACCGTCGCCAACCCCGGCACGACCAATCCGACCGATGCCAACCCGGGCGTCCCAGTGCGCTCGCACGTCATCAACCGCGTCTGGGTGACCGTCGGCGGCAACAGCGTGCGGCTGAACCTTGGCCCGTTCGTGACGCGCTTCGGCGGCCCGTACGATCCGACCTGCGGCAACTGCTACCCGACCTCGATCGTGTTCGTGCCGGTCATCGACGCGATCTTCGAGGATGGGTTCGAAGGCGCGGTGCGGCCCTGACACGACCCGGGAAGGCGGCTCGACGCCGCCTTCCCGATCGATCGGCCGCTACGAAGCGGCGCCCGTCGGTGGAACACGTGACGGTCGCCCGCTGAAATGGACCGGCGGTATCGACGAGATTCCATTTCTCGCGTCGTGCGAGCCGCCGGTCGCACCGTGCGATGCGGCGGAGTGGCACCCTCGATCGATGCACCCCGCTTCGATCGAGGGTCGATCGCTCGATCAGAACCCGCGTGAAAGACCGAAGAACACCGACGCACTGCCATTGGCATCGCGATCGATCAACGGGCTGTCCTTGATCTCGTCGGGCAGGCTGCTGTACTTGGCCGACGCCAGCAGCGACCACTTCGATCCGATCGGCCGGAAGTAGTTGAGGCCGACATGTCCGATCGCGACCGAGCCCGGCTTGTAGTCGACGACGCCGCGCGCGATCTCCTTGCCGAGCGTGCCGAAGTAGTAATTCGCCAGGTCCTTGGACTGCCAGGTGGCGCCGACCGTCGGCGTCAGCATGCCCTGGCCGATCGCGAACGGATATCCGTACTGGATCGAGACCTCCTGGCCGCCGCTGGTATCGGTCGCATCGGCCAGCAGCTCCACCTCGAGCTCGCCGGCCCGGCCGCTCCACTTCATGCCGAGACCGAGATCGAAGCCGAAGTCGCGATCCTCGAGCAATCGGTAGTCGACGCCGTTGGCGGCCAGCTCGCGCCGGCCCAGATCGTCGACGTCGAAGCCGTCGAAGCGGAACTTGCCGATCGCGGCCAGCTCGAACGAGTCCCCCGAGAACAGCCGCCAGCCGGCGGTGATGCCGCGAAAGTAGAAGCGCTCGCCTTCGTAGGCGATCAGCGGAATCGGCATCATGCGTGTGCCTTCGCCGGCATAGGGGCTGTCGGACACCATCGCGGCCAGGCCGATGCTCCAGCGCGGCGGAAATCCGTCCGGCGGCACGTCGTCGGCGGCGCCCGGCTGGGCGGCGGCGTGCAGCGACAGGCCGGACAGCAGTACGGGCCACAGTCGTTTCTTCATGGAATGGCTGACCTCATCGAGTGGGGAGCGATCGCGTGCCCGCCTGCGCGTCGAAGCGGCGTGGCACGTGTCGATCAGGATGCAGCGGCGATGTCGCCGAAATGTCGTGCCTGCGGCACGGCCCACCCGCGCCGACGCTGCCCCCGGTCGCGCGGTCCGCATCCGACGGTCATACACCGACAGCGGAGCGCCGGAAGCGATCGGAGCCATCGGCGGATACGCCGGACGATGCGGCCGGGTGTTCGCGCCGCTGCGATCGGATGCGCGCCGCCGCCGGCGCACGGAACATCCGCACGCCGTCGCGCACGGCGGGCGCGAACGTCCTTACGGTACGCACGACGCGACGAGGCGCGCCGCATCGCCGTTCTCGGCCATGGTCCGGCACATCGGCATCCATCGCCGCCTCCGAGGAGCCCAGCGACGGGGACCGCAACCGCCGATACCGCGCCGGTGCGGATGCTGCGTGGGTACTGCGTGCCGTCGCTACGGCGCGATCACGCTGACCTCGACATCCAGCCGCGCGCGCGTGCCGACCTGCCCGCCGGACTCGATCGCGAGCCGCCAGCCGAAGCGGTCGCAGATGCGGCAGATCAGGAACAGTCCCAGACCCTGCCCGCGCACCGGCGCCGCATGGCGCAGGCTGTCGCGATAGCGCCGTGCGACCTCGACCGGATCGAAGCCGCTGCCCGAATCGGTGACGGTGATCGTGCTGCCTTCGAGCGCGATCTCGACGCTGCCGGCCTCGGTGTGCTCGATCGCGTTGCGCAGCAGATTGCTGACCGCGATGCGCACGATCGCCTCGGGCGCGGCGATGAACGTCGGCACGAGCACGCCGACCGTCAGCCGCGCGGACTTGTCGCGCAACAGATGCTCGTGATCGCGCGCCAGACGCGGCAGCAGCTCGTGCAGTGCGGTGACGTCGACCGGCTCGGATTCCGGATCGGGCTCGCGCGCCAGGTACAGCAGGGCGACCATCGTCTCGGACAGGTCGGTCACCGCATGCTCGATGCGGCCGAGCACCGGCCGCGCAGCCTCGGGCAGCGGCATCTGCCCGAGCACGTCGGCTGCGCCGGCGATCACCGCGATCGGCGTGCGGAACTCGTGGCTGGCCTGGTCGAGCAGACTGCGTTCGCGTGCGACGAACTGCGCGACGCGTTCCAGATGCGCATTGCTGGCCTGCGCGATCATCTGGATCTCCTCGCGCGTGTACGTCATCGGCAACCGCGCCGCGGTGTCGCTCGGGTCGATCGCCTGCATGCGCTCGGCCAGGTCCCGCACCGGACGCACCAGGTTCGCGTGCAGCCACCCGATCACTGCGCCGATCAGTATCGCGAAGATGACCGCCCACCCGACGCTGAGCAGACTGTCGTGGTTCTGCTGGTTCTCGAGCGCCTCAATGTCGACCATCGTGATCAGCCGGCCGTGCGGCAGATCGAGCACGCGCACATGGAAGCTGACCGGCCTGTCGTCGTCTTCGAGCGACCGGAACGCGCCGAAGAAACCGCTCTCGGTCGAGTAATAGCCGGCCGGCAGGTCGGCCAGATAGGCCGGTTCCGGCGGCGTGCCGCCGTCGGTCCAGTACCAGGATCGGACGATGCCGCCGTGCGGCAGCGACGCGCCGTGCCCCTCCGCGACGCGCGCGGCATGATCGGCCGACACCGCGGCCAGCAGATCGGCCCAGAAGCGATGCTCGATCAGGCGCTGGCTGCTGAAGCTCTGCATCGCCAGTGCGGCCAGCATCGTCAGCCCGAACACGATCATCGCGGCGCTGATCCAGCTGTGGACACCGCGCGGCTTGCGCGGTGCGGCGCGGCACCTAGCCACGATCGCAGAGCCGGTAGCCGGCGCCCGTTACCGTATGCAGCAGCGGCGCCTCGCTGTCGAGCTGGATCGCGCGGCGCAGCACGTGCATGTGCGAACGCAGCAGATCGGTCTCCGGCACGGACTCGCCCCATGCGGCACGCTCCAGGCGTGCGCGCGTGACGACCTGCGGACTCTCGCGCATCAGCAGCTCCAGCAGACGGCGGCCGGTGCGGCTGAGCGCGATGCGCCGTTCGCCGCGATGCACCTCCAGCGTGCCGACGTGGAAGCGCAGATCGCCCACGCGCAGCACGTCGTCCGGTACCGCGGACTGCCTGAGACGTGCGACCAGCGCGCGCAGCCGCACCTCGATCTCCGGCAGCGCGACCGGCTTGACCAGGTAGTCGTCCAGACCGGACTCGAAGCCGTCGATCTTGTCGGCGAGCTGGTCGCGTGCGGTCAGCATGATCACCGGCACCTTCTTCTTCGCATGGCCGCGCAGCCGGCGCAGCACGCTCAGGCCGTCCAGGCGCGGCAGGTTCCAGTCGAGCACGATCGCGTCGTAGTCGCGCGTGGACGCCAGGTGCAGGCCGGACACGCCGTCCGGTGCGGCGTCCAGCTGATGACCGCAGCCTTCGAGATAGTCGTAGAGGTTCGCCGCGAGCTGCGCGTTGTCCTCGATGATCAGGATCGACAGGGGCTGCCTGCTCATGACTCGTCCGCCGGTAGGCGCGTGGCCGGATCGGCGCCGATGGCCGAAGGTCCATCCGGGGCACTGCACGCCGTCGCGGCGCAGATCACGCCGGCGTCGCGCGCGATCCACTCTAGCATGGCCCTCGCACATACGAAGGCGGCGCCGAGCTCGTACACCGGCGTCGCCTGTGCCGAGCGCCTCCGCCGCGTCGCGTCCGCGCGAGCGCGAGCAGCCGCGGTCCGGCCGAACGCGCCGCCGTGACGCGACCGCCTCCCGTCCGACATCCGGCCCGCACCGCCGGCGCGTGACCTGCGCATGCGCATCTAGCCCTCCGTGGCGTAACGGGCCGGCACGACGCCACCACGCGGACCCAGTCTTGCGCGCAGATACCGGACGGCGTCGTCGACCAGGCTGTAGACCACCGGGATCACCAGCAGGCACAGCAGCGTCGATGCGATCAGGCCGCCGATCACGACGATCGCCATCGGCGCGCGGAAGCTCGGGTCCGCACCGAGACCGAGCGCGATCGGCAGCATGCCGGCACCCATCGCGATCGTCGTCATGACGATCGGCCGCGCGCGCTTGCGGCAGGCGTCGAGGATCGCGCGGCGCCGGCCGAAGCGGTGGTCGCGCCGCGCGATGACGATGTAGTCGACCAGCAGGATCGCGTTCTTGGTGGTGATGCCCATCAGCATGATCAGGCCGATCATCGATGGCATCGACAGGCTGGCGCCGGTCCCCCACAGCGCCAGGAACGCGCCGGGAATCGACAGCAGCAGCGCGACCAGCACGGTCAGCGGCTGCGCGAAGTCCTTCAGCAGCAGCACCAGCACCATGTAGACGCAGAGCACGCCGGCCAGCATCGCCCAGGCAAAACCGGTCACCAGTTCGCCCATCGCCTCGGCGTCGCCGGTGGCGGCCGGCACGATGCCGCGCGGCAGATGGCGCAGGCTCGGCAGCTGCGCCGCCGCTTGCTCGACGTCGCCGAGCGGCCGATTGCCGAGTTCCACCTTCAGCGTCACGTTGCGCCTGCGGTCGTAGCGCGTGAGCTCGGACGGCCCGCTGGCCAGCATCAGATCCGCGACGCTTTCCAGCGGCACCGGGCCGCGCGCGCCCGGCACCGGCAGCCGCCGCAGCGTCTCGGGATCGTCGCGGCCGTGATCGGCCAGCCGGACCACCACCGGCACCTGGCGCTCGCTGAGATTGAGCTTGGCCAGCGCCTGGCGGTAGTCGCCCGCGGTCGCGATCCGCAGCGTCTCGGCGATCGCCGCCGACGTGACGCCGAGCTCGGCCGCGCGCGCGAAATCCGGCCGCACGACCAGCTCCGGCCGCACCAGACTGGCCGAGGACGTCACCGCGCCGATGCCGGGAATACTGCGCAGCTCGCGCTCGACGCGGGCGGCATGGCGCGCCAGCAGAGCGCCGTCGTCGGACGCCAGCACCAGCTGATAGCCCTCGGCGTCGTCGCCGGCGCCGACGCCGACGCCGATCCGCACGCCCGGCAGGTCGGTCAGCGCCTCGCGCAGCTCGCCCTCGATCGCCTGGCGGGTCTGTCCGTCGCGGGCCGCGCGCGGCAGCAGGTTCGCGGTCAGCATGGCCGTCGCGACGCCGGCCAGCGAGGTGGCGGCTTCGTCCGGATCGCCGGAGCCGCTGCCGGCGGTGCCGATCGCCGTATAGACCGAGGCCACCGCCGGATGCCGCGCGATGCGCAGGCGCGCCTGCTCGGCGACGGCGCGCGTATCGCCGAGCCGGCTGCCCGGCGGCAGCGTCAGGCTGACCTGGGTATGGTCGCCGTCGTCGGCCGGCAGGAACTCGCCCGGCAACCGCGTCGCGACGGCCAGGCCCACGGCGACCAGCACCGCCGCCGCGCCCAGCGTCGGCGCACGGCGGCGCAGGCAGATGCACACGATCCGGCGGTAATGCAGCAGCCAGCGCGGCTCGGGCCGCGCATGCCGCGGGGCTTTCAGCCAGTACGCCGCCATCGTCGGCGTCAGCATGCGCGCGACGACCAGCGAGAAGAACACCGCGACTGCCGCGGTCCAGCCGAACTGCACGAAGTAGCGCCCGACCGTACCGCCCATCAGCGAGGTCGGTACGAAGACCGCGATCAGCGTGAACGTGGTCGCGACGACGGCCAGGCCGATCTCGTCGGCCGCCTCGATCGCCGCGCGGCGCGGCGGCTTGCCGGTCAGCAGGTGCCGCTCGATGTTCTCGATCTCGACGATCGCATCGTCGACCAGCACGCCGATCACCAGCGACAGCGCCAGCAGCGACACCGTGTTCAAGGTGAAGCCCATCAGATGCATCGCCGCGAACGTCGGGATCGCCGACAGCGGCAGCGCGACCGCCGCGATCAGCGTCGCGCGCCAGTCGCGCAGGAAGCAGAACACCACCAGCACGGCCAGCGCGGCGCCCTCGTAGAGCAGCATCATCGAGCCGCGGTAGTTCTCGGCGATCGGGCCGACGAAGTCCACGGCCTGAGCGAACGCCACCTCCGGATGGCGCGCCGACAGCTCCGCGACCGCGGCGCGCGCGGCCTCGGCCACCTCCAGCTCGCCGCCGCCGCGCGCACGCAGCACCTCGAACGCGACCACCGGCACGCCGTCGAGCAAGGCGGCCGTGCGCGCAGGCGCGGCGGTGTCGCTGATCGATGCGATCTCGTCGAGCCGGACCCGCCGTCCGTCGCCGAGCGCGACGTGCAGATCCGCGATGCCGCGCGCCGAGTCGACCGTGGCCAGCGTGCGCACCGACTGCTCGGCGCCGCCGATCTCGACGCGCCCGCCCGCGGCCTCCTGCTGCAGCTCGCGCAGCTGACGCGAGACCTCGGCCGCGGTCGTGTCCAGCGCGAGCAGCCGCGCCGGATCCAGCGCGACCCGAATCTCGCGATCGACGCCGCCGACGCGCCGGACCGCGCCGACGCCCGGCACCGCCAGCAGCCGCCGCGTGACCTCGCCGTCGACCAGCCACGACAGCGCCGCGTCGTCGCGCAGGCTCGAGGACACCGTCATCGTCGCGACCGGCGTGCTTGCCAGTTCGAGCTTCTCGATGATCGGGTCTTCCAGATCGGCCGGCAGGTCGGCGCGCGTCCGCGCGACCGCGTCGCGCACGTCGTCCATCGCCGCCTGCACCGGCTTGCCAATGCGGAACTCCACGGTGATCCGCGCGGTACCGTCGCCGAGCACCGCCGTCACGTGCTTGAGGCCCTGCACGCTCGCGAGCGCATCCTCGACCTTGCGCACCACGTCGGTCTCGAGCTGCGCCGGCGAGGCGCCGGGCAGCACGGCAGTGACCGTGACCACCGGAAAGTCGATGTCCGGGAAGTTCTGCACCTTCATCGCCGCGAATCCGGCCAGGCCCGCCAGCGTCAGCAGCGCGAACAGCAGCGTGACCGCGACCGGATTGCGGATCGACCACGACGAGACGTTGAGATTCACGTGCCACCTCGCACCGGTTCGGCGTAGGCCGGCGGAGGCTCGTGCGATCTGGCGGGATGCGACTCGAAGCGTTGCGAGCTGGTGCGCGGCAGCTCGTCGGGGCGAAACTCGGTGCGTTGCGAACCGGTGGTGTGCTGCTCGACGGTCGTCGCCGCGGCGGCAGCGTGCGAGCCGGTGATCGCGGCTTCGACTGCGCCCGCTTCCGGCGCGTGCGACTGTTTGGCGTGCGATCCGTTGACGTTCGCGTCCGTTCGGCCAGGTGTATCGGGACCGGGCGCGATCTGGTCGGCATCGCCGACCACGCGCACGACATCGCCTTCGCTCAGGAAGCCGAGGCCCGAGGCGATGACCGCCTCGGACGCGACCAGTCCCGCGGTGATCTCGATGCGGTCGCCGACGCGACGGCCGACCTCGACCTTCGCCGCGATCACGCTCGAATCGGCGCCCACGCGCATCACGCTGTGGAAGCCGTCGCGCAGCAGCACCGCGCTCTGCGGCAGCGTCAACGCCGGCCGCTCGCCGACCTCGATGCTGCCGGTGACGAACGTCCCGGCACGCAAGGCGCTGTCGAGCGGCAGATCGACGTAGGCCAGGCCGGTATGCGTCGCCACGTCGATCATCGGCGCCAGCATGCGCAGCGTGCCGTGCACCGGATCGCGGCCCAGCATGTCGATCGTGACCGACTGACCCGGCTGCAGATCGTGCAGATCGGCGGCCGACACCGACGCGCGCCATTCGAGCCGGCCATCCCGAATCAGCCGAAACAGTTCCTGCCCCGCCGCGACCACCGCACCGACCGTCGCGGTGCGCGCCGTGATCACGCCGTCGCTCGGCGCCAGCACGCGCGCATGGGTCAGACGCAGGCGATGACGCCGCTCGACCGCACGCGCCGCATCCAGTCTCGCCCGCGCGGTCGCCGCACCGGCGGCATACTGACCAACCTGCTGCGCCGACATCGCGCCGATCGCGCCGAGTCCCTGCGCGCGGCGATCGTTGAGCGCCGCCTCCGCCGCCTCGGCATCGGCCTGCGCGACCGCCGCTCGCGCCTCGGCCAGATCGGCCTCGATCAGGTCCGCATCGAACAGCGCCAGCACTTGCCCGCGCGTGACCGGGTCGCCGACGTTGACGCGCACCTCGGTCAGCCGCAGCCCGTCCGCCTCGGTGCCGACACTGGCCTCCTGCCAGGCCGCGACGTGACCGGTCGCCGCGACGCGCACCGGCAGCGTCGCGGTCTGCGGCCGGGTCAATGCGACCGACAGCACCGGCGCCGACGGCGCCCCGTCGGCAGCAGCGGCCGCATCGGAGCGGCGGCCGGACCCAAGCAGGACAAGCATCAGAACGACAAACCCGGCACAGGCCAGGACGATCAAACCACGCGTCATGTCGCGACGTGTCCTCACGGATCGAATACGGGACGACCCGTCGCCGCCGGCCAGGGGGCAGACTCGCCTGACGGCTTCGGGTCAGCGCCGATCCTGGGGTGGGGATGTCGGTGAAATGTCGCGGGGAGCGCGGAGGCGCGATCTACGAGGAGCCAAACGGACGATGCGAACGCTCACCCTCATGACGTTGCGATCACGATTACAAAGGTGGCGCCGGCAGACGTAGACGACGATGCGAGTGAGCAGAAACACGCTCACCTGTAGCGAGGGTGACGGGGCATGCCGAGAATGCTGAAAGTCAATCTGACCCCGTTCTTCCGTCGCGTAGGAAATTTCTTACAACAGCTTGCGAAATCGTCCATAGATACGCGCACTTATCGCTGCCAGAGTCTCAACGGAAGCAGCGGCAAGACATCAAGTGTGCTGGACGGGGCTGCTTGCCCAGCCAACGCCGAGAACCGCGATCAGCGACGGGGAGACATTCGCCCGAGCCTGCTGCTCATCTTCAACCAGCAGGAATAGGACGGCATGAACCGACCTTTTGCCGCGTTTACCGCAATCGCGCTACTCGTTGGTGCATCTGCCGTCCATGCGACCACGGCGGAAGAATGGGCGCTGTGCAACAGCTGCACCACACAGACACAGTTCGAGAACGCTGCTATAGCGTGGGTGGGTGACCGAATCGGCACCTATGAGGTCGAGGTCGGCAACATCAATACCTCTAAGGTCTACCGCGTCTCGGTGACGACCACAACGTATCCGAGCAACCCGGCAGGCCACACGCCGGATGTACTTGAAGCCCCGTCGGGTCATCAGGTGTTGATGCTGACGGCAGATCCGCCGCCTGCAGCGGTCACTGGAGACGTGTCACCTTCAGCCTATGCGACGGTCAACCATGCCATTCAAGAATCGCAGGCCGTCCAAGACCAATTCGCCGTTGTAGTCTTGATGTTCGGCAAGCAGCCGATGATTGCCCCAGGACCCAAGCAGTTCGGTTTTGAATCGTTCGCATTGCGGGAGAACGCTGCGGTATGTCGCGTCGCCGGCGCCGCAATGACTTCGGCACATCCCGGATGGCAAGCCGGACAGATCTCGCCCCCCTCGCTGGGCAAGCTGTTCACCCTACTTCGCTATCACTACGGTCGCGGACCTCGCGTACATGTGATCTTCAACAACGGCGATGTGGCAAGCTTCCAGCTGCATCCGATGGTCGAGACCTCTTGCCAATATGTCGATGGAACAGCGAAGGACAGGGACGGCGCCGATATCAACGAGCCGGGTGGCGTATCGAACAGCGGCAGCCCTGGGGTGACGGTCGTTTCGCACCCGGGCACGGGACGGGTCCAGTACGGGATGGGATCGGGCTCCTACTGGATGGTGTGCGCTTTCCGAGGTGAAGTATTGTGGGAATGCTATGTCGAGTGGGTTCCGGCATGACATACATCCGGCTGGACCGGAACGACCAATGACTTCCGCCGGGCAGCTGCTTCCGATAAGGAGAACACATGATCCCTCGTAGCCACTATGGCGCCCTCGTTATTGGCTTTCTCGCCGGCGTGGCCGCATCCATCGTCGTCGGTGTCGTCGGTGCCACTGCGATCCTGCCCACATACGCCGACAACGCCGTCGAGGAGCTGGCACGCGTCACCTCATCGTTCGTGGGCGCGGGAGGGAAGCAGCGTCCGGCGCAGGAGGTCTTCGGGACGCAAGTACAGCAGGCGGACACGCTCACGATCATAGTCGGCCAGTCCTATAGCGAGATCAGTTCGGACCGCTTGAAGGCATCGCTGCGTGCCTCGTTGAGCAAGTTCATCAACAGTGACTTCCACGATAACCCGGAATTGGCCGGCCGCCTCGATCCAGCCGCACAGAAGGTTCGCACGTGCATCCTCGAGAACGAAGGCTTGAAGGATGCCGAAGTGATCGAATGCCTCAAGGATGTGAAGCCGCGCTTTGCCGTTATCAGAGCACCAACATAGACATGGGCGCTCAGTCGGAGGCAGCGCTGAACTCATTCGAGAATGCAGTTTCGTTACGGTCCTTGACTGGCACGCTGCAACGGCCTGCTTCAGTGTCGCGGGGGAGCGGAGGCGCGATCTACAAATGAACGGAGAATGCGAGCGCTCGCCCTCATGACGTTGCGATCGACGATCACAAAGGTGGCGCCGGCAGACGTAGACGACGACGCGAGTGAGCAGAAACACGCTCACCTGCAGCGAGGGTGACGGGGCATGCCGAGACTGCTGAAAGTCAATCTGACCCCGTTCTTCTGCCCCTGGTCACGTACCGTCACTACCGCTACATGGGCAGCGATGTCTGGTACATGACGAGCAACGCCTTGAACGGCCCCGTGAAAGAGATCGAGGGCTAGGTCTGCAAGCCGCCACGGCATTCCTCGGACGAGGAATGTGTCGATCGGTGTTCGGTACCGCTGCCGGCATGGCGGCGACGACGCTCGTACCGATGCAGCGAGGACGTGAGTCGGTCGCGCCGATGATGGAGGCTGGGGAGGCGCGTAACCCGTTTGCGACCTGGAACAACACAAGACGCCTGCGACCAGACGTGCGGATGCCGACTGAAAGTAAACCTGACCCCGTTCTGACGAGGTGAGGCAAATGCAAGCCAATTGAAGTGACCTGACTGCATTACTTGGCCCCGGAGGCCGCCCGTGGCCGTGGTATCTCCGGCGCGGCATCGTCGCTGCGCCCTTGACACCTGCATGAGGGGAATCGACATGGACTGGAAGACGCTTTTGTTCTCGTTCGAGGGGCGCGTCGGACGCGGCCCGTACTGGGGCATGGTGGTTGCCTCGCTGTTGTTGCTCGCACTCGTCGGAGGCGCCAGCGTCATGAGCGTGCTGAACGCGCAGGATCCGGCGGCCGCGGACGGCGGCACGAGCATCGCGATGGCGATCGTCTGCCTCTTGTTCCTGTGGCCGGCTCTCGCGATTCAGGCCAAGCGCTGGCACGACGTCGACAAGTCGGCGTGGTGGATCCTGATCGGCCTGGTACCCGTGATCGGCAGTGTGGTCGCGCTGGTATTCAACGGCTTCATCGCCGGAACTCCGGGCACGAACCGCTTCGGCGCAGCCCCGACCGTACCTGCAGCGCGCCGGGTCGGCACCGCCTGAGGGTCGTTCGCGGCCCCCGCTGCGGACATTCGACACCCGCAGCGGGATCTGCGCGAGCACGCCGGCGTCGCCCCGCGAGCCCGGAAAACGCGTCGCCGGGCGGAACCTGCGCCTCACCCGGACGCGCAGGACCGCGCTGACGCCCGCGTACACGCGACGTCGACCTGCGGCTCCTGCGGAAGTTGATCGTCGTCGGGATCCGACGCCGCGCGCCGAAGCGCTGGCCCCCGGCGCCGCGTCCTGCCGTGGATGACGGCAGATGCTTCGGAGATGCGCCATGCCTGCCGTCCACACGCTTTGCTGCACGCTGCTGTGCACTGCCCTGGTGTCCGCGCCGGCACTCGCCGGCGACGGCGATCCGGACCCGCGCTTCGGCGGCAACGGCAGGGCCATCCATTCCTGGCCGCTTTCCTACCTCCAGGGCGAAACGACTGCCGTCTCGGCCGGCCCGGACGGCAGCGTCGTCGTCGCCGGCTGGGTCAGCTATCCGTCGCCGCAGCAAGATGCCGTCAGCCTCGTGCGCTTCCGCGCCGACGGCACGCCCGATGCCGCCTTCGGTGACGGCGGCGTCGCGCTGTTCGACCTCGACCCGACCTCGCAGATCGGCGAAAGCGCCGCCGGCGTGTTCGCCCTGCCCGAGGGCCGCACGCGGGTCGTCGCGACGCTCCGGGTCCCCGGCACGATGGGCGTGCAGCCGCTGCTGCTGGCCGTGCGCGCCGACGGCTCCCCGGATACGGCGTTCGGCGACGGCGGCGTACGGCGCATCGACATCGACCGCTGGGCCGGCGGCGACGTGCGGGTCTCCGCGGCCGCCCTGCAGCGCGACGGCCGCATCGTGCTGGCCGGTGCGATCGTCTCCGACTCGGGCGCCGATGCGCTCGTCACGCGCATCCTGCCGAACGGCGACGTCGATGCCGCATTCGGCGACGCAGGATGGACCCGGCTGCACAGCGACGAGCCGCTTATCGCGACGGCGGTCGCCATCGACGACATCGGCCGCATCGTGCTGGCCGGCCGCGCGCTCGGCAGCGGCGCGCCGAATCGCCCGATGATCGCGCGACTCGGCACGGACGGCGTGGCGGACGCCGGCTTCGGCGATGCCGGCGTCGTCCGCGCCGATACCGGACTGGCCGGCGACTGGATTGCGGACGCGGTCGCGACGGCAGTGCGCCCGGTTGCGGGCGTGTTCCTCCAGCGCCGCATCTTCGTGGCGATCAGCCGCACGTCGCCGCGCAGCACCGGGATCCTCGCGCTCGCCGGCGATGGCTCGATCGCGGCGAGCTTCGCCGATGCGGGATTCCGCAATCTGTCGCGCGAGGAGGGCGCGCGCATCACGACGCTGGCGATGCGTCGCGACCGGCGCCTCGTGGCGGCGGGATGGATCGACCCGAACGGCCCCGGCGTCACCGATTTCTACGTCGCACGCCTCATGTTCGACGGCGCGCTCGATCCGACCTTCGACGGCAACGGCGTCGCGCGCTATCCGATGAATGCGGACGGCGACACTTACGACACGCCGAGCGCGATGGTGCTGTCGGGCGAACGGCCGGTCGTCGCCGGCACGCTCTACAACAACGGCACGCCGAGCTATCACGTGGGCGTGCTGCGCCTGCAAGCGGACGCATTGTTCGCCGACGGCTTCGACTGACGCAATGGTGCGCCATCGCGGAACGATCCGGATTCCACGACCTGTACCGTTTGCGCAGGACGCTTTCCGCCCCACCCTTGGAGGTACCTGCCATGAAAACGATGATGCTGATGCTGGTGCTGGCCGTTTCCCTCGCCGGCGGTTGCGGCGGAGGCGGCGACAGCGCCGAGGGCGTGTTCGCGGACATGACCGCCAACCTGCGGGAGATGTCGGAGATCCTGACCAGCGTCACCGACGAGGCCAGCGCGAAGTCCGCCGTGCCGCGGATCGAAGCGGTGCGCGCGAAGATGCGCGACTGTGCCAGGCGCGCACGCGCCGTACGCCGACCCGATGCCGCCACCGAGAAGCGGCTCGACGAGGCCATGCTGGCGGTCCAGCGCGAAGTCATGCCGGCCATCGCCGACGCCCGACAGCGCCTGATGGCGCAGCCGCCGCTGATGGCGATCCTCGCACCGGCTTTGCAGGGAATGGAGCACGATCTGTGAGCGGGATGCGCCGGCGTCCTGCGGTGAAGAACCGCTTTCGGCTGCTGCTCCGCGGATGATGCGACGAGCGGACATGGCAGGCTCCCGGACTATGGGAAGTCAACCTGACCTCGACCTTGCTTTCGGACTCTGTTCTTGTCATGGAACAACGTCGTGAGGCAGTCGCAAGCCAAGGAAAGTTAACCTGACCCCGTTATCCCCTCCCCGGCAGGCGGCGACGACGCTCTTACCGATGCAGCGAGGACGTGAGTCGGTGGCCCCGATGAGGGAGGCTGGGGAGGCGCGTAACCCGTTTGCTACCTGGAACAACACCAGATGCCTGCGACCAGACGTGCGGATGCCGGCTAGAAGTAAACCTGACCCCGTTCTTGGCATGACGGCGACGCCGCTCGTGCCAATGCTGCGAGGACGTGAGTCGATCGCTCCGATGATGGAGGCTGGGGAGACGCGTGACCCGTTCGCTACCTGGAACACCATCAGACGCCTGCGATCACCGTAGGGATGCCGGCTGAAAGTAAACCTGACCCCGTTCTGAGTGGAGGCGCGATCTACGAGGAGCCAAACGGACGATGCGAGCGCTCACCCTCATGACGTTGCGATCGACGTTCACAAAGGTGACGCCGGCAAACGTAGACGACGATGCGAGTGAGCAGAAACACGCTCACCGGCAGCGAGGGTGACGGGGCATGCCGAGACTGCTGAAAGTCAATCTGGCCCCGTTCTTCTTCTCCGATGTCGCGCACAGCCTCGGGTCGAGGCTTCGCTTTCTAGGGCTTTAGGCTAGATCGTGGCGACCATACGTGCAGATGCCGGCCGAAACTAAACCTGACCCCGTTTTTCGCCTAAAAATAGTCAGCGATCAGAAAGTGAGCGCGGAGCACATCGAGAACGCCGACGGTCTCCCTGGTGTCGTACCGATCACCTCGATCCACGAGAGAAGCCCATCTATTGTATTCGGCACCAACTGCCTTGTTCTGAAACACCACTTCCATACGATCTCACCCATTCGAGATAATTCGCCGCGAGCGACCCGCTTAATTACCAACCCTTCTGGTCACCCCCTGTTTAAGCGCAGCCTCCAAGCGAAGAAGCACGAACTGGGAAAGTGTGAGCGAGAGCTGTCTCAGTAGGCGAGCCTGATCCGACTCCGCCATGTATGGGTGCGCCCCAGTCTCACTGAGAAGGCCATACAGTTTGTCTATTGATTCTCGTTCCTTTTTTTCGAAAATACCCTGTTGCTCCAAGTACTGACGCACATCTATGGGGCGGGATAGCGACACTTCAACAAGAGGCTCTCCTCGCGAGGCACCAAGAGATCGAGCCCCCTCCTGGAGCGTAAGTTCGAAGAACTTTCTTACATTAGATATGCAGTCTGACCACCTGCCCGCGACGAAATGCTCTTCTCCAAGACGCAGGAATTCAAAAGCGTCTGAAGCGCGCCCAAGACCTGTTTTATGGAATAGCGAATTCAGAATCTGACTTTCTTCTTCGACATTAAGTACATCAGATTGCTGCTGCATCAACTCTCCATCTCGATACACATAACCATCCAGCTCCAGCCTTCGCTGAATCTTCTCTGCATATGATTTGTACTCCTTTCCTTGGAGCGGATGATCTCGTATTTTTTCGTACCAGCGAAGATAGTCCCTCGAAAGCTCCCTCAGTATTCTTTGCCCCAGCTTCTTTCGCTGCTGCCAAGTCCAATCTTTCGTTGCGGGAACCAGCGCCTCCCCAGTATGGATTTTAAGCCAAAAATCTTTGAAAGCCCTTATGTGCGCGGGGGATCTAGCTAGATTACAAAACCATGCCTCGTACTCGTTTTCATACAAGAAATCATAGACATCATGATTACGCACTTTCTCAGTGGGACCGCCATACCTTGCAGGCATCTTATAAGTGAAGCGCTGAGTGTATGCCTCAGCAATTGCGAGAGATGATTGCCGGCTAATCATAGTGAAATGACGAGAACCCTTACTTACCCAACCGCTTCTGTGCGCAAAAGGCCTTTAGAAGTTTGGCGGCGGCAGGCCGCCAGCAGACCCATACTAGCGGATCAAGATATGGAGCATCTCGATTAATCGAAATCCCGACGCGCGCACTGCCCGATAGTACCAAATAGCGAAAATGCGTTCTCCGCCCACGCCACTTCGAAGGCGCATAAGTAGATCGGACTAAGAATTTCTCGCGCACCAAAGCAAATGAGAACTTAAGAACCGCTCACCCACACTTCGAATACCCACAATTCAAACAAGTCGCACACCCATCCATCACGATGGTCGCGTTCACATTGCATTTGTGGCAGAGGGTAGCGCCGGGCGGAAACGCGCCGGACTCGGCTTCGCCGCCCGTGGCGGCGGCGGGGGATTCGCTCTTGGACTTGGCGCCGGCAGCCGGCGTGGCGGCCGTGGCTTCTACGTCAGGCTTTTTTTTTGAGCGGGCTTCGTACTCGGCGCGCTTCTCGGCGATCAGCGCGCGCTGGCCGGCGTCGAGTTCGGGGTCGTGCAGCAGGCCGATCATCTTCATGTGCTGCTCGATGACGGCGCCGAGCTCGGCGACGATGCTCGGCATGTAGACGCCGCCGGTCTTGAAGTAGCCGCCGCGCGGGTCGAACACGGCCTTGAGCTCTTCCACCAGGAACGTCACGTCGCCGCCCTTGCGGAACACGGCCGACATGATGCGCGTCAGCGCGACGATCCACTGGAAGTGGTCCATGTTCTTGGAGTTGATGAACACCTCGAACGGACGGCGCAGCTCGTGCGGCGTGCCCTGATTGAGCACGATGTCGTTGATCGTCACGTACAGGGCGTGCTCGAACAGCGGCGACTTGATCTTGTAGGTGGCGCCGATCAGCGTGTCGGGGCGCTCGACCTTCTCGTGCATCTGGATGACTTCGGCGCCGGCCGGTTCGGGCTCGGCGACGGCCGCTGCGGGTGCCGGAGCGGCGGCGGGTGCCTCGTCGGGCTTGACCACGGCATAGCCCTTGATCTTCTTGTCGATCTTGATGGTCATCGCTGCGCTCCTTTTACTCGACGCTGTCTGTCTGACGCGGTATGCGGGCAATACGCCGCCGCGCGCGAATGCGCGGGCGGTTGCTTCACGGCCGGTCCGCGGCCGGCGCGCCCTGTTCGGGACGCCGGCGCGGAACGGGTCCGTCAACGCCGGCGGGCGGCCTTCTTGGCGACTTTCTTCGCCGGGGCTTTCTTGGCCGGCGCCTTCTTCATCGGCGCCTTCTTGGCCGGGGCTTTCTTGGCGGGTGCCTTCTTGACGGCGGCCTTGCGCGGCGCGACCTTCTTCACCGCTTTCTTGGCGGCCTTCTTGACCGGCGCCTTCTTGGCGGCGCTGCGCACGACCTTCTTGACCGCCTTCTTGGCGGCGCCCTTCTTCACCGGTGCCTTCTTGACGGCGGCTTTCCTGGCCGTGGCCTTCTTGACCGCCTTCTTGACGGCAGCCTTCTTCGCCGCGGCCTTCTTCGCGACCTTCTTGACCGCCTTCTTGGCGGCGGTCTTCTCGGCCGCGGCCTTCTTGGCGACGGACTTGGCAGCCTTCTTCACGTCGGCCTTGACCTTGCCGGCGGCGGCGCTGGCGGCCTTCTTCTCGCTGGTCACGGCCTTCTTGGTCTTGGCGACCACGGCGCGGACCTTGCGGGCGGCCTGCTTGCGCGCCTTGACGACGGTGCCGACCGCCTTCTGCGCGACGCTCTTGGCGGCGTCCTTCACGTCGGTCGCCGCGGTGGCGACGGAACTGGCCAGTGCGCTGGCGCCGTCGACGACGGCGCTGCCGGCCTCGGCCAGGCCTTCCTTGAAACTCTCCAGCGGACTGCCGGACTCGTTGCCTTCGCTGTGCATCTGAAACCCCTCCGACCTTTGGTGTGTGGTTGACGAACGTCGATCAGAACTTGCCGTAGTAGCCTTCTTTCAGGGCGTCGAACAGGTTGGCGGCGGTGTGCTTCTCGCCGTCGTATTCGATCTCCTCGTTGCCCTTCGCCTCCACCACGGTGCCGTCCTCGAGTTCGAAACGGTAGGTGGTGGCGGCTAGATCATGCTCCTTCACCAGCACGCCTTGGAAGGCCGCCGGATTGAACCTGAAGGTCGTGCAGCCCTTCAAGCCCTGGCGGTGGGCGTAGCGGTAGATGTCCTTGAAGTCCTCGTAGGGGTAGTCGGTCGGCACGTTGGCGGTCTTGGAGATCGACGAATCGACCCATTTCTGCGCGGCGGCCTGGATGTCGACGTGCTCCTTCGGCGTGATGTCGTCGGCGGCGACGAAGTAGTCGGGGAGCTTCTCTTCGGGTTTATCCGAGAACGGCATCGCCTGGCCGTTGATCAGCTCGCGATAGGCCAGGAGTTCGTAGCTGTAGACCGAGACCTTCTCCTTGGTCTTGCGGCCCTCGCGGATCACGTTGCGGCTGTAGTGGTGCGCGAAGCTCGGCTCGATGCCGTTGGAGGCGTTGTTGGCCAGCGACAGCGAGATCGTGCCAGTCGGCGCGATCGAGGAGTGGTGCGTGAAGCGCGCGCCGACCTCGGCCAGCTCGGCGACCAGGTCCGGCGCCACCTCGGCCACGCGCTGCATGTAACGGCTGTAGCGCGCGTGCAGCACGGCGCCGGTGATCGTATCGCCGGTCTTCCAGCCGTCGGCGGCCATCTCGGGGCGCTTGCGCAGCATCTCGGCGGTGACCGTGAAGGTCTGCGTCAGGATCGGCGCCGGACCCTTCTCCTTGGCCAGCTCCAGCGCGACTTCCCAGCCAGCCAGCGCCATCTCGCGCGAAACGTCCTCGGTGAACGCGCAGGCCTCCTTGGAGCCGTAGCGGTGCTTGAGCATCGTCAGCGTGGAGCCCAGGCCCAGGAAGCCCATGCCGTGGCGGCGCTTGCCCATGATCTCGTCGCGCTGCTGCTGCAGCGGCAGGCCGTTGATCTCGACCACGTTGTCGAGCATGCGCGTGAACACGCGCACGACCTCGCGGTACTCGTCCCAGTCGAACCGGGCCTTGGGCCCGAACGGGTCGCGCACGAAGGTGGTCAGGTTGACCGAGCCGAGCAGGCAGGAGCCGTACGGCGGCAGCGGCTGCTCGCCGCAGGGGTTGGTCGCGCGGATCTGCTCGCACCACCAGTTGTTGTTCATCTCGTTGACGCGATCGATCAGGATGAACCCGGGCTCGGCGAAGTCGTAGGTGGACACCATGATCATGTCCCACAGATGCCGCGCGCGGATGTGGCCGTAGATCTTGCACGCGACCAGGCCGTCCTCGCGGACGACGTAGTGCTTGTGCGTGGGCCACTCGCGCCAGACCACCTTCTCGGCGTCGGTCAGGTCGATCTCGCCCTGCTCCTTGACGTGCACCGGAAACACCAGCGGCCAGTCGGCGTCGGTCTCGACCGCCTGCATGAAGCCGTCGGTGATCAGCAGCGACAGGTTGAACTGGCGCAGGCGGCCGTCCTCGCGCTTGGCGCGGATGAATTCCTTGACGTCCGGATGGCTGACGTCGAACGTGCCCATCTGCGCGCCGCGGCGGCCGCCGGCCGAGGACACCGTGAAACACATCTTGTCGTAGATGTCCATGAAGGACAGCGGGCCGGAGGTGTACGCGCCGGCGCCGGAGACGTACGCGCCGCGCGGGCGCAGCGTCGAGAACTCGTAGCCGATGCCGCAGCCGGCCTTCAGCGTCAGGCCGGCCTCGTGGACCTTCTCGAGGATGTCGTCCATCGAGTCCTCGATCGTGCCGGAGACCGTGCAGTTGATCGTGGAGGTCTTGGGCTTGTGCTCGAGCGCGCCGGCGTTGGACGTGATGCGCCCGGCCGGAATCGCGCCGCGGCGCAGCGCCCACAGGAAGCGCTCGTACCAGTGGCTGCGCTGGGCCGGTTCCTCGACCTCGGACAGGGCGCGCGCGATGCGCTGCCAGGTATGGTCGATCGTCTCGTCGACCGGCTCGCCCTGCTTGGATTTGAGTCGGTACTTCTTGTCCCAGATGTCCCAGGAGGCCGGCTGCAGCGGAATCTCGGTCGCGCCGCGCGCGAGCTGTTCCAGACGTACCGTGTTCATCGTGTTTTCGGTCTCCCGATTGCGGGCCTCTGGCGGCCGATTTTTGTTCTTCATGACGCGCTTCCGTAGCGGGACCGGAGCGGCGCGGCGCAGCTGCGTCGCGGGGCCTCGCCGAGTTGCGGCGACGGGGCGGAACCATCGGTCCGGGGCGCCGATGCGCTGGTCGGCGCCCCGGCTCGTTCACCCAAATCCTGGTAGTCGCCCCACACAAGACCACAACATCTTGTGCCCGACAGGTCGGCTCACCGTACGCCCACCGCGGTCCGAAGTAAAGCGGTTTTCGGTGACGTGTCGTGACCTCCGCGCGAGGCGCGCGAAACGCGCGCGAGCACCGCAAAAAGCAGGTGTCCGACGCCGCGCGGCGCGCGCTCGGCGGCGTGCCGCAACGATACGGCGGCTGAACCGTGCGGACCGTGCCGGAACCCTCTCCGAGCGCCACGGTCCCATGCGCCGCTCGGCTGCCGCCGGCAGCGGATCCGTCGCGGTCTGGACCGATCGCGCGCGCGGCCGCTACTGTCCCGCCCTGTTTCTTTCGTGGCACCCGGAGGCCCGATGCAATCCAAGAGACTGACCCTCGCCGTCGCCGCGACGGCGATCGCACTGGCCGGCTTCGTCGCCGGCGGCGCGCTGCACGAGAACGCCGCGCCGGTCGCGCGCCAGCTGTCGGACCATCTGATCGCGCCGGCCGGCGCCGCGCTGCCGGCCTCGCTGGACGGCCAGCCGATTCCTTCGCTGGCGCCGATGCTCGAGCGGGTGACGCCGGCGGTCGTCAACATCAACACCAAGACCCGCGTGCGCGTGCGCCGCGATCCGTTCTTCGAGCACTTCTTCGGCCTGCCGGACATGCCGCGCGAGCGCGTGCAGCAGTCGCTGGGCTCGGGCGTCATCGTCGATGCCGCGAAAGGCTACGTGCTGACCAACAACCACGTCGTCGAGGGCGCCGACGACGTCTCGGTGACGCTGGCCGACGGCCGCACGCTGACCGGCACGCTGATCGGCACCGATCCGGATACCGATCTGGCCGTGCTGAAGATTCCGGCCGAGCGCCTGTCCGCCCTGCCGCTCGCCAACAGCAGCGAACTGCGCGTCGGCGATTTCGTCGTCGCGGTCGGCAATCCGTTCGGCCTCGGCCAGACCGTGACCTCGGGCATCGTCTCGGCGCTCGGCCGCACCGGCCTTGGCGGCCGCGGCTACCAGAACTTCATCCAGACCGACGCCTCGATCAACCCCGGCAACTCCGGCGGTCCGCTGGTCGACCTGCGCGGCAACCTGGTCGGCATCAACTCGATGATCTTCTCGCCGTCGGGCGGCAACGTCGGCATCGGCTTCGCGATTCCGTCGGACCTGGTCGCGCAGGTGATGCGCCAGCTGGTCGAGTTTGGCACCGTCAAGCGCGGCGCACTCGGCGTGGAGGTGCAGGACATCACGCCGGATCTGGCGCGCCTGCTGAACCTCGGCGATGCGCGCGGCGCGGTCGTCGCGCGCGTGCGCTCGGGCTCGCCGGCCAGCCGCGCGGGCCTGGTCGCCGGCGACACGATCCTCTCGCTCGACGGCAAGCCGGTGCGCGGCGCGCAGGAACTGCACAACCTCGAAGGCCTGACGCCGACCGGCTCGAAGGTGACGCTGGGCGTCCTGCGCGACGGCAAGCCGCTGACGCTGACGACGACGCTGGAAGCGCCGACCGTGCGCAGCGTGACCGGCGAGAGCCTCGATCCGCGCCTGGCCGGCGCGCAGATCGCCGATCAGGCCGACAGCCAGCGCCAGGCGCTCGGCGGCGTCGCGGTGACGCGCGTGACCGAGGGCAGCCGCGCCTATGCGAACGGACTGCGCAGCGGCGATCTGATCGCCGCGGTCAACCAGCGCGACATCGGCGGCGTCGACGACCTCGAACAGGTGCTCCAGCGCCGCACGCGCCAGCTGCTGCTGACCGTGGTGCGCGGCCAGAACGCGTTCTTCCTGCTGGTCGAATGAGTCCCGTTCCGGCGCCGCCATGTGCGGCGCCGGACCTGCTCGCATGACCCCTCGCGCGTTCAGGTCGGCGACCCGGGCGGTGCGGCGGCGCGCGTGGTAAGGTGCGCGCGTTTTTAATGGACTTTTCACCTCCGATGCCCGTACGCCACGTTCTGATCGCCGCGCTGCTGTGTCTGGCCGGCGCCGTCAACGCAGCCGACCCTGCGCCCGCCACCGCCAAGCCCGCCGCCGCGCCGGCTGCGAAGCCCGCGACGACGCCGACCGCCAAGCCCGCCGCTGCCGCACCGGCCGCCGCAAAGCCGGCCGCTGCCAAGCCGGCGGCCAAGCCGGCCGCGAAGGCACCGGCCAAGAAGGGACCGCCGCCGAAGGCGACGCTGATCTGGCGCGGCGACCACGCAACCGGCCGCGGCCTGGTCGCCGACATCGCGACGCTGTACGAGAAGGAACATCAGGTCCGCATCAACATGCAGCCGTTCAGCACGATCTCCGGGCTGGACGCGGTGTCCTCGGGTGCGGCCGATCTGGCCGGCAGCGCGCGCGTCAAGCACGACGGCCGCGAGCAGGAAGCCAACCTCAACTTCATTCCGCAGGCGTTCGACGCGATCGTCCCGATCACGCATCCGAGCAACCCGGTCAACAACCTCACGCTGCGCCAGCTGCGCCAGATCTATCTGGGCCGCATCCAGAACTGGAAGGACGTCGGCGGCCGCGACGCGCCGATCAACGTCTACTCGGTCGCCGCGCCGATGGACGGCGTCGAGTACAGCCTGCGCTACCTGCTGTACCGCAAGGGCGAGCAGCGCATCTACGCGCCGCGCCAGTACCTCAACGTGACCGTGCTCGAGGAAGGCGTCACGCTGGATCCGAACGGCCTGGGCCTGACCTCGCTGTCGGGCGTGTACGCGCGCAAGGACCTCAAGATGCTGTCGGTGGCCGGCATTCCGGCCTCGACCGATTCGATCGCCAACGGCACCTATCCGCTCTACATGACGCTCTACCTCGTCACGCGCTTCGACGATCCCAAGCGCGAACTGGTCGATCCGTTCGTCGCGTTCCTGGCCACGCCCGAGGCCAAGGCCGCGATGCGCCGCCACCAGCTGCTGCCGTACGCGGACGCGGCCGGCCTCGCCGAGCGCGAGCCGGAGCGCCTGGCCGCGATCGACGACGAGCTCAAGCGCGAGGCCGCGCTCGAGACGCCGGACGCGGCGACCGCGACGGCCTCGACCACGGCGGTCTCGACGACGCCGACCGGCGCGCCGCAGGCGACGCTGGCCTCGAAGGTCGCCAGCGCGCCGGGTGCCGAGTCGACGCAGGAAGCGCGCGTGCGCGCCGAAGAGGCCGCCGCGAAGAAGGGCAAGGAGAAAGCCGGCGGCAAGTGACGTGGCGAGCGCCGAGCCGACGTTCCGCGACACCAGGTCCGCCACCGTGACGACGCGCATGTCCGCGCCGCACGCCGGCGGCGTCGACGCGGCCCAGATCCGCGCGATCACGCTCGACCTCGACGACACACTGTGGCCGATCGCACCGGTCATGGCGCGTGTCGAGCAGCGCGTCGACGCCTGGCTGCATGCGCACTGCCCCGAGGTCGCCGCGGCCTGGCCGATCGAGGCGATGCGCGCGCTGCGCGAGACGGTCAACCGCGAGCACCCCGAGTACGCGCACGACTACACGATGCAGCGCAAGCTGACGCTGCGCCGCGCGTTCGCGCCGTTCGGCCTCGACGAGGCCTGGGTCGAGGCCGCGTACGCGATCTACCAGCACGAGCGCAACTGCGTGGACTGCTACGCCGACGCCGAACCGGCCCTGGCGCGTCTGGCCGGGCGGCTGCCGCTGGTCAGCCTGTCCAACGGCAATGCGGACCTGGCGCGGATCGGCCTGGACCGCCATTTCCGGTTCTCGATCAGCGCGCGCGAGGTCGGCGTCGCCAAGCCCGATCCGCAGATCTTCCTGCACGCCTGCGAGCGGCTGGGCCTGGCGCCGCATCAGGTGCTGCACGTCGGCGACGATCCGGCGCTCGACGTCGCCGGTGCGCGCGCGGTCGGCATGCCGGCGGCCTGGATCAACCGGGCCGGCCTGGCCTGGCACGACGACGATGCGCCGGCGCTGCACTTCCGCGACCTGGACGCCCTGGCCGGCTGGATCGAGGCGCATACGCCCCCACCTGCAGGCGGGTGAGACCGCTTCTGCCGCTGCGATCGCGATGCACGTCCCGGATTCGATCGCCGGCGCGACCGATCCAAAGCGCGCACGCGCGGACGATGACCGCGCACGGTATTCGAGTAGCGCAAACGAAGCGACTGTTCGACTACGCTGCCGGCGCCCGCATCTGCGAGCCCGCTGTGACCAGACGCGACGCGGCCCCAGTCGCTGATTGCGTCGGCACCGGCACCGCGAGGCCGCACGCCGCAGCAGACAGCGCAGCCCGGTTCCGACATTCTGTTCCTTCCCTGCCCGCCCACCGTTCGACGAGGCCGTACCGATGACCGCCTGGATTTCTCCCACCGACGCAGCGCAGCCGATCGCCCTGATCGCCGTCGATGCCGCGACCCTGCCGGCCCTGCTGACCGAGCTCGGCGACGCCGCGTCGCGCTGGTGCGCAACGCAGGCCTTCACCGGCCAGAGCGGCCAGCTGCTCGCGCTGCCCGACGGCGACGGCAGCGTGCGCGCCGTGCTGGCCGGCTGCCGGCCGAGCGAAGGTCCGTACGCGCTGGCCTCGCTGCCGCAGCGGCTGCCGGCCGGCGACTACGCGCTCGATCCGCGCGGCCTCGCGCTCGATGCCGATCAGGTCGCGCTCGGCTGGGCGCTCGGCGCGTACCGCTATACGCGCTATCGCAAGGCCGCGCGCGCACCGGCGCGCCTGGTCGTCGATGCGGCCGTGCAGGCGCGCATCGCGCCGTTCGCCGCGGCGATCACGCAGGTGCGCGATCTGATCAACACGCCGACGCAGGACATGGGCCCGGCCGATCTCGCCGCCGCGGTGCGCGCGCTGGCCGACCGCCACGGCGCGACCTATCGCGAATGGGTCGGTGACCAGCTCATCGACGGCCACTTCCCGACGATCCATGCGGTCGGCCGTGCCGCCGCGCCCGGGCGCGAGCCGCGTCTGGCGATGCTCGAACACGGACCGGCCGATGCGCCGCATCTGGTGCTGGTCGGCAAGGGCGTGTGCTTCGACACCGGCGGTCTCGATCTGAAACCCGCCGACGGCATGCGCTGGATGAAGAAGGACATGGGCGGCGCCGCGCACGCGATCGCGCTGGCCGGCCTGGTGCTCGAGCACGACCTGCCGGTACGCCTGACACTGCTGGTGCCGGCGGTCGAGAACGCGGTCTCCGGCGATGCGTTCCGTCCCGGCGAGGTCATCACGACGCGGGCCGGCCTCAGCGTCGAGATCGACAACACCGACGCCGAAGGCCGCCTGGTGCTGTGCGATGCGCTCGCGCTCGCGGCCGAGGCCAAGCCCGATCTGGTGCTCGACTTCGCGACGCTGACCGGCGCGGCACGCATCGCGCTCGGGCCGGACCTGCCGGTGCTGTTCGCGAACCGCGACGAGCTGGCCGCCGCCCTGCTCGACGCCGCGCAGGCCACGCACGATCCGCTGTGGCGGCTGCCCTTGTGGCGGCCGTACCTGACGATGCTCGACTCGCACGTCGCCGACCTCGCCAATGCCGGTCCGTCGCGCCATGCCGGCGCGATCACGGCGGCGCTGTACCTGGAGCGCTTCGTGCCCGAGTCGCTGCCGTGGTGCCATCTGGACGTCTATTCGTGGAACGACGGCGACAAGCCGGGCCGGCCGCGCGGCGGCGAGGCGCAGGGCCTGCGCGCGTACTTCGAGTTCCTGCGCCGGCGCTACGCGGGCTGAGCAGGCGGCACGCGAGGCCTGCCGCCTGCGTGTCGCCGCGGTCCGGATCGACCAGCGTCGGTCGAGACGGCAGGCGCTGCGTCGTCACCCGATCCGACATGGCGGCCGAGGCTGCCATGTGTCTTGATCGAAGCGGCTGCCGAGGCCGTCCTGCGTTCCCGAACGAACCGACGGCCGAGGCCGTCGGTGGAGCGCACGGTGCTCGCATCGCGGAGGCGTGAGTCCGCGCCGGCTCAGGGCTCGAAGCCGTCGGCGAAGATCGCCTCGCCGTCCAGGTGCACGACCGCACGGCGGCGCTGGAAATCGCCGTCCATGCCGTTGAGCAGCAGCTTGCCGCCGTCGCGCGTCATCGCATTGACGACCAGATCGCCGAAGCCGCTGCCGTAGTCGATGCCGCGCGCGGCGAGGAAGTCGACGACGTCGACGATGCCCTCGGCGGCGGTCCAGACGAAGCCGCGGTTGGACGCACCGAACATCGGATCGATCGTGTAGTACGAGCCGACGATCATCGTGCCGGCCGCGTCGGTGTCGAACGCGTAGTAGGTCGCCTCGGGCAGCGCGCCGGCGACGGTACCGAGATACGTGATGCCGGTCGCCGCGGTCCAGCGCCAGGCCTGCGGGGAACCGTCCGAACCCTCGACACCGGCGCCGACGATCACCGAGCAGTCGCTGTTGCAGGCGATCGCCTGGCCGACCGGTGCGCCGTCGCCGTCGAGGATCGGATGCGCGGCGGTGCCTTCCCAGCGCACGCCGTGGCGCGTGGCGCCGGTCGCGGCGATCGTGAAGCCGGCCGCGCGCGTCGCACCGGACGAGACCGCCCAGGCCTGTCCGGTGCCCTGCCCGACCGGCAGGTCCAGCACGACCTGGCCGGTCTGCGCGGTCCAGGTCCACGGCTGCAGCGAGACGAAGCCGCCGGGCGGCGGCGGCTCGGCCGGATAGGCCGCGCCGGCCAGCGCGCTGCCGTCGTCGGCGATGCCGAACGGCGTGGTGTCGCCGAGCACGATGCCGGGCATGCGCTGCCACTGGCTGCCGTCCCAGATCGCCGGTGCCGCTTCGGGCACGTCCGAGCCCGGGGTCCAGAAGTAGTACGAGGCGACGATCGTCGCGCCGTCGGCCGAGATCAGCGGAATCACGTTCTCGAGCGTGAAGGTGTCGCCGCCGAGGTTTTCCGGTGCCTGTCCGGGCCGCCAGCGCAGCACTTCGCCGACCGGCCACAGCGTGCCGACCACGGTGCCGTCGGCGGCGATGCTGGACACGCCGGCGGTGCCGCCGCCGGCCGGCAGCGGCAGCTCCTCGAGCCGGGCCGCCGGCGCCAGCGCCGGCACGCCGGCCAGCACGAGACCGAGCAGGAAAAGACGGGCAAGCGCACGAACGGACGGTTTCATCGACGAGGGCTCCTGACGGATGAGGAAGGCGCGGGCCGCTGCCGGCCGACGCGCGGCCAGTCTCGCGGCGGCAGCGCCGCGGCCGCATTCCATCGGTGCTCCAATCGCGAAACAGAGGTGCTCGGAACGCCGCGGCCTGCCGGAGCTCGTCTCGAGTCGCCGCAGGAGTCTTTCGAAACCTTTTAATGCGCACCAAGCTTCATAAGGTTTCTACATAAACCAACTAAAACTGACGAACTTCATAAGTTTTCGCTGTACGCTTGCGCAGCAGCATCGCCTCACAAGGCCCCATCACATCCATAGCGGGTTCGCATGCGCCGAGATCAGATCGCCCCCGATCGTCAGCGATTCCTCGTGCCAGCGGCGGGCTACCCGCATGCATACGCACTGGTCGCGCCTCCCACTCCTCGCAGCATTCCCGACGGCGCCCTGCACCAGTCCGCATTCGCACGAGCCCACGCGGCCTTGGGACGCATGCAAGGCGCCATGGTCCACATACCCAATGCGGACATGGTGACGCGTACGCTCGCTCGGCGAGAAGCGGTCACCAGTTCTCAGATCGAGGGCACCAAGGCGAGTCTGCCCGAACTGCTCACGTACGAGGCTACGCAAGGCGTCGGAGGCATGCCTCCTGATGTGAAGGTCACCGAGCGCTATGTGACCGCGCTCCAGCACGGGCTGGCACGCATCCGGGCAGAAGGTCGCGCGGCACTGGATCTTCGACTGATCCACGAACTGCACGAGCGATTGATGCAGGACGACGCAGCCCATATGCCGGTGGGCGCCTATAGAACCGAGCAAGTCTGGATAGGCCCCAACCTCAGGATCGAGGATGCGACCTTCGTGCCGGCGCCGCCGGATCGGGTGCCCGCATGCATGGAGGAAATGGCCGCCAGCATTCTGCAGTACGTACCGCGAGAGGACGAGCAAGGCGAGCTGACGCTCGTCGCACAGATCGCGATCGCCCACGCCCAGTTCGAAACCATCCATCCCTATCACGACGGCAACGGCCGCACCGGTCGCTTGCTGCTGCCGCTGCTGCTGCTGGCCTCGGAAGGCTACCCGCCGCTCTATCTGTCCGGTGCACTGTTACGCGCCAAGTCCGAGTACTACGAGTCGCTCGCACAGGTGCAGTTGCGCGGCGAGTGGGCTCGATGGCTTCAGCTGCTGACCCGGGCGATCGTGGAATCGTGCGATGAGTCGGTATCGATCGCGCAGGACATGATCGCCATCGTCGAGCGCTGGGAGCAGCAGCTGTCGCGCTATCGCTCGCATTCGGCCACGCGTCGTTTGCCACGATTTCTGCTCGGTCATCCGGTGCTTTCGGTGCAGCAGGTCGTCGAAGGACTGGGCGTGTCGCAGCCGGCCGCCAATACCGCGCTCAATAACCTGCTCGCAGCGGGCATCGTCAGTCTCGTCAACGAACGCCAATGGGGGCGCGTGTTCCAGGCTACCGAGATCCTTCGCCGTCTGGACGCACCGCCCGGTTGAAATCTGCGACACCGCCTACTCGGTGCTTCCGGCACGCCACGAACGTCCGCCGATACGGCAGCCTGCCCGGACACCTCAGCCGATCGGCGCGGCGCCGCTGCCGGCGACCGGCGGCGGTGCCGCGCGCAGACCGTCGGGCACCGCGCGCTGGCCGGCCAGATCGAGCGTCTGGCGCAATGCCGCGGCCCAGGCCTCGCCCTGGCCGAGCGCGTGGAACAGCCGCAGCTGGACCAGGGCGCAGTCGAAATCGCGCGCGGCCCACGGCGCGACGCGGCCGGCGACCGCGCGCGCGCCGTCCAGATCGCCGTGCTCGAGCAGATACGGCACGTAGCTGGAGGCGACCAGGGCCAGATCGGCCGGCACGCCGCCGCGCTCGGCCAGATGCAGCGCGGCGCGGAAATCCTCGCCGGCGGCCGCGTCGCCGAGCGCCTGGCGCCACTCGGCGCGCGCCAAACGCTGCGGCACCTGGCCCGGCATCGGCTCGGCGGCGTCGGCCGGCGCGGCGGCGGCGCGATCGAACACGGCCGCGGCCCGCTCGCGCTCGCCGGCGGCCAGCAGCGCGCGCTGCGCGATCAGCGCGACGAAGTCGCGTTCGCCGTCGGCGCCGCTCGGCGGCCAGGTCGCCAGGGCGCGTTCGGACAGGCGCGCGGCCGATTCCCAGCGGCCGGCCTGCCATGCCAGATCGGCCTGCAATGCCAGCGCGCGCGTGGCCAGCACCGGATTGACCGCGCGGTCGATCAGCGGATCGGCCAGCAGCCGCTCGGCGCCGCGCAGGTCGCCGGCCGCGAGCAGCACCTGGGCGCGGTTGAGCGTGATGTCGACGATCTGGTCGGGCTCGGTCATGCGCTCGCGCACGGCCCAGCCGCGGTCGGCAGCGGCCTGCGCCTCGGCATGCTGCAGCAGGGCCAGCCGGGCCTGGACCAGACCGGTCACGGTGATCTGCCACTCGTGCAGCGCGCCGAGCGCCTGCAGCTGGTCGGCGGCGGCGTCGAGGTATTCGAGCGCGGCGCCGGGCCGGCCGCGGTAGAGCTCGAGCATGCCGAGATTGGCGTCGACACGCGCGGTGCCGAAGCGGTCGCCGGCGGCAGCCAGATGCGCACGCGCCTCGCCCATCGCGGCCAGCGCGTCGGCATAGCGATGCGCCGGCACCAGCGAACTGCCGCGGCCGGACAGCGCCTGGCCGCGTTCGAGCACGGCGCCGTCGGCCGGTGCCGCGGCCAGCGCGGCGTCGTAGTCGGCCAGCGCCGCGGCGAAATCGCCGCGACGCGCGCTGGCCGCGCCGCGCGCGATCAGCACGCGCGTGCGCAGCAGCGCGTCGCCGTCGGGGCCGAGTTCGGCGAGCACGGCACTGAGGCCGGCGGCGGCACGGTCGTACTGGCCGTCACGGTGGTCGACCTGGGCCAGCCGGTAGGCCCGTTCGAGCGGCATGCGCGCCAGCGCCGGCGACTGGCTGAGGATCTCGCGCGCGGCGGCGTTCTGGTTCGCGAGCAGGGCCGCCCGCGCGCGACGCCAGGCTTCCTGTGCGCTGCCGTCGCCGGCGGCCTCGCCGGGCGCGACGTGGCCGAGCGCGGCGAGCAGCGTGTCGGCGGCCGCGCGCGCGGCGGCGACCGCGTCCTCGCGCTGGCCCTCGGCCGAGACCACTGCACCGTCGGCGGCCTCGGCGCTCAGCACGAAGCGCCAGCCGCCGTCGCCGTGGCTGGCCGTGCCGCGCACGATCCAGCGCACGCCGAACGCGCGCTGCAGCGCCTGCGTCTGCGCCTTGGGGTCCTCGCCGGCGCTCTGCAGCACGGCCAGCACGCTCTCGCTGGTCGGCACCGCGAGGCCGCCGCTGCGCAGCCGGTCGGCGATCAGGTCCATGCCGCCGAGCCGGACCCAGCCTTCGCTGGAACGGCTGCCGGCGTCGAGCGGCAGCACCAGCGCGGTCGCCGCGGCGGCCGGATCGAGCGCGGCCGGCGCCTCGGCGCGGCGCAGCCACCACATGGCGACGAGTGCGAGCAGCACCAGCGCGATCGCGACGGCGGCGAACGCGCGGCGCACCGGTATCGGACGCGAAGCCGTGACCGGCTCGCCCGTCGCCGCGTCGGCCGCATCGGCGACGGGCGCCGGCGCGACCGGCTCGGCGGCCGGCGGCGGTGTCGGTGCCGGCACGGGCGGCTCGAGGCGGCTGACCTCGCCGGCTTCGGTCTCGGCGATCCAGCGGTAGCCGAAGCCCTGGATCGTGCGGATCCGCTGCTGCGCGACGCCGTCGTCGTCGACCGCGCGGCGCGCGCGCACGACGATCTGGCCGAGCTGTACGTCGGAGACGTCGACGCGCCCCCATACCGCCGCGACCAGTTCGTCGCGGCCGACCGCGCGGTCGCGGTGTTCGATCAGATAGGCCAGGCAGTCGAAGACGCGGCGCGGCGCGACGACGGCGTCCGCGCCGCGCCACAGTTCGCGCGAGGCCGGCAGCAGACGGAAGTCGCCGAAGCGGTATTCGATCGATCGCATCGCGTTAACTTAGCGCGTGCCCCCGCCGCATGCGAGGTCGCCCGGGACTTTCGTCCCGGGTCCGGACCGTGCCGATGCCGTAGCATCGCCGGTTTCCTCCGACGCCGAGACCCTCGCCATGCCGCTGCGCCGAACGCTGACGATCGCCCTGTCCCTCGCCATCTCGACCCTCGCCTTCGCCGCGGACAAGAAGAAGGACGACGCCAAGTGGGATGTCGACGCAGCGCACGGGCCGGTCAAGACCGTGCGCTTCACGGTCGAGGAAGGCACCTGGCTCGACCTGGACGTCAGTCCCGACGGCAGGACGATCGCCTTCAGCCTGCTGGGCGATCTGTACCTGCTGCCGATCGAAGGCGGCGCCGCGCGCCGGCTGACGCAGGGCCAGGCCTGGGACGTGCAGCCGCGCTTCTCGCCGGACGGCCGCGAGCTGGCCTATACCTCCGACCGCGGCGGCGGCAACAACCTGTGGCGCATCCCGGTCGGCGGCGGCACGCCGGTGCAGGTCACCAAGGAAGACTTCCGCCTGCTCAACAATCCGGCCTGGACGCCCGACGGCGACTATCTGATCGGTCGCAAGCACTTCACCGGCCAGCGCTCGCTCGGCGCCGGCGAACTGTGGCTCTATCACAAGACCGGCGGCGCCGGCCTGCAGCTGACCAAGCAGAAGAACGACCAGCAGGATCTGGGCGAGCCGGCGGTCAGCCGCGACGGCCGCTACGTGTACTTCTCCGAGGACGTCACGCAGGGCCCGTTCTTCCAGTACAACAAGAATCCGCACGACACGATCTACGCGATCAAGCGGCTGGACCGCCAGACCGGCGAGATCGAGACGATCGTCGACAGCGCCGGCGGCGCGGTGCGTCCGCAGCCCTCGCCGGACGGCAAGACGCTGGCCTTCGTCAAGCGCGTCCGCGAGAAGAGCGTGCTGTACGTGCAGGATCTGGCCAGCGGCGAGGCGCGCCCGCTCTGGGACGGCCTCTCGCACGATCTGCAGGAGGCCTGGGCGATCTTCGGACCATATGCCAACTACGCCTGGACGCCCGATTCCAAGCAGCTGGTGATCTGGGCCAAGGGCAAGCTCTGGCGCGTCGACGCGGCCACCGGCACGCCGACGCCGATCGCGTTCCGCGCCGAGGTCGAACAGCGCCTGGCCGCGCCGCTGCGCTTCGAGCAGACGCTGGAGACCGGCACGTTCGAACCGAAGATGATCCGCGACGTCGCGACCAGCCCCGACGGGCGCAGCGTGGTGTTCCACGCGCTCGGCCACCTGTGGACGCGCGCGCTGCCGAACGGCCGTCCGCAGCGCCTGGGCGCCGACGCGAACGTGTTCGAGTACCAGCCGAGCTTCAGCGCCGACGGCCGCAAGCTGCTGTACACGATCTGGAACGACGCCGACCAGGGCGCGATCCTCGAGCGCGACCTCGTCAGCGGCCAGACGCGCCGGCTGACCGCGACGCCGGGCTTCTACTACGCACCGAAGTATTCGCCGGACGGCACGCGCGTGGTCTACGCCAAGACCTCCGGCTCGTCGCTGACCGGCAATCTCAATTCCGGCGAGGGCGGCATCTACGTGATGCCGGCGGCCGGCGGCGAAGCGCGGCGCATCGCCAAGAGCGGCGGCGAGCCGCAGTTCTCGGCCGACGGCACGCGCGTGCTGTATCTGACCGGCGGCGGCCTCAAGAAGAAGCTCTCGAGCATCGGCGTCGACGGCAGCGAGCCGCGCGACCTGTTCGACCTCAAGTACGTCGACTTCGTCAGCGTCAGTCCGGACGGGCGCTGGGTCGCCTTCACCGAGCTGTTCAACGCCTACGTCGCGCCGCTGCCGCAGACCGGCGGCAGCATCGAGCTGTCCAAGGACACCAAGGCGATCCCGGTCACCGCGATCAGCAAGGACGTCGGCTCGTACCTGCACTGGTCGGCCGATTCGAGCTCGCTGCACTGGATGGTCGGCCGCCACTATCACTCGCGTGCGCTCAAGGACGCGTTCGCGTTCGTACCGGGCGCGCCGAAGGACCTGCCCAAGCCCGGCAGCGATGCCGGCGTCGACCTGGCGATCAGCGCGCCGGTCGACACGCCGAGCGGCCTGGTCGCGTTCACCGGTGCACGCATCGTGACGATGCGCGACGCCGAGAAGACCGAGGAGGTCATCGAGAACGGCACGCTGCTGGTCGACGGCGACACGATCCGTGCGGTCGGTCCGGCCGACCGCGTCGCGGTGCCGGCCGGCGCGCGCGTGATCGACGCGGCCGGCAAGACGATCGTGCCGGGCTACGTCGACGTGCATGCGCACGTGAACCACTTCACCAGCGGCGTGGTGCCGCAGCAGAACTGGGCGTACTACACGAACCTGGCGTTCGGCATCACGACCACGCACGATCCGTCGGCGACGACCGAGACCGTGTTCTCGCAGGCCGAGCTGGTCAAGGCCGGCCTGCTGGTCGGCCCGCGCATCTACTCGACCGGCACGATCCTCTACGGCGCCGACGGCGACTTCAAGGCGGTCGTCAACTCGATCGACGACGCACGCGCGCATCTGCGCCGCATGAAGGCCAACGGTGCCTTCAGCGTCAAGAGCTACAACCAGCCGCGCCGCGACCAGCGCCAGCAGATCAACCAGGCCGCGCGCGAGCTCGGCATGCTGGTCGTCGAGGAAGGCGGCTCGACGTTCAACCACAACATGACGATGGTCGTCGACGGCGTGACCAGCGTCGAGCACAACCTGCCGGTCGCGCCGCTGTACGCCGACGTGATCGGACTGTGGAAGGAAACCGACGTGCGCAACACGCCGACCCTGGTCGTCAGCTACGGCGGCCTCAGCGGCGAGTACTGGTGGTACGCGCGCGACAACGTCTGGGAGGACAAGAAGCTCAACCGCTTCTTCCCGCGCGAGACGCTCGATGCGCGCTCGATCCGCCGCGAGACCGCGCCGGACTGGGACTACTACCACGTCGAGGTCGCCAAGGCCGCCAAGTCGCTGCGCGACGCCGGCATCAAGATCACCGTCGGCGGCCACGGCCAGCTGCAGGGCCTGTCGGCGAACTGGGAGATCTGGTCGCTGACGCAGGGCGGCTTCAGCAACTTCCAGGCGCTGCGCGCGGCGACGATCGACGGCGCCGACCTGATCGGCCTGTCGCGTCAGATCGGCTCGATCGAGACCGGCAAGCGTGCCGACTTCGTCGTGCTCAACACCAATCCGCTGGAGGACATCCGCGCGACGATCGACACGCGCTACGTCGCCGTCAACGGCCGCGTCTTCGACGTCGACGCCGACATGGCCGAGGTCGGCGGCCTGCAGCGGCCGGCGCCGACGTTCTACTGGCAGCGCCACCGCGAAGGCCGCACCTTCGGCATCGAGTACGGCCCGACCGCGCCGTGCCACTGCCCGAAGTCCGGCGTGCCGCACTCGCACTGAGGCCGATCAGAACAGAACGATCGAGGCCGCCCCGCCGCGAAAGGCGCGGGCGGCCGGCACGATCGACCGGGCGGCGCGCGAGCCGCCTCGATCGCCGGTCACCGGCGCTGCGTCGTCCGCAGCGCCGGTCGACCGCCTACTTCGCGTTGATCGCGAAGCGACCCGGGCCCATCAGCGCGACCGCGAGCGCGCCGAACAGGAACATGCCCTGCAGCTCCAGCGCCCAGCCGCCGGTCGAGCCGAGCTTGAACAGCTCCGCGGTGTGCACCAGCGCGATCGCGACCAGCATGTTGACGACGACGATCGCCGCGCCGATCCGCGCATAGAAGCCGAAGATCAGCAGCAGCGGCGCGAGCACTTCGCCGATGTAGACGCCGTAGGCGAAGAAGGCCGGCAGGCCAGCCGCCTGCACCATCTGTGCGACGAAGCCGATGCCACCGGTCAGCTTGGCGATGCCGTGCAGCAGGATCAATACACCGAGGACCACACGCAGAACGAGCTTGCCCATCGAATCGGACTGGTTCATGAGACGCTCCGGATTGGGTGAGACATACGGGTCGAGCTTTGCCATGCGCCGCAGCGCGAGCCGCCGCCGCAGGCACGGCGGACGCGGTCGGCCGCTGCGACGTCCCGCCGTCGCGATGCCCCCGATCCCCCCGCGCGCCCGGCGCAGCGCGATCATGCACCTTCGCGCGCGGCGCGCAAACCGTGACGCGACGTGCCGGCCCATGCCAGCCCGATCAGCTGCGTCTGTCGGCCCGCAGCGCGCGCGCCTGATCGAGGCTGAGCACGTCGCGCCACCGGACTGATCCGGATGCCGCGACCGGGCCGGATCGTCCTGCTGGCCGCAGACCGGGCAGACGTGGTGAGCACCGGGAGCGCCGAGCGAGACCGTTCGCCGCAACACGGGCAGGGAAATCGCTGCACCCGCATGTTGTCCGCCACAAGCTGCTCCCGATCGTCGACGCGGCCGCTCCGGCGGCCGGAGAGACGGACGGTGGCCGAGACCATCATCCGCCGTATCGAGCTGCGGCGGCGCGAGCGAAACGACATGTGGCGCGCGCCGGGCATGGCATCGCGTGATCCGTCCGTAACCGACCCGCCGTCGAGAAACCACGCGCCGGCCGGCAGGCCGCGGGCCGCCCTCGCCTAACGCTCCGGCCACTGCAGACAGATCACATAGCCGTCCGGATCGGCGAACCAGAGCTGGCGCATGCCGTAAGGGGCGGTACGCGGTCCGTCGACGGCGACACCGAGCGCGCTCAATTGCCCGGCTGCGATGTCGAGATCGCGGCAACCGAAGAAGAAGCCGGTATCGGCATGCACAGCCAAGCGCTGTGGATCGGCCTCGGGCGGGCGCGCCTCGCGCTCGTAGGCGGTGTTGAGCATCAGCTCGATACCGTCGCGGCGCAGCAGGCACCAGTCGAACTCCGTTCCGGGATGGGATTGCGCGACGACCGCGAAGCCGAGCGCTTCACGATAGAACGCGACCGAGCGCGGCATGTCGAAAACCTGGATCAGCGGCGCGAACCCTTGCAGCGGCGGTGCCATCGCAGTGCTCCCGAGAACCGATGCATCGACGGTAGCCGACGAGCGGCATCTGCGCATGTGCAGTCGCGGCACGTGCGGCTGGCGAGATTCAGCCGACGAAGATCGGACGGTCTGCGAAGCGCGGTACCGGCCGTTCAGCGGTCTTCGCCGGCGCCGCGCCGAATGTCCGCCTACGCCAGAAACGGCGGCATGTTCCGGCGCCGCCGGCCGTCCGCCCGATCGCGTCCGTCCCCGACCCGATGCGCGGCGCGCGCGCCGGGCGTTCCGACGACACCGGTCACGCTATCGATCGCCTGTCGGTGCAGGCGCGACCGTCCTCAACCTGTGTTCTGAATGCCCGCCGAGATGCCGTTGACGGTCGCGATCAGGCCGTGCAGCAGATCCTCGTCCTCGCGGTCGGCCGCGCGCCAGCGCGCGAGCAGGTCCACCTGCAGCAGGCTGATCGGATCGACGTAGGGATTGCGCAGGCGGATCGACTGACGCAGCCGCAGATCGCCGGCGAGCAGCTCGGCTTCGCCCTTGAGATCGAGGATCGCCGCACGCGTGCGCTCGAATTCCGCGCCGATCCGCGCGAAGAACGGCGCGTGCAGATCACCGGCCAGCCGCGAGTAGCGCTCGAAGATCGCCAGGTCCGACTTGGCCAGCACCATCTCGACGTCGTCGACGAGCTGCGCGAAGAACCGCCAGTCGCGCATCATCTCGGCCAGCGGCTCGCGGCCGAACGTGGCGATGGCGTGCGCCAGTCCGCTGCCGACGCCGTACCAGCCGGTCAGGCCGGCGCGGTTCTGCGACCAGGCGAACACCCACGGGATCGCGCGCAGCCGGTCGATGCCGCCGCTGCCGCCGCGCCGCGACGGCCGCGAGCCGATGCGCAGGCGCTCGATCACGTCGATCGGCGTGGCGGCGCGGAAGTAGTCCGGGAACTGCGGGTCCTCGTGGACCAGCCCGCGATAGGCACGGCGCGCTTCGGCCGCGATCGAGGTCGCCATCGTGCGCCAGGCCGGCTCGCGCGCTTCGGGCGGGCGCGGCCGCAGCGTCGCGCGCAGCACGGCGCCGGTCATCTGCTCGAGATTGCGCAGCGCCAGCGCGCGGATGCCGTACTTGCGGTGGATCACCTCGCCCTGCTCGGTCAGGCGCAGATGGCCGGCGACCGAGCCGCGCGGCGAGGCGATCACGGCGCGCTCGGTCTTGCCGCCGCCGCGGCTGGCCGAACCGCCGCGGCCGTGGAAGAACACGATCGCGATGCCGGCCTCGCGCGCCAGCCGCGTCAGCGCGATCTGGGTCTGCTGCAGCGCCCAGCGCGAGGCGACGAGGCCGGCGTCCTTGGCGCTGTCCGAATAGCCGAGCATGACGATCTGCCGGTCGCCGCGCGCGGCCAGATGGCGGCGGTAGCGCGGATCGGCGAACAGCGCGCGCACGACCGATTCGGCTGCGTCGAGGTCGGCGACGGTCTCGAACAGCGGCGCGACGTCGAGCGGCACCTCGCCGGCCTCGTCGACGCAGCCGGCGATCCGCGCCAGCGCGAGCACCGCCAGCGCGTCGGCGGCGCTGCGGCTCATGCTGACGATGTACGGACCGAACGCGCGCGCGCCGTAGCGCGGCCGCAGCTCGGCGACGGTGCGGAACACCGCCAGCGTGCGCCGCGCGGTGTCGTCGCTGCTGGCGGCGATCGCGGCCGGATCGTCGAGCACCGCACCGAGCCGCTCGACGCGCTCGCCGACCTCGCGCGCGGCCCAGTCGGCGTCGCCGAGCAGGGCCGCCAGCGCGGCCTCGTGCACCGCCGAATCCTGGCGCAGGTCGAGCGTGGCCAGATGGAAGCCGAAGGTCTGCGCGCGGCGCAGCAGTCGCCGCACCGCGAAACCGCCGGCGTGCTCGCCGCGGTGCAGGCGCAGGCTGTCGGCGACCAGGCCGATGTCGGCGGCGAAGACCGCCGCGTCCGGATAGCCGCCCTCGCGGCCGCGCTCGGTCTCGGCGAGGCGCTCGGCGACCAGCTGCAGCAGCTGCCGGTACGGCATGTCCTGCTGGCGCGACTTCAGGCGCGCGGCGGCGTCCGGCAGCAGCGCGCGGTAGACGTCGATGCGCGCGAGCACGTCGGCCGAGCACGGCACGCGCGACAGCGACTGGCTCAGCAGGCTCGACAGCGCGAGCACGTCGCGCCGGTACAGCGCCAGCACCTGCGCGCGCTGGCTCGACAGCGTCGCCGCGATCGTCTCGGCGCCGACGTTCGGATTGCCGTCCATGTCGCCGCCGACCCAGGTGCCGAAGCCGAGCACGGCCGGCAGCGCGGCGTCGGCGGCGCCGGGCCCGAGCTCGGCCAGCGCGTCGGCGAACACCTCATAGAACACCGGCACGACGCGATACAGCACGTCGGTCAGATAGAAGCCGACATGTTCGAGCTCGTCGGCGACGGTCGGCTTCTCGAGCGCGAGCTCGGCGGTCTGCCAGGCGGCCGTCAGCGACAGGCGCATGCGCTCCAGGTCGGCGCGGCGCTCGACCGGCGTGCGGTTGCCGTCGATGTCGGCGATCAGCGCGCGCACCAGCTCGCGCTCCTTCTCGAGCAGGGCGCGGCGCACCGCCTCGGTCGGGTGCGCGGTCAGCACCGGCTCGATGCGCAGCTGCGCCAGGCAGGTCGCCAGTTCGTCCGCCGTCACACCGGCCGCGACCAGACCGCGCAGCGCGTGGCGCAGACCGCCCGGCTGCGGTTCGGCATCGGCCTTCTCGTAGGCGCGACGGCGGCGGATGCGGTGCACGCGCTCGGCGACGTTGACGGCCTGGAAGTACGTCGAGAACGCCCGGACCAGGGCGGTCGCGTGCGCGACGTCGGCACCGGCCAGCTCGCGCTCGAGCGCGACGGCGGCGGCGCCGGCCTCGCGGCGCGCGATCGCGGCGATGCGGATGCGCTCGACCTCGTCGAAGAAGGCCTCGCCCTCCTGCTCGGCGATGATGTCGCCGACCAGCGAGCCGACGCGGTTGACGTCCTCGCGCAGCGGTTGGTCGGTTTCGGGCAGGTCGATCGAGCGCAGGCTGTCTGCGGCGGGGCGGGTATCGGCATTCATCGCCCAAGCCTACCGTGTTGCATTGCGACATCCTAGGCCGCGCCCCGCCCGCCGGGACGTCGCGGTGACGGCGACGGTGCGGCCTCGGCACCGTCGCAGCGTTCGCGCGGATCGCGCCCGCGTGGACGGCGAAGCCGGCCCCGGCGCCACCGCGGCAAGCGTCGGGCGCTCGCCCCGCGCGCCTCATGCGCCGGCGTGGTGCCAATGGCACATGGCGCCCGGCACGGCGCTGGTATGCTCGCAAGGTTGTGCGCCGCCGTCGCGGCCCCACCCGTTTTTCGCCGAGGAACCCCGCCGATGCATCGATCGACCGTGCTTGCTGCCGCCATCGCCCTCGTACTCGCCGGATGCTCCGGCCAGAAGGCCGAGGCTCCGCCCACGCCCGCCCCGGAGGCCGCCGCACCCGTGACCGCTACCGAAACCGCCAACCCGCTGCTGGCCGCCAGCACGCTGCCGTTCCAGGCGCCGCCGTTCGACAAGATCAAGGACACCGACTACCAGCCGGCGATCGAGGAAGGCATGAAGCAGCACCTGGCCGAGGTGCAGGCGATCGCCGACAGCACCGAGCCGCCGACCTTCGCCAATACGGTCGAGGCGTTCGAGCGCAGCGGCGCGCTGCTGACGCGCGCCGGCACGATCTTCTCGGCGCTGACCTCGGCCAATACCAACGAGACGCTGCAGAAGGCCGACGAGGCGCTGTCGCCGAAGCTGGCCGCGCACGCCGACGAGATCTATCTGAATCCGAAGCTGTTCGCCCGCTTCAAGGCGGTCTACGAGGCGCGCGAGAGCGCCGGCCTCGACGCCGAGCAGAAGCGCCTGGTCGAGGAGTATCAGAACCGCTTCGTGCGCGCGGGTGCGCTGCTCAGCGACGCCGACAAGGCGACGCTGCGCGAGATCAACAAGGAAGAGTCGACGCTGTCGACCGCGTTCACGAACAAGCTGCTGGCGGCGACCAATGCCGCGGCGGTGATCGTCGACGAGCGCGCGCGCCTGGACGGCTACGCCGAGGCCGATCTGGCCGCTGCGGCCGAAGCCGCCAAGGCGCATGGCCAGGAAGGCAAATGGGTGATCGCGCTGCAGAACACCACGCAGCAGCCGGCCCTGGTCTCGCTGAAGGACCGCGGCCTGCGCGAGCAGCTGCTGCGCGCCTCGATGGAGCGCGCCGAGCACGGCGACGCCAACGACACGCTGTCGACGATCGAGCGCCAGGCCGAGCTGCGCGCGCAGCGCGCCAAGCTGCTCGGCTTCCCGAACTACGCCGCCTACAGCCTGGCCGATCAGATGGCCAAGACGCCCGAGGCGGCGACCAAGCTGCTGACCGACACCGTGCCGGCCGCGACCGCCAAGGCGCGCGGCGAGGCGGCCAAGATGCAGCAGCTGATCGACGCGCAGAAGGGCGGCTTCAAGCTGGCCGCGTGGGACTGGGACTTCTACGCCGAGCAGGTGCGCAAGGCCGAGTTCGACCTCGACGAGGCCGCGATCAAGCCGTATTTCGAGCTCGACCGCGTGCTGCAGGACGGCGTGTTCTTCGCGGCCAACCAGCTCTACGGCATCACGTTCAAGGAGCGCAAGGACATCCCGGTCTACCACCCGGACGTGCGCGTGTTCGACGTGTTCGACGCCGACGGCAAGCAACTGGCGCTGTTCTACGCGGACTACTTCAAGCGCGACGCCAAGCGCGGCGGCGCCTGGATGGGCAATTTCGTCGAGCAGAACGGCCTGACCGGCACGATCCCGGTCATCTACAACGTCTGCAACTACACCAAGCCGGCGCCGGGCCAGCCGGCCCTGCTGTCGTTCGACGAGGTCACCACGACGTTCCACGAGTTTGGCCACGCGCTGCACGGCATGTTCTCGAAGACGAAGTACCCGTCGCTGGCCGGCACCAGCGTCTCGCGCGACTTCGTCGAGTTCCCGTCGCAGTTCAACGAGCACTGGGCGAACGATCCGGTCGTGTTCGCGAACTACGCCAAGCACTACCAGACCGGCGAGGCGATGCCGGAGGATCTGGTGCAGAAGATCCGCAAGGCGCGCACGTTCAACCAGGGCTATGCGACGACCGAATACCTGGCCGCAGCGCTGCTCGACCAGGCCTGGCACAGTCTGCCGGCCGATGCCGGCAAGCAGGACGCCAAACGCTTCGAGGCCGAGGCGCTGGCGCGCTACAAGGTCGACCTGCCGGAGGTGCCGCCGCGCTATCGCAGCCCGTACTTCGCGCACATCTGGGGCGGCGGCTACTCGGCCGGCTACTACGCCTACTTCTGGGCCGAGGTGCTCGATCACGACGCGTTCCAGTGGTTCCGCGAGAACGGCGGCCTGACCCGCCAGAACGGCCAGACCTTCCGCGACAAGATCCTCTCGCGCGGCAACACGGTCGAGCTCGCGACGCTCTACCGCGAGTTCCGCGGCAAGGATCCGAGCGTCGAGCCGCTGCTCGAGCATCGCGGCCTGAAGTAAGCTGCGGCGACGGACGGCGCCGCGCGCGCCGTCCGTCTTCGCGGTGTGTTTCCTCCGAAGGACGAGTTCCGATGACCACGTGTTCGGCCCGCTTCGCAGCGCTCGCGCTCGCCTTCACGGTCGGCTGGCATGCGGCGCCGGCAGCGGCCGCGCCGACGCCGGTCGCGCGCTGCGAGCTGGTCAGCCTCGATCTGCTCGACGCACTCGGCCGCGGCGACTACGCCGCCGCGCAGGCGCTGTTCGCGCCGGCCCTGGCCGACGAACTGCCGGCGGCGCAGCTGCGCACGCTGTGGACCGATACCGCGGACCGGCAAGGCGCGCTGCGCACGGCCGGACGCCCGCACGGCGGGCGCGTCAACGGGCGCAGCGAAGTGTTCGTGCCGCTGATGTTCGAGAAGTCCACCGTGACCGCCGACGTGGTCTGCGACGGCGACGGACGCATCAGCGCGTTCCGGCTGACGCCGCCGCGCACGCTGCCCTGACGATCCGTCCGCCGCAGGCGGCGGGGCGCCGGCTCGCGGCGCCTACTCTCAGTACGCGAACTCGGTGAACACCGGATCGACGCTGCCGTTCCAGCGGCCGTGGAACAGCTCGAGCTTGCGCTCGGCCGAGGTCTGGTTGGTCTCGACGATCTCGATCAGCGGCTCGAGGAAGATCGACTCGTCGGCGCCGTGGCTGTTGCGGCGCGCGCGCCGGGCCAGGCCGCGCGCGGCGATCTTCAGCGCCTCGGCGGCCAGATCGCGCACGCTGCCGCCGCGGAACGGCAGCTTCAGCGCCTGCGCCGGCACGCCGTCGCGCAGCGCGTGCCGCTCGGCGATGCTGAAATCCTTGACCAGGTCCCAGGCCGCGTCGAGCGCCTCGGCGTCGTAGAGCAGGCCGACCCAGAACGCCGGCAAGGCGCAGAGCCGGCCCCAGGGACCGCCGTCGGCGCCGCGCATCTCCAGATACTTCTTGAGCCGCACTTCCGGAAACGCCGTGGTCAGATGGTCGGCGAAATCCTTGAGCGTCGGCGTCGCGCCCGGCAGCTCGTCGAGCTTGCCGTCCATGAAGCGCCGGAACGAGCGGCCGGCCAGGTCCACGTAGCGGCCGTCGCGATAGCTGAAATACATCGGCACGTCGAGCAGGTAGTCGACGTAGCGCTCGTAGCCGAAGCCGTCCTCGAACACGAAGTCGAGCATGCCGGTGCGGTCCGGATCGGTATCGGTCCAGATGTGCGAGCGGTAGCTGAGGTAGCCGTTCGGCTTGCCCTCGGTGAACGGCGAGTCGGCGAACAGCGCCGTGGCCACCGGCTGCAGCGCCAGCGAGACACGGAACTTCTTGACCATGTCCGCCTCGTCGGCGAAGTCGAGATTGACCTGCACGGTGCAGGTCCGCGTCATCATGTCCAGGCCGAGCGAACCGACCGTCGGCATGTAGCGGCGCATGATCGCGTAGCGGCCCTTCGGCATCCACGGCATGTCGGCGCGCGACCATTTCGGCTGGAAGCCCATGCCGAGAAAGCCCAGGCCCAGGCCGTCGGCGACCGCCTTGACCTCGCCGAGATGGCCGGTGACCTCGCTGCAGGTCTCGTGGATCGAGGCCAGCGGCGCGCCGGACAGCTCGAGCTGGCCGGCCGGTTCGAGCGTGACCGACGCGCTGTCGCGCACCAGTGCGATCAGCTTGCCGTCTTCCTCGACGCGGTCCCAGCCGAAGCGGGTCAGCCCCTCGAGCAGGGCGCCGATGCCGCGTTCGCCCTCCCAGGTCGGCGGACGCAGGTCGTCGAGCCGGAAGCCGAACTTCTCGTGCTCGGTGCCGATCCGCCAGTCCGCTTCGGGCTTGCCGCCGGATGCGATGAACTCGACCAGCTGGTCGCGGCTGCGGATCGGTTCGTCCTTGACGGTGCTGGGTCCGGACATGGGATTTCCTCGAAGACAGCCGTCCACATGGGGATGCGCGGTCAGCCCGCAAGTGGGACCGGCGGCGCCGGCGCTCAGCCGCCGAGCCGCGCCTTGATCAGGCCCGAGACCTGGCCCATGTCGGCGCGTCCGGCCACGCGCGGCTTGACCAGGGCGACCACCTTGCCCATGTCGCGCGCACCGGCGGCGCCCGATTCGGCGATCGCCGCGGCGATGATCGCGTCGAGCTCGGCGGCGTCCAGCGCGGCCGGCAGATAGGCCTGGATCACCGCGACCTCGGCCTTTTCCTTGTCGGCCAGATCGGTGCGCGCGGCCGCCTCGAACTGCGTGATCGAGTCGCGGCGCTGCTTGAGCATCTTCTCGAGCACCGACAGCACCTGCGCGTCGTCCAGGACGATGCGCTCGTCGACCTCGCGCTGCTTGATCGCGGCCTGGATCAGGCGGATGACGGCGAGGCGATCCTTGTCGCCGGCCTTCATCGCGGTCTTCATGTCGGTGGTGATCTGGTCTTTGAGGGACATGGCCCGGCACTCCTCGGAGCGGCGCGAGGATCGGCCCGCGCCGCGGTGGATCGTGACGGCCGCGCCGAGCGCGGCCGTCATCGGCACAAACGCAAACGGCCGACGTTGCCTGGCAACGTCGGCCGATCGACAGCCCGGATTCGCGCGGCGGATGCCAGGCGGCCGCCGCAGGCGATCAGTACAGGCGCCGGCGCTTGGTCACGTCGCGCGAGACGCGACGCAGGTGACGCTTGACCGCAGCGGCACGCTTGCGCTTGCGCTCCTGGGTCGGCTTTTCGTAGAACTCGCGCTTGCGCACTTCGGCCAGGATGCCGGCCTTCTCACAGGTGCGCTTGAATCGGCGCAGGGCGAACTCAAATGGCTCGTTCTCACGAACTTTGACGCTGGGCATCGACGAACTCCGCTGTAAACTGATCTGCCCGGGCTGCGGGCGAGCCGCGCATTCTACCGTGACCGACCAGACCATTGCAAAGCCCGGCGAACCGGCCGTCGTGACCGGCCCGGTCCTCGGCATCGAGACCTCCTGCGACGAGACCGGCGTGGCGGTATACGACCGCGCGCGCGGCCTGCTCGCGCACCGGCTCTACAGCCAGATCCGCCTGCATGCCGACTACGGCGGCGTCGTGCCGGAGCTGGCCTCGCGCGACCACGTCCGCAAGCTGCTGCCGCTGGTCCGCCAGACCCTGGCCGACGCCGACCTGCAGCTGGAGGACCTGGCCGGCGTCGCCTACACCGCCGGCCCCGGTCTGGCCGGCGCGCTGCTGGTCGGCGCGGCCGCCGCGCGCGCGCTGGCCTGGGCGCTGGAGCGCCCGGCGATCGGCGTGCACCACATGGAAGGCCACCTGCTGGCGCCGATGCTCGAGCCCGATCCGCCCGAGCCGCCGTACGTCGCCCTGCTGGTGTCCGGCGGCCATTCGATGCTGGTCGAGGTGACCGCGATCGGCCGCTACCGGCTGCTCGGCGACACGCTCGACGACGCAGCCGGCGAGGCCTTCGACAAGACCGCCAAGCTGATCGGCCTGCCGTATCCGGGCGGCCCGGCGCTCGCGCAGCTCGCCGAGACCGGCACGCCGGGCCGGTTCCGCTTCGCGCGGCCGATGACCGACCGGCCGGGCCTGGACTTCAGCTTCTCGGGCCTCAAGACCCAGGTGCTGCTGGCCTGGCAGGCCAGCGACGGCGCCGAGACGACGCGTGCCGATCTGGCCCGCGGGTTCGAGGACGCGGTCGTCGACACGCTGGCGATCAAGTGCCGCCGTGCGCTGGCCGCGACCGGCGCGCGGCGCCTGGTGATCGCCGGCGGCGTCGGCGCCAATCGCCGGCTGCGCGCACAGCTGGCCGAGGCCGCCGAGGCCGACGGCTTCCGCGTGCACTTCCCGCGGCCGGCGTTCTGCACCGACAACGGCGCGATGATCGCGCTGGCCGGCGCGCTGCGCCTGGCGGCCGGCCAGCACGCCGATCCGGCGATCGCGGTGCGGCCGCGCTGGGAGCTGGAAAGCCTCGACGCGGTCGAGGTCTAGAGCCGCCGCGGACCGTCTCGACGACATCGCGCCATCCGTGCATGATGCGTCGCAATATCCTCATGCCCGCGCCGGATGAAGATACGCCGGTCCGCGACCAGCGGACGCATCGATCGAGGACGTGTGCATGGATTGGAGCCGGTACAGGCCGCCCAGCTACGACGAACTGATCCAGGCCGACGGCCAGCCGCGCGCGAGCGCGCGACGGCTGATCGAGTACATCACCGGCCTCTCGCGCAAGGAACTGGCCGAGCGGCAGCTCGCCGCCGACTTGGCGGCCCGCGAGATGGGCGTCACCTTCACCGTCTACTCCGAAGGTCGCAACGTCGACCGCACCCTGCCCTTCGACGTGATTCCGCGCGTGATTCCGCGCAGCGAATGGGCACGCACCGAAGCGGGCCTGCGCCAGCGCGTGCAGGCGCTGAACCTGTTCATCGACGACATCTACGGCGAGCAGCGCATCCTGCGCGACAAGGTCGTGCCGCGTTCGATCCTCAAGGAGTCGGTCAACTTCCGCCAGCAGTGCGTCGGCATCCGGCCGCCGCTCGGCGTGTGGGCCCACATCTGCGGATCGGACCTGGTGCGCGACGGCGACGGCACGCTGTACGTGCTCGAGGACAACCTGCGCATTCCGAGCGGCGTGTCGTATCTGCTCGAGAACCGCCTGGTCGCCAAGCGCGTGTTCCCCGAGCTGTTCGAGACCACCGCGATCCTGCCGGTCGACGACTACCCGGCGCAGCTCTACGACACGCTGGCCGCGCTGTCGCCGCGCCCCGGCGAACAGCCGGTGATCGCGCTGCTGACGCCCGGCATCTACAACAGCGCCTACTTCGAGCACTGCTACCTCGCGCAGAGCATGGGCGTGGAGCTGGTCGAGGGCGGCGACCTGTTCGTCGGCGACGACGACGTGTGCTACATGCGCACCGTCTACGGTCCGCGCCGCGTCGACGTGATCTACCGCCGCGTCGACGACCTCTACATCGATCCGGAATGCTTCATCGAGGACTCGGTGCTCGGCGTGCGCGGCCTGATCCGCGCCTGGCGCGCCGGCAAGGTCGCGCTGGCCAACGCGCCGGGCGCCGGCGTCGCCGACGACAAGGTCGTCTACGCCTACGTGCCGAAGATGATCCGGTACTACCTCGACCAGGATCCGATCCTGCCGAACGTGCCGACCTATCTCTGCGACGACGCGCGCCAGCGCAAGTACGTGCTCGAGCACCTGGCCGAGCTGGTCGTCAAGCCGGCCAACGAATCGGGCGGCTACGGCATGCTGGTCGGGCCGCGCTCGACCAAGCGCCAGCGCGAGCAGTTCGCGAAGCTGATCGCCGCGCGGCCGCGCAACTACATCGCGCAGCCGACCTTGAGCCTGTCGACCGCGCCGGTCGTCACCGAGACCGGTCCGCAACCGCGTCATCTGGATCTGCGGCCGTTCGTGCTGTCGCGCCACGACATCTACGTGACCACCGGCGGCCTGACCCGCGTCGCGATGAAGAAGGGCTCGCTGGTCGTCAACAGCTCGCAGGGCGGCGGCGCCAAGGACACCTGGATCGTCGATTTCGAGGAGAGCCTCTGATGCTCTCGCGCGTCGCCGACAATCTCTACTGGTTCACGCGCTATCTGCGCCGCGCCGAGAACACCGCGCGCCTCGTCAACGTCAACAGCCAGCTGCAGCTGGATCTGCCGCGCAACGTACGCTTCGCATGGCAGCCGCTGCTCGACACGCTCGGCGTGCAGGACGCGTTCCGGCGCCTGCATCCGGACAGCGATGGCGACGCTGGCGAGGCCGACGTGGTGCGCTTCCTGCTGCTCGAACCAGGCAGCCCTTGCTCGCTGCTGAGCTCGCTGCAGGCCTCGCGCGAGGCGCTGCGCTCGATCCGCGACACGCTGCCGGCCGAGAGCTGGGAGCGCGTCAACGGCCTGTTCCTGTGGCTGGCCGACAACGGCGAGCGCGCGCTCGGCCGGCGCTACCGCCAGGAACTGCTGAGCCGCGTCGTCGACGGCTGCCTGGTCGTGTCGGGCATGCTGACCGCCAACGTCAGCCGCGACACCGGCTTCCAGTTCCTGCGTCTGGGCACCGCGCTCGAACAGGCCGACATGACCACGCGCATCATCGACGCCGGCGGCTCGGGCCTGATCCGCCCGCGCGTAACCGACGATCTGGCCGCGTTCCGCGCGGTGCAGTGGATCAGCGTGCTGCGTTCGCTGGAGGCCTACCAGATGTACCGGCGCCAGGTCCGCCAGCGTGTCACGCCGGCCCTGGCGCTGCGCTTCCTGCTGCAGGACGCGGAGTTTCCGCGCAGCGTCACCTACTGCCTGGACCGCGTCGAGAGCACGCTGCCGCGCCTGCCCGGCCGCAAGGCGGTCTCACGTGCGCTGGCACAGGTGCAGTCGATCGTGCGCGGCGCCGACACCGTCGCGCTCGCCGAGCACGGGCCGAAGGTGATGATGGACCGCATCCAGATCGGACTGGTCGCGCTGCACGAGGCGCTGGCCGAAGCCTACTTCCGCAACTGACGCGCGCCGGCGCCGCACATCGCGCGGCGCCGACGATAGAAGGTCCGGCGTCGCGTCAGCGGCGACCGAACGCGCCGAGCAGGCCGCTGCCGGCCTGCAGCAGTTCGCCCAGATCGACCTCGCCGTCGCCGTTGCGGTCGAGCACCGCGCTGACCAGACCGCCGGTGCCGCTGCGCTGCGCGGCCTGCGGCGCCTGCTGGCCGAGCAGACCGCCGAGGCCGCCGGCATCCAGCCCCTGCTCGCGCGTCATGCGGCCGATCGCGGCCATCACCAGCGGTGCCAGCATCGCCAGCAGCTGCGCCGCGTTGTCGGTGCCCAGGCCGCTGGCCTGGCCGAGTCCCTGCGCCGCCTGCGGCTGACGCGAGCCGAAGATGTGACCGAGGATGCCGCCGCCGGCGCCACCGCCGCCGAGCACGCTGCCGAGCACCGAGCCCAGATCGAGATCCTGATGATCGCGACGGACCGCGCCGAACAGCGCACCGGCGCCCTCGTCGCTGGCGGCGTTGCGCGCCAGGCCGCCGAGCAGCAGCGGCAGGGCCTGCTCGACCGCGGCGCCGGCATGCTCCTCGCCGACGCCGAGCCGGCGTGCGATCGCGCCCAGATCGGCGGGGCTCAACTGGCTCATGACCTGGCCGGCCAGGTCGGATTGCGCTGGGATCATCGTTTGGAACTCCATGCGCCGGGCCCGCGATGGGCACCTCGAGGCGAGGCGGCATTGTGGCCCGCGTACGACGGCGGCGCGATCGCGCAACGGTTAAAGATCGTGAACCCTTCGCGGCGGCTGCGTCGCCGTCGACGCCCGGTGCTAGGCTCGCTACGCCTGGCCCGGTCCGTCGTCGACGGCCGGCCGATTCCCGCGGCATGCCAGGAGCGGCACCGCCGTGCGAGGGCCTCATGACCGATCATCCGCCCGCCTTCGATCTGCTGCATCAGCGCTACGTCGACTCGTTCGCGCGCAAGCGCGACGAGATCGAGCAGGCCTGGAAGCGGATGCTGCTGATGCCCGGCGAGGACGCGGCGCGCACCGACCTGCAGCGCCTCGTGCACCGGCTGTCCGGCTCGGCACCGGCCTACGGCTTCGACGCGCTCGGCGCGCTCGCGCGCACGGTCGACGAGCGGCTCGCGGCCTGGCAGCGCACGCCGGCGCATCGGCGCGAACCGGCGGTCACGCTCGCCAACGATCTGCAGGGGCCGATCCGGAGCCTGCTCGCCGCGTTCGCCGCGCAGACGTCGAAAGCGCCGGTCGCGGCGGTCGACGCCGAGTCGCCGCCGCTGCGCGTGATCGTGGTCGAGGACGACGGCGACCAGGCCACGCAGCTGGCCGCAGCGCTCGAACGGCACGGACTGAGCGTGCGCCATGCCACCGATTCGGCCGCGCTGTGGCAGATGCTGGTGACCTGGCCGTGCCAGGCGATCGTGCTCGACTACTGGCTGCACGGCGAGACCGCCGCCGAGATCGCCGGCATGCTGCAGCGTGAATCGAGCTTCGCGCGGATCGCGCGGGTCTGCCTGACCGCCGACATCGGCCTGCCGCTGCAGCAGGCCGCGCTGTCGGCCGGCTGCGACGCCTTCGTGCTCAAGCACGCGCCGGTCGAGCATCTGGTCGCCGCGATCCGCGCCCACGTCGCGTCGCGCCAGACGCTCTGATCGCGTGCCGATGCTGCACCCGGCCTGGATCGCCGGGCGGGCGGCGGCTATCCTGCGCGCCCTCATCGTTCAGCGGGTGGAACGCGCATGTCCCAGCGATTTCCTCCGGTCGCCCTGATCGGCGCACCGACCGACATCGGCGCCGGCCATCGCGGCGCCTCGATGGGCCCGGAAGCCCTGCGCGTGGCCGGCCTGCCGCAGGCGCTGCACGAGCGCGGCATTACCGTCGTCGACCGCGGCAACCTGGCCGGTCCGCTCAATCCGTGGCAGCCGCCGCAGGACGGCTACCGGCATCTGGCCGAGGTGACCGCCTGGAACCGCGCCGTCATGACCGCGGTCCGCAACGAACTGGCCGCCGGCCATCTGCCGGTCCTGCTCGGCGGCGACCATTCGCTGGCACTCGGATCGATCACCGCGGTGGCCGGCCACTGCCGCGAGCGCGACCGCAAGCTGCTGGTGCTGTGGTTCGACGCGCATGCCGACTTCAACACCAGCACGATCACGCCGTCGGGCAATCTGCACGGCATGCCGGTGGCCTGCCTGTGCGGTCACGGCCCGCGCGAACTGACCGAACTGGGCGGCTCCTCGCCGGCGATCACGCCGGACCGGATCCGCCAGATCGGCATCCGCTCGGTCGACGCCGGCGAGAAGCGCATGGTCCGCGACGCGGGCCTGGACATCTACGACATGCGCTACATCGACGAGATCGGCATGCGCCGCGTCATGGAGGAAGCGCTCGACGGCATCGACGCGGACACCCATCTGCACGTCAGCTTCGATGTCGATTTTCTCGACCCCGAGATCGCGCCCGGCGTCGGCACGACGATTCCCGGCGGCCCCAATTACCGCGAGGCGCAGCTGGCGATGGAGATGATCGCCGACCGCGGCTGCCTGGGCTCGCTCGACATCGTCGAACTCAATCCCGCATTCGACGTGCGCAACCGCACCGCAACGCTGACCGTGGATCTGGTCGAAAGCCTCTTCGGCAAGTCGACCCTGATGCGCGACTGAGCGTGGCGCGGATCGCACAAAAGAAAACGCCGGCGTCCAGCGCCGGCGTTTTCTTTCCTTGTTCGCGTCCTGCGATCAGCCGATCAGCAGGTCCTTTTCCTTCTTGCCTGCGCTCAGCGCGGCATTGAACCAGCGGGGGCGCTTGCCGCGACCGGTCCAGGTCTGCGACGGATCGGCCGGGTTGCGGTACTTCGGCTTCACCTTGCTCACGGTGCGTCGGCTGCTCTTGCGGCCGCCACCGAACACGTCGTCCAGTGTAAAACCTTCTGCGGTCACCATCGCGACGATTTTGTCGCGCAGCTTGGTCAGCTTGTCCTTGGCCAATTCCTCCTGACGCTGCTGAGCGCGACCGATCAGGTCGTTCAGCTGATTGTGATTGAGACTTTTCAGATCGATTGCCATTAATCAAACTCCGGAAAATGCAGGTCAAGCCCGCGCATAATAAAACAAATCCGCGCCGAACGGCAGATCCCGGCCGCAGTCGCCGCGACACCAGCGTTCCGGACCGACCAAAACCGCATCCGCGCCATTGCGCCGAGTAACGCGCAGCCGGCGCGAGTCGCACTCGAGCCGCAGCGCCCGAGGCCGCTGGCGCGAATGCGCCGCGCCGTGCGACTTCGAATAAAACCGCAGGGCATTTGCCGCGATGCCGACGATTGGACGGCGTGAAAATCGCCTGAGCCACCTCTTCGCAATGCCGCTGAACGCCGTATGCACGGCGTGCGGAACTGCGTCCCGATGGCAGCCGTCAGGGCTGGCGTTTTGGGGGCCGCGTTGGTATTACTGTCGGCACAGGGCGGCCGCGCGAGCGGCCATTTGGGGGAATCCGGACACGCCATCGCACAAGCCGCGATGCGTCGTTCTTTGGCGAGGATCAGATGTGGGTTTGCTCGATTCGCTCGAACAGGAAGCCGACAAGCGCCGGAGCGGCGAGGCTGACGAGGCGCAGCGGCGCGCCGAGCGCGGCGAGATCTACCGGACCCAGCTGGAGCCCGCCATGGACGCGCTGCACGACTACCTGCAGCGGTTCGTCGCCCATCTGAAGGTCGTCCATCCGCGCGTGGCGCTGCGCCACCCGATCCCCGGCTACGGCGACGTGATCGCCTATCTCGATCACGACTACGAACTGCGCTACGGCAGGCAGTCCCATTCGCGCGAGATCAAGCTGGTCTCGCACGCGACCGTCGCCAGCGCCGAATGTCCGTCCGCGGTGGTGCGCGGCTCGGGCAAGATCAAGACCGTCGCGGCGCTGTTCCAGCGTCACCGGCTCGGCGGCATGCTGGCGCCGGAGAAGGATGCCGGCGGCGAGGTCGTCGCCGCGACGTTCAAGGCCAAAGGCCGCATTCCGCTCGCACTGACCGCGAGCGCCGACGCGACCACCGCCCAGCTCAAGCTCGCGTTCGCCAACTACGACGATTTCGCGACGGTCGGCCGCAGCGTCGCCGCCGGTCAGGCCGACGAGGCGCTGTTCGAGGAGATCGGCCGCTACCTGCTGCGCGAGGCCAACAGCCTGCTGCGCGAGGACCTGCCCGACAACGTGCGCCTGCACCTGAAGGCCAAGGTGCAGCAGCAGGAGATCCGGCGTCGCTGGGAGGCGCGCATCGAGACGCTGCAGCACGAGGAAGTCGCGATGCTGCGCAGCCGCCACACGCTGCGCGGGCGCATCGCCGAGGCGCTCGGCCGGCTGCGCCGCTGGGGTCGCAGCGGCGACTGATGCCGCGTCGCGGCCCGCCCGGCGGACCGCGACGCCTCGCTCAGACGAACGCGGAGAGGATGTCCTCGCGCGTCAGCGAGCGGTTCTCGCTCTCGGTGCGGCGGCGGTACTCGTAGGTGCCTGCGGCCAGGCCGCGCTCGCTGACGACGATCCGGTGCGGAATGCCGATCAGTTCCATGTCGGCGAACATCGCGCCCGGACGCAGGCCGCGATCGTCGAGCACGACCTCGACACCGGCCGCGGTCAGTTCGGCGTAGAGGCGCTCGGCCTCCTCGCGCACGGCCCCGCTCTGGTGCGAGCCGATCGGGCAGATCGCCACGCGCCACGGCGCCATCGCGTCCGGCCAGACGATGCCGGCCTCGTCGTGGTTCTGCTCGATCGCAGCCGCGACGATGCGGCTGACGCCGATGCCGTAGCAACCCATCCAGGTCACGCGCGAGACGCCCTTCTCGTCGAGCACGCTGGCGCCGAGTGCCTCGGCGTACTTCTGGCCGAGCTGGAACACGTGGCCGACCTCGATGCCGCGCGCGAGCCTGAGCTCGCCGTGGCCGTCCGGCGACGGATCGCCGTCGACGACCTTGCGCAGATCGGCGATGCGCGTGATGCGCGCGTCGCGCTCCCAGTTGGCGCCGCGCCAGTGCGTGCCTTCGGCATTGCCGCCGCAGACGAAGTCGGCGACGACCGCCGCGGCGCGGTCGACGATGACCGGAATCGACTCGGGCAGGCCGACCGGACCGATGAAGCCCGGCCGCGTGCCGGCGACGCGCACGATCTCGGCCTCCTCGGCCAGCACCGAGGCGCCCGGCAGCTCGGCCAGCTTGGCCGCCTTGACCTCGTTGATCTCGTGGTCGCCGCGCACGCACAGCGCGACCAGTCCGTCGACGCCGCGCACGAGGATCGTCTTGATGCAGCGCGACGGCGCGACGCCGAGGAAGCCCGAGACCTCCTCGATCGTGCGCTGGGTCGGCGTATCGACGCGCTCGAGTGCCGCCGACGGCGCCGGCCGCGGCTCGGCCGGCGCGACCGCCTCGGCCAGCTCGATGTTGGCCGCGTAGTCCGAGCCGGTCGAGAACGCGATCGCGTCCTCGCCCGATTCGGCCATCACCTGGAACTCGTGGCTGGCATTGCCGCCGATCGCGCCGGTGTCGGCCTGCACCGCGCGGAAGCGCAGTCCCAGCCGCGTGAAGATGCGGCCGTAGGTGTCGTACATGTTGCGGTACTCCTCGGCCAGGCTGTCCGGGTCGAGGTGGAACGAATAGGCGTCCTTCATCAGGAACTCGCGCGCGCGCATCACGCCGAAGCGCGGCCGGATCTCGTCGCGGAACTTGGTCTGGATCTGGTAGAAGTTGACCGGCAGCTGCTTGTAGCTGCGCAGCTCGTTGCGCGCGAAGTCGGTCACGACCTCCTCGTGGGTCGGGCCGTAGCAGTACTCGGCGTCCTTGCGGTCGCGCAGCTTCAGCAGCTGGCCGCCGAACTTCTCCCAGCGGCCGGTCTCCTCCCACAGCTCGCGCGGCTGCACCGACGGCATCAGCAGCTCGATCGCGCCGGCGCGGTTCATTTCCTCGCGCACTGCGTGCTCGACCTTGCGCAGCACGCGCAGGCCCAGCGGCGACCAGGTGTAGATGCCCGCGGCCAGCTTGCGCAGCATGCCGGCGCGCAGCATCAGCCGGTGGCTGGCGATCTCGGCGTCGGCCGGGACTTCCTTGATGGTGGCGAGATGGAATCGGGAAAGACGCATGACCGGCTTCGCAGGATCGTAAGGAGCCGGCGATTCTAGCAGCGCCGCCGCGCGGCCGGTCCGCCGAAGCGGACGGGATCCGCGCATGGATCGCCGATCAGGCGGACGAACGGCGCACCGGTCGGCGCGGCGCGGCGCCGGCCGATACCGCGATCGGATCGCCGCGGCCGCTCGAAGACCTCGAACTGGTTCGCTCGACGCCGGGCCGATCCGGCGCCGTGGCGATCAGCGGCAGTAGAACGCGACGCGCTCGCGCGCCTGGGCCAGCTGCTGCTGGCGCTGCTCGGGCGTCAGCACCTGATTGGAGCCGCTGCCGTCGACGTCCATGCTGACCTGCTGCTGGCCCTCGAGCAGCTCGGCGTTGCGCCGCGCCTGCTCGCAGACCTGCTGGCGCGCCTCGGGACTGTCGGTCAGCGTCGCGCCGCCGGTGCCGGGCGGCGGCGTGCCCTCGGCGGGCGGCGCGGCGGCCTCGGCGCCTTCGGCGTCCTGCCCGGCCGCGACCGGCGTATCGCCGCGGACCGTGATCTGCCGGGCCGACTTGACGCTGGCCGGCGGCGGCGAATCGGAGAAGTGGGTGACGCCGTTGGCATCCTTCCAGGTGTAGACGCGCGCGTTGCCGGCGGCTTCCGCCAGCACGGGCAGCGCGAGCAAGCACAGCAGCACGAGGGGCCAGCGCCTCATCGGGAGTCTCCAGCCGGCAGGGGACCGGCATTGCAGCGGTGCGCCGAGTGTGTCACAGCCCGGCCCGGCCTGTCGTGCGGTCGGCCACATCGCGGCCGCAGGTGCGCCGACCTGCCGCCCGGCCCGGCGAACCCGGTTAAACTGGCCGCTGGCGACGAACTCCCGATGCGCATGGACGAGACTCCCCGCTCCACGAAACCGTCACGCGGCATCTATCTGCTGCCGAACCTGTTCACGACCGCCGCGATGTTCGCGGGCTTCTACGCGATCGTCGCCGCGATCGGCGCCCGCTACACCGAGGCGGCCATCGCGGTCTTCGTCGCGACCCTGCTCGACGGCCTCGACGGCCGCGTCGCGCGCCTGACCGGCACGCAGAGCGAGTTCGGCGTGCAGTACGACTCGCTGTCGGACCTGGTCAGCTTCGGCCTGGCGCCGGCCCTGGTCATGTACACCTGGTCGCTGTCGGCGCTGAAGGGCTTCGGTCCGATGTGGGGCAAGATCGGCTGGGCCGCGGCGTTCATCTACGCGGCCTGCGCCGCGCTGCGCCTGGCGCGCTTCAACACCCAGGTCAACGTCGTCGACAAGCGCTACTTCCAGGGACTGGCCAGCCCGGCTGCCGCCGGTCTGTGCATGGCCTTCGTCTGGACGATCGAGCGGACCGACCTGACCGGCGACGACGTCTGTTTCATCACGCCGTTCCTCGCGATCGGCGCCGGCCTGCTGATGATCAGCAACGTGCGCTACTACAGCTTCAAGGCCTGGCCGCTGTCGGACAAGGTGCCCTTCATCTGGATTCCGCTGGCGATGCTGATCCTGGTCGCGCTGGCGATCGACACGCCGCGCGTGCTGCTGACGATCGCGCTGCTGTACGTGCTGTCGGGCCTGATCATGACCGTCTGGGGCCTGATCCGGCATCGCCGCGAGCGGCGCGCCGCGCGCGGCGGCGGCGAGGCGTGATGCCGGCGCGGATGCCCTGCCCGCGGTGCCCGCATGAGGGCGGCTGACGCCGACCGCCGCCTGGCGGAGATGGGCATCGAACGCTACGTGCTGCGCCGGTCCGCGCCGCCGGACGTGGTGGCTGCCGATGCGCCGGCGGATCGGACTGCGCCGCCGGTCGCGGCCGCCGCGATGCCGCGCGAGTCGGCGACGGCGTCCGTGCCACACGTCGCCGGCGTGCTGCTGATCGCCGATGCCGCCGGACCGAACGCGCTGATCGAGGACATCGGCCGCGGCCTGGACCGGCTGCGCGTGACCTGGTCGCGCGCCGGCGCCGGCGATGCCGACGCGCTGACCGCGGCGATGGGCTTCGTCGTGCTCGGCGAACCGCTGGCGCGGCAGGTCGCGGCCAGCCTGCCGACCGATCGGCTCGGCGCCTGCGAATGGGTCATCGCCGATCCGGCCGCCGACCTCGCGCGTGCGGCCGCCGCCAAACGCGCGCTGTGGGGCGAACTCAAGCGCCTGGCGCGCAGCCTCGCGGCTCGGCGCGGAGACGTCTGAGCATGGCCGTCCATCCGCAGGCGCCGCCGATCGAGCTGCGGCCGATGCATGACGCCGACGTCGAGACCGTCGCCGCGATCGAGCGCAGCGCCTACGAGTTTCCGTGGTCGGCCGGCATCTTCCGCGACTGCCTGCGTGCCGGCTACGACTGCCGCGTCCTGATCGAGGACCGGACGATCGTCGGCTACGGCATCCTGTCGGTCGGTGCCGGCGAGGCGCACGTGCTCAACGTCTGCATCGCGCCTTCGCATCAGGGCCAGCACCTCGGCCGCCGCCTGGTGCGCCGCGTGATCGATCTGGCGCGCTGGCATCGCGCCGAGCGCATCTTCCTCGAGGTGCGCCCGTCCAACGAACGCGCGATCGCGCTGTACCTGTCGCTGGGCTTCAACGAGATCGGCAAGCGTCCGAACTACTATCCGGCCCGACGCGGCCGAGAGGACGCGATCGTCATGGCGATCGAGCTGCTCGACGGCGACTGAGCCCGCCCCCTTCCCGCGCCGACGCGCATCCCTCTCCCCTTCGCCGGAACCGCCGCATGTCCGTCAATCTCGTCATCATCGCCATCACCTGCATCGTCTCGTTCATGGCGTTCAACAACGCGCAGCTGGTCGACCGGCTGATCTTCTGGCCACCGGCGATCACGCGCGGCCGCGAGTACTGGCGCTTGGCGACCTGCGGCCTGATCCACGCCGACGGCATGCACCTGCTGTTCAATATGATCACGCTGTACTTCTTCGGCGGCCTGATGGAGAAGTTCTACGGGCAGTACATCGGCCCGTTCGGCTACGTGCTGTTCTACGTCAGTGCGCTGGTCGTCTCGATGATCCCGACCTACATGCGCCACAAGCACGACGGCCAGTACCGCAGCCTCGGCGCGTCGGGCGCGGTCTCGGCGGTGTTGTTCGCGTTCATCCTGCTGGCGCCGTGGCAGACGATCTACATCTACGTGATCCCGGTGCCGGCGATCATCTACGCGGTGCTGTATCTGGCCTACACGGTCTACATGAACAAGCGCGGCGGCGACAACATCAATCACAGCGCGCATCTGTCCGGCGCGATCTACGGCATCCTGTTCACGATCGCGCTGGAACCGCGCGTGATCGGCCGGTTCTTCACGGAGCTCGCCAATCCGCGCTTCTTCTGATCGCGCCGCGCGCCGCCGCGGAGGCGGCGCGCAGCACCGCGGTCACGCGGCCGGTGCGGCGGCCGCCTCGGGTTTCTTCGCTTCGGCCGGGCCGATCCAGCGCTTCAGCCAGTCGGCGACTTCCTGATAGAAGAAGCGGCTGTTCTCGCCGTTGAGAATCCAGTGGTTCTCGTCCGGGAACACGATCAGCCGGCTCTCGACCTGCTGGCGCTGCAGCGCGGCCCAGTACTCCAGCCCGTTGTTGAGCGGCACGCGGAAGTCGCGCTCGCCGAACGTCACCAGCACCGGCGTCTTGAAGTTGGCGGCCAGGCGGATCGGATTCTGCTCGCGCCAGACCGGCCCCTGCTCCCAGACCGGACCGCCGTTGCCGACCTCGCGACTGTAGGCGATGTCGCTGGTGCCCCATTGCGATTCGAGATTGACCAGACCGGCGTGGCTGATCAGGCAGCGGTAGCGCGTCGTCGTGCCCTGCAGCCAGTTGGCCAGATGGCCGCCGTAGCTGGCGCCGCCGGCGCACTGGCGGTCGGCGTCGATGAACGCGTAGCGGCGGATCGCCTCGTCGGCTGCGGCATTGATGTCGTCGGCCGGGCCCTTCAGCGGATCGCCCTGGATCGCCTGCGCGAAGCGCTCGCCGAAACCGGTCGAGCCGACGTAGTTGGTCAGCAGCACGACGTAGCCCGGCGCGCCGAGCAGATGGTAGTTCCAGCGCAGCACCCACTGGTCGCGCCACATCGTGTGCGGACCGCCGTGCATCAGCACCAGCAGCGGGTACTTCTTCGACGGATCGAAGCCGGGCGGACGCACCAGCATGCTGTGGATGCGCTGGCCGCGGTCGTTGTCGAACCAGAAATGCTCGACCGGCGCCAGATCCAGCGGCGCGAGCTTGGCCGCGGTCAGTGCGGTCAGCCGCTTGACCGACTTGCCGGCCGGATCCAGGCGGACCAGCTCCGGCGGCTCGGTCGCGCTCTCGTAGGTGGCCACCAGCACCGGCGCGCGCGTGCCGCCGACGCTGAGGTTGGTATAGAGCCCGCGCTCGGGCACTGCGACCGGCTTGGCCTCGCCGCCGCCGGCGGCGGCGCGATAGACCACCTCGCGGCCGGCGTCCTCGGCGGTCAGCCAGACCTCGCGGCCGTTCGGCGCGAGGTCGAAACCGGCGACCGACCGGCCGTCCGGCAACTCGATGCGGCCGCGCTCGCGCAGCGAGGGCCAGTCCAGCGCGACGATACGCGCGGCGTTGTAGATGCGGTCGCTGCGCGGCGTCAGCGTCGCGAACAGCGTGCGGCCGCCGGCGCCGAAGCGCGGCGACCCGTAGCCGTCGCCGGCGTCGATCGACTCGGCGCCGGTCAGGCGGCGTGGCTCGCCGCCGTCGACGCCGATCTGCCACAGATCGGCGTTGGTGAACGACCAGGCCGCGCGGTCGCGATTGCGACTGGCCGCGAACACGAGGCCTTGGCCGTCCGGCGTCCAGACCACGCCCTCCTCGGCCATCGCGTAGCCGGGCAGCCTGATCAGTGCGCTGCCGACCAGCAGATCCCTGGCCTCGCCGCCGTCGACGCCCTGCACGAACACGCGCGTCTGCTTCTCGTCGAGCCAGCGGTCCCAGCTGCGGATCGGAAAGCCGGTGTAGACGCGCGCCTTGTACTTGCGGTCTTCCTCTTCCTTGGCGAGCCGCTCGTTGTCGGCGTCGCTGGCGCTGCCCGGATAGACGCGGCTCGTGAACGCGATGCGCCGGCCGTCCGGCGAGAACACCGGCGCCGAGGCGCCGGTCGACAGCCGCGTCAGCCGCTGCGCCTCGCCGCCCTGGGCCAGATCGAGGATCCAGATCTGCGCCTGCTTGTCGTCGCCGCGCTTGGCCGAGAACGCCAGGCGCCGGCTGTCCGGGCTCCAGGCCACACCGCTTTCGCCGGACTTGGACGAGGTGATGCGGCGCGCCGGCGCCGACCCGTCGGTCGGCACGATCCACAGATGCGTCGCCGACTCGTCCTTCTTGTATGAAGGTTCGGTCACCGTGAACACCGCCTGCCGCCCGTCCGGACTGACCGTCGGCGCACCGACGCGCGGCATCAGCCACAGGTCCTCGTGCGTGATCGGGCGCTTGTCGGCGGCGAAGACCGCCAACGGAATCAGCAACAGCATGGCGACGAACGAACGCTTCATCATCGATTCCCACCAGGACAGGACCGAACGGTGATATCGACTGCGGCCGCCCCGGTCAAGTAGCGAAAGACCGAACCTACGGATGCGCGCACGTCGGCACTCAGTCCGCGACGTCGAACAGCGAACCCTGGCCGTCCTCTTCCGGATCGCGAAACCCGGCCAGGCCCACGCCGACCAGGCGATAGCGCGTCGCGGCCGGCAGGTCGACGCGTTCGCGCAGCGCCAGCGCCAGCGACTGCACCTGCTCGGCGCTGCGCGGCGCGGTCTCCAGCGTGTGGCTGCGCGTGAGGATTCGGAACTGCGCGGTCTTGAGCTTGAGCACGACGGTATGCGCGATCCGCGCGGTGCGCTGCGTCGCGGTCCAGGTCTTCTCGGCGAGGCGCCGGATCGCCGGCTCGAGCTCGCCGAGCGTGAGGTCCTCGGAGAACGTGTCCTCCGAGGAGATCGACTGCACCGGCTGATGCGGATCGACCGGCCGCTCGTCGATGCCGTGCGCGCGCTCGTGCAGGCGGCGGCCGAAGCGGCCGAAGCGCCGTTCGAGCTCGGCGGCGTCGAGCGCACGCAGATCGCCGACCGTGACGATGCCGAGCGCGGCGAGCTTGCCCTGCATGACTTTGCCGACACCGGGGATGCGCTCGACCGGCAGCGGCGTCAGGAAGTCGAGTACCTGATGCGGTCGGATCACGAACAAGCCGTCGGGCTTGCGCACGTCCGAGGCGATCTTGGCGAGGAACTTGTTCGGCGCGACACCGGCCGACGCGGTCAGCGCGGTTTCCTCGCGGATCTCGGCGCGGATCCGCTCGGCGACCGCGGTCGCGCTGGGCAGACCGCTGCGCGGCCGCGTGACGTCGAGATAGGCCTCGTCGAGCGACAGCGGTTCGACCGCGTCGGCGTGGCGCTGGAAGATCTCGCGGACCTGGCGCGACACCGCGCGGTAGCGCGTGAAGTCCGGCGGTACGAACACCGCCTGCGGACACAGCCGCTCGGCGCGCAGCGCCGGCATCGCCGAGCGCACGCCGTAGCGCCGCGCCTCGTACGAGGCCGCGCAGACCACCGAGCGCGCACCGCGCCACGCGACGACCACCGGCCGGCCGCGCAGCGACGGGTCGTCACGCTGCTCGACCGACGCGTAGAACGCGTCCATGTCGACGTGGATGATCTTGCGCGGCGCGGCCATGGCGCATGCTACCGCCGGCCGCGGGTTCGCGTGCCGCCCGTTGCGGCACGATCGCGCCGATTGCGACCGGCAGACCGGCCCGTATTGGATCGATCATCGTGCATCGGCATCGCGCGGATTGAAATCGGGCCGGCCGTCCCCATGCCGGAACGGCGAGGACGACCTCCCCCGCTTCGGGCGACATCGCCGGGACGACCCGGCCTTCGATCCGGAGATCTCTCATGTCCTGGTTGTTCCTGCTCGCGGCCGGCGCGCTCGAAATCGTCTGGGCGTACGCGCTCAAGCAATCGTCCGGCTTCACGCGCCTGATTCCTTCCGTCGTCACGCTGATCGCGATGATCGGCAGCTTCGGCCTGCTCGCACTGGCGATGCGCACGCTGCCGCTCGGCACCGCCTACACGATCTGGACCGGCATCGGCGCGGTCGGGGCGTTCGTGGTGGGCGTTCTCGTGCTGGGGGAGGCGGTGTCGACGATGCGCGTGGGGGCGGCGGGTTTGATCGTGGTGGGACTGGTCTTGATGAAGGTGTCGTCTTCTGGCTGATTCGATCGGGGGTCTTGTCGTGGGTGGGGCGTTCGGCGGATGTGGTTAGTCGTGTGTCTGGGTTTGCTTCGTTGCTGAGCGCTGGCTTTCCACTTGCCTTCGAGAGAGCAGGCGCGTTCGCTTGCGGCTTGGCGGGTTGTTCTTCGTAGGTGAGCGGCATCCCTGCCTCTTTTTCCGCTCGCCTCCGGGCGAGCGGGTCACTTTCTCTTGCGTGCCCACGCGCCCAGGAGCGATGCGAACAGCAGAGTGGGCTCTGCCGTTTGGGTGGCTGTTGCTTCGTGGGTGAGCGGCATCCCTGCCTTTTTCCGCTCGCCTCCCGGCGAGCGGGTCACTTTCTCTTGCGTGCCCAAGAGAAAGTAACCAAAGAGAAGGGCACCCCACAGACGTGCCCTCCGGGCATCCTGCCCTGCGGGTACGTGGTCCGGGGCCGGGGTTCGTCGACAGCACCTCCTGTGCTGACGACGAACGCGCGGGCCTCCATGCCCGCGCCCCTGCGGGCTGATCCGGCCCCGGCCCACCACGTCTGACGGGACCCTTCAGCGCGCTTCCTGCGCGCAAAAGACGAAGCAAGAACAAGAGCGACAGCGCGTTGTCCATGCTCGGGGCGCCAGCGTCCATGCTTGTGCACCTGCTTGCATGCGTGACATCCGCAGCGTGTGCAAGCGCGCTTCTCGCTTTCGCTCTTGTCTGTGCTCGAGCGCGCAGGACGCGCGCCAATGGGGCCCCTGTGCCGCGGCGAAGGTGCGTAGGAAAAGGCCCGGAGGGTGGGCCACAGGACGTGGCCCAGTCTGCTGTCAGCGCAGGATGCGCTGTCAGCAGACCCCCGCAGCACCTTCGCGAAGTCGCAGGGCAGGATGCCCGGAGACCGCGGTACCGGGGTGGCCTTTCTTTTGGTTACTTTTCTTTGGCCACGCAAAGAAAAGTAACCCGCTCGCCTGGAGGCGAGCGGAAAAGCGGCAGGGATGCCGCCCACCGACGAAGCAAAACCCAGCCAATCGCTCGCAACTCAGATGCACATCGCGAACGAACAGACTTAGCGGATCAGTCGCTAGGACGCGACCCGCTCGCCCGGGACGCGAGCGGAACAGGCAGACAAGAAAACCGCCGACTCGCCGAAGCGAAGGAACAGACCGAGACACCAGCCGCCTACGAAGCCACACCCTCGATCACGTCGAAACCCCACCCTCCCCGCGCGCGAGACCGGCCTCGCGCCCCCGCGAAAACCTCCCCCGCACCCGCGCCAACGCCAGATAGATCGCCGGCGTCGTATACAAGGTCAGCAACTGGCTGACCAGCAGACCCCCGACGATCGCCACCCCGAGCGGCCGGCGCATCTCCCAGCCCTCGCCGGTCGCGAGCATCAGCGGCATCGTGCCGAGCAGGGCCGCGATGCTGGTCATCAGGATCGGCCGGAAGCGCAGCCGGGCGGCGGTCACGATCGCGTCGCGCGGGCTCAGACCGTCGCCGCGTTCGGCGGCGAGCGCGAAGTCGATCATCAGGATCGTGTTCTTCATGACGATGCCGACCAGCAGGAACAGGCCGAGCAGCGCGATCAGGTTCAGCTCGCCGCCGGAGGCGTACAGCGCCAGCAGCGCGCCGACGCCGGCGGACGGCAGCGTCGAGAGGATCGCCAGCGGCTGGATCGTGCTCTCGTAGAGAATGCCGAGCACCAGGTACACCGCGATCATCGCGCCGAGGATCAGCCACAGCTGGCGCTCGCGCATCTGGCCGAAGCTGCCGGCCTCGCCGGCCAGCGCGCCGCGGACCTCGGTCGGCAGCAGGATGTCGGCCATCGCGCGCTCGATCGCCTCGACGCCCTGGCTCAGCGTGACACCGGGTGCGAGCGCGAAGCTGACGCGCGCGGACGCGAACTGGTTGCGGTGCTGCACGCGGTCGGGCGCCATGCCGTAGCGGTAGCTCGCGAACGAGGACAGCGGCACGCGGCGGCCGTCGGCGGCGATCGCATGGATGCGCTCGAGCGTGTCGGGACTCTGCGTGTGCCTGGGGTCGAGCTCCATGACGACGCGGTACTGGTTGAGGCTGTCGTAGAGCGTGGCGACTTGGCGCTGGCTGAAGGAATTGTTGAGCACCGAGGCGATCGTGCGCATGTCCACGCCGAGTCGCGCGGCGGCCTCGCGGTCGATGTCGAGCACGACCTGGCGCATGCCCTCGTCGCCGCTGGATTCGACGTCGGCGAGCTCGGGCAGCGCCGACAGGCGCTCGCTGACGCGCGGCGTCCATTCGCGCAGCGCGGCCAGATCGTCGGAGAGCAGCTCGAACTCGTACTGCCCGTCGCTGGAGCCGCCCTCGATGCGGATGTCCTGGTCGACCCACAGCCACATCACGCCGCCGGGGATCTTCGGCATCTGCTCGCGCAGGCGCGCGATGATCGCGTCGCTGGACAGCCTGCGCTCGGCCAGCGGCTTGACCTTGATCATGATGAAGGCATTGTTGACGCCGGAGCGGCCGCCGACGTAGCCGATGATGTCCTCGATCGCCGGATCGCGCATCAACAGCTCGCGGTAGGCGGCGATCTTCGGCTGCATCGCCTGGAACGAGAGGCCGTCGTCGCCGCGCGCGAAGCCGCGCATCTGGCCGGTGTCCTGGCGCGGCACGATGCCCTTGGGCACGTGGTCGAACAGCCAGACGTTGAGCGCGATCACCGCGACCAGCACGCCGAGCACGACCGGCAGATGCGCCAGCGCGGTCTCCAGCGTGTGCGCATAGCCGTCGCGCAGGCGCTCGATCAGGCCGCTGCCGATCCGCTGCAGCGCGTTCGGGCGGGCGCTGCCGCGTGCGCGCAGCAGCCGCGCGCACAGCGCCGGCGTCAGGCTCAGCGAGACCAGCAGCGAGACGCCCATCGCCGCGACCAGCGTGATCGAGAACTCACGGAACAGCCGCTCGACGAAGTCGTCGAGGAACAGGATCGACACGAACACCACCGCCAGCGCGACGTTCATCGACAGCAGCGTGGTGCCGACCTCGCCGGCGCCGCGCAGCGCGGCGGCCAGCGGCGTGGCGCCGTTCTCGATGTGGCGCGAGATGTTCTCGAGCACGACGATCGCATCGTCGACGACGAGCACCGCGGCGACGATCAGCGCCATCAGCGAGAGGTTGTTCAGCGAGAAGCCGCACAGCCAGATGATCGCCAGCGCGCCGAACAGCGACACCGGGATCGCCAGCGACGGCAGCAGGCCGGCACGCAGGTTGCCGAGGAACGCGAGCACGACCAGCACGACCAGCGCGATCGCCAGCAGCAGCGTGGTCTGCGCCTCGCGCAGCGTCGCGCGGATCACCGGCGAGCGGTCCATCGCGATGGTCATGTCGACGCCGGCCGGCAGCAAGGCGCGCAGGTTCTCGATCTGGCCCTGGATCGCGTCGACGGTCTCGATGATGTTGGCGTCGGGCTGGCGGCTGATGATGATCAGCACCGCGTCGCGGTCGTTGTGGAAGCCGGAGGCGTAGCGGTCCTCGACGCCCTCGGCGATGCTGGCGACGTCGGCCAGGCGCACCGGCCGGCCGTCGCGCCAGGCCACGATCAGCGGGCGGTACTCCTCGGCCGTGCGCAGCTGCAGGCTGGCCTCGATCTGCCAGCTGCGCGCCTCGGTCGCGACCGAGCCGAGCGGCTTGAGCGCATTGGCCTGGCGGATCGCCGCGGCGACCTCCTCCAGCGCGATGCCGTACTGGTTCAGCGCGTTCGGGTCGAGCGAGACGCGCACCGCCGGCAGCGAGCTGCCGCCGACCTGGACCTCGCCGACGCCGGGAATCTGCGCGAGCTTCTGCGCGATGATCGTCGAGGCGGCGTCGTAGACCTCGCCCGGCGACAGCGTCGAGGAGGTCAGCGCCAGCGCCATGATCGGCGCCTGCGACGGATTGACCTTGCGGTACTGCGGCATGCCCGGCATGCCGCTCGGCAGCTGTGCACGCGCCGCGTTGATCGCGGCCTGCACGTCGCGCGCGGCGTCGTCGATGTTGCGGCCCAGATCGAAGCGCAGCTCGACGTTGGTCGAGCCCTGCGAGCTGCTCGACTCGATCCTGATGATGCCGGGGATCGTGCCGAGCGCGCGCTCGAGCGGCGTGGCGACCGTCGCCGCCATCGATTCGGGACTGGCGCCCGGCAGGCTGGCGGTGACGTTGATCGTCGGATAGTCGACCTGCGGCAGCGGCGCGACCGGCAGCTGGCGCAACGCGAGCAGGCCGGCCAGCACGACCGCGAGCGCCGACAGCACGGTCGCGACCGGACGCTCGATGAACAGCCGCGAGAGGTTCACCGGGCGGCCTCCGCAGCCGCGGGTCGTCGGCCGCGCGCGCACGCGCTCATGCCGGCTTGACCGCGTCGGCGTCGGAGACGACCGTCCGCGGCCGGCGCCGCAGCCGGTCGAAGAACAGGTAGATCACCGGCGTCGTGAACAGCGTCAGGATCTGGCTCGCGATCAGGCCGCCGACCATGACCAGGCCGAGCGGCGCGCGCAGCTCGGCGCCGGAGCCGGTCGCGAACATCAGCGGCACCGCGCCGAACAGCGCGGCCAGCGTCGTCATCAGGATCGGCCGGAAGCGCAGCAGCGCCGCCTGGTGGATCGCCTCGCGCGGCGACAGGCCCTGCTCACGCTCGGCCTCCAATGCGAAGTCGATCATCATGATCGCGTTCTTCTTGACCAGGCCGATCAGCAGCACGATGCCGATCACCGCGATTAGGTCCAGGCTCTGCCCGCTGATCAGCAGTGCCAGCAGCGCACCGACGGTCGCCGACGGCAGCGTCGAGAGGATCGTGACCGGATGGATGTAGCTCTCGTAGAGCACGCCGAGCACGATGTACATGACCAGCACGGCGGCCAGGATCAGCCACAGCGTGCTCGCCAGCGAGTTGCGGAATGCGTCGGCCGCGCCCTGCAGGCGCAGCTCGACGCTGGCCGGCATCGCCAGCTCGCGCTGCGCCTGCTCGATCGCCGCGACCGCCTCGCCGAGCGAGGCGCCGGACGCGAGGTTGAACGAGACCGTCACCGCCGGGAACTGGCCGATGTGGTTGACCAGCAGCGCCGAAGGCCGCTCCTCGATGCGCGCGATGCCCGACAGCGGCACCTGCTGCCCGTCCGCGGCGGCGACGCGGATCCGCGCGATCGCCTCCGGACCGAACTGGAAATCCTGGCGCGCCTCGAGCACGACGCGGTACTGGTTGGCCTGCGTGAAGATCGTCGAGATCTGGCGCTGGCCGAACGCGTCGTACAGCGCGTCGGCGATCGCCGACACCGACACGCCGAGCCGCGCCGCGGCGTTGCGGTCGATCGCGATGTAGGCCTGCAGGCCCTGGTCCTGCAGATCGCTGGCGACGTCGGCGAGCGGGCCGGCGCTCTGCAGCCGTTCGAGCAGGCGCGGCGTCCACGCGGCCAGCTCGGCGAAGTCCGGACTGGTCAGGCTGAACTGGTACTGCGTGCGGCTGATCCGGTCCTCGATGCTGAGCTCCTGCACCGGCTGCAGGTACAGCGCGATGCCGGGCACGCGCGCGACGCGCTCGCGCAGGCGCTCGATGACCTCCAGTGCGCCGGCGCTGCGCTCGCCGTGCGGCTTGAGCTCGATCAGCAGGCGCCCGGTGTTGAGCGTCGCATTGCTGCCGTCGACGCCGATGAACGAGGACAGGCTCGCGACGTCGGGGTCCTTCAGGATCTCGTCGGCCAGCGCCTGCTGCCGTTCGGACATCGCCGCGAAAGACACCGACTGCGGCGCCTCGCTGATGCCCTGGATCAGGCCGGCGTCCTGGATCGGGAAGAAGCCCTTCGGCACGGCCACATACAACGCCGCGGTCAGCGCCAGCGTGGCCAGCGTCGCGATCAGCATCAGCGGCTGGCGTGCCAGCACCCAGTGCAGCGCACGGTCGTAGGCGTCGATCAGGCGGTCGAACGCATCGCCGTGGCGGTGCTGCGCGACGGCTTCCTCGCCGTCGCGGCGCGTCGGATGGCCGTGGCGCAGGAACAATGCGCACATCATCGGCGTCAGCGTCAGCGACACGATCAGCGAGATGCCGATCGCGACCGCCAGCGTGATCGCGAACTCGTGGAACAGCCGGCCGACCACGTCGGCCATGAACAGCAGCGGGATCAGCACCGCGATCAGCGACAGCGTCAGCGAGATCAGCGTGAAGCCGATCTGGCGCGCGCCCTCCAGCGCTGCCTGCAACGGCCGCGCGCCGCGCTCGAGATGGCGCGCGATGTTCTCGAGCATGACGATCGCATCGTCGACGACGAAGCCGGTCGCAATCGTCAGCGCCATCAGCGTCAGATTGTTCAGCGAGAACCCGGCCAGCAGCATCACGCCGAACGTGCCGATCAGCGACAGCGGCACCGCGATGCTCGGGATGATCGTGGCCGGCACGTTGCGCAGGAACACGAACGTCACCATCACGACCAGGCCGATCGCGAGCATCAGCTCGTGCTGCACGCCGCGGATCGAGGCGCGGATCGACTCGGTGCGGTCGCTCAGCACGGCCACGTCGATGCCGGCCGGCAACGCCGCCGACAGCTGCGGCAGCAGCGCGCGCACGCGGTCGACGACCTCGATCACGTTGGCGCCGGGCTGGCGCTGGATGTTGACGAGAATCGCCGGGACCGGACCGGACCAGGCCGCCAGATGGCGGTTCTCGGCGCCGTCCTCGACGGTCGCGACGTCGCCCAGGCGCAGCGGCGCGCCGTCGCGATAGGCCAGGATCAGCTGGCGGTACTCCTCGACCGAGCGCATCTGGTCGTTGGCGTCGAGCATGATCGCGCGCGTCGGGCCGTCGAAGCTGCCCTTGGGCGTGTTGACGTTGGCCGCACCGATCGCAGTGCGGATGTCGGCGACCGACAGGCCCGCCGCGGCCAGCGCGACCGGATTGACCTGCACGCGCACGGCCGGCCGCTGCCCACCGGCCAGGCTGACCAGGCCGACGCCCGGCAGCTGCGCCAGGCGCTGCGCCATGCGCGTGTCGACCAGGTCGTAGACCGCCGGCAGCGCCATCGCCGAGGACGTCACCGCCAGCGTCAGGATCGGCGTGTCGGCCGGATTGACCTTGCGATAGACCGGCGGCACCGGCAGGTCGTTCGGCAGGAACGAGCTGGCCGCATTGATCGCGGCCTGCACTTCCTGCTCGGCGACCGCCAGCGAGACCTCGAGCGTGAACTGCAGCGTGATCACCGAGGCGCCGCCCGAGCTCGTCGAGGACATCTGCTTGAGGCCGGGAATCTGGCCGAGCCGCCGCTCCAGCGGCGCGGTGATCGCGCGCGTGGTCACGGTCGGGCTGGCGCCCGGGTACAAAGTCAGGACCTGGATGATCGGGTAGTCGACCTGCGGCAGCGCGGCCACCGGCAGCAGGCGGTACGCGAGCAGGCCCGACAGCAGCAGCGCGACCATCAGCAGCGTGGTCGCCACCGGCCGCAGGATGAACGGGCGCGACAGGTTCACGAGCGCGTCGCCGGCGCCTCGGCCGCGGGCGCGTCCGGTACGATCTCGACCGTCGCACCCTCGCGCAGGCGGTCCAGACCTTCGAGCACGACGCGCTCGCCGGCGGCGATGCCGTCCAGCACCGCGACACGCTCGCCGTCGGCCGCGCCGAGCTTGAGCGGCCGCACGGCGATCTTGTTGTCGTCGCCGACGACGTAGACGAAGTTGCCCTTGGCGCCGAACTGCACGGCCGCGTTCGGGATCACGACCGAGTCGGTGCTCGACACCTGCAGCCGGACGTTGACGAACTGGTTCGGATACAGGCTCTCGTCGACGTTGTCGAAGCCGGCGCGCAGGCGCAGCGTGCCGGTGGTCGTGTCGATGCGGTTGTCGAGGCTGGTCAGCGTGCCGGTCGCCAGCTGCCGACGCTCCTCGCGGTCCCAGGCCTCGACGGTCAGCGCACGCTCGGCGCGCACCGCTTCCAGCACGGCCGGCAGTTCGGTCTCGGGAATCGTGAACAGCACGCTGATCGGCGCCATCTGCGTGATCGTCGCGATGCCGTCGCTGTCGCCGCTGCGCACGAGATTGCCGACGTCGACGCTGCGCAGGCCGATGCGGCCGCCGATCGGCGCGACGATGCGCGTATAGGTCAGCTGCAGGCGCGCGTCGTCGACCGCGGCCTGGTCGGCCTGGCGGCGCGCCTCGTACTGGCGCACCAGGGCCTCCTGGGTGCCGAGCTGCTGGCCCGACACATAGCCCTTGCCCTGCAGCTCGCGATAGCGCGCGAGGTCCGACTGCGCATTGGCGAGCTCGGCCAGATTCTGCTGCTGCGTGCCCTGCGCCTGGGCGAGCCGGACCTGGAACGGACGCGGGTCGATCTCGGCGAGCAGATCGCCGGCGGCCACCAGCTGGCCCTCCTCGAACGCGACGCGCACCAGCTCGCCCTCGACGCGGCTGCGTACGGTCACCGTATTGAGCGGCGTCACCGTGCCGAGTGCCTTGAGGCGCAGCACCAGGTCTTCGCGCTGCGCGGTCGCGACGCGCACCGGCACCACCTGGGTGCCGTCGCGCCAGCCGCCGCGCGCCGGCGGCGGGTTCGCGCCGGCACCGACGAAATGCCGCCACGCGAAGAAGCCGCCGGCCAGCAGGATCGCCACCAGGAACAGACCGACGAACGGTCGCAGGCGGGAACGGGACGGCGGATGGACGGTCATGGCGACTCCTGTCCCGCGGATCGGCGCGGGGCATTGGCGTGAAACGGACGAAGATGAGAATGGCTGTGCCGGCGGCGCGATCGGGCGCCGGTCACTGGCTCGCTCGGAAGGGGCCGGACGCGCGAAGACCGCGCGCGCGGACAACCGGGCGGATTTTAGTCCGGGTCACGACGCCAAAGTTCCTTCTCTTTCGGCACTTGCCAAAGCGGGGGCCGATACGCTCGCGCGAGCGGCGGCGGCGGCGCTGCGGGGTCGATGCGAGCACGCCGACAGGGATCTGACGGCGGCAGGATGCGTCGTGGCGACGGTGTATAGTCCGACTCGCCCCCGAGCACCGGCCGTTCCGGTGCGTCCATCCGTCATTGCCTCATGTCCGATGCCGAAGAACTGAAGAAGGCCGCGCTCGAGTACCACCGCAAGGCGCCGGCCGGCAAGATCAAGGTCACGCCGACCAAACCCGTCGTCACCCAGCGCGAACTGTCGCTGGCCTACTCGCCCGGCGTCGCCGCCGCCTGCGAGGAGATCGTCCGCGATCCGGCCGAGGTCGCCACGCTGACCGCGCGCGGCAACCTGGTCGCCGTGATCACCAACGGCACCGCCGTGCTCGGCCTCGGCAACATCGGCCCGCTGGCGGCCAAGCCGGTCATGGAAGGCAAGGGCATGCTGTTCCAGAAGTTCGCCGGCATCGACGTGTTCGACATCGAGATCGACGAGCGCGACCCGGACAAGCTGGTCGACATCATCGCCAGCCTCGAGCCGAGCTTCGGCGGCATCAACCTCGAGGACATCAAGGCACCGGAATGCTTCGAGGTCGAGCGCAAGCTGCGCGAGCGCATGAAGATCCCGGTCTTCCACGACGACCAGCACGGCACGGCGATCATCGTCGGCGCGGCCATCGTCAACGCGCTCAAGGTCGTCGGCAAGGCGATCGGCGACATCCGCCTGGTCCACACCGGTGCCGGCGCGGCCGGCATCGCCTGCCTCGACATGCTGGTCAGCCTCGGCGTGAAGCCCGAGCACATCCAGGTCGTCGACCGGCTCGGCGTGGTCTACACCGGCCGCACCGAGGAAATGGACGCGAACAAGGCACGCTATGCGCGCGACACCGCCGCGCGCAGCCTCGAGGAGATCATCGACGGCGCCGACGTGTTCCTCGGCCTGTCGGCGCCCGGCGTGCTGAGCCAGGCGATGGTCCGGCGCATGGCGCCGCGGCCGATCATCCTGGCGCTGGCCAATCCGACGCCGGAGATCCTGCCCGAGCTGGTCCGCGAGGCCAGCCCCGACGCGATCGTCGCGACCGGGCGCTCGGACTACCCGAACCAGGTCAACAACGCGCTGTGCTTCCCGTACATCTTCCGCGGCGCACTCGACGTCGGCGCGACGACGATCAACGAGGCGATGAAGGTCGCCTGCGTGCACGCGATCGCCGATCTGGCCGAGCGCGAGATGTCCGACGTCGCCGCACGCGCCTACGGCGGCGAGATGCCGGAGTTCGGACCCGATTATCTGATCCCGCAGCCGTTCGATCCGCGCCTGCTGACCCAGCTCGCGCCGGCCGTCGCGGAGGCGGCGATGGCGTCGGGCGTGGCGACCCGGCCGCTCGAATCGCTGGAGGCCTACCGCACCGAGCTCAACGCATTCGTGTTCCGCACCGGCCTGATCATGCGGCCGCTGTTCGACCGCGCGCGCGCCGATCCGCAGCGCATCGTCTACGCCGAGGGCGAGGAGGAGGTCGTGCTGCGCGCGCTGCAGCACATCGTCGACGAGCGCATGGCGCGGCCGATCCTGATCGGCCGTCCGGCGGTCATCGAGGCGCGCATCCAGCGCCTGCACCTGCGGATCCGGCCCGGCGTCGACTTCGAGATATGCAACATCGAGAGCGATCCGCGCTTTCGCGACTACTGGATGCACTACCACGAGCTGCTGCAGCGCCGCGGCGTGACGCCCGACAGCGCCAAGGCCGTGGTGCGCTCGCGCCCGACCGTGATCGCCGCGCTGATGGTCGCGCGCGGCGAGGCCGACGCGATGATCACCGGCATCGTCGGCCGCTATCACAAGAAGCTGCGCTACATCCAGGACATCATCCCGCTCGACGAAGGCGTCTGCGCGCCGGCGGCGATGACCGGCGTGGTCAACGCCAAGGGCGCGTTCTTCTACGTCGACACCCACGTCAAGCTCGACCCGACCGCCGAGCAGATCGCCGAGGCGACGATCCAGGCCGCCAAGCGGCTCGGCATGTTCGGCGTGACGCCGAAGATCGCCCTGCTCTCGCATTCGAACTTCGGCAGCCACGAGGATCCGGTCGCGGCCAAGATGCGCCAGGCGCTCGGCCTGATCCGCGCGCGCGCGCCGGACCTGGAGGTCGAGGGCGAGATGCACGCCGACACCGCGCTGAGCGAGGAGATCCGCGAGCGGATCTTCCCGAACTCGCGGCTGCACGGGCGCGCCAACCTGTTCGTGTTCCCGAACATGGACGCGGCCAACATCAGCTACAACATGACGCGCGTGCTGACCGACGGCGTCGTGATCGGCCCGATGCTGATGGGCCTATCGCAGCCGGCGCACATCATCACGCCGTCGGCGACGGTGCGCCGCGTCGTCAACATGACCGCGATCGCCAGCGTCGAGTCGCAGATCCGCAAGGCGCAGGCGGCCGGCGCCTGACCCCGCCGCCTCCGCACGGCCCCGGCACCGACGTGCCGGGGCCGCATGCTCAGGGCGCCTCGAAGCCGCCGGCCCAGATCACGTCCGGAAACGCCGTGCAGGCCTGATACCACGGCGTCTCGCCGGTGGCCTGGTCCCACTGCACCGACGGCTCCGGATCCAGATGGTTCGGACACAGCGCCGTCGCACCGGGCCGGATGCTGCCCGGCACGATCGCCGGCGGCGGGCCGGTCAGTCGATTGTCCGAAACGTCGTAGCTGAGCAGCATGTGCAGGATCGCCACGCGCGGCGCGGTGCCGGACAGGTGGTTGTCGTTGACCTTGAACGAGCCCAGACGCGGCATCCCGTTGAGCACCGGAATCGTGCCGCCGAGCCGGTTATGCGAAACGTCGAAGCTGTTCATCATCGGCAGGTCGGCCAGTGACGGGATGCCGCCGGACAGCTGGTTGTTCGCGGCATGAAACGTGCCCATCGACGCCAGCCCGGCGATCTCCGGCAGACGGCCGGTGAGGTGGTTGTTGGACGCGTCGAAATGAACCAGCTCGGGCGTGGCCTCGAACGTCGGCAGCGTGCCGACGAGCGCATTGTCGTTGGCGTAGAACACGCGCAGTCGCGGCACCTGATCGAGCGCGGGGATCGGCCCCTCCAGCCGATTGAATGCGACGTCGTAGACCTCCAGCGCCGGCAGATCCGCGAACGAGCTCACCATGCGGTCGAACTGGTTGTCGCGGGCATAGAACTCCTTCATCCGCGGCAGGCCGGCGATCGACGGCAGCGGCCCACTCAGCTGGTTGCTGTTGGCGCCGACGAACGTCAGGTCGGACAGATGCGCCAGCGACGGAAAGGAGCCGGTCAAAGCGTTGGAGCTCACGTCGATCAGCGTGAGCGTAGGGGCGCTGTCCAGCGACGGGATCGTGCCGTCGAGCCGGTTGTACGCGACGATGTACTGCTCGAGTGCAACCGGACCGTTCTCGACCGGAAACGGCGGAATCGAGCCTTCGAGCCGGTTGTGGTTGACGTCGAAGATGCGCAGCCGGGACAGGCCGGCCAGTGACGGCAGCGGACCGGTCAGACCGTACCCCTCGGCCGTATTGACCTGCTGCGTCGCCTCGAACACGACCAGGTTGACCAATGCGTCCAGCGGCGGAATCGGGCCCTCGAAGAAGTTCAGCGGCAGCCGCAAGATCTTGAGCTGGGTCTGTTCCGACAACGAAGCCGGCAGCGTACCCCAGACGTTGTTGCGGACCATCTCCAGGCCCAGCACGTGGTCGCCGGCACCGTCGCAGATCACGCCGTACCAGGTGCATTCGGTGCCGGCCGGGCCGCCCCAGTTGCTGCGGTCGAACCAGTACTCCGGATGCATGTCGGCGTAGAAATCGAGCAGGAATGCGCGCTCGGACGCGGGTACGGCATGCGCGGCAGCCGACACGGCGGTCAGCGCCAGCGCGAGCAGCCAGCGGGCGAGGCCCGGTGCGGCTGCCGGTCGGCGGGAATGGCGAAACGGAATCATCGAAGGATCTCCGGACAATCGAAGGCGGTCGGGTGAGCCGTGCGCCCGGCGGGCGCTCGGCAGCGGCGTGCGGGACTAGTCGAATCCGTCGGAGAAGATCGCGTCGCCGACCGCACGCTCGAACGCGCCGATGTCGACGGCGGCTCCGGACAGACGCGCATGCCCCTCGCCGCGCTGGTCGTGTTCCAGATTCTCCGGATTGAATCCGGCGTCGAGCGCCGGACTGTCGGCGGCCAGCGCATGCGTCAGCGTCGGGCCGTCGTTGTCGGCGAGCGGCAACAGACGCGGATCGCCGGCCAGCGTATCGGGCGGCACGGTCAGGCTCGACGCGCCGATCAGGTTGCCCGATCCGGTGATGACCAGTTTCGGCAGCTGGGTGTCGATGTCGGCGATGCCGTAGACGGTCGTATTGGCCGCGACGATCGAGCTCTCGATGCGCGGCGGGAAGTCGTAGACACCCTGGAACAGCGGATGCTGCGGCAGCAGGCCGCCGGCGCCGTAGCCGGCATCGTTGAACGCGATCGTGCTGTTGGTCAGCCGTACGCCGCCGAGCAGCGTCCAGAGGCCGCCGCCGGTGTTCTGCGCGGTATTGCCCGACACCGTGCTGTTGATCAGCACCATGCGGTCGGCCGCGATGTCGCCGCCGATCATCGCGAGCGCGCCGCCCGTCCCGGCGTGGTTGTCCGACAGCGTGCTGCGCTCGATGCGGATGTGGTTGTGGGTCATGATCGCGCCGCCCATGCCCTGGTCGGTCGTGAAATAGCCGTAGCCGGCCGCGTACGGCCGGCCGGTCGCGCGATTGCCGCTGAGGCTGCTGTCGGTCACCGTCACCGAACTCGTGGCGTAGACGCCGTAGCCGACGTAGACGCCGCCGCCGAGCGCACCGCCGAGCGGCGAGGAGACCTCGTTGCCGGTGACGGTCGAACGCACCAGCGCGAGGTCGCGGCTGCCGTCGACGAATAGCGCGCCGCCCGCGGCCGCGTAGCTGGCGCCGTCGACGACGTCGACGCGGCAGGCTTCCAGATGCGAGTCGGTCAGCGTCGCGCCGAGCGCGGCGATGCAGCCGCCGCGTGCCTGCGACATCGCCGAGACCGAGCACTCGCGCACCGTGGCGCCGGTCAGCACCACCGAACCGTCGGAGTCGATGCAGCCGCCGCGCATCGTCACGTCGGGATCGGTGCCGGCGATCGCGCCGCCGCGCACGGTCAGCCCTTCGATCGTCAGCGTGCCGGTGCCGGTATGCCGCAGCACGCGGTCGGCGCCGCTGCCGGCCAGTGCCAGCGCCGCGGCGCCGGGACCGCGCAGCGTCAGGCCATGCTGCCCGACCGCGATCGCACCGCTGGTGAGGCTGATCGTGCCGCAGCTCAGCGCGCCGAGGTCGACGATGTCGCCCGGCGCGGCACCGGCCAGCACGTCGCGCAGGCTGCCGGCGCCGCTGTCGCCGCACTGCGTGACCGGCCAGGTCGCGCCGCCCTCGGGCCTGCCGCCCGCATGCGCGGCCGGCAGGCCGACCGCCGCGGCCACGCCGACCGACACGCCGAGCGCGAGCGCCAGTGCCACCGCCAACGGCCGGCGGGTGCCGTACACGGCCCCGCTCGTCAGGTTTGCATCATTCACCACCGTACCTCCCCTCTGCGCGAACGGACGATCGCTTACCTACCGTTGCGGAGTCGACAGGGCGAAACGTGACATCGCGGCGATCTTTTTTTCGTTTTCCCCCGCCCTCGCCGGCCCAGATCACGCCGCGGCAGGCTCAGTTGAAGCCGGTCAGTCCGTCCCGGAACGCGACCGGACGCCCGGTCAGTGCCGCGAACGCGGCCCGCGCCTGGCCGGCGCGCTCGGCGCGCGACCGGTCGAGCGGCACGCGCAGCTCGGACGACAAGGCTTCGATCAGCAGATCGGTCTGCCAAACCTGCGCGCGCGCGCTGCCGTCGAGCGCCGCGGCGAGTGCGTCGCGCGCTTCGTCGAGCCGATCGAGCAACGCGGCGTCGCGGCTCGCCATCGCCTGTGCCCAGAGCCGGTGGATGCGGCTGCGCACCGTCCATGGCGAGGCCTCGCCGGTCGCGGCCGCGAAGCCGGCGATCGCCTTCGCGAAGGCGGCCTCGGCCTGCGCGGTGTCGCCGGCGGCCAGCGCGCAGCGACCGAGGCCATCGTCGATTTCGGCGCCGATCCAGCTCGGCGTGGCGCCGATCGATGCGTCCAGACGCGCGCGCGCGGCGCGCCAGCGCGGCAGCGCGAGGTCGCAGCGGCCACTGCGCAGCAGCGCGTCGGCGTGGACGACCTCCACGCGCAGCTGCAGCAGGGTCGCGCCGGCGTCGTTCTCGGTCGCGACATCGCGATGGGCGGCCTCGATCTCGGCCAGCGCGGTCGCCGGATCGGCCAGGTCGAGCGCGATCCGCGCCGCGACCAGATGTGTCTGGCTGGCGTGGCGCGGCAGGCCCGGGTTGTCGGCCGGCATCGCACCGGCCGATGCCGCCAGCAGTGCACGCGCCTGCGCGTACTCGCCGTGCAGCACCTTGGCGCGCGCCAGGCTGCGCCTGAGCATCGCCTCGAAGAACGGCGCGTCCGAGCCGAACAGGCCGAGCGGCTCGGCCAGGCCCTTTTCGATCAGGGCGATCGCCTCGCCGGCGCGCCCTTGCGCCGCCAGACTGTTGGCGAGGTTCAGCCGCAACGACGCGCGCGATGCCGTCGGGGCGGTGGCATCGCGCTCGAGCGCGGCGAGCGCTTGCCGCAGCAGGTCCACCGCCTCGGCGGCGTTGCCTTCGTCGTTGAGCAGCACCGCGAGCTGATTGAGCCCGACCGCAAGGCCCGCCGCGCTTGCGTCGGGCGTGCTTTCGATCAGCCGCCGCGACTCGCGCAGATCGGCCTCGCAGTCGCGGAAATCGCCATGGCTGCAGCGTGCCGCACCGCGGAACTTCAGCAGATGCGCCGTCCAGGTCGCGGCCTGCCGCTCCGAGCGCGGCGCGACCGGCAGCGCGTGCTCGACCAGGGCCAGCTGGGCGTCGCTGCGGTCGAGCATCTGCAGCGCGTCGAGCAGGATGCCGACGCTCGCCAGGTACTCGTCGGGAAGCCGCTCGCGCTCGGGCTCGAGCAGGTTCACCGCGCGCTGCGCGCTGTCGGCGGCGCGCTCGGGCAGGAACAGCGAGTTGAACGTATCGGCGACCTGGGTCAGCAGGGCGGCATGGGTCGCCGCGTCGAGGTCGGGGCGCGTCTCCAGCGCGGTCGCGGCGCGCTCGAGCATTTGCGTCGCGGTCGGCTCGGCGCCGGCGGCGTTCTGCGGGTCGGCCTGACGGAACATGTCGTTCATGAAGCCGAGCAGGATCTCGGCGCGCTGGCGCTGCTGGTCGGCGCGCTGTCCGGCGGCCTCGGCCGCGCGGCGCTGCTCGCGCTCCTCGGCCGCGCGATGGACCGCGAACAGCGTGCTCGCGACCAGGCCGAGCGCGAGCAGCGCGATGATCGCGGTCGCCGCGCGATGCCGGCGGACCAGCTTGCGCAGCCGGTACGCGAGCGTGCCGCGATGCGCGGCGACCGGGCGGCCGTCGGCCCAGCGCTCCAGATCGTCGGCCAGTGCCTGGGCGGTGTCGTAGCGCTCGCGCGGATCGGCGGCGGTCGCCTTGGCGACGATCCGGCCGAGGTCGCCGCGCAGCGACCGGCGCAGGCGCTCGACGCCGAGGCCGCGCTCGCGCGCGATGCGATCGGCACCGTCGGGTGTCTGCACGGTCAGCGCGCCGAACGCCTGATCGACGCGTGGCAGCGGCGTGTCGGCATCGGCCCGGGCACGCGCGACCTCGTGCGCGCGCCGCGCCGGCACGCCGGCCGCGAGCTCGTACAGCACCAGACCGAGCTGGTAGACGTCGCTGGCGGTCGTCGCCGGTTCGCCGCGCAGCTGCTCGGGCGCGGCATAGGCCGGCGTGAACGCCAGCGTCTGGGTCTGCTGCGCGTCGGTGCCGTCGAGCAGCTTGGCGATGCCGAAATCGAGCAGGCGCGGCTCGCCCTCGCCGTCGACGAGGATGTTCGACGGCTTGATGTCGCGATGCAGGATCAGGTTGCGGTGCGCGAACTGCACCGCGCGAACTGCACCGCGCGACAGACCCGCGCGAACAGCCGTGCGCGCGCCGGCAGGTCGAGTGCGCGGCGGTCGCACCAGTCGGTGATGCGCGCGCCGTCGACGTATTCCATCGCGAACCACGGCTGGCCGGCCTCGCCGATGCCGGCGTCGACCAGGGCCGCGATGTGCGGATGGCTGAGCCGCGCCAGGATCTGCTGCTCGCGGCGCGCGCGCGCGGCCGGGATCGGCAGGTCGCCGCGCACCAGCTTCAGCGCGACCTTGCGGTCGAGCTCGTCGGTGCGCTCGGCCAGATGCACCTCGCCCATGCCGCCGATGCCGAGCAGGTCGAGCAGGCGGAAGCGGCCGCCGACGACCGTGCCGGCGCGGCGCGCGGCCGGTTCGGCGGCCGACTCGGCGCTGCCCGCGTCGTCGGGGGCTCCGGCCGCGTCGGCCTGGGCCAGCAGCGCGGCGAGATCCGCGGCCAGCGCCGCGTCCTCGGCGCCGAGAGCGGCCAGCTCGGCGGCGCGTTGCTGCGCCGGCAGGTCGATCAGAGCGCCGAAGGCCTCGCGGACCCGGCGCCAGCGTTCGCGCGTCGGCGCGTCCATCAGCGCTGCATGTGGCGGCCGAGCCAGGCGCGTGCGAACGCCCAGTCCCGGTAGATCGTGCGCTTGTCGACGTCCATGATCCGCGCGATCGCCTCGACGCTGAGGCCGACGAAGTAGCGCAGCTCGACGATCCGCGCGAGCCGCGCGTCGATCTGCTCGAGCTCGTCGATCGCCTCGTCGAGCAGGCCCAGGTGCGTGCGCTCGGGAATCGGCAGCTGCAGCGCATCGACCAGATCGACGCGCTGCCAGTCGCCGCCGCGCTTCTCGGCGCCGGCCTCGCGCGCGCGGTCGACCAGCATGTTGCGCATCATCCTGCCGGCGGTGTTGAACAGGTGCGCGCTGTCCTGGATGTCGACGCCGCTGCCGAGCATGCGCACGAACACGTCGTGCAGCAGGGCGGTCGGCTGCAGCGTCGCCTGGCGCTGCTCGCGGCCGAGCAGGCGCGCCGCCATCGCGCGCAGATCGGCATAGACCAGCGGCAGCAGACGGTCGAGCGCACCGGTCTCGCCGGACTGCCAGCGCTGGATGAGCTGAGTGACTTCGCTGGGGCTGGCGGACACGACGCGGCGTGCGGGGACCGTGGAGGAGTGCCCGAGTATTGCCCAGAGCCCGAGCGCAGGGAAATGCGCACTGCGGCGCGCAGGCCTGCTCCCTGGCCGCGCGGGCCGTCCGTGACCCGCGCGTTCCCCGCCGCTGCGGTTTCGCGGCACCGTCCCGGTGCCGATGCGATCCGCGTCCCCTAGTCCCTTGCCTGCGCCGCGTCCATTCCCGGGACGGGCTTTTTTCAGGTTCTTCTTCCGGTTGCGGATTGACTCGGTTTCGACTGCTACGTATGCCAGCTTTTGCCAAGAGATTCAGAGCAAGAGCTTCCGCTCGCTGCGCGAGCGGGTGACTTTTTTCTTGGAAAAAGTCACCAAAACCGCCTGCGCTGACGCGAGCCGATGCGGCTGCGCCGCCTGCCCCAACTCGCTGGCGCTCAAACACGGGGCAGCTCTTCGGCCTGGGCGACCTGCGATGCTCGGCTCGCTTTAGGCGCACCAACGGCCAAAGCGGAAAGCCATAGCGAGAGCGAAAGCCAGAGCCACAGCCAGAGCCACAGCCAGAGCCACAGCCAGAGCTAGAGCTAGAGCTAGAGCTAGAGCTAGAGCTAGAGCTAGAGCTAGAGCTAGAGCTAGAGCTAGAGCTAGAGCCGGAGCCGAAGGCAGAGCAGAGCGGGAGCACGGGATGCACCGGTCTAGGGCGCGATCTCGACACGATGCGTGCCGGCGGCCAGGTCGCGGTTGAGCGTGATCCACAGCTCCTGCGCGCCGGCGCGCGGCGACGGCAGCCAGTCCTGGTCGCGGACCAGGGTGGCGCCGTTCAAGCGCAGCGTGTTCGGCAGACCGCCGCTCCACTGGCGCACGACGATCAGCGGATGGCGCAGCGTGCCGCTGCCGACGCCGATCGTCGCGTCGAGGCGGTTGGCCGCCGCGGCGAACGTCAGCGCGCCGTAGACCGCGTCGTAGCCGGCCGGCGCATAGGTCTGCACGGTCGCGTCGGCGACGCCGGCCGGACCGCTGGTCGCGACCGAGCCGATCGAGGCGGCCAGTGTCAGCGTCTGGATCGTCTCGATCTGCGCGACCTGGGCACCGACCGGATCGGCGCTGTGCGTGCCGAACACGATGTAGGTCGAATAGCTCTTCTTCGGCCAGCCCGGCGCCATCGGATCGCCCGGCAGCGCGGTGCCGTTGGCCGATCCGCCGTAGTAGGCATTGCCGCGGATGCGGTACTGGGCCTGGCCGAGGAAGCCGAAGTTGGTGCCCCAGGCGATGCGCGCGCTGTTGGTCGGTCCGCTGGCCGGCAGCGAGTAGTTGACGGTCTGGAACGGCCAGTTGTAGTTGCACGGCATCAGATGCTCGCCGGGACAGCCGCTGACCTGGGCGCTGCTGCGCATCCACAGATCCTGGCCCCAGTAGCCGCCGGCGTCCTGCTGGTCGATCGTCTCGCTCTGCACGATGCCCATCGTCGCGTCGACCGCGCTGGTCCACAGCTTCGCGTACGGGATCGTATTGGGCTGGTTCCAGGTCCAGCCGCTCGCGAACGTCAGCGGATCGTGCGTGCTGACGAAGCGGTAGCGGTCGCCCCAGCCGGTGCCGGCGATCGCGCTGCGCGCGGCGTCGCTGGCGGCGCCGTCGATGCGCAGCTCGCCGTACGGCGCGCGCGAGTCGTCGGCGAGGCGGCCGACCGGCACCGCCGACAGATCCCAGGTGATCGACCACAGCGGATGGTCGCGGCCGTTCGCGAATACCCAGTCGATCGTCACCGGCACGTCGTAGCGCGCGGCCGGCGCGGTCACCGTGCAGTAGCGCGGATAGGCCTGCGTGAAGCGGAAGATCGCGTGGTGGCGGCCCGAGAACACGCGCTGGAACTGGCCCGGCGTGAAATGGCCGAGGCTGGAACTGTCGCCGCCGCCGGTGCAGAACGCGCCGTCGGTCGGATGCGAGACCACGTAGCCGAAACCGCCGGCGCCGCCGCCGACCGCGCTCAGCGTGCGCGTCGCCGCGCCAACCCGGTAGCGGAACTCGCGCAGCTCGCCGCCGCGGCTACCGTCGGCCGTGGTGCCGGCGTTGTTGTGCGCGAGCGTGGCCGAGCGCGGCAGGCCGGCACGGTCGGTCCAGCCGAAGCGGTCGCCGGCCAGGCCGTCGATCGCCACGTCCTGCTCGATCGTCAGACCGCCGGCCGGCGGCGGCCCGCTGCCTTCGAAGCCGTCGGCGAAGATCGGATCGGGCTGCGTGCCGCCCTCGAGCAGGCGCACCTCGTCGACGTGCACGCGCTGCGGATTGCCGGCCGCGTTGCCGCTGGCGTCGACCAGGTCGATGCGGTCGAACGCGCCGGTATAGGACAGCGGCGGATCGGCCAGCGCGACGAGGACCTCGCGATACTGGCCGGCGCCGACCGCGCCGCCGGCGACGAAGCCGTCCAACGCGGTGTCGACCACGGCGGCGCCGCCGGACTGCAGCACCAGGCGCAGCTGCTCGCCGCCGGTCTCGCCGCGGATCCAGAAGCGCAGCCGGCGGTAGGTCGCGGCGCTCAGCGGCTGATCCGGCCGTGCGAACGAGAGGCCCTGCCAGGAATGCGCGCGGAACGCGATCGCGTGCGTGCCGGCGTACACCGGCGCGGTCGAGGCCAGGTCGACCTCGCCCCAGGACCAGTTCTGGAACCCGTTGCGCAATGCGTCGTCATAGACGACCAGATCGGCGCGCGCGGTCGCCGCCGCTCCCGCCAGGACCACCCCCACCGCGATGCGCCACCCGAACGACCACGCCTGCATGTCCGTATCCCCTTCGACCGTTGCGACGGCCGTGTCCGGGCCGATCTCCAGCTTGCCTTACGAGAAACGATGCGGCCAGCGGACATCGTCACGCATCGGAGGAACGGCCGCGGCCGTCGCGCCCGATGCTGCGCGGCGGCGCGACATCTGTCGCATCGCGCCGGCGCACGGCGATATTTTGCGTCGCGGTCGCCCGGCGTGCCCCGGCGCCGCTAAAATGCCCCCGATCCCATTCATCCAGCACATCGAGCCGCGCCGAGAGCGGCCGCGGAGGGTACGTACATGAATCAGCTGCAGGACATCCTCGATCAGGACCTCGATCCGGTCGAGACCCGCGAGTGGACCGACTCGGTCAAGGCGGTCATCGAGGCCGAGGGCACCGACCGCGCGCATTTCCTGCTCGAGCGGATGGTCGAGGAGACCCGCCGCGCCGGCGGCCATCTGCCGTTCGATCCGACCACCGAGTACATCAACACGATTCCGGCGCACCTGGAAGCCAAGTCGCCCGGCGACGCGGCGATGGAGTGGCGGATCCGCTCGATCATCCGCTGGAACGCGATGGCGATGGTCGTGCGCGCCAACCGCAAGCCCGGCGACCTCGGCGGCCACATCGCCAGCTTCGCGTCGAGCGCGACGCTCTACGACGTCGGCTTCAACCACTTCTGGCGCGCGCCGAGCGCGGCCCATCCGGGCGACCTGATCTTCCACCAGGGCCATTCCAGCCCAGGCGTCTACGCGCGCTCGTTCCTCGAGGGCCGCATCAGCGAGGAGCAGCTCGACCACTTCCGCATGGAGGTGGCCGGCCACGGCAAGGGCCTGTCCTCGTATCCGCATCCGTGGCTGATGCCCGAGTACTGGCAGGTGCCGACGGTCTCGATGGGTCTGGGCCCGCTGCAGGCGATCTACCAGGCGCAGTTCTGGAAGTACCTGGAACATCGCGGCCTGATCGCGCCGAGCGACCGCAAGGTCTGGTGCTTCATCGGCGACGGCGAGTCGGACGAGCCCGAATCGCTCGGCGCGATCTCGCTGGCCGGCCGCGAAGGTCTCGACAATCTGATCTTCGTCGTCAACTGCAATCTGCAGCGCCTCGACGGTCCGGTCCGCGGCAACGGCAAGATCATCCAGGAGCTCGAAGGCGTGTTCCGCGGCGCCGGCTGGAACGTGCTCAAGCTGATCTGGGGCAGCTACTGGGATCCACTCCTGGCGCGCGACAAGAACGGCACGCTGCGCAAGCTGATGATGGAGACCGTCGACGGCGAGTACCAGAACTGCAAGGCCTTCGGCGGCGCGTACACGCGCGAGCATTTCTTCGGCAAGTACCCGGAGCTGCGCGAGATGGTCGCCAACCTGTCCGACGACGACATCTGGCGGCTCAACCGCGGCGGCCACGACCCGCACAAGGTCTACGCGGCCTACCACGAAGCGGTCAACACGACCGGCCGTCCGACCGTGATCCTGGCCAAGACCGTCAAGGGCTACGGCATGGGCGGTGCCGGCGAGTCGCAGAACATCACGCACCAGCAGAAGAAGATGGACGACGCGGCGATCCGCGCGTTCCGCGACCGCTTCAACATCCCGGTCTCCGACGCCGATCTGCCGAACGTGCCGTACTACCACCCCGGCAAGGACTCGCCGGAAGTGCAGTACCTGATCGAGCGGCGCATGGCGCTCGGCGGCTTCCTGCCGCAGCGGCGCCCGAAGTCCGAGACGCTGGCGACGCCCGAGCTCGCGCTGTTCGAGCCGCTGCTCAAGAGCAGCGGCGAGCGCGAGATCTCCACGACGATGGCGTTCGTGCGCGGCATCAACCTGCTGCTGCGCGACAAGGTGATCGGCCCGCGCATTGTGCCGATCGTCGCCGACGAGGCGCGCACGTTCGGCATGGAAGGCATGTTCCGCCAGATCGGCATCTACGCGCCGTTCGGCCAGAAGTACAAGCCGATGGACGCCGACCAGCTGATGTACTACCGCGAGGACGAGAGCGGCCAGGTGCTGCAGCAGGGCATCAGCGAGCCGGGCGCGATGTCCTCGTGGATGGCCGCCGCGACCAGCTATTCGGTCAGCAACGTGCCGATGCTGCCGTTCTACATCTACTACTCGATGTTCGGCTTCCAGCGCATCGGCGATCTGGCCTGGGCCGCCGGCGACATGCGCGCGCGCGGCTTCCTGATCGGCGGCACCGCCGGCCGCACCACGCTCAACGGCGAAGGCCTGCAGCACGAGGACGGCCATTCGCATCTGCTCGCCGGCGCGATCCCGAACTGCCGCAGCTACGACCCGACGTTCTCGTTCGAGGTCGCGGTGATCCTGCAGGACGGCGTGCGGCGCATGCTGACCGAGCAGGAGGACACGTTCTATTACGTCACCGTGATGAACGAGAACTACACGCATCCGGAGATGCCGCAGGGTGCCGAGGCCGGCATCATCAAGGGCATGTACCTGCTGCAGGACGGCGGCGCCGGCAAGAGCGGCGGCAAGGGCAAGAGCAAGGCCAGCAGCGTGCCGACCGTGCAGTTGCTCGGCTCCGGCACGATCCTGCGCGAGGTGCTGGCCGCGGCCGAGCTGCTCGAGAAGGAATTCGGCGTCGCCTCGGACGTGTGGTCGTGCCCGAGCTTCAACGAGCTGCGCCGCGACGGCTTCGAGGTCGAGCGCTGGAACCGTCTGCATCCGATGGACGAGGCGCCGCGCCAGGCCTGGGTCACGCAGTGTCTGGCCGACCGCGCCGGCCCGGTCGTCGCCGCGACCGACTACGTGCGCGGCTACGCCGACCAGATCCGCGCGTTCCTGCCCGACGGCAAGCGCTACGTCGTGCTCGGCACCGACGGCTACGGCCGCAGCGACTCGCGTGCCCATCTGCGCGGCTTCTTCGAGGTCGACCGCTACTGGATCGCCCACGCCGCGATCGCCGCGCTGGCTGCCGAGGGCCGGATGAATCCGGAAGACGTCGCACGCGCGATCAAGCAGTGGAAGCTCGATCCGGACAAGCCGAACCCGGCCACGGTCTGAGCACCGATGCGCGCTTCCGGTCCGCAGCCGGAACGCGCCGACGACAGCGGCGGCACGCGATCCGCGCCGCCGCTGTGGCCGCGTCTGCTCGATCCGGCCGCGCTGGCCGCGCTGCCGCCGCGCGTGCGCCGGCTGCACTGCGACGCGCGGCCGTGCCGTCATGCCGGCACCGTCACGGTCGAACGCGGCTCCGGGCGCGCGGCGCGCCTCGCCGCCGCCCTGCTGCGGCTGCCGCCGGCCGGCACACATGCACTCCAAGTCGAGATCGCGGCCGAGGCGCACGGCGAACGCTGGTCGCGCCGGTTCGGCGCGGTGCCGCTGGCCTCGCGGCTGGCCGTTCGTGACGGCCGTCTGATCGAGCGGATCGGCATCGCGACGCTCGGCTTCCGGCTCACCGCCGCGGCGGACGGACTGCGCTGGCAGGCCGAGTCGCTGTCGATCGGCGGCATCGCGCTGCCGCGCCGCGGATTCGACGTCGCGGCGTTCGAGTACGAGCGCGCCGGGCGCTACCGCTTCGAAGTCACGGTCCGGGTCGCGCCGTTCGGCCTGCTGATCGCCTACGCCGGCAGCCTCGATGTCGACTGATCCGGATCCGGCCGAAGCGGCGCGGGGCGGCCCGGTCATCGTCTTCGACGGCGTCTGCCTGCTGTGCAGCCGCAGCGTCCGCTTCGTGCTGCGCCACGACCGCGCCGGCCGCTTTCGCTTCGCGACACAGCAGGGTGCGACCGGTCAGGCGCTGCTGCGCCGGCACGGCCTCGATCCGGCCGACCCACCGTCGTTCCTGCTGGTCGAGGACGGCCGCGGCCACGTCGACAGCGATGCCGTGCTGCGCGTGCTGAGCGGCCTCGGCGGCATCTGGCGCCTCGGCGCGCTGCTGCGCGCGATACCGCGACCGCTGCGCGACGCGGCCTACCGCCGGGTCGCGCGCAACCGGCTGCGCTGGTTCGGTCGCGCCGAGCAGTGCCTGCTGCCGACGCCCGAGACGCGCGCACGCTTCCTGCCGTGAGGCGCCGATTGACGGGGACCGGCCGGTCGCCGACGATCGCGCGCTCGCGCCCGCTGCGCGTCGAGGACGCCCTCATGCCGAATCCGATCCGCCGCTACGCATCGTTGTGCCTGGCCGGGACGCTGTACATGGCCGCCGCCGACGCGCAGACCGCCGCCCCACCCACCACGTCCGCCGCCGGCGCGCAGATGCCCGCCGCGACCGCCGCGACCGCCGCCAAACAGGAGCCGACGATGACCCGACACGCCAGCGGTGCATTCGACGTCAAGCTGAGCCCGCTGCCGATCGAGTCGCCGGACGCCGACGAGCGGCGTGGCCGAATGGCGCTCGACAAGCGTTTCCACGGCGAGCTCGACGCGACCGGCGTCGGCCAGATGCTGACCGCGACCGGCGCGGTCAAGGGCTCGGCCGGCTACGTCGCGATCGAGCGCGTCGAGGGCACGCTGCACGGCCGAAAAGGCAGTTTCATGCTGCAGCACAGCGGCACGATGACGCGCGGTGCGCCGTCGCTGAGCATCACCGTGGTGCCGGACTCCGGCGACGGCGAACTCGCCGGCATCGAAGGCCGCATGTCGATCACGATCACCGACGGCGCGCACCGCTACGACTTCGAGTATCGCCTGCCCGATTCGCCGTGACCGCGGCGCCGCTCAGCGGCCGCGGTCGAGCGCCGCGAGGAACGCGTCGCGCCAGGCCGCGATGTCGTGCTGCGCGAGATGGTCGAACATCGCCTGCCAGCGCGCGCGACGTTCCTCCAGCGGCATCGCCAGTGCCTGCTCGATCGCGTCGGCGGTGTCGTCGACGTCGTGCGGATTGACGATCAGCGCGCCGGTCAGCTCGTTGGCGGCGCCGGCGAAGCGCGACAGCACGAGCACGCCCGGATCGTCGGCCGACTGCGCCGCGACGAACTCCTTCGCTACCAGGTTCATGCCGTCGCGCAGCGGTGTGACCAGGCCGATCTGCGCGACGCGGTAGTAGCCGGCCAGCGTCGCCTGCTGGAAGCTGCGGTTGATGTAGCGGATCGGCACCCAGTCCGGTTCGGCGTACTGGCCGTTGGTCGCGCCGGCCATGCGCTCGAGCCGCTCGCGCAGTTCGCGGTACTCGGGCACGTCCTCGCGCGTCAGCGGCGCGATCTGCATCATCGAGACCTGGCGGCGCCGCTCGACGTGACGCTCGAGAAAACGGCCGAACGCGTCGAACCGCTCGGGCAGGCCCTTGGAGTAGTCGAGCCGGTCGACGCCGATCGCCAGTGCGCGCCCCTGCAGGCTCGCGACGAGGCCGCGCGTGGCCGCATGGGTCGATCCGTTGGCCGCGAGCCGCGCGATCAGCGCGGTGTCGATGCTGATCGGAAATGCCTCGATGCGCAGCGAGCGCCCGCTGCGCAGACGCACGCCGCCGTCCTCGAGCGTCGCGCCGCATTCGCGCTCGAAGTAGTCGCGCAGCGCATGGCGGTCGGCCGGCGTCTGCAGGCCGACCAGGTCGTAGTCGGCCAGCGACTCGATCAGACGGCGGTGGCCCGGCAGCATCGCCATCAGCTCGACCGCCGGCAGCGGGATGTGCAGGAAGAAGCCGATCCGCGCGCCGATACCGAGCGCGCGCAGCTCGCTGGCGAGCGGGATCAGGTGGTAGTCGTGGATCCAGACCGTGTCGTCGTCGCGCAGCTGGCCGGCCAGTTGCCCGGCGAAGCGCCGGTTGACGCGCAGATAGCCTTCCAGATTGCTGCGGCTGAACTCGACCAGATTCGGCTGGTAGTGGAACAGCGGCCACAATGCGCGGTTCGCATAACCGAGGTAGTAGGCCTCGTAGTCGGCGCGCGTCAGATCGGTCAGCGCGAACGTGATCGGGCCGACCGTCTCCATGCGCGGCGCGTCGGCGGGCGTCGCCGCGATGCGGCCGCTCCAGCCGAACCACAGCCCGCCGCGCTGCGACAGCGCGGCCTGCATCGCACCGGCCAGGCCGCCGGCGCGCAGCTCGCGCGGCACCGCGACGCGGTTGGAGACGACGACCAGGCGACCCATCAGCGCCTCCTCGCCGTGTCGATCCGGGCTTGCATCGGCTTCACAGCAGTTCCTCCCAGCTGCGCGACAGCCGCATCGCGGCGTTGATCAGGCCGACCAGCGAATAGGTCTGCGGGAAATTGCCCCACAGCTCGCCGGTCTGCGGCGCGATGTCCTCCGACAGCAGGCCCAGGCCGTTGCGCTGCGCGAGCAGGGTCTCGAACAGGGCGCGCGCCTCGTCGCGACGCCCGATCGCCGCCAGCGCGTCGACGTACCAGAAGCTGCAGATCGTGAAGCTGGTCTCCGGCGTGCCGAAGTCGTCGGGCGTGAGGTAGCGGAACACGTGCGGCCCGCGCGCGAGGCCCGCGCCGATCGCCTCGACGGTCGCGACGTAGCGCGGATCGGCCGCGTCGACGAAGCCGAGCTCGGCCAGCAGCAGCAGGCTGGCGTCGAGGCCGTCGCCGTCGAACACGTCGACGAAATGACCGGCCTGCGGATGGACCGCGCGCGCCAGGATCGTCGCGCGCATCGTATCGGCGCGCGCGGCCCAGTGCGCGGCGCGCGCGTCCAGACCGAGCTGCCGCGCGATCCGCGCCAGCCGCTCGCAGCCGGCCCAGCAGGTGACGCTGGAATAGGTATGCACCGAGGCGCGGCCGCGGAATTCCCAGAGCCCGGCATCGGGCTGGTCGTAGAGCCGCCAGGCCGCCTCGCCGGCCGGCTCGAGCCGCGCGAACGCCGCGGCGTCGCCGGCCGCGACCAGGCGGCGATCGAAGAAAAGTTGGGTGGCGGCCAGCACGACACTGCCGTGCACGTCGTGCTGGATCTGGCGCCAGGCGTCGTTGCCGATGCGCACCGGACCCATGCCGCGATAGCCGGCCAGATGCGTCGCCTCGCGCTCGTGCAGTTCGCGCTCGAAGTGGATGCCGTAGACCGGCGCGAGATCGCCCTGCCCGGCCGCCAGGTTGAACAGGTAGCGCAGGTACTCCTCCATGCTGCGCGTCGCGCCGAGCCGGTTCAGCGCGCGCACGACGAAGGCCGCGTCGCGCAGCCAGCAGTAGCGGTAGTCCCAGTTGCGCACGGTGTGCGCGGCTTCGGGGATCGAGGTCGTCATCGCGGCGACGATCGCGCCGGTGCCCTCGTACTGGCACAGCTTCAGCGTGATCGCCGCGCGGATCACCGCGTCCTGCCATTCGGCCGAGATCGACAGATAGCGCACCCACTCGTGCCAGTACGCCAGCGTCGCCTCCTCGGCCTCGCGCGCGAACCGGGCCGGCGACTCGGCCAGCGTCTCGTCGGGACCGAGCACCACGTGCATCGGCCGGTCGAGCAGGAACGGCAGCTCCTCGGCCAGCATCGGCAGCGGCACGTCGCTGGTCGCGCGCAGCACGAGACCGTCCAGCGCGAAGCGGACGTGATTGGAACCGAACGTGCGCTCCGGCACGCGTGCGCCGTAGCCGGCCAGCGGGCGCAGCCGCAGCCGGATCCGCGGCGCGCCAGCCAGCGGCCGCAGCGTGCGCACCAGACTCATCGGATGGAAGACGCGCTCGTGCAGCTTGTAGCGCGGCGCGAAATCGGTGATCTCGACGATCGCGCCGTCGGCGCCAGTCAGCCGCGTGCGCAGCACCGCGCTGTTGTCGAGGTAGTGCCGCTCGACCGAGACCAGATCGTCGAGCACCACGTCGAAGTAGCCGCCGTCGCCGCCGCGCGGCGTCAGCAGGCTGCAGAACACCGGATCGCCGTCGAAGCTCGGGAGGCAGGACCAGACGATGCGTCCCTGCGCGTCGATCAGCGCGCTGACGCTGCCGTTGCCGATGATGCCGAGGTCGAGATCCTGCTGCGGTTCGCTCATGCGTCGTGTTCGTCCGGTTCGATCCAGGTCAGGTCCGCCGCGGCGCGATCGGCTAGGTCGAGGCCGGCGGCCTCGGCCAGCCAGCGCCGCACCGCGGCCGGGTCGTCCAGCGCGTGGCGCGCCGCGCTCGGCCGCCGCGCGCCGACGACGACGCTGATGCCATCGAGCGCATTGACGCGATGGAACGCGTGCTCGTCGGTCAGGTCGTCGCCGATCATCCAGGGCACGCGCCCCGCGAACGGTGCCTCGCGCATCAGACGCGCCACCGCCGTTCCCTTGTCGTTCCCGGCCGGGCGCAGTTCGACCACGCACAGGCCATGCTGCAAGGTGAAGCCTGAACCGGCGATGCGCGCCCAGCGCCCGGCGAGCGTCTGCACGGCGGCCGCGGCCTGTGGCGCCTGCCGGTAGTGCACGGCCAGCGCATCGTGCTTGTCCTCGACGAGCACGCCGGGCCAGGACGGCACGAACTCCGCGAGCGCGGCCCGGACCGGTTCGAGCGCAGCCGCCGCCGCGGCTGCGGGCTGCTCGACGCGGCCGTCCGGCGTGCGCAGCTGCGCACCGTGCAGACCGGCCGCGGCGAAGTCGATCCGCCCCGACAGCTGATCGATCTCGGCCAGCGGACGACCGCTGACCAGGGCCAGCGCGCCGCCGAGCCGCGCGTGCAGCCGTGCCAGCGCCTCGCGCAGGCCGACCGCGACGACGACGTCCTGCGGCCGTTCGGCGATGTCGAGCAGGGTGCCGTCCAGATCGAGGAACAACGCGGCGCTGCCGGTCAGTGGCGGAGGCGGCGGCAGCAGGCGCGGTGACGGCGAGGTCATCGTGCGGCCGCCCGCTGCGGATCGGTCGCGCGCGCCGAACGCGCGCAGCGGTCGAGTGCCGCGCCCCAGTCGTCCTCGTCGGCGAAGACCTGCCAGCGCTCGTCCGCCAGGCCGGCGAATGCGGCCCGGTACCGCGCGGCGTCGCGTCCGGCGCCGGAGGCGTCGCGGATCAGGATCGCGCAGACCTGGGCCGGATGGTCGCGCGCGATCGCGCCGTAGATCTCCGGGTCGGCCTCGCTGGCGTCGCCGACCAGCGCGAAGTCGCGATGCGGAAAATCGCCGATCAGCCGCTCGATCGCTGCGCGCTTGCGCGCCTGCGCGCTCGCGTCGCGCGGAATCAGCGTGCGCCACGCGGTCGCCTCGCGCAGGTGCAGGCTGCCTTCCGGAAAGCCGGCTTCCTCGAGGAACGCGAGCAACGGCGCCAGCAGCTGGATCGGGCTCGACGAGACATAGTGGAAGCGCACGCCCTCGGCGCCGGCCAGCGCCCGGTAGCGCGCGGCCATGCCGGGCACCGCGGTGAACGGACGCACGAAGGTGTTGAGCAGCAGCGTGCGGCGATCGGCGACGCCCGAATCCTTGATCGTGTCGTCGATGTCCGAGACCACCGACAGGCCCTCGGCCGGCACGTACAGCGCGCGCCCTTCGAAGCGGCGCGCATCGCCGGGCGGCAGCTCGGCCGAGAAGCCGATCCACTGCGCGTCGGCCGCGCGGCCGGACGCGGCCATCGTCACGCGCGCGTCGCTGCGGCCGCCGCGGCGCGTGCGCGGCAGCTCGACGCGGCTGCCGTCGGCCAGCCGCAGCGCGATCCGCTTGCGGTTCTCCGAATCGACCAGGAACAGCCGTGTGCGGCGGTCGAAGCGCTCGCGGTCCTCGGCGCTGGCGGCGGCGCGGTCGAAGCCGAGATAGCGCGCGAACGCCGATGCCAGCCGCGGACGCTCCTCGCGCTCGTAGATCCAGGCATGCACGTCGAGCTCGATCCGGTCCGCACCGATCGAGCGCGCGGTGCCGGGCACGAACAGCACCTGCTCGTCCGCGGCCAGCTCGCGCGCGAACAGGGTGCCGCTGCCGACCCAGGCCGCGAACACGCCGGCCAGCACCTGCCCGAGCCGGCCGGTCGCGACGGCGCGCCCGCGTTCCTCAGCGCGCGCCATCGGCCAGCACCTCCTCAAGCACCCGGCGCGCCGCATCGGGCCGGCGCAGCGCATGGCAGCGCGCGCGCAGGCGCGCGGCGAGTTCGGGCTCGTGCAGCAGCCGGCCGATCCGGTACTCCAGCGCGGCGGCGTCGAGCGCGAGCAGCGCCGCGCCCTGCTCGAGCAGATGGTGCGCGTTGCGCAGCTCCTGCCCCGGGATCGGCGCGATCAGGATCATCGGCAGACCCATCGCCAGACATTCGCTGATGCTGAGCCCGCCCGGCTTGGTCACCGCGACGTCGGCACAGGCCATCAGCTCGTCGACCGCCGAGGTGTAGCCGATCGCATGCAGCCGCTGCGGATGCGCCGCGGCCAGGCGCTGGTATCCGGCGAGCAGGTCGGCATTGCGTCCGGCCAGCGCGACGATCTGCAGATCGCCGCCGATCGCGAGCAGGCGCTCGACCATCGCCGCGCCGCTGGCGATGCCGGCGCCGCCGGTCATGACCAGGGCGGTCGTGCGCGCCGGATCCAGTCCGTGCCGCTGCGCGCAGGCCGCGCGATCGTGCGCCTGCGCGAACGGCGGCATCACCGGGATGCCGGTCACCGCGATGCGCGGCGCATCGGGCAGCAGGCCGCGCAGCCGGCTGGCCGTTTCGTCGGCCGCGACCAGATAGCCGCGCATGCCCGGCTGCACCCAGAGCCGGTGCACGTCGTAGTCGGTGACCTGGACCCAGACCGGCGGCAGCGGCTCGCCGTGCGCGATGCGGCGCGCCAGCAGCTCGGCCGGCAGGAAATGCGTGCAGACGATCGCATCGGGCGCCTGCGCGCGGATGTGCGCGTGCAGCGCGCGCGTGTTGACGCGCTCGACCGCGCGGCGCATCCGCGAGAACCAGCCCTGGCGCGGCGCGTGGTCGCTGAGGTCGTACAGATAGGCCCACAGATGCGGATGGCGGCCGACCAGATCGAGATAGAACTCGCCGTAGAGACGCCGGAACGCGGTCGGCACGAAGTCGAGCACGTCGGCGTGGATCACCTCGACCTCGCCGCCGGCCGCGGCGGCCGCGACCAGGGCCTGCGCGGCGCGGACGTGGCCGGCGCCGGCCGAGACGCTGAGCGCGAGGATGCGCTTCATGCCGCGTTATCCGTCGGCGCGGGCAGGACCGGCCCGGTCATGCGCCGGCCAGGCGGTACGGACCGCCGCGTTCGAGCGCGCGCCGGTACGCGGGCCGCTCGTGGATGCGCTGCAGCCAGTTCCAGAGCCGCGGCCGGCCGGCGTCCAGACCGGCGCGCGCGGCGGCGGCCTCGACCGGAAAGCTCATCTGGATGTCGGCCGCGCTGAACCGGGCACCGGCGAACCAGTCGTGCGCGGACAGCTCGCCCTCCAGGTAATCGAGCTGCCGCGCGATCTGCGGGTCGACCAGACGCTGCTGCAGCGTCGCGGCGATGCGGCGCGCGACCGGCCGCGCGAAGAACGCCATCGGCGCGGTCGCCAGCCGCGCGAATATCAGCTTCAGCAGCAGCGGCGGCATCGCCGAGCCCTCGGCGAAATGCAGCCAGTACGTACAGCGCAGCCGCTCCGGCGAATCGGGCGGCGGCAGCAGGCGCCCGTCGCCGTAGCGGCCGGCCAGGTACTCGACGATCGCCCCGGACTCGGCCAGCGTCAGGTCGCCGTCGACGAGGACCGGCGACTTGCCGAGCGGATGGATCCGGCGCAGCGCCGGCGGCGCCTGCAGCGTGGCCGGATCGCGCGCGTAGCGGACGATCTCGTAGTCGAGCCCGAGTTCCTCGAGCAGCCAGAGGATGCGCTGCGAGCGCGAATGCTCCAGATGGTGAACGGTGATCACGGTCCGTCTCCGGCACCGGCGGCGGCCGGCATCGGCCCCGATGCTGCCCGCTCGACGCGTCCATTGCCAGATGACGCCGATCAACTTTGCGTTCTGCGGAAGCGGCCAGACTGGCCGCACACGGTGGGCGGCGGCGCGCGATCCTGCTTGATCCGGACCGAACGAGCCGCATCTGCAGCGCATCGGTGCCCGCGGGCGCCCTCTTCCTCGATGTCAGGTATCGACCCATGCGTATGGACAAACTCACCTCGCGCTTCCAGCAGGCCCTGGCCGACGCCCAGAGCCTCGCGGTCGGCCGCGACCATCAGATGCTCGAGCCGGCCCACGTCATGGCCGCGCTGCTCGACCAGCAGGGCGGCTCGACCGCGCCGCTGCTCGCGCAGGCCGGCGTCAACGTCGCCGCGCTGCGCGCGCGCATCGGTCAGGCGCTCGACGCGCTGCCGAAGGTCGCCGGCCAGGAAGGCAGCATCAGCGTCGGCAATGATCTGGGACGCCTGCTGAACCTCACCGACAAGCTGGCCCAGCAGCGCGGCGACCAGTTCATCGCGAGCGAGCTGTTCGTGCTCGCCGCGCTCGACGATAAAGGCGCGGTCGGCACCGCGCTGAAGGCCGCCGGCGCCACCAAGGCCCATCTGGAGTCTGCGATCGAGAAGATCCGCGGCGGCGAGAAGGTCGATTCGGAAAATGCCGAGGAAACGCGTCAGGCGCTCGAGAAGTACTGCGTCGACCTGACCGCGCGCTCGGAGTCCGGCAAGCTCGATCCGGTGATCGGCCGCGACGAGGAGATCCGGCGCGTGATCCAGGTCCTGCAGCGGCGCACCAAGAACAATCCGGTGCTGATCGGCGAGCCCGGTGTCGGCAAGACCGCGATCGTCGAGGGCCTGGCCCAGCGCATCGTCAACCACGAGGTCCCCGAAGGCCTGCGCGACAAGCGCGTGCTGTCGCTCGACATGGGCGCGCTGATCGCCGGCGCGAAGTTCCGCGGCGAGTTCGAGGAGCGCCTCAAGGGCGTGCTCAACGATCTGTCCAAGCAGGAAGGCCGCGTGATCCTGTTCATCGACGAGCTGCACACGATGGTCGGCGCCGGCAAGGCCGAGGGCGCGATGGACGCCGGCAACATGCTCAAGCCCGCGCTCGCGCGGGGCGAGCTGCACTGCATCGGCGCGACCACGCTCGACGAGTACCGCAAGTACATCGAGAAGGACGCCGCGCTCGAGCGCCGCTTCCAGAAGGTGTTCGTCGGCGAGCCCAGCGTCGAGGACACGATCGCAATCCTGCGCGGCCTCAAGGAGAAGTACGCCGTGCACCACGGCGTGGAGATCACCGACCCCGCGATCGTCGCGGCGGCCACGCTGTCGCACCGCTACATCCCGGACCGCCAGCTGCCGGACAAGGCGATCGACCTGATGGACGAGGCCGCCAGCCGCATCCGCATGGAGATCGACTCCAAGCCCGAGGAACTCGACCGCAAAGAGCGGCGCCTGATCCAGCTCAAGATCCAGCGCGAGGCGCTCAAGAAGGAGAAGGACGCCGAGTCGCGTCAGCGCCTGGCCGATCTGGAGACCGAGATCGCCGGGCTCGAACGCGAGTATTCGGACCTCGAGGAGGTCTGGAAGTCCGAGAAGGCCGCGGTCACCGGCACCAAGACGATCAAGGAGGAGATCGAGCAGGCGCGCATCGCGCTCGAGGCGGCGATGCGCCAGGGCGACTACGCGAAGGTCTCGGAGATCCAGTACGGGCGCATTCCGCAGCTCGAGAAGCGGCTGGCCGAGGCGCAGCAGGCCGAGACCACCGGCTTCAAGCTGCTGCAGGACCGCGTGACCGCCGAGGAGATCGCCGAGGTCGTCAGTCGCTGGACCGGCATCCCGGTCAGCAAGATGCTCGAGGGCGAGCGCGACAAGCTGCTGCGCATGGAGGACGAGCTGCACAAGCGCGTCGTCGGCCAGGACGAGGCGGTCAAGGCGGTCTCCGATGCGATCCGCCGCTCGCGCGCGGGCCTGTCCGACCCGAACCGTCCGAACGGCTCGTTCCTGTTCCTCGGTCCGACCGGCGTCGGCAAGACCGAGCTGTGCAAGGCGCTGGCCGAGTTCCTGTTCGACTCCGGCGAGGCGATGGTGCGCATCGACATGAGCGAGTTCATGGAGAAGCACTCGGTCAGCCGTCTGATCGGCGCGCCCCCCGGCTACGTCGGCTACGACGAGGGCGGCTACCTGACCGAGGCGGTGCGGCGCCGTCCGTACAGCGTGATCCTGCTCGACGAGGTCGAGAAGGCGCACGCGGACGTGTTCAACGTGCTGTTGCAGGTGCTCGACGACGGCCGCCTGACCGACGGTCAGGGCCGCACGGTCGACTTCCGCAATACGGTCATCGTGATGACCTCCAACCTCGGCTCGCAGTACATCCAGGAGCTGGCCGGCGGCGACGAGGCGCAGTACACGCAGATGAAGGCCGCCGTGATGGGCGTCGTGCAGGCGCATTTCCGGCCGGAGTTCATCAACCGTCTCGACGAGATCGTCGTGTTCCGGCCGCTCGACCGCAGCCAGATCCGCACGATCGCGCGGATCCAGACCGACTACCTCGGCCGCCGTCTGGCCGAGCGCCAGCTGCGTCTGGAGATTTCCGACCGCGCGCTGGACCTGCTCGGCAACGTCGGCTTCGATCCGGTCTACGGCGCCCGTCCGCTCAAGCGCGCGATCCAGCAGCAGCTTGAGAACCCGCTGGCGCGCGAGATCCTGGAAGGCCGCTTCCAGCCCGGCGACACGATCGCGGTCGACGCCGAGGGCGGCCACCTGGCGTTCACGAAGGCCTGAGGCCCGGACGGCAGGGCGGCCGCACCCCCGGCCGCTCCGCCGTCCCAATCGGCGGCTTCGTCCAGCGGACGCGCCGCCGGCACCGGCTTGGGCGCACAATGGGCGCGCCATTCCACCGGGGATCGTTCCATGCTTGCGCTCCGCCTGCTCGCGGGTCTGTCACTGGCTGCGGCGCCCGCCTTCGCGGCCGATCCGGCCCTGCTCGTCGACATCTCGCGCGCCGACCGCGCCGAGGTGGAGGCCTGGCGCCATCACGACGGCGTGCGCTGGTGGCTCGAACTCGGCGACCGGCTGCTGCTGGCCGGCGATACCGCCGCGATCGGCGCGGCGATCGGCACTCGTGCAAGCAGCCAGCCGCTCGACGCGCTCGCGCCCGAGGATCTGGTACTGCACGCGCGCGGCTGCGCGGCGACGCCGCCGCCGGCCGACCTGCTGGTCTGGGCCGGCACGCGCTACGACCTGCTCTACAAGCCCGACGCCGCGCGCATGGCCGCGTTCGAGCACGTGCACGCCGATCATCTGGGCGCGGCGGAGTGGCTCGGCGTCGAGCCGAACCGCGTGATCGCGCGCCAGTACCGGTTCGAGCGGCCCGACGGCGTGGCCGCCGACCCGCTGGTCGTGCCGCTGGTCGACGCGGTCGACGCCGATCGCTGGTACGCCGGCGTCGAGACGCTGGCCGGCTGGAGCCGCTCGACGTTCTCGACCGAGCTGCCGCTCGCGCGCGCCTGGATCGCCGACCAGTTCGCCGCGCTCGGGCTGGCCGTGACCGAGCCGGCCTTCACGTTCAACTACGGCGGCAGCAGCCACAGCGCCAACAACGTGATCGGCCGGCTCGAGGGCTCGCGCCGCCCGGACGAGTGGATCGTCGTCGGCGGCCATTACGACGCGCGCAATGCCAACAACAGTTCGCCGGTCAATGCACCGGGCGCCGACGACAATGCGACCGGCTGCTCGGCGGTCGTCGAGGCCGCGCGCATCTTCAGCCGGTTCCGGCCCGAGACCAGCATGCTGTTCATCTGCTACGCCGGCGAGGAGCAGGGCCTGCTCGGTAGCACCGCGCACGCCAATGCGCTGGTCGCGGCCGGGGATCTCGCCAAGGTCAAGGCGATGGCGAACATGGACATGATCGGCTGGTCGCCCGATGCACAGCTCGGCGTCGACCTCGACACCTCCAACGCCGCGCTGCGCCAGCGCTTCGGCGACGCCGCGACCGCCTACGTGCCGGAGCTCGCAGTCACCGTCAGCCTGCTCAACTGCTGCTCGGACCACATGCCGTATCAGAATCGCGGCGTGCCGGCGATCATGAGCCTGCACCGGAACTACAGCGCGTACGTGCACTACCACCAGTCCACCGACGTGCCCGCCAATCTCGGCCCGTTCTCGCGCGCGGTCGGCGGCGCGATCGTGCGCATGAACGTGGCCGCGCTGGCCGGCCTGACCGGCGCATCGGACCGCCTGTTCGCCGATGCGTGGGAGGCGGCGCCGGCCGATTGAGGTCCGGCCGGCGCACGCCGGCCTCGGCGCGCCCCGGTCGCAGCCGGCACGCCGCGCCGCGCCGATCAGCCGGTGCGCGTCCGCTTGCGCGCCGGCGCGCGAGCGGCGCCGCCCTCGACCGCATCGAGAAACTCGCGACCCCAGCGCGCGACGTCGTTGTGGCAGACGATCTCGAACATCTGGCGCAGACGGCTGCGCGCCTCGTGCCGGCGCAGGCCGATCGCATGGCGCAGCTGCACGAGCAGATCGCCCGGATCGTGCGGATTGGTCAGCAGCGCGCCCTTGAGCTCGGCCGCGGCGCCGGCGAACTCCGACAGCAGCAGCACGCCGCTGCCGCCGACGCAGCCCTGCACGGCGACGTATTCCTTCGCGACCAGGTTCAGCCCGTCGCGCAGCGGCGTGATCCACATGACGTCGGCGACCGCATACCAGGCGACCAGTTCGTCGAACGGCAGCGGCCGGAAGAAGAACTGCAGCGGCGTCCAGTCGACCTGCGAGTAGCGGCCGTTGATGCGCCCGACGACCTGCTCGATCTGCGTCTTGAGCTCCGCGTAGACCGTCATCTCGCTCGCGGCCGGCACGCAGATCACGGTCAGCGTCACGGCACGGTGCAGATCGCGCTCGGTATCGAGCAGCCGCTCGTAGGCGAGCAGCTTCTCGAGCGTGCCCTTGGTGTAGTCGAGGCGCTCGACCGAGAGCAGATGGCGGCGCGTGCCGATCGATTCGCGCAGGGACTCGATGCGGCGCTGCACGGCAGCGTCCTCGAGCAGGCCGCGCACGCGTGCCACGTCCAGGCCGACCGGATGCGCGCCGAGCCGGATCTCGCGACCGCCGGCCTCGATGCGGTGGCTGTAGCGGTCCAGGCCGACCGCGCAGCCGTAGGTCAGGAAGCGCGGCGCACAGGCCTGCCGGCCGAGCGTCCTGACCGGGAACGCGCCGCGCGCGACGTCGACGAAGTTCTCGGCCTGACGCGGAATGTGGAAGCCGATGTAGTCGCACTGCAGCAGGCTGCCGACGATCTCGCGCCGCCACGGCACGACGTTGAAGACGTCGGCCGACGGAAAGTGGGTGTGATGGAAGAACGCGATGCGCACGTCCGGCCGCAGCTCGCGCAGGTAGGCCGGCACCATCCACAGGTTGTAGTCGTGCACCCACACGGTCGCGCCGGGCGCGGCCTCGGCGGCGGCGGCCTCGGCGAACGCGCGATTGACCTTCAGGAACGTCTGCCAGTGGTCCTCGCGGAACCGCGCGCGCTCCCAGAACGTGTGCAGCAGCGGCCAGAACGCTTCCTTCGAGAAGCGCCGGTAGAACACGTCGACCTCGGCGCGCGCCAGCGGCACCAGGGCGGCGCGCAGGCGCGGGTAGCGCTGCGCGTCGATCGCCGGATGGCGGCGATAGTCCGGATGCGCCGGATCCTGGTCGGTCCAGGCGACCCAGGATCCGGCGCGGCCCTCGCCGAAGAACGACAGCAGGGTCGGGATGATGCCGTTCGGCGAACGGTGCGGACGGCGCACGATGCGGCCGTCGACCAGCGCCTCCTCGTACGGCAGCCGGTGGTAGACGATCACCAGCCCCGCCTGGCCGGCCGGCGCATCGCCGCCGTCGACCGCGAGCGCGGCGGCGTCGAGCAGATCGAAATGATCGATCGCCTCGAGGATGCCGCCGCAGCCGGCGCGGCCGGCGTGCAGCACGTGGTCGTGGCCACGCGTCGCCTCGATCAGCGCCGGCTCCGACGCGCCGACGCAGACGCCGTTGAATCCGGCGCGGTACATCGACAGATCGTTCAAGGTGTCGCCGGCGACCAGCACGCGCTCCGGATCGACGCCGAGGTGGTCGACCAGCGCACGCAGCGTGCGGCCCTTGTCGACGCCGCGCGGCAGCACGTCGAGGTAGCGGTCGGCCGAATACAGCAGCTCGCAGCCGAGCGCCTCGACGCGCGCATGCAGCGCGGCGTCGATCGCATCGGCATCGCAGAAGTACGAGCAGCGCCGCTGCTGCGGCACGTCCTGGCGCTGCAGGCCCGGATGACCGGCGACCGCGCGCAGGATCGCCTGCTCGCCCGGCCACACCGCGTCGATCGCGCCCTGCAGCGGCTGCACCGCCTGCAGCGTCTCACCGTCGACGACGGTCGCGCCGACGTCGCAGACGATGTAGCGCGGTCGCGGCAGCGTCGGGTCGGCCAGCAGCGGCAGCACCGATTCGAGACCGCGCCCGGTCACGTAGATCAGCGCCACGTCCTCGCGCCGCGCGACCGTCTGGTAGAGCTGCCAGCGGTCGTCGGCGTCGCCGGCCAGGAACGTGCCGTCCAGGTCGGTCGCCAGCACCAGGGCCGGACGCACCGGCGGCGCAGGCGGCGCGGGTCGAAGCGAGGATGCGGCGATGTCGATCGTCAAGGCGAGGGTCTCCTTCTGATGGCGGCCCGCTCCGCGGCGGAGTCGGACCTCAGGCAACGGGATCGCCGGCCGCGGCCGGGCGGACGCCGGCGGCCGCGCGGCGGTCGGTGTGGCGCAGGCGCGCCGGAAGCCGGCGCCGTGCGCCGGACGGTGGAGGTGTCAGGTTCAACGGCCCGCTGCGCCGGGCGCGTCCGGCTCGGACGCGGTCGCGTCGGACCCGGGCTCGCCGTCCTGCGCGGCCGGCATCATCTCCAGCGCGGTCGGCGTCGTGCGCAGCATCGGCAGGAAGTTCGCATCGTGCTCGGTGATGCCCTCGCGCACGCGGCGGCGCCAGCCGACGAACAGCGCCATCGCGCCGAACACCACGGCCGCATACGCGAACAGGGCGCCGGGCGCGCCGCTGCGCGTCATCACGAGGCCGGCCAGGCTCGGGCCGACGGCCGAGGCGACACCGTGGACCAGCAGCAGCGTGCTGCTGCCGGCCAGCACCTGATCGGCGCTGATGCGATCGATCAGATGCGCGACGCTGAGCGGATACACCGCGAACGACAGGCCGCCGAACGCGAACATCGACACGTACAGCGGCGCATCGCCCCAGCGGCCGGTCAGCACCGCGAGCAGCGCCGCGACGGCCGCCAGGCCGCCGATCGCCGCGAGCACGTCGCGCCGGTCGCGGCTGTCGGACAGGCGGCCGAGCGGAAACTGCAGCGCGGCGCCGCCGACGATCGTGCAGCCCATGAACGTGGCGACGCCGCCGTGATCGAGTTCCATATCGGCCGCATACAGCGGGCCGAGGCCCCAGAATGCGCCGAGCGCGAGGCCCGAGGCCAGCGTGCCGATCACCGCCGAGGGCGCGGCGCGGTACAGCGTGCGCACGCCGATCCGCGGCACCGCCTGCACCGGCGGCGGCGTCAGCCGCGTCCAGGTCACCGGCATCACCGCCAGCGAGATCAGCATCGACACCACCGCGAACAGCACGAAGCCGCCGGCGTCGGCGATGCGCAGGAACTGCTGCCCGAGCGCGAGCGCGCCGAGATTGACCAGCATGTAGGCCGAGAACACCTGTGCACGCCGTTCCGGCGGCGAGGAGGCGTTGAGCCAGCTCTCGATGACCGTATACAGCACGACCAGCAGCGCACCGACGCCGATGCGCAGCACCAGCCAGGCCAGCGGATCGACGAAGACCGCGTGCGCGAGCGTCAGCGCGGCGGTGCCGGCCGCGCAGAACGCGAACGCGCGGATGTGGCCGATGCGGCGGATCAGGGCCGGCGCGAACAGCGTGCCGGCGAAGAAGCCGAAGAAGTAGCCCGACGAGATCAGGCCGATCGTCTGCGCGCTGAAGCCTTCGAGCTCGCCGCGCACCGCCAGCAGCGTGCCGAACAGGCCGCTGCCGAGCAAAAGAAGTCCTACGCCGCCGAGCAGCGCGGACAATGGGGCGATCAGCGCCAGCATCGAGTCCGTCGTCGGTAGGTCGTCTTTTACCGTAACACGACTTGCTGCGACGCGTCATGCCGCGTGGTACGGCGTGGCCTCGGCGCCAGCCGCACGCTACCCTCGTGCGATGAGCAAGTGCGTCTATCGATTCGATCGCTACACGGTGGATCCGGCCGCGCGCGAGCTGCGCCGCGACGGTGAACTGGTCGTGCTCTCGCCGAAGGTGTTCGACTGCCTGACCTGGCTGATCGAGCATCGCGATCGCGCGGTCGGCCGCGACGAACTGGCCGCCGCGGTCTGGGGCAAGGCCGACGTCGCCGATACCCAGCTGGTGCAGGCGCTGCTGAAAGCGCGCCGCGCGATCGGCGATTCCGGCGAGGAGCAGCAGCGGATCCGCACGGTGCCGCGCTTCGGCTATCGCTGGGTGGCGCCGGTCGAGCTCGCCGCGGACGACGAAGCCGCGTCCGTCGCGACGCCGGTCTCGATGCCGCCGCCGGCGACGGGCCAGACCGCGCCGCACGCAGCGCCGGCCGTGCGCACGCGGCCGCATCGCCGTACCGACTGGCGCTGGCCGGCCGCGCTCGCCGCCGCGGCGGTCCTGGCGTTCGGCGCCGGCTGGTCGCTGCTCGGCGAGCGTGCCGCGCCGCCGCGCGACGCGGCCGCGAGCGCCGCGCAGGAACAGACCCGGACGCTGATCGCGGTGCTGCCGGCCGAGGTCGCCACCGATCCGGACTGGGGCTGGCTGCGGCTCGGCGTCATGGAGCTGATCGCCGATCGCATGCACGACGCCGGCCTGCCGGTCGTGCCGAGCGACAACGTGGTCGCGCTGGCGCACGCGGCGCCCGATGCCGAGGCCAGGCTGCGCGAGGCGACCGACGTGCGCTGGGTCGTCACGCCGTCGGCGCAGCGCACGGTCGGCGGCTGGCGCGTCCGCCTCGCGCTGCAGGGTCCCGATCACGATCGTCGCGAGGTCGAGGTGCACGGCGGCGACGCGACCGCGGCCGCGCGCGAGGCCGCCGACCAACTGCTGGCCGTGCTCGGCGCGAGCGCGGTGCAGGACGGATCGCCGGCGGCCGACGCCTACCTGGCGCGCATCCGTGCGCTGATGCTGGCCGGTCAGCTCGAGTCGGCGCGCACGCTGGCCGAGGCCGCTGCGCCGGCGGCGGCGACGCCGGAGCTGCGGCTGCTGCGCGCGCAACTGGCGTTCTCGGGCGGCCGCTTCGAGGTCGCGCGCGCCGCGTTCGACGCGCTGCTCGACACGATCGCCGAGGCCGACGATCCGGTGCTGCGCGGCCGCGCGCTGAACGGCCGCGGCGCGACGCTGATCCGGCTCGGCGTGCCGGCCGCGGCCGAGCGCGACTTCGACGCCGCGCTGCGCCTGCTCGGGCCGCGCGGCGAGCCGGCGCTGGCCGGCCAGGCCTATACCGGCCGCGGCGTCACGCGTGCGCTGCAGGACCGCGATCGCGACGCGCGCGACGACTTCGCGCGTGCGCGCATCGCGCTCGGCCTGGCCGGCGACACGCTCGCGCTGGCGCGGCTCGACAGCAACGAGGGCGCGCTCAGCGCGCAGCGCGGCCGTCCGGCCGACGCAGTGACGCGCTTCGTCGGCGCCGCCGATCGCTTCGAGCGGTTCGGCGCGATGGACGAATGGGCCGGCGCGATGATCAATCAGATCCAGGCGCAGCTGGCGCTGCTGCAGCCGGCCAAGGCAGCCGCGACGGCCGATCGCCTCGATGCGCGGAACGAGCGCATCGCCAATCGCTCGACGCAGCGCCTGGCCGCGTACTGGAGCGCGCATGCCTGGATGTCGGTCGGGCGTCTGACCGAGGCGCGCACGCGCCTGGCCGCGCTGGCCGAGGCCGGCGAACTGGCCGACGACACCGCGGTGCCGATGCTCGCGCGCGGCGCACTGGCGCGGCTCGCACTGGCCGACGGCCAGATCCAGAACGCAGCGATGCTGTCGCTGCAGGCGGTCGCGGCCGCGGCGGCGACGCCACGCGACGGCCTCTCCGGCGACGCCTGGCTGACGCTGATCCGCGCGCAGCGGCGCCAGGGCCAGAGCGCCGACGCCGACGCGGCGCTGCAGCGCTTCACGCAGTGGGCCGGCACGCAGGACAGTCCGGCCGTGGCGATCCGCACGCGCCTCGCGCAGGCCGAGACGGCCTGGAGCGAGCAGCGCCGCGACGAGGCCGACCGCCGCTATGCCGACGCGCTCGGCATCGCCGAGCGTGGTTCGATTCCGGCCGACGTCGCCGCGGTCGCGGTGTCGTGGGGCGAGGCACTGATCGAACAGGGCGACCTGGAGACCGCCAGCGCGATCGCCGGACGCGTCGCCGGCTTTGCCGGCTCGGAGTACGACTGCGCGCTGCTGCAGGCGCGGCTGTATCGCGCGCTCGGCCATCTGGACGCGTGGCGCGAGGCGATGGACCAGGTCCACCGCCTCGCCGGCGAACGTCCGGTGCCGAGCGCACTGTCGGCACGGCCGGACGGTCTGGTCGCGGCGGCGGTCACGCGCTGACCGCCGCCGGTGTCGCTTCAGTCGGCCGGGTCGAAGCCGTCCGCGAACAGCAGGTCGGCGACGCTGCCCTCGCAGCTCAGCGGATAGCGATAGCCGCCGGCGGGCTGGGACGGATCGTTGGTCAGCAGCGTCAGCTCGCCGCTGAGCGGACCGGCGCCGCCCGGCGCACAGCGGACCTCGACGTCGGCCTGACCATCCGCCGCGGCGCCGGCCGCGAACGGGCCGCGCTCGACGATGCGCACGAGAAAGGCGGGGTCGTCGCTCTGCGCATGGTTGACGCGCAGCGCCGAGTCCGGCGCGGTGCCGACGCCGCCGGGGTTGGACAGGTCGATGCCGAGCGGTGCCGACTGCGAGCCGACCGGCACCGCCCCGAACGCCAGCACGCTGCCGGGCGCCGGCGCGGCGGTCAGCGCCGGTGCGCCGGTGCCGCAGGCCTCCAGAATCGTGTGCGTGGTGGCCTGTCCCGGCAACCCCGGGGTGCCGGCACTGACGCGCGCCTGCCGCTGGTTGTTGAGCGTCGGCCAGCCGTCGAGCGAGCCCCAGCTGCCGCCGAGCGGCGTCGGCTGCTGCTGCTCGGCGAGCAGCCGCAGCGAGCCGTCGGCGCGGCTCAGCACGATCGCGCCGCGTTCGCTGGCATCGGCGCGCAGGATCGTCGTCGCCAGCAGCACGTCGCCCTGATCGTTGAGCGCGGCCAGCGGATTGCGCGAGAACGACAGGCTCCAGACCTGTCCGGTGTCGATCGGATCGTAGAACGCCAGCGCGCGGCGCCACTGACCCGGCTTGCCGACGACCCAGGCGCCGCCGGGACCGCCGGCGGTATCGGCGTAGAAAGCGACGTCGCCGGCGTTGTTGAACAGCGGTGCCTGGATGTCGGCGTAGGTACCGCCGCCCGGCACCGGGTCGCCGAGCTTGACGAGCCATTCGTGCTGACCCTGGTCGCTGACGAACACGCCCAGGGCGGCGGCGCCGCCGTCGACGATGCCGCGGAACGCGACCTGGCCGCGATCGTTGAGCGCCGGCACCGGTCCGCCGGGGATCTGGGTGCCGTCGATCAGGCCCCAGGACTCGGTACCGATGCGCGCGAAGGTACCGCCGCCGGGCGCCGGGTCGCCGGCGGCGACGTACTTGGACAGGACGCCGTCGCGCCAGATCAGCGCATCGGAGATCTGCTGGCCGTCGGTCGACGCGAGCAGCACGACGTCGCCGGCATTGTTGAGGCTGCCCGGGCCGATGGCGGTCAGCGTGCCGCCGAGCGGCGAGTCGTCGCCGACGGCGGCGATCTTGACGAAGCGCGCCGCGCCTGCCTGATAGAGGAACAGGCCGCGCGGATGCGGCGCGCCGTGCAGGTCGGCCATGAACAGCACGTCGCCGGCATCGTTGACGTCGGGCGTTCCCCAGGTCTCGCCGAAGAAGCCGGCGAAGCGGCCGCCGCCGGGCGCCAGATCGCCGCAGTCGGACGTGACGCCGCTGCCGGCGGGACCGCCACAGCCCATCGCGACGATCTCCAGGCCCGACGGACCGGCGAGGAAAATGCCCTGGTTGCGATCGGCGCCGTCGACCTGCGCGTAGAACGCGATGCGGCCGCGGTTGTCGATCGTCGTCGAGCGCATGAACGCCGCGGCGATCAGCGTGCCCGATTCGCCGGCCGGCAGGGGCTGGCCGTGCCAGGCCGCCGAGGTCGCCGCGCAGACCGGCGGCGCACCGGCCGGGGCCGCGCCGGCCGGCGCGGTCCAGCCCGGTGGCAGCGGCATCGGCCGGCGCGCCGGCAGCACGACGCGCGTGCCGTCGGCGCGCAGGTCGGTCACGCTGCCGGCCGGTCCGTCGTGCTGGCGCACCGTCTGGGCCGCGGCGCCGGACAGCGCGCAGGCCAGGAGCCATCCGGCACCGAGCCGGATCGAGTGGCGGGCTTTCATCGTCTTGCTACTCCCCATCGTGTTGTGTGGAACGAAGGCACCGATTCGGTTCGCCGCCGCCCTGGGCCAGCGGCGGTCGACGAGCCGCCTCATCTTGCCCGGCGGCACCGCGGGCGATGCTCTCGAACGGCTTGCGCAAGGCTTGCGCGAGGCTTCCGGACCGTTGTCGGGCGGCTTCCGACCGGCTGGCGATGGCCCGCACGGCCGCTCCGGGCTTGCTTTTTTTTCGTGCGCCCGCATGCTGCGCCCGCCGCGGCCGACCTGCGACGAGACGTTCACGCCATGCCGATCTACGAATTCGAATGCCCCACCTGCGGTCACCGCTTCGACCGCCTGCAGAAGCTCTCCGACCCCGATCCCAGCGATTGTCCGGACTGCGGCCGGGCCGGCGTGCGGCGCCGCCTGACCGCACCGGCGTTCCGGCTGGCCGGCAGCGGCTGGTACGAGACCGACTTCAAGAAGGACGGCGACGCCAAGCGCAACCTGGCCAGCGGCGACACCGCACCGGCCGCGCCGGCCGCCGATGCCGGCAAGAGCGCCGAGGCCAAGCCGGCGGCCAGCAGCGAGCCCGTCAAGCCCGTCAAGCCCGTCAAGCCCGCCAAGCCCGCCGACTGAGCCGGCGATCTGCCGCCGTTCAGGCCCGCTCCGCCTAAAATTTGGGTGTTGTTTCCGCAACAGTCAGAACAGGAGTGGGGAGCATGTTCAAAACCATCATCTTCGGCCTCGTCGGCGCCGTCGCACTGCTGATCACGTCCGCGCCGGCCGAGGCACAGCGCGGCCCCGGCTACGGTCCCGACCGGATCCGCTGCGAGAGCCGCAACCACCGCTACGAGAGCTGCCCGGTGCAGTGGCGCGATGCGCAGCTGGTCCGCCAGACCTCCGACACGCCGTGCCGCAAGGGTTCCAACTGGGGCGTCGACCGCCGCGGCATCTGGGTCGACCGCGGCTGCGCCGGCGAATTCGTCGAGGCCGGTCGCGGCCACGGCGGCGGGCATGGCGGTCCGGGCGGCTGGAATCCCGGCAGCGACTGGGATCGCGACATCCGCTTCACCTGCCAGAGTCGCGACCGCCGCTACAACTTCTGCAGCGTCGACACCGGCCGTGGCAGCGAAGTGCGCATCGAGCGCCAGACCTCCGAGACGGCCTGCATCGAGGGCCGCACCTGGGGCTGGAACCGTGCCGGCGTCTGGGTCGACCGCGGCTGCTCGGCGGTGTTCGTCGTGCAGCGCCGCTGGCGCTGAGACGGCCTCGGGCCTTCGGAAACGCCCGCCTTTCCGGCGGGCGTTTTCGTTTGCGGTGCAGCATGAACGGCTATAGCATTCCGCGCCCGGCCGTTCGCCCCGATCGGCCGCCGCCCACCCTGCCGGAGCAGCACCCCATGCGCAGTCACTACTGCGGCCTCGTCGACGAGGCGCTCGATGGACATACCGTCACCCTGTGCGGCTGGGCCGACACCCGCCGCGATCACGGCGGTGTGATCTTCATCGATCTGCGCGACCACGAGGGCATCGTGCAGGTCGTGATCGAGCCGGACAACGCGGCCGCGTTCGCGGTCGCCGAGACCGTGCGCTACGAGTTCTGCCTGCGCGTGACCGGCAAGGTCCGCGGCCGCCCGGCGAACCAGATCAACGACCGCCTGCGCACCGGCCGCGTCGAGGTCCTGGCCGCGACCGTCGAGGTGCTCAACGCCGCCGCGCCGCTGCCGTTCATGCTCGACGATGCGACCAGCGAGGACACGCGCCTGCGCTATCGCTATCTGGACATCCGCCGTCCGCAGATGCAGCACCGCCTGCGCATGCGCACGCGCCTGGTCTCGGCGCTGCGCCACTATCTGGACGCGCGCGGCTTCCAGGACATCGAGACGCCGATCCTGACCAAGGCCACGCCCGAGGGCGCGCGCGACTACCTGGTACCTTCGCGCGTGCATCCGGGCGAGTTCTTCGCGCTGCCGCAGTCGCCGCAGCTGTTCAAGCAGCTGCTGATGATGGCCGGCATGGACCGCTACTACCAGATCGCACGCTGCTTCCGCGACGAGGACCTGCGCGCCGACCGCCAGCCCGAATTCACGCAGCTGGACATGGAGTTCGCGTTCGTCGAGGAGCACGACGTGCAGGCCTTCGTCGAGGCGATGATCCGCGAGGTCTTCCGCGAGGTGGCCGGCGTCGAGCTGGCCGATCCGTTCCCGCGCATGACCTACGCCGAGGCGATGCGCCGCTACGGCTCGGACAAGCCGGACCTGCGCATCGCGCTGGAGCTGGTCGACGTCGCCGAGCACGTGCGCCACGTCGACTTCAAGGTGTTCAGCGGTCCGGCCGCCGATCCGGACGGCCGCGTCGCGGCGCTGCGCCTGCCCGATGGCGCCGCGCTGACGCGCAAGCAGATCGACGACCTCGGCCCGCACGTCGCCAAGTACGGCGCCAAGGGGCTGGCCTGGATCCGCGTCGACGATCTGGCCAAGGGCCGCGAGGGCCTGACCTCACCGATCGTCAAGTTCCTCGACGACCGCGCGATCGAAGGCATCTTCGGCGCAGTCGGCGCACAGACCGGCGACGTGATCTTCTTCGGCGCCGGTCCGTACGCGACCGTCAGCGCGTTCATGGGCGCGCTGCGGCTCAAGCTCGGCCAGGACCTCGGCCTCGTCGAGGACGCCTGGAAGCCGCTGTGGGTCGTGGACTTCCCGATGTTCGAGTTCGACGCGGCGGCCGATCGCTACGTGGCCCTGCACCATCCGTTCACGGCGCCGAAGATCGACGACGTGGCCGATGTGCGCGCGAACGCCGCCGATGCGGTCAGCCGCGGCTACGACATGGTGCTCAACGGCAACGAGATCGGTGGCGGCTCGATCCGCATCCACCGGCCCGACATGCAGAGCGCGGTGTTCGACCTGCTCGGCATCGGCGCCGAGGAGGCGCAGGCCAAGTTCGGCTTCCTGCTCGACGCGCTCAAGTACGGCGCGCCGCCGCACGGCGGCATCGCGTTCGGCATCGATCGCATCGCCGCGCTGATCGCCGGCACCGACTCGATCCGCGACGTGATCGCGTTCCCGAAGACCGCCAGCGCGCAGTGCCTGCTGACCTCGGCCCCCTCGCCGATCGCCGAGGCGCAGCTGCAGGAGCTGCACATCCGGGTGGCCAAGCCCAAGACCTGATGGACGCCGGCCACGTCATCGTGCTGCACGGGCTGTGGATGCGCAGCGTCACGCTGCTGCCGCTGGCCCGGCGCCTGCGCGAGGCCGGCTTCTCGGTGCAGACGCTCGACTACGCCAGCGCGGTCGGCGGTCCCGAGCGCGCGGTGCTGCGACTGCGCGAGCGCATGCAGGCGCATCGTGGCGCGCCGCTGCATCTGGTCGGGCACAGCCTCGGCGGCCTGATCGCGCTGCGCGCGCTGGTCGACGCCGGCGACGCGGCGAACGAAGGCCGCGTCGTCTGCCTCGGCTCGCCGCTGTGCGGCAGCGCCGCCGCGCGCAGCCTCTCGGCCTGGCGCCTCGGTCACTGGCTGATGGGCCGCAGCGCCGATCTGCTGTGCACCGGCCTGGACGCCTGGCGTGGCCCGAACGCGGTCGGCGTCGTCGCCGGCCGGCTGCCGCTGGGCCTGGGCTTCGTGCTCGGTCCGCTCGCCGGCGATCACGACGGCACCGTCGCGGTCGCCGAAACCCAGCTGCCCGGCATTGCCGATCACCGCACGGTACCGACCTCGCATTCGGGTCTGCTGGTGTCGCGCGAAGCGGCCGACCAGACCGTCGCCTTCCTGCGCAGTGGGCGCTTCACGCCGCCGCGTCAGGCGGCCGCCTGATAAAATTGCGGCGTTTCCCACGCAGCGCACATCATGGCCGGTCATTCCAAATGGGCGAACATCCAGCATCGCAAGAATGCGCAGGATGCCAAGCGCGGCAAGATCTTCACGAAGCTGATTCGCGAGATCGGCATCGCCGCGCGCGCCGGCGGCCCCGATCCGGCCGCCAATCCGCGTCTGCGTCTGGCGGTCGACCGCGCGCTGTCGGCCAACATGACCAAGGACGCGATCGAGCGCGCGATCAAGAAGGCCACCGGCGGCCTCGACGACGTCACCTACGAGGAGCTGCGCTACGAGGGCTACGCGCCCGGTGGCGTCGCGGTGATCGTCGACTGCACGACCGACAACCGCAACCGCACCGTCTCGGACGTGCGCCACGCGTTCACGAAGTTCGGCGGCAATCTCGGCACCGACGGCTCGGTCGCGTTCCTGTTCCGCAAGCTCGGCGTCGTCGCGTTCGCGCCCGGCGCCGATGAGACGCGCGTGCTCGAGATCGCGCTGGAGGCCGGCGCCGAGGACGTGCTGACCGATCCGGACGACGGCTCGATCGAAGTGCTGACCGCCCCGGACGCGTTCGAACCGGTCCGCGACGCGCTCGATGCGGCGGGTCTGGCGCCGGCCGACGCCGAACTGACGCTGCGCGCCGACACCGCCGTCGCGGTCGAAGGCGATGCGGCCGCGGCCGTGGTCAAGCTGATCGACTGGCTCGAGGACCTCGACGACGTGCAGCACGTCTACACCAACGCGCGCCTTCCGGCGGACGCCTACGCCTGAGGCGACGGACCGGACCTTCCGGACCGTCCCGCAGCGGACTCCCGATGACCTTCCCCTCCGCCATCGCCACGCCCGGCCGCTGCCGCATCATGGGCATCGACCCGGGCAGCCAGCGCACCGGCATCGGCATCATCGAGGTCGACGAGGCGGGCCGCTCGCATCACGTGTTCCACACCGCCCTGGTCCTGCTCGGCAATGCGACGTTTCCGCTGCGGCTCAAGCAGATCTTCGACGAGATCGGCGCCCTGATCGAGGCGCACGGTCCGGTCGAGGTCGCGATCGAGCGCGTGTTCATGGCGCGCAATCCGGATTCGGCGCTCAAGCTCGGGCAGGCACGCGGCGCGGCGATCTGCGCGGTCGCCGCGCGCGAGCTGCCGATCGCCGAATACGCCGCGACCGAGGTCAAGCAGGCCGTGGTCGGCGGCGGCGGCGCCGACAAGACCCAGGTTCAGCACATGGTCGGCATCCTGCTCGGCCTGAGCGGACGCCTGCAGGCCGATGCGGCCGACGCGCTCGCCGTGGCGCTCGCGCATGCGCATACGCGCGCCAGCGTGCAGCGCATCGGCATTCCCCGTACCGCCTGGAGGCGACGCCGATGATCGGACGACTGCGCGGGACCCTCGTGTCGAAGCAGCCGCCGTGGCTGCTGATCGACGTCGCCGGCGTCGGCTACGAGCTCGAGGCGCCGATGTCGACGTTCTTCGATCTGCCGCCGGTCGGCAGCGAGGTCGTGCTGCGCACGCATTACGCGGTCAAGGAGGACGCGGTCGCGCTGTACGGCTTTCTCAGCGAAGGCGAGCGGGCCCTGTTCCGCAGCATCCAGAAGGTCAGCGGCATCGGCGCCAAGACCGCGCTGGCGGTGCTGTCGGGCGTGCCGGTCGACGCGTTCGCGCGGCTCGTGCAGAGCGGCGACGTCGCCGCGCTGACGCGCATTCCCGGCATCGGCAAGAAGACCGCCGAGCGCATCGTCGTCGAGCTGCGCGACCGCGTCGACGGCCTCGGCAGCGCCGGCCCCGGCGGCACGGCGACCGCGGTCCCGGCCGATCCGGTCAGCGAGGCCAGCACCGCGCTGATCGCGCTCGGCTACAAGCCCGCCGAGGTGAGCCGTCTGATCAAGGACGCCGGCGCGCCGGGCGACGCCGCCGAGGACATCATCCGCAAGGCGCTCAAGGCCGCCCTGCGCTGAGGCGCATACCGATATGAATTCGATCCGCCAGGGCACGCCGCTTGCATCGATCGGCAGGACCGTCCCGTCCGGCAGTGCCGGACGTGCCGGCCCCGCCCGTTCGCCCTCCCCGCTCCGGAACCCGACCGCATGAGCACCGATTCCAACCCGCAACGCCAGCGCCTGCTCGCCCTGTGCTTCGGCGCGCTCGGCGTCGTCTACGGCGACATCGGCACCAGCCCGCTGTACGCGTTCCGCGAGGCATTCGGCCAGCACGGCGTCGCGGTCGGGCGCGAGAACGTGCTCGGCGTGCTGTCGCTGATCTTCTGGTCGCTGATCCTGGTTGTCTCGGTCAAGTACGCGACCTTCATCCTGCGCGCCGACAACAAGGGCGAAGGCGGCATCATGGCGCTGATGGCGCTGGCCCAGCGCGGCGTCAACAGCAGCCGCATCCGCTGGATGCTGATGGTGATCGGCCTGTTCGGCGCGGCACTGTTCTTCGGCGACGGCGTCGTCACGCCGGCGATCTCGGTGCTGTCGGCGGTCGAGGGCATCGAGGTGCTGGCGCCGGCGCTGCACCGCTACGTGGTGCCGATCACCGTGCTGATCCTGCTCGGCCTGTTCGCGATCCAGCGCCACGGCACCAGCCGCGTCGGCCCGCTGTTCGCGCCGATCACGCTGGTGTGGTTCCTGACGCTCGGCACGCTCGGCGTGATCGGCATCACGCACGAGCCGCAGGTGCTCTCGGCGCTGAGTCCGCATCACGCGGTGGTGTTCTTCGCGCACAACGGCAAGTTCGCGATCTTCGCGATGGGCGCGGTCGTGCTGGCGATCACCGGCGCCGAGGCGCTGTACACCGACATGGGCCATTTCGGCAAGAAACCGATCCGGCTGGTCTGGTTCTTCCTCGTGCTGCCGTGCCTGATGCTGAACTACCTCGGCCAGGGCGCCCTGGTGCTGGCCGATCCGACCAAGGCGTCCAATCCGTTCTACCTGCTGGTGCCGGCGCCGCTGCTGATCCCGATGATCGTGCTGGCGACGCTGGCGACGATCGTCGCTTCGCAGGCGGTGATCTCCGGCGCGTTCTCGATGGCGCGCCAGGCGATGCAGCTGGGCTATCTGCCGCGGCTCAAGGTGCTGCACACCTCGCGCGAGACGATCGGCCAGATCTACCTGCCGTGGGTCAACCGCGTGCTGCTGGTGCTGACGATCGCCGCGGTGCTCGGTTTCCGCTCGTCGGAGAACCTGGTCGCGGCCTATGGCCTGGCCGTGGTCGGCACGATGTTCATGAACACGCTGCTGGTCGTCGTCGTCGCGCGCCGCATCTGGCGCTGGAGCCGCGTGGCGACCGCCGCGGCCGGCGTGCTGTTCGTCGGCATCGACCTGGTGCTGCTGGTCGCCGTCGCCGACAAGATCGAGTACGGCGGCTGGTTCCCGCTGGCGCTCGGCATCGGCGTGTTCACGATGATGGCGACCTGGCGGCGCGGCCGTCAGCTGGTGCTGGCGGCGATCCGGCAGACCGGCATCGCGCTGCAGCCGTTCCTCGCCTCGATCGCGCTGCATCCGCCGCTGCGCGTGCACGGCACGGCGATCTTCCTGACCGCCAACCTCGACGGCGTGCCCAATGCACTGCTGCACAATCTCAAGCACAACAAGGTGCTGCACGAGCGCAACGTGGTGCTGACGGTCGAGATCCGCGACGAGCCGATCGTCGACGACGAGGAGCGCGTCGCGGTCAAGCGCCTCAACGAGGATTTCGAGCTGGTCACGCTGCGCTTCGGCTTCGCCGAGGATCCGGACGTGCCGGCCGAGCTGGCGCGGATCCCGCTGTGCGGTGCGCCGCTGGACATGATGGACACGACGTTCTTCCTGAGCCGCGAGAGCATCGTGGCGACCGACCGTCCCGGCATGGTCGCCTGGCGCGACCGTCTGTTCGTGCTGATGCAGCGCAATGCGCTGCCGGCGACCGCGTTCTTCCGCATTCCCGGCAACCGCCTGATCGAGCTCGGCACCCAGGTCGAGATCTGAACGCGCCGGCCACAGCGCAATCGGGCCGCGATTGAGCGACAATCGTGCACGGGTCCGGCCGCGACCGGACCTGCCTCTTCCCGTGCCCGAGACGCCGTGTCCGACCGCCTGACATCCGCCAGCGCCAACCGCGAGGACGAACTGCTCGACGCGAGCATCCGTCCGCAGAGGCTCGAGGACTACCTCGGCCAGCAGACCGTGCGCGAACAGCTCGGCATCTACATCGAGGCCGCGCGCCGCCGTGGCGAAGCGCTCGACCACGTGCTGATCTTCGGCCCGCCGGGCCTCGGCAAGACCACGCTGAGCCACGTCGTCGCCAACGAGCTCGGCGTGGGCCTGCGCTCGACCTCGGGGCCGGTCCTCGAACGCGCCGGCGACCTGGCCGCGCTGCTGACCAATCTGCAGCCGCGCGACGTGCTGTTCATCGACGAGATCCACCGCCTGTCGCCGGTCGTCGAGGAAGTGCTGTACCCGGCGATGGAAGACCGCCAGATCGACATCATGATCGGCGAGGGCCCGGCCGCACGCTCGATCAAGCTGGACCTGCCGCCGTTCACGCTGGTCGGCGCGACGACGCGCGCGGGCCTGCTGACCGCGCCGCTGCGCGACCGTTTCGGCATCGTGCAGCGCCTGGAGTTCTACAGCCCGCTCGAGCTGACCTCGATCGTGCGGCGCTCGGCGCGCATCCTCGGCATTCCCTGCGACGCCGACGGCGCTAGCGAGATCGCGCGGCGCGCGCGCGGCACGCCGCGCATCGCCAACCGCCTGCTGCGCCGCGTGCGCGACTTCGCGCAGATCCGCGCCAACGGCACGATCTCGCGCGAGGTCGCGGCGGCCGCGCTGGAGATGCTCAAGGTCGACGGCGAGGGCTTCGATGCGCTGGACCGCCGGCTGATGCTGATGATCATCGAGAACTTCGACGGCGGCCCGGTCGGCGTCGAGTCGCTGGCGGCCGCGCTCAGCGAGGAGCGCGGCACGCTCGAGGACGTGCTCGAGCCGTATCTGATCCAGCAGGGCTTCCTGGTCCGCACCGCGCGCGGCCGCATGGTCAGCCGCAAGGCCTGGCTGCATTTCGGGCTGTCGCCGCCGCCGCGGGCGGAGATTGCGCGTCCCGACGATCTGTTCGGCGTGAACGATGACTGAAGGCGAGATCAAACCGGTGTTCGCATGGCCGGTTCGCGTGTACTGGGAGGATACCGACGCCGGCGGCGTCGTCTATCATTCGAACTATCTGCGCTTCCTCGAGCGCGCCCGCAGCGAGTGGCTGAGGGCCGCCGGCATCGGCCAGCATCAGCTCCAGCACGAGGCCGGCATCGTCTTCGTCGTGCACCGCATGGACTTGAAGTTCCGGCGGCCGGCGCGGCTGGACGACTTGCTGACCGCGACCGTCCGGACGCTCGAGGTGCGCGGCGTTCGCTTCAGCGTGGCCCAGCAGCTGCTGCGTGAACCGGACCGCGAACTGCTGGTCGAAGCCGAGGTCCACGTCGCCTGTCTCGACGCGGCCAGCTTCCGGCCGCACCCGATACCCGAGCACCTACTTTTGGAGATCGCCTCTCGATGAATGCCGAACTCGACGTCCTGCATCTGGTTCTGAACGCCAGTATCCCGGTGCAGATCGTGATGGCGATCCTGCTCGGCTTCTCGATCGCGTCGTGGTTCATCATCTTCCGCAAGAAGACGATGATCGACCGCGCCAACCGCGACGCCGGCGAGTTCGAGGACCGCTTCTGGTCCGGCGCCGATCTGGCCGGCCTGTTCAAGGAGGTCACCTCCGACGGCGAGCGCATCACCGGCACCGCCTCGATCTTCGAGGCGGGCTTTCGCGAGTTCGCGCGGCTGCGCCAGCGCCGCAGCGTCGATTCGCGCTCGCTGCTCGAGGGCGCGCAGCGCGCGATGCGCGTGGCGTCCGCGCGCGAGACCGAGCGGCTCGAGCAGAGCCTGGAGTTTCTCGCCAACGTCGGCTCGATCAGTCCGTACGTCGGCCTGTTCGGCACGGTCTGGGGCATCATGATCGCGTTCCACGGCCTGGCCAACGTCAAGGAAGCGAGCATCGCGATGGTCGCGCCCGGCATCACCGAGGCGCTGATCGCGACCGCGATGGGCCTGTTCGCGGCGATCCCGGCGGTGTGGGCCTACAACCGCTATGCGAACAAGATCGAGCGGATCAGCCTGCGCTACGACACCTTCGTCGAGGAGTTCTCCTCGATCCTCGCGCGTCAGGCCCCGCACGACGAAGCGGTCTGACCCCGTCCCCGTCGCGAACGCGTTGGAAGCTCCCCATGCAGACCCTCGGTAGAACCCGCAAGCGGCGCAAGCTCAAGGCCGAGATCAACGTCGTGCCGTACATCGACGTGACGCTCGTGCTGCTGATCATCTTCATGGTGACCGCGCCGCTGCTCAATCTCGGCGTGGACATCCAGCTGCCGCAGTCCAATGCGCGCGCGATCCAGAACGACAAGGAACCGATCCTGGTCACCGTCGACCAGAACGGCGGACTGTTCCTGACGCTCGGCAAGACGCCGCGCGAGGCGATCGAGGCCGAGGCGCTGGTCAACAAGGTTTCAGCCTTCGTTCGCCAGAATCCCGATATTCCGGTGTTGGTCGCCGGCGACGAGCGCGTGGATTACGGCCGCATCTATGCGGCGATGGTCCTGCTGCAGCAGGCCGGGGCAGCCAAGGTGGGTCTGATGAGTCAGCCGGGCGACGGCACGGTGCGCGCCCGCTGATGGAGAGCTCCGGCGACAAGCTGCGCGCCCTGCTGCTCGCGCTGGCCCTGCATCTGCTGTGCGCGCTGGCGCTGTTCGGAGGGCTTTGGTGGACGCAGGAAACTCGGCCCGTCGTGATGCCCGGTCCGGTGATCGAGGCCGTGCTGGTCGGCCCGACCGCCGCGCCGGCACCGAGCGGTACGCGCGCGCCGACGCCGCGGCCGGCGCAGCCCAAACCCGAGCCGCCGACGCCCGAGCCGCCCAAGCAGCCGCCCCCACAGCCGGAATCACCGAAGCCCGAGCAGCCCAAGCCGGCCGAAGCCGCGCCGCCACCGCCGCCGCCCGATCGCCAGGACGTGATCGAGCGCGAGCGCATCGCCGCGCTGGCGCAGGAGAAGGCCGAGCAGGAGAAGAAGGAGCAGCAGGAGCGCGTGCGCCGCGAACAGATCCTGCTCGAGGAGCAGGAGCGCGAGCAGCAGCGCCAGCTCGAGGAGGTCCGCAAGAAGCGCGAGGCCGCCGAGAAGAAGCTGCGCGACGAACAGGCGCGCATGAAGAAGCTGGAGGCCGATCGCAAGGCCATGGCGCAGGCGGCCGAAGCCGAACGCGCCAAGGCCGCGCAGGCGGCCGCCGCCGAGGCCGAGCAGCGCGCGGCCCAGGCGCAGACCGGTGCCGGCGGGCAGGACAACGACCTGGCGGCGCGCTACGCGGCGGCGATCCAGGTCGCCGTGACCTCGAGCTGGAACCGGCCCGACAGCGCGCAGGCCGGCCTGCGCTGCGCCCTGCAGATCAAGCAGATCCCCGGCGGCGACGTGATCTCGGTACAGGTCGTCTCGCCGTGCAATGCCGACGCGCCGACCCGCGCCTCGATCGAGCAGGCCGTCATGCGCGCCGCGCCGCTGCCGTACCAGGGCTACGAAAACGTGTTCCAGCGCCAGATCACCTTCAATTTCAAGTACGACGGATGAGGCACGCCCCATGCACTACCGGATCCTGACCTGCCTGCTGGCGGTCCTCGCACTGATCGGCCATGCGTCGGGCCTGCATGCGCAGGGCCTGTCGATCGACATCACCAACGGCAATCCCTCGGCGCTGCCGATCGCGGTGGTGCCGTTCGCGTTCGAGGGCGGCGGACTGCCGCCGGAGACCGACGTCGCCGACGTGATCCGCGCCGATCTGGCGCGTTCGGGCAAGTTCCACACGCTGACCAAGTCCAACATCGTCGAATTCCCGGCGCGCGAGGCCGACGTCAAGTTCGCGACCTGGCGCCTGCTCAAGCAGGACTATCTGGTGATCGGCCGCATCGGCGACGGGGGCGACGGCGGTCTGCGCGTCGAGTTCGAGCTGTTCGACGTCGCCAAGCAGCAGCGCATGGCCGGCGTCGCGATCAGCGGCCAGCGCAGCCAGATGCGCGACGTGGCGCACCAGATCGCCGACCTGATCTACGAGAAGATCCTCGGCGTGCGCGGCGCGTTCTGGACGCGCATCGCCTACGTGACCGCGGTCGGCGTCAGCCCGAAGATCCAGTACCAGCTGATGGTCGCCGACTCCGACGGCTACAACCCGCAGGTGGTCGTGCGTTCCGGCGAATCGCTGATGTCGCCGGCCTGGTCGCCGGATGGCCGCAAGCTGGCCTACGTCTCGTTCGAGAACGGCAATTCGGCGGTCTACATCCAGGACCTGACCACCGGCCAGCGTCAGCTGATCTCCTCGCAGCGCGGCATCAACAGCGGTCCGTCGTTCTCGCCGGACGGCAGCAAGCTGGCGCTGACGCTCTCCTTCGGCGGCAACCCGGACATCTACGTGATCGACCTGGCGAGCCGCGCGCGCACCCAGCTCACGCGCCACTTCGCGATCGACACCGAGGCGGTCTGGGCGCCGGACGGCCGCAGCGTGTTCTTCACGTCCGACCGGTCCGGCAAACCGCAGATCTACCAGGTGTCCGCGAGCGGCGGCGACGCGACCCGCGTGACCTTCCAGGGCGCCTACAACGCACGCGCCTCGGTATGCTGCGACGGCAAGTCGATCTCAATGGTGCAGGGCAGCGGAAACGTGTATCGTATTGCCGTTTTCGATCGCGCTACCAGCCAGTACAGCCAGATTTCGCCGGGCAACCAGGACGAATCGCCCAGCTTCGCCCCGAACGGAAGCATGGTCCTGTACGCTGCTGCGGAAGGCGCGCGCGGAGTTCTGTATGCCGTCTCTTCGGACGGCCGGGTCCGGCAGCGGCTGGTCCTGGCCGACGGCGACGTACGCGAACCCGCCTGGGGGCCTTATCGTCAGCGTTGATCCAGCAAGATTTTAATAAGGTGTCGGCAGGTCGTTTCCGGGCCTGATCGATATTGCGTGGTGCCCACTGTCCCAAACCCGGAAAAATCAAGGAATCCACATGAAAACCGTAGTTCGTGTCATCGTCGCCGCCCTGCTGGTCGCCGGCATTGCGGCCTGCGCCAAGAAGACCACCACCAAGCCGGACGACACCCAGGTGCCGTCGACGCCGACCACGACCGCTCCGGCGGACACCTCGGGCCGCTATACGCGCGACAGCCTCGAGACCGACTCGTGCCTGCGCCAGCGCGTCGTGTACTTCGATTTCGATTCCAGCTCGATCAACCCGCAGTTCCAGGCGCAGATCGCGTGCCACGCCGCCTACCTCAGCCAGTTCCCGGATGCCCGCGTCACGCTCGAGGGCAACACCGACGAGCGCGGCTCGCGCGAGTACAACCTCGGCCTCGGCGAGCGCCGCGGCAATGCGGTGCAGAGCGCGCTCAGCGCGGCCGGCGCTTCGTCGAGCCAGCTGAATGTCGTCAGCTACGGTGAAGAGCGTCCGGTCGATCGCGGCCACGACGAGGCGGCCTGGTCGAAGAACCGCCGCGTCGAAATCGTCTACACCGCCAAGTAAGACCGATGCAGGCCGCTCAGCGACGTCTGAAGCAGCTCGGAGCGGCGACCCTCGCGGTCGCCGCTCTGCTCGCCGTTCCCGCCCAGGCGCAGCGCCTGTCGCTGGCCGAGCGCGTCGCCGCGCTGGAGGCCAAGAGCGGCTCGGGCAATGCCCAGAGCGGCATCGAGCTGGTCAACCAGAACCAGCAGCTGCAGAACCAGATCCAGCAGCTGCAGGGCCAGATCGAGGAGCTGCAGAACCAGGTCGAGCAGCTCAAGAAGAACAACCGCGACCAGTACATCGATCTGGATTCGCGCCTCGGCCGCCTCGAGGGCGGCGCACCCGCGGGCGCTCCGGCCGCAGCCGGTGCCGCGACCAACAACAATCAGCTCGACGACATCCAGCTCGGCGGAGCGACGCCGGGCGCCACAGCCGCGACCGGCAACACGCCGGCTCCGAGCGCGCCGGCCGCCGTCGAGGTCGATCCCACCGTGGCCGCCGCACCCGCGGTCGACCCGGCCGATCCGGCCGCCGAGAGCGCTGCCTACGACGCGGCGTTCTCCGCGCTCAAAAGCGGCGGCTACGCCGAGGCCGAACGCCGTTTTCTCGACTTCATCGCGCAGTACCCGAACAGCCCGCTGGTCGGCAATGCCTACTTCTGGCTCGGCCGCGCGTACTTCGTGACCCAGGACTACGCGCGCGCGCTGGACGCGTTCCAGATCCTCGTCTCGCGCTATCCGAACAATCCGAAAGCGGCCGACGGCCTGCTCAACGTCGGCAACAGCCAGTACGAACTCAAGCAGCTGTCCGAGGCCGAGACCACGCTCAACCAGGTCATCGAGCGCTACCCGAACACCGAGGCCGCGCGCCAGGCGACCGCGCGACTGCGCGCGATCACGCTCGACCGCGGCCGCTGACCGGCCGATCGCCCGCCGGCGACCGGCCGTCGCTTCGCCCGTGATGCTTCCTGCCCCGATCCGGCTCGACGCCGAGCCGCATGCCATCGACACGGCCCCGGCGCCGCGCGTTCGCGGCGAGCGCCTGCGGCTGACCGAGATTTTCCTGTCGGTCCAGGGCGAGGCCGACGCGGCCGGCTGGCCGACCGTCTTCGTGCGCCTGACCGGCTGCCCGCTGCGCTGCACCTGGTGCGATACCGCCTATGCATTCCACGGCGGCCAGTGGTGGACGATCGAATCGATCCTCGCCGAGGTCGCACGGCACGGCGCCCGCCACGTCTGCGTGACCGGCGGCGAGCCGCTCGCCCAGAAGCGCTGCCTGATCCTGCTGCGGCGCCTCTGCGACGCCGGCTACGAGGTCTCGCTCGAAACCTCCGGCGCGATCGACGTCGGGCCGGTCGACCCGCGCGTGCGCAAGGTCGTCGATCTCAAGGCGCCCGGCTCCGGCGAGCTCGAGCGCAATCGCTGGGACAATCTCACGCACCTCGCGCCGCACGACCAGGTCAAGTTCGTGCTCGCCGATCGCGCCGACTATGAATGGGCGCGCGAGACGGTGCGGCGGTATGCGCTCGCCGCGCGCTGCATGGTGCTGTTCTCGCCGGTGCACGGCTCGCTCGCGCCGCGCGACCTCGCCGAGTGGATTCTCGCCGACGGCCTGCCGGTGCGCTTTCAACTGCAGCTGCACAAGCTCCTCTGGGGCGAGGAGTCCGGACGATGAAACACGCGGTCGTCCTGGTCTCCGGAGGCATGGATTCGGCCGTCACGCTGGCGATGGCGCGCGCCGAGGGCCTGGCCTGCCACGCGCTGAGCGTCGCCTACGGCCAGCGCCACAGCTCCGAGCTGTTCGCCGCCGAGCGGCTGGCCGTCTCGCTCGGCGCGGTCGAGCACAAGACCGTGCACGTCGACCTGCGTGCGATCGGCGGATCGGCGCTGACCGCCGACATCGCCGTGCCCGAACAGGGCGGCGCCGGCATTCCGGTCACCTACGTGCCGGCGCGCAATACGATCATGCTGTCGATCGCGCTCGGCTGGGCCGAAGTGCTCGGCGCCTCGGACATCTACTGCGGCGTCAACGCGGTCGACTACTCCGGCTACCCGGATTGCCGCCCCGCCTTCATCGACGCGTTCCAGACGCTTGCGAACCTCGCGACCAAGGCCGGCGTCGAAGGCCGTCCGCTGCGCCTGCATGCGCCGCTGATCGCGCTCGGCAAGGCCGACATCGTGCGCGAGGGACTGCGCCTGGGCATCGACTTCTCGCAGACCGTCTCGTGCTATCAGGCCGACGCCGAAGGCCGCGCCTGCGGCCATTGCGATGCCTGCCGCCTGCGCGCCGAAGGCTTCGCGGCCGCCGGCGTGCCGGATCCGACACGCTACCGCTGAGCACTCAGCGGTTGAGCATCACGATCGCGCCGTTGAGGCTGGCCGCGAACGCGAGCCAGAGCGCGTAAGGCACGAACAGCCACGCCGCGACACGCTCGAATCGCCAGGTCACCGCGATGAAGGCCAGCACCAGCACCAGCATCGCGGCGATGTCGAGCATCGCCCAGACCGGCTGATGCAGGCCGAAGAACAGCCACGACCACAGCGCATTGCCGATCCATTGGCCGAACCACAGCGCCAGCGCGGTGCGGCGCGCATCGGCCGCGCCGCTCGCGCGCCAGACGCGCCAGCCGGCGATCGCGATCATGACGTACAGCGTGGTCCAGACCGGCGAGAACAGCCACGACGGCGGATTCCAGGCCGGCTTGGCCAGCGCCGCGTACCAGGCGTCAGGTCGGAACACGATACCGCCGGCGGCCGCGAGCGCGACCAGGCCCAGAAACACGATCAACGATCCGTAGCGACGCATGACAGGCTTCCCGCCGTTCGATCGCACGAACGCTAGCGGAGCCGACCTGAAAGACGCAGCAACGGTGCAGCAGCGCCGACCGGCTGCGAGGCCGCGCGAATCCCGCTACAATCGCGCGCTCGGTCGACCTCCCCCGACCGCCCCGTAGCGGCCCCGATCCGATCGGCGCGAACCGCGACTCCGGGCCGTTAGCTCAGCGGTAGAGCAGTGGACTTTTAATCCATTGGTCGATGGTTCGATCCCATCACGGCCCACCATCCCACCCGTAGTACCGACGTCGACGACACGCGTCGCGTCATCGTCGCGATCGATCGTGAGGCGAAGCGACGTCTGCGATACGACGCGGCCGCGGATGCCGACCGACGAGCGCAGCGCCGTGCGTATCCGCGATGCGGGCGACGGCCGTGCGACCGCCGCCCTGCAGCGCGGACCGGCGCGATGCGTCAGTCGGCGCCTTCCGGCGTCTCGAAGCCGTCGCTGAAGATCTCATCGAGGCTGAGGCAGGCGGACACCTCGCCTTCGACGTCGTTGTGGATACCGCGCAGCCTGTACGCGTAGCGGCCGCCGGCCGAGGCACGCACGTCGACGAGCGGCGATTCGGTGCCGGTGGCGACGAGATGGAAATCGCCCGGTGCCGCCTCCGCGCAGCTGCCATCGGCGCGATAGAGCTGATAGCCCTGCGCCTCTTCGGCAGCGGCGAATCCGATCGCGATGCCCTCGCGCATGCCGGCGACCTCGACCTCGGCCAGGTCGGTCGGCGCCGGCAGTGCAGCCGTGTCCGGCATCGCGAACGCGCCCGATACCGCCAGCGCATAGCCCTGGCGATCGCTGCCGTCGCTGCCGTTGCCGGGCACCGCGGTGGCCTTGACGCGGAAGGTATAGCGGCCGGCCACCGGCGTGGTCAGACGCACCTGTTCGACGGTGTCCTTGGCATCGGCGGTGCCGCCCGGCGCGGAGACGCCGCCGGGAATGTTCGCGCTGCCGAGGAAGACGCTGCCGTCGGGGCCTTCGACCTCGAGATCGAGATTGTTGACCAGGACCGAGGCGGCGGAGGCCGCGGCCTCGACGTCGAACCAGGTCAGCGTCGCGCGCAGTTCGATGCCGGCGGCGACGTTCTCGATCGTGTAGGTGTTGACGTCGCCGGTCTCCAGACCGGCCGGATTGGTCCGCTCGAACAGGCGCAGGCGGCGGCTGTCGTCGCCGCCGGGCAGCGTGTCCTTGAACCACAGATTGCCGTCCAGCCAGGCGCGGCCCCAGCCGTCGGCGGTGGTCGGCCACAGATGGCCGTTGGCTTCGGCGGTCAGCGGGTAGGTGCCGTTCAACAACACGGCCTTCATCATCGCGCCGGTCGGATGCAGCGCATCGGCGGCGGTCTTCTCGCCACGCGGATAGAAGCCGTCGGTGAAGAACTGGCGCAGTAGCACCGCGTTGCCGGCCAGCGTCGGCGTCGCCATCGACGTGCCCGACAACGCCCGCGTCTGCGGCGCGGAGATCGTGTCGGTGACCTGCGAGCCGACGACCGCGGCCGAGACGATGCTGCTGCCGGGCGCGGCGATGTCGGGCTTGACGCGGCCATCGGCGGCCGGGCCGAGGTTCGAGTAGCCCGCGTGCTGCGTGCTGCCGGCATGGCCGAGCGCGCCGACACTGAGCGCGTTCTTGGCATTGCCGGGCGAGTTGGTCTGGCTCGGGCCCGAACGGTCGTTACCGGCCGCGACGAGCACGAGCAGGCCTTCGTTGCGGCGCGTAGTCGCGTCGACGGCTGCGTCGTTGCCGTTGTACTGGCCGCCGGTCGGCGCGCCCCAGCTGTTGCTGTGCACGCGCGCGCCGCCAGCGTAGGCCTGCTCGAGCGTGCCGGCGAAATCCTGCACGACCGGACTGTTGCTGTTGCCGTTGTCCTGCATCAGCAGCTGCGCGTTGGGCGCCATGCCGTCGGCCAGATCGTGATTCGGCAGCAGCGGCGTCGAGGCCGTATAGGTGGTCGTGCCGAACGTGCCGGCGACGTCGCCGACGACGGTGCCGGTCACGTGCGTGCCGTGGCCGATCGTGAAGTCGTAATCGATCGCGCCCGGCTGCGTCCAGTAGCCGATGATCTTGTTGTCCGGATGCAGCGTGCCGATGTTCGGCAGCGTCGGGCGCTCGGCGTAGGTGACCTCGGTATGCGGACCCTCGCCCTTGTCGAGCGTCGCGAACCAGGCCATGTTCGGCGTCGTGCCGGAGTCGGTCACGGCGACGATCTGGCCGCTGCCGAGCAGGCCGTGGTCCCACAGCGGCGTCGGACCGCAGACCGTGCCCGAGCCGGTGCACGCGCCCATCGCATTGCCCTGGATCGCGCCGACCGATCCGCTGTTGGCCCACTGCAGCGCGATCCACGGCGTCACGTAACTGACGCCTTCGATCGCGGTGGCCGCGACCAGCAGCGCGTCGAGCTGCGCCGCCTCGACCTCGGCGCGCAGATACGGCTCGGCCTCGGCGCGTTCGCTGCGTGCGGTCACGGTCGCGCCGGGCACCGCCTGGCGCAGCGCATCGGCGATGTGACCGGACGACACACCGGCGAAGCCGCGCACGAGAATCTCGTAACGCCCGTCGTCGCGGCGCGCGGCCGAATCCCGGCGCGCAGCGGTCCACAGCTGCGGATCGAGCTTCATCGCCGGCTGCAGCGCGCCGGCCCAGCGCACGCCGGGCTGCGTGTTCACCTCGTCGAGCGCGATGCCCTGCAGGCGCACGTAGTAGGCGTTGTTCGGCAGGTAGCCGAGAAACTCGACGCCGCGCGCGGCCAGCGCCTTGCGCTCGCCGAGGCGGCCGGCCTCGAACTGCACGATCGCGTACGCGCTGGTCTGCGCCCTCGCCGCGCCGGCCGCGCTCGCATCGAGCTGCTGCACGGCCGGGTCGAAGATGCCGAGCTGCAGGATCAGCAGACCCGGATCGGTCCGCGCGCGGTCGAGCGCGGCGATCGCCGGACGTTCGGCCGCGACCGTCGTCGACGCGGCCTGGACATTCGTGGCGCCGGCCAGAGCGAGGGCGAGCGCAGCGGCGAGCGCGGTGCGCGAGAGCGACGTGGACATGGACATCTCCTGGACATGATGGATCGGCCGTGAGCGCGTCGGCCGCTGATTCGGGCGTCCGCCGCGCGTCCCGCGCCGCACCGCCCTGCCCCGTTCAAGCACGCCGCCGAGCCGCTATGCACGCCTTGCGATCGATCCGGTCGCCGCCATGCGGCAGCCGGGCGGCGGACGACCCCGGCCAAGACTATGCATCCGGCCATGATGCGTCACCTGGACGGATCGGCGATATAGTCCAGTCGGCATGGCCCGTCGCGCCGGCCGCACGCGCAGGCCACCGGTAATCGGCGCGTCGCGATGGCGCTCAACGAAAAAACGCCCCTGGCGGGGCGTCTTTCGTATACCGGGGCGAGGGACTCAAGGCCGCCGCGCCAGCTCCGGATCCTCGCGCGTCACCGGCATCAGATCCTTCTTCGACACACCGAGCATCAGCAGGATCGGGTTCGCGAAGAAGATCGACGACAGGATGCCGATGAAGATGCCGATCAGCATGATCAGGCCGAAGTTCTCGAGCACCGGGCCGCCGAGGAAGTACAGCGTGCCGACCGCCAGTGCGGTGGTGACGCCGGTCATGATCGTGCGCGACATCGTCGAGTTGATCGAGCGGTTCAGCACCTCGATCGGCTCGGCCTTGCGCGTCGAGCGGAAGATCTCGCGCACGCGATCGAAGACGACGATCTTGTCGTTGATCGAGTAGCCGACGACCGACAGCACGGCGGCCAGCGCCGGCAGATCGAACTCGCGCTGGGTCAGCGCGAAGATGCCGAGGGTCAGCAGCGCATCGTGCATTTCGCTGGCGACCGCGGCGACCGCGAAGCGCCATTCGAAGCGGATCCACAGGTACACCGCGATGCCGAGCGCGACGACGATCACCGCGATCAGGCCGTCGGTGCGCAGCTCCTCGCCGACCTGCGGTCCGACGAACTCGCTGCGCTTGATCGCGACGTCGGAGCGGCCCGCCTTCAGCGCGGACAGCACGTCGTTGGCGATGCGGTTGTGCGCGGCCTGTGACGCGGTGGCCTCGGCACCTTCGGCGGCCGCCTCGTCCTCGCGCGGCGCGAAGCGGATCGCGAACTCGCGCGTGCCGCCGAGGCTCTGCACGACCGGGTTCTCGAAACCGGCCGCGGTCAGCGCCGAGCGCACGTCGGCGACCTCGGCCGGTTCCTGATAGACGACCTCGACCAGTGCGCCGCCGGTGAAGTCCAGACCATAGTCCAGGCCGCGCACGAAGATCACGCCGGCCGACAGGATCATCAACAGGCAGGAGATCGCGAGGCTGACTTTGCGCCAGCCCATGAAGTTGATATTGGCGTTCGGATTGAAGAGTTCCATGGCGCTCTCGGCTCGGTCGTCAGACCGAAAGGGATTTGAGTTTGCGGCGGCCCAGTGTTCCCTGGACCAGCGCGCGCGTGACCGTGACCGCAGTGAACATCGAGGTGACGATACCGATCGCCAGCGTGATCGCGAATCCGCGCAGCGGACCCGAACCGAACGCCATCAGGCCGAACGCGGCGATCAGATGGGTCACGTTGGCGTCGAGAATCGTCGCCCATGCCTTGTCGTAGCCGGCGCGGATCGCCGCCAGCGGCGTCGATCCGTTGCGGATTTCCTCGCGGATGCGTTCGCAGATCAGCACGTTGGCGTCGATCGCCATGCCGAGCGTCAGCACGATGCCGGCGATGCCGGGCAGCGTCAGCGTGGCCTGGAACAGACTGAGGATCGCCACCAGCAGCACCAGGTTCAGCAGCAGTGCGAAGTCGGCGATCAGTCCGAACAGCTTGTAGTAGATCGCGACGAAGACCACGACCAGCAGCAGGCTGATCAGCACCGCGTGGATCGCGGTCCGGATGTTGTCCTGACCGAGGCTCGGACCGATGACACGCTCCTCGACGATGTCGACCGGCGCAGCCAGCGAACCGGCGCGCAGGAACAGCGCGAGGTCCGAGGCTTCCTTCATGCTGCCGATGCCGGTGGTCTGGAACTTGTTCGAGAACACGCCGCGGATCGTCGCCGCATTGATCACCTCTTCGGTGATCTTCGGCACGGTGACTTCCTTGCCGTCGACGATCTTGGTCTCGGGGATGCGCTCGATGTAGACCGTCGCCATGCGACGGCCGACGTTCTCGCGCGTGAAGTCGAGCATCTTGCGGCCGCCGGCGGCGTTGAGCGTGATCGACACCGACGGCTCGCCGCTCTGCGGATCGGGGGCGCTCGACGCGTCGACCAGCTCGTCGCCGGTCACGATGACGCGCTTCTTGAGCACGATCGGCGTGCCGTCGCGATGGCGGTACAGCCGCGAGTCCGGCGGCACCTGGCCGGTGCGCTGGGCTTCCATCGCATTGGTGTTCTCGTCGACCGCGCGGTACTCCAGGGTCGCCGTCGCGCCGAGGATCTTCTTCGCCTCGGTCGTGTCCTGCAGGCCCGGCAGCTCGACGACGATGCGGCTGTCGCCCTGCTGCTGGATCACCGGCTCGGCGACGCCGATCGCGTTGATGCGGTTGCGCAGCGTGGCGACGTTCTGCTTGATCGTGTTCTGCGCGATCGCGACGAGGCGCTCGCGCTTGATGCGCGCGATCAGCGTGTAGGAATCGCCGACCACCGGGCCGTTCTCGAGCTCCAGTTCGGTCGTGGCCGCGGCGATCGCGCTGAATGCCGCGGCGCGGTCCTCCTCGCTGCGCAGCTGCACGATCAGGCCCTGCGTGCCGCGGTTGACCGACTTGGCACGGATGTTCTTCTCGCGCAGCGTGGACTGGATGTCGCCGACGTAGCGCAGCTCCTGCGCCTCGAGCACGCTCTTCTGGTCCACCTGCATCAGGAAGCTGACGCCGCCCTGCAGGTCCAGGCCGAGCGGCATCGCGTTGGCACCGATCGCGCGCAGCCAGCCCGGCACGGTCGAGGCCAGGTTCAGCGCGACGACGTACTTGTCGCCATCGCCCTTCTCGGCGAATGCGCTCTTGATCGTATCGGCCGCCTTGTTCTGCAGGTCCAGCGTCTCGACGCGCACCATCAGGCGCTCGCCTTCGATCCGGATGCTCTCGAACGGCAGCTTGGCGGTCTCCAGGACACCCTGGACCTGCTCGCGGAGCGCGTCGTCGATCGTGGCACCGCGGTTGGCCGACACCTGGACGGCCGGCTCCTGCAGGAAGATGTTCGGCAACGAGTAGATCAGACCGGCGAGGATGACCAGGGCCACCAGCCAGTACTTCCAGCGTGGAAAATCGTTCATTCGTGTAGGACCGATCGAAAGCCGCGACCACCCGTCGCGGCACGGGAAACGCGGACGCCGGAAATTACTTGAGCGTGCCCTTCGGCAGCACCGCCGCGATCGCCTGCTTCTGCAGCTTGACGCTGACGCCCGGCGCGATCTCGAGCGTGACGTGGGACTCGGCCAGGTCCTCGATCCGGCCGAGCAGGCCGCCGTTGGTCAGGACCTCGTCGCCCTTGGCGAGGGCCGCGATCATCGCACGCTGCTCCTTGGCGCGCTTCATCTGCGGCCGGATCAGCATGAAGTAGAAGATGCCGAACAGGATGATCAGCGGCAGGAACGACATCAGCGGGTTCGGAGGGGCGGCGCCGGGCGCGGCCTGGGCGTAGGCGGAACTGATCAGGAAATCCATGGCGACTCCAGTCTTCGGACCCGGCCCGGGCGGCCGGAAAAAAGGTCGTGGATTATGCCATGCGCGCTGGCGGCCCGCATGGGCGCCGCGGAAGGGCCCGGCGGCCGGCCGGTGGCGTGCCGGTACTCAGCGCATCAGGATCCGGCGCGGCTTGATCGGCAGGCGGCCGCGCCAGTACAGGATCAGCACCCAGCCGACGACCATGCCGCCGAGGTGCGCGAAGTGGGCGACGCCGGACTGGGTCCGCGTGATGCCGAAGATCAGCTCCATGACGCCGTAGAGGATCACGAACAGCCAGGCCGGCATCGGCACCGGGATCAGCAGCGCCATCACGCGCGCCTGCGGATACATCATGCCGAACGCCAGCAGCAGGCCCATGACGCCGCCCGAAGCGCCGAGCGTCGGATAGAACCCGCCGGTGAAGAAGCTGACGACGATCAGCTGCGCGGCCGCGGCGCCGATCACGCAGACCAGGTAGTAGACCGCGAACGGGCGCGAGCCGAACAGCCGCTCGATCGGCCCGCCGAACATCCACAGTGCCAGCATGTTGAACGCGATGTGCATCACGCTGCCGTGCAGGAAGCCGTAGGTCACGACCTGCCAGATCTCGAAGCCGACGCGCAGCGCGACGCCGTTCTCGACGCCGTAGACCTGATGCGGTCCGAGCGGCCACAGCGCGAAGTTGACGATCAGCCATTCGTCGAACCACTGCTGCAGCACGAAGATCGCGACGTTGGCGATCAGCAGCGCACGGGTGACGGGCGGGACATCGTTGAGCATGGCGGCTCCATCGGGCGGATCGTGATTCTCGCACGCGCGCGGGTCAGACCCGCGGACCGGGTACCGCCCACAGCACGGCATCCAGATCGCCGCCGTCCCAGCCGAACCGGCGCAGGTCGACGCGGCCGGCGCTCACCGTGACGCCCTCGGCGCGCAGACGCCTGACCTGCTCGCGGAATGCCGCGCTGCGCGGCGGCAGGGCGATGCGGCCGTCCGAGCGCAGCACGCGCTGCCACGGCAGATCGTGCTCGGTCTCGCCGAGCACGCGGCCGACCAGACGCGCGCGCCCGGGCAGGCCGGCGCGCGCCGCGACCGCGCCGTAGCTGGTCACGCGGCCGCGCGGAATCGCCGCGACGACGCGCACGATGGCGTCGGCGGGCGTGTCGGTCGCAGACATCATGACGCGGGCACGTTAGCATACGGGCCGGTCCGGATCGGGGAGGCGCCGATGCAGAGTTTCGAGCAGATCCGTTCGCACGTCGGCAGTCGCCATACGCTGCGCACGAACGATCCCTATCTGATCAGCTTCGACTACGACGTCGCGGCCGAGCGTCATCAGGGCATTTATCTCACCGAGGTCGAGGACGAGGACGGCATCAAGTACCTGCGCGTGTCGACGCCGGTCGGCCCGTTCACCGGCCTGGATCCGGCACGCTGCCTGCGCTTCAACTGGGAGCAGCGCACCGGCTTCCTCGCGCTCAGCAATCTGGATGGCTCACCGTATCTGCATCTGTGCGAGAACCGCCCCTACGCGATTCTCGACGGCGCGGAGCTCGATCGCGTCGTCGCCGAGATCGCCACACTCGGCGACCGCCTCGAACAGGCGATCTACACCGAAGGCGAAGACATCCTCTGATAGCGGTGCGCGGCGCGCGCGGCACCCGGAGTCGGCGCCGCTCAGCGCAGCCAGGTATCGACCAGGCGCACCAGCAGCCAGGCCAGCGTGGCGGTGACCGGGATCGTCAGGATCCAGGCCCAGACCATGCGCTCGACGACGGTCCAGCGGATCGCGTTGGGCCGCTTGGCGGCGCCCACACCCATGATTGCCGATGAGATGTTGTGCGTCGTGGAGACCGGTATGCCGAAGTGCGAGGCCGTGATGATCACGCTCGCCGAGGCGGTCTCGGCCGCGAAGCCATTGATCGGGTGCAGCTTGACGAGCTTGTGACCGAGCGTCTTGATGATGCGCCAGCCGCCGGCCGCGGTGCCGGCCGCCATGACCAGCGCGCAGACGATCTTGATCCAGGTCGCCACCTCGAAACCGCCGGCCGGATCGTGCTCGACGCGCAGGAACGCCAGCCAAGCCGGCAGATCCTGCAGCGTGCCGGCGGTGGTCGCCCCGGCCAGCGCCAGCGCGATGATGCCCATCGTCTTCTGCGCGTCGTTCATGCCGTGCGAGAAACCCATCGCCGCGGCGGAGAAGATCTGCGCCTTGCCGAAGAACGCGTTGACGATGCGCGGGCGCGCGAGCCGCTTGACCGGCCCCTGCCGCGACGCGATGAAGTCGATCAGCGTGAACAGCAGGCCCATCACCAGCAGGCCGAGCACGAAGCCGGCCAGCGGCGAGGTCAGCATCGGCACGACGACCTTCGGCAGCAGGCCCTTCTCGCCCCACCAGTGCGTGCCGCCCTGTGCCCAGATGATCGCCGACCAGTCGTTGTGCGCGGCCGCCAGCGCGGCGCCGACCAGGCCGCCGACCAGCGCGTGCGACGAGCTCGACGGCAGGCCCCACCACCAGGTGATGAGGTTCCAGATGATCGCGCCGAGCAGCGCGCAGATCAGGATCTCGGGCGTGACGACGACGACGTTGGTGTCGATCAGGCCCGACGCGATCGTCTTGGCGACCGCCGTGCCCATCAAGGCGCCGATCAGATTGGTGCCGGCCGCCAGCAGCACAGCCTGGCCGGGACTGAGCACCTTGGTGGCGACGACCGTGGCGATCGAGTTGGCGGTGTCGTGGAAGCCGTTGATGTACTCGAAGGCCAGCGCGACCAGCACGACGACCAGGACCAGCGTCAGATCCATGGCGGTCAGGAGTTCTTGAGCACGATCTGGTAGGCGACGTTGCCGGCGTCGCGGCAGCGGTCGATGGCCTTCTCGAGCAGCTCGAACAGATCCTTGAGCAGCAGGATCATGACCGGCTCGTAGCGGCCGTCGTAGAGCTCGCTGTAGAGCTGGAGCATCATCCGGTCGGCCTCGCCCTCGATCGCCTGCAGGCGGTCGTTGAGCGACTTCATGACCTCCAGGTTCATGCCCTTGCGCAGCTGGCGCACCATCTGCGTGATGACCTCGCCGGCCTTCTCGAGCAGCACCGCGCGCGAGGCGAAGTCGACGTCGACGAGCCGGTCGGACGCCAGCGAATAGCGCTCGGCGAACTTCGAGATCGCCTTGGTCGTCTTGTAGAGCACCGCCGACAGCGCCTCGATGTCCTCGCGCTCGAGCGCGGTCACGAAGGTGTTGACCAGCTCCTGGCTGATCTGCTCGGACAGGGCCTTCTCGCGGCGCCGCGCGAGCGAGAACTCGTCCAGGCTCGGCGAGGCGTTGCGGTTCTGCAGCAGGTGGACCAGGGCGGTCGCGGCGTCGCGCGCGGCATCGGCGCTCGCCTCGAGCAGGCCGAAGAACTTGTCGCCTTTGCCGAAAATCGTTTGCAGGGAAAACATGCGGGCTCTTCCGGTCGCCGAGCGACCGCTCGACGGGGTCGGAACGATGACCGATATGTTACAGCATCGGCCGCGGCGCCCGTCGGCACGGCCGGCGCGCCCCCGGGCGACGGCGCCGCGGCGCGCGGTCGCACCGCGCCGCGTGACGGCGGTGTTACGAGGCGCGCCCCTCGCGCGCGATGCGCGCCATGCGCTGCGCCTCGCCGAGGATGCCGCGCAGGATCCGCAGCTCGCGCTGGTCCGGTTCGGCACGCTGAAACAGGCGGCGCAGGCGCTGCATGATCGTGCGGTCCGAGCGGCCCTTGTGGAAGTCGATGTCGACCAGGGCCTGCGCGAGATGCTCGTAGAACTGCTCGAGCTGCTCGCTGCTGGCCGGCGGATCGGCCTTGACGGCCGGCGCGAGCGACTCGCGGTCCGGCAGCGCCATGCGCAGCTCGTAGGCCAGCACCTGGACGGCCTGGGCCAGATTGAGCGACGAGAATGCCGGGTCCGAGGGAATCGTGACCGCGTAGTGGCAGCGCTTGAGCTCGTCGTTCTCCAGACCGGTGCGCTCGTTGCCGAACACCAGCGCGACCTCGCCGCCGGCCGCGGCGGTCTCCCAGGCCAGACGCGCGGCCTGGCGCGGGTCGAGTTCGGGCAGCGGCACGCCGCGGCGGCGAGCGGTCGCGCCGAGCACGAGCCGGCAGTCGGCGATCGCGGCCGGCAGATCGGCGTCGACCACGGCCGCGTCGAGCACGTCGTCGGCACCGGCCGCGAGTGCCACCGCCTCGCGATGCGGAAACGCATGCGGCGCGACCAGACCGAGGCGGCGCAGCCCCATCGTGCGCATCGCACGCGCGGCCGCACCGATGTTGCCGGGATGGGAAGGACGCACCAGGACGATGCGCAGATGCGTGGCGAGCGTCGAAGCGGGTGAGGACATGGGATCCTGTCAGCGGCGAAGGGCAGCGGAGGGGCCGGCCCGGTGGGAGGCGACCGGCGCATCTGCTACCCTTGCGCACCGCCGCCTCCGGCGTTCTTTCTCAGCCCGAGCCATGCCAAGACCCGCCGTGAACGTGGCGGTGCGCGCCGCGCGCGCCGCCGGCCAGGTGATCCTGCGCCACATCAACCGCATCGAGAGTCTCGACGTCGTCGAAAAGCAGCGCAACGACTTCGTCTCGGAGGTCGACCGCCAGGCCGAGGCCGAGATCATACGCGAACTGCGCCGCGCCTATCCCGACCACGCGATCCTCGCCGAGGAAAGCGGCGCCATCGGCAAGTCGCGCTACACCTGGGTCGTCGATCCGCTCGACGGCACCCACAACTACCTGCGCGGCTTCCCGCACTTCTGCGTGTCGATCGCGCTGGTCGAAGGCAAGGAGCCGGTGCACGGCGTCGTCTACGATCCGCTGCGCGGCGAGCTGTTCACGACCAGCAAGGGCGACGGCGCGTTCCTCAACGACCGGCGCCTGCGCGTCAGCAAGCGCGAAGGCCTGTCCGGTTCGCTGCTGGCGACCGGCTTCCCGTTCCGGCAGCGCAAGCATCTGCGCACGCAGCTGGCGATGACCGAGGCCCTGCTCGGCGAGGCCGAGGACGTGCGCCGCACCGGCTCGGCCGCGCTGGACCTGGCCTACGTCGCCGCCGGCCGCATCGACGGCTATTTCGAGATCGGCCTCAAGCCCTGGGACATGGCGGCCGGCTGCCTGCTGGTGCGCGAATCGGGCGGCCGCTACTGCGACTTCACCGGCCGCGACGGCCTGCCCGACAGCGGCAATCTGATCGCCGGCAATCTCAAGGTCGTCGACGGCATCGTCAAGACGATCGCCAAGGATCTGACACCCGAACTGGCGCGCTGAGCGCGCCCGGCGACGGCAGCCGCCGGTCGCCGCTCGATCTCGCCGCGCGCATGCAAGCCGCGGCGGCGACCCGGACGATTCGATCAGCGGCCCCGCAACGGTCGCGATCGCATGATCGTGCCTCGCGCCTTTGCATCACCGCACGCTGCACGTCCACCGCAAGGTATGCACGTGGCCGGTCCCCGATCGCATACCCCTCATTCCCTCGACAGCCCTAACCGTCTACGTCGTCGAAACGCAGCGGCTACGAGCGCGCACCGGCATCCTGCGGGCAGCCGCCCATCCTGCGGCACATCGGCTCGTTGCGAACCGGCCAAAAGAAAAGGCCCGGCATAGCCGGGCCTTTTCCGAACACGTGACGACGGGTCTTCTTACTGACCCTGGACCTGCAGCTCCACGCGACGGTTGCGGGCGCGGCCTTCCTTGGTGTCGTTGGTGTCGATCGGGTTCGACTCGCCGAAGCCCTTGACGCCGCTGATCTGGCTCGAGCTGACGCCGTTCGAGATCAGGTAGTCGTAGACGGCCTGGGCGCGACGCTCGGACAGACCCTGGTTGTAGGCGTCCGAACCGATCGAGTCGGTGTGGCCGTCGAGCTCGACGACGGTCTCCGGGTAGCGCTTGAGCACGTCGACGGCCTGGTCGAGGATCGCGACGGAGTCGGCGGTCGGCTCGCGCAGGGTCGGAACGATGTTCTTCTCGCCGACCTTCGGACGGTCGAACTTGAAGTTCACGCCACGCAGGTCGATCACGACCTTGGCCGGTGCGGGCTCTTCAGCCGGCGGCGGCGGCGGCGGCGGCGGCGGCTCGGCGGCCGGCGGCGGCGGCTCCGGAGCGGCCTGCGCACCGAAGTTGTAGACCAGGCCGACGGTCGCCAGACCATCGGTGAAACCGGTCTTCTTCTTCACGCCCGGGAACTGGCCCTGCAGCGAGTTGTTGTCGCCGTCGTAGCGGGCGGCCAGCTCGCCGCGCAGCGCGACGCGCTCCGAGACGTTGTACTGCACGCCGCCACCGACGGTCGCGAACGGATCCCAGCCGCTCTTCTGGACGCTCTCGCTGTAGGCCGCGTGACGCAGGAAGCCGACGCCACCGAGCACGTACGGGCGCCAGGTCGAACCCTGCTCACCGAAGAACCAGCGAGCGGTCGCACCGAGGCTGACCGACTCCCACTCCTTGCCCGGACGGGCCGAGTCGTTCTCGTAGTCGGCGTTGTTGATGCCGTACTCGAAATCGACCGCGAGGTTCGGGGTCGCCCAGACGCCGACGCCGAGGCCGCCGTACAGCGACTCCTTGGTGTCGCGGTCGCTATCGGGGATCACGGCGCCGATGCGCGGCGTGATGTACCAGTTGCCGTAGTCCTGGGCCTGAGCGACGGTAGCCGCGCCGCCCAGAGACAGTGCAATCAGCGCATACAAGGCTTTCTGCTTCATTATTTGGAGTCTCCTGATCGTTGGTACTTGCTTGGCGTCCGGAAGAAGCGCTCCGATTGGACGCGAATCGCAGTGCGCACTCTACAACAAAATCCTAAGGAACAGAACGTGTTTTTAACGATTTATTACGGCCCGCCCGTCTGAACAGTTTAGACGGACGCCCCTGGGCCAGCCAGCACATGTAAAAACGGTATTAAGCCCGCAGTCATCCGTTCAGCCGGCCCGGCTCAAAGTGCGAACAGGTCCATGAAACGGTGCAGCGGCATGCGGTCCAGCGCGGCCGGATCGGCCGTGGCGGCCAGGATTCGCTCGGTCCGCGCCGCCGGCAGGTGACCCGCCAGCGCGTCGCGGAACTTGTTCAGCAGCACCGGGATGCCCTCCTGGCGGCGCTTGCGATGGCCGATCGGGTAGTCGATCGATACCTTCTGCGTGCTCGTGCCGTCCTTGAAGAAGACCTGCAGCGAGTTGCCGATGTAGCGCTTGTCGGGGTCGAAGTAGTCCTTCGTGAACTGCGGGTTCTCCTTGACCGTCATCTTGTCGCGCAGCACGTCGATGCGCGGATCGGCAGCCACGGCGTCGTTGTAGTCGTCGGCGGTCAGGCGGCCGAAGATCAGCGGCACGGCGACCATGTACTGGATGCAGTGGTCTCGGTCGGCGTAGTTGGCCAGCGGACCGGTCTTGTCGATGATGCGCACGCCCGCTTCTTGCGTCTCGATCTCGACGCGCTCGATCTCGTCGAGCCGGCCGGCGACCTCGGCATGCAGCTGCATCGCGCACTCCACCGCGGTCTGCGCGTGGAACTCGGCCGGGAAGCTGATCTTGAACAGCACGTTCTCCATGACGTAGCTGCCGAACGGCCGCTCGAACTCGAACGTCTTGCCCTTGAACGCGACGTCGTAGAAGCCCCAGGTCTTGGCGCTCAGTGCCGAGGGGTAGCCGACCACGCGCTTCTCGACCGCGTTGATCGCGTGGATCACCGCGCGGCGGCAGGCGTCGCCGGCGGCCCAGCTCTTGCGCGGCCCGGTGTTCGGCGCGTGGCGGTAGGTGCGCAGCACGCCGTTGTCGATCCACGAGTGCGAGACCGCCGTGACGATCTCGTCTTTGCCGCCGCCGAACATCGCCGTGGCGACCGCGGTCGAAGCGAGCCGGACCAGGATCACGTGATCGAGACCGACCCGGTTGAAGCTGTTCTTGAGCGCGTAGCAGCCCTGGATCTCGTGTGCCTTGATCGCATAGGTCAGCGCGTCGCGCACCGTCAGCGGCGTGCCGCCTTCGCGCTCGGCCTTGCGCGACAGGTAATCGCCGACTGCGAGGATCGTGCCGAGGTTGTCGGACGGGTGGCCCCATTCGGCGGCGAGCCAGGTGTCGTTGAAGTCGAGCCAGCGGATCTGCGTGCCGATCGCGAAGGCCGCCTGCACCGGATCGAGCTCGTGGCTGGTACCGGGCACGCGCGCGCCGCCCGTCAGCGTCGCGCCCGGGACGACCGGGCCGAGGTGCTTGACGCATTCGGGAAACTTCATCGCCAGCATCGAGGTGGCCATCGAGTCGAGCAGCATGTAGCGCGCGGTGTCGTAGGCTTCCTGCGAGCCGATCGCGGTGTCGACCACGTAGTCGGCGATGTCGACCATCGGCTGGTCGGGATCGGGCCGTGCGGCCGAGCGGATGTCGTGTCCGGACATGGAGGGTTTCCGTAGCGGGTGGTTAGGAAGACGCGGTCGCCGCGCGGCGCGCGGCGCGAAGCCGCGCATTGTGCCAGATGCGCCCGGTCCGGACAGCGCCGCCGCGCGATTGGAGCCGTCGCCCGCAACAGTCTTTCGCACGCCGCCGCATCGATCCGGCGCCGGGACGGCCGCATCTTGAGGATCATCGCCGCCGCCGCGGCCACCGAGATCGCCGATGACCACCGCCTCTGCCCTGCCGAGCCTGTTCGTCTCCCACGGATCGCCGATGCTGGCGCTCGAGGATTCTGCGGCCGGCCGCTTCCTCGACGGCCTCGGCGCGGCGATCGGCCGGCCGACTGCGATCCTGGTCGCCTCGGCGCATTTCGAGCATCCGGGACCGGCGCTGACCGCGGCCGCCCGGCCGCAGACGATCCACGATTTCCGCGGGTTTCCGCCGGCGCTGTACGCGCTGCGCTATCCGGCGAGCGGCTCGGCGACGCTGTCGGCGCGCGCGGCCGATCTGCTCGCCGGTGCCGGCTTCGCGCCGGTTCGCGACGAGACGCGCGGCCTCGATCACGGCGCCTGGGTACCGCTGCTGCGCATGTATCGCGACGCCGACGTGCCGGTGGTCTCGCTGTCGGTGGACCCGATGCAGGACGCGACCTGGCATTACCGGGTCGGCCGCGCGCTGGCACCGCTGCGTGCCGAGGGCGTGCTGGTGATCGGCTCGGGCGGGTTCTCGCACAATCTGCGCGAGCTCGACTGGCACGGCGGCGGCACGCCGGCGGACTGGATGACCGGCTTCACCGATCCGCTGCGCGCGCGCCTGCTCGCCGGCGACGTCGACGGCGCGCTCGACTGGCGGCAGTTGCCGCAGGCGCTGCGCAACCATCCGAGCCCGGAACATCTGCTGCCGCTGTTCGTCGCGCTCGGCGCGGTCGGCGAGGCGCCGACCGCGCGCCTGCTGCACGCCTCGGTCGAACTCGGCTCGCTGGCGCTCGATGCGTTCGCGTTCGAAGGGAGCCTCTCGCCGCAGTGATCGGCATGCGCACCGCGAGCCTCTCGATCGGCGACGCCTCAGCGATGCCGTCCGAGCGAGGGTCCCGATCGGCCGCGCCTGGATCGCCTCTCGCAGCCGGGTCCGCGCATCGCCGAGCCATCGGCGCGGCGGTCGGCCGATCGCGGCGCGCTCGGCCACGCGGAACGTGCCAGAACTGACTTCACCCGGCGGCCTCTACGCGAGCACCGCATCGAGCCCGCGCTGCCACGGCGCGGGCTCGGCGAACTCGGCCGCGAGAAAATCGACGAACGCGCGCACGCGCGGCGGCACCAGCCGCCGCTGCGGCATCACCGCGCTGATCGCGGTCGCCGCGATCGGATGGTCGGGCAGTACGGCCTCGAGCCGCCCGGCGCGCAGATCGTCGGCGACGTGCCACAGCGAATGCATCGCGATGCCTTCGCCGGCCAGCGCGGCGTCGCGCAGCAGCTCGCCGTAGTTGCTCTCGAAGCGCCCCTGCACGCGCACGGCGACCTCGCCGCCGTCGGGCGTGCCGAAGCGCCACACGTCCTGCCGCCCGCTGCTGCCGAACAGCAGCAGACAATCGTGTCCGGCCAGCGCCTCCGGGCTGCGCGGCCGGCCGCGCCGCTGCAGATATGCCGGCGACGCGCACAGCAGGCGGCGGTTGATCGCGATGCGCCGCGCGACCAGTCGCGAATCCTCGAGCGCGCCGATGCGGATCGCCAGATCGAAGCCTTCGCTGACCAGATCGACGACCTGATCGCTGAGGTGCACGCTCAGGCGCAGCCTCGGGTGCTGCGCCAGGAAGCGCGGCAGCAGCGGCGATACGTACTGGCGCCCGAACGAGGCCGACAGCGTCACGCGCAGCGTGCCGGCCACGGCCTCGGACGCTTCGCGCAGGCCGGCGCCGAGCGATTCGAGATCCTCGACCAGGGCTCGGCCCTGCTCGGCCAGGCGCGCGCCCTCGGGCGTCGGATGCAGACGCCGCGTGGTCCGGTGCAGCAGACGCACGCCGAGATCGCGTTCGAGCCGCTTGATGCGCTGACTCGCGACCGCGACCGACAGGCCGAGGCTGTGCGCCGCCGCGGTGATCGAGCCGAGATCGAGCACGCGCAGGAACAGGCTGAGGTCGTCGAGGCGGTCCACGATTCTCAATAATCGATTGAATGTGATTAGCCATTATGTCGGTTTTTCGTGCATACGAAAGCGCCGATGCTGCGCGTCTCCCTTCTCACCGTCCGGACGACCATGCCCGCCTCCCCCACGCCCTCCTCGTCGCGGCTGCCGGTCGCGCTGTACGCGCTGACCGCCGGCGCGTTCGGCATCGGCACCACCGAATTCGTGATCATGGGCCTGCTGCTGCAGGTCGCCGGCGATCTGGGCGTGTCGATCGGCGCCGCCGGCCTGCTGATCACCGGCTATGCGCTCGGCGTCTTCGTCGGCGCACCGCTGCTGACGACGCTGACCGCGCGGCTGCCGCGCAAGACCGTGCTGATCGCGCTGATGCTGATCTTCACGCTCGGCAATCTGGCCTGCGCGCTGGCGCCGTCCTATGCGCTGCTGATGACCGCGCGCGTCGTGACCTCGCTGGCGCACGGCACATTCTTCGGCGTCGGCGCGGTCGTCGCGACCGGCCTGGTCGCGCCCGAGCGCAAGGCCTCGGCGATCTCGATCATGTTCACCGGGCTCACGGTCGCGACCCTGCTCGGCGTGCCGGCCGGCGCCTGGCTCGGCTTCACGTTCGGCTGGCGCGCGACGTTCTGGGCGGTCACCGCGGTCGGCGTCGTCGCGACGCTGGTGATCGCGGCCTGGGTGCCGGCCGATCGCGGCCACGCCGCGCCGGCGCACGGTGCGCTCGCCGAATTCGCCGTGCTCAAGCGCCGGCAGGTGCTGCTGGGCCTGGCGATGACGGTGCTCGGCTTCGCCGGCGTGTTCACGGTGTTCACCTACATCCAGCCGATCCTGACCCGCGTCAGCGGCTTCGACGAGGCCGCGGTGTCGCCGATCCTGCTCGTGTTCGGCGCCGGCCTGATCGTCGGCAACCTGCTCGGCGGTCGCCTCGCCGACCGGCGCCTGATGGCGACCCTGCTCGGCACGCTGCTGGTGCTGGCCGGCGTGCTCGCGCTCGGCACCCTGGCGATCCACCATCGCACGGCCGCGGTGGCGTTCGCCGGTGTGCTCGGCATCGCCGCCTTCGCGACCGTCGCGCCGCTGCAACTGCGCGTGCTGCAGCAGGCCGAAGGCGCCGGCCAGAATCTGGCGTCCAGCCTCAACATCGCCGCGTTCAATCTCGGCAACGCATTCGGCGCCTGGCTCGGCGGCTGGACGATCGAGCACGGCCCCGGCCTCGCCGCGGTACCGTGGGTCGCCGCCGTGGTCACGCTCGGCGGCCTGCTGATCGCGATCTGGAGCCGGCTGATCGAACGACGCGGCCCAACCGGCGCGCCGGCGCTCGCGACCTCCCGCGCGTGATCGACCGCCGCGGCCGCGACGCAGCCGGACCGTATCATCGCGGCGGACACGGTCCGCTCGCGCAACCGCCCTCTTCCCGCCCGACCCCGGAGCCCCCACGATGAAAGCCATCGCGCTGACCCGCTATCTGCCGATCGACGACCCCGAATCCCTGGTCGAGGTCGACCTGCCCGACCCGACCGCCGACGGCCACGACCTGCTGGTGCGGGTCGAGGCGATCTCGGTCAATCCGGTCGATACCAAGCTGCGCGCGCCCAAAGCCCAGGTCGAGTCCGAACCGCGCGTGCTCGGCTTCGACGCAGCCGGCACGGTCGTCGCGGTCGGGCCGGACGTGACCGGCTTCAAGCCCGGCGACGCGGTCTACTACGCCGGCGACGTCACGCGTCCCGGCAGCAATGCGCAGCTGCAGCGCGTCGACGCGCGCCTGGTCGGACGCAAGCCGGCGACGCTCGACTTCGCCCAGGCCGCCGCCCTGCCGCTGACGACGATCACCGCCTGGGAACTGCTGTTCCAGCGCATGCCGTACGCCGCCGACGGCGGCGGCGCCGGCAAGACGCTGCTGATCATCGCCGGCGCCGGCGGCGTCGGCTCGATCGCGATCCAGCTGGCGCGGCGTGCCGGCTTCACCGTCGTGGCGACCGCCTCGCGCCCGCAGACGGTCGCGTGGTGCCGCGAGCTCGGCGCGCACCACGTCGTCGATCACCGCCAGCCGCTCGCGCCGCAGCTGGTCGCGCTCGGCTTCACGACGGTCGATGCGGCGATCAACCTGGCCGACACCGACCGCTACTGGGAGGCGCTCGGCGAGCTGCTCGCACCGCAGGGGCATCTCGGCCTGATCGTCGAGCCGTCCGGCGCGCTGCGCATCGGCGATCCGTACAAGGCCAAGTGCATCGGCATCCACTGGGAGATGATGTTCGCGCGGCCGCGCTTCCGCACCGCCGACATGGCCGAGCAGGGCGCGATCCTCGATCGCGTCGCCGGCCTGATCGACGCCGGCGAGCTGCGCACGACGCTGACCGAGACGCTGTCGCCGATCGACGCCGCGAATCTGCGCGAGGCGCATCGCCGGCTCGAATCGGGCACGACGATCGGCAAGCTCGCGCTGGCCGGCTGGTGAGCGACACCGGCGCGGCGGCGGTCCAGCCGTCGCGCCGGCCCCTCACACCGAAACGTCCGCCGGCGCCGGCACGCGGCCTAGCGACGGTCCATTGCACCTCCGCTGACCGGCACCGTGCGGCGGCGCGTCTTGCCGGCCGCCACGCGTCGCAGGCATCTTAAACGCTCGTTTGAAACCGGTGGAGGGGCCGGTGGACTATCCGCATCTGTTCGCACCGCTCGAGCTCGGCTTCACGACGCTGCCCAACCGGATCCTGATGGGCTCGATGCACACCGGCCTGGAGGATCGCGCGAAGGACTACGACCGCCTGGCGACCTACTTCGCCGAGCGCGCGCGCGGCGGCGTCGGGCTGATGGTGACCGGCGGCATCGCGCCGAACGTCGAAGGCTGGCTCAAGCCGTTCGCGGGCCGGCTCTCGATGCCCTGGCACGTCGCGCGGCATCGCCGGCTGACCGGCGCGGTCCACGCCGAGGGCGGCCGCCTCTGTCTGCAGATCCTGCACGGCGGCCGCTACGCCTACCACCCGCTGTCGGTCGCGCCGTCGCGGCTGAAGTCGCCGATCACGCCGTTCACGCCGCGCGCACTCGGCGCACGCGGCGTCGAGCGCACAATCCGCGCTTTCGTCGACTGCGCGCGGCTGGCGCAGGACGCCGGCTATGACGGCGTCGAGGTCATGGGCTCGGAAGGCTATCTGATCAACCAGTTTCTGGCCGCGCGCACGAACCGCCGCGACGACGCCTGGGGCGGCGACGCGGCGCGGCGCATGCGGTTCGCGATCGAGATCGTGCGACGTACGCGCGCGGCGGTCGGCGAGGCCTTCATCATCGTCTACCGGCTGTCGATGCTCGATCTGGTCGACGACGCGCAGAGCTGGGACGAGATCGTCGCGCTGGCGCGCGCGATCGAGGCGGCCGGCGCGACCCTGATCAACACCGGCATCGGCTGGCACGAGGCGCGCGTGCCGACGATCGTCACCTCGGTGCCGCGCGCGGCGTTCGCGGCGCTGACGCGCAAGCTCAAGCGTGAAGTGGCGCTGCCGCTGATCGCGACCAACCGCATCAACATGCCCGAGGTCGCCGAGCGCGTGCTCGCCGACGGCGACGCCGACATGGTCTCGATGGCGCGGCCGCTGCTGGCCGATCCGGACTGGGCCGCCAAAGCGCGCAGCGGCCGCGCCGACCGCATCAACACCTGCATCGCCTGCAACCAGGCCTGTCTCGACCATGTGTTCGAGAACCGCACCGCGAGCTGCCTGGTCAATCCGCGCGCCTGCCACGAGACCGAACTGGTCATCGCGCCCGCCGCGCAGCCACGCCGCTACGCCGTGGTCGGCGCCGGACCGGCCGGCCTCGCTGCGGCGGCGACGCTGGCCGAGCGCGGCCATCACGTCGCACTGTTCGAGCGCGACGCGGCGATCGGCGGGCAGTTCAACCTCGCCAAGCGGATTCCCGGCAAGGAGGAGTTTCACGAAACCCTGCGCTACTTCGGCCATCGCCTCGCCGACGCCGGCGTCGAGCTGCGTCTGGGTACCGAGGCGAGCGTCGACTCGCTGCGCGCCGGCGGCTACGACGCGGTCGTCGTCGCGACCGGCATCCGGCCGCGCCGGCTGTCGATCCCCGGCAGCGACGATCCGCGCGTGCTGAGCTACGTCGACGTGCTGCGCGGCGGCGCGCCGGTCGGGCCGCGCGTCGCGATCATCGGCGCCGGCGGCATCGGCTTCGACGTCGCCGAGTTCCTGGTCGAACACGCGCCGTCGCCGACGACCGATCTTTCGCGCTGGGCGCGCGAATGGGGCGTGGACCTGGATCATCGCGAGCGCGGCGGCCTGGTCCGCGCCGAACCCGAGCCGCCGCAGCGCGAAGTCTGGCTGCTGCAGCGCAGTCCCGGCACGCCCGGTCGCCGCCTCAACAAGACCACCGGCTGGGTGCATCGCGCCACGCTCAAGGCCAAGCACGTGACGATGCTCGGCGGCGTCGCCTACGAGCGCATCGACGCCGAGGGGCTGCATCTGCGGATCGGCGAGCGCGCGCAACTGCTGCCGGTCGACCACGTCGTCGTCTGCGCAGGTCAGGAGCCGGAGCGCTCGCTGGCCGACGCGCTGCTCGCCGCCGGCGTCACCGTGCACGTGATCGGCGGGGCCGACGTCGCGGCCGAACTCGACGCCAAGCGCGCGATCGATCAGGGCACGCGGCTCGCCGCGCGCCTCTGATGCTGGTACTCGGGAAGAGCCGCCGCGCTCAGGCGCCGGCGGCGGCTGCGCCGACGGGCGCGCGCAGATCGAGGATCGTCCCGCGCAGCCCGGCCGCCGCGTCGCCGAGCAGAAACGCCGCGGCTGCGCCGGCCGCATCGGGCGTCGGCAGGCGCATCGTGTCCTCGCCGAACCAGGCGGTGCGCCGCAGCGCGCTGCGCATCGGCCCCGGCAGCAGGCCGTGGACGCGCACCGGACCGGAGTCGGTCTCCTCGTGAAGGATCGAGACCAGGCCGGCCAGCGCATGCTTGGCGACGCCGTAGCCGCCCCAGAACGCCTTGCCGACCGTCGCCGGATCGTCGAACACGAACACGACGGCGGCGCGCTCGCGCAGCCGCAGCAGCGGCAGGCAGGCTTGGGTCAGCAGGAACGGCGCGGTCAGATTGATCTGCTGCGTGCGTGCCCATTCCTCGGGCTTGATCTGGTCGACCGGCTGCAGGCCGGCGAACTGGGCCGCGGCATGCACGATGCCGTCGAGCCGGCCGCATTCGCGTTCGATCGTATCGGCGACCTGGCCGTAGTCGGCCGGGCTCGCGCCGCCCAGATCGAGCGGATAGATCGCCGGCTGCGCCGGACCGGCCGCGGCGACCTCGTCGTAGAGCGTCTCCAGCGCACGGATCTTGCGGCCGAGCAGGACCACGCCGGCACCGGCCGCCGCGCACGCGAGCGCCGCCGCGCGGCCGAGGCCGCCGGCAGTGCCGGTGATCAGAACGGTGCGCCCGTCGAGGGCACCGGCCGCGGGCGTCGGCTCCGCGACGCGGGCCAGTGCGAGACGTCCGATCACGCTTTCTGGACGTCCTTGACGATGCGTTCGAGTTCGCCGGACTCGTAGAGCTCGAGCGTGATGTCGCAACCGCCGATCAGCTCGCCGTGGACGAACAGCTGCGGGAATGTCGGCCAGTTCGAATAGCGCGGCAGCGTCGCGCGCACTTCGGGATCTTCGAGCACGTTGACGGCGTGGAAGTCGGCACCGACCGCCTTGAGCGCCTTGACGGTACGACTGGAGAAACCGCACATCGGAAACTGCGGCGTGCCCTTCATGTAGAGCACGACCGGATGCGCGGCCAGGGTGTTCTTGATGCGTTCGGTGGTTTCCATCGCGGATGCCGGAGAAGGACGGAGGCGTTCAGGCCCAGATGGGCATTCTACCCGTTCCGCACAAGGCCCGCGGCCGCGCTGCCGTGCCGGCGCCGGTGGCCGGTATCCACGATCGTTGGCAGGGCCTACACTTTCGTATCCTTCCCCACCCATCGGCAGGAGTCCAGATTCATGGCCATCGAACTTCCCCCGCTTCCCTGGGCACGCGACGCGCTGGCGCCGCACATCTCGGCGGAGACGATCGACTACCACTACGGCAAGCATCACCAGACCTACGTCACCAACCTCAACAACCAGATCAAGGGCACCGAGTTCGAGGATCTGCCGCTCGAGGAGATCATCCGCAAGTCCAGCGGCGGCATGTTCAACAACGCCGCGCAGATCTGGAACCACACGTTCTACTGGAACTGTCTGTCGCCGAACGGCGGCGGCGAACCGACCGGCGTGCTGGCCGACAAGATCAACCAGGCGTTCGGCGACTTCGCCAAGTTCAAGGACGAGTTCACGAAGACATCGGTCGGCACCTTCGGCTCCGGCTGGGGCTGGCTCGTGCAGCGTCCGGACGGCAGCCTCGCGCTGGCCAGCACGTCCAACGCCGGCACGCCGCTGACCGGCAGCGACCGCGCCCTGCTGACCTGCGACGTCTGGGAACACGCCTACTACATCGACTACCGCAACGCGCGGCCGAAGTACGTCGAGGCGTTCTGGAACCTCGTCAACTGGGACTTCGTCGCCAGCCAGCTGGCCTGATCGTCCGCGGTGGCGCGGAACGCGTCTGCGTTCCGCGCGCCGACTCGCGATCGACGGCGGACGCCGTCGGTGGTGGCGCGCCGGCGTAATGCCGGCGCCGCTTTTTCGTGGTTCTTCTCGCATCTGCGGGGGCATTCGGTTTCGACTCCTGCACCGAGGCGACATTTGCTTCCGAGCGATCTGAAGCGGTCGGACTTCGATGTCGGTCTTGACCTTGCGCTTTTCGGGCCTTTGATCTTCAAGAAGCTCAAGCGGAAAAGCTAGGATCAAGAGCTTCCGCTCGCTGCGCGAGCGGGTGACTTTTTTCTTGGAAAAAGTCACCAAAACCGCCTGCGCTGACGCGAGCCGACGCGGCTGCGCCGCGCCGGTCCCCTGCGCTTCTCGGTCGCCCAGGCACGCTCAACCTGCGATGCTCGGCTCGCTTTAGGCGCACCAAAGGCAAAGGCGAAAAGACACAACAAGAGCAAAGCCACGGCAAGAGCAAAGCCACGGCGAGAGCGAAAGGCGCGGCAACAGCAATGCGTGCTGCGTTGGCGAGAACGCGCTCGCGGTGGCGTCAGGACAGGATGCGCTGCACCGCGCGGCGCGCCGCTTCGAACGAGAAATGCTCGCGCACATTGCGCAGGCCGTTTGCGGACAGCCGGTTCCACAAGGGCTCGTCGCGATAGACCTGTACGACCGCGTCGGCGAAGGCCGCGGCTTCGTCGGCGACCAGGACGTCTTCGCCGGACTGTACGTGCATGCCCTCGACCGCGATCGGGGTCGCGACCACCGGCAGGCCGTAGCTCATCGCCATGTTGACCTTGCCCTTGACGCCGGCGCCGTAGCGCAGCGGCGCGACCGATACGCGGCAGCCGTCCATCATCGGCGCCAGATCCGGCAGGTAGCCGTGGACCTCGACGCCGTCGCCGGCCAGCGCCTCGACGGCCGGCGTCAGCTTGCTGCCGACGATGTGGAAGCGCACGTCCGGCAGGACCGCGCGGATCCGCGCGAAGACCTCGCCGACGAACCAGATCACCGCGTCGGCGTTAGGCGGATGCTCGAAACCGCCGACGAAAACCAGATCGCGGCGCTCGGCCCAGGGTCGGCGGCAGCCGTAGACTTCGTGCACGTTGGAGAGGATCTCCACGCGCGCGCCGGGTGCATCGACGCCGAGCAGCTCGCGCTCGGCCGGACTGACCACGACGGTGACGTCGCATTCGCGCATCAGCCGCAGCTCCTGCGTGCGCGTCGCCGCGGCCTGGCGCGCCAGATCCTCGCGCCCGGAGAGCTCGGCGGCGCGGCGCTCGCGCAGATAGTGCAGGTCCACCGTGTCGAAGATCAGACGCGCGCGCGGTGCGTGCAGACGCGCCAGGCCGACGTAGTGGCTCGCGACGTAGTGGCGCGACAGCACGATCGCGTCGAACTCGGCGCCGCGCGCGCGGAGCCACGCGATCGGATCGGACACGTACGGGTGGTAGAGCACCTCCACCCCGAGCGCCTGCAGTGCTTCGGTGTAGCGCTCGACCCAGGCATGGTTGTCGGGCAGGAAGCTGACCTGGCAGCCCAGGTCGCGCAGCACGCGCATCAGATTGACCATGCGCAGCGAGCCCGAATCCTGGTCCGGCGCCGGCGTCGTCGCGTCGACGATCAGCACGCGCCGCTGTGCGCGATGCGTCGCGGCCAGGCCGATCGGCGTGCCCGGCGCCGGCTGCCGCGCGAGCGCGTCGCGCCACTTGTCGCGGAACTTCTCGTGGTTGACGACCTGGTAGCGCTTGATGCCGCTGGCGGTGTCGGTGCCCGAAGTGATGCCCTCGAAGTGGACGACGGTCGAGGCCGGCTCGTAGAACACACGCAGACCGGCCGCACGCACCGCGAACGCGAGATCGGTGTCCTCGTAGTAGGCCGGCGCGTAGCGCGTGTCGAAGCGGCCGAGCCGCTCGAACAGCGCGAGCGGCAGCATGATCGCGGCGCCGGAGCAGTAGTCGGCCTCGCGCCGGAACCGATAGCGCGGATCGTCCGGGTCGTCGAAGCGGCCGTAGTTCCAGCCCGAGGCGTCGTCGAAGACGATGCCGCCGGCCTCCTGTAGACGGCCGTCCGGATAGACCAGCCGGGCGCCGACCAGGCCGGCTTCGGGCTCCTGCTCGAAGCAGCGCAGCAGCGCCTCGAGCCAGCCCGCGGTGACGACGGTGTCGTTGTTGAGGAACAGCACGAAGTGGCCGCGCGCGGCGGCCGCGCCGGCGTTGCACGAGCCGATGAAGCCGAGGTTGGCGGCGTTGCGGATCACGCGCACGCCGGTGACCTGGGCGAGCTTGGCCGGCGTGTCGTCGCTGGAGCCGTCGTCGACGACGATCGTCTCGAACGCGACCTCGCCGGCGTGCTCGGCGAGCGAGCGCAGGCAGGCGACCGTGTAGGCGATCTTGTTGTAGACCGGGATGACGATCGACACCGTCGGCGCGTCGGAGGCCGGCACCGCGAACGGTGCGAAGCGTCCGTCCGGCTCGGCGTAGGTCTTCAGCCGCCGCGGCGGCGGCGCCGCGCGCAGCTCGCGGCCGATCCGCGCCAGCGTGCCGGCCAGGCCACGTCGCGCCAGACTGCCGCGCACGCGGCCGAGCAGGCCGGCCAGACGCAGGCGGTGGTACTGCGCCGCGGCGCGCAGGCCGCGCAGCCGCGCCATCGCCGCGCGCAGCGGCGCGGTGACACGCCACGACGTACTGGCCAGCATCTGCTCGTAGACCGGCTTGATGCGGCCGAGCTCCTCGTTCAGCGACAGCGCCCAGCGCGAGCGCTCGTCGAACTCGCCGCGCAGCACGCCGAGCTCGCGATCGAGCCGGTGACCCCATTCGCCGCGACGCGCGCTCTCGCGTTCGGCCGCGGCCAGCGCGCGGTCCAGCGCCTTCGTGCGGCGGCCGATCGCGGCGAGATCGCGCGCCGCCGCGGCGACCTGCATCGTCGCCGCGCCGATCGACGCGGCGCGGTAGCGCAGCGGCGCACGCGGCGCCGTCGGCAGCACGGCCGCATAGGCCCGGCTCATCGAGGCCAGGTCGGGCTCGCGCTGGCCGGCCAGCGTCGCCCGCACCGTCTCGAGCCGGCCGCGGTCGGCGAGGATCGCATCGATGCCGGCGATCACGGCGGCCGGCTGCGGATCGACCAGCAGGCCGTCGACGCCATCGCGGATCCGCTCGGCCAGCGCGCCGACACGCGTCGCGACGACCGGCATGCCGAGGCTGCGCAGCTCCGACAGCGTATAGCCGAAGGTCTCGGCGACGGTCGGCAGCAGCAGGGCCGCGTCGGCCGCGACGCGCGCGACCAGATCCGGCAGCTCCTCGCGCCGGTAGTCGAGCACGATGTGCACGCCGCGCTCGCCGAACAGGCGATGCGCGTCGCTGCCGGCACCGATCAGGAACAGCTCGGCACGCTCGCGCAGCGCCGGCAGCACGGCCTGCAGCAGCTCGCCGCCCTTGCCGCGGCGGATCCGGCCGGGAATCAGCAGGCGCAGCCGTGGCCGTGCCGGCACGGCGACTGGCGCCACCGGCCGGCGCCAGTCGGCGATGCCGTGCGGGATCACCGTCGCCGGCAGCGCGCGCAGCTCCGGCGCCAGGCGCAGATCGTCGTCGAGCGCGGCCCGGCTTGGCGCGACCAGTTGCACGCGCGCAGCGAGCGCGGCGGCCACGAACGCGTCGCGCAGCCGCGTCCAGTGCGCCGGATCGCGCTCGCTGAACTCGTAGTCGGCACCGGCGGCGGCCAGATCGGCGTGGCGCTGCGCGGCGTCGAACGCCAGGCGTGGATCGCCGAAATCACGATGCAGCACCGGCCACAGCGGATAGTGGTCGTGCACGATGCGTACGGTCGGCAGGCCGGTACGCAGTGCGTCGAGGCTGTGGCCGATCAGCGAGGAGACGACGACCGCATCGACGCCGTAGTCGGCGACGACGGCCTCGAGCACGGCGCGATAGCCGGCATCGGCGATCGCCGTGTCGGCGATCGGCCGCGGCAGCGCGATGCGCCGCAGCGGCGGGCCGCTCAGCGCGCCGTCGTGCAGTTCGAGCCATTCGCCGGGACGCCGGCGCGCCGGACTGCCGCGCGCGATCAGTACGAGATGATGCGCGTCGCCGTAGCTCGACGCGAAGTCGCGCACCCAGCGCTCGGCGCCGCCGCCCCAGCCGTGCAGCACGTGCAGCAGCACCGGGCGCGCATCGAGTCCAGGCAGTCCCGGCGTCGCTCCGGCCTGGAGCGCGGCCTGCACGCGTTCGCGCAGCGCCGCCAGCGGCGAGGGCGGCTCCGGATCGCGCGGATCGGTCTCGGCCGGCGCGCCGGCGAGGCGGTCGCCGGTCGCGACGTAGAGATGGTCGAGCACGACACCGCGCAGGCCGCCCTCGAGCGCCGATTCGAGCCAGCGCCGCTGCGAGAGATCCAGGCTCGCCAGCGCGGACGGATGCCAGGCCGACAGCGGCGCCTGCGCGACCGGCCCGTCGAACCAGCCGTGCGCGCCATAGGCGTAGCACAGCGCATCGATGCGTTCGACCGGTGCATCGCCGACCGCGCCGGGCGGCAGCGGCGAGCGTGCCGGATCGACGTCGTCGAGCGGCACGGCGACCAGCACGTCCGGCTCGTCGAGCGCGCGCAGCAGGCGTTCGATCGCATACGGCGGCAGGCGCGCGTCAGTGCGGACCAGCACCAGCGCCTCGCCCGGGAACGCCGCGGCCAGCGCCGGCAGCAGGACCTGCGGATCGTCGCCGGCCGGCAGGCCCGACAGATGGACCACCTCGCGATCGGCGGCGGCCACCGGCCAGGCGCCGGCCAGCACCGGCGCCGCCGCGGTCGGCCCCAGGCCGGCGAGCATCGCGGCGGTCGGCGCGGCCGAACCGAACAGGCAGAGGCGGTAACTCCGGATCGACGTCATGGTGACCAGCCGCAGGGCGACCGGCGATTATCCGGGATGGCGCCGCACCCTGTCACTTTGGCTACACTGGGCCGCTCCCGTCTCCTGGACGCTGCTTAGCACTCCGGCTTGTTCTCCCTGATCGCCTGGATCTGGCGCTGGCTGCGCGCTCCGTTCCTGCTCGCCGTCGGCGTCGCCATCGGCTTCCTCGCTCCGTACCTGTACGTGCTCGACCGGCAGGTACGCAGCCGTTTCGACGACCTGTCCTGGCAGATCCCGAGCCGCGTCTACGCGCGGCCGCTGACGCTCGCCGCCGGCGTGCCGCTGGACGCGCAGACGCTGACGATGGAACTGGAGGCCGCGCGCTACCGCGACGAGGCCGGCGCGCGCCAGCCCGGCACCTACGAACGCAGCGGCACGCGGTTCGTGATCGCGCGGCGTGCGTTCGTCTGGCTCGACGGCCGCGAGCGCGAGCGGCGCATCGCGGTCACGCTGGCCGACGGCCGCGTCGCGCGCGTCGCCGACGCCGACAGCGGCGAGGCGCTCGGATCGGTGCGCCTGGAGCCGGCGCGCATCGCGACGCTGTACGGCAGCCAGCAGGAGGAGCGCCGCATCCTGAGCCTCGGCGAGGCGCCGCCGTTGCTGGTCGCCGGTCTGCAGGCGGTCGAGGACCGCGACTTCAAGGATCATCACGGCATCGACAGCGTTGCGATCCTACGCGCGGCCTGGGCCAACCTGCGCGCCGGCCGTGTCGTCCAGGGCGGCTCGACGCTGACCCAGCAGCTGGTCCGCAACCTGTTCCTCGACCGCAGCCAGAACCTGCTGCGCAAGCTCAACGAGGTGCTGATCGCGGTGCTGATCGAGGTGCGCTACGACAAGCGTGCGATTCTCGAGGCCTACGTCAACGAGGTGTTCCTCGGCCAACAGGGCGGTCAGGCCGTGCACGGCTTCGCGGCCGCCGCCGAGTTCTGGTTCGGGCGCGACGTGCGCAGCCTCGGCGCGGCCGACGTCGCGCTGCTGGTCGGCCTGGTGCAGGGACCGAGCTACCACGATCCGCGCCGCTATCCGCAGCGTGCGATGGCGCGGCGCAACCGCGTGCTCGCGCAGTTCTACGAAACCGGCCTGATCGACGAGAAGACGCTGACCGCCGCGCAGTCGCAGCCGCTCAACGTATCGGCGACCGGCGCGCTGCCGCGCAACCGCTATCCGGCCTTCCTCGATCTGGTCCGCGCGCAGCTGCAGCGCGACTACCCCGATGCGGAGCTCGACAGCGCGGGCCTGGCGATCCACACGACGCTGGCACCGTCGACGCAGCGGCTGGCCGAGGCCGCAGTCGGCAAGGCGATGGCCGCGCTCGGCACGCGCGCCGATCCGGTCGAGGCCGCGATCGTCGTCACCGGCGCGCGCGACGGCGACGTGCAGGCGCTGATCGGCGGCCGCAATCCGGACGCGCCCGGCTTCAACCGCGCGCTGACCGCGAGCCGGCCGATCGGCTCGCTGATCAAGCCGTTCGTGTTCCTGGTCGCACTGGCGCAGCCGCAGCGCTATTCGCTGGCCTCGCTGATCGACGACGCGCCGGTCGACCTGCCGCAGCGCGATGGCAGCCGCTGGCGTCCGAAGAACGACGACGGCCTGCTGCACGGCCAGGTGCCGTTGGCCGACGTGCTCGCCAACAGCTGGAACCTGGCGACCGTGCAGCTGGGCCTGCGCGTCGGCGTCGATCGCGTGCGTGGCCTGGTCGAGTCGTTCGGCCTGGGCCGGCCGATCAATCCGAATCCGTCGCTGCTGCTCGGCGCGGTCGAGCTGAGCCCGCTCGACGTGGCCCAGCTCTACCAGTATTTCGCGGCCGACGGCCATGCCGTGCCGCTGCGCGCGCTGCGCGGCGTGCTCGACGCGCAGGGCCGCCCGCTGGCACGCTACGAGACGCGCAGCGGCACCGGTGACTACGTCGCGCCGTCGCGTCTGGTCACCCACGCGCTGCAGCAGGCGGCGCGCGAGGGTACCGGCCGCTCGATCGTGCAGGCCGGCCTCGGCCACCTCGCGGCCGCCGGCAAGACCGGCACCAGCGACACTCAGCGCGATTCGTGGTTCGCCGGCTATACCGGCAGCCATCTCGCGGTGGCCTGGGTCGGCCGCGACGACAACAAACCGACCGGTCTGTACGGTTCGACCGGCGCGCTGCGGATCTGGATCGAACTGTTCCGGCAGCTGCCGAGCACGCCGCTGGCGCCGCCGCGCGACGGCTTGGAATGGCTCTGGATCGATCCGCCGAGCGGCCTGCGCACCGACGCGGCCTGCGAGGGCGCACGGCAGGTGCCGTTCGTCGCCGGCTACGGCCCGACCGAACAGCGCGGCTGCGCGCTCGATCGTCTGCGACAATGGCTCGGCGGCGACCGCGCCGACTCCGAAGACACCGACTGATGAAGACTCACGCTCCCGCCCGTCGATTCCGTTTCACGCTGCCCGCCGCTGCCGCGGTCCTGCTGGCCGCCTGCGCACAGCCGCCGCCGAAGGCACCGCCGCCGCCCCCGCCGCCGGCCCGCGACGCGGTCGCGGCGGTGCGCGCCGCCGGCAAGGGCGACGATTCGGTCGTGCAGGTCCAGCCGCTGCGCGATCCGGCCGTCGACGGCTACCTGCAGCAGGCCGAGAAGGCCGAGGCCGAGGGCCGGCTCGACGCGGCCGCCGAAGCGGCCGAACGCGCGCTCAAGCTCGCACCGGAGGCCCCGGAGATCCTGCAGCTGCTCGCCGAGATCGAGCTCGGCCGCGGCCGCTTGAACGAGGCCGAGGAACGCGCGATGCACAGCTACCGGCTCGGCCCGCGCCTGGGCGGTCTGTGCGCGCGCAACTGGCAAACCCTGGTCGAGACGCGCGAGCTGCTCGGCGACCCGGCCCGCAAGGCCGAGGCCGAACGGCAGGTCAAGGAATGTCGCAAGGCGCCGCCGGTCCGCATGTAACCGGCGCCGCCGCGCGTGCCGAAACCGGCGACGCGGCGACGTTCGGCGGCACGGCGCTCGCGGCCGCCGACCTGCTCGGTCCGGACGGTCCGTTCGCGTCGGAGGTGCCCGGCTTCGCGCCGCGCGCGCAGCAGCAGGCGATGGCCGCGGCGGTCGAGGACGCGATCGCCGATCGCCGCATGCTGATCGCCGAGGCCGGCACCGGCACCGGCAAGACCTTCGCGTACCTGGTACCGGCGCTCGAATCGGGCCGCCGCGTGATCGTTTCGACCGGCACCAAGGCGCTGCAGGACCAGCTGTTCCATCGCGATCTGCCGCGCGTGCGCAGCGTGCTCGGCGCGCGGCTGTCGGCGGCCCTGCTGAAGGGCCGCGCCAACTACCTGTGTCTGTACCGGCTCGATCAGGCGCACAAGGACGGCCGCTTCGCGTCGCGCCAGCAGGTCGGCCAGCTGCAGACGATCCGCGCCTGGTCGACGCGCACGATCAGCGGCGACCGCGCCGAGCTGGCCGAGATCGCCGAGGACTCGCCGCTGTGGCCGCGCGTGACCTCGACCACCGAGAACTGCCTCGGCACCGAATGCCCGATGTTCAACGACTGCTTCGTCGTCAAGGCGCGCCGTGCCGCGCAGGAAGCCGACCTCGTCGTCGTCAACCATCACCTGCTGTTCGCGGACCTCGCGCTGCGCCAGGAAGGCTTCGGCGAGATTCTGCCGGGCGCGCAGGCGTTCGTGCTCGACGAGGCGCACCAGATTCCGGAGCTGGCCGGCCAGTTCTTCTCGACCAGTCTGTCGGCACGGCAGGTCGGCGAGCTCGCGCAGGACGCGCTGGCCGAGTGCGGCAACGTCAGCGGCGCACTGGCGCTGCTGCAGCCGCTCGTCGAGCCGCTGGCACCGCTGCTGCAGCGGCTGCGCTTGGCGATCGATGCGCTGCCGGCACGCGGCGCGCTGTCGCTGGTGCTGGCCGCGCCCGATGTGCCGGACCTGCTCGACCAGCTCGACCAGGCCCTGCACCTGCTGGCCGACGGCCTCGAGGGCCAGGCCGAGCGCAGCCGCGGCTTCGCGGCGCTGCACGAGCGCGCCGGCGAGCAGATCGCGCGGCTGCGCCAGGTGCGCGAGGCCGGCGCGCGCGACTTCGTGCACTGGTACGAGACCACGCCGCACGGCTTCTCGCTGCACGCCACGCCGCTGGACCTGTCGGCGCCGCTGCGCGAACTGCGCGCGCAGAGCCGCGCGGCCTGGATCTACACCTCGGCGACGCTGTCGGTCGGCGGCCGCTTCGACCATTTCGCGCGCCAGCTCGGCCTCGACGATCCGGAGACGCTGTCGCTGGAGAGTCCGTTCGACTACGCGCGACAGGCGCTGGCGTATCTGCCGCCGGGCCTGCCCGATCCGTCCTCGCCGCTGTACACCGATCACGTCGTCGACGCGGCGCTGCCGGTACTCGAGGCCTCGCGCGGCCGCGCGTTCCTGCTGTTCACCTCGCACCGCGCATTGCGCCGCGCGGCCGAGCGCCTGACCGAGATCGGCGCCTGGCCGCTGTTCGTGCAGGGCACCGCGCCGCGGCATCAGCTGCTCGATGCGTTCCGTGCCTCGGGCAACGGCGTGCTGCTCGGTGCGGCGAGCTTCTGGGAAGGCGTCGACGTCGCCGGCGAGGCGCTGTCGTGCGTGATCATCGACAAGCTGCCGTTCGCGGCGCCGGACGATCCGGTGCTGACCGCGCGGCTGGAGGCGCTGCGCGAGGGCGGCGGCAATCCGTTCACGCAATGGCAGATCCCGGCCGCGGTGATCGCGCTCAAGCAGGGTGCCGGCCGGCTGATCCGCGACGTCGGCGACCGCGGCGTGCTGATGCTGTGCGATCCGCGCCTGGTGTCGCGGCCGTACGGCAAGCTGTTCCTGCGCAGCCTGCCGCCGCTGCCGCAGACGCGCGAGCTGGCCGACGTCCGGCGCTTCTTCGCCGAGCCCGGCGCCGAATGACACGAACGCGGCCACATCGGCCGCGATGTGCTCAGCGCACGACGGCGTAGTCGCGCGCGTCCTCGCGCCAGCGCGGAATGCGCCGGATCGCCGGCAGCACCTCCTCGACGGTGTCCACCCGATGCCACATGGCCAGGTGCTCGGGATTCATGAAGCGCTGCGCGACGACCTGCTCCATGAACGCCTGCAGCGGCGCATAGAAGCCCTGCACGTCGACCAGCACGATCGGATTGAAATAAAGCCCGAGGCGCTTGAGCGTGATCGCCTCGAACAGCTCCTCCAGCGTGCCGCAGCCGCCCGGCAGCGCGACGACCGCATCCGATCCGGTCAGCAGACGGTGCTTGCGCTCGCGCATGTCCTCGACGATCTCGAGCGAGGCCAGGCCCGGATGCTGCCATTCCACCTCGGTCATGAAGCGTGGAATGATGCCGACGACCTGGCCGCCGGCCGACAGGGCGCCGTCGGCCAGCGATCCCATCAGGCCGACCGCGCCGCCGCCGTAGACCGTCGTGCAGCCGGCCTCGGCCAGCTGCCGGCCGAGCGCGAAAGCCGCCTCGTGGTAGACGCGGTCGCAGTGCTCGCTCGATGCGCAGTAGACGCAGACACGCATGATCGTTCCCGTGACAGAATGCGCGCGGATTCTACGCCCGCGCCGGCGCGTCTTCGCGATGCGGCCGGCCCTCGTTACGCCGCGGACCGCGCCCGATGGATTCGAACCTGCTCAAGACGCTGGTGACGCTCAAGCGCCATCCGTCGGCGCTGTTGCTGTCGGTGCAGCTGCTCGGCGTGGTGCTGTATCCGGCGATGGAGCACAGCGCGGCCGGCCGCGCCGCGTTCGGGGCGTTCGGCATGCTGGTGCTTGCGCTGGCGCTGTGGGTCGTCAACCGCAGTCCGGCGATCAACTGGATCGCCTGGCTGCTCGCCGCACCGGCCGTGCTGCTGTCGCTGCTGGCCGGCAGCGGCCTCGGGCCGCCGGGCCTCGGCACGGCCGCGCAGGTGTTCGAGGGTGCGCTGTACTTCTACGCGGCCGCCGGCCTGACCGCCTACATGCTGCGCGACCACCGCGTCACCGGCGACGAGCTGTTCGCGGCCGGTGCGACGTTCACGCTGCTGGCCTGGGCGTTCGCGTTCGCGTATCTGGTCTGCCAGCAGGCGTTCCCGGGCAGTTTCGTCGCGGCCCAGGATCCGCAGGCACCGCGGACCTGGATGGAGCTGCTGTTTCTGAGCTTCAGCACGCTCTCGGGCGTCGGCCTCAGCGACATCATGCCGATCCGGCCGCAGGCGCGCGCGCTGGTGATGCTCGAGCAGTTCGCCGGCGTCATGTACATCGCCCTGGTCGTCTCGCGCCTGATCGGTCTGGCGACCTCGCGCGCGATCGCGCGCCGCGACGCCGAGGACTGAACCGGTCTCAGCCGGCGCGGCGCGGCGCAGTCGACACGACGGGCACGACGACCTGCCCGGCCGCGGGCGGCGCCGGCGCTGCCGCGCCGTCGCGGCTTCTGCGTCGATGCGGCCGGCGCGCCGGCACGGTACGCGGCGTGGTGCGCATCCAGGTGGCGAGGAACAGGTTCATGGCGGATCTCGTCGGTCGGGGGATGCCGACCAGAACGAGATCGCAGGGGATTTCCTGCGATTGCCGCGCCGTGACGTTCAGGATCGATTGGGCTGGCCGCGTCGGGCGCCGTCTCGGCCCGATACGGCCTGGCCGGCTGCGATCGCCCTATTCATCAGAGGCCGCGCGTTGCGGCGATCGCCCGCTTCAGCGATCGATCCAGCCGGCCGCGACCGCGGCCGCGAGCGTGTCGGGCGTGTCGAGATCGAACGCGAGCTCGGCCGCTTCGATGCGCCGCGGCAGCACGCCCGAGCGCGACCACAGCGATCGGAAGCCGGCGTCGCCGCTCAGCTCGGCCGCGCGCCGCAGCGTCGCCGCGCCGACCCGCACCGGCAGGCCGAAGGCCGCGCCGTAGCCGCTGACGACGTCGCCGTCCGGGTCGGCGGCAAGCAGCGCGACCAGATGCGCCGGGCGCAGATGGATCTGATCGACGCCGACGATCAGGGTCGGCCCGGCATGACCGGCGAGCGCGGCCGCGGCCAATTGCAGTGAGCCGGCGATGCCGGTCTGCGCGGCCGGATTGAAGCAGCGCTCGACCGGCAGGCCGTCGATCTCGCGTTCGATCGCCGGCGCGTCGGCCGGCAGCACCGCGACGACGCGAAGCGGCGCGGTCGCGAGCACCGCATCGAGCGCGTGCCGCAGCAGGCTCACGCCGTCGCGGCACAGCAGCTGTTTGGGTCGACCGAGCCGTCGGCTGAGTCCGGCCGCGAGCACGACCGCGGCGTGCTCAGCCGCCACGATGACGCCAGGCGTGCAGCTGCGCGACGATCGCCAGCGCGATCGATTCCGGTCCGCGGCCGCCGAGATCGAGGCCGACCGGCGCGTGCAGGCGCGGCCGCAGCGCATCGGCGAGCGCCGCGCCGAGCAGGCGCAGCAGATCGTCGCGCCGCGCCGGCGGACCGAGCAGGCCGATCCACGGCACCGACGCGCCGGCCAGCTGCTCGAGCGCATCGCGGTCCAGCTCGAAATCGTGATTCATGACCAGGGCCGCGTCGTAGCGCGATCGCGCCAGCGCGGTGCCGACCGTCAGCGTCAGATGCCGGTCGGCCGCGGCGGCCGCGGCGGCCCAGCGCGGCCGCCGCTCGACGACGTCGACGTACCAGCCGAGCTGGCGCAGCCACGGCACCAGCCGGTCCGACTCCGGGCCGGCGCCGGCCACGAGCACACGCGGCGCGGCCGCGAGCTCCAGCGCATAGGTCGAGCCGCTCGCGACCGCGACGGTCTCGGACCACGCCAGCGGCCAGCGCATCGCGTCGGTGCCGGTCGACAGGCCGAGCGCACCGCCGGCCTCCAGCTCGATCGCGAGCGCACGCCCTTGGTCGATCCAGACCTGCAGCGCCTGCGCGATGCCGGACAGTGCGGCCAGCGGAATCACCGCGATGCGCACGACGCCGCGGCAGCCGATGCCACTGCCGACGAACAGATCGGCATCGTCGCGCGTGTCGTACTCGATCAGGCCGGCACGGCCCGCCGCGATCAGCGCCTGCGTGCTGGCCTCGAGCGAGGATTCGAGGCAGCCGCCGCTGATCCAGCCGACGCGGCCGGCGCCGCCGATGCACAGCACGGCGCCGGACTTGGCGTACGTGGAGCCGACCGTGTCGACGACCAGGCCGAGCGCGGCCGGCGCATCGGCGCGCGCCGCGGCGAGCAGCGCCTCGACGACCGCACGCGGTCCGCCGCTGGCCGCTGCGGCCGCGGACGGCGCGAGCGGCGCGGCGCCGCCGTCGCAGACGAGCGTCATCGCGGTCGCGTCCGTGCTCAGCCCTTGGCCTTATCGGAGTCGCGCCAGCCGGCCAGCTGGCGGCCGATCGGCAGGCTGCGGATCCGCTTGCCGGTCGCGGCGAAGATCGCATTGGTCAGCGCCGGCGCGACCGGCGGCAGACCCGGCTCGCCGACGCCGCCGAGCGGCACCGCATAGTCGTCGGCACCGACCGCATGCACGTGGATCGCGCGCGGCGCGGCATCGATGCGCGGCAGCAGATAGTCGTGGAAGTTGCTCTGCACGGCGCGTCCTTCGGCGAAGCGGATCTCGCCGATCGCCGCCAGACCGAGACCCTGGATCACCGCGCCTTCCATCTGCGAGCGCACCCGCTCGGGATTGACCTGCGGCCCGCAATCGACCGCGATGTCGACGCGCGGGACCGTCAGCGTGCCGTCGTCGGCGACCTCGACCTCGACGACGACCGCCACGTAGCTGACGAAGCTGCGGTGCGCGGCGATGCCCAGGCCCTGGCCGCGCGGCAGCGTGCGGCCCCAGCCAGCGCCCTGCGCGGCGACTTCGGCGACGCGGCGCAGCCGGCCGGCGTCGAGCGGATGGCGCGCCGGATCCTCGCCGTAGTTGGGCGTCTTCATCGTGACCGGATCGATCTTGCGCGCCGGGCCGATGAAGTCGAGCAGGAAGTCCTTCGGATCGCGGCCGGCCGCATGCGCGAGCTCGGCCACGGCCGACTGCGTCGCGAACGCGTGCGGGATGTTGTAGACCGAACGGAACCAGCCGATGCGCGTATGCGCGGGCGCCTCGGGATTCTCGACGCGGTAGTGCGGCACCGCGGTCGCCAGGTCGGTCAGACCCTGTCCGAGCTCGAAGTCGCGCTGATGCTTCGGATCGGGCCCGAACAGCGATCCGATCGACGGCGCCGCGCTGCGATGCAGCCAGGCCAGCGGCTTGCCGTCGGCGTCGACCGCGGCCTCGATGCGCTCGAGCGAGACCGTGTGGAAGTAGTCGTTGACGATGTCGTCCTCGCGCGTCCAGGTCAGCTTGACCGGCTTGCCGTCCATCGCGCGCGACAGCAGGGCCGCCTCGGCGATGAAGTCGGGCTTGGACTTGCGGCCGAAGCCGCCGCCGAGCAGGGTCTGATGCAGCGTCACGCGCGCCTCGGGCAGCTTCAGCAGGCCGGCCAGCAGGTCGCGCGCGGCCTGCGGCGCCTGCACGCAGGCCCAGGCCTCGGCGCCGTCGGCATCGGCGCGCACGACCGCGGCCGGCGGCTCCATCGGCGCATGCGCCAGATGCGGCACGTAGTACTCCACCGCGATCTTGCGCCCGGCCTTGGCGAGCTCGGCATAGGTCTGGCCGCGCTCGTAGACGAGCTGGCCTTCGGCACGCGAGGCGGTTTCGAGCGCGGCGCGATAGCGCTGCGAGTCGTAGCCGGCGTTCGGGCCGTGGTCCCATTCGATCTGCAGCGCCTTGCGGCCCTCGATCGCAGCCCAGGTGTTCTCGGCGACGACCGCGATGCCGCCGAGCGGGAAGAACGCCGACGGAATCGGCGCGCCGTCCAGCGGCACGACCTTGAGCACACCGGGCACCTTCAGCGCGGCCGAAGCGTCGTGCTGCTTGACGCGGCCGCCGTAGACCGGCGGACGCGCGACGACCGCGTAGACCATGCCGGGCACGCGCGTGTCGATGCCGTACTGTGCCTTGCCGCTGACGATGTCGCGGTTGTCGATGCCGCCGATGCGGCCCTTGCCGATGTAGCGGAACTGCGCCGGCTGCTTGAGCTTCAAGGCCTCGCCGCTCGGCACCGGCAGCGCCGCGGCGGCGGTCGCGAACTCGCCGTAGCCGGCGCGCCGCCCGCTGGCGGCATGCGTCAGCGTGTGCTGCTCGGCGACGATCTCGGCGGCCGGCACCTTCCAGCTCGCCGCGGCGGCCGCGATCAGCATCTGCCGCGCGGCCGCGCCGGCACGGCGCAGCGGCTCGAAGTTGTGGCGGATCGAACGCGAGCCGTCGGTGTTCTGGTTGCCGTACTTCGCTTCGTCGCCGGGCGCCTGCTGAACCTTGACGCGCGACCAGTCCGCCTCGAGCTCGTCGGCGATGATCATCGGCACGCTGGTGCGCACGCCCTGCCCCATCTCGGCGCGGTGGTTGACGATCGTGACGGTGCCGTCCGCGGCGATCGCGACGAAGATCCGCGGATCGTCCTTGAGGCCGCCGGGCATGCCGTCGCCGCCGTAGCGGCGCGGCGGATCGGCGGCGAGCGCCGGCGCCACCGCGAGCACCAGCGCACCGGCGCCGAGGCCGAGCAGGAACGCGCGGCGACTGACGTTGAGAATCGGCTGCGCGCCGGCATCGTGCGCGTCGGCCGGCCCCGCAGCGGCGCCGTTCGGCGCGTCCAGACCGTCGGGCGTCATGCGCCACCTCCGCTCTTCTCGACCGCCAGATGGATCGCCGCACGGATCCGCGTGTAGGTGCCGCAGCGGCAGAGATTGCCGACCATCGCGGCGTCGATGTCCGCGTCGGTCGGCCTGGGCTTGTCCTTGAGCAGCGAGGCCGCCTGCATGATCTGGCCGCACTGGCAATAGCCGCACTGCGCGACGTTCAATTCGGTCCAGGCCTGCTGGACCGGATGACTCGCATCGGGCGACAGACCCTCGATCGTCGTCACCTGGCGGCCTTCGGCGGCGGCGACCGGCGTCACGCAGGCGCGCATCGCGACGCCGTCGAGATGGATCGTGCAGGCCCCGCACAGCGACATGCCGCAGCCGTACTTGGCACCGGTCAGGCCGAGTACATCGCGCAGGTACCACAGCAGGGGCATTTCGGGATTGCCGTCGAAGCGCTGCTCGCGGCCATTTACGGTCAGGGTGACCATCGTCCACCTCCGGTTCGTGGGATCGACCGGATCGGGACGGATCCGCATCGGCCTTCGTCAGGGGAGACTCGCACCGACACGATGACGCCGCTGCTGAGCCGCCGGCGACGCACGGCCGGTCGCGCACGCGGGCGCAGCGGCCGCCGTCGGCGACCGCCCGAGCATAGCCAGCCGGCCGGCCGTTTTGAATACCCAGGAGTACTCGAATGCGCGCATGCCGTGCACCGCGCCGGCCTCGACGCGGCGCACGGCCGGAGTGCCGATCAGGCCAGGCCCGGCGCCACCGCGAACGCGCACTCGGTCTTGGCGCGCACGTCCTCGACGCTCACGCCGTCCTGCAGCTCGATCAGCGTCAGGCCCTTGCCGCGCTCGACCTCGAACACGGCCAGATCGGTGATGATGAGGTCCACGACCTGCTGGCCGGTGATCGGCAACGTGCATTCGTTGCGGATCTTCGGGGTACCGTCCTTCGCAGTGTGCTCCATCAGCACGACGACGCGCTTGACGCCGCTGACCAGATCCATCGCGCCGCCCGGGCCCTTGACCATCTTGCCGGGCACCATCCAGTTGGCCAGATCGCCGGTGCCGGATACCTCGAGGCCGCCGAGGATCGACAGGTCGATGTGGCCGCCGCGGATCATCGCGAACGAATCGGCGCTCGAGAAGAAGCTCGCGCCCGGCAGGGCCGTGATCGTCTGCTTGCCGGCATTGATCAGATCGGCGTCGACGTCGGCGTCGGCCGGGAACGGGCCGATGCCGAGCAGGCCGTTCTCCGACTGCAGCGTGACGTCCATGCCGGCCGGAATGAAGTTGGCGACCAGGGTCGGAATGCCGATGCCGAGGTTGACGTAGTAGCCGTCGCGCAGCTCGCGCGCGGCGCGCTGCGCCATCGCGACGCGCACCGGGCTCTCCTTGCCGGTGTTGGCGCCGGCAACGGTGCGGAACTCGATGCGCTTCTCGTAGCGCTCGCCCTGGATGATGCGGTCGACGTAGATACCCGGCACATGGATCTGGTCCGGATCGAGCGCGCCGACCTCGACCAGTTCCTCGACCTCGGCGACGCAGACCTTGCCGCAGGTGGCGATCATCGGATTGAAGTTGCGCGCGGTCTTGCGGAACACCAGATTGCCGAGCGCATCGCCCTTCCACGCCTTGATCAGCGAGACGTCGGCGCGGATGCCCTCCTCGAGCACGTATTCCTTGCCGTCGAAGACCTTGGTCTCGCGGCCCTCGGCCAGCTTGGTGCCGAACGCGGTGCGCGTGTAGAAGCCCGGAATGCCGGCACCGCCGGCGCGCAGCCGCTCGGCCAGCGTGCCCTGCGGCACCAGCTCCAGCTCGAGCTCGCCGGCCAGCACCTGGCGCTCGAACTCCTTGTTCTCGCCGACGTAGGACGCGACGACCTTCCTGACCTGGCGGGTCTTGAGCAGCGGGCCCATGCCGAAATCGTCGACGCCGGCGTTGTTGCCGACGATCGTCAGCTCGCGCGTGCCGGCCGCCAGCAGCGCGCCGATCAGGTTCTCCGGGATGCCGCACAGGCCGAAGCCGCCGGCGGCGATGGTCATGCGGTCGAACAGCAGGCCGTTCAGCGCTTCCGCCGCGTTTGCATGGACTTTATTCACGCGTTGTCTTCATCGGGCTGGAAAAGGGCCGCCAGTTTCTCCCGAAACCGCGCCCGCCGCCATTGCACGAACGGCCGATGGTCCCGATGCGCAACCCCGCCGCGTCGGCTGTCGCGTTGGAGAACCCCACCCACCCCGAGGAACTCCGCCATGCGCATCGTCTTCGCCGCTCTCGCCGCCGTGCTGGCCGCTCCGGTGAACGCCGGCACCCTGATCGACCTCGCCATCGTCGATCGCGAAACCGGCCAGGTCCTGACCCAGCACCATCGCGACGGCTGCGCGCACGTCGCCGGCGCGCCCGATCACCGCTACGCGATCCGCCTGAGCAACCGCAGCGGCGGCCGCGTGCTGGCGGTGCTGTCGGTCGACGGCGTCAATGCCGTGACCGGCGAGACCGCCGACCCGGGCCAGAACGGCTACGTGCTGGGCCCGTGGGAGACCACCGAGATCCTCGGCTGGCGCAAGAGCCTGGACGAGGTCGCGCAGTTCACGTTCACCGCACTGCCCGACAGCTATGCGGCGCTGACCGGCCGGCCCGACGACGTCGGCGTGATCGGCGTTGCCGCGTTCCGCGAGCGCGCGCCGATCCGGCGGCGCGAGACGGCGCCGAAGATCGCCGCCGAGGCGATGCCGGCACCGCCGGCCTCGGTTCGCGAGCAGAAGGCCGAATCGGCCGATGCAGCGGCGCCGCAGGCCCGCGCCGTGCGCCCGGCCGAACGCCTCGGCACCGGTCACGGCGAACGCGAGAGTTCCAGCGTGACGCAGACGCGCTTCGTGCGCGCCAGCGAGCGCCCGGCCGAACAGGTCGCGGTCTGGTACGACAGCTATCGGAACCTGGTCGCGCGCGGCATCATCGCGCGGCCGGTCGCCGAACGCACGCCGCAGCCGTTCCCGGGCGCGTTCGTGGCCGATCCGCCGCGGCGCTGAGCGCCGCGGCCGCCGGCCATTCTCGTGCGGCATTCGATCATGGCCGTCCAGGTCACGCGGAGTCGTCGCTCCGATCCGGCGCCGGAAGCAGCGCCGGCAAGGCCTCCTGCTCAGTTGCAGAGGATGTCGCCGCAGGTCGTCGGCGAGCGCGGGCCAGCCGGCGCGCTCGGCCCAGCGTGTCATCGCCGACAGCGCAGCAGCCGAGGGGCGGGCCGCGTCGCGCACGGCGAGCGCCGCCAGTTCGGACGGCGCCATCAACCACGGCCGCAGCACACGGCCGGCGTCGGCCACCGTCCTGCTCAGCGCGGCGGCGATGCGAAACCCGCCTTCGTCGATGTCGCCCCAATGCAGCAGCGGCATCGACGGCGGCAATCCGGCGAGAATTCGCATGTAGGCGCTGCGCCAGGCCGGAGACGGCATCCCGCCGGTGTACAGCAGCACGGCGTCCGGTCCCGCCGCACGCGCGGCGTCGTGAAAGCTGGCGAGATTCTCGATCGTCAGCAGGTACGCGGCCGGCGTCCGCAGCGAGCGCACCGTCTCGATCGGAACGCCGAGATACGGCCGTACCAGCGGCAGCGCGGCATCGTCGAGCTCGACCGTACCAGTGCCGGCCAGCAGCATCGGCTGCGGTTGACGGCGCAAGCCCAGCGCGGCCCAGACGTCCTCGTTCTCCAACCCGCTGGCGGCCAGTTCACCGGCGACCAGCATCTCGAGCCAGCGCGTGAGCTGTTCCAGACGCTTGCTGTCGCCGAACAGGCGAACGCTCTCGCGGCGCAGGATCGACTCGCGGGCGGCATCGTCGAGGCGCGCCGCTGCCGCATAGGCCGCAGCCGCCAGATCGTCGGCGCCGTCGAGCCCGCGGCCGCGCACCGTGCCGCCGCGCCGCCACACGGCGAGCACGTCCTCGATGACCGGGAAGCGCGCCGTCCACGGCGACAAGGCCGCCCGCGCTGCGTCGACGCGCGCGTCGATCAGGTCGACGCCCAAGTGGCGCGCCAGGGCGGACAGGTCGGCCACCGTCAAGCGCCGCAGCTTCGAGCCGTCGCCGCTGCGCCGCTCGCGCTGCGCGATCACGGCGCCGTCACGTTCGGCCAGCGTGATCTCGGCATGAAACGCCTCGAACTCTTCCAGGGTACGCAGCGCCAGGTATTCGGCCGCGTCGCGCGCGCCGGTCATCGACACGGACACGAGGTCTGCTTCACCGCGGAACCGGGCCTGCTCCCCGCGTCGCAGCAGGCGCTCGAGCACGCGCCGCGCGGCGCTCACGTCGACGCCTGCTCGCGAGCGATCCGCGCGGTCTCCTCGGCCAGCAGCTGCGGATGCAGGTCGAACTGGTCGCTGAGCAGCAGCTCGCGCGCCGCCGCCTTGACCTCGATGCGCTCGACCTGCAGCAGATCGCCGTCGCGGAACAGTTCGATGTAGCTGTCGAGCACGCCGCTGAGTGTGCCCTGTGCAGTATCGGGTGCCGCCAGTACCAGCTGCAGCCCGAGCGAGCGCAGATAGTTGGTCGTCGCGCGAGCGTTCTGCGCATCGATCTTGTCGCCGAACTCGTCGAGCAGGATCAGGCCCAGGCCGCCCGGATGCGCCTCGCTCTTGCCGTAGGCGGCGGCCAGTGCGGCGCCGGCGATCACGTACAGCGGCGCACGATGTTCGCCGCCGGAACCCGAACGCATGCGCTCGCTCAAGGTTCCGATCACGCGCTCGCCCTGGCGCACCTGCACCTCGAAGCGAAAGAAGCGCCGATAGTCGTCCAGGGGCGAGGCGATGCGCGCCGACGCGCCTTCCTCGATCAGCTCGCGGAACGCATCGGGCACCTCGCCCGCACTGCCGAACAGCGTGTCCTCCCCGCCGAGGTCGGCCGCCCGCTGGATGAAGCGATGCAGCTCGCGATACTCGGGCACCACCTCGTAGTGGAACCGGTAGCGTTCGTCGTTCGAGAACGCCGGGCTGTTGCGCAGCGTACGATTGAGCGTGTCGATCTGGTACTTGAGCTTGGTGAAGTTGTCGTACAGCGCCGAGGCCACGTTCGCCCGGAACGTCTCCACCGCGGTGGCGTAGGCCGCCTCGGCATCACCGCGGTAACGCACCAGTTCGGTGTCGCGCAGGTACGACAGCTCTTTCTGCAGCAGCGCGCGCGCCGGACGCCACTGATCGGGGGCGAACTCCAGCATGAGGCCGTGATCCTTGGCGTACTGCGACAGCGCGCTCCAGGCCTCGGGCAACAGACGGGTCAGCTGGCCGTCGGCATCGCGTGCGCGCTCCTCGCAGCGCCGGCCGCGCTCATCGAGCGAGGTCAGCTTCGCGTCCAGTTCTTCGCGCTGGCGCTCGACCCGGTTCGGGTCCGTATCGACATGCGCGAAGGCCTCCGTCGCGCGCCGGGCGGCGCCGTCCTCCTGCGCGCGCAGGCCGTCGAGCAGGCGCTGCGCGTCCTCCAGCTTGCGCCGCACCAGCACTTCCTCACCGATCAGGCTTTCCAGCCGCCGGTCGCATGCTTCGGCGCGCGTCTGCCATTCGTGCACCTGCTCACTCAGACGCAGCAGATCCGGATCGCGCGCGGCCGCGCGCTCCAGCTGCGCGCTGCGGTAACGCTGTTCGATCCGCCGGTGTTCGAGGGCCCGCTCATGCAGCGCCTGCGCCATCTCGTCCGGGCCGACCAATCGCGCCAGTCCGCGCTGACAGGCCTCGGCCCGACGCAGCTCCAGCTCCAGTCGCCGTACCTCGCGTTCGGCGGCGTCGATCGTCTCGCGCAGCACGCGCAGACGTGCTCGGTTGTCCGAGGCGCCGATCTTGAGGTCGCCCGCCGCCGGCAGACGCAGACGCTCGATGCTGCCGCCCTTGGCGAGCAGGCCGTCACGCGTCAGTCCCTGCCGGCTGCGGATCAGCTCGGCTTCGGTGTCCACGCAGCGCAGCTCGCCGAGCTGACGGCGCAGGAACGCGATCGCATCGGCGTCGTCGCCGGTCAGCAGGGCCGCCACGCTGTCGGACGCAGGCGCCTGCGCACCCCGCGCGGAACGTGCCTGGCTGGCGAGCGCGAGCTTGACGCCGTAGACCGATCGCCCGCCCTGCAGCGAGCGGTACAGCTTGACCGCACCCGCCTCGTCCTGTTCCGGGATCAGCAAGGCCTCGACGTTGCTGCGCAGGTAGGCCTCGATCGCCGGCTGCCAGCCGGGATCGGCGATGCGGACCAGATCGCAGACCGGCTGAGCGGCGATACCCGCCTCGCGCAGATAGCTCAGCAGGCGCACCGCATCCGGATTCAACTCCGCCTGGCCGGCGGCGAGCCGCTTCTGATTCTGGCGTGCGCCGACGAGCCGGTCCTTCGCGGCGTCGAACGCAGCATGCAGCGCGCGGGCATGGGCGTTCGCCGCTTCGATCAGCGGTGCGGCCCCGGACAGCGCCTGCCGTACGCGCTCGTGGAGCTGATCGGGCGTCCAGGGCAGCGCGGCTTCGTCGGCGACTGCGGCGAGCGCATCGTGCCATTCGGCCCACATCTCGGAGAGATCCGCCGGCGCGACATCCGCCGCGATCAGACCGAACCCGGCGGCCGTGCGCAGGTGCTCGCGCACGAATGCGATCTCGTGCAGCAGATCCTTCTTGAGCTGCACCATGCGGTCGCGGTCGCGGCCGGCCATTTCGTCGAACTGAGCCTGTTCGCCGTAGCCCTGACTGCCCTGCAGGCGCGCGACGGCTTGCGCCTGTGCCTCGCGTGCCTGCTCGCGTTCGGCACGCGCCTCGGTCAACGCACGCTGCGTGCCGATGACGTCGTGCTGCGCCGCCTGCTGCGCCTGTTCGGCGAGCTCGACCTGCTCGCTGAGAAGGTCGCGCGCGTACTCGGCGGCCAATGCCCGATACGAGGCGGCACGAACCGCCTGTGCGGCGATCTTCGCGTACTGCTGTTCGACCCCGTCGGCCGCGTCGATGCGGCGCGCGACCTGCTCGATCTTCTCCTTGATGTCGCGGAACGTCACCAGCAGGCCTCGGAAGCGCGCGACGTCGGTGGGCCGGTCCTCCGCGACCAGGGTGCGCACCCACAGGTCGATGTCGTCCTGCTTCTGCAGGTTCAGCGCGTTCTGGAACGCCTTGCGATAGGCGTTGACGTCCGGGTGCGCGGTCGGCGCCGCTCGCAGCCGGAACAGCAGGTCCTTGACGAAGCGCTCGCTGGCCACGTGCAGTTCGGGCTTGGTGCCGGCGTCCCCGCAGCGGCGGGCGATCAGTTCCTTGAAGGTCGGCCAGGTCAGCGGCAGCTCCCGGCCCTGGACCCTTTCGAGGTGATCGTCCAGCTCGATCGCCACACCCGGCAGCAGGTACAGGCCGTGCAGGCGATGGTCCGGCTCGTCGGCGGAGGCACCCAGCGCAATGCCGGCGGTCAGCGGCACGCCGCTGTCCTGATCGCGAAACACCAGACTGACGTAAGTGGTCGCGGTGCGGCGCTTGCGACCATCCTCGCCGCTGCGGTACACGCCCAGGCAGTAATCGCGGATGCTGCGCGCGCGCACGCTGCCGCCGGCCTGCGCGTTGAAGCGAATGCGGCCGCGGTCGCCGCCGAGCAGCACGATCTGCAAGGCATCGAGCAGTGCGCTCTTGCCGGCCCCGTTGGGCGCGATGATCGCGCTGCTCGCGTCCAGCTGCAGCGTCTGCGCCTCGAACAGGAAGAACTGCACCAGATGCACGCGCTCAAGCAGTTGCATCGTCTTCCTCCGTCGCGTCGGCCTCGTCGGCATCCTCGCGATTGTGCTGATCGAGCCGCTGCAGCCAGTGTTCGCCGACGATGTCGACGATGGCCGGCCGTGCCAGCAGATGGAACGGCTGCGGATCGTCCGCCTCGGAATCGACCAGCCGGCACGCGCCCCAGCGCCGCAACGCACGCGCGAGCAGGCGCAGCGCGCCGACGTCCGGCATCGACCGGCCCGTCAGCGCCTGATAGGCCTCCTGCAGCTCGGGCAGTTCCACCACCACCTCGCCCTGGTCTTCGATCTGTCCTTGACGCATGGCTTCGTCGTAGCGCTGGCGCAGCACCAACAGCAGCAGGGTCTCGTCCAGCGTCACCGGCGTGCCCTCCGCATGCACCGGCAGTGCCACGACGTAGCGGTAGTGCGCATTGCGCTGCAGACGGATGCCGAGCGGGGCGAGCACCGCCGCGAAATCCTCGAAGTGGTCTTCGACCAGGTGATAGGCCACGCGGGTGTTGCGATCGGCGGCATACAGCACCTGCTCGGTGACCAGCCGATAGGCGGCGCGTTCGAAGTCCTGGGCACTGTGGATGCCGTTGGACATCTGGCTGAGGGTGTTCCAACTGCGTCTCATGCGACGGGTCGCCTCCGGGAAACGACGAAGCGCGGAGCCTTCAGATAGGCGTTGTCGGTGGTGTCCTCCGCGACCAGCTCGACGCGAAAGCCGCGCAGCAGCGCACCGAGCGGATCGTCGCGACGCAGGCCGCCGATGCGGTGGCTGCGCAGCGCGAGCGTCAGCAGCGTCTGGTAGGCACGCAGGTCCTCCACCGAGGCGATGTCGAACTGCGAGGAATCGACGTCGTCGCCGTGCGCGAGATGACGACCGACGTAGCGCGCCATGTCCTCGGCGGTGACCAGCCGAGCGCGCTTGATCCGCCGCAGCAGACTGAGGCGAGCCAGTTGCTCGGGCGTCGGCGACTGCCGCGCATTGGCGGTGCGCGGAATCGGCTGCGGCTTCTGACGGGGCGGCCGCAACCGCTGCGCGTCCATCAGCGCAGCGGGCGCCACCGGCAGCCGCAGCGCTTCCTCCGGCGCATTCAGCACACCGCGACACGCACGCCGCAGCAGCACGTCGAGCCGGTCAGGCGCGCGAAGGCGATAATCGAGAAACGCCAATGCGCGCCGGTTGGCCTGGCGGATGTCCTCGTCGAGGCGTCCGAGGTACTCGTCGATCCGGTCGAGCTCGTGCAGACGGCGCAGGCTCCGCTGCAGGCGCAGCTCGGCACGCTCGGCATCGTGGCCGGTCACGTGTTCGCGATACCAGCCCAGCACCGCGTCGCGCAGCGGCGGGGTATCGATCGTCCGCGCCATCGACAGGATCGAACTGCGCCGCGCCAGCGGATGATCGGCCTTGTGCAGGTCGGCGTAGTCACCGACGAAGAACTCGGCCACGTAGCGCTCGAACCACTGCCGCGCGAACTGCGCGGTGGTCTCGGCACGGCTCAGTTCCGGCATCAGATCGCGGACCTGGAGACTCATCGAGGCCAGCGAGACCAGCAGCCGGCGCGCCTGGTCGGCCGCCTCGTCGAGCGCATCGCCGGCCGCCTTGCCGTCGACGACCTGCTGCAGCTGCAGCTCGATCGATCGGACCTTGGCCGATACGAAGGTCGGGCCGTGTTCGCTGAACTCGATCAGCGTCGACAGCAGCTGCGACACGACCGGCGGCATCGACACCATCTCACGCGCGCCGACCCGCTCCTGACGCAGCCAGCCGGCGCTGCGGAACCGCTCGTAGATGCCGTTGGCGCGCACGCCGAGCGGCGCGTCGGGCGCCTGCCCTTCCTCGTCCTCCCAGGGATCGTCGCTCAGCAGGTAGCGCTCGATCGCCGAGGTGATATCGCGGCGCAGCAGGCCGATGCTCGGCGGCATCGGCGCATCCGGGCCGAAGAACTCGTCGAACAGGCGGCACAGCAGCAGCCAGTAGTGCTCCCGGTTGGCCGAGGCCAGCGGCCCGAACACGCCCGACGGCACCACCGTGAACAAGCGTGGAAGGCTCCCTGCCATTTCAATCGTTTCCCATATCCGTGCGCGTGCCCGTCGCTATGCGTGCCGGCCCGATCGTCGCGGAGGCTGGTCTCGCGGTTCGAGACCGGACGCTGCCTGCACCCCGCCGCGACCGATCGCGCCGACGGTCCTCAGCGGCGAAGGTCCGCCTGTCCGGCACATATGGCCTACTCGACCGTCACCGACTTGGCCAGGTTGCGCGGCTGATCGACGTCGGTGCCGCGCAGCACGGCGACGTGGTAGGCCAGCAGCTGCAGCGGCACCGTGAAGACCGCCGGCGCGCAAAGGTTGCCACCCGAGGCGACCTTGACGACCGCCCCGCGCGCACCGCTGCCGTCGATCTGGACCTCCTCGTCGGCGAACACGAACAGCTCGCCGCCGCGCGCACGCACCTCCTCGAGATTGGACTTGAGCTTCTCGAGCAGCTGGTTGTTCGGCGCCACGGTGATCACCGGCATGTCCTCGTCGACCAGGGCCAGCGGACCGTGCTTGAGCTCGCCGGCCGGATAGGCCTCGGCGTGGATGTAGGAAATCTCCTTGAGCTTCAGAGCGCCTTCGAGCGCGACCGGGTAGTTGACGCCGCGACCGAGGAACAGCGCGTGATGCTTGGCGACGAAGCGCTCGGCCAACGCGGCGATCGTCGGCTCCAGTGCGAGCACGTCCTTGAGCAGGCGCGGCAGGCTCGCCAGTTCGGCCACGAGCTTGCGGTACTTGTCCGCGGCGAGGCCGTTGATCCGCGCCAGCTCGAGCACCAGCAATGCCAGCGCCGCCAGCTGCGTCGTGAACGCCTTGGTCGAGGCCACGCCGATCTCGGGGCCGGCGCGCGTCATCAGCACCAGGTCCGACTCGCGGACCAGGCTCGACTCGGGCACGTTGCAGACCGCGAACGAACCCAGATAGCCGCGTCGCTTGCCTTCGCGCAGCGCCGCCAGCGTGTCGGCGGTCTCGCCGGACTGGGAGATCGTCAGGAACAGGCTGTCGGCCGGTACGACGGCGTGCCGGTAGCGGTACTCGCTGGCGACCTCGATCGAACACGGAATGCCGGCGATGCCTTCGAGCCAGTAGCGCGCGACCAGCCCGGCGTGGAAGCTGGTGCCGCAGGCGACGATCTGCACGTGACGCACGCGCGCGAGCAGGGTCTCGGCGTCGACGCCGAAGATGTTCGGCAGGATGTGGTCGTCGGCGATGCGGCCCTCGAGCGTGTCGTTGATCGCACGCGGCTGCTCGAAGATCTCCTTGAGCATGTAGTGGCGGTACTCGCCGCGCTCGACCGCGTCGGCCGACAGCTCGCTGGTGTGCACGCGCCGCTCGACCGGATGGCCGTCGGCGTCGTAGACCTGCATCTCCTCGCGCGTGATCTCGACCAGATCGCCTTCGTCGAGATAGACGAACTGGTTCGTGACCTTGATCAGCGCCTGCACGTCCGAGCCGAGGAAATGCTCGCCGATGCCGATGCCGACCACGAGCGGGCTGCCGCGGCGCGCGCCGATCACGTGGCCGGGCGTGTCGCTGCTGATCACCGCGATCGCGTAGGCGCCGTGCAAACGCCGGATCGCGGCCTGCACGGCCTCGCGCAGCGTCGTGCCGCCGGCCATCAGATGATGGACCAGATGCGCGATGACCTCGGTGTCGGTGTCGGACGTGAACGTGTAGCCGAGCGCCTTGAGCTCCTCGCGCAGTTCGGCGTGGTTCTCGATGATGCCGTTGTGGACGACGGCGACCGTGCCGGTCGACAGGTGCGGATGCGCGTTGGCTTCGTTCGGCACGCCGTGCGTCGCCCAGCGCGTATGCGCGATGCCGCTGACGCCGGCCAGCGGCGATTCGACGAGGCGGCCTTCGAGTTCGCGGACCTTGCCGACGGTGCGGGCGCGCGCCAGCTCGCCGTCGACGAGCACCGACAGGCCGGCCGAATCGTAACCGCGGTACTCCAGCGCCTTGAGGCCGGCGATGAGGATCGGCACGACGTCTCGCTGGGCTGCGGCAGCGACGATTCCACACATGTCAGAACACTCCAGCGATGGGTGCGCGTCCGCCCGGTCCGCGCGATGCGCGCCATCATAGTCGCTCCGGCGCGATCGGCGCACACCCCCGAGACAGAAGCCGCCGCTTCCGGCGACAATGCCCGCTTCCGGCCCTTTCCGAGCCTTCGATCCGCCTCATGCCGGCTTTCGCCTACCAGGCCCTCGACGCCGACGGACGCACCTGCCGCGGCGTGCTGCAGGGCGATACCGCCCGCGCGGTGCGCGGCACGCTGCGCGAACGCGGCCTGAGCCCGCTGGAAGTCGAAGAGGTCGCCGGCCACGCGCGGCGCGGACCGTTCGCCGCACGCGGCTTGAGCGGACACCAGGTGGCCCTGCTGACGCGCCAGCTGGCGACCCTGGTCGGCGCCGGCCTGCCGATCGACGAGGCGCTGGCCGCGCTGTCCGAACAGAGCGAGAACGAGCGCCAGCGCACGTTGACGGTCGCGCTGCGCTCGCGCGTGATGGAAGGTGCCAGCCTGGCGCAGGCGATGGGCCAGTTTCCGGAGACGTTTCCGGACGTGTTCCGCGCCTCGGTCGCCGCGGGCGAGCAGTCCGGCCAGCTCGACGAGGTGCTCGAGAAACTGGCCGACCACGCGGAGGCGCGCGACGCGCTCGCGCAGAAACTGCTCGGCGCACTGGCCTATCCGCTGCTGCTGACCCTGGTCGCCGCGGCCGTCGTGACCGGCCTGCTGACGTTCGTCGTGCCGCAGATCGTCGGCGTATTCCAAGGCACCGGACAGACGCTGCCGGCGGCGACGCGCGTGCTGCTGGCGATCTCCGATTTCCTGCGCGCCTGGGGCTGGCTGCTGGCGTTGCTGCTCGGCGCCGCCGGCATCGCCGCGGCATTGGCGCTGCGGCGCGAGCCGGTGCGGCGGCGCTGGCATGCCGCGCTGCTGCGCATGCCGCTGCTCGGGCGGCTGATCCGCGCCGCCAACACCGCACGCGCGGCGCGCACGCTGGCCCTGCTGTCGGCCAGCGCGGTGCCGCTGCTCGATGCCTTGTCGATCACGGCCCAGGTCGTGCCGAACCTGCCGATGCGCGAGGCGCTGCGGCGCGCCGCGCTGCGCGTGCGCGAAGGCGCGCCGTTCGCGCGCGCGCTCGGCGACACCGGCCATTTTCCGCCGGTCGCGCTGCGCCTGATCGCCAGCGGCGAGCGCTCCGGCCAGCTGCCGCGCATGCTCGATCAGGCCGCGCGCCAGCAGCAGCGCGATCTGGATCGCTGGCTGACCGCGCTGGCGTCGATCCTCGGTCCGCTGGTGATCCTGATCGTCGGCGCGCTGGTGCTGTTCATCGTGCTGGCGATCCTGCTGCCGATCTTCGAGATGAACAGGATGGTGAAATGATCGGTCCAGTCCGATTCGACACCCGTGCGCGGCCTGCAAGCCCGACGAGCCGCGCGCACGAGGCGCGGATGACGCACGGGGGCGGTCGATGATCCGCTTCGAGCAGGTCGCCAAGCGCTATCCGGGCGGACACGATGCGCTGATCGACCTCAGCTTCACGGTGGCGGCCGGCGAGATGGTCTTCGTGACCGGCCACTCGGGCGCCGGCAAGAGCACGCTGCTGAAGCTGCTGAGCCTGGTCGAGCGTCCCACGCGCGGCTCGGTGCACGTCGACGACGTCGACCTGTCGCGCGTGCGGCGCCGCCGCGTACCGCAGGTGCGCCGCGGCATCGGCATGGTGTTCCAGGACCATCGCCTGCTGATGGACCGCAGCGTGTTCGACAATGTCGCGCTGCCGCTGGTGATCGCCGGCGCGCCACGCGCCGAGGCCGCCAAGCGCGTGCGCGCAGCGCTCGACAAGGTCGGCCTGCTCGCGCGCGAGAAGGCGGCGCCGACGCTGCTGTCGGCCGGCGAACAGCAGCGCGTCGGCATCGCCCGCGCGATCGTCGGCAAGCCGCCGCTGATCATCGCCGACGAGCCGACCGGCAATCTCGATCCGCAGCTGTCGGTCGGCATCATGCAGCTGTTCGCCGAGTTCGCTCAGGTCGGCACCGCGGTGCTGGTCGCGAGCCACGACCTGCATCTGATCAAGCGCATGAACCAGCGCGTGCTGGTGCTCGACCACGGGCGGCTGATCGACGACTTCCGTCCGCAGGCCACCGCATGAACGTCCGACGCCGGCCGCCGCGCCGCAGCGCCCCCGAACCGGCACCGCCCAAGCGCACGCGCGCGCCGCGGCCGACCGCCGGCGCACGCCTGGGCCGCTGGCGCGACCATCACCTCTACGGCCTGCTGTCGAGCCTGGGCCGGCTCGCGCTACGGCCGCTGGCGACCGTGCTGACGGTCGCCGTGCTCGGCGTCGCGCTGGCGCTGCCGCTGCTGCTGCAGGCGGCGCTCGACAATCTGCGTGCGTTCTCCGGCGGCCTGCGCGAAGCGCGCGAGATCACCGTGTTTCTCGATCCGGACGTCGGCGCCGCGGCGGCGGCCGAGATCGCTGCCGGATGGCGCGCCCGGCCCGACGTCGCCGACGTGATCGTCCGCACGCCCGAGCAGGGGCTGTCCGAGTTCCGTCAGCTGTCGGGTTTCTCCGAGGCGCTGGAGGTGCTCGACTCCAATCCGCTGCCGACCGTGCTGGTCGTCGCGCCGGCCGGCACCGCAGCCGACGGCGGCGACAGTGCCCTGGTCGCGGCGATCGAAGCGGACCGCCGCGTCGATCTCGTGCAGCACGATGCGGCCTGGCGCCGGCGCCTGACCGCGATCATGACGCTCGGCGAGCGCGCCGCGATCGCGCTGGCCGCACTGTTCGGCCTGGCGACGCTGCTGGTCGTCGGCAATACCGTGCGGCTGGACGTGCAGAGCCGGGCCGAGGAGATTGCGATCATGCAGCTGATGGGGGCCGGCGACGGCTTCGTGCGACGTCCGTTTTTGTACGCCGGACTTTGGTACGGTCTGCTCGGCGCGGTCGTCGCGATCGTGATCGTGCTGGCGATGCATCTGGCGCTCCGCGACGCGCTCGCGCAGCTGATTGCCAGCTACGGCGGGCAGCTGACGGTGCGCGGCGTCGCGCCGTCGGCCCTGGCGGCGACACTGGCCGGGGGTGCGGCCCTGGGCTGGCTCGGCGCCTGGATCGCCAGCACACGCCAGCTGAGGAGAACCGCATGACGCCGCTCGGAGTGATCGGTCAGCAGCCGCGCGTGCTGATCGTCGACGGTTCGCGCGTCGTGCGCCGGCTGATCGAGCAGGTGCTGCAGGCCGAGCTGCCGGGCGTGACGGTCATCGCCTGCGCGAGCGGCGAGGAAGCACTGGCGCGGCTCGACGAAGGCGGCTTCGATTTCGTCACGACCGCATTGCGGCTGCCGGACATGGACGGCGTCGATCTGGCGCGGCGGATCCGCGCGCACGCGCCGCAGGCCTATGTGCCGATCGTCGTCGTGTCCGGATCGGCGCAGGAACGGCTGATGGCGCGCACGCTCGGCGACGATGTCACCGACTATTTCGACAAGTCGCTCGGTTTCCAGGCGCTGGCCGCGTTCATCGGCGGCTACGTGCACCCGGTCGACCGCATCACCGGCAAGGTGCTCTACGTCGAGGACAGCCGCGTAGTCGCGCTGGCGACCTCGCGCATCCTCGAACGGCACGGCCTGTCGGTGCGCCACGTCGTCAGCGCCGAGGAGGCGATCCAGATCGTCGAGGACGAGCGCGGCGCGGACGGCCTGCCGACCGTCGACCTCGTGCTGACCGACGTCAGCCTCAAGGGCACGCTGACCGGCGGCGATCTGCTCGACCGCATCCGCGGCCATTGCGGCCTCGGCAAGGGCCTGCTGCCGGTGCTGGTGATGACCGGCGACGACAATCCGCGCAGCCAGGCCGTACTGCTGCGCGCCGGCGCGAACGACCTGGTCAGTAAGCCGATCGACGAGCGACTGCTGGTGACCAAGCTGCAGTTCCAGCTGCGCGTCAGCCAGCATCTGCGCCGTCAGCAGACGGAGCCGGCACGATGAGCGCGCCTGAACCGACCGCAGCCGATCGTCTCAAGCTCGAGCCGAGCTGGAAGCAGCGTGTCGGGCCTTGGTTCGACCGGCCCGAGATGATCGCGCTCGGCCAGTTCCTGCGCGAGGAGAAGCAGGCCGGCAAGGTGATCTATCCGCCGGGCTCGCGGATCTTCGCGGCGCTCGACACGACGCCGTTCGAGTCGGTCAAGGTGGTCGTGCTCGGTCAGGACCCGTACCACGGTCCGAACCAGGCGCACGGCCTGTGTTTCTCGGTGCTGCCCGGCGTCCCGGTGCCGCCGTCGCTCGAGAACATCTTCAAGGAGATCGAGCGCGATCTGCACATCGCACGCCCCGACCACGGCTGCCTGATCCCGTGGGCGCGCCAGGGCGTGCTGCTGCTCAATGCCGTGCTGACGGTCGAGCGCGCGCACGCCGGATCGCACCAGGGCAAGGGCTGGGAGGGCTTCACCGATGCCTGCGTCGACGCGCTCAATCGCGAGCGCGAGAACCTGGTGTTCCTGCTCTGGGGCAGCTATGCCCAGGCCAAGGGCAAGCTGATCGACGCGCGGCGCCACCGCGTGCTCAAGGCGCCACATCCGTCGCCGCTGTCGGCCCATCGCGGCTTCATCGGCTGCGGACATTTTTCCCGTACGAACGAGTACTTGGCGCAACACGGCCTGACGCCGATCGACTGGCGGCTGCCTCCGGCCGCCGAGCTGGACCTGTGAACCGCGGTCGCCCGGCCGCGATTGTTCACGCCGCGACAGCACAGAAATAACTGGCGATTCACGAAATCGGGTGTAGTATACCGACCAGTTCAGAAAAGGCCGCCGCGGGCGTTCCGAGCAGGAACTTCCGGCGCGGTTAGCACTCTCTCAATGGGAGTGCTAATTTGCCACTCGATAGGAGGACACCACATGAGCAATGCCATGGTCGCCAGCACCCTGCCGATCTCGAACCTGCCGGTTCCGAGCGCGATCGGCAGCCTCGATGCCTATGTGGCGGCTGTACATCGTTTTCCAATGCTCAGTCAGGAAGACGAGCAGTCGCTGGCGCGCCGTTTCATCGACGCCGACGACCTCGACGCCGCCAAGCAGCTGGTGATGTCCCATCTGCGCTTCGTCGTGCACGTCGCCCGCGGCTATTCCGGCTACGGCCTGCAGCTCGGCGACCTGGTGCAGGAGGGCAATATCGGCCTGATGAAGGCGGTCAAGCGCTTCGACCCCGACCAGGGCGTGCGCCTGGTCTCGTTCGCGGTGCACTGGATCCGCGCCGAGATGCACGAGTTCATCCTGCGCAACTGGCGCATCGTCAAGATCGCCACGACCAAGGCGCAGCGCAAGCTGTTCTTCAACCTGCGCAAGTCGAAGAAGCGCCTGGGCTGGATGAACGCCGAGGAGGTCAACACGGTCGCGCGCGAGCTCGGCGTGCCGGCGGCCACCGTGCTCGAGATGGAAGCGCGCCTGTCCGGCAAGGACATCGCGTTCGACGCGCCGACCGATGACGACGAGGACGCCAAGCCGTCGCCGGCGATGTTCCTGGTCGACCACTCGGCCGACCCGTACGGCGCGATCGAGAGCGAGTCCGAAGAGGAATCGAGCCTCGACACGCTGCAGCGCGGTCTGGCCAAGCTCGACGACCGATCGCGCGACATCATCCAGCGCCGCTGGCTGCGCGAAGGCGACAAGGCGACGCTGCAGGAGTTGGCCGACGAGTACGGCGTGTCGGCCGAGCGCATCCGCCAGATCGAGGCGAATGCGATGAAGAAGATGCGCACGCTGTTCGTGGCCTGATCGGCCCGATCAACGTAATCACGCCGGCGCACCGCGCCGACGACCGACGGCCCCGGCAACGGGGCCGTTTTTTTTTGGTCTTCAGCCATCTGCGAGAGTCGACCTGAGCCAGTCCCGTCCGCATCGACGCCTCCGCTCTCGCTCTCGCTCTTCTCGCTCTCGCTCTCGCCGTAGCTTTCGCTCTTGGCCGTTGGTGCGCCTAAAGCGAGCCGAGCATCGCAGGTCGTCCAGGCCGAAGAGCTGCCCCGTGTCTGAGCGCAGCGAGTGGGGGCAGCGTGCCTGGACGACCGAGAAGCGCAGGGGACCGGCGCGGCGCAGCCGCGTCGGCTCGCGTCAGCGCAGGCGGTTTTGGTGACTTTTTCCAAGCAAGAATGTCCGGGAGACATTCTTGACGTCGCGTCAGCGACGGCCCGAAGGGCGGACGCCAGAGAGGGCGGTCCGCAAAAAAGTCACCCGCTCGCGCAGCGAGCGGAAGCTCTTGCTTCGAATCTTTTCTCTTGATTTTCCTGAGGGCGAGCCGGCTCGAGAAGGGCAAGATCAAGTCCGCGTCGACATCGAAAGCCCGCGCTTCAGATCCCTCGAAGGCAAAAGCCACCACGGAGCAGCCGCCGAAACCGAGTGATCCCGCAGACGGCACAGAAACCTTTTCCGGGCCGCGGAGCGTCAGGACATGTCGATCGGATCGACATCGATCGACCAGCGCAGCCCGCTCTGCGCCGGCAGCGCAGCCAGCGCCGGCAGCCAGCGCGACAGATAGGCCTGCAAGGCGCTGCGCTCGTCGGCCTCCAGCACGATCTGGCCGCGCTGCAGGCCGGCGCGGCGCGGCATCGGTGCCGCCAGCGGTCCGAGCAGCCGCACCGTCTCGGGCACGTCGAGCACACGGCAGGCCGCCGACAGAAACGCCTCCAGGCGCGCGGGCTCCTTCGCCTCGGCGCGCAGCAGCGCCATGCAGCCGTACGGCGGCAGGCCGGCCGCGCGGCGCTCGTCGATCAGGCTGCGTGCCAGCGCGCGGTAGCCGCCGGTGCGCAGGATCGTCAGCAGCGGATGGTCCGGATGATGCGTCTGCAGCCAGACCTGGCCGGGCCGCGCCGCCCGCCCGGCGCGGCCGGCGACCTGGACGACGAGTTGGCCGAGGCGCTCGCCGGCACGGAAGTCGGCACTGAAGAGCCCTTCGTCGACGCTGGCCAGCACGACCAGGTTGAGGCTCGCCAGATCGTGGCCCTTGGCCAGCATCTGGGTGCCGACCAGGATGCGCGGTCCCGCCTCGGTGAGGCCTTCGAGCAGGCGCTCGCGCGCACGCTTGCTGCGCGTCGTGTCGCGGTCGATGCGGACGATCGGCACGTCCGGAAAATGCGTCCGCAACGCCTCCTCGAGCCGCTCGGTGCCGTGTCCCTGAGGCTGGATCGCCAGGCCGCCGCATTCCGGACATGCTCTGGGCACCGCCTGTTCAGCGCCGCAATGGTGGCAGACCAGACGCGCGCGGCCGCGATGCAGCGTCAGCGGCCGGTCGCAATGGCGGCACTGCGCGCTCCAGCCGCAGTCGCGGCACTGCAGGACCGGCGCGAAACCGCGCCGGTTGCGGAACACCAACGCCTGGTCGCCGCGGTCGAGACAGTCGCGGATCGCCGCGAGCGCGGGCTCGGCCAGGCCGTGCTGCAGTGGCAGACGCCGCACGTCGAGCACGTGCAGCGTCGGCGGCCGCGCGTCGCCGGCGCGCTGGCGCATCGATACCGAGGTGTAGCGCCCGGCCTCGACATTGGCCAGCGATTCCAGCGAAGGCGTCGCCGAGCCGAGCACGATCGGGACCTGCTGCGCGCGCGCGCGCACGACCGCGAAATCGCGCGCGTGATAGCGAAAGCCCTCCTGCTGCTTGTAGGAGGTGTCGTGCTCCTCGTCGATCACGATCAGCCCCGGCCGCGGCAGCGGCACGAACACCGCCGAGCGGGTGCCGAGGATCACCGGCGCGTCGCCGCGCGCAGCCGCCATCCACGCACGCGCGCGCTCGGTCTCACCGAGGCCCGAATGCAGGACGGCGATGTCGACGCCGAGTCGCTGCCGGAACCGGCGCAGCATCTGCGGCGTCAGCGCGATCTCCGGTACCAACACCAGCGACTGTCGGCCGATGGCGATCGTGCGGCCGATCAGCTCGAGATAGACCTCGGTCTTGCCGCTGCCGGTGACGCCGTCGAGCAGGAACGGCGCGAACCGGCCGGACGCCGCGGCGATCGCCCCGACCACATCGCGCTGCTCGGCATTGAGCGGCGGCCCAGGCAGCGGCCGCGGCGGCGCCTCGGCGCGCGGAATGCGACGCCGCTCGATCCAGCCGCGCTGGCGCGCGGCGCGCGCGGCGGCACGCCAGCCCGGCAGCCGCTCGTCGAGCTGGCCGGCGGTCAGGGCACCGTCATCGAGCAGCCCGAGCAAGGCGTCGGACCGCGTACCGCGGCGATGGCGCGGCTCCGAGCGTGCCTGGCGGCCGGCCGGTTCGAGGAACCAGAGCTCCTCCTCGTCCGGCGACGGCGTGCGCGGGCCACGCAGCGCCTGCGGCAACGCGGTCTCGAGCACCTCGCCGAGGGGGTGGTGATAGTAGCGGGCCGCCCAGTCGAGGCTGGCCAGCAGTTCCTCGGTCAGCCACGGCACCGGATCGAGCACCGCCTCGACCGCCCTGAGCCTGGCGGCGGCGACCGTCGCATCGGCCGCATGGCCGATCACGACGCCGACCGTGTCGCGTCGGCCGAACGGAACGCGCACGCGGCTGCCGATCGGCGGGACCGGATCGCCGTCGCGGACGGCGTAGTCGAAGGCTTGGGTGAGCGGCACCGGCACCGCGACGCGAACGATCGTCGGCGACCGAGCGGCGGCGGCATCGGACATCGCCCCAGTCTAGCGGCAGGCCCGGAACTCGGCGCGAGTTATCGGCCTCTCCTCACCCTCGCTGCGCGAAATCGCCGCCAAGTGGCCGTGTCGCCGGACATTTGTCGCTTATCCACAAGCGCTGTGGATAAGTCTGTGGACGAGCCGCCGTGAGCCGCTCGCGGAGCGCACAGCGACGCGCTCGCGGTCACGTTGGCGAATGTTTAACCAATCTTAAATGATATAGGCGGATCAACGACTTAGATGACGAGCGCCGGCCGTCGATGACATCGTGATGACGCTCGGCAGCAGGCCGGGCGCGATCGTGCTGCCTGTGCACAAAATGCTTGACAAGGCGGCCGGAAGCCCGTCAGGTCACCGCCAGCCCGATCACGATCGCGGCGACGAGGCCGAGCGACAGCAGGACCGAGTAGCAGGTGCCGACAACGCCGTAGGTGATCACGCCCATGATCCAGCCTTGGCGATAGACGCGCTTCTGCATCAGCAGCAGATACAGCGGCAGCCAGACCCAGGCTGCAGTGATCAGCCAGGTGACCGGCGTGGCCGCCGACGGCACCGCGGCCAGCGCGTCGCGCAGCGCGTACAGCACGATCAGCACCAGCATCGACAGAAAGATGAAGGCATGGCTGTGCAGCGCCACCATCAGATGCTCCATGTACAGCCGGCGCTTGAACACGTAGACGATCTTCAGCAGCACCGCGAAGATCGGCATCAGCACGAACAGCGTCTGCGGCGCCACCGAGAACAAGGCGGTGCCGAGCAGCGCCGGCTTCTTGGTCGCCAGGCTCGCGTTGGCGCGCATATGTCCCAGCGAGGCGTTGATGCGCCGGTTGACCGCCTGCGGCAGCCAAGCGATCTCGACCGGATTGGTGGCGGCGTTCCACGGACGGTCGTTGAACGTGAACATCACGTCGAGCACGGACTCGACGGTTTCGGGTTTTCTGCCGCCGGACGTCCCGGCCGAGGTCTCGCCGACGCTGCCCGGGGCCACACGATCGCCGGTGCCGTCCGCCGGCGCCGTCTCGGTCGTGCCGTCGGCGGGCGGCCCAGGCGTCGCGTCTTCGGCCTGAGGCGTCGTCGCCGGCGGCGACGCGTCGCCCGGCTCGCTCGTCCTGGCGCCGTCCTCGGCATCGAGCACGATGTCGACGCCGTCGTTCTGGAACACCCCTTCCATCGACAGCTGCACCGCGAAGATCGACAGCACGCACAGCACGAAGAACAGGCGGAACGGCGTGACGTAGCGGACGCGGCGGCCGGCGCAGTACTCGGTCGTCAGAAAACCGGGCCGGAAGTACAGGTCGAAAATCGATCGGAAGATGCGCGAATCGACGTTGAAGACGATGTCGGCCAGATCCGAGCCGACCTCGCGCAGACTGCGGATCATGCCCTTCTCGGGCTGGCCGCACCGATAGCAGTACCCGCCGTAGAGCGGGGAAGCGCAGTTGCCGCAGGCCGCGAAACGCGGCGGCGGCGGCGCCGGCTCGGCGACCGGCGCGACCGTCATCGGCAGCGTTTCGAGCGCGGCTCCGCCGGCCGCCGCCTCACCGCCGCCGGATGTCTTCGGATCGTTGTTCATCGGTCCACAGATGCCCCCGCGAGCCCGCCACCGCTCGCCCAAGCGGCGGACGATAACCGTTTTCGACGATCGCGGGTGCGCGATCACCGGCGGGCCGCTCACCGGTCCGCGGCGCACGCCGATAAGGCGCACAGCCCGCTCCGATCGCACGAGACAAGGTGCCGACCGGTCCGCATGTGATCGGCTGGCCGCATGCTATGTTAGGACCGTCGGCACTTGACAAGACGCACTTGCATTCCAGCCGCTCGCATCAGCCGGAACGATGTCGAAGCAGCGCGCCGACGAACACCGTCAGGATCCTACGGGGCACTTCGTATACGAATCCATTTTTGACCGGGTCCTGCATCGGTCCCCGACCCGCCGACCATCCGTGAAAAAGGAGCGTTTCAGCGATGTCCAAGCTATCGAGACTAGGCAACCCACCCGGCGCAGCGCTCGTCGTCGCCTGCGTGACCGCAGCGATCGCGAGCGCGACGGCACACGCGCAGCAACTGGACGAAGCCCCCTGGCGACCTGGCGCGAAAGCGCAGCTCTCACCCGATGCGGCCATGCCGCGGGCGGTCTGGCAGCCGCCCGCCAATGCGATCTACGACAACGGCCCGCTGAGCAGCGGCACCGCGCCGGGCTGCTCCGGCGACAGCGGCAACGCGAGCATCCTGCAGGATACGGCGCTGACGATGAGCACCTTCGGTGCGGGCCATGCGGTCAGCAGCGGATTTCGCGTCGCCGACGATTTCGTCGTGCCGAGCGGCCAGACCTGGAACGTGACCGGTGCGAACTTCTTCGCGTACCAGACCAACTCGGGCGCGACCTCGACGATCAACGCCGTCAACGTGCGCATCTGGAGCGGCGCTCCGGGCACCGGTACCGTTGTCTGCGGCGACACGGCGACCAACCGCATGGACGCCACCGCCGCGTCGGGCATCTTCCGTACGCTCGAAAGCGCACCGGACTGCACGCGCCCGATCATGGTGCAGCACGTCGATCTGTCGAGCTGTCCGCCGCTCGCCGCCGGCACCTACTGGATCGACTGGCAGACCGGCGGCTCGCTCGCCAGCGGGCCGTGGGCGCCGCCGATCACGATCGCCGGCCAGGCGACGACCGGTAACGCGATGCAGTTCGAGCCGACCGCCAGCACCTGGGGCGCACTGCTCGACGGCGGCAGCGGGACCGCACAGGGCCTGCCGTTCGTACTCGAGGGGCCGGCCGGCCCGGCGCTCGCGATCGATGCGGCGGCGGCGGTGCTGACCGATTCGTGCGCGGCCAATCCGGCGCAGGACAACGGGGTGGTCGAGCCGGGCGAGACCGTCGACATCGCGGTCCCGGTCAGCGCGAGCGGCGGCGACTTCACGAACGTCGTCGCCAGCCTCGCGCTGCCGGCACCGGGTTCGGTCGTCTACGTCGTCTCGAGCGCCAACCTCGGCAGCTTGAGCGCCGGGCAGAGCGCGACCGCCAACTTCCGGATCCGCGTCGAGAAGAGCTTCACCTGCCTCAGCGACTTCATGCTGCCGCTGGCGGTCACCAGCAACGAAGGCAGTGCCAGCGGATCGATCGACGTGACCGTCGGCGCCTCGGCTTCGCCGGCGCCTGCCGACGTGCCGGTGGCGATTCCCGACAATTCGCCGACCGGCATCACCTCGAAGATCGCGGTGAGCCAGAATCTGACGCTGACCGATCTGAAGGTACGCGTGCGGGTGACGCACACCTGGGTCGGCGATCTGATCGTCCGGCTGACCAGCCCGGCCGGCACGACGGTCACACTGCTCGATCGCCCCGGTGTTCCGGCCAGCACCAACGGCTGCAACAACAATGATCTCGACCTCACGTTCGCCGACGGCCAGCCCGACCCGGAAGCCATCTGCAATACGGGCGGCACGAACGTGCCGTGGCCGGTCACCGATGCGGCTCCGACCCAGCCGCTGTCGGCATTCGACGGAGAGAACGCGCTCGGCAACTGGGTGCTGACGATATCGGACAATGCCAACATCGACACCGGCACTCTGGTCGACTGGGAGCTGATCCCGACGCCGGCGTTCGAGGGCGGCTGCGAGGTCTGCGGCGGCCTGGCCGATCTGATCTTCGCGGACGGTTTCGAGCCGTAGCGGGAGGCAGCGGCGGAGCGCATCCGTCGCCGCGCAGGGCCCGGCCGAGGCCGGGCCCTGTTCGCGACCGAAGCGTCGTTCTCGTAAGCAATTCGCGGCGGCCGCTGCGCTGCCTGCCCGGTGACTTCGTGTATCGGCATCCGGATGCTCGACGTGCGCGCATCATCTACCCGTACCGACCATCGAGCGCGCAGAGGCTGCGGCAGGCAACCGGACACGCGATTTCGCGGCACCGATCCGCCCGGCACGCTCACGCGCGGACCGGCGCACGCTCTACACTGGCGGCCGAATCGTCGTCCGCCCTTCTGCAATGACCTGGCTTCCCCTCGACCGGCAGCGCTTCGCGCGCGAGCTGACCGATACCGTGCGTCTGGCCGGCCCCCTGGTGCTCGGCCAGTTGTCGGCGGTCGGCATGAACGTCATCGACACGCTGCTGGCCGGCCACCTCGATGCGCATACGCTGGCCGCCGTCGCGGTCGGTACCAGCATCTGGTCGCTGGCGCTGGTGGCCTCGCTCGGCGTCATGATGGCGGTACCGCCGTCGGTCGCACAGCTGCACGGGGCCGGCCGCCACGCGGCGATCGGCGCGCTGCTGCGCCAGGCGCTGTGGCTGGCCGGCGGACTCGGCATCGGGCTCGGCCTGGCGACCGCGCTCGGCGGACCGCTGCTGTTCGAGCTGATCGGCGTGGACCCGGCGCTAGCCGACGACGTACGCCGCTTCCTGCATGCGATCGCGTTCGGCGCACCGGCGATGGCGCTCTACTTCGCGCTGCGCGGTCTCAGCGAGGGCATCGGCCTGACCCGACCGACGATGATCTTCGGTCTGCTCGGTCCGGCGCTGCTGGCGCCGATCGGCTACGTGCTGATGTATGGCCGCTTCGGCCTGCCGCAGCTCGGCGCGGCCGGTGCCGGCATCGCGACCGCGCTGGTGCTGTGGATCCAGATGGCGAGTCTGCTGACCTACGTGGCACGGCACCCGGCGTACCGGCACCTGCAGCCGTTCGGGCGGCGCGACCGGCCGGATCGGCGCGCGATCGGCGAATTGCTGCGCATCGGCGCGCCGATGGGCGTGACGGTCTTCATGGAGGCGAGCCTGTTCGTCGCGGTGGCGCTGATCATCGGCCGGCTCGGCGCTGACGTCGTCGCGAGCCACCAGGTCGCGATCAACGTCGCCTCGTTCGCGTTCATGGTGCCGCTCGGCATCGCGATGGCGACCACGGTCCGCGTCGGCCATGCGGTCGGACGCAACGACGGTGCCGGCGTGCGCATGGCCGGCGGCGCCGGCTTCGCGCTGACGCTGGCGATCCAGTGTCTGTCCGCGAGCGTGCTGTTCGCGATGCCGTACGCGATCGCCTCGCTCTACACGCGCGATGCCCTCGTCGTCGCGCTGGCCGCGCAGCTGCTGGTGCTGGCCGGCATGTTCCAGCTGTCCGACGGCATCCAGGTCGCCGCGAACGGCGCCCTGCGCGGCCTCAAGGACACGCGCACGCCGATGGTCATCACCTTGCTAGCCTATTGGGGCGTCGGCATGCCGGTCGGAGGATGGCTGACCTTTCACGCCGGATACGGTGCCCGCGGCATGTGGATCGGCCTGATCGCCGGGCTCACGATGGCTGCGCTGCTGCTGACGCTGCGCTTCCACCGCCAGGCGGCGCGCTTCCAGGCTGCGGTCGACTTCGGCCGTCGCCTCGATCGTCACTGACGGCCGCTGCGTCGGCGCCTGCAGAACCGGCGAGGTCTGCGCGACCGGGATGCTCCAAGTCTGCAAGGCGTCGCCGAGCAGGTCCAGATGGCCCGGATGGCGATCGTGTCCGTGCGTGCTGACCTCGAAACCGTAGCGGCGCTTGAGCCGCAGCCGGCCGTCGACGCGCGCCAGGCCGACGCGGCGCAGCGACACGGTCTGGTCGAGCAGCTGCACGCCGGCGCGCTGGCACAGCTCGCGCGCGAGGCGCCCGGCCTGCTCCCGCGCACGCAGCGCACGCAACCACAGCGCGATCGCGGCGCCGATGAGCAGCAGGGGAATCCATTGACTGAGCATCGGTCGAGTGTGGAGACGGCCGGTCGCCCTTGCAAGGGCGGCCGGACCAACCGGCGCGGACGCGGGGCCGGCAGCCGGTCACGGCGTCCGGCACCGTTTTCGCTAGAATCCCTGCCATAACCAGAACATCAGGGGGCACCCCGCGACCTCGAAGCTCGAGTGCGCTGATCCGGACATGGCGACGATCGACATCCCCGACTATCGGCCGGTCGACAAGCTCGGCTCCAGCCGGCTGGCCAGCGTCAGGCTCGCGACGCAGACCTCGCTGGAGCGCGACGTCGCGCTGAAGATCCTATCGCCCGGCCCCGCCGCCGATCCGGACATCAGCGAGCAGTTCCTGCAGTCGGCGCGGACGCTGGCCTCGTTCGCGCATCCGAACGTCGTCCAGGTCTACGACATCGGACTGGAACCTGCCCCTTACTACGCGATGCAGTACCTGTCCGGCGGCAACCTTGCGAGCCGGGTCAGGCGCGGCCTCGACGAGCGCGAGCTGCGCCGCATCCTCGAAGGCGTCGCGCGCGCGCTGGGCTACATCCACCGCCGCCGTCACGTCCACGGCAGCATCAGTCCGAACAACATCCTGTTCGACGCCAACGATACGGCGATCCTCAGCGACTTCGGCCTGATCGAGGCGCGGCGCAAGCTGTCCGCCGACGGCGATGCGACACCACCCGGCGCCGACGGCTACGTCAGTCCGGAGGTCGCGCGCGGCGATCCGCCGGATGCGCGATCGGACATCTACAGCCTCGGCGCGGTCGCGTTCTTCGGCCTGAGCGGGCGGTCGCCGGCCGAAGCGGGCGACACGCCCGCGCCGGTTCCGCGGCTGCCGCCCGAACGCGCGCACTGGCAGCCATTGCTCGACAAGGCGATGGCGAGCGATCCGAACAAGCGCTTCCAGAGCGCCGAAGCCCTGCTGGCCGCGCTGGCCTCGATCGACGTCCCGGCCGTCGAAGCCATCGCGGCGGCGGCGCAACCGAGAGCCGCCGCTGCTCCGGCGCAGCCTGCGACCGCAACAGCGGCGACCGCCAGCGCCGTGCCCGCGGCGGCCACGGTCGGCGGCCGCGAAGGCTTCGTGTCGCCGGCGCCCCACGGCGACACCTCGCTGACGACGTCCGCGTCGCCGGACCGCGGCACCTGGCTGCCGATCGCGTTCGCCGCACTCGGCCTGCTGCTGATCGGCGGCGTCGGCTACGGACTGTGGACCTCGCGCACGCCGTCGAGCGAACCGGCACCGATTGCCGCCACCGCCGTCGCCGATCCGGTCGAGACGCCGGAGCCGACACCGGCCGATCCGGTCGCGCCGCAGGCTGCCGCGCCGTCGGAGCCGGATTTCCTGTCCGATCCGCGCCTCGACGCCGAGGGCCGCCCGATCGCACCGATCGACCTGCGCCTGGTGCCGACCGTCGTCGACCCGGTCGCCGAGCTGGTCCGGCTCGGCCGGGCCGACCTCGCCGCGCAGCGCCTGACGCTGCCGCCGGAGCGCAATGCGCTGGAGCGCTTCCAGCTGGCGCTGAAGATCAATCCGCGCACGCGCGCCGCGCGCGAGGGCATCGCCCAGGTCGCGCGCGGCTATCTGGATCTGGCCGAGAATGCCTATCAGGCCGGTCAGACCGACGCTTTCCTCGAGCAGCTCGACAAGGCCGGCTCGGTCGCCGCACTGGCCGGCGAGGACGGCAACGCCGTTCTCGCCGAGATCCGCGCGCGGCGCAGCGGCGAGGCCGGCCGCCTGATCGAGCAGGCCCGTCCGCTGGTCGATGCCTGGGACAAGGCCGGCGCCGGCGCGCTCTACGAGCGTGCGCTCGCGATCGATCCGGGCAGTGCCGCCGTCCTCGAGGCGCAGCGCCGTCTGCAGCGCGTCGGTACGCCGGGCTACGTGTTCCGCGATGCATTCAACGACGGCGGCAACGGCCCGTCACTGGTCGTGCTCGACGCGACGCTGGCGGTCGGACAGTTTCCGGTGACGCGCGGCGAGTTCGCGCGCTGGGCGCAGGCGGCCGGGGACGCCGCGCAGGGCACGCAGGCCTGCCGCGATCGCGAGTCGTTCTTCCGCTCCTCGCGCAATCGCAACTGGCTCAAGCCCGACCTCGAGCAGGGCGACGACCACCCGGTCGTTTGCGTCGGCTTCGCGCAGGCACAGCGCTACGCAGCCTGGCTCAGCGAACGCACCGGCCAGCGTTACCGGCTGCTGACGCCGGGCGAATGGGACCGCATCGCGCGCTCGGCGACGACGGGCGACTGCCGCAGCGCCAATCTGGCCGACCAGGCCTATCGTCGCCGCTACGAGACCCAGCAGGGCCAGGACTGCGACGACGGCGCCGCCGGCACCTCGCCGGTCGGCCGCTATCCGTCGATCTCGGTCGGCGTGTTCGACATCGACGGCAACGTGCGCGAATGGGTCGCCGGCTGCGGCAAGGGCACGCCGCTGACGCCGGGCTGCCGCGAACACACGGTCAAGGGGCGCGGCTGGCTGTCGGTGCCGGGCAAGGAGGCCGTCGGCAACGTCGAGAGCTACGGTGAGGACGTGGCGCTCAACAGCGTGGGATTCCGCATCGCGCGCGAGATCGCGCCGTGACACTGAAGGGGAACGCAAGCAGATGAAGCTGATCTTTCCGAACGGGGAGCATGCGTCGGTCGACCTGTCCGACGGCCGCTGGATCGTCGGCTCGGCCGCCGACGCGCAGATCGCGATCGCACTGCCGGGGGTGGCGCCGCGCCATGCCCAGCTGCAGGTCGCCCACGGCGCCGTCAGCGTGCAGGGCCTGACCGCCGGCGCGGCGCTGGCGGTCAACGGCCGGCCGGTCACGGCCGAGACCGCGCTCAAGCCCGGCGATCTGATCACGATCGGCCCGGTCGGCTGCCGGCTGGCGGCGGTCGAGCGCGCCGCGGCGGCGGCGCCGCCGCCGGCCAAGGCCAGCGTCGACGAGACCGGCAGCACCCGCCTGCGCATCGCGCTGCCGCGCTTCGTGCTGCGCGGCGTGTCCGGCCCGACGTTCGGCAAGGCGTTCGCGATCCACGGCACGATGACGATCGGCCGCCAGGCCGATTGCGACATCACGGTCGCCACCGAGGAAATCTCGCGTCACCACGCGCGCGTGCAGGCGACCGCCGACGGCCTGCTGGTCGAGGATCTGGGCTCGGCCAACGGCACCTACATCAACGGCAAGCGCGTGCAGGGCGGCCTGCTGCGGACCGGCGAGGAACTGCGCCTGGACACCGTGCGCTTCCTGCTGCTGACGCCCGGCGCGGAACTCAATCCCGGCACCGCTGCCGCCGCGAGCGCCGCCGCGCCGGAGGCGCAGACCGGCTCGCGCACCGGCCTGGTCGTCGCGATCGTGATCGTCGCGCTGGCGGCGCTCGCCGCAGCCGCCTGGTTCACCGGCCTGATTCCGCGCTGAGAAGGGTCGCGCAGGTCGGGCGGCTTCAGGCCGCTCCGACCTCGATGCGCATCGACAGGTCGACCGCGCGCACATGCTTGGTCAGTGCGCCGATCGAGATGAAGTCCACGCCGGTCTGCGCGATCGCACGCACACGGTCCAGACCGACGCCGCCGGACACCTCGAGCGCGGCGCGGCCGTCGACCTCGGCGACCGCCTGCGAGAGCTCGTCGAGCTCGAACTCGTCGAGCATGATGCGATCGGCGCCGGCCGCCAGGGCCTGGCGCAGCTCGACGAAGTTCTCGGTCTCCACCTCGACCGGCACGCCCGGATGCAATGCGCGCGCGCGCTCGACGGCGGCGCCGATCGAGCCGGCCGCGGCGATGTGGTTCTCCTTGATCAGCACCATGTCGTACAGGCCCAGACGATGGTTGCTGGCACCGCCGACGCGCACCGCGTACTTCTGCGCGAGGCGCAGGCCCGGCAGCGTCTTGCGCGTGTCGAGGATGCGCGCGCGGGTGCCGCGCACGGCCTCGACGTAGGTCGCCGCGGTGGCCGCGGTCGCCGACAGCGTCTGCAGGAAATTGAGCGCGGCGCGCTCGGCCGTCACCAGCGCGCGCGCCGGTCCGCTGAGGCGGCACAGCACGGCGCCGGCGATGACCGGGGCGCCTTCCGGATGCGCCCAGTCGATCGTGACGCGGCGGTCCACCTGATGAAAGCACGCGTCGAACCAGGCCTGCCCGCACAGCACGGTCGCCTCGCGCGTGATGACGCGCGCGCGCGCCTGGGCGTCGGCCGGCAGCAGGTCGGCGGTCACGTCGCCGCTGCCGACGTCCTCGGCCAGCGCACGCCGCACGTCCTCGGCGATGGCCTCGGGCGGCGGCAGCTCGATCGCGCTCATCGCGGCCGCTCCCGCACCGTCACTGCGCGCCGGTCCAGCGCTTGAGCCAGGCGTTGACCGTGTCGTGCCACTTCACGCTGTTCTGCGGCTTGAGCACCCAGTGGTTCTCGTCGGGGAAGTACAGCAGCTGGCTCGGGATGCCGCGCCGCTGCAGCGCCGTGAACGTCGAGATGCCCTGGTCGACCGGTACGCGGTAGTCCTTCTCGCCCTGCACGACCAGCATCGGCACGCGCCACTTGGCGACGTGGTTGACCGGGTTGAAGCGCTCGTAGTGATCGGGTCTGGCGAACGCGGTGCCGCCGTTCTCCCATTCGGTGAACCACAGTTCTTCGGTGACGTAACCCATCGAGCGCGTGTCGAACACGCCGTCGTGGTTGACCAGGCACTTCCACGGCGCGTTCCAGTTGCCGGCGATCCAGTTGATCATGTAGCCGCCGTACGAGGCGCCGAGCGCGCAGGCGCGATCGCCGTCGAGAAAGGCGTAGCGATCCAGCGCCGCCTGCCAGCCGAGCTTGAGATCCTCCAGCGGCTTGCCGCCCCAGTCCCCGGAGATCGAATCGGTGAACGCCTGGCCGTAGCCGGTGGAGCCGTGGAAGTTGATCGTGACGACCGCGAAACCCTGACCGGCGTAGGTCTGCGGATTCCAGCGGTAGCTCCAGCCGTCGTTCATCGCGCCCTGCGGACCGCCGTGGATGATGAAGGCGACCGGGTACTTGCGGGCCGGATCGAAATCCACCGGCTTGACGACGTAGCCCTGGACCTCCTCGTTGCCCCAGCCCTTGAACGTGAAGAACTCGCTCTGACCGACCGCGAGGCCGGCCAGGCGATCGGCGTTGAAGCGCGCGACCGGGCGCAGCGTACCGCCCTTGAGCGGCGCGACGAACAGATCGCTCGGCCGCTGCAGCGTCTGATGCGCGATCAGCAGCTGCCGCGCGCCGACGTCGAAGCCGGCGACGGTGCCGTCCTCGACCAGCTTGCGGACCTTGCCGCTGGCGACGTCGACCGCGAACAGCGGATGCCGGCCCCGGTCGTCCGCCGCGGTGTACAGCGTGCGGCCGTCGAACGATTCCTTCAGCGCCGACGCGGAGCGGTCCCAGTCGGCCGCGATCTCGCGCAGCGCACCGGTCTTCAGATCGAGCGCGCGGATGCCGAAGCGGTCGGCCTCGAAACCGGGCCGTTTCATCGCGAGGTAGTACAGCGTCTTGCCGTCGCGCGACGGCAGCGGATAGGCATCCCAGGCCGGGTTCGCGGCTGTGAGGTTGCGCGGCGCGGCGCTGCCGTCGATGCTGGCCGCATACAGATCGAAATTGGTCGACCAGGCCTCGCTGCTGCCCTCGGCATTGCGCGCGCCGAAGTAGACCGTCGCGCCGTCGGGCGAAAATGCGTACTCGCTGTCGTCGCCGAACGGCTTGGACGGCACGTCGTTGTCGATGCCGCGCGAGAGCCGGCGCGGTTCGCCGGCGAGCTTGCCGTCCGCGCCGAACTCGGCGACGAACAGCTGCGAGCGGCGGCCGTCGGACCAGGTGTCCCAGTGGCGGATGAACAGCTGCTCGTAGACGCGCCCGCTGCCCTTGCTCTTCTCGACCTGATCGAGGCGCTCGCGGCTGCAGGCCAGCGTCGCGCAGTCGACGAACACTTCCAGCGACAGCGCGACGCGGCGGCCGTCCGGCGACAGCTTGTAGCCACCGACGTCGAGCGGCAGCGTGCTGAGCTGCGTGGCCTCGCCGCCGTCGGGCGGCATCCGCCACAGCTGGTTGACGCCGTCCTTTGCGGCCAGGAAATACAGCCAGCGTCCGTCCGGCGACCAGCGCGGCGTGTTCGCGCCGAGCGCCGGGTCGGTCAGCCGGCGCGGCGTGCCGCGTCCGCCGGTCGTCACGGTCCAGATCGCATTGACGCCGCGATTGGCCTCGAAATCGGTTTCGCGGATCTGGATCGCCGCGTGGCGGCCGTCCGGAGAGAGCACCTGGTCGCTGAGCCGGTCGAGCGTCGCCAGATCGCGAACCTCGAACGGCCGTGGCGCGGCCGACGCCGAAGCGGCGGCCGCCATGATCAGGATCGCGCAGCAAGACTTCATCGGACAGCCCCGGAAAACGAAGGGAGGCGCATGGTACGGATTCGGATCAGGTCGGGCCAACCGCCACTGGTCATCCCGCCCGCTCAGGCCGGATCGCGGCGTACCGCGTAGCGGTAGAGCAGCCAGGCGATGAACGCGAGGAGCGTCAGGCCCAGCCAGCCGCCGAAATGCAGCGACTCGGGCAAGGCCAGCACGTCCTTGTTCTCGGTGACCACGATCGGGATCGCGATGATGATGCCCATCAGCGCCTCGCCGGTGATCAGGCCGGCCGCGAACAGCATGCCCTTGCGGTGGATGCGGCCGTGCTCCTCCTCGTTGCGGGCGCCGCCGAGCGCGCGCTCGACGACATGCGAGAGCAGGCCGCCGAGGAAGATCGGCACCATCAGCTCGATCGGCAGATAGATGCCGATCGCACAGGCCAGCACCGGAATGCGGAATTTCTTGCCGGTCGCCTTGAGCCACGAGTCGACCGCAATGATGACCGCGCCGATCAGCGCACCGATGCCGATCGTCGTCCACGGCAGCTGGCCGCCGAAGATGCCCTTGGCGACCGAGGCCATCAGATTGGCCTGAGGCGCCGGCAGCGGACGCGGGAACGCTTCGGATCCGGGCGCGCCGGCCACGCCGTAGGCCGTCATCAACAGCTGCAGGATCGGCGCCATGATCAGCGCCGAGGACACCGCACCGATCGCCAGCATGACCTGCTGCTTCCACGGCGTCGCGCCGACGATGTGGCCGGCCTTGAGGTCCTGCAGGTTGTCACCGCCGATGCAGGCCGCGCAGCAGACGACCGCGCCGATCATGATCGCGGCGACCGCGCCGATCTGCGAATCACGCCCGAGCAGCAGCACCAGTACGAAGGCGGCGAACAGGATCGTACAGATCGTGATGCCCGATACCGGATTGTTCGACGAGCCGACCAGGCCGGCCATGTAGGCCGATACCGACACGAACAGGAAGCCGGCCACGATCATGATGATCGTCATCGGCACGCTGGCGCTCCACTGGCCAACGATGTTCTGGTACAGCGCGAGCAGCGGCAGCGTGAAGACGACCAGGCCGATCGCGATCAGCTTCATCGGGATGTCGCGCTCGGTGTCGGCGATCACCGTGCCGGTGCCGGCGCGCGTCGCCGCGAAGCCGCTGCGCATGCCAGAGAACAGCGAGTTGCGCAGCGAGATCAGCGTCCAGATGCCGCCGATCAGCATCGCGCCGACACCGAGGTAGCGGATCTGCGCCGACCAGATCATGCCGGCCGCATCGGCGGCGCTGGCGCCGGCCACGCGCGCGGCGAGCGCCGGATCGCTGTCGAGGAAGAATGTGCTGTAGACCGGGATCGCGACGTTCCAGCCGATGATGCCGCCGAGCAGCACGACGATGCCGATGTTGAGACCGACGATGTAGCCGACGCCGAGCAGGGCCGGCGACAGATTGGTGCCGACGTAGGCGATGCCCTTGCCGACCCAGGCGGCCGAAGCCGCCGCGTCCGGGAACAGGCGCAGGCCGCTCTCGGCGCCGAGCTTGGCCAGACCGCCGAGCGTCGCGGCGACGCCGAGCGTGCGGATGCCCTGCCCCGGGTTCTCGCCGGTCTTGAGCACTTCGGCCGCGGCCTTGCCTTCGGGGAACGCCAGGCCCTGGTCGACGATCAGCGAGCGCCGCAGCGGCACCGAGAAGATCACGCCGAGCAGGCCGCCCAGTCCGGCGATCGCGAGCACCCAGGAGTACTTGAACTCGGTCCAGTAACCGAGGATCACCAGTGCCGGGATCGTGAAGATCACGCCCGAGGCGATCGAGGAGCCGGCCGAGGCGCCGGTCTGCACGATGTTGTTCTCGAGGATGCCACCACCGCCGAGCAGGCGCAGCACGCCCATCGAGACCACCGCGGCCGGGATCGCCGAGGCGATCGTCATGCCGGCGAACAGGCCGAGGTAGGTATTGGCCGCCGCAAGGATGACGGCGAGGACGATCGAGAGGACGACCGCGCGAACGGTCAACTGCGGTGCTGCGGTGGCGCTCATCGAGGCTCCCCCTGCTGATGCGAAGCGCGAACACTACCGCAGATGTCCGCCGCTGCGTAGGGCGCCGGCCGGCGCGTTCGCTCAGGCGGCCGGCCGCAGTGCAGCAATCTCGGCCGGGTCGAGATGGCGCCAGGCGCCCTTGGCCAGCGTGCCGAGCACGACCGGGCCGATCGCGACGCGGACCAGGCGCAGCACCGCCACGTCGAACGCGGCCAGCAGGCGGCGGATGTGGCGGTTGCGCCCCTCGTCGAGCACGACGTCGAGCCAGGCGTTGCGTTCGCCGCTGCGCAGCACGTCGACCGACTTCAACGCCAGCCGTTCGCCGTCAACGACGGTGCCGGCACGCAGCGCATCGAGCAGCACGGTGTCGGGCAGCCGGTCGATCTGCACGTGGTAGCGCTTGTCCAGATGCGTGCGCGGATCGGTGATCGCGGCCGCCCAGGCGGTGTCGTTGGTGAACAGCAGCAGGCCCTCGCTGGCGCGGTCGAGCCGTCCGACCGGCGCGACCCATGGCAGCTCGGCTTCCGCGAACGGCGCGTAGACGGTCGATCGGCCGTGCTCGTCGGCGGCGCTGGTGACCAGTCCGCGCGGCTTGTTGAGCGCCAGATAGACCCGCTCGACCGCCGCGGACAGCACACGGCCGTCGATCGCGAGGCGGTCGGTCCGCGTATCGGTCGGCCACTCCGGGTCGCGCACGATGCGGCCGTTGACGCTGACGCGGCCTTCGGCGATCAGAAGCGCCGCCTGGCTGCGCGAGCACACGCCGTGCTTGGACAGCACGCGCGCCAGGCCGTGGCGTACCGGCCGGCTGCCGCCGCGTGCCGGCGCCGAGCGCTTCATCGGGCGCGCAGCGCCGCCAGCGTCGCCGCGAGCGCCTCGACGAAATCGGCCGGCAGATCGGCGTCGACCGGCACGCTCCACTGCGTTTCATCGGCGAACACGGCGCACTTGACCGCGTCCTTCTCGGTCATCAGCACCGGCAAGCCGTCGCCGAACGCGAGGTCGGCCGGCCGATACGCGTGATGGTCCGGAAACGGATGCGCCTGCACGTCGAGGCCGCTCGCACGCAGCGCGGCGAAGAAGCGCTCCGGATGGCCGATGCCGGCGACCGCATGCACGCTGCGCCCGGCGAAATCCGCGAGCGGCCGCGCCTGCCCGCTGGCGAGATTGACCGCGCGGTCGCCATGCAGGCGCATCGGCGTTTCGCCGGCGAGCGCGGTACCGCCGTTGCAGACACGCCACGGCAGCGTCGCCAGCCGCGTCAGCGGCTCGCGCAGCGGTCCGGCCGGCAGCAGGCGGCCGTTGCCGAAGCGGCGCTCGCCATCGATCACGCAGATCTCGAGGTCGCGCGCCAGCGCCGGATTCTGCAGCCCGTCATCGGCGATCACGACATCGACGCCTTCGGCCAGCAGCAGCCGCGCGGCGGCCACGCGGTCGCGGCCGACCGCGACCGGCGCCGCGGTCCTGCCCCGGATCAGCGCCGGCTCGTCGCCGACATCGGCCGGCGCCGGCTGCGCGTCGAGCAGCCGCGGCGCGCGCGCCCGTCCGCCGTAGCCGCGACTGACGACGCCGGGTCGCCAGCCACGTGCGCGCAACGCCTCGACCAGCGCGATCACCAGCGGCGTCTTGCCGCTGCCGCCGACGGTCAGATTGCCGACGACGACGACCGGTACCGGCAGACGCGTCGCGCGCCGCCAGCCGAGGCGATAAGGCATCCGGTGCAGCCAGCGCAGCAGCCGGTAGACCGGGACCAGCGCGGACAGCCACCACGGCGCCGCAGCGCTGTGATACCAGATCCGCTGCAGACCGGCCGCGTCCATCGGCTGCTCAGGCCGCGCCGCCGAGGCGCTCCATGCGATAGCTGCCGTCGAGGACGCGCCCGACCCAGTCCTGATGCGTGAGATACCAGTCGACCGTGTGCTCGATGCCGCTCTCGAAACTCTCCAGCGGTCGCCAGTCCAGGTCGTGACGGATCTTCGAGGCGTCGATCGCGTAGCGGCGGTCGTGGCCGGGCCGATCGGTGACGTAGCGGATCAGCGACTCGCGCGGGCGGCCATCCGGCAGCGGACGGCGCGCGTCGAGCAAGGCGCAGATCGTGCGCACGACGTGCAGGTTCTCGCGCTCGGCATCGCCGCCGATGTTGTAGACCTCGCCGGTCCGGCCGATCTCGAGCACGCGGCGGATCGCGCGGCAGTGGTCGAGCACGTAGAGCCAGTCGCGCACGTTGCGCCCGTCGCCGTAGACCGGCAGTGCCTCGCCGGCCAGCGCCTTCTGGATCATCAGCGGAATCAGTTTTTCGGGAAACTGGAACGGTCCGTAGTTGTTCGAGCAGTTCGTCGTCAGCGTCGGCAGGCCGTAGGTGTGGTGGAACGCGCGGACCAGATGGTCCGAGGCGGCCTTCGACGCCGAATACGGCGAATTGGGCTGATACGGCGAGGTCTCGCTGAAGCGTCCGACCGGGCCGAGCGAGCCGTAGACCTCGTCGGTCGACACGTGCAGGAACCGGAACGCGTCCTGGCGGTCGATCGGCAGCGCGCGCCAGTACGCCAGCGCGCATTCGAGCAGCGCCAGCGTGCCGACGACGTTGGTCTGCACGAACGCGGCCGGACCGTCGATCGACCGGTCCACGTGCGACTCGGCCGCGAAGTTGACGATCGCGGCGGGCCGATGTTCGGCCAGCAGGGCGGCGACGCAGGCGCGATCACCGATGTCGCCGTGCACGAAATGATGATCCGGATGCCCCGCCAGCGAAGCCAGCGTGTCCGGATTGCCGGCGTAGGTCAGCGCGTCGAGATTGACGACGCGGTAGCCGCCCGTGGCCAGCACGTCGTGGACGAAATTGCCGCCGATGAAGCCGGCGCCGCCGGTGACCAGCAGGGTCTTCATGGGATCGATCGCATCCGCAGCCGGGAAAACCGCGATGTTAGCGGATGCGCGCGCGCTGCGGCTCCGGATCGCCCGCCGGGGCGGACGATCCGGCGCGCGCTCAGTTGACGCGGAACGCGGCGCTGTACGGCAGTACGCGCGAGGCGAGCTTGGTATCGGCGCGGACCAGGCTGATCTCGTCGGCCAGGATGTGCGCGGCCTCGATCAGGATGAAATCGGGCTTGTCCTTGCGCGCCTGCTCGCGCTTGACGTCGTCGCGGATGCTGCGCTCGTCGGCCTGCAGGCCGTCGTCCTGCAGCGCGACCTGCACCGGTTCGCCGTCCGCACCGATCCGGGTGGCGCCATCGGCGACCTGCTCGGACTCGGCCTGGCGCGCCTTGCGCTTGGCTTCCTGCTCGTCGCGTTCCTTGCGGCGCACCGCCTCGTTGAGCGACACGGTCTTCTCCTCGCGCAGCTTGCGCGCGTCGGCGAGATCGTCGCGGAAGTTCTTCCAGTCGCGGCTCTGCGCGGTGCGTGCCTCGTGGCGCGCGACCAGCTGCGGCACGATCGGCGACAGATCGGCCAGCGGCTGGTAGCGCGCGGCCGGGATCGACGTCCACGGCAGCGCGTTGTCGTAGCTGGACTCGCCGAAGTCCTCGGCGCCGACGGTCATCGGGAAGCTGATGTCCGGCGAGACGCCGCGCAGCTGGGTCGAGCCGCCGTTGATGCGGAAGAACTGCGCGATCGTCATCTTGAGCTCGCCGAGCGAAGCCGACTCGCTCTGAGCGACGTCGTCGAGGTCGACCAGGTTCTGCACGGTGCCCTTGCCGAACGTCGGCTCGCCGATGATCACGCCGCGCCCGTAATCCTGGATCGCCGCCGCGAAGATCTCCGAGGCCGACGCCGAGACGCGGTTGACGACGACCGCGAGCGGACCGTCCCAGGCCATCGTGCGCGAGGTGGAGTTCTCGACGTCGACGCGGCCGGCCGCATTGCGGACCTGGACGACCGGGCCGCGCTCGATGAACAGGCCGGTCAGATCGGTCGCCTCGGACAGCGAGCCGCCGCCGTTGTTGCGCAGGTCGACGACGACGCCGTCGACGCGCTCCTGCTTGAGCTCGCCGAGCAGGCGCTCCACGTCACGCGTGGCGCTCTTGTAGTCGCGGTCGCCGCGGCGGCGCGCCTCGAAGTCCTGATAGAACGTCGGCAGCGAGATCACGCCGATGCGACGCGTCGCCTCGCCGTCCTTGACCTCGATGATCGACTTCTTCGCGGCCTGCGCCTCGGTCGTGACCTTCTTGCGGACCAGCTCGATCATGTAGGACTTGCCGTCCGGACCGGCGTCGGCCGGCAGCACCTCGAGCCGGACCACGGTGTCGCGCGGACCGCGGATCTTGTCGACGACGTCGTCGAGGCGCCAGCCGATCACGTCCTGCAGGGCCGAATTGGCGCCCTGGCCGACACCGAGGATGCGGTCGCCGACCTGGATCTTGCCCGACTGCGACGCCGGACCACCCGGCACGATCTCGCGGATCGCCGTGTACTCGTTGTCGCGCTGGAGCACCGCGCCGATGCCCTCGACCGACAGCTTCATCGCGATGTCGAAGTTCTCGCTCGCGCGCGGGCCGAGATAGTTGGTATGCGGTTCGATCGCGGTCGCGTAGGCGTTCATGAACGTCTGGAAGACGTCCTCGCTGTTGATCTGATGGACGCGGTCCAGGTAATTCGCGTAGCGCTTGTCGAGCGTGTCGCGGATGTCCTTGTCGGACTTGCCGGTCAGCTTGAGGCGCAGCCAGTCGTTCTTGATGCGCTGGCGCCACTGGTCCTCGATCTCGGCGTCGTTCTTCGGCCACGGCGCCTTGGCGCGGTCGTAGCGGTAGCTTTCGTCGCTCGAGAAATCGAAGCCCTTGGCCAGCAGTGAGCGCGCATAGCCGACGCGCTGGCCGACGCGCTGCAGATAGATGTTGTAGATCGCGAACGGCGCGCTCAGGTCCTTGTTGTAGATCGCCTCGTCGAGCTTGTCGCGCGAGGCGCCAAACGTGTCGATGTCGGCCTGCGTGAAGAACAGCTTCTCGCCGTCGAGCGATTCGAGATAGTTCTCGAAGATCTTCTCCGACATCGCCTTGTCGAGCGGCAGCGGCTTGTAGTGGAAGCGCGTCAGGAAGCGCGCCGACCAGACCGCGGCTTCGCCCTGGGTCGGCGTCGGCTTGAGGACCGGCGCACCGGAATCGGCGATCGGTTTGGCCTGTGCCAGCCCGACCAGCGACACCAGAGCCAGGACGATGAGAAGACGACGCATGAGGATCTCCGGAAGTGGGCGGCTGCGCGAACGGCCGGTGATTGTTCGATCAGGCCACCTGAACATAACCTGCCGCATGCGCCATCTGGTCGGCGTGGTAGGAAGACCTGACCAGCGGGCCGGACGCCACGTGCTGGAAGCCGAGCCGGTAGCCGACCGTCTCGATTTCCTTGAACTCCTCCGGCGTCCAGTAGCGGAGCACCGGATGGTGATGCGCGGTCGGCTGCAGGTACTGGCCGACCGTCACCATGTCGACATCGTGAGCACGCAGATCGTTCAATGCGCGCACGACCTGCTCCATCGTCTCGCCGAGGCCGAGCATGATGCCGGACTTGGTCGGGACCTCCGGGTGCTGCGCCTTGAAGCGCCGCAGCAGGTCGAGCGACCAGTCGTAGTCGGCACCGGGGCGCACCTCGCGGTAGAGCTCGCGGACGGTCTCGATGTTGTGGTTGAACACGTCCGGCGGGTCGGTCGCGAGCAGTTCCAGCGCGCGCTCGACGCGGCCGCGGCCGCGGAAGTCCGGCGTCAGGATCTCGATGCGGATGTCCGGGCTCTCGAACCGCACCGCGCGGATGCAGGCGGCGAAATGGCCGGCGCCGCCGTCGCGCAGATCGTCGCGGTCGACCGAGGTGATGACGACGTAGCGCAGGCGCATGTCGCGGATCGTCTCGGCCAGGTGGATCGGCTCCATCGGATCGGGCGGCTTGGGCCGGCCGTGCGCGACGTCGCAGAACGAGCAGCGCCGCGTGCAGACCTCGCCGAGGATCATGAACGTCGCGGTGCCCTTGCCGAAGCACTCGTGGATGTTCGGGCAGGACGCCTCTTCGCAGACGGTGACCAGGCGGTTGGCGCGCAGCTGCGACTTGAGCTTGGCGACCGCGTTGCCGGGCGGAATCCGCACGCGGATCCACGAGGGCTTGCGCAGCACCGGGGCCTCGGCGAAGCCGGCGCGATTGCGCGCGATCTTGTCTTCGCCGAGCTGTTTCTCGCCGACCACGGCGATGGGGATCGTCTTGTCTGTCGCGCTCATGCCGATGCGGCGACCGATGCGCCGTTGTCCACGGGTGGGAAGAGTTCCGCGGCGGCCGGGACCGGCGCGAATCCGAACTGCCCGGCGAGCTCGGCGACGAGGACGTCTTCCACGGCGGCCAGCGATCCGGGGCCGCCCAAGTCTAGCATCTGGGTCACCGCCAGCCCCTGGTAGCCACACGGATTGATCCGTCGGAACGGCTCCAGGTCCATGTCGACGTTGAACGCGAGCCCGTGGAACGTGCAGCCGCGGCGCACGCGCAGCCCGAGCGCAGCGATCTTGGCGCCGGCGACGTAGACGCCGGGCGCGCCGGGGCGCCGGACCGCCTCGATGTTCCAGTGGCCGATCGTGTCGATCAGCGCCTGCTCGAGGCGGCAGACCAGATCGCGCACACCGATGCCGAGCCGGCGCAGGTCGATCAGCGGATAGCCGACGATCTGGCCCGGGCCATGGTAGGTGACCTGGCCGCCGCGCTCGACGCGCACGACCGGGATGTCGCCCGGCGCGAGCACGTGCTCGTCTCTGCCGGCCTGGCCGAGCGTGAACACCGGATCGTGCTCGAGCAGCCAGAGTTCGTCGGGCGTGTCCTCGTCGCGCGCGTCGGTGAAGCGGCGCATCGCCTCGAGCACCGGCAGATACGGCATCCGGCCGAAGCGCCGGACCCGCAGCGGGCGCGCCGTCACAGCGTCCAACGGATGTCCGGGTCGGCGCGCAGCGCCGCGTGCACCTGCTCGTAGGCCTCGCGCGACGGGCAGGTGAAGCTGACCGCGATCGAGACGTAATGGCCCTCGCGCGAGGGCCGCACCCGGCGGCTGCCGTCGAGGACCGACAGCCCCAGCCCAGCGATGATGTCCGCCACGCGGTCTTCCATGCCGCCGCCGGCGGCGCCGATCGCATTGACCTCGAAGACGCCCGGGAACTGGAATCCCTGGTCGGGTCGCGTGGGCTGGATATCGTCGAGATTCTTCATCGGCTGAACCGTCAGGGATTGGGGGCGGAAGAGACCTTGCCGCCGTCGTCACCCTTGAACCACAGCCAGGCCCCGTCGTACAGGCGCTTGAAGAAGCCGCCTTCGGGGACGTCCTCGAGGGTGACCAGCGGGCGCTCCAGCAAAGTCTTGCCGTCCAGCTCGATTTTCAAGGTGCCCACGGCCTGCCCCTTCGGCAGCGGCGCGATCACGCGCGAGGGCAGTTCGAGGCTGGCCTTGAGCTGATCGTAGCGGCCGCGCGGCATCGTCACGACCGCGTCCTCGGCGATGCCGAGCGGCACGGTCGCGGTCGTGCCCTTCCACAGCTCCGGCTGCGCGAGCGGCTTGCCGGCCTCGTAGAGCTTGTGCGCCTCGAAGAACCGGAAGCCGTAGTTCAGCAGCGCCTGGTTGTCGTCGGCGCGCCGCTTCTCGCTGGAGGAGCCCATGACCACCGCGATCAGGCGCTGGTCGCCGCGCTTGGCCGACGTGGCCAGACAGAAGCCGGCCGAGCTGGTGTGGCCGGTCTTGATGCCGTCCACGGTCGGGTCGCGCCACAGCAGCGTATTGCGGTTGTGCTGCTTGATGCCGTTCCACTCGTAGTCCTTGATCGCGTAGATCGCGTAGTCCTCGGGGAAATCGCGGATCAGCGCGCGCGACAGGATCGCGACGTCGCGCGCGGTCGTGTAATGGTCCGGATGCGGCAGGCCGCTGGCGTCGACGTAGTGCGTGCCGGTCATGCCGATCTGCGCGGCGTAGCGGTTCATCAGGTCGGCGAAGACCGGCTCGGAACCGGCCGTGTGCTCGGCCAGCGCGATCGCCGCGTCGTTGCCGGACTGGATGATCATGCCGTGCAGCAGCGCGTCGAGCGGCACCTCGCTGCCGAGCGCGAGAAAGCTGGTCGAGCCGTCGGTGCCGGCCCCGCCGGAGCGCCATGCGTTCTCGGAGATCCGCACCGGGTCGTCGCGCTTGATCTTGCCGAGTGCGAGCTCGGCGGAGACCACATAGGAGGTCATGACCTTGGTGATCGAGGCCGGCTCCACGCGCAGGTCCGCATTGGATTCGGCCAGGATCTGGCCGGTCGCGTAGTCCATCAGCACCCAGCTGGTGCCCTCGATGGCCGGCGGCGGCGGTGTCGGCATCGCGGCCGCCGACGGTGCGGCCGGCCGGGCGACCGGCTGCGGCACCGGTTGTGGCGCAGGCTGCGGCGTGGGCTGGGGAGCGGGCGGCGGCGTCTGGGCGGTGACGGCGGCGGCGCACAGCGCGGCGGACATCCACACGGACCAGCGGCTGGTGCGCGCGGCGGCGGCGAGAAGCGGAGTCGGTTTCATCTGCGGCGGAGATCTCTTGGGTGAGTCCAATGGGGTGATGGGCTAGCGGCTCAGCGGTCGTCGATCGCCACGCGCGGCGATCCCAGACCGAGCGAACGGATGCGCGGCGTCAGCGCATCGGCTTCGCCGACGTCGGCGACCGGACCGATCCGGACCCGGTGCACCGGGCGTCCGTCGGCGGCGACGATCCGCTCGATCCGCACCGGTCCGATGCCGGCCTGTTCGATCTGGCGCAGCACGCGCTCGGCGTTGGCGCGTTCGGCGTACGCGCCGACCTGCAGGAACATGCGTCCGGCCGCATCCGGCTGCGCGCGGCTCGGCGCCGGCAGATCCTTCGGGTGTTCCGGGTCGATCGCCTGCACCTCGACCAGTCCGGTGCCCTTGGGCCAGATGCCGATGCGCACGGCCGCGGCATAGGACAGGTCGATCACGCGGTTCTCGTGGAACGGCCCGCGGTCGTTGACGCGGACGACGACGCTCTTGCCGTTCTCGAGGTTGGTCACGCGCGCATAGCTCGGCAGCGGCAGCGACTTGTGCGCGGCGGTGAACTGATACATGTCGTACGGCTCGAAACTCGATGTCATGTAGCCGTGGAATTTCTGGCCGTACCACGAGGAAATGCCGCGCTCCTTGTAGCCCTTGGCGGACGGCAGCACGGTATAGGTGCGGCCGAGCACGGTATACGGCGACTTGTTGCCATAGCGTGAACGCGGCTCGGCGCGCGGAACCGGCTCGGGCAGCGCCGCGATGTCCGGGACCGGCAGCGTCGGCTCGCCGTCGCGGTCGTGACGATAGCGCGAGGCCTGGGGCCGGCTGGTTTCGGGCGTCCGACCGCGGCTGTCGCCGGTATGTCCGGCCGCGGGCGGCGCAGCGGCGGGCCGGTCCGGCCGCTTCTTGCCGGCGCAGCCGGTCGCGGTCGCGATCAGCACCGCCACGGCCAGCGTCGCCGCCGGCCAGCGCGTTCCGGTCACGAGCCCTCGCCCGAAGCACCCCGCGCGATCGCCTCGGACAGCTGCCAGACGGCCATCGAATAGAGCGGGCTGCGGTTGTAGCGCGAGATCACGTAGAAGTTGCGGAAGATCATCCAGTCTTCCTGCTCGACGCCGTCCAGCGTCAGCAGCGTGGCGGCGCGCTCGGCGTCGACCGGTGCGGTCGGCGCGTAGCCCCAGGCTTCGAGCTGCTGCACCGTCAGCAACGGCTCGAGGCTGGTGCGCTCGACCGTCCGCGCGCTGGCGTCGCGGACCGCGCGCACGGTCACCGGTGCGTCACGCTCCCAGCCGTGCTCGACTAAATAGTTGGCGATGCTGGCGATGATGTCCGGATACGAATTCCACAGGTCGATGCGGCCGTCGCCGTCGTAGTCGCGCGCCCACTTGGCGATGCTGGTCGGCATGAACTGGCCGAGACCCATTGCGCCGGCGTACGAGCCCTTGAGCTGGTCGATCGGAAACGCGAGCCGGTCGTCGCCGAGCAGCATCAGCTGGCGCAGTTCGCCGCGGAAATAGGCCGCGCGCGGCGGATAGTGGAACGTCAGCGTGTACAGCGCGTCCAGCACGCGGTAGCGGCCGGTGTTGCGCCCGTAGTTGGTCTCCACGCCGATGATCGCGACGATGATCGCGGCCGGCACGCCGAACTCGCCGGAGATCCGGTCGATCAGCTCGCGGTGCTGGCGGTAGAAGATGACGCCGTCGTCGATGCGCCGGTCGCTGATGAAGATCGGCCGGTAGTCCTTCCACGGCTTGGCTTCGGCGGGCCGCGCGATCGCGTCGAGGATCGACTGCTGGACCTTGGCCTCTTCGAGCGTCGCCAGCACCTGCGTCTCGGACAGGCCGTCGTCGCGGGCCAGCTCGGCGGCGAAGCTCAGCACCTGCGGGTCGGTGATCTCCGGCAATGCCGTGGCCGGCATCAGGGCGATGATCCAGGCACAGGAGGTGCGAACGGCGAAGCGGCGAATTCGATTCAAGACGAGGGCACCTGCGCGAGCAGGTGCCTACTCTAGGCAAGCGGCCGGTAACTCTCAACCGTCGCGGCCGCGCGCGACGGTCCTGCGGCGCTGCTCAGTTGCCCATCGTGAATTCGATCCGGCGCCGCAGCGTGGCGCTGACCGCAACGCCGTTCTCGAGGCGCGGACGGAACGTCGAGCGCTCGATTGCCTGGATCGCTTCGCGGTCGAACACGCGCGGCGGATTCGAGCGGACCACGCGGATGCCGCTGGGGCTGCCGTCCGGCGTGACCGTGAATTCGACCTCGACCCAGCCTTCCTGGCGGTCGCGATAGGCTCGGGCCGGATAGTCCGGGCTGGCGCTGCTGACGATGCCCGCATCGCGCGTCTCGCCGGCCGGCGCCGGCGGCGGTGTCGACGGCGGTGCCGGCGTCGCTGCGGCGGGCTGCGCCTGGGACGGTGCCGGCGTCGCGGCCGGCGGCGGCGTGGCCGGCCGCGTGTCGGCCGGTGCCGGTGCCGGTGCGGGCTCGGTGCGCGGCGCCGGCGCCGGTGTCGCGCCGGGCCGTGCGGCCTGGGCCGCAGCGGCTGCCTGGGCGGCCTGCTGCGCGGTCTGCGCGGCCGCTTCGCGCTCGACCTGGCGCCGCCGCGTCTCGAGCTTGCTGCGCAGAATCGTCAGGCTGTAGTTGTTCGAATCGGCGCGCGCGAGCAGATCGATCAGACGCTCGGCCTCGTCGAGGTCGCCGCGATTGATCGCCTGCTCGACGACGCCGGTCACGAACGGAAACAGCTCGCGCAGGCCGTCGCGCGCGCCGTCGCGATTCGGCTCGCGGGCCAGGATCGCCAGGTAGTACTCGACCGCGTTGTCGCCGACCGGCGCTGCAATCCGGTTCTCGGAGACCGCCTTGTTCGCGCGCTGGAACAGGTCGTCGACGCTCAGGGCATCGAGAGCCGCCGGGGCGGCGGCCGGCGCGGCCGGTGTATCGGGTGTGGCCGGTGACGGGGTCGGCGCGGCCGGCTGGGCCGCCGGGGCGGCCGGCGTCGGCGGCGGCGCCGGCGACTCGCCACAGGCGGCGAGCGTCAGCGTCGCGGCGAGGAGCGCGCTCAGGACGAGCGGTCGCGACGTCGCGCCACGCAGAAAACGAAATCGATGGCATTGAATGGTCATGCCGAAAAGCCCCCCCAAAGGCTGGACACTGACGCCCGCTGGAAACGGGTGGGCCTCCGATGCCCGCGCGGTGCTGCCCGACCGTCCGACCCTGGCTGTTCGACTGGCCCCCTGGCCCGGGTAACCATATCGCAGTCTTTGCAAAGACGGCAATTCGCATAACCGGACGCGCTTGGCAGTTACGGCCGCCCGTCGGGCCGAGGTCGCGCTTGACGACGGTCATGTTTCCCTCAGCCGGCCGGACCTACAGTCCGACGGCCCGGTTTTCGACCGGGATTCCCCCGACACGCACGCCTGGAGACCAGCATGGCCAGCATTCGCGACATGAAACAGGGCGCCTCGAAGACTGCCGACGACCTCGCCGAGGCGGCGGACGGCGCGGGCGAGACGATCAAGGACGGGCTGAAGGACACCGCGGAGGAGCTGCATCGCCTCGGCGACCGCCTGCGCGCGAACGGGTCCCAGCTCGAGGAAGAACTGCGCGATGCGGGCCAGCGCTTCACCGACGGGGCGCGCAAGTTCGGCGACGCCGCCGCCGAGCAGATCCGCGAGCATCCACTGGCGGCATTCGGCATCGCGTTCGCGGCCGGCATGATCGTCACGCGCTGGCTGCGCCGCTAGGCCCCGCGATGGAACCGCAAGGGGAGCGGCCACCCGAGCAGCCGGCGTCGCCGGGCAATGCGTCGCCGACGCTGACCGACCTGCGCGACACGGTCGATGCGGCGATCGGCGCCGCCGAGGCAGCGCTGGGTCTGGTGCGCGCGGAACTGCGCCTGGCGCGCAGCTCCGCGCTGAATCTGGTCTGGCTCGGGTTCGGCCTGGTGTTCCTCGGCGTCGGCGCCTGGCTCGCGACCAGCGCCGCGATCGCGGCCGGCATCTACCAATTGACCGGCAACGTCTTCATCGGCATCGCCGCGGTCGCGCTGGCCAATGGGGGCGGCATCGTCTGGGTGCTGTTCGCGATGCGCCATTGTTGGCGCGACCTGACCCTGCCGCGCACGCGCCGCATGCTCGACGAAGCACGACGGGAGGTACAGGCATGAGTCTCAGACAGGACCGACGGGAGGCCCAGGCCGCGGAGATCCGCGCGATCGTCAAGAAGCGCGAGCTGCAGCGCGCCGGCAGTCCGCTGGCACGGTTGTGGCGGCGGCATCGCACGGCCCTGGTCATCGGCGGCGGCATGGCGGCCGGCGTGATCGTCAGCTTGCTGCCGATACGTGCGTTCGCGCGGGCCGGCTCGACGGTCGGCACGCTGGCCGGCATGGCCTTGCGCTCGCCGCTGGCGCCGATCGTGATCGGCTGGATCGCCAAGGCGCAGGAGCAGGCGGTGCCGGCGGAAACCTCAGACGAGCCGGCGCGACCGGTCGACGGCTGATCCTCACCTCTGGAGCGCCGCAGAAGTCGGCGCTCTCGTTTTCCGGCTGGCGGTCCGCGACGAGGCTCGGCCTCGTCGCAGCCGCATCCGGCACCTGGGTGCCGGATGCGCAGATGCCGCGGTCAGCGCTTGGCGAACAGGTGCTCGACCGCCGCGCGCTCCTCGCGCAGTTCCTTGTCGGTCGCCTCGATGCGGCCGCGCGAGAACGCATTGATGTCCAGGCCCTGGACGATCTGGTACGCGCCGTTCTTCACGGTGACCGGATAGCCGAAGATCACGCCCGGCTCGATGCCGTAGGAACCGTCGGACGGAATCGCCATCGAGACCCAGTCGCCCTGGCCGGTGCCGAGCGTCCAGTCGCGCATGTGGTCGATCGCGGCCGAGGCCGCCGAGGCCGCCGAGGAGGCGCCGCGCGCCTTGATGATCGCCGCGCCGCGCTGCTGCACGACCGGGATGAAGTCGTTCTCGTACCAGGCCTGGTCGACCAGCGACAGCGCCGGCTTGCCGCCGACGGTGGCTTCGTGGATGTCCGGATACTGCGTGGAGCTGTGATTGCCCCAGATCGTGACCTTGGCGATGTCGGTGTTCAGCGCGCCGGTCTTCTCGGCGAGCTGGCTGATCGCGCGGTTGTGGTCGAGGCGGACCATCGCCGTGAACCGGCCCGGATCGAGGTCCGGCGCGTTCTGCTGGGCGATCAGCGCATTGGTATTGGCCGGATTGCCGACCACGAGCACACGCACGTCGCGCTTGGCGTGATCGTTCAGCGCCTTGCCTTGCGGTGCGAAGATCGCGCCGTTGGCTTCGAGCAGGTCCTTGCGCTCCATGCCCGGTCCGCGCGGGCGTGCGCCGACCAGCAGCGCATAGTCCACGTCCTTGAACGCGACGTTGACGTCGTCGGTCGCGACCACGCCGTGCAGGGTCGGGAACGCGCAGTCGTTGAGCTCCATCACGACGCCGTTGAGCGCCGGCAGCGCGGGCGTGATTTCGAGCAGGTGCAGGATCACCGGCTGGTCGGGACCGAGCATGTCGCCGGCGGCGATCCGGAACAGCAGGGCATAGCCGATCTGGCCGGCAGCGCCGGTGACGGCAACGCGGACGGGAGCTTTCATCGCAACAACCTCATCGAGGGACGGGGGGAGAGAGTTTCAGGAAGACGGAGCCGCCGCGCCGGCCGGCAGCAGCTCGGCCTCGGCGAGCAACCGGCGGATGCGGCGCGGTGCGTAGCCGTGAACCACGGTCTGGTCGATCAGCACGATCGGCACCCCCGAGGCCCGCAGCAGCGCGAACGCGCGCCGGCCTTCCTCGGAGCGCTCGACGTCGACTTCGCGGTAGCGCACACCCCAGGCGCCGAGGTCGTTGCGCAGCCTGAAGCAATAGCCGCATTCCCGGGTCGACAGCACGACGACCGGATCGGACCCGACCAGCCGGCGCAGCGCGGCGGCGTCCGCGCCGGCACGCGGCTGACGTTCGCAACCGGCCAGGGCGGCGACGAACGTCAGACCGAGCAGCAGGCGCGCGACCATCAGCGCAGCTCGGCGAAGAATTCCTGGATGCGCTGCATGCCCGGCGCCAGCTGCGGCGTCGGACAGGTGTAGGAGATGCGCAGCGCGCGCGGCTCGCCGAACGCGCTACCCGGCACACAGGCCACGCCCTTGGCTTCGAGCAGCAGGTTGCAGAAGTCCACGTCGTTGGCGATCAGGCGCCCTTCGTAGGACTTGCCGAACGCGCAGGAGATGTCCGGGAACACGTAGAACGCGCCCTGCGGACGCGGGCAGATCACGCCGGGAATCGCGTCGAGCGCAGCCATGACGGTGTCGCGCTTGGCCGCGAACTCGGCGTTCTTGGCGGTCGGCACGTCCTGCGGACCGCTCAGCGCGGCGATCGCGGCGGCGTTGACGATCTCCGGCACGTTGGTGATGTGGTTGGAGTTGAGCGTCACCACGGCCTGGGCGACGGCTTCCGGACCGGCGACGAAGCCGACGCGCCAGCCCGGCATGCCGTAGGTCTTGGAGAGCGAGTCGACGATGATCGTGCGGTCGCGCAGCTCGGGCCGCGCATTGATGAAATTGTGGTAGCCGATGCCGTCGAAGACCATGCGGTTGTAGATGTCGTCGCAGACGATCCACACGTCCGGATGGCGGACCAGCACGTCGGCCAGCGCGGCGATCTCGTCCTTCGTGTACACCATGCCGGTGGGATTGGACGGATTGTTGAACAGGAACACCTTGGCGCCCGGCAGCGCCGCGTCGAGCTGCACCGGCGTGAGCTTGTAGTTCTGCGCCGCCGGACAGGGCAGCAGACGGACCTGCGCACCGACGATGTCGGCGATATCGACGTAGGTGGTCCAGTACGGGGTCGGAAAGACGATCACGTCGCCCGGATCGAGCAGCGCCTCGGCCAGGTTGTACAGCACGTGCTTGGCGCCGATGCCGGTCGCGATGTTCTTGCGGCCGTAGCCGGTCAGTCCGCTGCCTTCCAGGTGCGCGATGAACGCGTCGAGCAGTGCGTCGGGGCCGCGATTGGAGCCGTACTGGCCCGAGTCCTTCGCCAGCGCATCGCGCACCGCCTGGTAGACGTGATCGCCCGGCAGGAAGTTCGGAACGCCGATCGAGAAGCTGATGATGTCGCGCCCCTCGGCCTTGAGACGCTTGGCTTTCTCGGCGACGGCCATGATGGCGCTGGGCTTGGCGCGGCTCATGCGCGCGGCAAGTGAAGGCATGGGGAAACCTCGTGGGAAAAGCGGGCGGAAGGACACGCGGGACAACAGCTGATTTTAGCACGCCCGACCGAGCGCCGTAGCCGCCGCCGTGCGCGAGCCGAAGCGCGCGCGGTGCCGAGCATCGGCGCCTATCGCGCCGCGGCGCGGCGGCTCCAAACAATCGTTACGCGACCGAAAAATACGCGCCCGTGGAGCGCTGGCCGATGCAGCGGCGGAGTATGCTGCCGCCGTCCGCGCGGACCGCACTGGCCGCTCGGCACATCCCTTCAACGTCCTCGCGGAGAGACCTCAATGGAAGTATTCGGCGGCACCTACGGGATCATCATGACGATCCTGATCGGCCTGGTGGTCGGCATCGTCGCGAAGTTCCTCAAGCCCGGCAAGGATCCGGGCGGCTTCATCGTGACCACGCTGATCGGTATCGCCGGTTCGTTCGTCGCGACCTTCATCGGCAAGAGCCTGGGCTGGTACCAGCCGGGTCAGACCGCCGGCTTCATCGGCTCGGTGGTCGGCGCGATCGTGCTGCTGCTCCTCTGGGGCCTGCTGACGCGCAAGCGCTGAGGCGCCCGCCGCGGCAGGTGCCGGCGACCGGCCCTGCCGCGGTTTCACGCGCGAGCGCGCCTCAGCGCGCGTCGAGCACCGCGTTCCACGCATCGAGCTGGGCGCGGGTCTTCTCGAACAGCGCGGCGGTGTCGCCCTCGATCATGACCGACTCGATCGCGTCGCCCTGACGGATCGCGTCGACGACCTTCTGGTCGTCCGCGCCGACGACCTTTCCGAACACGGTGTGCTTGCCGTCGAGCCACGGCGTCGGGCCGTGCGTGATGAAGAACTGGCTGCCGTTGGTGCCCTTGCCGCCCTGGACGCCGGCATTGGCCATCGACAGCACGCCCGGTGCGTCGTGCCTGAGCGAGGGGACGATCTCGTCGTCGAAGCGATAGCCCGGGCCACCGGTGCCGGTGCCGTTCGGGCAACCGCCCTGGATCATGAAGTCGCTGATGACGCGATGGAAGCTCAGTCCGTCGTAGAAGCCGCGGCGCGCCAGATTGACGAAGCTGGCGGTGGTGACCGGAACCTGGTCGGCGAACAGCTTCACGCGGATCGGACCGCGCGCGGTCGCGAATACGGCGGTGAGGTCGGACATGGGAGTCTCCGCAAAAAGGGCGCGCAGACTAACCGATTTCCGCCCCGCCCGAGCGGGCCCGCCGGTCGCGAGCGCGCGACCCGGGCGGTGCCGGCGCTGCCGCCGGCCACCGCGGAACGATCGGTCAGAGCGCCAGCCAGACCCACAGATCCTGACGGAAATCAGTCGCTTGCGTCAACGACTCGTACGGGATAGCGGCCTCTACCGGCTGCGTCGAGGCCATGCTGGCCTGCACCGGCGGCGCGCGCTCGGCGACGACCGTGACCGTCGGCAGCACCGGCAGGGACACGGGCTCGGCGCGCGCGGTCACGTGCACGGTCGGCATCAGGGTGACCGGCAGCGGCGCGGCATCGTCGACGTGCCAGCGGACCGGGCCGTCCGGATCGGCCGGGTTTGCGACGACGGTGACGGTCGGCAGCAGGGTGGCCTGCAAGGGTTCGCGAGCCTCGATCACGGCCGATTCGCCGGCGACGGCGGCGGCAGACGTGCCGCCGAGGCCCGCAAGCAGACATGCGAGGGGGACCAAGGACGTGCGGATGCTCATGGCGAAAACTCCTGGGGTGGGTTGCAGGTCGGATATCGCAAGCACCATGCCAATCGCGCGATTCTCACCACCTGCAGCGAATGAGATGCGCGAACAAGGACTTGGGTTGCTAGTCCGAAAGTCATGCCGATGCGATCGGACACCCGGAGGTCCGATCGCGGACGCTCCAACGCGTCCGCACGCGGACGCCGCGACCTCGGCACGGCCGCTCGATGCGCCGGCGCGCTCGCCGGCCCGCAGCACGGCTGGACCGGCCGGTCAGGTCGGCGCCGAGGCTTCGCATACGCCTGCGACGCGCCTGCCGGGGTCTCATGCGCACGACCCGGCGGTCGCCCGCAGCCGATGCAGGCGCAAGATCCACGCCGAGCGGCGCGGCCGCTGTCGCCTGTCATGCCGTGACGAACGGCGCGCCTCGCCTGACGCTTCGCCGACCGCATGCGGTCCGACCCTTCCCCTCGACACCCGGAAGCGGGCAAGCTGCGCGTTGGACCAAAGGAAGAACGCCGATGAAACGATCGCGAACGGCCGCCCTGCTGATCATGGGCGCCACCCCGCTGGCACTGACTTCGTGCAGCCGCGAAACCCAGACCGAGGGCCTCTACACCTCGGTCGAGTCCTGCATCGCGCAGACCAACGACAGCTACAACTGCCAGCAGGCCTTCGACCAGGCCCGGCGCCAGGCCGAGACCGACGCGCCGCGCTACGCCTCGCGCGAGGCCTGTGTGGCCGAGCACGGCGCCGACGCCTGCCAGCCGCGCAGCGACGCGAGCGGCCACTCCTATTTCATGCCGCTGATGACCGGCTTCCTGATCGGCCAGTTGATGCGCGGTGGCCAGACGGTCGGCCTCAACGGCGCGCCGGCGTTCCAGGATCGCGCCGGCAACTGGCAGCGTCCGGCGACGCCGTCGAGCGGCGGCGTCTACCGCCCCGGCAGTCTCGGCACGACCGCGATGGCGCCGATCGCGGCGCAGCCCGACCGCGCGCCGACGGTGACGCGCGGCGGCTTCGGATCGCGCAGCGCCGGCAGCGGCGGCTGATGCGGCGGGTCGCGATTCCGCCGCGCGCTGACTGGCGCGAGCGGGCCGAGCAGAGCGGATTCCGCTTCCACACGATCGACGGCGAGCCGTACTGGGACGAGTCGGCCTACTACGCGTTCACGCTGCACCAGATCGAGCAGGACCTCGAAGCGCCGACCGAAGAGCTCCACGCGATGGCGCTGGACCTGGTCGGCGGCATCGTCGCCAGCGAGGAACGGCTGCGCCGGCTCGACATTCCCGAGCCGTTCTGGGACTGGATCGCACGCAGCTGGCAGGCGCGCGACGCGCACGTGGTCGGCCGCATCGATCTGGCCTACGACGGTCACGGCCCGGCCAAGCTGTACGAGTTCAACTACGACACGCCGACCTCGCTGTTCGAGGCCGCGTTCTTCCAGTGGCAGTGGCTCGACGACCAGCAGCGCGACGGCCGCCTGCCGGTCGCGGCCGACCAGTTCAACTCGATCTACGAATCGCTGGTCGAAGCGCTGGCGACGATCGCGCCGCAGCTGCCACGTCCGATCCGCTTCGCGGCACTGCGCGACGCGGTCGAGGACCAGGGCACCAGCGACTATCTGCGCGATTGCGCGCTGCAGGCTGGCATCGAATGCGCCGCGCTGGCGATCGAGGACATCGGACTCAGCGCCGACAGCCGCTACACCGATCTGGACGACGCGGTCATCGGCACGCTGTTCAAGCTGTATCCGCTCGAGGACCTGTTTCGCGAGCCGTTCGGACGCCATCTGCCCGGCTCGGGCCTGCGTCTGGTCGAGCCGCCGTGGAAGGCCGTGCTGAGCAACAAGGGCATCCTGCCGCTGCTGTGGGAGGCACACGAAGGCCATCCGAACCTGCTGCCGGCGTACTTCGACGACGGTGCCGATCCGCTGCCGGCCGGCTGGGTGCGCAAACCGCTGCATTCGCGCGAAGGCGCCAACGTGCGCATCGCCCTGCCCGACGGACGGCAGATCGAGACCGCCGGTCCGTATACGGGACCGGCAATCCGCCAGGCGTACCACCCGCTGCCGCAATTCGACGGCCGCCATGCACTGATCGGCAGCTGGGTCGTCGGCGACCGCGCCTGCGGCATCGGCATCCGTGAGGACGCCTCGCCGATCACGCGCGACAGCGCGCGCTTCGTACCGCACGCGATCGTCGAGGCCGGCACCGCGACGCTGCTGGCCTGAGGCGTCCGGTCATCCGGACGCCCGCTTCCATCACGCGTCGAGCGTCAACAGCGAGGCATTGCCGCCGGCGGCGGTCGTGTTGACGGTCAGCGTGCGCTCGGTCGCGAAGCGCAGCAGATAGTGCGGACCGCCGGCCTTCGGGCCGGTGCCCGAGAGCTGCTCGCCGCCGAACGGCTGCACGCCGACGACGGCGCCGATCTGATTGCGGTTGACGTAGCAATTGCCGACCTTGGCGCGGCGCACGATGTGGTCGATCGTGTCGTCGATGCGGCTGTGGATGCCGAGCGTCAGGCCGTAGCCGGTCGCGTTGATCGCGTCGATCACCTGGTCGAGCTCATCGGCCTTCCAGCGCACGACATGCAGGATCGGTCCGAACACCTCGCGCTGCAGCAGGTCCAGCGACGGCAGCTCGTAGGCGCGCGGCGCGAAGAACGTGCCGTGCGCGGTGCTGGCGCCGAGCCTGACCTCGGCGATCCGCGTCGCCTCGCGGTCCATGCGCTCGGCGTGCGCGGCCAGCGTCTCGCGCGAGGCCTCGTCGATGACCGGCCCGACGTCGGTCGACAGCAGACCGGGATCGCCGACACTGAGCTCCTGCATCGCGCCGGCCAGCATCGTCTTGACCTTGTCGGCGATGTCGTCCTGCACGAACAGGATCCGCGCGGCCGAACAGCGCTGGCCGGCCGAATCGAAAGCCGAGGCGACGACGTCCTTGACCAGCTGCTCGGGCAGCGCCGAGGAGTCGGCGATCAGCGCGTTCTGGCCGCCGGTCTCGGCGATCAGCGCGGCGATCGATGCATCGCGCGCGGCCAGCGTGCGGTTGATCGTCCAGGCCGTCTCGGTCGATCCAGTGAAGCACACGCCGGCGACTTCCGGCCGCGTCAGCAGCAGCTTGCCGATCACCGAGCCCTTGCCTGGCACGAACTGCAGCACGTCCTCCGGCACGCCGGCCTCGTGCAGCAGGCGCGTGGCGGCGTGGCCGATCAGCGTGGTCTGCTCGGCCGGCTTGGCCAGCACGGCATTGCCGGCGGCCAGCGCGGCGACGACCTGGCCCATGAAGATCGCCAGCGGGAAGTTCCACGGACTGATGCAGACGAACACGCCGCGGCCGTGCAGGAACAGCTGGTTCGATTCGCCGGTCGGACCCGGCAGCACCTCCGGCTGGCCGAACAGCTTGCGCGCCATCGCCGCGTAGTAGCGCAGGAAGTCGGCCGCCTCGCGCACCTCGGACACGGCCGCCGGCAGCGTCTTGCCGGCCTCGCGTACCGCCATCGCGATGAACTCCGCGCGGCGCGACTCGAGCAGGTCGGCGGCGTGCTCGAGAATCTTGGCGCGGCTGGCGGCCGGCAGCGCGTCCCAGGCCGGCTGCGCGGCGACCGCGTTGGTCAGCGCCTTCTCGATCGTCGCGGCATCGGCCGGACGGTACTCGCCGATCGCGCGACGGCGGTCGGACGGATCGGTGACCGGCCTGGCCGGTTCGGCGGTCGTGGCGCCCGGCACCAGCGGGCCGGCGGTCCAGGGGCGGCGCGCGGCGTTGACGCTGTCGGCGAGCGCGCGCAGTTCGAGGTCGTTGGCGAAGTTGACGCCCATGGAATTCTTCCGTTGTTCGCCGAACAGAGCGATCGGCTGGGGGATGCGCGGGTGGGGCTTGCTGTCCAGATGACGCACGAGCTCGCAGGGGTCGGCGACCAGGTCGCGGATCGAGACGTCCTCGTCGACGACGCGGTTGACGAAACTCGTATTGGCGCCGTTCTCGAGCAGACGCCGGACCAGATACGGCAGCAGGTCCTCGTGGCTGCCGACCGGCGCGTAGACGCGGCACGGCACGCCGAGGTTGCCCGGCCCGATGACCTCGGCGTAGAGATCGGCGCCCATGCCGTGCAGGCGCTGGTGCTCGTACGGACGGCCGCGCGCGATGTGATGGATCGCCGCGATCGTGTGCGCGTTGTGCGTCGCGAACTGCGGATAGATCAGGTCGGCGCCGACCTCGAACATCTGGCGCGCGCAGGCCAGGTAGGACACGTCGGTGTTCGGCTTGCGCGTGTAGACCGGATAGCCGGTCAGGCCCTGCTCCTGGGCGCGCTTGACCTCCGAGTCCCAGTACGCGCCCTTGACCAGGCGCACGCACCAGCGCCGGCCGGCCTTGCGCGCGGTCTCGGCGAGCCAGTCGATGACCAGCGGCGCGCGCTTCTGATAGGCCTGCACCGCCAGTCCGAACCCGTTCCAGCCGGCCAGCGAAGGATCGGCGAACACCGCGCCGATCACGTCCAGCGACAGTTCGAGCCGGTCGGCCTCCTCGGCGTCGACGGTCATGCCGATCGCGTGCGACCTGGCCAGCTGCGCCAGCTCGAGCACGCGCGGCGTCAGCTCGGCATGCACGCGGGCCCGGTTGGCGACGTCGTAGCGCGGATGGATCGCCGACAGCTTGACCGAGATCGACGGCGCGTCGAGCACGTCCGGCCACGGCCCGCGCCGGCCCAGCGCCACGATCGCGTCGCGGTACGCCTGCATGTAGCGGTCGGCGTCGGCCTGGGTCAGCGCCGCCTCGCCGAGCATGTCGTACGAATAGCGGTAGACCCGGTTGTCCTTGTGCTCGGCGCGGTCCTGCGCCTCCTCGATGGTCCGGCCCATCACGAACTGATGGCCCATGATGCGCATCGCCTGGCGCACCGCCAGCCGCACGACCGGCTCGCCGGCGCGGCCGATCAGGCGCTTGAGCGCGCCTGTGAAGTTGCTGCGCGTCTCCTCGGCCAGGCCGACCAGGCGGCCGGTCAGCATCAGGCCCCAGGTCGAGGCGTTGACGAACAGCGACTCGCTGGCGCCGACGTGCTTCTTCCAGTCGGCCTCGCCGAGCTTGTCGCGGATCAGCTTGTCGGCGGTCTCGGCATCGGGAATGCGCAGCAGCGCCTCGGCCACGCACATCAGCAGCACGCCCTCCTCGCTGGAGAGGTCGTACTCGCGCATAAACGACTCGACCGCGCTCTGGTTCGACGCCTTGGCGCGCACGCGCGCGACCAGTTCCGAGGCTTTCGCGAGCACCAGCTCGCGCTCGGCCGGCGGCAGGCTGGCCTGGGCCAGCAGCTCGTTGACGGCATCGGTCTCGTCGCGCGTCCAGGCGGCGGTGATGCGCGCGCGGGCCGGATCGGCCGCGCCGGGCAGTTCGGGAGTCAGGATTTCGCTCAAGGCGGCGCTCTCGGACAGGATGGCGGGTGGAATCGCCGGCAGCGGCCGGCGTGCGTGCGGCAGCCGCATAGTCTAGAGCGTGTCCGACCGCCGGGACACCACGGTCGGGCCGGCTGGCTCGATTGCGGCACGGCCGAACGCACCACGGGCCCGGCGCGCGCATTCCGGATCGGCCGGCCCACGGCAGCGTGTCGCGGCGCGGCGCGCTGCGGCCGATTGACGCAGACCCCGGACCTGTGCGCGATCTGCGTCCTTGCCCGGCTCGCAAGGGGTCCACTATCATGCGTGGGTTTCGCGGGCCGTGCATCGGGGACGTGGGGCGGTTGCGCGGACAGGGCGCCCACAGGGCCTTGTCGCGGCAGCGCCTGCCGCGCCAGTGCACAACCGGGCCGGTCGGCCACGACCCGCGAATACGGTTGGCGACCCGCCGGCGGCCGATCATCCGCCGCGGCGATCACTAGTTCTCGATCGGGATGGTGGCGATGATTTCAGTCTGGATTGCGCGTCTGCGGCGCGCTTACGTGACGACAGGCCTGGCGGCTCTGAGCCTGGCACCGATGGCGGCGCTCGCGAACCCCGAGCCCTGGCAGCTCAATCTGACCAAGGGCGTCACGCCGACCTCCGAGCGCGTGCACACGATGCACATGATCAGCCTCTGGGTCTGCGTCGGCATCGGCGTCATCGTGTTCGGCGCGATGATCTACGCGATGCTGCGCTTCCGCAAATCCAAAGGCGCGGTGCCGGCCACCTGGAACCACAGCACCAAGCTGGAGGTGATCTGGACCGTCACGCCGATCGTCATCCTGATCGTGATGGCCTGGCCGGCGACGCGGCTGCTGGTCGACATGGCGCACACCGACGGCTCGGACATGACGGTGAAGATCACCGGCTACCAGTGGAAGTGGCGCTACGAATACGTCGACTACTACGAGCAGAACCCCGGCATCGGCTTCATGTCGACCCTGCACGCCGATTCCAATCGCGTGCGCCAGGTCGGATCGGGCCTGGATCCCAAGAGCGTCAAGGTCGGCGACGAGTCGACCTACCTGCTCGACGTCGACAACCCGCTGGTGCTGCCGGTCGGCGTCAAGGTGCGTTTCGTGATCACCGCCGACGACGTCATCCACTCCTGGTGGGTGCCGGTGCTCGGCTGGAAGCAGGATGCGATTCCCGGCATGGTCACCAGCGCCTGGGCCAGCATCAACCAGCCCGGCACGTACCGCGGGCAGTGCGCGGAGCTGTGCGGCAAGGATCACGGCTTCATGCCGATCGTCGTCAAGGCCCTGCCCAAGGACGAGTTCGAACGCTGGCTGGCCGAGCAGCAGGCGGCCAAGGCCGCCGCGGCCGGCACCGCCCAGACCGCAGCCCCCGCGTCGCAGACGCAGGGCTGATGCGCACCAACCGGATATAGAGTCGAGAGGTTTCAAGGCCATGGCGCACGCAGCCACCCACGATCACGTCGCCCACGACGACCATCACGATCACAAGCCGCAGGGCTTCATCGCCCGTTGGTGCTTCTCGACCAACCACAAGGACATCGGCACGCTGTACCTGATCTTCTCGCTGCTGATGTTCTTCATCGGCGGCGCGATGGCGATGATCATCCGTGCCGAGCTGTTCCAGCCCGGCATGCAACTGGTCGAACCGGACTTCTTCAACGAGATGACCTCGGTGCACGCCCTGGTCATGATCTTCGGCGCGGTCATGCCGGCCTTCGTCGGTCTCGGCAACTGGATGATCCCGCTGATGGTCGGCGCGCCCGACATGGCGCTGCCGCGCATGAACAACTGGTCGTTCTGGCTGCTGCCGGTCGCGTTCGGCCTGCTGCTGTCGACGCTGTTCATGCCGGGCGGCGGCCCGCAGGGCGGCTGGACGCTGTACCCGCCGCTCTCGCTGCAGGGCGGCAACGGCATCGCGTTCTCGATCCTGGCGATCCACGTCGCCGGCATCAGCTCGATCATGGGCGCGATCAACATCATCGCGACGATCCTCAACATGCGCGCGCCGGGCATGGACCTGCTGAAGATGCCGGTCTTCGTCTGGACCTGGCTGATCACCGCGTTCCTGCTGATCGCCGTGATGCCGGTGCTGGCCGGTGCGGTCACGATGCTGCTGACCGACAAGTACTTCGGCACCAGCTTCTTCAACGCCGCCGGCGGCGGCGATCCGGTGATGTTCCAGCACATCTTCTGGTTCTTCGGACACCCGGAGGTCTACATCATGATCCTCCCGGCGTTCGGCATCGTCAGCGAGATCATCCCGACCTTCGCGCGCAAGCCGCTGTTCGGCTACCAGGCGATGGTCTACGCGACCGCGTCGATCGCGTTCCTGTCGTTCATCGTGTGGGCCCACCACATGTTCACGGTGGGCATGCCGCTCGGCGGCGAGCTGTTCTTCATGTACGCCACGATGCTGATCGCGATCCCGACCGGCGTGAAGGTGTTCAACTGGGTCAGCACGATGTGGGAAGGCTCGATGACGTTCGAGACGCCGATGCTGTTCGCGATCGGCTTCGTCATCCTGTTCACGATCGGCGGCTTCTCGGGCGTCATGCTGGCGATCGTGCCGGCCGACTTCCAGTACCACGACACCTACTTCGTCGTCGCCCACTTCCACTACGTGCTGGTGACCGGCGCGGTGTTCTCGATCATGGCAGCCACCTACTACTGGCTGCCGAAGTGGACCGGCCACATGTACAGCGAGCGCTGGGGCAAGATCCACTTCTGGTCGAGCGTGATCTCGGTCAACGTGCTGTTCTTCCCGCAGCACTTCCTCGGCCTGGCCGGCATGCCGCGCCGCATTCCGGACTACAACGTCGCGTTCGCGGACTTCAACATGATCTCCTCGATCGGCGGCTTCTGGTTCGGCCTGTCGCAGCTGATCTTCCTCGGCGTGGTCGTGCACTGCGCGTTCTTCTCGAAGGTCAAGGCCCCGGCCCGCGTCTGGGAAGGCGCCAAGGGTCTGGAGTGGGAAGTGCCCTCGCCGGCGCCGCACCACACCTTCTCGGTGCCGCCGGTGCTCAAGCCGGGCATGCTGGCGCACGACGACGTTTCGCATTGACGCCGACCGGCGGCCGGCCGACGCCGGCCGCCGGTCCGACCACCCGAGGTAGCCCGTGACCCCGATCCGACAGCCGCACGACGCCAGCCAGGATGCCCGCCGCAAGGCGCGGCGCACGGCGTGGCTCGTCGGCGGCGCGGCGGCGCTGGTCTACGTCGGCATCCTGCTCAAGGCCCTGCTCGCCCGATGAACGCCGCCGCTGCGACCCGGAACGCCCGCGGCGTGGTCCGCATCACGCTGATCGTGTGCGCATGCGCGTTCCTGTTCGGCTTCGCGATGATTCCGCTGTACCGCATCGCCTGCGAGCAGGTGCTCGGCATCAAGCTCGAGGACGGACCGGTCACCGGACGCGCCGTCGCGGCCGCGAGCGTCGACACCAGCCGCAGCGTGCGCATCCAGTTCCTGGCCAGCGTCAACAGCAAGCTGCCGTGGACGTTCGCGCCGGAAGTGACGCGGATCGACGTGCATCCGGGCGAGCTGACCGAGGTCTGGTTCGACGCGGCCAACACCTCCGACGCGGCGATCGTCGGCAACGCCGTACCGAGCGTCGCGCCGAACACCGCCTCGGCGTTCTTCAACAAGACCGAATGCTTCTGCTTCACCGAGCAGCTGCTGGCCGCGGGCGAGGCACGCCGGATGCCGGTGCGCTTCATCGTCGACCCGGCGCTGCCGCGCGAAGTCACCGAGCTGACCCTGTCCTACACGTTCTACGAAAACACCGACGCGACCCGCCGGGTCGCGGAAACCGTCGGCGCGCCGCCCCACGCGGGTTGACGAGCGGATCCTCGAGAGGTTCTCACCATGTCCGAAGCAGCTACCAGCCAAGAGCAGTATTACGTCCCGCATCACAGCATCTGGCCGCTGGTCGGATCGGTCGCGATGCTGATGACCGCGGTCGGCGCCGCCAACTGGATCAACGACTCGACCGGGCTGATGGGCCGCCCGCTGATGTTCGCCGGCATCGCGGTCTTCATCGTGCTGTTCTTCGGCTGGTTCGGCGCGGTCATCCGCGAATCGCTGTCGGGCTTCTACAACAAGCAGGTCGACATCTCGTTCCGCATGGGGATGATGTGGTTCATCTTCTCGGAGATCATGTTCTTCGCGGCGTTCTTCGGCGCGCTGTTCTACGCGCGCATGCTGTCGGTACCGTGGATCGGCGGCGAGGGCCACGGCGCGCTGACCAACCAGTTCGTCTGGGAAGGCTACACGGCAGCCTGGCCGACCAACGGCCCCGGCAACATCGGCGGCACGTTCGAGACGATTCCGGCCTGGGGCCTGCCGCTGCTGAACACGATGCTGCTGCTGGCCTCCGGCGTGACGATCACGCTGGCGCACCATGCGCTGCGCGCCGGCCACCGCACCGCGCTGCTGGTCTGGCTGGGCGCGACGATCGTGCTCGGCGGCGTGTTCCTGTACTACCAGGCCCACGAGTACATCGAGGCCTATCAGCACCTCAACCTGACGCTCGGCAGCGGCGTCTACGGCTCGACGTTCTTCATGCTGACCGGCTTTCACGGCATGCACGTCACGCTCGGCGCGATCATGCTGACGGTGATGTGGTTCCGCTGCGCGAAGGGCCATTTCACGCGCGACAACCATTTCGCGTTCGAAGCGGTGGCCTGGTACTGGCACTTCGTCGACGTGGTCTGGCTGGGCCTGTTCCTGTTCGTCTACGTGCTGTAAGCGCGAAACGGCCGGCCGCGTCGATCGATGCGGCCGGCCGACGATCGTCAGATGCCGTGAGGCTGGATGACGCCGGTCAGGATCAGGATCGCCACGACGACGATCAGGCCGACCGAGATGGCGATGCGCCGTGTCAGTGCCTTGACGACGCGGTCGCTGCCGCTGCGGTCGGTCATCATGTAGTACAGGCCGGCGCCGAGGTTCCACAGGATCGCCGCCAGGGCGACCACGATCACGATCTTGGCAAAAAGCATGTCTAGGGTTTCCACGGGGCGGCCGCTGCCCCCCATCGCCGCCAGTATAGTCCGGCCGTGAAACGGCGCTGGCACCGCCCCGGCCTCTTCGCCGTGGTCCTCACGGCGCTCGGTACGGCCGCCTTCGTGTCGCTGGGACTGTGGCAGCTGCGCCGCGGCGCCGAAAAGGAACAGCTGCTCGCCGCGTTCGCGCGAACGGCGCAGATCGCGCCGGTGGATCTCGCCGAGGCGCGCCGGCAGGCCGATGCGCGGCATTTTCCGCACGTGCGCGTCGAGGGCCGTTTCGATGCGGAGCACGCCTATCTGCTCGACGATCAGATCCGCGGTCAGCGCACCGGCGTGGTCGTCTACGGCGTCTTCGAACCGCTCGAAGGCGGCCCGGCGCTGCTGGTCAACCGCGGCTTTCTGCCGCGCCGTGACAGTCGCCGGATCGAGGTTCCGCCGCTCGCGGAGGGCCCGCTGGTGCTGTCGGGCCTGTACGCTCCGCCTCCCGGCAGCGGCCTGCGGCTCGGCGGCAATGCGCTGCCGAAGCAGTCGGCCTGGCCGAAGACGACGATCTACCTCGACACCGGCGAGATTTCGGCCGACATCGGACAGCGCGTCGACGATCGCGTCCTGCTGCTGGACCCCGATCCGGCCAGCGGATTCGAGCGCGTCTGGACGCCTGAGCTGATGCCGCCCGAGCGCCATCGCGGCTACGCGTTCCAGTGGTTTTCGTTCGCGGCCGCGGCGATCGTGATCTTCCTCGTCCTGCATTGGCGCAAGAGTCCCTCATGAACCTGTCCGTCCAGACCGCCAAACGCCGCAAACGCCTCGCGCTGACGCTGATCGCCGCGCTGTTCGTGATTCCGGTGGTCGGCTCCTATGCACTGTTCCTGTCGGGCTGGAAGCCCGCGCACACGCGCAACCACGGCGAGCTGATCACGCCGGCGCGCGACATCAGCGCGCATCCCGTCGTGCTCGCAGACGGCAGCACGCTGGTCTGGAAAGACCCCGAGCTCGAGCACTGGACGCTGCTGGCCGTGCCCGGCCCGGGCTGCGCGCAGCACTGCCTGGAGCGGCTCGACGAGCTGCGCCGCGCGCGGCTGACGCTGAACCAGAACGCCCAGCGCCTGCGCCTGATCGTGCTCGACGCGTCGCTGACGCCCGAACAGCTCGCGGCGCTCGCGCCGATGATCGCCGGCCGCGATCCGGATGCGCTGTTCGCCGACCTCGCGCCCGGCACCGATGATCTGGCCGCCGCCCTGGTCGACCCGTCGGGCTTCTACGCGCTGCGCTATCGCGCCGGCTACGACGGCACCGGCCTGCGCAAGGACCTCTCCCGCCTGATCCGTTCCCAGCATTGACATGCCCGCCACGACCCTGCTCCGCCGTCTCGCCTGGATCGCCACCGTCTTCGCGCTCGGCGTGATCGTGTTCGGTGCGTTCGTGCGCCTGTCCAACGCCGGCCTGTCCTGCCCGGACTGGCCCACCTGCTACGGCAAGGCGACCTGGCCCGGCCACGAGCACGAGATCGCGCACGCCAATGCCAACTTCGACCGGCCGGTCGAAACGCATCGCGCCTGGCGCGAGCAGGTACATCGCATGATCGCCGGCACGCTCGGCCTGCTCGTGCTCGGCATCGCGACCGCCGCCGCCTGGCGGCGCTGGACCTGGGTCGGCGCGCTCGGCGTCGCTGCGCTGGCAGCGGCCTGCGCGGTGCGCGCGTACATGCTCGGCAATGCCGAGCTGTCCGGATGGCTGGCGACGATCGCGATGATCCTGCCGCTGCTGGCGGCCTGGCGGATCGGACGGCCTGCGCCGTGGCGCATCGCGATCGTCGCGTTCTCGGTCATCATCTTCCAGGCGATGCTCGGCATGTGGACCGTCACCTGGCTGCTCAAGCCGGTCATCGTGATGGCGCACCTGCTCGGCGGTCTGCTGACCCTGGTGCTGATCGCCTACGTCGCGCTGCGCCTGTCGTGGACGGCCGCGCCGTCGGCGACGCTGCGCCGCCTGCAGCCGATGGTCGTGGTCGGCCTGGTGCTGCTCGCCGCACAGATCGCACTCGGCGGCTGGGTCAGCGCGAACTACGCGGCGCTCTCGTGCGGGCTGGATTTTCCGACCTGCCAGGGACGCTGGTGGCCGCCGATGGATTTCGGCGAGGGCTTCGTGCTGTGGCGCGGCATCGGCGTCAACTACGAAGGCGGCATCCTCGACGGTCCGGCCCGCACGGCGATCCAGATGACGCACCGCATCGGCGCGCTGATCGTGTTCGGCCACGTCGGCGCGCTGGCCTGGCTCGCGGTGCGGCGCAGCCAGCGCGGGCTCGGCCTGCTGATCGGCGCCCTGCTGTGTCTGCAGGTCAGCCTCGGCATCGGCAATGTTCTGCTCGACCTGCCGCTGGCGGTCGCGACCGCGCACAATGGCGTCGCCGCGCTGCTGCTGCTGGCGCTGCTGGCGCTGCTGGTGCGCACACAGCTGCCGGTGGCGCCGGCCCGCCCTCTCTGACCGTTGCGGATCGCATGTCCAGTCTCGCCCGCCAGTACCTGGAACTGACCAAGCCGCGCGTCGTCGCGCTGATCGTGTTCACCGCGATCATCGGCATGTTCCTGGCTGTACCCGGCCTGCCGCCGCTGCGGCAGTCGGTCGCCGGCTTCATCGGCATCTGGCTCGCGGCCGCCTCGGCCGCCGCGATCAACCACCTGATCGACCAGCGCATCGACCGGCTGATGGCGCGCACCGCGCACCGCCCGCTCGCGACCGGCGCATTGTCACCGGTGCAGGTGCTGGCATTCGCGATCGCGCTCGGCACCGCGTCGATGGCGATCCTGATCGCCCTGGTCAATCCGCTGACCGCGGCGCTGACGTTCGCGTCGCTGATCGGCTACGCGATCGTCTACACGGCCTATCTGAAGCGCGCGACGCCGCAGAACATCGTGATCGGGGGCGCCGCCGGCGCCGCGCCGCCGGTGCTCGGCTGGGCCGCGGTCACCGGCGAGGTACACCCGTACGCGCTGCTGCTGTTCCTGATCATCTTTATCTGGACGCCGCCGCACTTCTGGGCGCTGGCGATCTTCCGGCGCGAGGACTACTCGCGCGCGCAGGTGCCGATGCTGCCGGTGACGCACGGTGTCACCTACACGCGCTGGCACGTGCTGGCCTACACGATCCTGCTGATCCTGGTGACGGTGCTGCCGTATCTGACCGGCATGAGCGGCCTGTTCTATCTCGGCGGCGCGCTGGTGCTCGGCGCGGGCTTCCTGTGGCATGCGATCGTCCTGCTCGATCCGCCGGACGAGTTCTTCGCGATGAAGGTCTTCAACTACTCGATCGTCTACCTGATGGTGCTGTTCGCGTTCCTGCTGGCCGATCACTACATCGACGCGCCGGTCGCGATGACCGGCGGCCTGCGCTTCGAACCGGCCGGCTGAGCGGCCGCGCGGACCGGCGCGACACCTGCCCTGATCCGCACCCAAGGCCGCCGCCGGACGCCGGGCCCGGCGGCGGCCCGAACGCTCACTTCAGCAGCGAACGCAGCATCCAGGCGGTCTTCTCGTGCGCCTCGAGCCGCTGCGTGACCAGATCCGCGGTCGGCTGGTCGTCGGCCTTGTCGGCCAGCTTGAAGACCGCGCGACCGGTGCGCGCCGCGGTCTCGTGACCGTCGACGAGCTGCTCGACCATGCCGCGCCAGTCCGGCACGCCCGGCTCTTCCTTGATCGCCGAGAGCTTGACGAACTGCGAATACGAGCCCGGCGCCGGGAAATCCAGCGAGCGGATGCGCTCGGCGATCACGTCGGCCGCGCTCCACAGCTCGTTGTACTGGGTCTCGAACATCGTGTGCAGGCTGTTGAACATCGAGCCGGTGATGTTCCAGTGGAAACTGTGCGTCTTGAGGTACAGCGTGTAGGTGTCCGCCAGCAGCTTGGACAAACCGTCGGCGATCTTCTTGCGATCTTTCTGGTCGATACCGATATCGATGGCCATCACCGTCTCCGTGTCGGGGGAAGAAGCCGGCGCATTGTGAACCGGACGCCCAGGCAAGGGAAATCGACGCGTTGGATGACGCTCATCGAGCGCCGCTATCATTGCCGGTTCGCCGCGCCGTCCACGGGAGGCCGGCGTGCGCAAAGGCCTCACGGGAACGTATGAACGACCTGCCCTCTCTCGAGCTGCTGCTGGACGGCGTGCGATCGCGCGACCGCGGCCGCCTGATCGGCCGCTGGCGCAAGCTGGCCGCACAGCGCGACCGTGCCTCGGACCCGGCCGTGGCGGCCCTGGTCGAGGCCGCCGCCGCGTCGCGCGCGCAGGTCGCCGAACGCGCGGCACGCCTGCCGCCGATCCAGGTCGACGAGAGCCTGCCGATCGCGGCGCGCGCCGATGCGATCGTCGACCTGATCCGCCGCCATCCGGTCGTGATCCTCGCCGGCGAGACCGGCTCGGGCAAGACCACGCAGCTGCCGAAGCTGTGCCTGGCGGCCGGCCGCGGCAGCGCCGGCATGATCGGTTGCACGCAGCCGCGCCGGATCGCCGCGCGCACGGTCGCGCGCCGCGTCGCCGCCGAGCTCGGCAGCGAGATCGGCGGCCTGGTCGGCTTCCAGGTGCGCTTCACCGATCAGACCTCGGACCAGGCCCTGGTCAAGTTCATGACCGACGGCATCCTGCTCGCCGAAACCCAGTCCGATCCGTGGCTGAGCGCATACGACACGCTGATCCTCGACGAGGCGCACGAGCGCAGCCTCAACATCGACTTCCTGCTCGGCTATCTCAAGCGACTGCTGGCGCGGCGGCCCGACCTCAAGCTGATCGTCACCTCGGCGACGATCGATACGGCACGCTTCGCCGAGCACTTCGGCGGCGCGCCGGTCGTCGACGTCGAAGGCCGCGCGTATCCGGTCGAGGTACGCTGGCGGCCTCCGCCCGAGCGCAGCGACACGAGCACGGCCGAGCAGGTCGCGCTGGCGGTCGACGAGATCACCGCCGAGGATCCGCGCGGCGACATCCTGGTGTTCCTGCCGGGCGAGCGCGAGATCCGCGACGCGCATCTGGCGATCACGCGCCGCAAGTACCGCGCGACCGAGGTCGCCGCGCTCTATGCGCGCCTGTCCGCGCAGGAGCAGGACCGCGTGTTCCGTCCCGGTGCGCAGCGCCGCATCGTGCTCGCGACCAACGTCGCCGAGACCTCGCTGACGGTTCCGCGCATCCGCTACGTCGTCGACACCGGCACCGCGCGCGTCAAGCGCTACGGTGCGCGCACGCAGCTGGAGCGGCTGCACATCGAGCCGATCTCGCAGGCCGCCGCCGACCAGCGCAAGGGCCGCTGCGGGCGCGTCGGCCCCGGCATCTGCTATCGCCTCTACGCCGAGGACGACTACGCCGCACGGCCGCGCTACACCGATCCGGAAATCCTGCGCTCCTCGCTGGCCGGCGTGATCCTGCGCATGCTCGATCTCAACCTCGGCGACGTCGCCGAGTTTCCGTTCGTGCAGCCGCCGGCCGGCCGTGCGATCGGCGACGGCTACCGCCACCTCGCCGAACTCGGCGCGCTCGACGAGCAGCGCCGCCTGACCGGCATCGGCAAGGCATTGGCGCGGATCCCGGTGGACGTCGCGCTCGGGCGCATGCTGCTCGAGGCGCGCAGTCAGTGCGTACTGCGCGAGCTGCTGATCCTGGTCTCGTTCCTGAGCATCCAGGACCCGCGCGAACGCCCCGCCGACGCGCGTCAGCAGGCCGATGCCGCGCATGCTCGATTCGTCGAGCCCAAGTCCGATTTCCTCGGGGTGCTCAAGCTCTGGACCGCTTACAGCGCAGCCCACGAGGAGCTGACCCAGTCGAAGCTGCGCGACTGGTGCAGCGAGCATTTCGTCTCGTTCCTGCGCATGCGCGAGTGGCGCGAGCTGCACCGGCAGCTGCTGGTCGTCGCCGGCGATCTGGACTGGGCGCTCGACGGCCGGCCGCCGCGCGCGCGTCGGCACGGCGCGTCCGTCGCGAACGATGCGAAGGACGCGGACGACCGCAGTGCCGGCACCGCCGACGGCGCGAAGGCGGTAGCGGCGCCCGACGCCTACGAGGCGATCCATCGCTGCCTGCTGTCGGGCTGGCCGACCCAGGTCGGCCTCAAGGACGAGCGCGGCCTGTATCGCGGCACGCGCGAGCGCAGGTTCTCGATCTTTCCGGGCTCGGCGCTCGCCAAGTCGCCGCCGCAGTGGCTGCTCGCCGGGCAGATCCTCGACATCGGCAAGATCTATGCGATGAGCTGTGCACGCATCGAGCCGGCGTGGGTCGAGCAGCAGGCGGCCCACCTGGTCCGGCGCAGCTGGCGCGACGCGCACTGGTCGCGTAAGCGCGGCGCCGTGCTGGCCTACGAGCAGGTCACGCTGTTCGGCCTGACCCTGGTCGAGAAGCGGCTCGTCCAGTTCGGCGCACGCGATCCGGAGCTGGCCCACGCGATCTTCGTACGCGAGGCGCTGGTGCGCGGCGAGCTCGACGCACGGGCCGACTTCGTCCGCGCCAACGCTCGCGTGCTGGCCGAAGCGCACGACATCGAGGCCAAGCAGCGGCGGTCCGGCCTGATCCGCTCCGAGGACGAACTGGCCGCATTCTTCGCCGGCAAGCTGCCGAGCGACATCCACACCACGGCGGCGCTCGACGCCTGGTACCGCCGCGCCGCGCCGGCCGAGCAGGCGGCGCTGCGTTGGTCGCTGGCGGACGTGCTGACCGGTGCGGGCGGATCGTCGGCGCGCGATTTTCCGGCCCGGATGGAGCTGGCCGGCCACGCACTGCGCTACGACTACCGGTTCGTCCCGGGCGACCCGGCCGACGGCATCACGCTGAACGTGCCGCTGGCCCTGGTCAATGCGCTGCCGGTCGCGCGCACCGAGTGGCTGGTGCCGGGCCTGCTCGCCGAGAAGGTCACTGAGCTGATCCGCGGCCTGCCCAAGGCGCTGCGGCGCAATTTCGTGCCGGCACCCGACTTCGCACGGGCCTTCGTCGAAGCCGAGCCCCCGCGCGACGAGCCGCTGCTGCTCGTGCTGGCGGCCTATCTGCGCCGCGTCACCGGCGTCGAAATCGGACCGGCCGCGTTCGCCGGGATCGAGCTGCCGGCGCATCTGACGATGCGGCTGCGCGTCTACGACGCCGACGGCCGCACGCTGGCCGAGGGACGCGATCTGACCGCGATCCGGGCCCAGTGGAGCCAGGCCGCGCGCACCGCGTTCTCGCAGCAGGCCGACGCCGAGCTGACGCGCGAGGACGTCGCCGAATTCGACTTCGAGACGATACCCGAGCAGGTCGCGTCGCCGTCCGGCCTCAGCGCGTTTCCGGCCCTGGTCGATCTCGGCGAGAGCGTCGCGCTGCGCGTGTTCGAGAGCCGCGACGAGGCTCTGGCCGAACACCGCCGCGGCGTCGAACGACTGCTGCGGCACAGCCTGGCGGCCGAGATCAAGCAGGCCAGGCGGCAGCTGCCGCTGAACGGCAAGACCGCGCTGAAGTGGGCGCCGCTCGGCAGCGCCGAGACGCTGCGCGGCGACATCGTCGAGGCCGCGCTGAACGGCCTGCTCGCCGACAGCGACCTCGACGTGCGCGATCGCGGCCGTTACGAGCGACTCAAGGCCGGCATCGCGCAGGCGCTGTTCCGCGCCGCCGTACAGGGCCTGGCGCGTGCCGAGACGATCATCGAGGCGCACGCCGCGTTGGCGCCGTGGCTGGAGCCGCCGATCATCGGCTTCGCGCGCGCCAACTACGACGATCTGCGCGAGCAGCTGGCCGAACTGGTGTTCCCGGGCTTCCTGCGCGAGGTCGCGCCGGCCCGGCTGCAGCACTATCCGCGCTATCTGCAGGCGATGCGCCTGCGTGCCGAACGGCTGCGCCAGGATCCGGCGCGCGATCAGGCCAAGATGCTCGGCGTCCAGCTGTACTGGCGCGAGTATCTGAAACGGCGCGCCGGCGGCGTCGACGCGCGGATGCTCGAGGAGCTGCGCTGGCTGGTCGAGGAACTGCGCGTGTCGGTGTTCGCGCAGGAACTGAAGACGCCCGAGCCGGTGTCGCCGAAGCGGCTCGCCAAGGTCGTCGCAGCGTTACCTTGAGACGGCCGCTCGCGGCGGCCGTCACGACACTACGAGACCGTCAGCGGATGCGCCGCACGCGCAGGCGGCAGTCGCAGCCTTCGACTTCCATGAGCCAGCTGCCGAACATCATCGGCTGGATCTTGACGGCCGGCGACGACAGCGAGATCTCGTTCAGGCCGGTCTGGACCTGCTGCCATTCCTGACCGTTCTCGAGCTTGAAGACGGTATTGCCGCGCCAGCCGGTGAACTCGCCGGCGATGCGGCTGGTGACGGGCTCGCGCTGACCGCCCTCCGGATAGAAGTAGCGCGACGCCGACGGCTTGCCGACGACGGTCTCGGGGATGCTGGTGCCCTGCCGATTCAACCAGTCATTGAGGAATTTCAGCTCCTCCGGCGACAGCTTGTCGAGACCGGCGGCGGTGAAATCGCTTCGCGACATGCGCTCCTCCAATGAGGAGAATCCCGACTGTGCAACGACGGGGGCGGTCAGGGTGGCGAGGAACAGACAAAGAGCTAGGCGAGATGAGCGCATGGTTTCAGTCGACGGGACGAGGCCGGAATGATGAATGGCGGCAGGGGTCACGCTCTAATGCGAACTTAACAGATGCAGCAAGCAAAACAAGGCGTTATACTGGGCTTCAGCGAGTGTAGCATGCGCGTGTCGGACTCGCTCGATTACACGCGTACGGCGCCGGGGGAAAGCCTCGTATTTGCCGGCCTCATCAAGGCTCGCAGCGCGAACGCGTGCCGCAAGAGCCACTCGTGTTTCTACATCACGCCCCACCCAGAGATCCCGCTCTCATGCGTTCACCGAAGTCAGCCGCACTCCTCGCCCTCCTGGCCACAGGCCTTCTGTCCCAAAGCGCCGATGCGCAGACCTCGCTGATCGTCAACGACGCCCCGCCGCTCGCGATCGTCTCGCCGGGCATGAGCTACGCCGTTTCGGGCAACGCGATCAATCTGCGGGTGCCGGCCAACGGCTTCCTGTTCTGCGCGAACCCGCTACCGCCGAGCCAGAGCCCGCAGTTCTCGGCGATCAGCCTGACGCCGGCATACGGCGACTGGGTACTGCCGGTCGCCAATGACATCTACACGTTCTCGTACGGCGTCGGCGGCAATTTGCTGCGCATCAACAACACGCCTTTCTCCGGCGTGTCCGCCTCGTCGCTGGTCTGTCATACGGCCACTGCGCAAGGCTGGCCGATCTCTCCGTTCGAGAACGGCCTGTTCTTCGACACGTTCGAGCAGCTGCTGCCGGCCAATCCGTACGGCACGAACGAGAACGTCGTCGCGTCGGTTACCGGCCTCCAGGGCAACGGCAGCGACGGCGAGCGCATGCTGACGCAGATCGACCCGAACAACGGCGTGCCGGTCTACATGTACATGTTCCGCCTTTACGCCTCGACCAGCGTCAAGAGCAACGTGCACGTCATGGTCAAGGATGCGTACGACGCGAGCCGGCTGAGCGCGACCGCCTGGCATTGCGCGCTGAACCAGCGCCCGACCGGCACGATCAATCTGCGTCAGCTGTGCAACGGTCCGGCAGCGACCCAGATCTCGGGCACGATCGAGCGCTCGTACTACATCAACAATTCGAGCGACGAGCGCTACATCGTCGTGCATCGCGTCCTGCAGGGCAGCGGCTCGCTCGATCCGAGCAAACCGCTGGCGGGCGCCGCCGTGTTCGTCGATTCGAGCATTCCGAAGGCTGATCGCTACGTCGGCGACAACGTCGTCTTCAGCCTGCCGCCCCAGTAAGCAGCACCACTGCCTCAAGGACTCGCTTCGAAGAAGAGCGCCCTCGAGGGCGCTCTTTTCGTTTCGCCGTCACCCTGCCGTGAAATCAGCCTCCGATTCCGCGCTGCCGATGACCCGTTCGCTGACCGGTGAAGCGGCGCGCGCGGCGCAGCTGCTCGAGACATCGCTGGCTGCGGATCCCGCCGCGAACGCACGCTGGCGGCGCGGCGCGGACGCCGAACTGGCCGCCACGCTGTCGCGGCTCGAGCAGCTCGAGGTCGGACCCGACGCGATCGCCGCCTGCATCCTGCATGCGGCGGCCCAGGCCGGCATCGCGCTCGGAGAAGAGCTCGCCTCGTTCTCGGCGACGGTGCGCGACCTGCTCGAGGGCCAGCAGGCGGCCGAGAAGATCTGGATCCTGCATGCGGGCACGGCGCGCTCGAGCGCCGAAGGCCTGCGCCGGCTGCTGCTGGCGATCATTCGCGACCTTCGCGTGGTCTTCATCCTGCTGGCGCGCCAGGCCGCCCGCCTGCAGCAGGCGGCCGACTGGCCCGGACCGCAGCGCGACGAGCTCGCGCAGCTGACGTTCGACATCCACGCACCGCTGGCCAACCGCCTCGGCATCTGGCAGCTGAAGTGGGAGCTGGAGGATCTGGCGTTCCGCTATCTGCAGCCCGATACCTACAAGCGCATCGCGCGCCTGCTCGACGAGCGGCGCGGCGATCGCGAAAGCTGGATCGAACAGGCGCGCCAGCAGCTCGACGCCTCGCTCGCGCAGGCCGGCATCCGCGCCCAGATCTCCGGACGCCCGAAACACATCTATTCGATCTGGCGCAAGATGCAGCGCAAGGGGTTGGCGTTCTCGGAGCTTTACGACGTGCGCGCGCTGCGCGTGCTGGTCGCCGACGTGCCGACCTGCTACCTCGCGCTCGGCAGCGTGCACGCGCTGTGGCCGTTCATTCCGGGCGAGTTCGACGACTACATCGCCAATCCGAAGGGCAATCACTACCAGTCGCTGCACACCGCGGTGATCGGTCCGGGCGGGCGCCCGCTCGAGGTGCAGATCCGCACACACGACATGCACGCTCAGGCCGAGCTCGGCGTGGCCGCGCATTGGCGCTACAAGGAAGGCGGCGGCGGCGACGCCGGCTTCGAGCGCAAGATCGCCTGGATGCGCCAGCTGCTCGAGAGTCGAGACGAGCACGACGACGATGCGGCGCTGATGGCCGGCTTCCGCACCGACATCATGGACGACCGCGTCTATCTGCTGACGCCCAAGGGCGAGGTGAAGGACCTGCCGCGCGGCGCGACGGTGCTGGACTTCGCATATCACGTGCACACCGACGTCGGGCACCGCTGCCGCGGCGCCAAGGTCAACGGCCGCATCGTGCCGCTGAATCACCGGCCCGAGACCGGCGACCGCATCGAGATCCTGACCGGCAAGACCGCCGAGCCGCGCCGCGACTGGCTGTCGGCGCATCACGGCTTCCTGACCACGCATCGCGCGCGCGAGAAGGTCCGTGCCTGGTTCAAGCGCATCGATCTGACGCAGAACGTCGCGGCGGGCCGCGCATTGCTCGACCGCGAACTCAAGCGTGTCGGCCTCTCGCAGGCCGAGCTCGACACGATCCCTGCGCTGTTCAAGCTCAAGTCCGCGGAGGATCTCTACGAGGCGCTCGCGCTCGGCGACGTCACCCCCGGCCAGGTCACGCGCGTGCTGCACGAACGCGCGACGCCGCCGCCCGCCGTGCCGCCGCCCTCACCGGCTCCGGCGGTCAAGGCACCGCCGCGCGGCCATCTCGTCGTCGAAGGCGTCGGCAATCTGCTGACCGTGCTGGCGCGCTGCTGCCAGCCGCTGCCGGGCGATCCGATCGCCGGCTTCATCACGCGCGGGCGCGGCGTCAGCGTGCACCGCAGCGACTGTCCGCAGCTGGCGCGTCTGCGCGCGCGCGACGCTTCGCGCCTGATCGAAGTGGAATGGGGATCGGCCGCGCAGTCCTACGAGGTGGACGTGCTGCTGCGCGGCTACGACCGCAAGGGACTGCTCAAGGACGTCACCGCCGCGATCGCGGCCGTCCACGTCCATCTGATCGGCGTGCACTCGCGCATCGACGCGGCGCGCGGCATCGCCGAGATGAATCTCGGCCTGCGCGTGGCCGATTTCGGCCAGCTCAGCGACGTCCTCGACCGCCTGCTCGCACTGCCCAACGTCATCGAGGCGCGCCGCATCGTCTGAGCGTCGCCCCCCTGCTATGCTTCGCGGACAAGACGGGGTGCCCGGGGGCGCCCGACTACCGCCGCGGACATGATGCCCACGTGATCGAGATACCCGGCTACCGCCTGTTGCGCCAGCTCGGCCGTGGGGGCATGGCGACGGTCTATCTGGCGATCCAGGAGTCGGTCGACCGCGAAGTCGCGCTGAAGGTGATGTCGCCGGCGCTGCTGATCGACCCGAACTTCGGCGAGCGGTTCCTGCGCGAGGCCAAGATCGCCGCGCGGCTGCATCACCGGCACGTCGTCGGCGTCCACGACGTCGGCCGGGCCGGCGACTACCACTACATCGCGATGGAGTACCTGGCCGGCGGCCCGGTCCTGCTCAAGGACGGCCGGCCGCGACCGGTGTCGTTCTCGCTGCGCATCATCCGCGAGATCGCCGGCGCGCTCGCCTACGCGCACGAGAAGGGTTTCGTCCACCGCGACGTGAAGCCCGACAACATCCTGCTGCGCGACGACGATTCGAGCGTGCTGACCGATTTCGGCATCGCCCGCGCCAGCGACGCGGTCACGCGCATGACCAAGACCGGTGCGGTCGTCGGCACGCCGCACTACATGAGTCCGGAACAGGCGCGCGGGCGGCAGATTGACGGACGGTCGGATCTCTACGCGCTCGGCATCGTGCTGCACGAGATGCTGCTCGGCCGCGTGCCGTATCACGCCGACGACTCGCTCGCGGTCGGCATCATGCACATCACGCAGCCGGTTCCGGAACTGCCCGAGCCGCTGGTCCCGCTGCAGCCGCTGATCGACGGGCTGCTCGCGAAGGAACCCGAACAGCGTTTCCAGAGCGGCCGCGAGGCCGCCGCCGCGATCGCCGAGATCGAGCAGCGCGCCGCCAGCGGCGAGTGGCCCGAGCTGCCCGATGCCAAGCCGCGCGCGTCGAGGCGCCAGGCGCGGCGATCCGACACGCGCGTCTCGCCGCTGCCGGCAACCGCCGGCATTGCCACCGCCACGCCGGCCGAGGCGGTCGAGCGGCAGCGCGCCGAACCGAGCATGGGCCGCTTCGACGACATCGTCGCCATGGCGAACGGCCCAGGCCGTTCGTCGCGCGGCGGCACGACGCCGCCGCCGCGCAGGCCGGCGCAGGGCGGCCGCATGATCGCGCTGGCGGTCGGCTTCGCGCTGGCCGTGGCCGGCGCCGCCGGTGCCTGGCACTACCAGGACCGGCTGCGCACGCTGCTGCCCGATACCGAGCTCAACGACACGCTCGCGCGCGCCCAGCAGGCGCTCGCGGCCGGACGCCTGAGCGGCAGCTCCGACAGTGCGCGCGAGCTGTTCGAAGGCGCACGCGCGCGCGAGCCCGACAACGACATCGCACGCAATGGCCTGCGCGAGGTCGGCGCGCGCCTGCTCGACCGCGCGCGCGACGCGCTCGGCCGCGGTGATCTCGGCGTCGCACGCGAGTCGATCTCGGCCGCGCGCGAGCTGCTCGGCGGCGGCAGTGCGATCGAGGAGCTGGAACGCCGGCTGGTCCAGATCGAGTCGCGCGGCACCGAGGTCGAGGTCCTGCTCGGCCAGGCGCAGACCGCCCTCGACGCCGGCCGCATCGTCGGACCCGACGGCGCGAGTGCGCTGTACCGGCGCATCCTGGCCGCCGACGCCGGCAATGCGCTGGCGGCGGCCGGCCTGCGCAAGTCGGCCGACGCGCTCGCGGCCGCAGCACGCAGTGCGCTGGCCGAGCGCGATCTGTCCACGGCGACGCAGCGGATGAACGAGCTCGGCGAGATCGCGTCCGACCATGCGGGGCTGCCGGAACTCCAGGCGCAGCTGACCCAGGCGCGCGAGGCCGCGCAGAGCGAGATCGAGCGCAGCCTGCAGCGCGCGCAGGCGCAGCTGCGCGCGGGCCGCATCGCCGGCGACGCCGACAGCGCGGTCGCGCTGTACGAGACGGTGCTCGCGAGCCAGCCCGACCATGCGCAGGCCCGCGACGGTCTGCGCCGCTCGGCCGCGGCCCTGCTCGCGCAGGCGCAGGCGGCGGTCGAGGACAGCAATGCCGAACGCGCCGATCGCCTGATCGCCGAGGCCGTGCGGATCGCGCCGGACCTGCCGGCTATCGCCGGTGTGCGCAGCCAGCTGCGCGAACTGCGCGAGCGCCTGGCGATCGAGAGCACGCAAGCGCCGCTGACACCGGCCGCGACCGAACGCGTACGCACGCTGATCGAGGAAGCCCAGGCCGCAGCCGCGCAGGGAAGGCTGCTGGTGCCGCCCGGCGCCAGCGCCTACGACAAGTACCGCGCCGCGCTCGCGATCGACCGCAACAATGCCGATGCGCAGCGCGGCCTGTCGGTGCTGCCGCTGCGCGCGCGCGAGCTGTTCGCCGAACACCTCAAGGTCGGCCAGCTGATGCAGGCGCTCGACGAATGGGAGGCGTTGCGCCAGCTCGCGCCGGCCGATCCGGCGATCGGGCCGCTGCAGGGGCAGCTCGTCAACGCGTTCATCGACGAGGCCACCGCGCGCATCGCCGAGGGCCGGCGCGCCGACGCGACGCGCGCGCTCGATTCGGTGCGCAGACTCAGTCCGGCCGACCCGCGCGTCGGCCAGCTCGAGGCGCGCCTGCGCGGCGCGCCCGAAGGCGGCAGCTGAGCGGCACGACGCGATGTGCCTGCTGCTGATCGCGATCGACCATGCGCCCGGGCATCGGCTCGTCCTGCTCGGCAACCGCGACGAGTTCCGTGCGCGGCCTTCGACGGTCGCGGCGCCCTGGCCGGACGCACCGCGGATCCTCGGTGGTCGCGACCTCGTCGCCGGCGGTTCGTGGCTGGCGATCGACGGCGACGGCCGTTACGCCGCGGTCACCAATCTGCGCAACGGCCTGCCCGCGACGGCACCGCGCTCGCGCGGCCAGCTGGTCGCGGCTTTTCTGCACGGCACGCAGTCGCCGGCGGCCTATCTCGCCGCGCTGCGCATGGAGATGGACGCATACGGACCGTTCAATCTGATCGTCGGCGACGCGCACGGCGCCTGGCTGCTGTCGAGCGCGTCGACGCAGATCCACCACCTCGAGCGCGGCATCCACGTCGTCAGCAACGGTCCGTACGGCACGCACTGGCCGAAGACCGAGCGGCTCGGCCGCGCGTTCGCCGCGCATGCCGACGATCCCGGGATGCATGGCGATTGCTGGCTGGCCCTGCTCGCCGACGACGCCCAGCCCGACGACGCCGACCTGCCCGACACCGGCGTCGGTCTGGCGCTCGAGCGGCAGCTCGCGCCGATCCTGATCCGCGGCGAGCGCTACGGTACGCGGGCGAGCACGCTGGCGACGATCGACGCCGCCGGCCGTCCGGCGCTCAGCGAGCAGGTCTGGTCGTCCGAAGGCGCAGCCGCGCCGCGTCATTGGCGCTATGCCGACGCGGGCTACTGGAAGGCGGTCGACGAAGGTCTCGCCAGCGAGACGCGTCGCGAGTGAATCGCGGTCGGGCCCGGTGCCCGATCCGGCGCCGGCCGACATGAAACGCGATCCGGGCCGATCCTGGCGGGCCGATGCGGCCGCTGCGTCATCGCAACGGCGGACTTGAGGGATTCAGGGGAATTGCACGCGGACGAGCCGGCCGGGCGTGCGCCCGACCGGCCGCCACGGTCAGAAGCGCAGGCGCAGATAGGCCGACGGGCCGTGCAGCTTGATGTCGGCGGTCGCGTCGTAGCTGCCTTCGCTGCCGTCGAGCTTGATCCGCGACACGCTGTACTCGGCGCCGAGGCCGAGGTTCTGCCACGGGAACCACTCGACGCCGAGCGAGCCGTTGTAGATGTGGCCCTCGAGCGAGCCGCCGTTCTTCTTGACGCCCGAGATGTCGATGTAGGTGCGCACGTTGTCCGAGAACGCATGGCGCCAGCCGAGCTGCACCAGCGGTGCGACCGCATCGTCCTTGTAGCGCTCGGTCGCCGTGAAGGTCTGGCCGTCGAACGTGGCCTCGCCGCGCACGCGTGCGTCGATGCGGTACCAGGCTGCGCCGAGGCCGAAACCGAACACGGTCTGATCGCCGCCGAACCACCAGCGATAGGCCGCGTTGCCGACGTCGAACTCGAGGCGCGTATCGAGCACGGCGTTGGCGTCGAAATCGGTGCCGCCGAAGCTGAAGGGCTCGACCAGGGTCAGCGAGCGGTCGCGGCTGAGGCCGTAGTAGTCGAACGAGAAGCCCTGCGAATCCATGATCAGGAAGTCCAGCCGCGCGCGACCGACCGTGTCCTTGAAATCGCCGACGTCGAGCCGGCCGCTGTCCAGACCGCTCTGCTCCTCGCGCAGCGTCAGGTCGAAGTCGGCGTCGGCGCGATAGCCGCCGAGCCAGATACTGACGCGGTCCAGCGCCTGGGAGGGTGCCGCCACGGCGGGGGCGGCGATCGACGCCAGGCCCGCGGCGAGGCCGAGCGCGAGAATCGAACGGGGAAACGGCATGCAGTAGAAAGCCATCGGAAACGCCCTCGGGTGGGATGAAAAGCGGGCGCAACAATTAACATTTTCTCAATGAACCGTGGCCTCATCGCTCACGATCGGTGGCCCGTGATCGGCCCGCAGCGCAATGCCGGCGACCGTTGCTAACGCTAACCGTTCTCATTAAAATTCACGTTCAGTTTCCATTCGGCGAGCCTCGCTCGCTCCTCGGGGTCGTGTCCGTTCTTCTGTTCCGTCAATGCCTGCGTCTCGTGCTGGCGCTGTCGCTCTCGCTGCTCGGCGGGCAGGCGACCGCGTCGGTCGATGCGACCGCGGGCGGCAGCGAACGGATCGGCGCGACCGAGATGGCACATTACGGCCTGCTCGGACACCACTCGCGCTGCGCCGATGCGCCGTCCGCACCGCAGGCCGCTGAAGACGACGCCGAGCCGTTCAAGCGGCGCCGCATCGAGATCGCGGCGACGCCGTGGCAGATGCCGGCCGGTGCCGACAGCGCTCCGCCGCAGGCGCTGACCGTCGCATTCCCCATCGCGGCACGCGATCCGCAGCCGATCGACGCTGCGATCGGCGCGAACAACGACCAGGCCCGCTTCCTGCGCGCCTGCCGCGGCCGGGCACCCCCGGTCGTCTGACCGCGTTCCGGGCCCTGCAGGCCCGTCGCGGCTCCACCCCGCCTGATCCGGCGAAGCCTTCGCGGCTTCGGTCGTCTCGCCGCGTCCTCTCCCGACCCGCTCCGCCCCGCGCTCGTCGTGCGCCCGGCGGTCCGGCGCTCGTCCTCGTTTCGTCCCAGCGTCCATCAACGGAAAATCCCCGATGACTTCGTCCGTCAGCCCATCCCATCCGGCCCCCCGGGCCGCCTTCCGCCGCCGCCGGCTTGCGCTCGCGATCGTCGCGACGCTGGCAGCGCCGCTGGCGGCACAGCCGGCCGACGACGGCACCGCCTCGCAGTTGCAGCAGGTGGTCGTGACCGCGGCCGGCTTCGAGCAGAAGATCACCGACGCGCCGGCCAGCGTCAGCGTGGTCACGCGCGCCGAACTCGCCAAGCGTCCGTACACCAGCCTGGTCGATGCGCTGCGCGACGTCGAAGGCATCGACGTCGGCGAGTCGACCGACAAGAACGGCATGGCCTCGATCACGATGCGCGGCATGCCGGCCGACTACACCCTGGTGCTGATCGACGGTCGCCGCCAGAGCAACGTCGGCGATCTGTATCCGAACAACTTCGGTGGCGGTCAGTACAGCTTCCTGCCGCCGCTCGATTCGATCGAGCGCATCGAGGTCGTGCGCGGACCGATGTCGACGCTGTACGGATCGGACGCGATGGGCGGTGTCATCAACATCATCACGCGCAAGGTCGCCTCGCAGTGGCACGGCTCGATCACGCAGGGCCGCACCTGGCAGCAGGACGACCAGTTCGGCAACGACCGCACGACCGACCTCTATCTCAACGGTCCGATCGTGCCGGGCAAGCTCGGCTTGTCGGTGCGCGGCAGCCTCTACAAGCGGCAGGCGTCGATCCCCGAATGGGATCCGCTGCCGCTGCCGGACGGCACGCTGTGGGAGCGCTCGCTCGGCTTCGGCGACGGCGGCAAGCAGGTCGCCAACCGCAACTGGAACGGCGGCCTGCGCCTGTCCTTCACGCCGGGCAAGGACCACGACCTGTGGCTCGACTACGACGTCTCGCGGCAGAAGTACGACAACTCCGAAGGCCAGACCGGCACGCTCGACAGCATCGCCAGTCTCTGGCGCACCGGCAATGCGACGATTCCGAATCCGGACTTCGATCCGACCCAGCCGATCGGCCCGTCCAATCCGGCCACGATCGTGCGCCGCGTCGTGCAGCCGCGCGTCGGCTACACCGAGCAGCAGCGCTACGAGCGCGACCAGCTCGCGTTCACGCACGTCGGACGCTGGTCGTTCGGCACCAGCGAGACCAGCATCACCCGGAGCACCAGCAACAACCTCGGCCGCTCGCTGCCGCTGACGATCGCCGAACGCACCGAGCTGCAGGACCTGTGGAACGCCGCCTGCGTCGCCGGCGGCGGCAATCCGTTCTGCAGCAATGCGCGCATCGACGATCTGACCGCCGAGCAGCGCGCCGCGCTCGAGGCGTTCCTGCCGCGGCAGCGCCGCGTGCTCGAGCTCGACGGCCTCATCGTCGACAGCAAGCTCGAGATGCTGTTCGGCGACCATCAGCTGACGGTCGGCGGCCAGTACAACGACACCGACATGGAAGACGGCACGTTCGGCATGGACGGCGCCGGCTTTCGCGACGGCACGACGCAGAAGCACAAGCAGTGGGCCGTCTTCGCCGAGGACAACTGGCGCCTGACCGACAGCCTGACCGCGACCTACGGCGTGCGCTACGACGACCACAACATCTTCGGCGACCACCTCAGCCCGCGCGGCTACCTGGTCTGGACCGCGTCGCAGAACTGGACGCTCAAGGGCGGCGTCAGCACCGGCTACAAGACGCCCAAGCCGAACCAGCTGTTCCCCGGCATCACCGGCTTCGGCGGCCAGGGCGTCAACCCGTTCGTCGGCTCGCCGGACCTGCAGCCCGAGACCAGCACCAATACCGAAGTGGCGGCCTACTACGACGGCGGCAACGGCTTCAGCTTCAACGCGACCGCGTTCGTCAACAAGTTCAGGGACAAGATCGCCACCGGCGACAGCGTACCCAACTGCGAGGTCGCGCCGCCCGGCGCGCGCTGCGTCGACATCGGCCCCGGCTGGGCCGAGATCGGCTACACCACCTTCAGCCAGAGCATCAACATCGACCGCGCCGAGAGCCGCGGCGTCGAGCTCGCCGGCCGCGTCGAACTGCCGGCCGGCTTCACGTTGCGCGGCAACTACACCTACACCGACTCCGAGCAGAAGAGCGGCCCCGACGCGGGGCTGCCGATCACCGGCAATCCGGCCAGGCACATGCTCAACGCGACGCTCGACTGGCAGCTCAACGAAGCGCTCAGCCTGGCCCTGATCGGCGAAGCCCGCTCCAAGCGCTTCCGCGAGCGCAGCGTCACGACCGGCCGCGAGCACTACTACGAGGACTACCGCATCTTCCACCTCGGCGCCTCGTGGAAGGCCACCGACCAGCTGACGATCAACGGCCGCATCAACAACCTGCTCGACAAGAACTTCATCGCACAGACTTGCGAGCTGACCGAACAGCAGGACGCCTACGCCTGCGTCGACGACTACCGCATCAAGGACAAGCGACGCAGCCTCTGGCTCTCGGCCAACCTGAGATTCTGAGATTCTGAGCTCCTGACCCTCGACCCGGCGCGATCCACGGACGGATCGCACCGGCCGTAATCAATCACGACCCCATCGCGAACGACATCCGTGGGATCGCCTGCCGGTCCGATCGCATGCACCGGATCGAGCGTCATTCGACACCGCATCGAAGTCGACCTACGTACCACCCAGCGGCACGTTCTCGACATCCGCGATGACCTCTCCGCGTCGACAACGACATCGCGCTCCCGTCGATAGAATCACCGGCCCGCACTTCGTCCGTCCCGTCCCTCCGCTCCTGCTGGTCGCTCCTGTTCTTCGCTTCTGCGCGCAGGATGCGCGCTGACGGGTCCCGTGAAACGCGGTGGACCGGTGCCGGATCAGCCCGCAGGGGCGCGGGCACGGAGGCCCGCGCGTTCGTCGTCAGCACAGGAGGTGCTGTCGACGAACCCCGGCGCCGGGCCACGCACCCGCAGGGCAGGATGCCCGGAGGGCACGGATCGGGGGTGGCCTTTCTTTTGGTTACTTTTCTTTGGCCACTCAAAGAAAAGTGACCCGCTCGCCCGGAGGCGAGCGGAAAAAAGGCAGGGACGCCGCCCACCTACGAAGAAAGAGCGAAGACCGCTCATCCCAAAAACAGCGGGAGTGGCGCCGTTGCCGTCAGGACAACGAAGCGCCCCCTCCAGCGAATCGAGATCCACCCCACTCAAGACCGAGCAAGCATAACCCTCACAACTTCCGCCGCGGCGGCACCAGCAAATCCCCGAACAACAACCCCGCCACCAGCGCGATCAGCAGCGTCAGCAAGGTCACCGCCGTATCGAGCCCCAGCATCACGTCGCGTTCGAGCACGAAGCTCAGCGTGCGGAAACCGACGCTGCCCGGCACCAGCAGGATGATGCCCGGCTCGCGGATCAGCGCGCCGGGGCGCTTCCAGACGCGTGCGAACACGTTGCTGACCGCGCCCAGCACCAGACCGCCGAGAAAGACGCCGAACGGCGCCGAGACATACGCGCCGCCGACCCGCGTGCACAGATAGCCGAGCACGACCGAGGCGATCACCGCCGGATAGTAGCGGCGCGGACTGCGGAACATCAGCGCGAATGCCAGCGCCGCGGCGACCACGGCCAGCCATTCGGCCCAGACCGGCACCGCGACCACCGGCATCGGCGGCGGCACCCAGCCGAACAGCGCGCACAGCTGCGTCGCGGCGACCGTGCCGAACGCGAGCTTGAGCAGGATCGCCATCGCGCCGGCCATGCGCGCGGTGCCCGAGATCAGGTGCTGGCTCGACAGCTCGCGCACCGCGGTCGTCAGTGACAGTCCCGGCAGCAGCACGATCAGGCTCGCGATGACCACGGCACGCACGTCGATCGGCGCGACGTAGACGGCGACCACGGTCGCGATCAGCGTCGCCAGCAGCGCGCAGATCGCCTCGAACGCGGCGGCGATGTTCGGCCGCCGCGCCGCGCCCAGCGCGATCGCGCCGGTCACCAGGCCGATCAGACCGGCCGTCGCGACCGCCGGCCAGTCCGTGCGCAGGATGATCGCGACGCAGGCCGAGGCCGCGCCGTAGGCGAGGATCATCGGCAGCTCGGTCGTCCAGCGCGCCGGACGGGCGCCGATGTCGCGCAGCCGTCGGCGTCCTTCGACGAGGTCGACCGAGCCGTCGATCACCTGGTCGGCGATCTCGTCGACCTCGCACAGACGCTCGAGATTGACCTCGCCCGGCGACAGCCGCACCACCTGGGTCACGTCGGCCAGGCTGCCGGGCCGACGGTGGTCGGAGAACGACATCACGATCGAAGTCGGCGTCGACAGGATGTTGCAGTCCAGCTCCAGGCGTGCGGCGACGTGGTTGACCGCATCCTCCAGACGCGGCGCCGCGGTGCCGTACTCGTGCAGGCGGCGCGCCAGCTCCACGACGAATTCGATACGGGTGGTCAGCGCGGCTTCGGCGGGCATCGGGCCGGTACGGTACATGCGGTCGGTTCGGCGATAATGCCGCTTTTCGCGCGGCGCGGCGCGGGCACATGGGGATCGGAGAAGCACTTTCAATCGGCAGCGCGCTGGCCTGGGCCGGCGGCGTCGTGATCTACACGCGGCTGGGACGCACGCTGCCGCCGCTGCATCTGAACCTGTTCAAGAACCTGCTGGTGTTCGCGATGGTCGTGCCGACCGTGCTGCTGGTCGAGGGCGCGCGCTGGCCGGCGCTCGGGGCGGGCGCAATCGCGCTGGCGCTCGCCTCGGGCGCGATCGGCATCGCGCTGGCCGACACGCTGTACTTCCGTGCGCTCAACACGCTCGGCGCCGGTCACATGGGCGTGATCGGCAATCTCTACAGTCCGCTGGTGATCGTGCTCTCGTTCGCGTTCCTCGGCGAGCGCCTGGACGCGCTGCAGATCGTCGGCTTCGTCCTGGTCATGAGCGGCGTCGGGCTGGTCAGCCGGCACGATGCGGACCGTCCGCTCGACCGCGCGGCGCTGCGCCGCGGCGTGCTGCTCGGCGCGGCGGCGATCGCGCTGATGGCGGTCGCGATCGTGATGATCAAGCGCACGCTCGAGCAGCAGCCGCTGCTGTGGGTCGTTGCGATCCGGCTGGCCGGCGCGATCCTCGGCATGCTGGCCACGTTCGCGCTCGGCCGCCACGCGCTGCTGCCGCGCGGCGTGACGCTGACGCGCGGCGAGGTCGGGCTGCTGCTCGCGGCTGCGTTCCTCGGCCAGTACCTGTCGATGATCCTCTGGCTCGGCGGCTACAAGTTCACCGAGGCCTCGGTCGCCTCGATCCTGAACGAGTCCGCGTCGGTCTTCATCGTGCTGCTGGCCTGGCTGTTCCTGCGCGAGCCGCTCGACCGGCGCCGCATCGCCGGTGTCGGCTGCACGCTGGCCGGACTGGCCTGCATGCTGCTGAGCTGAGCCGGAACGGCTCGCCGCGCCGCGCATCCACCGTTTCAGTCCAAGCTGCTAGGCTTCGCGCATGCAGCCCGCTACCGCTTCCCTCGCCGCCGACGGCGACCGCATCGTGCTGGCCGGCGACTGGGTACTGGCGCACGCGCCGGCCCTGGCCGGCCAGGTCGAGCGGCTGCGCCGCCGCGTCGGCGCGTCAACGGTACTCGACGCCGGCGGTATCGGCCGGCTCGACACCGCCGGCGCCAGCCTGCTGCTGCAGCTCGACGAAGACGGCGGCCGGACCGACCGCTTCGACGGGCTCGGCGCGCATCAGCGCGAGCTGCTGGTCACGGTGGCACGCGCGATGCGCGAGCATGCGGCCGCGCCGCGACGGCCGAACGGCCTGGTCGAACTGCTCGCCAACGCCGGCAAGGCGGTCGAGCTGTTCTGGCACAACCTGACCGAGCTGGTCGGCTTCATCGGCCTGATCCTCTCCAGTCTGCTGCGCAGCCTGGTGCTGCCGCAGCGCTGGCGCGTGACCTCGCTGTTCTTCCACATCGAGCAGACCGGTCTGAACGCGGTACCGATCGTCGCGCTGCTGAGCTTCCTGGTCGGCGCGGTCGTCGCGTTTCTCGGCGCGACGATCCTGCGCGACTTCGGCGCCACCGTGTTCACGGTCGAGCTGATCAGCTACTCGTTCCTGCGCGAGTTCGGCGTGCTGCTGACCGCGATCATGGTCGCCGGCCGCTCCGGCAGCGCGTTCACGGCGCAGATCGGCTCGATGAAGGCGCGCGAGGAGGTCGACGCGATCCGTACGATGGGCCTGTCGCCGGTCGAGGTGCTGGTGCTGCCGCGCGTGTTGGCGCTGCTGATCTCGATGCCGCTGCTGAGCTTCCTGGCGATGATCGCCGGCATCATCGGCGGCGCGATGGTCTGCGTCTACACGCTCGACATCTCGCCCGGCATGTTCCTGTACCGGCTCCAGGAGATGACCCAGGCCCGTCATTTCTGGGTCGGCATCAGCAAGGCGCCGCTGTTCGCGTTCCTGATCGCCGCGATCGGCTGCCTGGAGGGCTTCAAGGTGTCGGGCAGCGCCGAGTCGGTCGGCACGCACACGACCTCCAGCGTCGTGCAGTCGATCTTCGTCGTGATCCTGGTCGACGCGCTGGCGGCGATCTTCTTCATGGAGATCGGCTGGTGAGCGAGACCGTCATCGAGGTGCGCGGCCTGCGCAACCAGTTCGGCGAGCAGGTCGTGCACGAGGACCTGGACCTGGACGTGCGGCGCGGCGAGATCATCGGCGTGGTCGGCGGCTCGGGCAGCGGCAAGTCGGTGCTGCTGCGCTCGATCATCGGCCTGAACCGGCCGCGCGCGGGCACCGTGCGCCTGTTCGGCGAGGACATGGCACAGGTATCGGCCGTCCAGCGCAACGCGATCGAACAGCGCTGCGGGGTCCTGTTCCAGAACGGCGCGCTGTTCTCGTCGCTGACCGTGGCCGAGAACGTCTCGGTGCCGCTGGTCGAGCATCACGGCTTGCCGCGCGCGCTGATCGAGCGGCTGGCCGCGCTGAAGATCGGCCTGGCCGGCCTGCCGCCCGAGGCCGGCACGAAATTCCCGTCCGAACTGTCCGGCGGCATGGTCAAGCGCGCCGCGCTGGCGCGGTCGCTGGCGCTGGATCCGGACATCCTGTTTCTCGACGAGCCGACCGCCGGCCTCGATCCGATCGGTGCGGCCGCGTTCGACCAGCTGATCCTGACGCTGCGCGACAGCCTCGGCCTGACGGTGTTCCTGATCACGCACGACCTCGACACGCTGTACACGATCTGCGACCGTGTCGCCGTGCTGGCCCGGCGCCGCGTGCTGATCAATGCACCGCTCGCCGAGGTCGAGCGTCAGGACGAGCCGTGGATCCGCGAGTATTTCCAGGGGCCGCGCGGTCGCGCGGCCGAGCACGCCGCGCTGGCGGCCAAGAGGATCTGACATGGAAACCCGTGCCCATCATGTGCTGATCGGTGCCTTCGCGATACTCGTGTTCGTGCTCGGCGCGGGTTTCGTGCTGTGGCTGTCCAAGAGCAGCCGCGACCGCGCGTTCAAGGAATACGACGTGGTCTTCGTCGAGGCCGTCACCGGCCTCTCGCAAGGCGGCGCGGTGCAGTACAACGGCATCAAGGTCGGCGAAGTCAGCCAGCTCCAGCTGGCGCCGGACGATCCGCGCAAGGTCATCGCGCGGATCCGCGTCGGCGCCTCCACGCCGATCAAGCAGGACACGCGCGCCAAGCTCGCGCTGGCCGGCGTGACCGGCGTGGCCTTCATCCAGCTCAGCGGCGGCATGCCGAACAGCCCGAACCTCGAGCCGACGCGCGAGCACCCGGTGCCGGTGATCCAGACCGACCCGTCGGCGCTCTCTCAGCTGCTCAATTCCGGCGAGGACATCGTCACCAGCATCAACGACGCGCTGTACCGGATCGGCCAGCTGCTGTCGCAGGAGAACGTCGACCGCGTCGCCCACGTGCTCGACAACGTCGACAAGATCGTCGACAGCGTGGCCGGCCAGCGCGAGGAGCTCAGCACCGCGCTGCGCCAGCTGTCCGACGCGACCGGCGACCTGAAGTCCTCGCTGCGCACCGTCAGCGAACTGGCGACGACGACCAACAAGCTGGTCCGCGAGGACGCGCGCGACGTGATGGTCTCGGCCGAGAAGGCGATCGGTTCGATCGACCGCGTCGCCGCGTCGGTCAGCGAGCTGGTCGAGAACAACCGCGCCGCGATCGACAGCTTCGGCAACCAGGGCCTGCGGCAGGTCGGCCCGACGCTCGCCGAGCTGCGCGAGACGCTGCGCGCGTTCAAGCAGCTCAGCGACCGCCTGGCCAAGTCCGAGAGCCTGCTGCTCGGCAGCGACCAACCCAAGGAGTACTCGCCGCGATGAGCCTTCCGATCCGTATCGCCGGCCTGCTGGCGGCCTGTCTGCTGACCGCCTGCGCGTCGCTGACCGGCAAGCGCGAACCATTCGCGATCTACGCACCGCAGCTCAAGTCCGCTCAGGCGGCCGGACCTGCGGTCGACTGGCAGCTGGCGATCGACATGCCGCTGGCGAGCAGCGCAATCGACTCCACACGCATCGCGGTGATGCCGACGCCGGGCGTGCTGCAGATCTATCCGGCCGCACGCTGGCGCGATCCGGCCCCGGTGCTGCTGCGCGGCCTGATCGTCGAGGGCTTCGAACGCAGCGGACGCATCCTCGGCGTCGGTGCCGCGGCCGGCCTGCGCGCGGATTTCGGGCTGACGCTGGAGCTGCGCGCGCTGCAGGCCGAGGTCGGCGCCGACGGCCCGCGCGCGGTCGTGCGGCTGCAGGCCAGCCTGATCGACTATTCGAACAATCGGGTGGTCGCCGCGCGCACGTTCGAGGCGGCCTCGCCGGCCGCGGGCTCGGAGATGACCGCGATGTTTCCGGCGTTCGAAACCTCACTCGACACGATCGTCGTGCAGCTGGTCGACTGGACGCTGGCCGAGGGCGAACGCCGGCGCGCCGCCGCCACGCGCTGATCCATTGCACGGACGTCTTTGCGCCGGGCGTCCGAACGGCGACAATGGCGGCCGCTGACCTCCCCCTGCCCGACCTCGCGCGTGCGGCATCGCCGTTCGCCGTCGCCGGCCGCCCGCCATCGCCATGACCGACGTCGAAACCGGCAAATCGCAGACCGCCCTGCAGAGCCACCTCGCGCGCGTGGAGGAGTTGCTGCGCCGGCACCGCGTGGTCGAGAGCCTGGCACATCGCCAGGAGGGGCTGCATCACGACCTGGTCGAGAATCTCGTGCACCGGCAGAACCTGGCCGAGCTGCAGCGCGAGATCGACCAGCTGCATCCGGCCGACATCGCGCACATCCTCGAGTCGCTGCCGCAGGAGGACCGCCAGAGCATCTGGAACCTCGTCAAGTCCGACCGCGACGGCGAAATCCTGCTCGAGGTGTCCGACGCGGTCCGCGAGTCCCTGCTCGCGGAGATGGACACGCCGGAAATCCTCGCGGCGGCCGAGCAGCTCGACGCCGACGAGCTGGCCGACCTGGCCGAGGACCTGCCCGAGGACGTCCTCTACACGCTGATGCAGCGCCTGACCGCCGACCAGCGCGCGCGCGTGCAGTCGGCGATGGCCTGGGAGGAAGACCAGGTCGGCGCGGTGATGGACTTCGACATGGTGACGATCCGCGAGGACGTCAGCCTGGAGGTCGTGCTGCGTTATCTGCGTCGGCTCAAGGAGATTCCCGACCACACCGACAAGCTGTTCGTCGTCAACGGCGAGAACGTGCTGACCGGCGTGCTGCCGATCCGCTGGCTGCTCGTCAACGACCCGGCCAAGGACGTCGCCGAGGTCATGGCCGCCGACGCCAACACGTTCCATCCCGAGGACGACGTCACCGAGACCGCGCAGGCCTTCGAGCGCTACGACCTGGTCACCGCGCCGGTCGTCGACGGCGAAGGCAAGCTGATCGGCCGTCTGACGATCGACGCGATGGTCGACGTGATCCGCGAGGCCGGTGAGGCCGAGGCGCTCAGCCGCGCCGGTCTGCGCGAGAACGAGGACATCTTCGCATCGGTCTGGCGGTCGGTGCGCAACCGCTGGCTGTGGCTGGCGGTCAACCTGGTCACCGCGTTCGTCGCCTCACGCGTGATCGGCCTGTTCGAAGGCTCGATCGAGAAGCTCGTCGCGCTGGCCGCGCTGATGCCGATCGTCGCCGGCATCGGCGGCAACTCCGGCAACCAGACGATCACGATGATCGTGCGCGCGCTCGCGCTCGACCAGATCACGCCGGCCAGCGCCAAGCGGCTGCTGCGCAAGGAGCTCGGCGTCGCGCTCGTCAACGGCCTGCTCTGGGGCGGCGTGATCGGGATCGTCGCCTGGCTGCTCTACGACAATCCGGCGCTCGGCCTGGTCATGACACTGGCGATGACGCTGAACCTGCTGCTGGCCGCGTTCATGGGCGTGCTGATCCCGATGACGCTGCTGCGCTTCGACCGCGATCCGGCGATGGGATCGAGCGTGATGATCACCGCGCTGACCGACTCGGGCGGCTTCTTCATCTTCCTCGGGCTGGCGACGCTGCTCCTGATCAGACAGGGCTGATCAGGCGGAGCCGAACGGGTTCGGCCGGACCGACCTGAGCCGCGCGACGCGATCGATCCCCGGCAACGCAGCCGCCGCTGCGGGCGCCTCAGCGCGCGCGTGCCGGATCGTCCGCCGCCGGCGGCACGTCGACGACCACGACGGCGGCCGGTACCGCGTCGGCGTCGACGTCCTCATCCTCGTCTTCGCGACCGACGAACATGCCCCATACCGCCATGAACAGCGCGGCGATCATCGGGCCGATCACGAAGCCGTTGATGCCCATCAGCGCCATGCCGCCGATCGTCGAGATCAGCACGACGTAGTCGGGCATGCGCGTGTCCTTGCCGACCAGGATCGGCCGCAGCACGTTGTCGACCATGCCGATCACGATGACGCCGTAGGCGGCCAGGCCGATGCCCTTGGCCCAGTCGCCGGTCGCCAGGAAGTAGATCGCGACCGGTGCCCAGACCAGGCCGGCGCCGATCGCCGGCAGCAGCGACAGGAATGCCATCAGCACCGCCCACAGCAGCGCGCCCTGGATGCCGAGGAACCAGAACGCCAGGCCGCCGAGCGTGCCCTGGACGATCGCGACGACGACGTTGCCCTTGACCGTGGCGCGCGTGACGGTCGCCATCCGCGCGATCAGCTGACGCTTGTGCGCGGGCTCCAGCGGGATCGCCTCGACCACGCGCGCGATCAGCAGGCGCCCGTCGCGCAGCAGGAAGAACAGCAGGTACAGCATGATGCCGAAGCCGACGATGAACTGGAACGTGTTCTGCCCGATGTTGATCGCCTGCGTCGCGACGAAGCGGCTGCCCTGGGCCGCGCCGGAACCGAGCTTGTCCTGCAGCGAGGCGACGTCGCCGAGGCCGATCCGTTCGAGCGGCTGCATCAGCCAGTCCGGCAGCGCCGAGAAGATGCGCTGCAGATAGGTGCCGAAGTTGAGCTCGCCGGACTGCACGCGCTGGTAGACCAGCGTGGTCTCCTGGATCAGCGAGGCGGTGATCGCCATCAGCGGCAGGATCGCGATCAGCAGGCACAGCGACAGCGTCAGCAGCGCGGCCAGATTGGGCCGGCCCGGCAGCCGCCGCAGCAGCCAGCGATGCAGCGGCGCGAACAGCACCGCCAGCACCACGGCCCAGAACACCGCGCCGAAGAACGGCAGTAGGATCAACGCGAACGCGATCGTCACCGCACACAGCAGCAGCAGGAATACCGCGCGCTGCAGGAACGGCGTGTTCATCGTCTTCATCGCAGCCATCGCGCTGGAACCGCGGGTCGCGGCGTCGCGCGACTATAGCAATACCGTGCGGCGGCAGCCGCGCCCGCGATGCGCCGAATGCAAAGATTCGATTCGGTCTCGCGGCCGACGTTGCGGCCGGACGGCGGCCCCCACCGGCGCGCCGCTCCGGCGCTGCCTCGTGCCGGACTCAGGGCTCGAAGCCGTCGGCGAACACGGTCTCGTCGAGGCCGTCCAGGCGCAGCACGCGGATCGCGTCCAGCCGCGAACGCTCGCCCTGGCCGCCGCTGCGCGCCAGCGCGACCTCGATCTCGCCGCCGGCGGCCTGAGCGAAGAAGCCGTAGCGGAGCGCGCTGCGCTGGCCGGCCAGCGCGAACACGCTGAACCGGTCGAGCACCGGCGTGCCCTGCAGGCGCACGTCCTGCACGCGGCAGCTCGCGCTGTTGCACGGGTTGTAGGTCTCGGCGAAGTGCAGCTCGACGAAGTACTCGCCGGGCGGCACCGGCAGCCGGTAGCCCCAGTTGCCGTAGCTGACCCGGTAGTCCTCATACAGCGGATCGTCGAGGCTGCCGAACAGCGCGCCCGGCCCCGACGCAGTCGAGGCCTCGGTGCTGCCGTAGAAGAAGGCGTCGGCTTCGTAGCGGCTGCCGTCCGCCGCATCGTAGGCGCCGCCGCCGGCATTGACCGCGAGCGCGACCGGCGGCGTGGCGCCGGCCGGCAGCACCAGGACCTGCTGCACGAACTGCCCCTGCGCGGCGCCGTCGTCGGCGCCGACGCGGATCCGGTAGCGCCCGGCGGCGGGCGCGGCGATCGTCGCGCGGCGGCGGTCGGCCGGATCGACTTCGAGCAGACTGCCGGCCGGCGCCTGCTCGAGCGTCCAGTCCAGCGCGATCGTCGCCGGTGCCGGCAGGCCGTCGTCGAGCACGCGGGCGCGCAGATCGAGCGGCTGGCCCGCGTGCACGACCGCCTCGGACAGCACGAAGACGCGCGGCGCCGCATTGTCGACGGCCGGCGTCGTGACGCGCAGGCTGGTCGAGGCCTCGGTCCAGCCGCCGAGCGTCGCATCGTCGCTGGCGCCGCGCGCCTGCATGCGCACGGTCTGCGTGCCGGAGCCGAGCGCCAGCGCATCGACCGACCACGGCGAGACGCCCGCGGCGGTCCCGGATGCGGCGCCAAGGAACCAGCGCACCGATTCGATCGCGGCGTCCGGCGAGCCGGCCGAGCCGGCGAGGTCCAGCACCGTGGCCGACGTCGTCCAGACCGGCCCGGTGGTCGGCTCGGACAGACGCACGTACGGCTCGACCGCGACGTTCGGCTGGCCGAGCCGCTGCGCGATCAGCCAGTCGAACAGGCGCACGCTGGCGTAGGTGCGCGTCCAGATCGCATGGCCGCCGGTCGCGAACTCGGTGTAGAGCGGGTCGCCGGCGGCGGCACGCAGGGCCGCGACGTGGTTGCGCGAATGGGCGACCGTCACCGTGCCGTCGTCGACGGCATGGAAGAACCAGGCCGGCGTCGTCGCCCAGGCCGCGTCGCCGGCCGTATAGCCGGTGTGCGGACAGACCGGCACGATCGCCGCGAACAGACCGTTGTAGCTGCCGATCAGATCGAGCGCCCCGCCGCCGCCCATCGAGATACCGGTCAGATAGATGCGCCCGGCGTCGTACGGAAACTCCGACTGCACCTGCTCGAGCACGTCGATCAGCCGGTTCTTCTGGCCGCCCCACTGGCCGCCTTCGCCGAGACAGCACTGCGGCGCGACCATGATCATCGGCTGCTGCGCCTGCCGTGCCGGATAGACCAGCTGCATCGCGCCGTTGGCGGCATTGCCGAGCTGGGACTGATTGTCGGTGCCGGTCTCGCCCGAGCCGTGCAGGAACAGCAGCAGCGGGCAGCCGGCATGGCCCTGGCAGGCCGGCGGCACGTAGATCCGGAACGGCAGGCGATCGTCGGGCGGATCGTTGCGGCGCAGGAAATCCTCGGCGCAGATCCGGTCGGGCGGACAGCCGGCCGAAGCCGCCAGGCTCGTCGTCGACAGCATCAGGCCGAGCAGCAGCGAGCGGGCGCGGATCATGGCGGGCGATCTTCACGGGCGGGACGTACACGCTAGCGTAGCGCGCCGCGCGTACCGTGACGGCGCGCGCGATTCGCACCGCGGCCGCGCCGGCGACGACCCGGGACCGCCGTCCGGGAGCATCGCCCGGGATCAACGGCACCACGCGCGGGTCGGGCGGCGTCAGACCGCTTGTGCGGCCCGGCTCCCTCCTCTACGTTGCCCGCCATGCGCAATGCGACCGCCACCGCCGCGGCGGCCACGCTCGCCTGGCTCGTCTACGGGCTGATCTTCGCCGAGCAGCTCGTCAACATGGAACCGGGCGGCGGCCTGCCGTGGCACGAGGCGATCGAACGCAGTCTGCTCGGCCTGGTCGCGTGCTGGATACCGCTGACGATCGGCCTGGTCGCGGTGGTGCGGCGCTATCCGCTCGAACGCGGCCGCCTGCGTGCCGGCATCGTCGCATCGGTGCTCGCGGTCGCCGCCGTGCTGACGCTGCGCGCGGTCTACGTCTGGGCGCTCGATCCGCTGCTCGGCTACTGGTACGAGCGCACGCCGCCGTTCGGCGAGGTGCTGTTCCATAGCGTGCGCTTCAACTTCATGCTGTCGTGGCTGATCGTCGGCGTCGCCCACGCCTGGGTCTATGCCGGCAACGTGCGCGCCGATCGGCTGCGCATCGCGCGGCTCGAGGCCGGCCTCGCGCAGGCGCGGCTCGATGCGCTGGCAGCCCAGCTCAACCCGCACTTCCTGTTCAACGCGCTGAATGCGATCGCCGAGCTGATCCACCACGATCCGGACGCGGCCGACGGCATGTTGGTCGCGCTGTCCGCGCTGCTGCGCCGCAGCCTCGCGCAGACGCCGGGCGAGGAGGTCCGCGTCGAGGAGGAGCTCGCATTGCTGCGCCAGTATCTGGTGATCGAACAGCTGCGCTTCGGCGACCGGCTCGGCGTGCGGATCAGCGCCGATCCGGACTGCCGCGACGCGCGCGTGCCGCCGCTGATGCTGCAGCCGCTGGCCGAGAACGCGATCGTGCACGGCATCGGCCGGCGGCGCGGCGCCGGCATGCTGCGGATCGAGCTGCGTCGTGCCGCCGGACGCCTGCGCATTGAGGTCCATGACGAAGGCGCCGTCGCCGCCGCGGCGCCGCCGGCCAGCGGTCACGGCATCGGACTGGACAATCTGCGCGGCCGGCTGCACGCGCATTACGGCGAGGACTGGGCGCTCGATCTGCAGACCGGCCCGACGCATTCGAGCGTGCGGATCGACCTGCCGCTGCGCATCGCACGCGGATCCGAACCGGCCGCGGCCGCCGTCGCGGTGCCGGCATGAGGCCGCTGCGCATCGCGATCGTCGACGACGAGCCGCTGGCGCGCCTGCGGCTGCGCCGTCTGCTGGCCGCGCAGCCGGCGATCGCGGCCGTGCACGATTACGACAGCGGCCAGGCCTTGCTGGCGGCCTGGCGCACGACGCCGGCCGACGTCGTCTTCGTCGACGTGCAGATGCCGGAACTGGACGGCTTCGCCGCGATCGAGCAGCTGCCGCCGCCGCGTCCGCCGATCGTCTTCGTGACCGCGCATGCCGAGCACGCCGCGCAGGCATTCGACATCGCCGCCGCCGACTATCTGGTCAAGCCGGTCTCGGCCGAACGCCTGGCCGACACGCTGCGACGGATCCGCGAACGCGATGCGCCGACGGCGGGGCGCGCCGCGTACCCGCCGCGCCTGGCCCTGCCGATCGGGCGCCGCATCCAGCTCGTCGACGTCGACGCGATCGACTGCGTGCTGGCCCAGGCCAACTACGTCGAGATCCGCGTCGGCACGCGCTGCTTCGTGCTGCGCAAGCCGCTGACCGCGCTGCAGCAGGAGCTCGATCCGGCACGCTTCGCACGCGTGCACCGCTCGGTGCTGGTGCGCATCGCCGCGGTCGGCGGCATCGAGCCGCTGGCGTCGGGCCGGTTCCGGCTGCAGCTGGCCGGCGGCCAGGTGCTGACCACGGGGCGCAGCTACCGCGAGCAGGTCCGCCGCAGCTTCGGACTGGCACCGGCCGCGGCCGCCGATTGAACGGTCCGGCCGACCGGCGGTGACGGCGGCGTGCCGTTCGTCCACAGCCATGCGGCGCCGGTCCCGTCACGATTGAATCGACGGCACCCGAACGGGTTTCCTCGGCGCCCGCTTCGCTGGCCAGAGGATCCCGAGAGATGCGATTCACCGCCGTCGTCTGCCTGTCGCTCGCCGTAGCGGCGCCGCACGCCTTCGCCGATCCGTGCGCGACGAATTTCAGCAAGAAGGGCTCGCCGTTCACCGGCACGGTCTATCGTTCGTCGGTCGCACTGGCCGACCTGAGCGTGGCCAGCGCGATCGAGCAGCTGCGCGCGATCGCGCTCGCGGACCGGCTGGCCGTGCTCTCGGCCGACCCGGAAGGCGGCAGCCTGCTGATCGAGCAGCCCGAGACCGCGCGGAACAAGCCGATTCCGATGATCCTCGGCGCGTCGGTCGAGAACGGCGTCACCCACCTGACGATGGAGGTCAAGCTCTCGGCCGGCGCCTTCGCCAAGGCCGACGACGTGCGTCGCGAGATCTGCACGATGCTGGCGAAGGTGCAGCCCGGCGCGGCCGGCGACGCGGCGGCGCGCAGGCTCGCCGCCGACACGCCCGACGTCGCGCCCGAGCGCCTCGACGCGTTCATCTTCTCGCAGCAGATCGCCCGGCAGGCCGGCGAGAACTCGTCCACGATCAACGTCCGCTACAAGGGACGCCGCTACACGCTGACCGGGCGCGCGGACTTCATCATGGAGGACGGCAGCGGCTACAACGTCGGCTTCTCGATTCCGGAGATGAGCGAGCGCCTGATCGCCTCCGGACCGCTGGGCGCGAAGTTCAAGGTCGGTGTGAGCTGCCTGATGGCCGCGAGCCAGACCGCCTACACGCTGTCACTGCGCGAGAACGACACGATCGCGCTGACCGGCACATTCGCGCGCTACGACCAATTCCGCCACGTGGTCTGGCTCGACGGCTGCGTGCAGGCGCGCTGACGCGCGGGATCAGCGCAAGCGCGAGGCTCGGATAGAGGCTCGGATATGGATGACCGCATCGACGCGCCGGCCGCACCCGTGCCGCGGAGTCGACACGCCGGCGCCGCAATCGAGACGGGGCGGGGACCGGCCGATCGCGCCGGCGCGGCCGACGAGCGGCCGCGCGGCGCCGATCGGGGATCAGACGTGGCTGACGTCGTGCAGCTTCCAGTGGCGGCCGATCAGCAGGTCCAGGCGATGCCGCAGGATCGCGTGCGGCAGACGCGTCACGACCTCGACGTCGCAGCGCAGGTCCGACTGGCTCGCCGTGACCACGGCATCCGGATCGCTGGCGCCGGTCGCCGGGTCGACCTCGTCCGGGTCGGGCTGCATCGCGCGCCAGCGCTGCCACAGCGTCGGCTCGCGCAGCGCCGACTGCAGCGCGGCCGCGAACGCCTCGGGCGAGACGCCGTGAAACGACAGCTGCTCGACCTCGCCGCGGGCGGCCGACAGATCGTCGACGGTCAGGAAGAACTTCTGGGTTTGGGACATCGGGGATTTCACTCCGTCGTGGTGGTCGATGCGCCGCCGGCGCCGGAACGACCGGCTCGGGCATCGACGAAGTATGCACCGGGCGGCCGCTGCACCGCGTGCGGGGCCGGCCGCGCGGCGAGCGCGAGGATCGCCGCGAGCACCGAGGCCAGACAGCTCCAGCCGAGGTAGCGCAGCTCGGCCGACGGCGCCAGCAGCGGATACGGCAGCGCGTACAGCCAGGCGCTGGCCAGCAGGTACAGCGCCGCCGTCGCCGGAAACGCCGCGCGGCGGCGCCAAGCCAGCGGCGCCGCCGCCAGGCCGATCAGCAGATACGGCCAGATCGCGAACACGGCGGTCGGTCGCCAGGCCTCGACCCAGCGCATCAGCGCGCGATGCGCGGCCCCGTCGTTCGGCGCCACCGGCGGGTTGTCGCGATAGCCGATCTGCGCGTCGACGTACAGCAGGGTCGCCGGCCACTCGCGCGGCTGCGTGCCGAACAGGGCGCGTGTGACGCGCCAGCGGTGCGCCAGATATGCGACCGGGTCGGCACGGATCGCGTCGAACCAGGTCTCGCGCAGCACGCGCAGATCCTCGGCCGGCCACTCGCCGAGCGGATCGCGGATGCCGCTGCGGTTGTTCTGCAGCATCGCGGTCACGCTCCACGGCCGCGACACCTCGGCCAGTTCGGCGACGTCGAGCGTCGGCCCGACGCTGAACGCTGGCAGCAGCACGCGGCCGCTTGCGATCGACAGCGCGGCCAGATCACCCTGCGCGAGGATCGGCCACAGCGGCACGTGGCTGCGCGCCTGGCGATTGATCGCGGTCACGGCGGCGAGCAGCGCCGCCAGCGTCAGCAGGCCGCTGCCGACACGCCGTCCGATCCCGCCGCGCGGCCAGGCCAGCCAGGCCCAGGCCGCGACGATCGGCGCGACCGCGAGCACCGCGTTGTGGCGCATGCCGAGCGCATACAGCAGCACCGGCGGCACCGCCCACAGCGCCGCGCGCCGCCCGGCCTGCGCCCGGGCCAGCAGACCGCAGGCGAGCAGCAGTGCGCCGAGCATGCCGACGTCGGTCCAGACGTGGCCGCGCAACACCAGCACGATCGGCAGTGCGCCGCAGGCGAGCAGCGCGACGCGCCAGGCGGTGCCGATGCGCAGGCCGCCGGCCAGCAGCGCCAGACCCGACCAGAACATCGCCAGATGCAGCGCGAACACCGGCCCCGGTCCCGCGTAGAGGCGGTCGGTGATCCGCCACAGCGCGATCAGCGTCGGCGACGCGACGTCGGTGACGGTCTCGCCGCGCGCCTGCCACCAGGCGTAGGCCGAGTCGAACGACATCTGGCCGGGCCAGTACAGCGCCCAGTCGGTCGCGAAGCCGAGCGCGGCCAGCAGCAACGGCAGGCCCGCCCACGGTTTCCGCGGGCCCGCCGCCACGGGCGGCATCGCGGCCGGCCTCAACGCAACGGCCCCAGGTCGAGCAGCGGCCGCGGATGTCCTCCCCGCGCATGATCGAGCACGCCGAGCAGCGGCGCCGGCAGGCGCGCGCGCAGGCAGTCCAGCGTCGCCTCGGCACGCGCCATCTGCGGATCGATGCGATTGGCGATCCAGCCGGCCAGCACACAGCCGTCGGCGAGGATTGCTCGCGCGCTCAGCAAGGCATGATTGATCGCGCCGAGACGCAGGCCGACGACCAGCACCACCCGCAAGCGCAGCGCGCGCGCCAGATCGGCCTGCATCAGATCGTCGGCGAACGGCGCCATCCAGCCGCCGGCGCCTTCGACGACGACGAACGGCGCCCGTGCGGCGAGCCGCTCGAATGCCGAGCGCAGCGGATCGAGCGCGATCCGCACGCCGGCATCGGCGGCCGCGACGTGCGGCGCGATCGGCTCGGCGAACGCGTACGGATTGACGTCGGCATAGGCCGCCGCGCACGCGCTCGCCGCGATCAGCGCTTCGGCGTCCTCGTTGCGCCAGCCCTCGGCGGTGCGGCGGCAGCCGCTGGCGACCGGCTTCATGCCGACCGCGCGGCAGCCGGCCGCGGCCAGCGCCTCGAGCAGGGCCACGCTGGCGACGGTCTTGCCGACGCCGGTGTCGGTGCCGGTGACGAAACAGCCGCTCACGGCGCGATCGGGCCGTGCCGCGCCAGGATGCGCCGGTGCTGGATCGGCATCAGCAGTTGCACCAGATGCAGACCGAAGAAGATGCAGCCCGGCAGCGCGACCGACCACGGCACGCCGGGGATCACCGGCAACCAGGTCGTCAGCGCGAGCGAGATCAGCGAGAACAGCGGAATGACCGCCCAGCGCAGCATCGCGTAGCGGGTCAGGTCGCGCTCGAGCGCGTCCAGCCCGATCCGCTCGCGCTGACGCCAGGCATGCACGTAGAGCAGGCAGCTGACCAGGCCCATCGATCCGAACGCCAGCGCGAACACCGCGAACATCAGGCGCAGGTCCGACAGCGTCGACAGCGAGAACTTGGCCGGCAGCCAGCCGCTGCTGACCCAGCTGAACAGGGCGTCGAACACCATGCGCAGCGGGTAGATGAAGATCAGCACCAGGAACACCAGCAGCAGGCTCAGGCGCTGGCTCTGGCGGTCGTCCAGTCCGTAGCGCCGGCTCCAGTCGGCATGGCCGCGCCAGAACAGCGCGATCAGCAGGAAGCTCGCCGCATACGAAGGAATCGCCTTCAGCGCCAGCTTCAGCGCGTCGATGCTGTCGGGAATCTCGTCGATCGAGATCACCATCAGCGTGATCGCGAACGCGAACGCCGCGTCGACGAAGGCCTCGATCCGCGTGACCTCCGCGCCGCGCTGCAGGAATCCGTCCTCGTGCCGGGCCGCGGCGGCCGCGCCGCCGGAACGCGACCGGATCATGCCGCGGCCATCCGTGCCGCACGGCGTGCCGCGACCTGCGAGGCCGGCCAGGCCAGATTCATCGCAACGTAGACGATGCCGGGCAGGCCGTGCACCCAGGAGCGCTCGGCCGGCAGCAGGCCGGCGATCAGCACCGAGACCAGGCCGGTCGCGATCGCGACCCCGCCGACCGCGACGTTGGCGGCGATGTCGGCGGCGCGTTCGGGCGTCGGCTCGCCGTCGCGCGCAGCGACCCAGTACAGCCCGACGATGCACAGCCACATTGCCGACCAGCCGAGGCCGTAGACGCGGTAGACCAGGACCAGATCGGCGAGCGAATCGATGCGCGTGGTCGACGGCAGCCAGCCGCCCGACAGCGTCGTCATGGCCGCCGAGAACACGATCTTGAGCGGATAGACGTAGATCAGCACCAGGAACACCAGCACCAGGCTGAGCAGCGTCACCGCCAACCGGTCGCTGCCGTAGCGGCGGCTCCAGCGCGCGTGCTGGTACCAGAACATCGCGATCACCGCGAAGCTCAGCGCGAACGCCGGAACGCCCTTCAACGCGGCGGTCAGGTCCCCGATGCTTTCCGGGATCGTGTCGATCGAGATCACCAGCAGCGTCAGCGCGAACGCGAACGCGGCGTCGACGAACGCCTCCAGCCGGGTCGGCTGCGCGCTGCGGCCGCGCACGGCGGGATCGGTCGGAACGGCGTTCGGCGGCGCGGTCGGCACGGACATCGGCGAAGCTTAGCAAGCGGCCGCCCGATCCGCGTACACTCCCCCGTTCCGTGCAAACCGGTTCCGACCACGCGATGTTCGCAGCCCGTCCCCTGTCCGGCAGCAAGGCCGACCAGTACGCCGATTTGGCCGAGCAGGCGCGTGCGCTGCTGCACGGCGAACACGACCGGATCGCCAATGCGGCCAACTTCGCCGCGCTGGTCTGGCAGGCGGTGCCGGCGATCAACTGGTGCGGTTTCTACTTCTTCGACGGCCGCGAGCTGGTGGTCGGTCCGTTCCAGGGCAAGCCGGCCTGCGTGCGCATCGCGCTCGGCAAGGGCGTGTGCGGAACCGCGGCGGCGACCGGCGCGACCCAGGTGGTCGACGACGTGCACGCGTTTCCGGGCCACATCGCCTGCGACGCCGACTCGCGCTCGGAGATCGTCGTGCCGCTGTTCCGCGACGGCCGCCTGATCGGCGTCTGGGACGTGGACAGTCCCGAACCGTCGCGCTTCGACGCGACCGACCGCGCCGGCATGGAACGCCTCTGCGACCTCTTCATCGCGTCGCTCGGCGACTGACGGCGCGGCCCAACTGCCCCGGGGACATCATGGCCAACGAGAAAATCCGCAACGTCGGACCCAAATCGGCCGCCTGGCTGCGCCAGGTCGGCGTGCGCACGCTGGAGGATCTGCAGCGGATCGGACCGGTCGAGGCGTTTCTCAAGACCAAGCGCGCCGGCTTCCGACCCAGTCTGAACCTGCTGTACTCGATGGCCGGCGCCCTGGCCGACTGCCACTGGACCGACCTCAGCGAGGCCGACAAGCAGGCGCTGATCGCCGATCTGGAAGCGGCCGAGGCGGCCAACCCGATCCGCAACCGCTGGGAGAAGGGTGCGCAGCGCAGCGCACAGCGCGACGGCGACGGCTCGCCGACGCAGGCCGCAGCCGAGGACGGCGACGGTTTCGGCGACGGCGACAGCGGCGTGCGCGAGCTGACCGGCACGCACAGCGACTTCGACTGAGGCCGGCCTCCACCGCATGCGCAGGCCGCGGGCGGAACGGTCCGCCATCGCGCCGCGCCCGGGGCCGCGCGGGCGGATTTCGCGGTGCAGCAAACGGCCGGTGAGGCTATAATCCCAAGGTTTCAAGCGGCGGCCTTGCCCTGCCGGCTTTAGCCCCCACTCCGACTCCACGCCCGTCCGGCCAAACTCACACGGTGTCACGCGTGACCGCCAGCATTTTTCAGCAGTTTGCATCCACTTCTGCCCTCTCCGGCGGCAATGCGGCCTTCATCGAGGACCTCTACGAGGACTGGCTGCGCGATCCGGCGACGGTCGCGCCCGCCTGGCGTCAGTATTTCGACGGCCTCAAGGGCCGCGCAGCCGGCGACGCGCCGCATTCGGATGCGATCGCGCGGATCGCGCAGGCGCAGAAGAACGGCCCGCGCGGCGGCAGCACCGGCGCGGCCGCGCCGCGCACCGACGATGCGATCTCGCAGAAGCAGGCCGGCGTGCTGCGCCTGGTCACGGCCTACCGCTCGCGCGGCCACCTCGCCGCCCGGCTCGACCCGCTCGATCTCGCCGGCACCTACTCCGGCGCGGAGCTCGAATCGCTCGGCCTGCTGCCGCGCCCGTCGGCGCCGGACCTCGACTACACGTTCCACGGCCTGACCGAGGCCGATCTCGACACCGAGTTCGAGACCAGCTCGGTCGCCGGGCCGCAGCGGCTGAAACTGCGCCAGCTGGTCGCGCTGCTGAAGTCGACCTATGCCGGCAGCATCGGCGCCGAGTTCATGCACATCTCCGACGCCGAGCAGCGGCGCTGGGTGCACGAGCAGCTCGAGCGCGTCGGCGGCCGCTTCGCGCTGTCGACCGACGAGAAGAAGCACCTGCTCGAGAAGCTGGTCCAGGCCGACGGCCTGGAACGCTACCTGCACACCAAATACGTCGGTCAGAAGCGCTTCTCGCTCGAGGGCGGCGACAGCCTGATCCCGCTGCTCGACGAGCTGGTCCGCCGCGGCGGCGTCGGCGGCATGAAGGACATGGTCATCGGCATGGCCCACCGCGGCCGCCTCAACGTGCTCGTCAACATTCTCGGCAAGCCACCGCAGAAGCTGTTCGACGAGTTCGAGGGCCGCTACGACCATCCGGACGATCCGGCCCATTCGGGCGACGTGAAGTACCACATGGGCTTCAGCGCCAACGTCAAGACGCCGGGCCGCACCGTGCACCTGGCGCTGGCGTTCAATCCCTCGCATCTGGAGATCGTCGACCCGGTCGTGGCCGGCTCGGTGCGCGCGCGCCAGACCCATCGCGGCGATGCGACGCGCGAGCAGGTGGTGCCGGTCCTGATCCACGGCGACGCCGCGTTCGCCGGCCAGGGCGTGGTCATGGAGCTGTTCAACATGTCGCAGGCCGACGGCTTCAAGGTCGGCGGCACGATCCACATCGTCGTCAACAACCAGGTCGGCTTCACGATCTCCAACCCGCACGACGCGCGCTCGACGCTGTACTGCACCGACGTGGCCAAGATGGTCAATGCGCCGGTGTTCCACGTCAACGGCGACGATCCGGAAGCGGTGCTGTTCGTCGCGCGCCTGGCCTACGACTACCGCCAGAAGTTCAAGCGCGACGTCGTGATCGACCTGGTCTGCTATCGCCGCCACGGCCACAACGAGGCCGACGAGCCGGCAGCCACGCAGCCGCTGATGTACCAGATCATCCGCAAGCGTCCGACGCTGCGCGAGCTCTACGGCAAGAAGCTCGTCGAGCAGAGCGTGATGACCGAGGACGGCGTCCAGGCCGTCGTCGACGGCTACCGCAAGCGGCTCGAGGAAGGCAATCCGATCGCCGGCGTCGACTCGGACTACTACGACGCGTTCGCGGTCGACTGGTCCAAGCACCTGGTCGGCGACCTCGGCCAGGCGGTCGTGACCGGCGTCAGCCGCAAGGCGATGGCGACGCTCGGCGACAAGATCCTGCGCGTGCCCGAGAACATGACGCTGCACCCGCGCGTCGCGAAGATCTACGAGGATCGCGCCAAGATGGCCCGCGGCGAGCTGCCGCTGGACTGGGGCTTCGCCGAGAACATGGCCTACGCGACGATCGTCGCCGACGGCAACGACCTGCGCCTGGTCGGCCAGGATGCCGGCCGCGGCACCTTCTTCCACCGCCACGCGGTACTGCACGACCAGAACAGCGGCCGCCGCTACACGCCGATCGACACGCTGCGCGACGACGACTCGGTCGAGATCATCGACTCGCTGCTCAGCGAGGAGGCCGTGATGGCCTTCGAGTACGGCTTCGCGACCGCCGAGCCGGAGACGCTGGTGATCTGGGAAGCGCAGTTCGGCGACTTCGCCAACGGCGCCCAGGTCGTGATCGACCAGTTCATCTCCTCCGGCGAGGCCAAGTGGGGCCGCCTGTGCGGCATCGTCCTGCTGCTGCCGCACGGCTACGAGGGCCAGGGCCCCGAGCATTCCTCGGCGCGCCTGGAGCGCTACCTGCAGCTGTGCGCGCTCGACAACATGCAGGTCTGCGTGCCGACCACGCCCGCGCAGATGTTCCACATGCTGCGCCGGCAGATGCTGCGCTCGTGCCGCAAGCCGCTGATCGTGATGACGCCCAAGTCGCTGCTGCGCCACAAGCTGGCGGTCTCGACGCTGGACGACCTCGCCAACGGCAGCTTCCAGCTGGTCATTCCCGACAGCACCGCCAAGACCGCCAAGAAGGTCAAGCGCGCGGTGCTGTGCTCGGGCAAGGTCTACTACGATCTGGTCGAGGAAGCGGCCAAGCGCGAGATCGCCGACGTGGCGATCGTGCGCGTCGAGCAGCTCTATCCGTTCCCGCGTCCGGAAGTCTCGGCCGAGCTCGCCAGGTTCCCGGGCCTCAAGGAGGTCGTGTGGTGCCAGGAGGAGCCGATGAACCAGGGCGCCTGGTACCAGATCAAGCACCATTTCCAGGCGATCCTCGATCCGAAGATCGCGGTCGCCTACGCGGGCCGGCCGCGCTCGCCGGCGCCGGCCGCCGGCCATCTGAGCACCCACGTCGCCGAGCAGGCCGCCCTGGTCGAACAGGCGCTGGCGCTGCCGCTCGGCAACGACTACGGGCTGGAATGACGCCCGCGCGCCGCAGCCGACGCAGACCGATCCTCCGTCCCGCCCTTCCATCCATCGCACGCCCCCAGGACGCACGTCATGAGCCTTGAAGTCAAAGTTCCGGTCCTTCCCGAATCCGTGTCCGACGCGACGATCGCGACCTGGCACAAGAAGCCCGGCGACGCCGTCAAGCGCGACGAGAATCTCGTCGACCTGGAGACCGACAAGGTCGTCCTGGAAGTGCCGGCCACCGCCGACGGCGTGCTCAAGGAAATCCTCAAGCAGACCGGCGAGACCGTGACCAGCGGCGAGGTGCTCGGCATCGTGATCGAGGGCGCCGCCGCCGAGCCGGCCAAGGCCGCCCCGGCCGAGGCGCCGGCCAAGAGCGAGGGCAAGGCCGAGGCCGCCAAGTCGGCCGCGCCGGCCAAGACCGCCGCGCCCGCCAAGGGCGTCGACGAGCTCTCGCCGGCCGGCCGCCGCGTCGCCACCGAAGAGAACATCGATCCGGCCAAGGTCGCCGGCACCGGCCGCGACGGCCGCGTGACCAAGGAAGACCTCGTCAACTACACCAAGGCGCCGGCCGCCGCCGCGCCGGCCGCGACCGCGGCAGCGACGCCGGGCGCGCGTCCGGAAGAGCGCGTGCCGATGACGCGCATGCGCGCGAAGATCGCCGAGCGCCTGATGCTGTCGAAGAACTCGATCGCGATGCTGACCTCGTTCAACGAGATCAACCTCGCCAAGGTCGGCGCGCTGCGCAAGGAGCTCGGCGAGCAGTTCGAGAAGACCAACGGCGTCAAGCTCGGCTACATGAGCTTCTTCGTCAAGGCCGCCGCCGAGGCGCTCAAGCGCCATCCGATCGTCAATGCCTCGGTCGACGGCAACGACGTGATCTATCACGGCTACCAGGACATCTCGATCGCAGTGTCGACCGACAAGGGCCTGGTCACGCCGGTGCTGCGCGACGCGCAGAACATGAGCTTCGCCGACGTCGAGAAGGCGATCATCGGCTATGCGAAGAAGGCGCGCGAAGGCGGCCTGACGCTGGAGGACCTGCAGGGCGGCACGTTCACGATCACCAACGGCGGCACGTTCGGCTCGCTGTTCTCCACGCCGATCGTCAATCCGCCGCAGAGCGCGATCCTCGGCATGCACGCGATCAAGGAGCGTGCGATCGTCGAGAACGGCCAGGTCGTCGCCGCGCCGATGATGTACGTCGCGATCAGCTACGACCACCGCATCATCGACGGCAAGGACGCAGTGCTGTTCCTGGTCGACATCAAGAACCAGCTCGAGAATCCGCATCGCATGCTGGTCGGCATCTGACCGATCGCCGCGACGGCGCCGCGCCCGCGGTGCCGGCGCCGGCCGCGGGCACGCCCCGCGCGTCTTGAACCCGCGCCATCACGCCGCAAGCTCGGATCCTGAGCGAACCCGGGCCTCCAAAGGAAACGCCATGAGCGAACAATTCGACGTCATCGTCATCGGTGCCGGCCCGGCCGGCTACCACGCCGCGATCCGCGCGGCCCAGCTCGGCCTCTCGGTCGCCTGCATCGACGACTTCATCGGCAAGGACGGCAAGCCCGCGCTCGGCGGCACCTGCCTCAACGTCGGCTGCATTCCGTCCAAGGCCCTGCTCGACTCGTCCAAGCAGTTCCACAACCTGACCCACGCCTTCGAGGTCCACGGCATCACCGCCAAGGACGCGGCGATCGACGTCGCCAAGATGGTCGGGCGCAAGGACAAGATCGTCAAACAGTTCACCGGCGGCGTCGCGATGCTGTTCAAGGCGAACAAGATCAAGCCGTTCGCCGGCAAGGGCCGCCTGCTCAAGGACCGCCAGGTCGAGGTCACCGCGGCCGACGGCAGCACCCAGACGCTCAGCGGCACCAACGTCGTGATCGCGACCGGCTCGGCGCCGATCGAGCTGCCGTTCGCGAAGTTCGACGGCGAGCACATCGTCGACAACGCCGGCGCGCTCGATTTCGCGGCCACGCCCAAGCGGCTCGGCGTGATCGGCGCCGGCGTGATCGGCCTGGAGCTCGGCAGCGTCTGGAAGCGCCTCGGCAGCGAGGTCACGGTGATCGAGGCGATGCCGGACTTCCTGGCCGCCGCCGACGCCGAGGTCGCCAAGGTCGCGTTGAAGGAACTGACCAAGCAGGGCCTCAAGATCGAGCTCGGCGCCAAGCTGTCGAAGGCCGAGGTCAAGGGCAAGGAAGTGCATCTGACCTACGCCGGCAAGGACGGCGAGAAGCAGCTGGTCGTCGACAAGCTGCTGGTCGCGGTCGGCCGCCGCGCGTACACCGACGGCGTGCTCGGCGAGGACACCGGCGTCAAGCTCGACGAGCGCGGCCGCGTCGTCGTCGACGAGCACTGCTGGACCGGCGCCGAAGGCGTCTGGGCGGTCGGCGACTGCGTGCGCGGCCCGATGCTCGCGCACAAAGGCTTCGAGGAAGGCATCATGGTCGCCGAGCTCATCGCCGGCAAGGCCGGCCATGTCGACCTCGACACGGTGCCGTGGGTCATCTACACCGAGCCGGAAGTGGCCTGGGTCGGCAAGACCGAGAAGCAGCTCAAGGACGAAGGCGTGCCGTACAAGACCGGCAGCTTCCCGTTCGCGGCGATCGGCCGCGCGGTCGCGATGAACGAGCCGGCCGGCTTCGTCAAGATGATCGCCCACGCCGAGACCGACCGCATCCTCGGCGTGCACCTGGTCGGCGCGAACGTCTCCGAGCTGGTCGCCGAATGCGTCGTCGCGATGGAGTTCAAGGGCAGCGCCGAGGACATGGCGCGGATCATCCACGCGCATCCGACGCTGTCGGAGGCCGTGCACGAGGCCGCACTTGCGGTCGACAAGCGCGCGATCCACAAGGCCAACTGATCGACGCGGCCGCCGGCATGCCCGGCGGCCGCGATCACTCCCGGACGGGCGCGGCGTCGAGCCGCGCCCGTTTTCGTTTCTACGGCGCGGCCGGCGCGGCCGCTGCGGCCTGCGGCCCGATGTTGCGGTCGAGGAATGCGAGCAGCTTGGTGTAGAGCTCGTTCTGGTTCTCGGCCAGATAGAAGCCGTGCCCCTCGTTGTCCTTGACCAGCCACTCGTAGGCGTAGCCGCGCGCGTCCAGCGCCTTGCGCATCGCCTGCGCCTGCGCGATCGGCACGCGCTCGTCGCGCCCGCCGTGCACGATCATGATCGCCGCCTTGAGCTTGTCGGCGTTCGCGACCGGCGAGCGCTGGCGCATCTCGTCGCGGTTCTCGCCGACCGCCATGCGCAGATAGTTGCGGCCGTACAGGGTATCGGTCGTATCGCCGCGGTCGTGCATCATGCCCAGATCGTAGACGCCGGCGTCGGAGATCGCGCAGCGGTACAGGTCCGGCTCGCGGATCGCGCCCATCAGCGCCGAGTAGCCACCGTAGCTCGCGCCGTACAGGCAGATCCGCTTCGGATCGGCATAGCCCTCGGCGATCGCCCATTTCGTCGCGTCGGTGACGTCGTCCTGCATCTTGACGCCCCACTGCCGGTAGCCGCTGGTCATGAAGTCGTGACCATAGCCGCCGGATCCGCGGAAATTGATCTGCAGCACCGCATAGCCGCGGCTGGCCAGCAGCTGCGCCTCCGGATTGAACTCCCAGACGTCGCGGATGCCGTGCGGACCGCCGTGCGGGTTGACCACCAGCGGCAGGTTCTTGCCGCTGCCGCCCTTGGGCAGCGTCAGATAGCCGTTGAGCTCGACGCCGTCGCGCGCCTTCAGTGCGATCGGGCGCATCTCGACCATGGCTTCGGGCTCGATCCAGCGGCGGCGGCTGACCAGGTAGTCGGCCTTCTTCTGCTCGAGGTCGAAGAAATAGAAATCGCCGGGATTGACGTCGCTGTCGACCTCGACCAGACCGTAGCGACCGTCACGCGTGAAGCTGGTGAACAGCGCGGTCTGGCCCGGGAAGCTCGTCGCCAGCGCGCGCGTCATCTTGCCCTCGGGCGTCTGCGCATCGAAGACCTCGACGCCGGTCTTGCCCTCGCGCGTCACCACGGCATAGGCGTCCTTGCCGTCGGCGGTGTCGAGCAGCACGCCCGGATCGGCCTTGCCACGATAGAGCAGGGTCTTCTCACGCGTGTCGAGGTTGATCTTGTACAGCCCGTACGGCTGGCCCGGCTCGGACACCTCGGCGTACAGATGGCGGTTGTCGCGCGCGAAGCGCAGCGGATTGATCACGACGCCGGTCACGCCCGAATCGTTGTAGACGCTCCAGTCGGTGCCTTTGCCGGCGCGCACGTAGAACACCAGATTGTTCTGCTTGCCGGTCGCGACCGCGGCGCGCAGCTCGTTGTCACCGTCGAGGATCAGCGAGGCCTGCGGCGCCGGTCCCTTGCCGACGATCTTCGAGGTGCCGGTGTAGATGTCGAGCTGCTCGAGCGTCGGCACGGCCGGATCGCCTTCCTTCCACTCGTGCACCTCGACCAGGATGCGCTTGTCCTTGTCGGGCGTGTGGTTGAGCACGTAGGCGCTCGCATAGCGCTGATCGCCGCCCTTGCGGATCCGCGACCCGACTTCCTCGCCGACGCTGCGGTAGCCGAAGATCTGCTTGGAGTTCTTGCCGTCGGCGTCGATCGCGAACAGCTCGCCGGTCGGCACCGGCTTGTCGCGTCCGCCGAACTTCTGCGCGATCGTCGCGATCACGCGCGTGTCGTTGGCCCACCAGAAGCCGCCGATCACGTTGCCGCCGCCGGCGCGGATCGACCCGGTCGGCTTCATCGACTCGCGGTCGATCACGATCAGCATCGTGGTGCCGTCCTCGACCGGCACCGTCATCGCCAGATGCCGGCCGGTCGGCGACAGCTGGATGTCCTGCACCTCCGCGCGCTTGACGAAGTCGGTAATCGGAATGGGCTGCGGAGCGGTGTCGGCGACGGCGGCACCGACGGACAGGAACAAGACGCACAGCGCGGCGTGAAGACGCATCGAGAACGATTCCCCTGGCATGGGCGCGAGAGGCGCTCTCCCGCGCTACGCGCCATTACACCCGGAGCGCCGGCCCAAGACAATCCCGCGGACGATCGCGACACCGTTCCTGACAAAGCCGGACCGACCGTCGATGCGCCTGCCTCGCCGGCGGTCTCGCCGCCCTAGCGCCCGGCCAGCGCGCGCGAGGCCTTCGGCGTGCGGAACAGCAGCGGCTGCGCCGGCGGACGGCCGTCGCCGACCTCCTGCGCGCGCGCGATCGCCGCATCGACGCGGGCGCGCTCCGGCGAGCGCGTACAGACCGGATCGGCCGCGGCCGGATCGCCGGCCAGCAGGTAGGCCTGGCAGCGGCAGCCACCGAGGTCCTGGGTCTTCTCGGGGCAGCTGCGGCACGGTTCGCGCATCCAGCCGTCGCCGCGATAGCGGTTGAAGCCTTCCGAGTCGTACCAGATCTCGCGCATCGAATGATCGCGCACGTTCGGAAACGCCAATCCCGGCAGCATGCGCGCCGTGTGGCACGGCAGCGCGGTGCCGTCCGGCGTCACGGTCAGGAAAACCGCACCCCAGCCGTTCATGCAGCGCTTGGGCCGCGACTCGTAGTAGTCGGGCACGACGTGATAGATGCGCGGCGCATCCGCGCGCTGCCGCCAGCCGGCGACCACGGCCTCGGCGCGGGCCAGCTGCTCGCGCGAGGGCAGCAATTGCTCGCGGTTGAGATGCGCCCAGGCGTAGTACTGCGCATTGGCGAGCTCCAGATACTCGGCGCCGAGCTCGACCGCCATCGCGATGATGCGGTCGACGTGGTCGATGTTGAGCCGGTGCACGACGACGTTGAGCACCATCGGATAGCCGTGCCGCTTGATCGCCGCGGCGACTGTGCGCTTGAGATCGAACGTGCGCGTCGAGGACAGAAAATCGTTGACCTCGCGCGTGGAATCCTGGAACGAGAGCTGGATGTGGTCCAGGCCGCTCTCGCGCAGCGCGGCCATGCGCCGCTCGTCGAGGCCGATGCCCGACGTCAGCAGGTTGGTGTAGTAGCCGAGGCGATGCGCCTCGGCGACCAGGATCTCCAGGTCGTCGCGCAGCATCGGTTCGCCGCCGGAGAAACCGCACTGCACCGCACCGAGCGCGCGCGCCTCGCGCAGCACGCGCAGCCAGTCGGCGGTCGTCAGTTCGGCGCCGTCGGCGAAGTCGAGCGGGTTGTAGCAGAACGCGCAGTGCAGCGGGCAGCGGTAGGTCAGCTCGGCGAGCAGCCACAGCGGCGGACCGGGCGTAGTCATGCCGGCTCGATCCAGTGCTGGGCCCGCGCATGCGCGAGGAAATGCGCGACGTCCCCGGCCAGGCCGTTCGTCGCGAACGCGGTCTCGAGCTCGGCGACGATCGCCGCCACGCTGCGCGTGCCGTCGCAGCGCATCAGGATCTCGGCCGCGCTGCGATTGAGCTGCACCATGCCCTCCGGATACAGCAGGACGTGACAGTCCTGCACCGGCTCCCACTGCAGGCGGTAGTGCCGCGCGATCCGCGGCATCGACGACGGCGCCTCGTTCATTCGCTGACTCCGTAGCGCGTGGCGAGCGCGTCGTTCATCGCCCACAGCACGTCGAGCTTGAAGCGCAGCACCGCCAGGGCACGCCGCTGCTGCTCGGCGCTGCGGAAGTGGTCGAGCGTGATCGCCAGCCCCTCCTCGACGTCGCGCCCGGCCTGGCCGATGCGATTGCGGAAGTACTGCAGCCCGTCCGGATCGATCCACCGGTAGTGCTCGGGCCAGTTCGCCAGCCGCTGACGGTGGATCGCCGGCGCGAACAGCTCGGTCAGCGACGCGCAGACCGCCTCCTGCCACGGCCGCCGCCGCGCGAAGTCGACGTAGGCGTCGACCGCGAAGCGCACGCCGGGCACCACGTGACGCTGGTCCTCGACCTCGTCGCGGCGCAGACCGACCGCCTCGGCCAGGCGCAGCCAGGCCTCGATGCCGCCGGCGTCCTCGCCGTGACCGTCGTGATCGAGGATGCGACGGATCCAGGTCCGGCGCACCGCGCGGTCCGGGCAGTTCGACACGATCGCGGCGTCCTTGACCGGAATCGCCGCCTGGTACGCATAGCGGTTGGCGACCCAGCCGCGGATCTGCTCGACGCTGGCGCGGCCGCCGTTCAACATCCGGTTGAACGGATGGTGGATGTGATAGGCCGCGCCTTCGGCGCGCAGCCGCTCCTCGAATTCGGTCCTCGACCATGCCGCCGTCGTCAACGGCGTCGATGCGGCGACGGCGTTCATCCGGCCAGCTCCTGACCGTCCTCGGCGACCTCGATGGCGTGCCGCGCGAGCTCGGCGCGTTCGGCGCTGTCCTCGTCGAGGATCGGATTGGTGTTGTTGATGTGGATCAGCACGCGCCGCGTCGCCTCCGGCAGCCGGTCGAGCCAGGCGATCATGCCGTCCGGACCCGATTGCGGCAGATGGCCGATGTCGCGCGCGCGCTTGCGCGAGAAACCGAGCGCGATCATCTCCTCGTCGTGCCAGAACGTGCCGTCGACGAGCACCACGTCGGCGCGGCGCATCGCGCTCCAGACCGCGTCGTCGATCGCGGCGAGCCCCGGCGCATAGAACACCGTGTGGCCCGAGGCGTCCTCGATCAGCACGGCGATGTTGTCGCCGGGCTCCGGCGCCTCGCGGTGCGGCGAGTACGGTGCCGCCTTGCTCGCGACCGGCACGGCCGTGAACGAGAGGCCGTCGACGCCGGGAATCGAGAACGCACGGCCGTCGAGCGGAACCGGACGGCGCTCGACGCCGCAGTAGTGGCCGAGCAGGCCGAACAGCGGGTAGCCGCGGCCGAGATCCTCGGCGACCGCATCGGTGCACCAGACCGGCAGCGGCCGGCGGTGCTCGCGCAGCATCGCCAGGCCGGTGACGTGATCGACCTGGCCGTCGGTCAGCAGCACCGCCGCAATACCGGTGTCGCGTGGCATGCGCGCCGGCTGCAGCGGCGGATTCGCGCGGATCTGCGCGAGCAGATCGGGCGAGGCATTGATCAGCAGCCAGTCCGCGCCGTCGCCGCGGACCGCGATCGAGGACTGCGTGCGTGCGCTGGCGCGGATGCGGCCGGTACGCACGCCGTCGCAGTTGCGGCAGTTGCAGTTCCACTGCGGGAATCCGCCGCCGGCGGCCGAACCCAGGATGCGTAGTCTCATCGTCTTCGGAAGGCGCCCCGCCGCCGTGGCGGCGGCGGGACGCGCGTCGCTCAGCGGTTGGCGATGTACATCGTCACTTCGAAGCCGTAGCGATGGTCGCGGGCTTGCGGGGTTTCCCAGGTCATGGTCGCTCTCCGGTTGCGGGCCGTGTCGCCTCGGGCGCACGGGCAGCCGTGCGGCGGCTGCGCGAGCAGTCTCGACCGATCGCGCTGCAACATGCCTGCGTGAAAGCGCGCGATCGAGCCTCATGATTTTCATGAACCGTCGCCGCGGCACGCGGCCTGCGCGCAGCGGCGAATCGCGCGGCGGCGTCCAGGGCATAGAATCGCCGGCATGCTGTTTCCCGCGATCGACGCGTACGACCACGGCCGGCTCGACGTCGGCGACGGGCATGTCCTGTACTACGAGCAGGCCGGCCGTGCCGACGGTGTGCCGGCCGTGCTGCTGCACGGCGGCCCGGGCAGCGGCTGCAGCCCGATGCATCGGCGCCTGTTCGATCCGCAGCGCTATCGCGCGGTGCTGTTCGACCAGCGCGGCTGCGGCCGCAGCACGCCGCGCGGCGGCGTGCGGCACAACACCACCGCGCATCTGATCGCCGATCTGGAACGTCTGCGCGAGCACCTGGGCATCGCCCGCTGGCTGGTCGTCGGCGGCTCCTGGGGTTCGGCGCTGGCGCTGGCCTATGCCGCGCGCCATCGCGAGCGCGTCGGCGGCCTGGTGCTGCGCGGCATCTTCCTGACCGGTCGCGCCGATCTGGACTGGTTCTTCCGCGACGTGCGCGCGCTCGAACCGGAAGCCTGGCAGCGCTTCGCCGAGCAGTTTCCGCGGCGGCGGCGGCGCGATCTGCTCGAGGCCTGCGCGCGCGTGTTCGCGCGCGGCAACGCCGCGGCCGTCGCCGCGCTCGCCGCGGCCTGGTCCGCATACGAACGGCGCCTGCTCGATCCGGCGACCGAGCCGGGCGCCGTGCCGCCGGGCGATGCGCTGGCCGCGACGGTCGACCGCTATCGCGTGCAGATCCACTATCTGGCGCGCCGCTGCTTCCTCGGCGAGCGCGCCGTGCTCGGCGCCGCGAGCGCGCTCAGCGGCGTGCCGACGGCGATCGTGCACGGCCGCGACGACCGGGTCTGCCGGCCGCTCAATGCCTGGCGGCTGCAGCGCACGCTCGGCGGCAGCCGGCTGGCCCTGATCCGCGGCGGCGGACACGATGCGTTCGCGCCGGCCCTGGCCGCGCCGCTGGTCGATGCGCTGAGGCTTTTCGCCGACGGCGGCCGTTTCGACGGCTGGGGCGCGGCATGAGCCTGCGCATCAAGCTGCACCTGCTGATCGCGGTTCTGACCCTGGTGCTGGTCGCGACGATGGTCGCGCTGTTCGTCGGCGACACGCGGCGCAGCGTCGGCGAGGAGATCACCGCGTCGAGCCGGATCGCGCAGCAACTGCTGTCGCGGCTGATCCTGGTCGGCGCGCAGGACGGCCTCGACGACATCGCCGAGTACCTGCGCGGACTCGGCCGCGTACGCTCCAACGACATCGTGCTCTACGACGCCGACGGCCGCGCGCTGTATCACTCGCCGGAACCGACCTACAAGGCCGGCCGCTCGGCGCCGGACTGGTTCGCGCACTGGGTGCAGCCGACGCCGCAGACGCGCAGCATCGAGATCGGCCGCGGCGGCCGCCTGGTGATCCGTTCCGAGGCCTCGCGCGCCGTGCTCGACGGCTGGGACGACCTGAAGCGGCTGCTCGGCGTCGCGCTGGCGCTGTTCGCGGCGGTCAACGTGATCGTCTACGTCGTCGTCGGCCGCGCGGTCACGCCGTTCGAGCGCATCCTGCGCGGCCTGCGCGAGATGGAGCGCGGCGACTTCCACGTGCGGCTGCCGGCCCTGCGCGGCCGCGAGGCCGGCGCGATGGGCGCGGCGTTCAACCACATGGCCGAGGCGATCGAGTCGAACCTGGAGGCGCGCCGCGAGGCCGCCGAATCGGCGGCCCGGCTGGCCGCACAGCGGACCCTGACCGGCGCGCTGCACGCGCGCATCGAGGAGGAGCGCCGCGCGCTCGCGCGCGAACTGCACGACGAGCTCGGCCAGCAGGTCACCGCGATCCGCAGCCTCGCGCTGGCGATCGCACGCCGCGCCGAGGACGACGCCGCGATGCGCAACGCGGTGCAGGCGCTGACCGCGACCGCGAACCAGCTCTACGACTCGATGCACGCGATGGTGCCGCGCCTGCGCCCGCTGGCGCTGGACAGTCTCGGCCTGGTCGACGCCGTCGCCGATCTCGTCGACGACTGGCGGCTGCGCACGACCGGCATCCGCTACGAGACCGCGCTCGCGCCGCTCGGCGACGAGCCCGGCGACGCCGTGCGCATCGGCGCCTACCGCATCGTCCAGGAAGCGCTCAGCAATGCGGTGCGCCACGCGCGGCCGACGCGCATCGAGGTCCGCGTCGCCGTCGAGGACGGCGCGCTCGCGATCACGGTCGCCGACGACGGCATCGGGCTGCCGGACACGCCCGAACACGCCGGCCGGTTCGGCCTGCGCGGCATGCGCGAGCGCGCCGAGGCGCTCGGCGGCGGGCTCCAGATCGCCTCAGCGCCCGGCACGGGCTGCACGGTACGGGTCCGCATCCCGCTCGACCAACCGGAACCGCCGCGATGAGCAGACCGATCCGCGTGATGCTGGCCGACGACCACGCCGTCGTGCGGATGGGCTTCCGCCTGCTGCTGGACGCGACCGAGGACCTGCGCGTGGTCGCCGAGGCCGACAGCGGCGAGGCCGCGTACCGGCTCTATCAGGACGATCCGGTCGACGTCGTCGTCATGGACATCGCGATGACCGGCGTGTCCGGCCTGGAAGCGACCAGCCGGATCCTCGCGCGCGATCCGGGCGCGCGTGTGCTGGCCTTGTCGGCACACGAGGATCCGAGCCATGTCCGCCACATGCTGAAGATCGGCGCGCTCGGCTATCTGTGCAAGCGCAGCGCGCCCGAGGCGCTGATCGAGGCGATCCGCGCGGTGGCGGCCGGCCGCCGCTACGTCGACGCGCAGCTCGCGCAGCGCATGGCCGTGCAGGGCGTGCAGGCCGAGCGCAGTCCGGTCGAGCGGCTCAGCGAGCGCGAGTACGAGGTGTTCCTGCACCTGTCCAACGGCCACTCGGTCAACCGCATCGCCGAGATGCTGAGCCTGTCGCCGCGCACGGTCGGCACGCATCTGTACAACATCAAGCAGAAGCTCGGCGCGACGAACCAGGCCGAAATCGCCTTGATCGCGATGCGGCACGGCCTGGTCGGCGGCTGACGCACGCCGAGACGTACGGGTCGGCGCGCGGGCGCCGCGACACGGCCGCCGCGGCGACTCCGCTCAGACCTTGGCCGGAATCCGGCCGTAGCGATCCTCGAGCCGGACGATGTCGTCCTCGCCGAAGTAGTCGCCGCACTGCACCTCGATCAGGTGGATGTCCTGATCGGTCGGGTTCTCGAGCCGGTGCACGGTGTTCATCGGGATATAGGTCGATTCGTTGCGCTGGAGCAGGAACTCCTTCTCGCCGACGCGGACCTTCGCGGTGCCGTGCACGACGGTCCAGTGCTCGCTGCGCCGATGATGCAGCTGCAGCGACAGCACGTGGCCCGGCTTGACCGTCAGGCGCTTGACCTTGCAGTCCTCGCCGTCCTCCAGGACCGTGTAGCTGCCCCACGGACGGTGCACGGTCTTGTGGAACGTCGCCGCGTCGTGATTGCTGGCGCGCAGGCGGTCGACGACCAGCTTGACCTGCTGCGCGCGCTCGCGGTCGGCGACCAGCACGGCGTCGCCGGTGTCGACGATGACCAGATCGTGCACGCCGACCGCAGCGACCATGCGCGCGTCGGACTGGATGTAGCAGTTGCGGCTCTCGACGACGATCGCGGAGCCGCGCACGCGGTTGCCGTCGGCGTCGGCGGCGTCGCTCTCGCCTTCGAGCTCGCTGATCGCCTTCCACGAACCGATGTCGCTCCAGTCGAACGTCGCCGGCACGACCGCAACGCGCGCGGCGCGCTCCATGATCGCGTAGTCGAGCGAGATGTCCGGTTGCGCCAGGAACGCCTCGCGCGAGAACTCCACCGGCGACTCGCTGCCGCTGGCGCCGGCGTGGCAGGCGCGGACCGCGGCGAGCACGTCGGGGCAGGTCTGCGCGGCGGCCTCGACCAGCGCGTCGGCGCGGAAGCAGAACATGCCCGAGTTCCAGACGTAATGGCCGGACGCGACGTAGGTCTCGGCGGTCTCGCGGTTCGGCTTCTCGACGAAGGCGCCGACCTCGCGGCCGTCGCGGCCGTCGATCGCCGCGCCCATGCGGATGTAGCCGAAGCCGGTCTCCGGATGGGTCGGGCGGATCCCGAATGTGACCAGCCAGCCGTCGGCGGCCAGCGCCGCGGCGCGCTGCGCGTCGGCGGCGAACGCGTCCAGATCGCGGATCAGGTGGTCGGCCGGCAACACCAGCAAGGTGGCGTCGGCGCCGACGTGGTCGAGCGCGTGCAGCGCGGCCAGCAGCACGGCCGGCGCCGTGTTGCGCCCGGCCGGCTCCAGCAGGAACGGCAGGCGGTCCAGATCGGCGCGCGGATGCGCGGCGTAGTCGTCACGCGTCAGGAAGTAGTAGTCGCGGCCGGTCACGGTCAGTACCGGCGCGTCGCCGGCCAGACGCAGAGCCCGGTCCAGCGTCTTGGTCAGCAGCGATTCGCCGTCGCCCATCTTCATGAACGGCTTCGGATAGGCACTGCGCGAGACCGGCCACAGGCGCGTACCGGCGCCGCCGGACAGGATCACGGGGACTAGCATGAACGGCACTCCTTCAGGCGGAGCGGGCGGCCGCGAGCGCGTCGACGACCTCGCGCAGACCCTGCTCCCAAGCCGGCAAGTGTAACCCGAACCGTGTCTGCAGCCGTTCACAGTCGAGCACCGACCAGGCCGGACGCCGTGCCGGGGTCGGATACTCGGCGCTGCCGATCGCGACCAGGCGCGGCCGGCGCACGATCAGGCCGGCGGCCTCGGCGCGCTCGAAGATCGCCTCGGCGAATGCGTACCAGCTGCAGCGGCCGGCGGCGGTCAGATGATAGGTGCCCTGCAGCGACGCGCGCCGCTCCGGGGCTGCCGCCTGCCATTGCGCGATCAGCTCGACACTGACCCGGGCGATCAGGCCGGCCGGCGTCGGCGAGCCGATCTGGTCGGCGACGATGCGCAGCTCGTCGCGCTCGCCGGCCAGGCGCAGCATCGTGCGCAGGAAGTTGTGGCCCTCGGCCGCATAGACCCAGGCCGTGCGCAGGATCAGATGTGCGGCGCCGCTCGCGCGCAGGGCCTCCTCGCCGGCGAGCTTGCTGCGGCCGTAGACGCCGAGCGGGCCGACCGGATCGTCCTCGCGATACGGCCGGTCGGCGCGGCCGTCGAACACGTAGTCGGTCGAGTAGTGCACGACGCGCGCGCCGTGCCTTGCCGCCCATTCGCCGATCTCGGCGACCGCGCGGTGATTGATGCGGTCGGCGCGTTTGGGTTCGCTCTCGGCCTTGTCGACGGCCGTGTAGGCCGCGGCATTGACGATCAGATCGGCGGCGCCCGCATCGAGCGCCGCGGCGAGGCCGGACGGATCGGCCAGATCGGCCCGCAGCGCCGGCGTACCGTCCGCGAGCCTGCCCTCGCGCGTCGCCGCGACGACTTCGCCGAGCGGCGCGAGTGCGGTGCGCAGCAGGCGCCCGAGCTGCCCGTTCGCGCCGAGCAGCAGGATTCTCACGGACGGTAGTCCGGCAAGCGCTCCGCCGCTACCTCGGCGAGGAACGGCGCCCGGGCGTCCTTGTCCGACAGCAGCGGAGCGGCGATCGGCCAGTCGACCGCGATATCGCCGTCGTTCCAGCGGATCGCCGCATCGCCGGCGCGGTCGTACAGCGCGGTGCACTGGTAGACGAACGTCGCGTGCTCCGACAGCACCGCGAAGCCGTGCGCGAAGCCCTCGGGGATCCAGAAATGGCGACGGTTCTCGGCCGACAGGATCGCCGCGGCCCAGCGTCCGAACGTCGGCGATCCGGCACGGATGTCGACGGCGACGTCGTAGACCTCGCCCTCGACCACGCTGACCAGCTTGCCCTGCGGGTTCGGCCACTGGTAATGCAGGCCGCGCAGCACGCCGCGCGCCGAGCGCGAGACGTTGGTCTGCACGAACCTCAGATCAAGGCCGACCGCGGCGTAGCGCTCGGCGTTGAAGCTCTCGTAGAAGTAGCCGCGCGCGTCGCCGTGCACGGCCGGCTCGATCACGACGCAGCCGGGCAGATCGGTGCGGATCAGCTTCACGGCTGCCGGCCCTGCCGCGCCAGCTGCTGCAGGTATAGGCCGTAGCCGTTCTTGGCCAGCGGATGGGCCAGCGCCAGCAGCTGCTCGGCCCCGATCCAGCCGTTGACGAACGCGATCTCCTCCGGGCAGCACACCTTCAGGCCCTGTCGCTTCTCGATCGTCTCGATGTACGTGGACGCCTCGACCAGCGATTCGTGCGTGCCGGTGTCGAGCCAGGCGTAGCCGCGGCCCATCCGCTCGAGCATCAGCGTGCCGTCCTGGAGGTAGCGGCGGTTGAGGTCGGTGATCTCCAGCTCGCCGCGCCGCGACGGCTTGAGCTCGGCCGCGTAGTCGGCCGCGCGGCCGTCGTAGAAATACAGTCCGGTGACGGCCCAGTTCGACTTCGGGTGCAGCGGCTTCTCGTCCAGACCGATCACACGCCCGTCGCCGTTGAACTCGGCCACACCGTACCGCTCCGGATCGCGGACCCAATAGCCGAACACCGTCGCGCCGAGCGTGCGGTGGTCGGCCTGGCGCAGCAGGTCGGTCAGGCCGTGGCCGTAGAAGATGTTGTCGCCGAGGATCAGGCAGCTCGGCTCGTCGCCGACGAAGTCGCGGCCGATCAGATAGGCCTGGGCGAGGCCGTCCGGCGACGGCTGCACCGCGTATCGGATCGAGATGCCCCACTGCGAGCCGTCGCCGAGCAGCCGCTGGAACAGGGCCTGCTCGTGGGGGGTGTTGATGATCAGCACCTCGCGAACGCCGGCCAGCATCAACGTGCTGAGCGGGTAGTAGATCATCGGCTTGTCGTAGACCGGCAGGAGCTGCTTGCTGACCGCCTGGGTCAGCGGATAGAGCCGGGTACCGGACCCTCCGGCGAGAATGATGCCGCGTCGCGCTGTCACCGCAGGTCCTCGGATTCGTCGTCTTCAGGGGGCGCGTATTGTAGGCCGCGCGGCCCTGCCCTGCTCGCGGCCGCTCAGGACGCCGCCGGCGCCTCGCGGAACTGCATGCGGTGCAGCGCGGCATAGTAGCCGCCGCCGGCGATCAGCTCGGCATGCCGGCCGCGCTCGACGATCCGGCCCTCGTCGAGCACGACGATGTTGTCGGCACGCTCGATCGTCGACAGCCGGTGCGCGACCACCAGGACGGTACGGTCGCGCATCAGCCGTTCCAGCGCGCCCTGGATCGCGCGCTCCGATTCGGTGTCGAGCGCGCTGGTCGCCTCGTCGAGGATCAGGATCGGCGCGTCCTTGAGCAGGGCGCGCGCGATCGCGATGCGCTGGCGCTGGCCGCCCGACAGCAGCGAGCCGCCCTCGCCGATCCGTGCGTCGAGCCCGCCCGGCAGCTGGCGGATGAAGCCCATCGCGTTGGCGGCCTCGGCCGCCGCCGTGATCGCCTCGATCGAGGCCTCGCCGAGCGCGCCGTAGGCGATGTTGCGCGCGACCGTGTCGTCGAACAGCACGACCTGCTGGCTGACCAGCGCGATCTGCGCGCGCAGGCTGGCCAGCGTGTAGTCGGCCAGCGGCCGGCCGTCGAGCAGGATCTGGCCGCCCTGCGCGTCGTGGAAGCGCGGCAGCAGGCCGACCAGACTGGACTTGCCGCTGCCCGATCGTCCGACCAGGGCGGTCACGCTGCCGGCCGGACAGACCAGATCGATGCCGCGCAGCGCCGGCGCCGGCGCATCCGGATACGTGAATTCCACGCCGCGGAACTCGATCCTGCCGCGCGCGCGTTCGCAGCGCAGCGTGCCGGTATCGTGCTCCTCCTCGGCGTCGAGCACCGAGAACAGGTCGCGCGCGGCCGCCACGCCGCGTTGGATGTTGGCCTGGACCGTGGTCAGCCGCTTCAGCGACGGCAACAGGATCAGCATCGCGGTGATCAGCGACATGAAGGTGCCGGGGCTCATCGCGGCCAGCATCGCCGGCCGCGTCGCCAGATAGATCACCAGCGCCAGCGCGATCGCCGCCATCAGCTGCACGATCGAGGTCGCCAGCGCATTGGTCGAGGCGACCTTGAGCGCGAGCCGGCGGATACCGCCGTTGATCGCGCCGAAACGCCGCTGCTCGTAGTCCTGTCCGCCGTAGACGCGCACTTCGCGATGGCCGGCCACGACCTCGTCGACGATGCCGGCGACCGAGCCGACCGAATCCTGGATGCGGTTGTTGATGCGGCGGTAGCGGCGCCCGACCACCGAGACGACCAGTGCGATCACCGGCGCCAGCACGAACAGCGCCAGCGTCAGCCGCACGCTGTGGTACAGCATCACGCCGATCTGGCCGATCACCATCAGACCGTCGAGCACGACGACCTTGAGCGCGTCGGTGCTCGCATTGGCGACCTGCTCGGCCGTGTAGGTCGCGCGCGAGATCAGCTTGCCGGAGGCCTCGCGGCCGAACCAGGCCGCCGGCAGGCGCAGATACTTGCGGAACAGCTCGCCGCGCAGCGTCATCACGACCGAACGGCCGACGTGGGCGATGCCGTAGTCGGACGTGAACACCGCCAGGCCGCGGACCACGAACAGGCCGACGATCACGAACGGCATCCAGAAGATCGTCGCGGCGTTCTTGGCGACGAACAGATCGTCGAGCATCGGCTTGATGACGAACGTGAAGGCGGCGCTGCAGGCCGCGTCGAACGTCATGCCGACCAGCGCGAGCGCGCCGATCGGCCAGTAGCGCGCCGAGTAGCCGAGCAGGCGCCGGTACACGCCCCACGGCGAGTCCGGCGTGCGGCGGGCGGCGCTCTCGCTCACGGCGTGCCGGACCGTTCGGCCGGCGTGGTCGCGATGCTCAGATGCGTGAAGCCGAGCGAACCGAGCGCGTCCATCGCAGTGATGACGGCCTGGTGCGGCGTCTGCGCATCGGCGCGCAGCGACACCGGCCGCTGGCGGTCCTCGCCGGCGACGCGTGCGATCGCGTCCTTGAGCGTGTCCAGGCCGGAATTGAGCACCTCGTTGTTGTCGAGGTAGTAGCGGCCCTCGCGGTCGATCACGATCAGCAGCGGCGGCTGCTCGTCCTGTCGGCGGTCGGTCGTCTCGGCCTCCGGCAGCGTGACCTTCATGCGCGAATGCTCGACGAAGGTCGTCGACAGCACGAAGAACATCAACAGGGTCAGCATGACGTCGATCAGCGGGATCACGCTGATCTCGAAGTCGTCGTCTCGGCGTCCGGACGCGATGCGCATCGTCGCCTCGTCAGACCGCGGTGCGGACGGCCGCCGGCTCGCTCTGCGCGCCGAGCTCGTCGACCAGGGCGATCACCTGCTTCTCCATCTCGATCGCCAGATCGTTGACGCGACCGCGGAAATAGCGGTGGAAGATGTACGCCGGAATCGCGACCAGCAGACCGGCCGCGGTGCAGATCAGCGCCTCGCCGATGCCGCCGGCCATCTTCATCGGGTCGCCGACGCCGCTGACCATGACCGCGAAGAACATGCGGATCATGCCGATCACGGTGCCGAGCAGGCCGAGCAGCGGGCCGATCAGCGCGATCGTGCCGAGCGTATTGAGGAAGCGCTCGAGCTGGTGGATCACATGGCGGCCCGCGTCCTCGACGCGTTCCTTGATGACGTCGCGCGAGCGATAGCGCACCGACAGCGCGGCGGCGAGCAGTTCGCCGAGCGGCGAGCTCGCGGCCAGCTCGCGGATGTGTTCGGGGTCGAGCCGGCGCGTGCGCGCCCATTCGCGCACCTGGTCGCCGAGTTCCGGCGGCGCGACCACCTTGCGGCGCAGGCTCCAGAACCGTTCGAGCACGATGGCCAGGGCAATGGCCGAGCACACGAGAATGGGCACGATCGCCCAACCTCCCGCCATCAGGATTTCCAGCACGAGCACACCTTCTTGCGACCGCGACGACCGGCGGCATGATAGCAGCGCCGCACCGCCGAACCGTGCGCCCGGTCGCCGTCGCGCGATCGGATCGACGAGCGCGGCTATTCGCGCCAGTAGCGGCGGCGGTGCTCGCGCTCGCGGCGCGCGATCCGCGGCTCGGCGTCGGCCGGAAACACCACGTGCACGGCGCCGGCATCGGCGGTGTTGGCCAGCTCCACGCCGGCGCGCCGGTAGCGCTCGACGACGCGCGGGTGCGGATGGCCGAACCGGCTGCGCCAGCCCGCCGAGATCAGGCCCAGGCGCGGCTGCACGGCCGCGATGAAGCCGGCCCCGGACGAGGTGCGGCTGCCGTGATGCGGCACGATCAGGACCAGCGGTGGTCCGTCGCCGATCGCGCCGGCCAGATCGCGCTCGACGCGCTGACCGATGTCACCGGTCAGCAGCAGACGTCCGGCGGCGTGCTCGACGAGGATCACGCAGGAGCGGTCGTTGCCGGCCCGCGTCGTCGGCGGCGGCGGATGCAGGACGCGGAAGTGCACGCCGTCCCAATGCCAGTGGCGGCCGGCATCACAGGAGCCAAGGTCCAGCGGACTGGTCGCGGCCTCGCCGCCGAGACGCTCCGCGTCGGGCCAGGCGCGGATCACCGCGGCCGCACCGCCGGCATGGTCGTTGTCGTTGTGGCTGACGACCAGGCGGTCGAGCCGGTCGATGCCGAGCGAGCGCAGCGTCGGCAGCACGGCCGCCTCGCCGAGATCGAACTCCGACGGATAGCGCGCGCCGGCGTCGTAGAGCAGCGTGTGCCGCTGCGTCCGCACGAGCACCGACAGGCCCTGGCCGACGTCGATCATCGTCGCCTCGAACGCACCGGGGGCCGGCCGTGGCAGCGCCGGCGCGACCAGCGGCAGGAACAGCAGCAGACCGAGCGGCCGCAGCGGCACGCCGCGCGGCAGAAACAGCCAGAGCGCGCCGATCATCGCCAACACCAGAGCGGCCGGCGCGACCTCCGGCAGATACCAGTGCGCGCCCGGCCAGGTCGCCATGCGCGCCCACAGCCACCATTGCAGGTCGATCAGCCAGCCCGCCGCGATGAACAGCGGCGCGGCCAGCGCCGGCACGAACAGTTCCAGCAAGGTCGCCAGCAGCGTCGCCGGCACGATCGCCAGGCTCACGAACGGAATCGCGATCAGGTTCGACAACGCGCCGACCAGGGACGCCTCGCCGAAGAACCAGACCGTCAGCGGCAGCAGCGCGATCGTCATGACCCATTGGCCGATGCCGAGCTCGCGCACGAAGCCGAGCGCGCCGCGCTCATGCTGCAGGCTCAGCATCAGGAATGCGACGCCGACGAACGACAGCCAGAAGCCCGGCGCCAGCACCGCGGCCGGATCGAACGCGAGGACCGCGATCAGCGCCAGTGCGAGCGACTGCGGTCCGCTGCCGGCACGGCGGGTCAGGCGCGCCAGCGTCACGACGCCGATCATCAGCACGGTCCGCACGGTCGGCAGGCTGCCGCCGGCCAGCAGGCCATAGCCGACCGCGGTCGCGAACGCGGCCGGCGCCATCGCCAGCGGCGCCGGCACGCGCAGCGCGAGCGCCGGCAGCGCCCACCACAGCAGGCGCACCAGCATGGCACCGAACAGCGCGGCCACGCCGACGTGGAAACCCGAGATCGAGATCAGATGCGTCACGCCGTTGGCGCGCGCGATCTCCCAATCCTCGGCGTCGAGCGCGCGCGTGTCGCCGACCGCGAACGCGCGCAGCAACCGCGTCGCGTGGCGGTCGCCGACATGGGCGAGGATCGCGGCCGACAGCCGCTCGCGCAGACCGTCCACGCAGAACGGCACGCGCTCCAGGCGCTCGCGCACGCCGCCGTCGCGCACGTAGCCGACCGCGACGATGCGGCGCTCGAGCGCATGCCGTTCGGCGTCGAAGCCGCCCGGATTGACCAGGCCGCGCGGCCGCTTGAGCCGCAGCGACAGGTGCCAGCGCTCGCAGGCGCCGAGCGCCTCGGGTAGCTGGCCGTACCACGACAATCGTACGCGGCCGTGCAGCGCGACCGGCTCTGCGTCGAGCCAGGCCTGCTCGACGCGCAGCGAGAAGCGCGTCGCGTCGCTGCGCGCCAGCGGCAGATCGTCGACGACGCCGACGACCTCGAAGTCGCGGCCTTCGAGCTCGCGCGGCAGCCGTTCGAGCAGTGCGACATCGACGCGCCACGCGCACCAGGCGAAGCCGAGCGCCAGGATCGCGATCCAGCGCCCGCGCGGCCAGCGCCAGGCGACGCCGATCGCGGCGAGGCCGAGCGCGAACACGACCAGTCGCGGCGGCAGCGCCGGCAGCGCCTGCACCGACAGCACGCCGAGCAGGAATGCACCGGCGATCGCCGGCGTCGACAGGCGGCGGCGCGGCGCCGCCGGAAGCGTTGCAGTATCGAGAGGCGCCGGATCCATGGCGTCGAACCGTCCCTCAGCCGCCGCTCTTGTCCACCTCGTGCACGCTGCCGCCGCGCAGCTCCAGCACGCGGTCCATGCGCATCGCCAGACGCCGGTCGTGCGTGACCAGGATGAAGCTGGTGCCGATCTCCCGGTTGAGCTCGAGCATCAGCGCGTAGACCTGGGCGGCATTGGCCTCGTCGAGATTGCCGGTCGGCTCGTCGCCGAGCACGCAGGCCGGCCGCGTCACCAGGGCGCGCGCGACCGCCGCGCGCTGCCGCTCGCCGCCGCTCATCTCGCCGGGCTTGTGCTCGAGCCGCTCGGCCAGGCCAACGCGCTCGAGCAGCGTGGTCGCGCGCTGCCGTGCGTCGTCGATCGGCGTGCCGCGGATCAGCAGCGGCATGCAGACGTTCTCGAGCGCGGTGAACTCCGGCAGCAGGTGATGGAACTGGTAGATGAAGCCGAGCGAGCGGTTGCGCAGCGCGCCGCGCGCGCGGTCCGACAGCCGTGACATCGTCTTGCCCTCGACGACGACCTCGCCGCCGCTCGGCGTGTCCAGACCGCCGAGGATGTGCAGCAGGGTGCTCTTGCCGCTGCCGGACGCGCCGATGATCGCCAGCGTCTGGCCGCGCGCGACCTCGAAGCTGACCTCGCGCAGCACCTCGGCGCGCAGGCGCCCTTCCTGATAGGTCTTGGCGATCCGCTCGGCGCGCAGCACCGTCTGTGCATTCATGGCCGCTCCCGCTGCGCCGTCCTGTTCGTCCCGCATGGCTCGATCACTCATAGCGCAGCGCCGCCGCCGGCTGGACGCGCGCCGCGCGCCAGGCCGGATACAGGGTGGCCAGCGTGCAGAACACGAACGCGGTCACCGTGATCCAGCCGACGTCGCCCCAGTGCAGGTCCGCCGGCAGCTCGCTGATGTAGTAGACGTCCGGCGACATGAAGACGATGCCGAATGTGCGTTCCATCCAGTGCACGACGGTCTCCAGGTTCAGGGTCATCACGACACCGAACGCGAGGCCGAGGATGATGCCGAGCGTGCCGACCAGGACGCCCTGCACGACGAACACGCCCATGACGCTGGCCGGCGTCTGGCCGAGCGTGCGCAGGATCGCGATGTCGGCCTGCTTGTCGGTCACCAGCATGACCAGGGTCGAGACCAGGTTGAACGCGGCCACGGCGACGATCAGCGACAGGATCAGGAACATCACGCGCTTCTCCATCGCGATCGCCTTGAAGAAGTTGCTGTGGCCCTGCATCCAGTCCGTCACGCGGTAGAACTGGCCGAGCTCGCTGCCGATGTCGCGGGCGACCGAGTAGGCGCGGAACAGGTCGTCCAGCCGCAGGCGGATGCCGGTCGGACCGTCCAGCCGGTACAGCTTGGCCGCATCGTCCATGTGCACGACGGCCAGACCCGAGTCGTACTCCTGCATGCCGGCCTCGAAGATGCCGACCACGTGGAAGCGCTTGACGCGCGGCAGCGCGCCGATCGGCGAAGCGGTGAACTCGGCCGCGAACACGGTGACGTCGTCGCCGACCGCGACGCCGAGCATGATCGCCAGTTCGCGGCCGAGCACGATGCCGAAGCGGCCGGCGACGAGGTCGTCGAGGCGGCCCTGCACCATGCGCCGGTCGATTTCCGACACGCTCGGCTCGAGCTCCGGCAGCACGCCGCGGATCACCGCGCCGGCGCCATCGTTGCTGGCGCCCTGGATCATCACGTAGCGCTCCACGTACGGCGCCGCGCCCTCGACGTGCGGATTGCCGCGCGCCAGCTCGATCGCGCGCTGCCACTCGTGCACGGTGTCGTCGACGCCGGTCACGGTCGCGTGCGAGACCATGCCGAGGATGCGGCTCTTGAGCTCCTTGTCGAAGCCGTTCATGACCGAGATCACGATGATCAGCGCGGCGACGCCGACCGCGATGCCGAGGATCGACACCAGCGAGATGAACGAGATGAAGTGGTTGCGTCGCTTGGCGCGCGTGTAGCGCAGGCCGATGAAGACTTCGAGGGGACGGAACATCGGGGCAACGGTCCTTGAAAGGGCGGCGAGGCCCGACGGCGGGTTATCGGACAACCAATACCACCAAAGTTCAATCGGATCGACGTGACGCGCGTCGCCGCGGGTCAGAAGTCATAGCCATCCTTGAGCAGCGTATCGGCGACCTCGGGCTGACGGATGCCGACGCCACCGGGGACCGCCGTGAACAGATGCGACTTCCCGCCATGGCAGATGGCCTGGAAGCCGGTCTTCATGGACTGGATGGTGTCGGAATCGTACTGGAAGAGCTGGCCGTTGCTGCGCGATACCCGCACATAAGCGATATCCCACAGCGTACGACCGTCGCAAGGGTCGATCACGGCTATACCGTTCCGAAGATTGCTTTCGCCCAGCGAATGCCAGGTCGTCCCTGCATCGAGCGTCTCCCAGATCTGGGTGGGACGGCGCGCCGAAGTCCGATCCACACCGAAGAAAAGCAAACGGGAGGCATCCGTGGGGTCGGGCGGCAACGTCGTCCATTCGAAACCCAGTTCCGTCATCGGCGCCGGCATGTACTTAAAAACACCACCGAACCGATCGGACTTCCAGAGCGTAGTCGACAACGGATCATAGCTTTCAGAATACGCGTACACCGGCGTGGCATCGTCGGCGCCGGAGCCGATGCGCCTGGCGAGGACATTTCCCTCGAGAGGGCTCGCCGCCCAGCTCGTTCCGCCGTCGCCGCTCCAGTGCATCTGGACGTTTTCACCACCTTGCTGGGTCAGTACGGCAATCTTGTCGGACCCAGCACCGATGAATCGGATCGCGTCGATCCAGACGCTCGCAAACGGAAAGCTCGACGCCATGCGCGACCAGGAGCGCCCGCCATCCGTACTGCGATAGAAGGCCTGCGCATCGAAGCCGATCAGAACATCCGGATCGCCTTGCGCTCTCGCCACGCGAGAGCGATCCTCGTAGGCGACCGGCATATCGCCGTAGAAATCCGCTTCGACCTCGGAAAAACTGACGCCGCCATCGGCAGTATGCAACATCGGCAGCAGCTGGCGGACCACGACAAAGTCATCCGGGTTGCGTGGATCGACGGACAGGTCGGTCACGACACCGGCCATCATGCCGGCATGATGGCCGGCGAACGTCGCACCATCGTCGTCGGACCGGTAGATGCCCGCTCCGGCCGTCGGCAGGTAGATTCTGCCCGGCTGCCCGGGGTCGAACAGCCAGCGATAGTCGTTCTCGAGTTTCCGCGGCAGCGCAGCCAGCTCGCGCCACGTGGCACCGCCATCCAGGCTTTCCCGAAGCGGACGACGCAGAACCGCCTGCGACACCGGATCGAAGGCGACCGACGGTGCAATCAATCGGCCCGGCCGGTGTGGATCCGCCACCACTCTCACGTGAGAGCACGCACACGCGTCGTCGTTGAAAAACGTGACGGCACCGGTCCGCGTATCGATCCTGCCGCTCGTGGGCACCTGACTGCCGAAGCGATAGGCGGCGAAGTAGAGCGTCGAAGGCTGAGCGGGGTCCTGCTCGAAGCTCCGGTAGTCGCCTTGAGGCAACAAAGGGCTGAGCTCGACATTGCTCCATGTCGCCCCTCCATCGTTCGATTCGACCATCCGGTCGAATCGATTCGTCGTACCCACGAAGCGACCCGGCTGATCGCGTACCGGGAAAACGTCGCGAATTGGCTGTCCCGGAGCCAGTTCAGCCCAGGTGGCGCCGCCGTCTTCGGAGCGAAGTACCGTGCTTGCTTCGACGAACAATACGACGTTCGGCAGAGAAGGATGTACCGAGAATCGCCCCGTCCCGAGATACAGATTGCGGTCGTGCGTCACCTGCCAACTGGATCCGCCATCGAGACTGAGCTCGATTCCCAACCAGCCCAGCCGGGTCATGTCGTACGTGTAGGCAATCAGATTTTTCGGATTGCCATCGAGCACCTGCAAGCGCAAGAAGCGCTTCGAACGCGAGTCGGATTGAGTGCGAGCCCACGAGCTTCCTGCGTTCGACGAATGATAGACACCGTTGTCGGTGCCCGCGTACAGCTCCCCGCCGGGAAGAATGGCGAGGTCGTACACCGCTGCACCCGGTACCGGAACGTGCCGCCAGCTCGCCGCATCGGCGATCGTGAATGTGCAAGCAGCCATCAGGGCAACAAGCACCTGGAATCCCCGAATCGTCATCGTCGCACCTGGTGAGTTCGGCTCGACCGAGCCGCCCGATTCATTGTAGACGACGTGGGAATCCAAGCTCGGGCAAGGATGGTTGCGAAGCGACGACCAGTACCAAGCGCCGCCTGAGATTGGGTTCGAGATTGTCGAGCAGAATCACCGCGTCAAACGATCGTGACTCCGCCTGCAGCGTCAGCACCTGCATCGCACCGAGCTTCGCGTAACGCGTCAGCTCCGCAGGAACCTCGTGGCCGGCCTGATCGGCCAGCACCCATCCCGCGTCGCCGAAGGCGATGCGCATCCATCGAGGATGCGTCCAGCGATGCAGGGACCATACGCAGGCACACAGCGCGATCGCCGAGAGCCCGATCTTCCAGGGCGCGTCCAGCCCGTTCGCGGCTATCGCCGCGACCGCCAGCGCGGTCATCACGACCAGAGCCGCCGCGAGCAGCCGCGACGGCCGGTAGTCAAACGCGATGGCGGGCGCGGATCGCATCGACGATCGCCGCGAAGCGCGGATCCGGCGGCTGGCGCGCGATCAGCCAGTCCCACAGGTCCGGATCGGGCTGGTCGAGCATCGCGTCGAAGCGGCCGATCAGCTCGGCGTCGGCACTCGCCGCATGCGCGTCGAGCCAGCCGCCGAGCAGTTGGTCGAGCTCACGCGTGCCGCGGCGGCAGCGCCAGCGCAGGCGTTTGAGGAGGGCGGCATCCATGACCATGGCGCTCCGGCGCGACTCAGGCGCGGCGCTCGACCATCAGCTTCTTGATCTCGGCGATCGCCTTGGCCGGATTGAGGCCCTTCGGACAGGTCCGCGCGCAGTTCATGATCGTGTGGCAGCGATAGAGCTTGAACGGGTCCTCGAGGTCGTCCAGGCGCGCGCCGGTGTCCTCGTCGCGGCTGTCGACGATCCAGCGGTAGGCCTGCAGCAGGATCGCCGGACCGAGATAGCGCTCGCCGTTCCACCAGTAGCTCGGGCAGCTCGTCGAACAGCAGGCACACAGGATGCACTCGTAGAGTCCGTCCAGACGCGCGCGGTCGTCCTTGGACTGCAGCCGCTCCTTCGGCGGCGGCGCGCTCTGCGTGCGCAGCCAGGGCTTGATCGAGGCGTACTGCGCGTAGAAGTGCGTCAGGTCCGGCACCAGATCCTTGACGACCGCCATGTGCGGCAGCGGGTAGATCTTGACGTCGCCCGAGGCGCAGTCTTCGATCGCCTTGGTGCAGGCCAGCGTATTGGTGCCGTCGATGTTCATCGCGCACGAACCGCAGATGCCCTCGCGGCACGAGCGGCGGAACGTCAGCGTCGGGTCGACCTCGTTCTTGATCTTGATCAGCGCGTCCAGAACCATCGGCCCGCAGGCGGCCAGGTCCAGCTCGTAGGTGTCCACGCGCGGATTCTGGCCGTCGTCCGGATTCCAGCGGTAGATCCGGAACGCGCGAACGTTCTTGGCGCCCGCCGGCGCCGCGAAATGCTTGCCCGGCTGGATCTTCGAGTTTTTCGGAAGACTGAACTTGGCCATGTCTGTTCACCCGATGGTGCGTGGCGCGCCGCCGTGACGGGCGTGCGCCGGTGCGGCGGTCATTGGTTCGAGGCGGCTTGCGTCGGCTGGCGCGTCACGATCAGTAGACGCGCGCCTTCGGCGGTACGACCTCGACGTCGTCGGTCAGCGTGTACATGTGCACAGGGCGGAAATCGAAGCTCGGCGTGCCCTGCGCGTCGACCTTGACCAGCGTGTGTTTCTGCCAGTTGGCGTCGTCGCGCTCGGGGTAGTCCTCGTGCGCGTGCGCGCCGCGGCTCTCGTGGCGCTGCTCGGCCGAGGTGATCGTCGCGACCGCGTTGTACAGGAGGTTCTGCAGCTCGTAGGTCTCGATCAGGTCCGAGTTCCAGACCAGCGAGCGGTCCGACACGCGCACGTCCTCGAAGCTGCGGAAGATCCGCTCCATCTTCTCGCAGCCTTCCTTGAGCGTCTTGGACGTGCGGAACACCGCGGCATCGTTCTGCATCGTGCGCTGCATGTCGAGGCGGATCTGCGCGGTCGGCGTCGATCCGTTGGCATTGCGCAGCTTGTCGAGATTGGCCAGCGCCTTGTCGCAGGCGTCGGCCGGCAGCACCTTGTGCGGCGCGCCGGGCTTGATCGTCGCGGCACAGCGGTTGGCGACCGCGCGGCCGAAGATCACCAGGTCTAGCAGCGAGTTCGAGCCGAGCCGGTTGGCGCCGTGCACCGATACGCAGGCGGCCTCGCCGATCGCGTACAGGCCCTGGATGACCTTGTCCGGATCGTCGCCGACCTTCTGCACGACCTCGCCGTGGTAGTTGGTCGGGATGCCGCCCATGTTGTAGTGCACGGTCGGCAGCACCGGAATCGGCTGCTTGGTGACGTCGACGCCGGCGAAGATGCGCGCGCTCTCGGCGATGCCGGGCAGCTTCTCGTGGATGACCTCGGGACCGAGATGGGTCAGGTCGAGCAGGATGTGGTCCTTGTGCTCGCCGACGCCGCGGCCTTCGCGGATCTCGATCGTCATCGAACGCGACACCACGTCGCGCGAGGCGAGGTCCTTGTAGTGCGGCGCGTAGCGCTCCATGAAGCGCTCGCCGCTGGCGTTGCGCAGGATGCCGCCTTCGCCGCGCACGCCCTCGGTGATCAGGCAGCCGGCGCCGTAGATGCCGGTGGGATGGAACTGCACGAACTCCATGTCCTGCATCGCCAGGCCCGAGCGCAGCACGAGGCCGCCGCCGTCGCCGGTGCAGGTGTGCGCCGAGGTCGCGCTGAAGTAGGCGCGGCCGTAGCCGCCGGTCGCGAGCACGACGCCGTGCGCGCGGAACAGATGCAGCGTGCCGGCGGCCATGTCGAGCGCGAGCACGCCGCGGCAGACGCCCTCGGCGTCCCAGATCAGGTCGAGCGCGAAATACTCGATCATGAACTGCGCGTCGTGCGCCAGCGACTGCTGATACAGCGTGTGCAGCATCGCGTGGCCGGTGCGGTCGGCGGCCGCGCAGGTGCGCTGCGCCGGCGGACCCTCGCCGTAGCGGGTCGTCATGCCCCCGAACGGACGCTGGTAGATCTTGCCGTCCTCGGTGCGCGAGAACGGGACACCGTAGTGCTCGAGCTCGATGATCGCCTCGGGCGCCTCCTTGCACATGTACTCGATCGCGTCCTGATCGCCGAGCCAGTCCGAGCCCTTGATCGTGTCGTAGAAGTGGTAGCGCCAGTCGTCCTCGCCCATGTTGCCGAGCGCGGCCGAAATGCCGCCCTGCGCCGCCACGGTGTGCGAGCGCGTCGGGAAGACCTTGGTCAGGCAGACCGTGCGCAGCCCCTTGGAGGCCAGACCGAACGTCGCGCGCAGGCCCGCGCCGCCGGCGCCGACCACGACCATGTCGTAGAGATGTTCCTGAATCTTGTAGGCGCTCACCGGCTCAGGCCCCCAAAGCGATGCGAAGTACGGCCAGCACGCCGGCCAGGGTGGCGAGCACGCAGACGAAGCGCACCGCCAGCTGCGAGGTGACCGCCAGGATCGGCGCGTGCACGTAGTCCTCGATGATCACCTGCAGGCCGAGCTGGGCATGCCAGAACGAGGTCACCAGGAACGCGATCAGCAGCACCGCGTTGAACGGATGCGCCACGGCCGCGCGCGCGGCGGTGTAGTCGGCGCCGATCAAGCTGATCGCGAAACCGACGAAGTACAGACCGAGGAAGAACAGCGCGACCGCGGTCGCGCGCTGCACGACGAAGTGATGGACGCCGTCCTTCGCCGAGCCGAGACCTCGCGCGTTCTTGAGCGGCGTGCGGAACCGATCGAAGCCGCTCACAGCGCACCTCCGCGGATCACGACCAGGCCCCAGACCAGTGCGGTCAGCACGAAGCTGCCGATCACCGAGATCCAGCTGTTGCGGATGAACTGCGCGATCGCATAGCCCCAGCCGGCGTCCTGCAGCAGATGGCGTACGCCGTTGAGCAGATGGAACGCGAACGTCCAGACCCAGCCGAACAGCACCAGCTGCCCGAACCAGGAGCCGGCCAGTCCGGTGAGGCAGGCCCAGGCTTCAGGCCCGGCCGCCAGCGCGACCAGGGCCGCGACGATCAGCAGGCTGCCGACCGACAGCACGACGCCGGTGGCGCGGTGCAGGATCGAGGTGACCATCTGGATCCCCCAGCGATAGACCTGGAGGTGTGGGGAGAGGGGTCGTGCCGTCTGGGGCATGGGCTGGCCTTGTGCTTGCGCGGATCGCTGAGCTTGCGTATGCCTGGAAGTCCGTGACCGTCCACGGCACGCATCAGAAATCGATGCAGCGCCCGCCTTTTTCCCAGTCGCCGTAACGGACCGGGTCGGGGCCGTCGCGCCCGCCGATTTCCTTGGCGGGCGGCTCGCGGTCCGCACGAGGCGATGCCGCATCTTCCGCGGAAGACGCATCGGTGCGGTCGTCGGGTTTGCGCTTGGGGTCGGACATCGGACTTATCATGTCAAGGTTAAACCCAGGGCGTTTTGCAGACAACCTTGACTAACGGCCGACGATGCGCTTGACGCGGAGGCCCGAATCGGCGGCGACGTTTCCATGAGCACTCCCCTCTTCGCGGCGCAGGCCGTCCTGATCGAAGGCGCCGACGCAGTCGCATTCGCCAACGCGCAGTTCACGATCGACGTCGGCGCGCTTGCCGAAGGTCACTGGCGATGGTGCGCCTGGCTCGATGCGCAAGGTCGCGCGCTGCACGTCTTCGCGCTGCTGCGCACGCATGCCGACGCGCTGCTCGCCTGGCAGCCGCTCGGCGACGCCGAGACGATGCGCGCGGCGCTGTCGCGCTACGTATTCCGATCGAAGGTGACGCTGCGCACGCTGCACGAGTGGTCGGTGTGGTCGCTCGACGCCGCGCAGTCGACGCGCCCCGCGCCACGCACGATCGCGTTCGAGAACGACGGCTATGCGATCGCGCTCGAAGGCGGCGCGCGCACCGCGTGGCTCGGGCCTGGCGTCACCGATCGTGACGACGATGAGGCACGCGATCGCTGGCGCCGCACCGATGTCACGGCCGGCCTGCCGCTGATCGACGCGGCGACGCGCGCAGCGTTCACGCCGCAGGCGCTCGATCTCGAACGCATCGACGCGATCAGCTTCGGCAAGGGTTGCTATCCCGGTCAGGAGATCGCGGCGCGCCTGCATTTTCGCGGCGGCAACAAGCGGCGCCTGCGTGCATTCGCGTTCGGTGCGGACATCGACGCGCCTGCGCCCGGCACGCCGATCATCGCGGCCGACGGCACATCCAAAGGCATCGTGTTGTATGCGGCGCGCGATGCGCTGCTCGGCGTCGTCAACGACGGCGACGACGAGACGCCGCTGCAAATCGATGCGACGCGTGCGATCGATCTTTCGACGATACCGTTCGTAGTTTGAGCGTGCGCGTGAAGCGATCGCTGCACGCGAAGTCGTTCCGATCGTAGCTGTAACGAAGCTGAATAAAATTTATGTTTTGCGTGACAACGACCGCGAACTTCGCCTAGGCTTCGCCACCCCCTGCGATCAGGCAGAGGGCATCCGAACGAATTTTTCATGTCTGCGTGACGGCGAAGTCGGCCCCGCGGACATCGAACGAAAGACCGGAGCGATCGCCGCCGATGGCGAACGCTCTGGTCTGGTGTGCCGACCGAGCTGCGTGCGCACCTCATCAGACAACCCGTGCAATACCGGCTGCGCGCACCTGGCTGCGCTGCGCCATCCGGCCGAGGGCCGGGACGGGACATCCGTTTTGTTTTGAGGAGACCACAATCCGATGAAACTAGCCTGGCTGCTCTGGCTTGCATCGGTCCTGCCGCACGACGCCGCAGACCAGACCTGTCTCGCTGCGACCGTCTATCTGGAAGCGCGCAGTGAATCCACACTCGGCCAGAAGGCCGTCGCCGAAGTCGCGTTGCGGCGACGCGACAACGGCCGCTGGGGCAACACGGTCTGCAAAGTGGTGACCGCTCCCGGACAGTTCGCAGTGTCGACGACGCACAAGGGTTACGTACTGCGCAATCCCGATGCCTGGGGCAAGGCATGGCGCGTCGCCGGCGACGTGATGCACAACTGGTCGCTGCCGCACGAACAGCGCGAGCAGGTGGTACCGGATGCCGATCACTTCGCGATCGCCGAACAGGTGTCGCCGTCGTGGATGATCGGCGAACCGCTGCGCAAGATCGGCGCGCACAGCTTCTATCGCGTCAACTGAGGTCATAGACGACGTCGCAGTGCGGCGTCGTGCGAACAAACGAAAAGCGCCGACCGGAAACGGTCGGCGCTTTTTTTGTTGGCGCGCTTCGCGTGCTGCGCGCGATCGCGCCGCCGCTGCGATCAGCGCAGCAGCACGACGCGCTCGCCGCGGATCGCGACGCGATCGCCACGACGCAGGCCCGGATTGTCGTACTGCGTCACCACGGCGCTGCGGCCATCGTCCAGATCGATGTAGAAGCGCCAGGCATTGGCATCGCGCTCGTTGCTGTTGCGCTCGATCGCATTGCCGGCGAAGCCGCCGGCGACCGCGCCGCCGACCGTCGCCGCACGGCGTCCGCGGCCGTGTCCGACCGTATTGCCGAGCACGCCGCCGACGATCGCGCCGATCACCGCACCGGCACCGCTGGTGCCACGCTCGGCCGCGCTCACGCGCTCGATGTCCTGGATGTAGCCGCACGGCCCGCAGACGCGGGCGGACGCGCGATAACCGTCGCGATCGTAGTAGGCTGCGCGCGGCGGCGGCGCGGCGCATCCGGCGACGAACGCCGACAAGCCCAGAACCACCAGCATGGAAGGAAAACGCTTCATGGTGTCCTCCTCGAATCCCCGAGAAAATGCTCGGCCAGTGTGGGCGCGCCGAAATGAACGAGTCCCTAACTTCCGGGCGTCGTCGGCCACGACGGCTGCCGTCCGCATCGCGGGCACCTGCTGACATGGCCGCCGTCCCGCCCCTGCCGCCGGCCGCCGAGGCCGCTCCGGCCACCGTGGATCTGCGCGATCTGGACGCCGCCGGTGCCGCCGACCGGCTGGCACCGCAGGACGACGATGCGGTTGCCACGGCGCTGCAGTCGCTCGGCCCGCTGCTCGGGCGCGCCGTGCTCGACCGCTTCGACCCGGCGCGCCGCCTGCGTATCGCAGCCGCGGCCGAACGCGCCGGCGCCGATCGCTGGCTGTCCGGCTCGGCCTGGCCGGAAGGTTCGGTCGGCCGCCTGATGGAGGACACGCCGGCCGTCTTTACGGCCGAAACGACGGTCGCCGAGGTCGTCGCGCGGCTGCGCACGCTGCCGGCGCGCGGCGGGATCACCTACGTCTTCGTCGTCGACGCGCAGCGGCGCCTGATCGGCGTGGTCGCGTTCCGCGAACTGACCTTCGCCGACCCCGGCCAGCGCCTGCGCGAGGTCATGATCCCCGATCCGTTCGCGCTGTCGCCGAATACCGCGGTCATCGACGCGATGCGCGAGGTCGTACGCCGCCACTATCCGGTCTATCCGGCGATCGACGCCGAAGGCCGGCTGCTCGGCCTGGTCCGCGGCGCGCGGCTGTTCGAGGCGCAGGCCTGGGAGATCAGCGCGCAGGCCGGTTCGATGGTCGGCGTCGAGAAGGAAGAGCGCATCGCCACGCCGTGGACGCGCAGCTTCCGGTTCCGCAATCCGTGGCTGCAGGTCAATCTGCTGACCACCTTCATCACCGCGGCGGTGGTCGGTTCGTTCCAGGAGACGATCGACCGCATCGTGCTGCTCGCGGTGTTCCTGCCGGTGCTTTCGGATCAATGCAACAACACCGGCTGCCAGGCGCTCGCGGTGACGCTGCGCGGCATGACGTTCGGCGAACTCAAGGCCGGACGCGGCTGGATGCTGCTCGCCAAGGAGGCCTGGCTCGGTCTGCTCAACGGCGCGACGACCGGCCTCGTGGCCGCCGCGGCGATGTTCGGACTCGCCTATCACCAGGGCAATCCGCAGGCCGGCATCCTGGCCGCGATCACGTTCGCGGCGATGGCCGGCAGCTGCGCGCTGGCCGGCCTGGTCGGTGCCGGCGTGCCGCAGCTGCTCAAGCGCTGCGGCGCCGATCCGGCGACCGCCTCGAGCATCTTCCTGACCAAGGCCACCGACGTCGCCAGCCTCGGCGCGTTTCTCGGCCTCGCGGCCTGGCTGGTCGGACGCTGAGCGCGATATCCAAGACCCCTCCGGCGCCGCTACCCTGAGCGTCATGGATACCGGCGTCTTCCAGTTCGGCGACTGCCTGCTCGATCGCGACGCGCGCGAACTGCGCCGCGGCGGCGAGCTGCTGGTGTTGCCGCCGAAGGTGTTCGACTGCCTGGTCTATCTGATCGCGCATCGCGATCGCGCGGTCGGCCGCGACGAGCTGATCGCGGCGGTCTGGGGCCGCGCCGACGTCAGCGACACGCTGCTCGGCCAGACCGTGCTGAAGGCGCGCCGCGCCGTCGGCGACACCGGCAACGACCAGAACGCGATACGGACCGTGCCGCGCTTCGGCTATCGCTGGGTCGCCGAGGTGCAGAACGTGGCCTCCGCACCGTCGACGACGGCGACCGTGCGCGATGCGCCACTGTCCGTACCGACGCATGCGCCGACGCCGATGCCGACCTCGCCGTCGACGGCCGATACGGCACCGGCGCGGCTGCACCGGCGCCCGTGGCCGATCGCCGCGGCGGCGGCCGTCCTGTTCGTGGCCGCCGGCCTGACCCTGGTCCGGACGCAGCGCGAACCCGACGGGCCGGCACCCGAGGCCGCGACGCCCGTGCACGTCGAACCGACGAGCGATCTGGTCGCCGTGCTGCCGGCACAGACCGAGGCCGATCCCGACGGCGCCTGGCTGCGGCTCGGTCTGATGGACCTGGTCGCCAGCCGACTGCGCAGCGCCGGCATGACCGTCGTGCCGAGCGACAACGTCGTCCATCTGGCGCGCAGCGGCATGCCGGCCGGCGAGGCCGCGCTGGCGGTGCGCCAGGCCTCGGGGGCGGCGCGGCTGGTGCTGCCGCTGGTGCGGCGCTCCGGCGACGGCTGGACCGTCCGGCTGACGCTCGAGGACGCCGGCGGGCCGCCCGTGGACATCGAGGCGCAGGCCGCCGATGCGGCGGCGGCCGGCCGCGAGGCCGCCGACCGGCTGCTCGGACGGCTCGGCCGTGCCGCCGCAGGCGGTTCGGCCGAGCTGTCAGCGTCGGAGATCCTGCAGCGCGCCGAGGCGGCGCTGCTGACCGACGACCTCGACCAGGCGCGACGCCTGCTCGAGTCGGCACCGCCCGAACTGCGCGACGCGCCGGCACTGCGACTGCGCCTGGCGCAGATCGATTTCCGGGCCGGGCGCCTGGTCGAGGCGACGCAGCGGCTGCTGCCGTTGCTCGAGCAGACGCCGGCCGAGGTCGATCCGGTGCTGCGCGCGCGGATTCTCAACGCGATCGGCGCGGTCGCGGTGCGCCAGGACGAGCCGGGCCGCGCCCTGGCCGCCTACGACGAAGCGGTGCGGCTGCTCGAGATCCGCCGCGAGCCGGCCGCGCTCGGCCAGGCCTATACCGGCCGCGCGGCCGCACTGGCCGAGTCGCGCCGGCTCGACGAGGCCTCGGCCGACTTCTCGCGCGCGCGCATCGCGCTGGAGCTGTCGGGCGATACGCTGGCGCTGGCGCGCGTCGAGGCCAACGAGGGCGTCCTGGACAATATGCGCAACCGCTATGCCGAAGCGCTGCCGATCCTCGAACGATCGGCGCAGCGCTTCGAGCGGTTCGGCGCGCTCAACGAACTGTCGGCGGTGCTCAGCAACCAGATCGACGCCCTGCTCGCGCTGCTGCGGCCGACCGAGGCGCTCGCGGTCAGCGACCGGTCCTGGAGCCTGCTCGGCCGGCTCGAGAATCCGTTGGCGCGCCGCTCGATGCGCCTGCAGCGCGCGCGCACGCTGACCGCGATCGGCCGCCTGACCGAAGCGCGCGCCCTGCTCGAGGGCATCCTGCGTGATCCGGACCTGCATCAAGAGGCCAGCATGCCCGGCCGCGCCCTGCTCGCCGCGGCCGTGCTCGACACCGCCGAGGACAGGCTCGCCGACGCCGGCGCGACCGCGCAGCGGGCCGCGAGCGACGAGGCGCCGGTCGCCTACGATCGCGAGCGCGCCCAGGCCTGGCTGATCTGGACACGGGCGCTGCGGGCCGAACGGCGCGCAGCCGACGCGGCGGCGCAGGTCGACGCGTTCGCCGCCTGGTCGGCGCGCAACGACAATCCGGCGGTCCACGTGCTCGCGCGGCTGGCGCAGGCCGAACAGGCCGCCGATCGGCCCGGCGACGAGGCGCGCACGCGCGCGGCCTACGACCAGGTGCTGATCGACGCCGACCGGCTCGGCGTGCCGATGCTGGTCGCCGACGCGGTGACCGCCTACGGCGACTACCTGATCGCGCGACACGAGCTGGAACGCGCCAGCGCCGTGGTCGGCCAGGTCGCACGCTGGGCCGACAGCGACTACGGCTGCGCGGTGCTGCTGGCGCGCCTGTATCGGGCGCTCGGCCAGCACGATGCCTGGCAGGGCGCGCTGGCGCGTGCGCGCAGCCTCAGCGGCGAGCGGGTCCTGCCGGACGAGCTGAACACGCCGCCGGGTGCCGGCATGGCCGACGTGGGCAGCAAATCATTCCATTGAAATCAAACGTATGGCGATCCATTCGCGGACCCGGAACGGCGCGCGAATGAAGCGCGAATGCGCACCGGCCGGCCGCGGGCGGACACTGGGCGGCACCGTGGAACCGCCGCCCCTGACGTGCGTGCCCACGACCCGCGAACCGATCGACTCTTGCCTACGGGGATCTGCATGCGCACCACGCTCCACGCCGGAATCGCCTTTGCCCTCGCCCTGCTCGCCGGCAGCGCACAGGCCGTATCGTTCACCGCCATCGACCTGCCGACCGGCCAGGCCACCGGCCTCTCGCACAACGGCCGCATCGTCGGCGGCGTCGCCGGCGGGGCCGCCTGGCGCTGGACGCCGCAGCGCGGCGCGGTCGTGCTCGACGACTTCTCCGACGCCAACGGCATGAGCTCCTGGGCGCAGCCGCTGGCCGGCTCGACCACCGACGGCGACGGCAACCGCGTCGCCGCGCTCGCCTACAGCAACGCCGCCTTCGTCGGTCCGACCGTGATCGGCGGCTTTCCGGGCGGCGGCCCCGGCTTCGACGGCCACCTCGCGACCGCCTATGACGTCTCCGACAACGGCATCGCGGTCGGCCTGGCCTACGACGCCGACAACAACCCGATCGCGTTCCGCTGGAGCGCCGGCGAGGGCATGACGCGCCTGCCGGTCAACCGGCCGGCCAACTACTCGCGCGCCAACGGCATCAGCGGCGACGGCAGCACGATCTTCGGCTGGAACGACCAGGACAACGGCGGCCGCACCGGCGTGGTCTGGCAGGGCGGCCAGACGATCGATCTGACCTACCAGGGCGAGGGCGTCGGCGAGGCGCTGGCGTCCAACGGCGACGGCAGCGTGATCGTCGGCAGCGGCGCGTTCACCGAGAACGGCAGCGAGGCCTGGCGCTGGACCGCGGCCACCGGCGTGCAGCCGATCGGCTTCATCGGCGTGATGGGCGGCGCCTACGCGTTCGCGGTCAGCGAGGACGGCAACGTCGTCGTCGGCGCCAGCGGCTTCGGCTGGGACCGCAGCGCGGTCGTGTGGACGCCCGCGACCGGCATGGTCACGCTGGCCGACTACGCGGCCGCGAACGGCGTGACGATTCCCGACGGCTGGTCGCTGAACACCGCGAGCGGCGTGTCGGCGGACGGCAAGACGATCGCCGGCTGGGGCCTCAGCGACGCCGGGATGGGCTCGTTCGTGATCGACCTGCATGCCGAGGAGGCGACCGAAGCGCTCGTCGAAGCGACCGGCACGGTCAACTGGAACGACCTCACGAGCGGCCCGTTCGCGGGCCTGCCGGTCGGCAGCAAGGTCCGCATGTCGTTCCGCATCGCGGCCGACGGCGCGCTCGAGATGGAGCCCGATCAGGCCACGAGCTACCCGGTCGTGCTCGACAGCTTCCGCCTCGAAGCCGGCAGCGCCAGCGAGACGCTGGTCGCGAGCCCGGCCGGACCCGGCCTGATCCTCAGCAACGACTATCCGAAGTCCGACGGCATCCACCTGTTCTCGACGCCGACCGCGACGGCCGGCCAGACGTTGGAGTTCGAGCTGTTCAATCCGGGCGGCGACCTGTTCGATTCGGACAGCCTCGCGCGGATCAACCGCACGTTCGGCCCCGAGTTCTTCGAGAAGATCGCCTGGTCGGTGCAGGCCGACGGCGGCGCCACCGGCATGTGGCTGGACCTGGAGTCGGTCACGATCAGCGACGTCGGCGCGTCCGACGTCTTGTTCGCCGACGGCTTCGAGGGCGCAGCGCCCTGAGCCCACGCGCCGCCCGATGGCGGCGGCGCGGCCGACGAGGACGCACGACGGCGCCGCAGCGATGCGGCGCCGTCGGCGCATCGGGGCCCGGCTCGACGGCACGGCCCGCGCTTGCTAGCGTCCCGGCATGCGCCTGATCGACAGCCACAGCCATTTCGACGCAGCCGAATTCGACGCCGACCGCGACGCGGCCCTCGCCCGCGCGCAGGCCGCCGGTGTCGGCGAGCAGATCGTGCCGGCGATCACCGCCGCGGGCTGGCCGGGCCTGCGCCGGCTCTGCACCGACACGCCGGGCCTGCACGCGGCCTACGGCCTGCATCCGATGTTTCTGGCCGAGCACCGGCGCGAGCACCTGGATCAACTGGCCGAGTGGATCGATCGCGAACACCCGGTCGCGATCGGCGAGTGCGGTCTGGACTTCTTCGTCGAGGGACTCGATCGCGACGCGCAGCACCGCTTCTTCGACGCCCAGCTCGCCCTGGCGCGCGAGCATGATCTGCCGGTGATCGTGCACGCGCGGCGCGCGGTCGACGCCGTCATCGCCGCGCTGCGCCGCGTCGGCCCGCTGCGCGGCGTCGTGCACAGCTTCGCCGGCAGCGAGGAACAGGCGGCCCAGTTGTTCAAGCTCGGCTTCCTGCTCGGCATCGGCGGACCGGTCACCTACCCGCGCGCGGCACGGCTGCGCCGCATCGTCGCGACGATGCCGGTCGAACAGCTGCTGCTCGAAACCGACGCGCCCGACCAGCCCGGCATCGGCCATCGCGGCCAACGCAACGAACCGGCGCATCTGGTCGAGGTGCTCGACGTCGTCGCCGCCCTGCGCGGCGTGCCGGCCGACGAGATCGCGCAGGCCACCTCGGCCAACGCCGCCGCGCTGTTCGGACTGGCGGCGCGCTGAGGCGAGACTCAGTCGCGGCCGTCCGCGCGCGCCTCGAGCAGGCGCGCGATCGCGCGCGAGACCATCGCCATCGCGAATGCGCAGGTCACGTGCGTGACGGCGCCCAGTCCGCCGCCGCAGTCGAGCTTGCCGGCTTCGCCGGCGGCCGGCCGCACGCCGCAAACGCGGCCGTCGGCCTGCGGATACTGCACGTTCTCGAGCGAGTAGATCGCCTGCACGCCGAAGTAGCGCTTGGGTCCGCGCGGAAACCGGAACTCCTCGCGCAGCTTCTTACGGATCAGCGCAAGCAGGGCGTCCTGCTCGGTGCGCGACAGATCGCGTACGCGGATCAGCGTCGGATCGGTGCGGCCGCCGGCCGAACCGCTGACGATCAGCGGCAGCTTGCGGCGTCGGCACCAGGCGATCGTCTCGACCTTGACGCGGAACGCGTCGCAGCAGTCGAGCACGAGATCATGGCCGGTCGACAGCAGCCGCTCGATCGAGCCGGGCGTCAGGAACTCCTCGACCGCGATCGCCTCGATCGCCGGGTTGATCGCGCGTGCGCGCTCGGCCATGACCGCGACCTTGCTGCGGCCGTACTGGCCGGCATACGCGTGCAGCTGCCGGTTGGTATTGCTGACGCAGACGTCGTCGGCGTCGATCAGCGTCAGCCGGCCGACGCCGCTGCGCGCCAGCGCCTCGACGACCCAGGATCCGACGCCGCCGACGCCGACCACGCAGACCGAGCGGCCGGCCAGACGCGCCGCGCTGCCGGCGCCGTAGAGCCGGTCGACACCGGCGAAGCGCGGATCGGCGACCGGGGACGGTGCGAGTTCGTCGAGCGTGGCGTTCATGCGGGCGCGGAGCGTACACCGAAACGCCGGCGCCGGCCGCAGTGCCGGCGCTTGCACGCAGCGCCGGCCGGTCCCATCGTAGCGGCCTGTCCGCCGCGGGAGCCGCCGATGCCCAATCCCCTGACCCGCCGTCTGCTGCGCTGGGCGCAGGACCTGCGCTTTCCGCGACTGGCGCTGCTGACGATCGCGCTGTTCGTGGCCGACGTGCTGATTCCGGATTTCATCCCGTTCATCGACGAGATCCTGCTCGGCCTCGCCAGCCTGCTGCTGGCCAATCTGCGCCGCCGCCCGCGCCTGCCGCAGGGCGGCTGAGCGATGCGCTACGTGGCCTGTCTGGGCATCGGCCTGTTCGTCGGCCTGCTCTGCGCCCTGATGGCGATCGGCCTGATGCGGCCGCGCGACAGCTACCCGCGCGCGATGATGAACGTCATGAAGCACACGCTCGGCAGCGCGCGCACGGCCGCGGTCGACGGTAGCTGCACCGGCAACGAGCCGCGGCTGCGCGTGCTCGGCCTGCTCGCGGCCGATCTGGAACCGACCTTTCTGTCCGGCGTCGGCGACGAGCGCGTCTTCGCGCGCTATGCGGGCAACCTGCGCACACGCATCGCCGAAGCGGCGGCGGCCGATGCATGTCCGGCGCAGGCCGCGGCGCTGACCGCGGTCGAGAACGCCTGCGAGGACTGCCACCGCGACTACCGCTGAGCCGCGCGGCCCGGTGCCCGAGCCTTTCGTAGTCGAACCGGCGCGGAGCGCGGACGCTGCGCCGCGGCTAGAGCCGGACGCGCCCGCGCAGCACGTCCCAGAACATGACCCAGTCGCCGGCCAGGCTGTAGAGCGGATGCTTGAACGTCGCCGGGCGGTTCTTCTCGAACGCGAAATGGCCGATCCAGGCGAAGCCGTAGCCGATCAACGGCACCAGCAGCAGCCAGGCCAGCCGTCCGCTCGCCAGCGCGAACGCGATCACCACGAGCACGAGCAGGCTGCCGACGACATGCAGGCGCCGGCAGACCGGATGGGCGTGCTCGGACAGATAGTACGGATAGAACTCGCGGAAGCTGGCGAAGCGACGCATGGCGAACCCTCCTCGACCCGCCTCTGCGGGCGGTCGGCCGAGCATATCGGGATCGCGACGGGGGCACCAGGAAGGTCCATCACGCACCATGACGACAGGCGATCGGACGACTCGAACGCCGTCATCGTCCGCACCGGCCGACTGCACGAGTGAAACCGGCCGGTGCCGTGGCGGTCGGTCGTGCGCGGCATTCGATCGACGCGCGCGTCCAGACGTACATCCATGCTCGTCCGCCCCGCGACAGCGCTCGCGCAGGCTCCGTGCGCGATCGGATCGACGCAGCCGACGTGCCGTTCGCTGCGAGCGTGCGAGGCGCGCTACGGCGGCACCTGCGCCGACTGCACCCGCTACCAGGCGCGGTGATACTGCTCGGGCGCGTCGATCGACACACCCAATGCGCGCGCCGCGCGGCGCGGCCAGTACGGGTCGCGCAGCATCTCGCGCGCCAGCAGCACCAGATCGGCCTCGCCTTCGGCGACGATGCGCTCGGCCTGCTCGGGCTCGGTGATCATGCCGACCGCACCGGTCGCGATCGCGGCCTCGCGGCGGATCCGCGCGGCGAACGGCACCTGATAGCCCGGCCCGACCGGGATCGACGCGCCCGGCACCAGGCCGCCGGACGAGACGTCGACGAGGTCGACGCCGCGCCCGGCCAGCTCGCGCGACAGCGCGACGCTCTGCTCGATGTCCCAGCCGCCGTCGACCCAGTCGGTCGCCGACAGCCGCACGATCAGCGGCAGCGTGTCGGGCCAGACCGCGCGAACCGCGTCGACGACCTCGCAGACCAGGCGGATGCGGCCGGCGAAGCTGCCGCCGTAGCGATCGTCACGCTGGTTGCTCAGCGGCGACAGGAACTGGTGCAGCAGATAGCCGTGCGCGGCGTGGATCTCGACCAGCTCGAACCCGGCCGCCAGGGCCCGCAGCGCCGCGGCGCGGAACGCGTCGACGATCGCCGCGACATCGGCCGCGTCGAGCGCCTGCGGCAACGGGTGACCAGGCGCGAACGCGAGCGCCGACGGCGCCACCGTCCGCCAGCCCGGCGCGGTGTCCGGCGGCAGCGGGCCGCCGCCGCGCCACGGCGCCTCGGTGCTGGCCTTGCGGCCGGCATGCGCGAGCTGGATGCCGGCGACGGCGCCCCGATCACGGATGAAGCGCACGATCGGCTGCCAGGCCTCGGACTGGGCCTCGTTCCAGATGCCGGTATCCCACGGCGAGATCCGGCCGACCGCATCGACCGAGGTGGCCTCGGTGATCACGAGGCCGGCGCCGCCGACGGCGCGGCTGCCCAGATGCACCAGGTGCCAGGCTTGCGGCACGCCGTCGACGGCCGAGTACTGGCACATCGGCGAGACCGCGATGCGATTGCGCAGCGTCAGGCCGCGCAGGTTCAGGGGCGAGAACAACGTGGACATCAAGCGGACTCCGAAGCGGTATGCAACCAGGTGGACAGACGATGCGCGAGCGGCTCGGGCCGGCGCATCCACGAAAAATGATCGGGCGTCACGCCGGCGAGGTCGCGCGCATCGAGTACGACGACCGTCGATGCGGCGCTGCCGGTCCGCGCGAGCAGATCGTCGAGCGCCGAGCGCGGGATCAGGCCGTCACGCGCGAAGCCGATGCCGAGCACCGGACGCGCGGTGGCGGCCGGCGACACGCGATCGCCTGCATGCGCATAGCGGCCGGTCATGGCGCTGGCCGCCCAGTCGCGCATCACGCCGCGCGCCTCGCGGCCGCCGAAGCCGAGCCGGCGCCCCGGAAAATAGCCGACTGCCGCGGTCACCAGCGGCAGCGTCGCCAGCACCGCGCGAAACGCCAGCGCCTGCGCGCCGTCGAAATGGCGCCACCACGGCACGCCGCCGGCCACCACGGCCAGCCCGTGCAGATCCGACGGACGGCGCAGCCAGGTCAGCGTCGCCAGCTGTGCGCCGAGGCTGTGGCCGCCGATCGACCAGCGCAGATCGGGAGCGGCCCGGCTCACCGCATCCAGCGCGGCCGGAATGTCGGACTCGAGCAGTTCGCGATACGACCAGTCGCAGCGGCGCGAGGCGCGCACACTGCTCGACCCGTGTCCGCGCCATTCGTGGCGCGCCAGCGCGATGCCCCGTGCCGCCAGTGCCTCGGCCAGGCCTGCGTAATGGCGCGCGGCCACGCCGAGCGCCGGCAGCCAGAACAGGCCGGCGGTCGCGCCGCGCGGTCGCGTCAGTGCGAGATCGGCTTCGACGCCGTCGGCGGACCGGATCCGGATCGAGACATCGACCACCGGGGACGGCGCGGACCGGGGATCGTCGAACGGCGATCCATGCGATTGGTCGACGGTGCGAATCAAGACGAGCCGCCGCGCGTGCCGATGCCGGAATGGCCGTGACGGGAGACTTGCGAGGCGGTCGGCCGCGGCGGGAAAAGGATCGCGACCGCCGCGCGGCCGCGATCCCGAATAGGTCCGTCGTTCAAACGGCCGTGACGTCTTCTGCCTGCAGACCCTTCTGGCCCTGCACGACGCGGAAGCTCACGCGCTGGCCTTCCTGAAGGGTGCGGAAGCCCGAGCCGCTGATCGCACGAAAATGCACGAACACATCGGGGCCGTTTTCGCGGCTGATGAAACCGAAACCCTTGCTTTCGTTGAACCACTTGACGGTGCCGAGCTGACGGTCCGACATGAAACTCTCCACGAATATCAGGTTGACTTGAATCGCATCCGATCGGGACGCTACCGATACCGGAGCGCAAGAGACGGCGCGAGCCGAGCGCGCCACAACAGGCATCGCGCCCGCTGCATGCGCCCCGCCCCGATCCATGCCCCTGCCGTTCCGATGGGCCGAGTCTACTCCAGACTTTTTACGGAAGCGACGGTTTTTAATAGGGAAATCGATTGCAAGTCGGTGTCGGTTCGGCGCCTTCAAAACACTTTTCAATTCCGGGATTTAGCGCGTATCAGCGGCGCGTCCGGATCCGTTCCGACCTCGTCCGGACGCCTTATACCTTTCCATTTTTGCGCAGTGCTTCGCAGTCGCGCGCTACCAGTGCGAGCCGGCATCGGGCGCGCGCATCCAGCCGGCCAGATCGTCGGCCAGCGCCGCGAGGCCGCCGGGATAGCGCGCTTCGAACACGGCCTCGCTCGCGAGCGGATCGCAGGGTTCGGCCCGTTGCCGCGCGAGCAGTTCGCCGAGCACGGCGCGGCCGGCCGTGTCGCGCATCAGCACCGCGACCAGGGCCAGTGCCTGTGCATAGCGGCGCTCGGGCTCGCTGCGATAGAAGTCCGGCCCGTCCAGCGCGAGCAGCTCGGTCAGCGCTGCGGCGGGGTCCTGCGGCGCCGCGGCAGCCAGACGCGCGCGCACGTCGGAGAAATCGACGCGCCCGCCCTGGCCGGCGGCTTCGAAGCGCTCGAAATAGCCGGCCAGTCCTTCGTTGAGCGTCGTCGGCAGATTGCCGATCCGCTCGTGCACCAGCGCGTGCACGATCTCGTGGCGGAGCACGCGGAACGTCGACGCCGCCTCGCCCTGCATCCGCACGTAGACGGTTCGCTCGCGTGCCGAGTAGGCGCCGGCCGAGCGTGCCAGCGCCGGCTCGCCGACGAAGCGCTCGTAGGCCTGCGCCGACGCGACGAAGACCACGCGCAGCGCGAGACGGTCGTCGCTGTCGGCCGCGAACACCTGGCGCAGCACGCGATCGATCGCGACGGCGTCGGCGACCGCGCGCGCGTGGACGTCCGCCGGCAGATTGACGTCGTAGCCGCTGGCCTCGACGCTGACCGGCGGCAGTCCGCCCAGCGCGATGCGGCGATGCTCGCGAACCGTGCCGACCGGCGCGCGATCGGCGTAGTGGACGATGCCGGCGGCGTCGACCCAGCGATGAATCGCCTGCGCCTCGCGCGATACGCGCTCGCCGGTGCGTGCAAGGCAGCGCGCCGAATCGGCGTGCGGCGCCTCGGCATGGACGACCGGCTCGGCGGCCGCGCTGTCCGGATCGGACGAAGGTGGCGCCACGACACGCTCGGCCGGCTCGGGCGTCGCGACCCGGGGCACGCTCGGCTCGACCGCCGCAGGCGCTGCGGCCGGCGTCGCGCCGGTCTCGGCCGACGGCGATCCGCGCTCGCGGCAGGCCGCCGTCGCGACCAGCAGGACCAGGACCAGCGCGACCTTCATGACGGGCCGCCGCGACGGCGACGGTGGTGCAGCAACCGCCACAGATACGCCACGATCGCCGCGTTGACGACCAGTACGGCGCCGCGCAGCGCCGTGCGATGACCGATCCATTCGTAGAGCTCGACCGGAATCAGCGAAGCACTGACCGCGACCGTCAGCCAGGCACCCCAGCGGCGGCCGCGCCACAGTCCGATGCCTTCGACGAGAAACACCAGCGCGTAGGCCGCCACCGACGCGGCGAGCGCAGGCCAGTGGTCGCCGACCGCGGCCGACAGCGCACCGAGCCATCCGGCCAGCACGTGGTGGCCGGCCGCGAACGGCGACAGCGCATGCGCGAGGCGATGCAGCGTCGACGGATCGTCGAGCAGCCACAGCGAGGCGCCGAGCAGCGCCAGGGTCGCGGCCTTCGCGAACTTGAACAGCGCGATGCCGCGCAGCGCGGCCGGCACCTCGGGCGTCACGGCGGTCTCGTGCCGGACGCTCATCGTGCGTCGTCCTTCAGGCGCGCCCGCAGCGCGCGCGTCAGTTCGCGCGGCTCGCTGCGGCCGATCGCGATGCGCGGCGTGCGGTGCCAGGCCGCGCAGCGCCGCAGCGCGGCGGACAGATCGGCGAGCAGCGCGTCCGATACGGTCACGCCGGGCTCCAGATGGATCGTCTTGACCTCGAACGTTTCCTCGCTGCGATGCGCCTTCGCATCGAGCCGCCCGCACAGGCGTCCACGCCGCAGGATCGGCAGCACGAAGTAGCCGTAGCGCCGCCGCTCGGCCGGCAGATAGCACTCCAGGCGATAGTCGAAACCGAACATCGCCGCGGCGCGGGCACGGTCCCAGACCACCGGATCGAACGGCGACAGCAGCGTCGTATGCGTCGCGCGCAGCGTGCCGGCGAGCGCCTTCGCCAGCTCGTCGGCGCGATCGCGATGCACGTAGCCCGGCGCGTCCCAGCCGCGTACCTCGACGCGCGAGAGCGTGCCGCGCTCGACCGCCGCGTCCAGATCGGCGTCGCGGTGGCGACGGCCGCTGCGGAAATAGTCGGCGATCCAGCCGGCCTGTGCGATGCCGAGCGCCTTCACGGCGGTCTCGATCTGGCGCCGCTCGACCTCGGCCGCCGGCATCGGCGCGTCGTTCCAACCGGGCAGTACGCGGCCGATCACGCGCTCGGGCAGGTCGTAGACGCGATGGAAGTTCTCGCGCCGCGCGATCATCAGATCGCCGAGCGCGAATGCGGCCTCCAGCCAGCGCTTCTCGTCCTTCCAGCCCCACCACGCGCTGGCGCGCCCGGACGGCCGCTCGAAGTCGGCGGCCTTGACGGCGCCGTTGGCGCGCACGTGATCGAGCAGGCGGCGTATCGGCTCGGCGTGGTCGCGCGCCATCCGCAGCGCGTGCTTCATCGACCAGTGATGTCCGCGCAGCAGGCGCGCGGCCCGGTGCAGCGCGTAGTCCGAGACCGGCGCGAAGCAGGCTTCGTGCGACCAGCATTCGAAGATCGCGCCCTCGGCCAGGGCCGCGTCGAGCCATTCGGGGCGGTAGTCGCCGAGCCGCGAGAACAGCACCAGATACGGACTGCGCGCGACGACGTGGATCGTGTCGATCTGCAGCAGCGCCATCCGCTCGATCGCCGCGACCACGTCGGCCGCCACGACGCGACGCCGCGGCGCGCAGAGCAGGCCCTGGGCCGACAGATGCAGCAGTCGCGCCTGTTGCGCGTCGAGGATCGGCACGTCGGGATGCGTCATTCAGCGGAACCAGCCGCGAAGATTCCGCCAGCGGCGCGGCGTTGACAAGCGCGGCATCGGCATCGCTCCGGCAGGCCGGCTGCGCCGGCTGCGACGTCCGTCGCAGTCCGTACCGCCCCGGCCGTGGACGCTATCGCGGCCCTCCCCTGTTCCGCGCCCGCCATGACTCGCCTGCTCATCGCCCTGCTCGCACTCGCCGCCGCGCCGGCCGGCGCCGCGACCTATCCGGTCGGACCCGGCCGGCCGCACGCCTCGCTGCAGGCGCTGTTCGCCGCGGTCACGCTGCGGCCCGGCGACGTCGTCGAAGTCGACGGCGGCACCACCTACGCGGGCGGTGCCGTGCTGCGCCAGTCCGGCACCGCCGCCGCGCCGATCGTCCTGCGCGGCCTGCGCGTCGACGGACGGCGGCCGGTGCTGAGCGGCGGCTCCAATACGCTCGAACTGCGGCTGTCCAACCACGTCCTCGTCGAGGGATTCGAGATCACCGGCGGCAGCGCACGCTGCCTCTTCGTCAATGCGGCCGAGATCGTGCTGCGCGACCTGCTGGTCCGCGACTGCAGCGGCCAGGGCATCCTGTCGAGCGATCAGGATTCGGGCTCGATCACGCTCGAGTACAGCGAGATCCGCAATGCCGGCGGCGGCGACAGCCGCCACGCGCTGTACATCCAGACCGACGAGGTCGCCTACCCGGGCGCGGTGTTCCGGATGCGCTACAACTACGTGCACGACGGCCTCGGCGGCAACCTGCTGAAGAGCCGTGCCGAGCGCAACGAGATCCACTACAACTGGTTCGAGAACGCGTACTATCACGAGATCGAGCTGATCGGCCCCGACCAGTACACGCAGCAGGCCGGCTGGAGCGTCGGCCTCGCGCGCGAGGATTCGGAGGTGCTCGGCAACGTGATCGTCCACGCCGGCTCGTTCGGCGCGATCATGCGCCTGGGCGGCGACGGCACCGGCGAGAGCCGCGGCCGCTACCGGATCGTCAACAACACGATCGTCGCGACCGGCACTGCATCCAGCTATACCGTGTTCCGCCTGTTCGACGGGCTCGAGTCGGTCGAGGCGCACAACAACGTCCTGCATCGCACGACGGCGGGCACGCTGCGCGTCGAGCGCGCGGTCGAGGCGGTCTGGAGCCAGGGCCGCCGCGTCGCCGGCTCGAACAACTGGGTCGACCTCGGCGCGACCGAGCTGCCGTCCGAGTGGATCGACACGCGTCAGGGCGGCTCGCCCGGATTCGTCTCGACGCAGAACCTCGACCTGCGGCCGGCCTCGGGCAGTCCGCTGAACCAGGCCGGCAATGCCGCGCCGGTCAGCCCGACCGCCTGGCCGTTCCCGGCCCCGACGCCGCTGCCGCTGTCGCTGCCGCCGATCCGCCAGGCACCGCTGCCGGGCGGCGCGGTCGCGCGACCGCCGGAGACGCCGCCGACGATCGGCGCACTGACCGGCAGCCGGCCCGATCCGGTGTTCGTGAGCGGCTTCGACGGCTGAGCGGTTCTGAACGGCGATACGTGCGGACAGCGCGACGCCGCCGTCTCAGGTGTCGGCAGTCGGGACGTCGCGCGTCAGATACCAGCGCCGCCCCTGCCAGCCCGGGCCGGCGGCGCCGTCGTCGAGCGCGGCGAGCAGGCGGACGCCGGGCTCGGCGGCCAGGCGCTCGTGCAGCAGCGACTCGGGCAACACGTGCATCTCGAACACCGACCAGCGCCGCCACAGCAGACGTCGCAGCGGATTGAGCCAGCGATTGGGCAGGCGCGCGTAGAGGCGGCCGCGACGCGAGCCGAGGTCGGGACCGGCGACGAACTGGAACGCCGCGACGCCGCCCGGCGCGAGTACGCGCATGAACTCGGCGACATAGCCGGCCGCGAGCGCGGTCGGGATGTGCTGCAGCGTCATCGTCGAATAGACCAGATCGACGCTGCGGTCGGCGATGCCCTCGAGCCGGGTCGACGGATTCTCGCGGAACTGCACCTGCGGCAGGTCGGCATTGATGCGGCGCGCGGCCTCGATCATCGTCGGCGAGACGTCGACGCCGACGACGCGCTCGAAATGCGCCGCGAGCGCGCGGCATAGCCGGCCCGCACCGCAGCCGAAGTCGAGCGCGGCCGTGTGGCGGACCGGCAGTCCGTAGACGGCCAGACCGTGCAGCTGGGTCTCGATGTCGGTGCGGCCGGTGGCGAGGAACTCGGCCTCATCCCAGCGCCGGCCGCGCTTGCCGGGCTGCGACAGCACGGCCCAGAGCGGGTCGTCGCGGCCGAGCGAACTCCAGACCCGCTGCAAGCGGGCGAGATCATCGTTCATCGGCAAGACGTCAGCTCTCGACCAGTTCGACGCCGTCCAGGCCCTGGCTCAGCGTATGGGCGTCGCCGCCCTGTGCGAGCTTGATCTTGAGTCGGACCTCGTTGGCCGAGTCGGCGTGGCGCAGGGCGTCCTCGTAGCTGATCTCGCCGGCCTGGTAGAGCTCGAACAGGGCCTGGTCGAACGTGCGCATGCCGAGGTTGGTCGACTCCTTCATCACGTCCTTGAGCTTGTGGATCTCGCCCTGGCGGATGTAGTCCTGCACCAGCGGCGTGCCGATCAGCACCTCGATCGCCGCGCGCCGCGACTTGCCGTCGGGCGTCGGGATCAGCTGCTGGGCGACCACGCCCTTGAGGTTCAGCGACAGATCCATGAACAGCTGCTGGCGCCGATCCTCGGAGAAGAAATGGATGATGCGGTCCATCGCCTGGTTGGCGTTGTTCGCGTGCAGCGTGCACAGGCACAGGTGGCCGGTCTCGGCGAAGTTGATCGCGTGCTCCATCGTCTCGCGCGTGCGCACCTCGCCGATCATGATGACGTCGGGCGCCTGACGCAGCGTGTTCTTGAGCGCGTTCTCCCACGAGTCGGTGTCGATGCCGAGCTCGCGCTGCGTGATGATGCAACCCTCGTGCTTGTGCACGTATTCGATCGGGTCCTCGATCGTGATGATGTGGCCGGTCGAGTTCTGGTTGCGGTAGCCGATCATCGCGGCCAGCGAGGTCGATTTGCCGGTACCGGTGGCGCCGACGAAGATCACGATGCCGCGCTTGGTCATCGCCAGCGTCTTGATGATCGGCGGCAGGCCGAGCTCCTCGACCGACGGGATGCGCGTTTCGATCCGGCGCAGCACCATGCCGACGCAGTTGCGCTGATAGAAGCACGAGACGCGGAAGCGGCCGACGCCGGTCACCGCGATCGCGAACTGGCACTCGTGCGTCTTCTCGAACTCCTCGCGCTGCGAGGGCGTCATCACGTTCAGCACCATGTCGCGCGACTGCTGCGGCGTCAGCACGTTCTGCGTGATCGGCGCGATGCGGCCCTGCACCTTCATCGACGGCGCGATGCCGGCCGTGATGAACAGGTCCGACGCCTTCTTGTGCGCCATCAGCTTCAGAAACGAGGTGAAATCGACGCTGCTCATGGAACGCTCCCCGCTCGGCCGGGCCGGCATGCGCTCATCTTACACCGTCGCTTTCACCGGCCGTCCGCGACGGATTCGGCGAATCGCCGAACAGCAGGGCCAGCCAGAGCACGGTCGCCGGCACCAGATGCATCACCAGACGATGCGCGGCGGTCTCGCTCTGCGCCCAGCTCGAGGCCGGCGTCAGGCAGAACAGGAACAGCAGGAAGATCCAGCCGGTCGACAGGAACAGGCCGACCAGGCGCGCACGCGGATCCTCGCGCAGGCGCCACCAGCGGCACGGCACGATCAGGACCAGCGCGAGCATCAGCAGATGCCAGTTGTCGGCACCGAACGAGGCGACGACGATCGCCAGGCCCTCCGGCCGCCAGGCCAGGATCGGGCCCTCGGTCTGGCCCGGATTCGGGATCAGCGCGGTGCCGGCGAGCCAGCCGTTGATCGCGTCGCCGGCGACGAGCACCGCCAGCACCAGCACGCCGGCCAGCACGCCGCCGCTCAGCAGCATGCCGCGGCGCAGGCGCGGGCCGCAGCGCGCGTAGACCATCAGGCCGGCGAGCAGCGCCAGCCAGACCGCGCCTTCGCGCTTGAGCAGCGGCAGGCACGCGGCCAGGCCGATCGCGAGCACGAGGCAGCCGCGCGAGCGCGGCTCGCGCAGCCAGCACAGCCAGGCACCGAGCGCGAACACCACCGCGGTCGCGACCCACAGGTCCAGATAGCCGGCCAACGCGACGTGCGAGTCGAGCAGCGGCATCGACGCCAGCGCATAGGCGGCCACGGCGGCACCGACCGGTGCGACGTCGAGCCGGCGCGCGAGCGCGTAGACGCCGACCAGCAGAGCGACCAGCAGGGCGAACCACGGCAGCAGCAGCAGCGGCTCTTCCCAGCCGCCACGCGCCTGCGCGAGCAGCAGCTGCAGCCAGGCCGACAGCTCCGGGTAGTTCCAGCCGACCATCGTGCGCGTGCCTTCGCCGGCCAGCCAGTCGGCCGGCGCGACGTAGGGCTCGAACCGGCCCGACAGGAACCAGGCCTTCGGCTTGATCAGCCAGGTCGCCCAGGCATCCCACGGAAACGCCGGCCGCAGCCAGATCTCGCGCGCGAGCGGCCACAGATGCACGGTGGCCAGCACCCAGGCCGCCCACCAGAGGATGCGCGCGCCGCGCGAACGCGCCGGCGCGGGCGCCGGCTGCGCGGTCGCACGCCGTAGCCACGCGAAACCCCATGCGGCGACGGCGATCAGCGCCGCCGCGATCGGTACGCGCAGCGGCAGGCGATCGGTCCGTTCGGGCATCAGCAGACCGGCCAGCACCGCGCAGGCGACCATGCCGACGAACAGGCCCAGACCGGCGACGAGCCCCCAGGCGACGCGGTCGCGCGGCCAGCCGATCGCGGCGGCGACCAGTCCGGTCCCGAGCAGCACGATCACCGCGACGATCAGCAGATAGGTCATCGTCCGTCCTTGCCGTCGACGCGGAACACCTGCAGCGCACCGGCATCGAGCAGCGAGCGCGCCTCGAAGCGCAGCCGGCCGATGAACAGCTCGCGCGTCGGCGCGTGGAAGTTCACGTCGTCGCGCCCGTACAGCACGAGGATCGCGCCGGCCGCGAAATCGCGATCACCGGCAGCGCGGATCGGTCCGTACAGCGCGGTGTTCATCGGCTGCAGGAGATAGGTGAGGCGCAGCGCCTCGTAGACCGACGGCGCGTCGACCAGGACCCGCGTCGCCGCGTCCTGCGGCAGCAGGGCACGCTTGACGCGGTCGGACGCCGCCAGCAGATCGCCGTCGACGACCAGGCGCGATCGCAGCGGCCAGCCCTTGCCGCCGTAGACGGCTTCGGTCGTGGCGAGGCGGCCGCTCAGCTGCCACAGCCAGTTCGCGTCGAGCACGAGCCAGCCGGCGACCGTCGCGGTCGCGAGCAGCGTACCGATGCGGCGCCAGCGGCGCCCGAACCAGACCAGCCCCCAGAGGCCGGCCAGGATGATCGTGGCGCTGACGACCAGCAGCAGCGACGGGCGGCGCGGCGCGTTGGGGCCGGCCTCGCGATCGACCGAGCTGACCGCGAACAGTCCCCACGGCCGCTGCGCGAACCAGTCGGTGCGCAGCGCCGACAGCGCGCCTTCGGCCGACGGCGACCACAGCTGCGCGCCGCGCAGGCGGAACGGCTCGAAGCGCTGGCTGGCCGGCACCAGCTGCGGCGTCGGAAACTGCGCGAAGCCGATCTCGACGATCGAGCCCTGCCAGTCGGCCAGATCGCTCAGCGTGAAGCTGCCCTCGCCGCCGGTCGGGCGCGGCAGCGTGATCACGTGCACCTCGTCGGGCTCGTCGGCGCGCCGGAACAGCAGCGAGAGCTCGAGCACCTCGGGAAAGCGCTCGAAGCGATAGCGCAGGATCGGATAGTCGGCCGCCTCGACCGGCAGCAGGCTCATCGCCTGGACCGCGGAGCGGTCGTGACCGACGCCGCTGATCTGCAATGCGTCCTCGTCGGGCGCGCCGGCGCCGCGGACGACGCGGAATCCCGATCCCGGCAGCTCGAGCCGGTCCTCCGGCGCGATCGGCATGCCGACGCGCACGCCGGCGGCGAGTCCGATCAGCACCAGCACGCTGGCCAGCAGGCAGACCGCGTACAGCACGCGCCGCACGATCATGCGGCGCGCGCTCCGAGCTCGGCCAGCTCCTGCGCCGAGAAGCCGGCCTGCAGGCGGGCATCGGTATTGAACGGGCCGCGCAGTCCGCCGGGCAGATGGCGCGCGATCAGCGCGCGGAACGTCTCGCCGGGCGCGCAGCCGGCGCGGGCGCAGCACCAGGCGAACCAGCGCGATCCGGCCGCCACGTGGGCCACCTCTTCGCGCAGGATCGTCTCGAGGATCGCGACCGTCGCCTGATCGCCGACCGACCGCAGCCGCTCGATCATGCCCGGCGTCACGTCGAGCCCGCGTGCCTCGAGCACGCGCGGCACCAGCGCCATGCGTTCCAGGCACGAACCGGCCGTGAGCCGGGCCATCTCCCACAGCCCGTCGTGGGCCTCGAAGTCGCCGTAGGCGTGGCCGAGCTCGGCCAGCCGCGCGGCCAGCAGTCCGAAGTGGCGCGCCTCGTCGACCGCCACGCCGATCCAGTCGGCATAGAAGGCGGCCGGCATGTCGCGGTAGCGGTACACCGCGTCCCAGGCCAGATTGATCGCGTTGAATTCGATGTGCGCGACCGCGTGCACCAGTGCGGCGCGGCCGGCCGGCGTGCCGAGTCCGCGCTGCGCGAGCTCGCGCGGCGGCACCAGCCGCGGCCGCTCCGGACGCCCCGGCGTCGGGACCGGCATCGGCGCGGCCGAGGGTGCGGGCTCGAGCACGCCGTCGCTGTGCAGCGCCGCGACGCGCAGCGTCGCGGCCCGCTTCTGCTCGGGGTCGCTCAGCATCAGGCACTCGAACGCGGCGGCGTGTAGATCGGACATCGAGGGAATCGGGCAACCGCCGCGACGACGAGAACGCCCGATTCTGCCGGTTTCAGCGCGGCTGGAAAACCCTGGACGCGGCCGACGGCTGCGGCTGCGCCGCAGCCGGTCCGCACGCCAGCGCGGCCGCCAGCGCGAACACCGCCGGCACGATCTGCATGAACAGCCGGTTCGCGCTGGTGTAGTCGACCGCCCAGGACGAGGCGTCGGTGAAGAAGAACAGCACGAACAGCAGCGACAGGCAGACGCCGAGCACGCGTGCCGCCCAGGCTGCGGCCGGGTCCGCAGCGATCCGGCGCCAGCGCCATGCGATCAGCACCGGCAGCAGATACCAGAGCAGATGCCAGTTCGGCAGGTGGAACAGTGCGGCGACCACGGCCTCGCCGACCGGCCGCCAGTACAGATCGAGTGTGCCGACCGCGCCGAGCTCGATGCGGCCCCAGCCGAGCCGCAGCTCGCCCAGACCCGGCAGCGGCACGGACCAGCCGCCGACGGCCAGCAGCACGACCAGCGCGACCGCCAGCACCGCCAGACCCCAGCGCGTGCGGACCGGCATGCAGCACCAGGCCGATACGACGATCAGCACGCCGGCCCAGACCGTGCCTTCGAGCTTGATCAGCGGCAGGCACAGCGCCGCCGCCAGCGCCAGCAGGCCGAGCGCCCGGTCACGCGTACGCGCCCAATGCAGGCCCGCAAACACTGCCAGGCCGAACATCGCCATCAGCCACAGGTCGGCATAGCCGGCCAGCGCGACGTGGGCGTCGACCAGCGGCAGCGACACCAGTGCCCAGACCAGCGCGACGGCCAGCCAGAGCGGCACGCCGAGCGCGCGCCACTGGCCGTACGCCGCCAGCGCCAGCGCCGACAGCGCACCGGACCAGGCGAGATTGACGGCCGGCTCGATCCAGCCGCCGGCCGCGCTGGCGTACCACAGCTGCAGCCAGGTCAGGAAATCCGGGTAGCGCCACGACGGCAGCGTGCGGACCTGCGGATCGGTCGCGAGCAGCCAGTCGGCCGGCGCGACGAACGGCAAGGCGCGGTCGGCCAGGAACCAGGCCTTGGACTTGACCTGCCAGGCGGCCCAGGCATCCCACGGAAACGTCGGCCGCAGCACCGCCTCGCCGGCCAGCCCCCAGACGCGCCAGACCATCGCCAGTACCATCAGCGCGACCAATGCCCACAGCCAGCGCGGCAGCGGCACCGCGGCGACCGGCGCGAGGCCGCGATCGGCCGGCCAGCGCCGGCGCAGCACGAACGCCAGCGCGCTGGCGACGATCGCGATGCCGGCGAGCCACGGCGCGACCCGCTCGAACGTGCGATCGACCGCATCGCCGACCACCCAGGGCGCGAGCGCCGCGATCAGCACCAGACCGAGCAGATGGCCGTAGCCGAGCAGCACGGCGAGCGCGGCGCCGGTCCGGGCCGGACGCAGCCACGCGGCGACCAGCGCCGCACCGGCCCAGACCGGCAGCAGCCAGGCGCCGAGATAGGCCAGGCTCATCGCAGCCCCCGGTAGCGCACGACCAGCAGCCGGTCGCGCGCGAGCAGCTGCTCGCCCGGCAGGGCGACGTCGCCGGCCGCGACGACGCCGCGCGCCGCGTCGTACTGCCATTGCGGCATGTTGAAGAACACCAGCACGCTGCCGGGCTTGAGCACCTCACCCTGCAGCATCGGCGGACGTTCCGGGTCGAGACCGTCCGCGAACAGCGGCAGGCCGGCCTGGATCGCCGGTGCCGCCTCCATCGCCTGCGACAGCGCGAACGCATTGCGCGGCAGCAGATGCCAGATCAGCCGGTACAGCGGATAGCCGCTGCGCGCGTGGATCAGGATCGGCACGTCCGGCTCGTTGCGCAGCAGCCAGGCGACCTGCTGCGCGACCTCGACCAGATCGCGATCGGGCACGGCCGCGGTGCGCTGTGCGGGATCGAGCTCGCCGTACACGGCCTGCGCCGCGGCCGAGCGCCAGCGCAGACCGCCGGCCCAAACGCCATCGAGCAGCACCCAGCCGGTGACGAGCGCCGCCACCAGCACCGGCAGCAGCCGGCGCGACGGCCAGCGCAGCGCGATCACCCACCAGACCGCGGCGAGCGCGGCCAGCACGGCGATCGTCACCGTCGGCGGCCACTGCCGGAAGTGCGCGCCGTCGCGGCCGAGCGCATGGACCGAGCGCGTCGTCCACGGCCACGGGTCGAACCAGGCGCTGCCGAGCGCCGCCAGGCTGCCGCGCCACGACGGTGACCACAGCTCGGCGCCGACCAGCGCGAACGGCGCGAAGCCGGCATCGGGCGGCATCACCTGCGGCGTCGGGAACTCGGCGAACCCGATTTCCTCGATCGTGCCGTGCCAGTCCGCGATCGCGCCGAGATCGAAACTGCCGGTCCCACCGCCGGGCCACGGCAGCTCGACGACGTGCAGTTGATCGGGAGAGTCGGCGCGTCGGAACGCGAACGACACGGCCAGCGTCGGCGGCAGACCGTCGAAGCGGTAGCGCAGCAACGGATGGGCCGCGGCCTCGAACGGCGCGGTCGCGAGCGACTGCACGGCGGTCGCATCGGCGCCCGGCCCTTCGACGCGCAGCCGGCCCTGGTCCTCGAGCGCCGCTCCCGATACGGACAGAAAGGCCGCGCCGTCCCAGTCCAGCCGCTGCCCGGGCTGCCAGGGACTGTTCCAGGCCAGGCCGGCGGCGAACGCGAGCACGATCACGGCGCTGATCGCGGCCAGCACCGCGCACAGGCCGATACGCAACCGCGGCTTCATCGCACGCGCGTAAGGCAAACGATATCGGTCAAGACGCGTCCCCGCGAACACTGCTGCGCGTCAGTGTGCCGCGCGCGCCGCCCGATGACCACCCTGGGGGGCATGGCCGCATCGACCTAGACGGCTAGCGCAGGCCGCATCGGCGCGCGAGGGCGCCGATGACGGAAGGATGCACTGCGCCGGCGGCCGCAGCCGCCCGGCGCATCGAGGCGGTGCCTCAGCCGACCTGACGGCGCTGCGCCTTGGCCTCGTCGGAGCGCGAGAACTCCAGCTCGCGCAGATAGGTCGGCTCGACACCGGTGATGTACTGGCCGGTGAAGCACGAGGCGTCGAACTGCGCGAGCTCCTCGTTGCCGTCCATCACGGCCGCGATCAGATCGTCCAGATCCTGGTAGATCAGCCAGTCGGTGCCGAGAATCTCCTGGATCTCGGCCTCGCTGCGCCCGTGCGCGACCAGCTCGGCGGCCGCCGGCATGTCGATGCCGTAGATGTTCGGGTAGCGCACCGGCGGCGCCGCCGATGCGAAATACACCTTGCGTGCGCCGGCCTCGCGCGCCATCTGGATGATCTGCTTGGAGGTGGTGCCGCGCACGATCGAGTCGTCGACCAGCAGCACGGCCTTCTTGCGGAACTCCAGCGGAATCGGGTTGAGCTTGCGGCGCACCGATTTCACGCGCTCGCCCTGCCCCGGCATGATGAACGTGCGGCCGATGTAGCGGTTCTTGACGAAGCCCTCGCGCATCGGCACGCCGAGCGCCTGCGCCAGCGACGAGGCCGCCGTGCGCGAGGTGTCGGGGATCGGGATCACCGCCTCGATGTCGTGGTCGGGGCGCAGCCGGCGGATCTTCGCGGCCAGCCGCTCGCCCATGCGCAGACGTGCCTTGTAGACCGACACGTCCTCCATCATCGAGTCCGGCCGCGCCATGTAGACGTACTCGAAGATGCACGGCGCGTGCACCGCGGCTTCGGCGCACTGGCGCGCGTGCAGCTGGCCGTCCAGCGTGATCAGCACGGCCTCGCCGGGCTCGACGTCGCGCAGCAGGCGGAAGCCGAGGATGTCGAACGCGACCGACTCGGACGCGACCGCATACTCCTTGCCGTCCGGCGTGTCGCGCTCGCCGAGCACCAGCGGCCGGATGCCGTGGCGGTCTCGAAAGGCGACGATGCCGCAGCCGAGCAGCAGCGTCGCGACCGCGTAGCCGCCGACGCAGCGGCGATGCACGCCGGCGACGGCCTTGAAGATGTTGTCGGGCGAGAGCGTCAGCCGGTCCTGGATCTGCAGCTCGTGCGCGAACACGTTCAGCAGGATCTCGGAGTCCGAATCGGTGTTGATGTGGCGCCGATCGTCCTCGTAGACCTCGCGGCGCAAGGTGTCGGTGTTGATCAGGTTGCCGTTGTGCGCGAGCGCGATGCCGTACGGCGAATTGACGTACAGCGGTTGCGCCTCGGTGGAGCCCTCGGCGCCGGCGGTCGGGTAGCGGCAGTGGCCGATGCCGACGTGGCCGCGCAGCCCGAGCATGTGCTCGCGGTCGAACACGTCGCGGACCAGGCCCGGTCCCTTGTGCAGCCGCAGCCGCGAGCCGTCCAGCGTCGCGATGCCGGCGGCATCCTGCCCCCGATGCTGGAGGACGGTCAGCCCGTCATAGAGCGAGGCCGCCACTTCCGACTTGCCTACGATGCCGATGATTCCGCACATGGGTCTATCTCATTGAAAAATAATTGGTTCGCCGACCATGGCGGGGCGCGGCGATGCGCGCGGTGTCGTCTTTACGGCTGCGGCTCGGGCGGCTTCGGCGCCGCATCCGTGCGAGGCGCTACCGGCAGATCCGCGACCGGCGCGACCAACGCCGCCGCCGGCGCCAGATACCCTGCCACATGCGCCGGCAGCCGGTCCGTCACCCAGCCCGCAGCCTGCCGGAACGACGGCAGCAGCTGCGAGGTGTTCCACCACGGATCGCGCGTGAACGGCGTGAATCCGAGCAGGAGCACCACCAGCACGACCAGCGCGACGCCGCGCGCCAGTCCGAACACCATGCCGAGCAGCCGGTCGGTCCCGGACAGCCCGCTGCCGCTGACCAGCTTGCGCAGCACGAAACCCACCAGCGCACCACCGATCAGTACCGCGACGAAGCACAGCGCATAGGCCAGCAGCACCCGCGCCGAGGGCACCGATATGCTGTCGAAAAACCGCTCCGCAAGCACCGGCCCGAACATCCACGCCAGCCAGAACGCGAGCACCCAGCAGGCCAGCGCGAACACCTCGGCGACGAAGCCGCGCCAGAACCCGATCAGCACCGACAAGGCCAGCACCGCCAGTATCGTGTAGTCGGCCCAGTTCATGGCGTCGCTCACCGTCGCGCGGATTGCCGATCGCCGTTCAGCTCGCCGAATCCGGCGCCCGGCCAGCGCCGGCCACAGGGCCGGCCCACCGCGCCGGTCACGGCTGCGTGACGACCAGCCCGTCGAGCTTGAGCTTCTCCTTGATGCGATCGCGCAGCCGCGTCGCGCCGTCGCGGCCGGCCTCGGGGCCGGCACGGACGCGCCACAGCGTCTGGCCGTTGCTCGAGGTCTGATCGACGAACGCCGCGAACTGCGCGCCGCGCAGACGCTCGCGCAGCTTGTCGGCCTCCTCGCGCGTCTTGAATGCGCCGAGCTGGACGGCCCAGCCGCCGGCCCGGGCCGGCGCGACCGCCGTCGCCGGCGCATCGGCGACGGCATCGGTGCTCGACTCGACGATCTTGCTCGGCGCCTTGACGCCGGTGCCGGCGATCCGCAGCCGTGCCGCCTCGGCGGCCGCCCGGTCCGCATACGGTCCGACGCGCACGCGCGTGGTCTGCTTGCCCTGGAACGCGCTGGGCTCGGCGAATGCGACGAAGCCGCCGCGCTTCAGTCCGGCGACCAGGTCGTCGGCGTTCTTGGCGTTGCCGTAGTCGCCCAGATGCACGAAGTAGCGGCCGTTCGCGGCGATGCCGGTGGCGGCCGCCGGACTGGCCGGCGCGGTGCGGTCGGGCGTCGCCGCTGCCGGTGCGGCCGGGGTCGGCGCAGGCGCCGGCGGGGTCGTCGCGGCCGGCTCGGCCGGCGGCTCGGTGCGCCGCGGAATGTCGACGGTCGCGAGCGCGTCGGACGGCGGCGCGGGTGTCGGATCGGCGGCCGGCGGGTTCGACGACGGCGACGGGGTCGGCACGGCCGGTTCGACCGGCAGCACGCGCGTCTGGAACTCGCGATCGGGCGCCGGCGGAATCTGCAGGCTGACCGTTTCCGATTCCTGCTTGGGGCCGGACCCGGACAGGAACATCGGCACGAAGATGATCGCCAGGGCGATCAGCACGGCGGCGCCGAGCAGGCGCTGTTTCAGCGAAATGTCCATCGACTCTCAGTGACCGGTCGCGACCTGACGCCGGTGATTATACGCGCGGCCGACGCAATGCCGCCTCAACGGGGCGCCAGGCCGGCGGCCTGCGCGTACTGCAGCGCCGCCGTCGCGACGAAGAACGAGCCGAAGGCGAGGATCCGGTCGCCCGGGCGCGCCTCGCCGAATGCGGCCGCCAGCGCAGCGGCCGGGTCGGCATGCACGCGCGCGCCGTCCGTGCCGACGATGGCCGCGAGCGCCGGCCCGGTCAGGCCGCGCGGGCTGTCCCGGTCCAGGCCGGCCAGATGCCAGCGGTCGATCAGGCCGCGCAGCGGCGCCAGCACGCCCGCCACGTCCTTGTCGGCCAGTGCGCCGTAGACGGCCAGCGTGCGGCCGCCACCCGGCGTGCCGCGCAGCCAGTCGCCGACCACCGCGGCCGCCTGCGGGTTGTGCGCGACGTCGACGATCAGTTCGACGTCGCCGCCGAAGCGCTGCAGCCGTGCCGCCGCGCGTGCCTGCGCGACGCCCGCCGCCCAGGCCTCGGCCGGCCAGCCGAGGCGATCGCGCAGCGCATGCAATGCCGCGAGCGCGGCGCCGGCATTGGCCGGCTGGCACGGCGCGGCCAGTGCCAGCGGCGGGAGGTCCAGGCGCGCGTCGCCGGCGCTCCACTGCCAGCCGTCGCCGGCCGGACGCATCGAGAAGTCGCGGCCGGCGCGCCGCAGATCGGCCCCGATCGAGGCGGCGGCCTCGAGCAGGCCCTGCGGCGGATCGGCCTCGCCGACGATCGCCGGCCGCCCGGCGCGGAAGATGCCGGCCTTCTCGCGGCCGATGCTGTCGCGGTCGTCGCCGAGCCAGTCCTGATGGTCGAGGTCCACCGTCGTCACGATCGCCGCATCGGCGTCGATCAGATTGACCGCGTCGAGCCGGCCGCCGAGGCCGACCTCGAGCACCGCGACGTCGAGTCCGGCGTCGGCGAACAGCACGAGCGCGGCCAGCGTGCCGAACTCGAAATAGGTCAGCGCGATCGCCGCCTCGCCGCTGCCGCGAGCCGCCTCGATGCGCTCGAACGCATCGACCAGACGCGTCTCGTCGATCGGCTCGCCGTCGAAGCGGATGCGCTCGGTGTAGTGCAGCAGATGCGGCGAGGTGTAGCTGCCGACACGCCGGCCGGCGGCGCGCAGCATCGCCTCGAGCAGGGCCACCGTCGAGCCCTTGCCATTGGTGCCGCCGACCGTGATCACGACCGGTGCCGGCCGCGGCGCGCCGAGCCGCTGCCAGACCTCGCGGACGCGATCGAGCCCGAGCGCGATCGCGTTCGGATGCGTACGCTGCTGGTAGTCGAGCCAGTCCTCGAGGCGAGCGCCGGCCGGCTTCATGACGCGCCGTCGCCGCCGCGGCGCTGCGCGTAGAAATCGGCGACGAAGCGCTCCAGCCGCGATTCGGCGATCGCCGCGCGCAGATCGGCCATCAGCTGCTGGTAATGGTGCAGGTTGTGGATCGTCGCCAGCTGGCAGGCGAGGATTTCGCCGCAGCGGTCCAGATGGCGCAGATAGGCGCGGCTGAAGCCGGACCGGCAGGTGTAGCAGGCGCAGCCGGGCTCGACGACCTCGGTGTCGCGCGCATAGCGGGCATTGCGGATCCGCAGGGTACCCTGGCGCGTGAACAGGAAGCCGTTGCGCGCATTGCGCGTCGGCATCACGCAGTCGAACATGTCCACGCCGCGGCGCACCGCTTCGACGATGTCCTCGGGCCGGCCGACGCCCATCAGATAGCGCGGCCGGTCCTCGGGCAGGAACGGGCAGACGGTGTCGAGCATCGCGTTGCGCTCGTGCTCGGGCTCGCCGACCGCAAGGCCGCCGATCGCGTAGCCGTCGAAGCCGATCCCGATCAGCGCGTCGGCCGAGCGCTTGCGCAGCTCCGGATAGACCGATCCCTGCACGATGCCGAACAGCGCATGCGGATTCTCCTGCGCGTCGAACGCCTGCCGCGAGCGCAGCGCCCAGCGCAGGCTGAGCTCCATCGACTCGCGCGCGACCTTTTCCTCGGCCGGATACGGCGTGCACTCGTCGAAGATCATCACGATGTCCGAGTCGAGCGCGCGCTGGATGCGCATGGACTCTTCCGGACTCAGAAAGACCTTCGAACCGTCGACCGGTGAGGCGAACGTCACGCCTTGCTCGGTGATCTTGCGCTTGTGTGCGAGCGAGAACACCTGGAAGCCGCCCGAGTCGGTCAGGATCGGACGATCCCAGCCGATCAGGCGATGCAGGCCGCCGAACGCGGAGACGACGTCGAGCCCCGGCCGCAGATACAGATGGAACGTGTTGCCGAGGATCACGTCGGCGCCGATCTCGTGCAGATCGCGCGGCGTCATCGCCTTGACCGAGCCGTAGGTGCCGACCGGCATGAACGCCGGCGTACGGATCGCGCCGCGCGCCAGATGCACGGCGCCCGTGCGTGCCGCGCCGTCGCGTGCGTGCAGATCGAAGCGCAGCGCGCTCATCGGCGGACGCCCTCGGGCAGGATCAGCATGGCGTCTCCGTACGAGAAGAACCGGTAGCGCCGTTCGACCGCGTGGCGGTACGCGGCCAGGATGCGCTCGCGGCCGGCCAGCGCCGACACCAGCATCAGCAGCGTCGATTCGGGCAGGTGGAAGTTGGTCAGCAGCGCGTCGACGCTGGTGATGCGATAGCCCGGAAAGATGAAGATCTGCGTGTCGCCGGCGAACGGCTCGAGCACGCCGCCGCGCGTCGCGGTCTCCAGCGCGCGCACGACCGTGGTGCCGACCGCGACGACGCGGCCGCCGCGCTCGCGCGTGCGGCGGATCTTCTCGACGAGGCCGGCGCCGACGTTGAGCCATTCGCGGTGCATCACGTGATCCTCGATGCGCTCGGCGCGCATCGGCTGGAACGTGCCGGCGCCGACGTGCAGCGTGACGTGGCCGAACGCGACGCCGCGCGCATCCAGCGCCGCCAGCAGGGCCGCGTCGAAATGCAGGCCCGCGGTCGGCGCCGCGACCGCGCCCGGCTCACGCGCGAACACGGTCTGGTAGCGCTCCGTGTCGGCCGCGTCGGGTGTGCGTTCGATGTACGGCGGCAGCGGCATGCGGCCCAGCCGCACCAGCAGCTTCTCGAGCGGCTCGGCCGTTTCGAAGCGCAGCCGGAAGAACTCGCCCTCGCGACCGAGCACGCGCGCGGTCACGCCGTCGGCCAGCTCGATCGTGCCGCCTTCACGCGGCTTCTTGCTGACGCCGAGCTGCGCGATCGCCTCGTGAGTGCCGGTCACGCGTTCGATCAGGATCTCCACCGCGCCGCCGCTCGGCTTGCGGCCGTACAGCCGCGCCGGCAGCACACGCGTGTCGTTGAAGACCAGCAGATCGCCGGGCGCGAGCAGGTCCGGCAGTTCGCGCAGCGCGCGGTCGTCGAAACCTTCGCGCGTAGCGTCGACGACCAGCAGACGGCTGGCCGAACGCTCGGCCAGCGGCTGCTGGGCGATCAGCTCGGGCGGCAGCTCGAAATGGAAATCGGACTTCTTCAAGACGGCGGCGACGGCGGCGGGGCGCGCATTGTAGGCGGGCGGCGCCGCGGCGCCCAAATCGCACGGTGCCGTCGCGCGGACGCTACAGCCAACCCTTCTGCCGCGCCAGCCGGTAGGCCTCGATGCGATTGGTCACGCCGAGCTTGCCGATCGCCTCGGACAGGTAGTTGCGGACCGTGCCCTGCGACAGGTTGAGCTGGCGCGCGATGTCGCCGGCCGACGCGCCCTCGCCGGCCAGGCGCAGCACCTGGCGCTCGCGGTCGTTCAGCGGATCGGCATCCGACCAGGCCTCCACGGCCAGCTGCGGATCGATCGCGCGGCCGCCGCGATGGACCTTGCGCAGCGCCTCGGCGAGGTGTTCGGCCGGCGCGTCCTTGAGCAGGTAGCCGCTGACGCCGGCATCGAGCGCGCGGCGCAGGAAACCCGGCCGCGCGAACGTCGTGACGATGACGACCCTGATCGGCAGCTCGTGGCGCTGGATGCGCTGCGCGAGTTCCAGCCCGGTCAGGCCCGGCATCTCGATGTCGGTGACCAGCACGTCCGGACGCAGCCGCTGCAGTTCGCGCCAGGCGCTCTCGCCGTCGACGACGCCACCGAGCACGTCGATGTCGGACTCGAGCTTGAGCAGGGCCGACAAGGCGCCGAGCACCATGGTCTGGTCTTCGGCCAGCAGGACTCGAATCATCGCGATGCCAGGGCGCGGGCGGACATCGCGCGACAGTAGCAAAATCGCCGCGCGGCCGTGCGCGGCGACGCGCGTCTCAGCGCGGCGCGACCGTCATGCCGCCGCGCGCGCCGGCCGCCTCGACGCGATCGGGCAGCGGCAGCTCGATCTCGAGCGCGGTGCCCTTGCCGGGTTTCGAATCGATGCGCAGGCGTCCGCCGAGCGCCTCGATGCGCTCGCGCATGCCGTGCAGGCCGTTGCCGGGTACCAGGGCGCCGCCGCGGCCGTCGTCGACGATGCGCAGCGCCGCCGCGCCGGCGCGCGCATCCAGCGTGACCGAGGCCGAGCTCGCGCGCGCGTGGCGCTGGATGTTGGTCACCGCCTCGCGCACGCCGAGCGCGAGCGCGGTTTCCAGGTCGGCCGGAATCTCCAGCTCGCCCAGTGCGTAGCGGAAGGCGACGCCGTCCGATTCGAGCAGCAGCTTGGCCGAGGCCAGTTCGGCGGCGAGACCGGCCGCGCGGATGCCGGTCACCGCGCGCCGCACCTGCGAGAGCGCATCGCGCGCGACGCGCATGACCTCGTCGATCTCGCGGCGTGCGGCGACCAGGTCGCGGTCGATCAGCTTGCCGGCGAGCTCGGATTTCAGCGCGACCAGCGACAGCGTGTGGCCGAGCAGATCGTGCAGGTCGCGCCCGATCCGCTCGCGCTCGGCCAGCGCGGCCAGCCGGCGTACCTCCTCGTGCGAGAGCTTGAGCTCGGCGCGCTTGCGCGTGTTCTCGAGCAGGAAGTGATTGCCGAAGAACGCCGCCACGCTGATCACCAGCGTGATCGCGAAGACGAAGACCGGATAGCGCAGCGACAGCACCTGCAGCAGGAACGCCGCGAGCAGGGCCACCGCCCAGGCCAGCTTGACCGCCAGTCGCAGATTGAACGTCGCGACGATCGCGACCGCGTAGATCAGATAGGTGTTCGAGAACGGGTTGAACGGCAGCAGCACGTAACCCAGACCGGCGATGCCGAGCATGCAGGCGATCTCGCCGGACGGGCGGCGCATGCGGTAGCAGCCGAAATACAGCGGCAGGAACACCGCGATGCTGAGCAGGGTCGCACCGAGCTGCGGCGCCGGCATGCCGGTCCAGACCTTCGCGCTGCCGCCGTCGTAGTCGAACAGCACCGGCACGAACAGGAACACCAGATAGCCCAGCATGTAGACCGGCGCCCAGCCGAGGCCGAGCTCGTCGGGCACGAGCCACCGTCGAATCTGCAGCAGTCGGGCGTACAACGCTCGCATCGTCGGTGCGGCCGGAAGCGCGTTCATTTCAACTCTACCTCATCGATCGTCAGCGCATACTGACCCAGCGGCGCGCCGGTGGCGAAGCCGATGCCGCGCACGCGCACGAGGTCGGCGCCGACGAAGTCGGCCAGTGGCAGACGCACGGTCGACCATTGCGCTCCGGCGACGAACGCGCGCATCGCCGGTATGCCCTGCGCGGAGGGCCCCGACAGCAGCATGACCTGATACTCGCGCCCGTCGCCGCGTGCCTGGAACACCAGTTCGCGGCGCGCCGACAGGTCGACCGCTGCCATCGGCTCGGCGCCCGGCAGGAACACGACGCCGGACCACGGAAACGCGGCGCCCTGGACGATCTCGCCGTCGATCGCCAGCGCGCCGGCGCTGCCGGCGGCACCCGGCTCGATGCGCCGATGGCGCGCGATCGAGCGGCCGCCGATCATCTGGTCGGTCGTGCCGTGCCAGCCCGAGCCCGGCCGCGAGTCGACCGCCTCGTCGAACACGCCGATCCGGTCCAGGCCGGACCCATCGGCGCCGCGCGCCGTCGCCGCATCGTCGGCGGCCGCCGTACGCTCGACCGCATGGCCGTTCTTCCAGATCGCGACGATCGCGCGCGTCGCGCCGATCTCGCGGGTCGGATCGCCGTCGACCAGGACCAGGTCCGCGCGCAGGCCCGGCGCGATCCGGCCGCGATCGGCCAGACCGAGGCGCTCGGCCGGCCGCGCGGTCGCGGCCGCGAGCGCCTCGAGCGGACTCAGGCCGGCATGCGTCAGCAGTTCGAGTTCGCCGTGCAGGCTCGCGCCGTGCGCGGTGCCCGGATTGCCGGCATCGGTACCGGCCAGGATCGTCACGCCGGCCGCGTACAGCCGCCGCACATTGTCGAACGCCAGACGCCGGTACGTGGCCGTGTGGGCGGTCGGCGGAAAGCGTGTGCCGAGGCTGGCGACCTGCTCGGCGTCGAGCCGGTCGCGCACACGTGCATCGGTCAGCAGCGACGCACCGTCGCCGAAGCCCTCGCCGGCCGCGGTCACCGACAAGGTCGGCACGAGGAAGGGTTTGGACGCAGCGGCGGCGGCGAGGAATGCCTCGTCGACCGGCGCGTCGACGAAGACGTGGGCCAGGCCGTCGACGCCGGCCCGCACCGCATGCAGCGCATCGGTGCGCCGCGACACGTGCGTAAGCACCTGCCGGTCGCGCGCATGCGCGGCGCCGATCGCCGCGGCGACCTGCTGCGGCGTCAGCGTCGGCCAGCGCGTCGTCTCGCTGTAGACCGACAGGTCCTCGACGATCAGCTTGACGAAGTCGGCGCCCTCGTCGATGCGCGCGCCGACGAAGGCGGCGACGTCGGTGTCCGGCCCGAGCGTCGGCACCGCGATGCCGTACTGCGTGCCGTGTCCGCCCGGCACGGTCACCGCGTAGCCGGCCGCCCACAGGTCGGCCTGGTCGGTCGGCGCCAGCGAGGCGCGCTCGCGCTTGAGCTGCGGCAGACGCGCGGCGTCGCCGTGCAGGTCGATCTCGACCGTGACGCCGAACGCCAGCGCCTGCCGCCGCGCCGATCCGAAGCTGTGCGTATGCGCGTCGATCAGGCCCGGCAGCAGCGTGCGGCCGCTGCCGTCGACGACCGGCAGGACGTCGGGAATCGGCAGATCGGTGCCGACCGCCTCGATGCGTCCGGAACGGACGATCACGCTGGCGCGCTCGGTCACGCGTTCGCCGTCGAAGACGCGCGCGTCGCGGATCGCGAACGCGTCGGGCATCGCGGCCGCCGGCTTCGGCGATGCGGCCGGCGGCTCGCTCGGGCGCGTGCGCCGGTCGAGCACAAGCGCGGCGGCGAGCACGAGCGCGATCGCGGCGATCCAGAGCAGGTCCGGCAGGCGTCTCATCGTGGATCTCCGTGCGCCGCGATCAGGCCGAGAGGCGCCGGCGCGCCAGCGCGAAGAACGCGACCGTCAGCACCGCGAGCACCAGCACGTGCACGCTCAGGCTGCCGCCGTCGTCGCGGCCGACCACCTTCAACGCGATCTGCCCGAGGTGGTAGGCCGGCCAGATCGGGGCGAGCTGCGCGAACACGCCCGGCAGCAGCGTCAGCGGCAGCCACAGTCCCGACAGGAACGACATCGGCAGATAGACGATGTTGACGACCGCCGGCGACGCCTGGCCGCTGACCACGGTGCCGATCAGCAGGCCCATCGCGCAGAACGGCAAGGTGCCGAGCACGTTGACCAGCCACAGCAGCGCCCACTGCGACGGCGCCAGCCGCACGCCGGCGAGCGTGAACGCGAGTGCGGCCAGCAGCAGCGAGATGATCGAAGCGAACGCCATCGCCATGACCATCTTGGCGACCAGCAGCGCGCCCGGCGGCACCGGCAGCGCCCGCTTGTAGGTCAGCAGCCCCTGCTCGCGCTCGATCGCGATGTTGACGCCGAAGCCGAACAGCGCCGAGCCGACGATGCCGAACACGCCGTAGCTGGCCAGCAGATAGCGCGCCGCCTCGGCGCCGCCGCGGCCGCCGCCGAGCAGCACGCCGAACAGCACGTAGAACAGCGGCGGAAACAGCAGGGTCGGCAGCACGTAGGACGGCGTGCGCAGCAGGCGCAGGAACTCGTACTTGGCCTCGAGCAGGTACGGCCGTAGCCCGACGCGCGGCGCGGAGACGACGGCGTCCATCACGCGGCCTCCCGGGTCAGCTCGACGAAGGCCTCGGCGAGGCCGGCGCGCTCGATCTCCAGCTCGCTCAGCGTCGGATCCTCGGTCAGCAGGCGGCGCACGAGGGCCTCGGCGGTCGGCGCGACGATCTCGAGCCGGCCGCCGGCCTCCACCGCGCTGACGACGTCCGGCCAGGCTGCGACCGCGTCCGGCGCGAGGCGCGACCGACAGCGCACGCGGCGGCGCGCGACGTGAGCGCGGATCGCCTCGACGCTGCCGTCGGCGACGATCCGACCGCCGCGCAGCACCGCGACGCGGTCGGCCAGCGCCTCGGCCTCTTCGAGATAGTGCGTCGTCAGCAGTACCGCGCAGCCGGCGGCGACCTGTTCGCGGATCGCCTTCCAGAGCGCCAGGCGCGCCTCGATGTCCAACCCGGTCGTCGGCTCGTCGAGCACGAGCAGGTCCGGCCGGCCGCACAGCGCCAGCGCGAACTGCACGCGGCGCTGCTGTCCGCCGGACAGGGCGCCGTAGCGCCGGCCGAGCAGTCCGTCGAGTCCTGCCAGCGCGACGCAGTCGGCGACGCTGCGCGGCTCCGGATAGTAGCTGCGCGTCAGTTCGAGCAGCTCGCCGACGCGCAGCGTCTCGGAGAGGCCGGCGCTCTGCAGCATCAGGCCGACCCGGCGCCGCGATGCGAGCTGGCGCGGATCGCCGCCCATCAGATCGACGCTGCCGGTGTCCGGACGCAGCAGGCCGAGCAGCAGGCCGATCGCCGTGCTCTTGCCGGCGCCGTTCGGTCCGAGCAGGGCCAGTACCTGTCCGGCGCGCAGGCTCAGATCGACGCCGTCGAGCGCGAGCGTGCCGCCGTATCGTTTGCTGACGCCGCGAAGACGCGCGGGGGAATGCGAGGTGTCGGTCATGGCCTGTACCCGGGTTCGATGCAGTGAGCACAGCCTAGGCACCGCGCGCGGACCGCATCAGTCGCGGCGGTCAGCCGCCGCGGATGACGGCTGTCATGTCCGGGGGTACCGCCCCCGACGCCCCTGTGATACCCTTGCCGGATTCATTTTTTCCTTTTCAGTCAACGACTAAGCGCAAGCGCAGCGACGATGGAGTCAGCGCGGCGCCGGTTCGTTCTCGGAGTCAAGCTATGAACGGGTTGATCAGCAAGCTGCGCGAGATGCGCCAGGCCGGCGGAACGCTGCGGACCACCGGCCTCGCCGACGACGTCGTCGAAACCTTCGCCGCGAGCCACCCGGAACTGGCCGAGGCGATCGAGGCGGCCCATGCGGCGTATCGCGAACTCGCCGCGTCGATGCCCGACTTCCTCGCGCTCGACGAGAATGAGCAGATCGGCCGGGTCCAGGCCGGATTCGTCAATTTCTATCCGGACGATGCGGTCAATCCGTACGTCGCGCTGGCCGCGCGCGGTCCGTGGCTGATCACGCTCAAGGGCGCCGTCGTGCACGACTCGGGCGGCTACGGCATGCTCGGCTTCGGCCATGCGCCGGCGCCGGTCCTGGCTGCCCTGGCCGGCCGGCAGGTCATGGCCAACGTGATGACGCCGAGCCTGAGCCAGTTGCGCTTCGTCGAGGCGCTGCGCCGCGAGATCGGCCATCGCCGCGGCGGCTCGCCGTACACGCGCTTCTTCTGCCTCAACTCCGGCTCCGAGGCGATGACGCTGGCGAGCCGCATCGCCGACATCAATGCCAAGCGCATGACCGATCCGGGCGCGCGCCATGCCGGCCGCACGATCAAGCGGCTCGCGGTCAAGGGTTCGTTCCACGGCCGTACCGAAGGGCCGGCCGCGTTCTCCGATTCCAGCCGCAAGGCCTACGTCGAACACCTCGCCAGCTACCGGCACGAGGACAGCCTGATCACGGTGGAGCCCTACGACGTGGCGCAGCTGCGCCAGATCTTCGCCGAGGCCGATCGCCACGGCTGGTTCATCCAGGCGATGTTCCTCGAGCCGGTCATGGGTGAGGGCGACCCCGGCCGAGCGGTGACACGCGAGTTCTACCTGGCCGCACGCGAGCTGACGCGTGCGCACGGCGCGCTGCTGCTGGTCGACTCGATCCAGGCCGGCCTGCGCGCGCACGGCGTGCTGTCGTTCGTCGACTATCCCGGCTTCGAGGACGTCGAGGCACCGGACCTGGAGACCTACTCCAAGGCGCTCAACGCCGGCCAGTATCCGCTGTCGGTGCTGGCGGCCGCGCCGGCCGCGGCGGAGCTGTACCGCAAGGGCGTCTACGGCAACACGATGACGACCAATCCGCGCGCGCTCGACGTGGCCTGCGCGGTGCTCGACCAGCTCACGCCCGAGGTGCGCGCGAACATCCGTACGCGCGGCGAGGAGTTCCTGGCCAAGCTCGAGCGCCTGCGCGCCGAGCTGCCCGACTGCATCACCAAGGTGCAGGGCACCGGCCTGCTGTTCTCGTGCGAGTTGGCGCCTTCGTTCAAGTGCTACGGCACCGGCAGCACCGAGGAATGGCTGCGCGAGCACGGCTTCGGCGTCATCCACGGCGGCGCCAACTCGCTGCGCTTCACGCCGCCGTTCACGATCACCGGCGCCGAGGTCGACCTGCTGATCGACGGCCTGCGCCACGCGCTCGTCGAAGGCCCGCGCCAGCGCGCCGACGCCAAGGCCGCTGCCTGATCCGACCCGCGCGCGTCGCCGGTCGCACGCGATCGGCGACGGCGCAGCCGCATCAGATCGAGCGGAAGCGGTCGGTCGCCTCGATCAGCTCGTGCGTGATGCCCGGCTCGAACGCCGAGTGGCCGGCGTCCGGCACGATCCTCAGATCGGCTTCCGGCCAGGCGCGGTGCAGATCCCAGGCGCTGCGCATCGGACAGACCACGTCGTAGCGCCCCTGCACGATGACCGCCGGAATGCCACGCAGGCGGCCGGCGTTGCGCAGCAGCTGGTCTTCGTGCTCGAAGAAGCCGCCGTGCACGAAGTAATGGCACTCGATCCGCGCGAATGCCAGCGCGAACGCGTCGACCGCGGTGCCGGCGACGTGCTGCGGATCGGGCAGCAGGAAGCTCGTCGATCCTTCCCAGACCGACCAGGCCTTGGCGGCCGCCAGCCGCGCCTCGGGATCCGCGCCGGTCAGCCGCCGGTAGTAGGCGCTCATCAGATCGCCGCGTTCGACCTCGGGAATCGCCGCCAGGTAGGTCTCCCAGGCGTCCGGATACAGCGCGTCGCAGCCGTTCTGGTAGAACCACTCCAGCTCCCAGCGGCGCAGCATGAAGATGCCGCGCAGTACCAGTTCACTGACGCGTTCGGGATGGGTCTGCGCATAGGCGAGCGCCAGCGTGGAACCCCAGGATCCGCCGAACACCTGCCAGCGCGCCACGCCGAGGTGTTCGCGCAGGCGCTCGATGTCGGCGACCAGGTGCCAGGTCGTGTTGTCGGTCAGCTCCGCGTGGGGCGTCGAGCGGCCGCAGCCGCGCTGATCGAACAACACGATGCGGTAGTGCGCCGGATCGAAGAAGCGCCGCGCCTTCGGACTGCAGCCGGCACCGGGGCCGCCGTGCAGGAAGACCACCGGCTTGCCGTGCGGGTTGCCGCACTGCTCGTAATACATGCGGTGCAGCGGCGAGACCTGCAGGAAACCGCTGCCGTACGGCTCGATCTCCGGATACAGCGTGCGATGGCGTTCGGTCATGGCGACTCCGAAAACGACACCGGCGCCACGAGGGCGCCGGTGTCGGACAGATGCGGCCGCGATGGTCGGGGCGGCGGGATTCGAACCCACGACCCCCTGCCCCCCAGGCAGATGCGCTACCAGGCTGCGCTACGCCCCGACTGCTGCGGCATGAAACGCGATTGTATCAGGGCTCAGCGGCGAAGTATCTGCAGCACTTCTTCCAGTTCCATCCGCACCTGGCGGATGATCTGGTTGGACATGTTCGCTTCGGTACGCGCCTGCTGGCCTTCGAGGCGCTGGCGCGCGCCGGTGATCGTGAAGCCCTGATCGTAGAGCAGCGAGCGGATCTGCCGGATCATCAGCACGTCGTGCCGCTGGTAGTAGCGGCGGTTGCCGCGCCGCTTGACCGGCTTGAGGCTCGAGAACTCCTGTTCCCAGTAGCGCAGCACATGCGGTTTCACGCCGCACAGCTCGCTGACCTCGCCGATCGTGAAATACCGTTTGGCCGGTATGACCGGCTGTTCGCTATTGCCGCTCTGGTCGAGCATACGCTTCCACTCGGACCTTCAGCTTCTGCCCGGGACGGAAGGTGACGACGCGGCGTGCGGAAATCGGAATCTCCTCGCCGGTCTTCGGATTTCGCCCTGGCCGCTGGTTCTTCAAACGCAGATCGAAATTGCCGAAGCTCGACAGCTTGACCTGCTCCCCCTGCTCAAGCGCATCGCGAACGACTTCGAAGAACGCGTCGACGAACTCTTTGGCTTCACGCTTGTTGAGACCGACGTCGGTGAACAGACGCTCGGCCATTTCCGCCTTAGTCAAGGCCATCCTACCCTCGCAACGTAGCATTGCAACCGCGTTCCAGGGCGGCGACTGCACGCGTGACACAGAGGTCGGCGTCCTGGTCCGTCAGAGTGCGGTAACGGTCCTGCAAAATCAAGCCCATAGCCAGGCTTTTCATCCCCGTTCCGAGATTGTGACCGACGTAACGGTCGAACAGGACGAGCTCGTTCAGCTCGGCACCGACGGCCTCGCGCACAGTCGCGTCCACCTGCGCCCAGGTCACCGATTCGGGCACGAGGACCGCGATGTCGCGGCGCAGTGACGGGTAGCGCGAGATATCCTCGGCCGACGGCACCGCGCGCGGCGCGAGTGCATCGAGATCGAGCTCGAACACGTAGACGTCCGCGTCCAGGTCGAGCCGCTTCTGCAGCTGCGGATGCAGGGCGCCCAGATGGCCGACCACGGTGCCGGCACGCTCGACGGTCGCCGAGCGGCCCGGATGCAGCCAGTCCGGACCGCCGGCGCGGAACGTGAACGCCGCCGCCTCGGCGCCGGCCAGCGCGAACAGCGACTCGACGTCGCCCTTGAGGTCGAAGTAGTCGAGCGGGCGCGCCGCCTCGCCCCACTGCTCGACGAAGGCCGTACCGTCGGCGACGGCGGCGATCCGTGCGGTTTCGCGCGGCCGCTCGGCCGCGGCGTGATACGCACGGCCGATCTCGAACAGGCGCACGCGCGCCTGCTGGCGGCTGCGGTTGCCGGCCAGCGCCGCTACCAGACCCGGCAGCAGGCTGGTGCGCATGACCGACAGGTCGGCCGAGAGCGGATTGGCGAGCGCCAGCGCGTCACCGTCCAGCCCCCACTCGGCGAGCCGTTCGCGGCCGATGAAGGCATAGGTGATCGCCTCCAGATAGCCGCGCGCGGCCATCTGCTCGCGCAGCGCGCGCAGCGTCAGCCGGTCTTCGCGCAGCATCGGTCCGGCCAGCTGGCCGCCCGGCGCGCGATCGGGAATGCGCTCGTAGCCGTGGATGCGCGCGACTTCCTCGATCAGGTCTTCCTCGATCGCGATGTCGAACCGGTGGCTCGGCGGCGTCGCGATCCAGCCGGCCTCGTCGGCCTGCACCTGCAGGCCGAGCGCCGACAGGATGCGCGTCACCTCGGCATCGGGCACCTCGATGCCGAGCACGCGCGCGATGCGCGCGCGGCGCAGCCGCACCGGCGGGCGGACCGGCAGATCGGCCGCGGAGCTCGCTTCCAGGATCTCGCCCGGCGTGCCGCCGGCGACCTCGACGATCAGCCGCGTCGCGCGCTCCAGCGCCCGCCGCGGCAGCTCCGGATCGACGCCGCGCTCGAAGCGATGCGCCGCATCGGTGTGCAGGCCCAGACGACGCGCGCGGCCGGCCAGCGCGGCCGGTGCGAAATGCGCCGCCTCGAGGAACACGCTGCGCGTCGCGTCGTGGACGCGCGTATCCCAACCACCCATCAGGCCGGCCAGGGCGACCGGGCGATCGGCGTCGGTGATCAGCAGGAACGCGTCGTCGAGCGTGACCTCGCGCTCGTCGAGCAGGCGCAGCGTCTCGCCGCCGCGCGCGCGGCGGACGCCGATCGGCCCGTGCAGCGTATCGGCGTCGAACGCATGCAGCGGCTGGCCGAGCTCGAGCATCACGTAGTTGGTCGCGTCGACCAGCAGGCTGATCGGCCGCAGGCCGCAGCGGCGCAGCCGCTCGCGCAGCCACAGCGGCGACGCCGCAGCCGGGTCGATGCCCTCGATGTAGCGCCCGCAGTAGCGCGGACAGTCGGCCGGCGCGTCGAGCCGGATCTCGATCCGCCGCGGCGACTGCGCCGCGATCGGCGCAACGTCCAGCGGCGCCAGCGGCAGCGCGAATGCGGCGGCGACGTCGCGCGCGACGCCCTCGACCGACAGGCAGTCGGCGCGGTTCGGCGTCAGGCCGAGGTCGAAGACCGTGTCGGGCAGCCCGAGATAGTCGGCCAGCGCACGGCCGACCGGCGCATCGGCCGGCAGCTCGAGCAGGCCCGAGGCATCGGCGTCCAGGCCCAGCTCCTTCGCCGAGCACAGCATGCCGAACGACTCGACGCCACGCAGCTTCGCCGGCTTGATCGTCAGCTCGCCGACGCGCGCGCCGACCGTCGCCAGCGGCGCCTTCAGGCCCGGACGCGCATTCGGCGCGCCGCAGACGATCTGCAGGCGCTCGCCGCCGGCGTCGACCTCGCAGACCTGCAGACGGTCGGCCTCCGGATGCTTGGCGCAGGCCACGATCTGCGCGACGAGGACGCCGTCGAGACCGCCGCCGATCGCATCGGCGCTCTCGACCTCGTGACCGATCATGTCGAAGCGCTCGATCAGCTGCTCACGGCCGACGTTCGGTGCCACGCGCTCGCGCAGCCAGTTCTCGGAGATCTTCATGGTGCCCTGACACTCGCAGTCGTCGGAACGGCGCACTCCGGCTCCATCCCGACCGATATCGGTTGAACGCAACGGCGGCCTAGGCCGCCGCTCCGTGCGATCCCTCCGTGGAACCGCAGCTGCCGGCCGTCCCGCGACGGCCGGTCAGGCGAACTGACGCAGAAAACGCACGTCGTTCTCGAAGAACGCGCGCAGATCGGTGACGCCATAGCGCAGCATCGCCAGCCGCTCCACGCCCATGCCGAACGCGAATCCGGTGTAGCGCTCCGGGTCGATGCCGCAGTTGCGCAGCACCTGCGGATGGACCATGCCGCAGCCGAGCACCTCGAGCCAGCGCGAGCTGCCGTCCGGCAGCTCCCAGCGGATCACCACGTCCGCGCCCGGCTCGACGAACGGGAAGAACGTCGGCTTGAACATCATGCGGAAGTCGCGGCCGAAGAACGCGCGCAGGAACTCGCGCAGCGTGCCCTTGAGGTCGGCCATCGTCGAGGTCTCGTCGATCAGCAGGCCTTCGACCTGGTGGAACATCGGCGAGTGGGTCTGATCGGAATCGCTGCGGTAGACCTTGCCCGGCGCGATGATGCGGACCGGCGGCGTGCGCCCGTTCGCGGCGCGGATCTGCACCGGCGAGGTATGCGTGCGCAGCAGGCGTCCGTCCGGAAACCAGAACGTGTCGTGCATCGTGCGCGCCGGATGGTCCGGCGGGAAGTTCAGCGCACCGAAGTTGTACCAGTCGTCCTCGATCTCCGGGCCGTCGGCGACGTCGTAGCCGAGCCGCGCGAAGATCTCGACGATACGGTCGAGCGCACGCGTCAGCGGATGTACGCTGCCGCGCTCGGCACGCCGGCCCGGCAGCGTCACGTCGACGCTCTCGGACGCCAGGCGCCGGTCGAGCGCGGCCTGGTCGAGCACGGCGCGGCGCGCCGCGATCGCCGCCAGCAGCGACTCCTTGGCCTGATTGATGCGCTCGCCGGCGGCCTTGCGCACGTCCGGCTGCAGCTTGCCGAGCGCCTTGAGCTGCTCGGTGACGAAGCCGGACTTGCCCAGCACGGCGACGCGCTCGGCGTCGAGCGCCTCCAGCGTGACTGCGCCGTTGATGGCCGCGAGCGCCTGCTCGACGCGGCTGCTCAGTTCATCCATTCGGTGACCTCGAATCGGTTCGTCGCAATGGCAGGCCGCCGACGCGACCTGGGTCCGTCCGCAGCCGTCTCCGGACGCGGCGTTCTCGCGCCCTCCGCACCGCGCATCGGCAGCCCCTGCCGCCGATCGCGCGATCCGTACCGCGGACCGCACCGCCGGATCGTCGCAGCGACGATCGGCGGCCCGGAAAACGAAATGGGGAGCGAGGCTGACGCCTGCTCCCCATCATCGCCGGACGTCGCGACGCGGAGCGGACTCCGCGCCGGCGCCGGATTTACGCGGACAGCGCGGCCTTGGCTTTTTCGGCCAGGGCGCCGAACGCCTGGATGTCGTGCACCGCGATGTCGGCGAGCACCTTGCGGTCGACCGTGATCTCGGCCTTCTTGAGGCCGTTCATCAGGCGGCTGTAGGACAGGCCGAACTGGCGCGCACCGGCATTGATGCGGACGATCCACAGCGCGCGGAACTGACGCTTGCGCTGCTTGCGGCCGATGTAGGCGTACTGGTGGGCCTTGGTCACCGCCTGCTTGGCGACGCGGTAGACCTTGCGACGGGCGTTGTAATAGCCCTTCGCCTTGGACAGCAGCTTCTTGTGCCGACGGTGGGCGGTGACGCCACGCTTGACTCGTGCCATGGGTCAGTCCTCCTTATGCGTACGGCAGCATGCGAGCGACGCGGCCGGCATCCTCGGCACGAACGTGGTTCGGGCCGCGCAGGTTGCGCTTACGCTTGGTCGACTTCTTGGTGAGGATGTGGCTCTTGAACGCGTGTCCGCACTTGAACTTGCCGGACGCGGTCTTGCGGAACCGCTTGGCAGCGGCCCGGTTGGTCTTGATCTTGGGCATGGCCCAGCTCCTTAGGTTGTTTTCTATGACTGGCCCGAGCGGCGGCGTCTGCCGCACTTTCCGTCCTGCTCGAATCCGGCTTGTGGGCCCTGTCGGGCCGGTTCCTGTGACGCTTACTGCGGTTGCTTCTTCTTCGGTGCGATCATCATGACCATCAGACGGCCTTCCATGCGCGGAAACTGCTCGATCACGGCCTCTTCGGCAATGTCCGCTGTAATCTTGTCGACCATGGCCCTGCCCAGTTCCTGGTGAGCCATCTCACGGCCGCGGAAGCGGATCGTGATCTTGACCTTGTCGCCCTCCTCGAGGAAGCGGCGCAGATTGCGCAGCTTGATCGCGTAGTCGCCGACGTCGGTCGTGGGCCTGAACTTCAACTCCTTGATTTCGACCTGCTTTTGCTTCTTCTTGGCCGCGTGCGCCTTCTTCTGCATCTCGAACTTGAACTTGCCGAAGTCCATGATGCGGCACACGGGCGGATCGCCGTTGGGCTGGATCTCGACCAGATCCAGACCGGCTTCCTGCGCCATGCTCAACGCTTCGTCGCGCGACAGGATGCCGACCTGCTCACCCTCGGCGCCGATGACACGAACCCGCGGAACCCGGATCTCGTGGTTCTTGCGGTTCGACTTGGTTTCCGTGGCGATACGTCAATCCTCCGAAGGAGAAAAACACAACCCGAGAGCGGTGGTTCAGAGCCCGCCGCTCTCGGACTTCAGCCGCTCGGCGAAGGCCTGGATCGGCATCGAGCCGAGGTCTTCGCCGGAGCGAGCACGCACGGAAAGCGCGCCGGCCTCCCTCTCGCGGTCTCCCGCGACGAGCAGGTAGGGCACTTTGTTAAGCGTGTGTTCTCGGATTTTATAGCCGATCTTCTCGTTGCGCAAATCGGCCTGGACCCGGAAACCCTGGGCGGCCAGACTCTTGGCCGTCTCGGCGACGTAGTCGGCCTGGGCGTCGGTGATGTTCATCACCACCGCCTGTACCGGCGCCAGCCAGGCCGGGAACGCGCCGGCATGGTGCTCGATCAGGATGCCGATGAAGCGCTCCATCGAGCCGACGATCGCCCGGTGCAGCATGACCGGCGTGTGGCGGGCCGAGTCCTCGCCGACGTATTCGGCACCGAGCCGGCCCGGCATCGAGAAGTCGACCTGCATCGTGCCGACCTGCCAGGCGCGGCCGATCGAGTCCTTCATGTGGTACTCGATCTTCGGGCCGTAGAAGGCGCCCTCGCCCGGCAGCTCCTGCCATTGGACGCCGCAGGCGCGCAGCGCGGCGCGCAGCGTGTCCTCGGCCCGGTCCCAGACCTCGTCCGAGCCGATCCGCGACTCGGGCCGCAGCGCAATCTTCAGCGCGATCTCCTCGAAGCCGAAATGCGTGTAGACCGCCATCGCCTGGCGGTGGAACGCGACGACCTCGCCCTCGATCTGCTCGTCGGTACAGAAGATGTGGCCGTCGTCCTGCACGAAACCGCGCACGCGCATCAGCCCGTGCAGCGCGCCGGACGGCTCGTTGCGCGTGCACGAGCCGAACTCGCCGTAGCGGATCGGCAGGTCGCGGTAGCTGTGCAGGCCGTGGTTGTACACCTGCACGTGGCCGGGGCAGTTCATCGGCTTGAGCGCGTAGTCGCGGTTCTCCGACGCCGTGACGAACATGTTGTCGCGGTAGTTGTCCCAGTGGCCGGTCTTCTCCCACAGCGACTTGTCGAGGATCTGCGGGCAGCGGATCTCCTGATAGCCGGCCTCGCGGTAGACCTGGCGCATGTACTGCTCGACGACCTGCCAGATCGCCCAGCCGTTGGCGTGCCAGAACACCAGGCCCGGCGCCTCGTCCTGCATGTGGAACAGGTCCAGCTGCTTGCCGAGGCGGCGATGGTCGCGCTTCTCGGCCTCCTCGATGCGCTGGATGTAGGCGTCGAGCTGCTTCTTGTCGGCCCAGGCCGTGCCGTAGATGCGCTGCAGCTGCTCGTTCGCGGGCCGCGGCACATGTCCACGTATTCCTCGTGGTAGTACAGGCCCATCGCCTTCTCGTCGGGCATGTCCTCGATCAGGCGCAGCTTGTAGTCCTCGCCGCGCTGCTTGAACACGTCGATGACCTCGGCCCGCGGCGTCACCTTCTTGACGACGTCGTAGTCCTTGTCGATCAGCTCGCGCATGCGCTGCTCGATCGCGGCCAGGTCCTCCGGCGTGAACGGCCGTTCGAACCAGATGTCGTAGTAGAAGCCGTCCTCGATGACCGGGCCGATGACCATCTTCGCGCCCGGGTACAGTTGCTTGACGGCGTGGCCGACCAGGTGCGCGCAGGAGTGGCGGATGATCTCCACGCCCTCCGGGTCCTTCGGCGTGATGATGCGCAGCGAGGCGTCGTGGTCGATGCGGTCGGACGCGTCGACGAGGCGGCCGTCGACGGCCCCGGCGACCGTCGCCTTGGCCAGACCCGCGCCGATCGAGGCGGCGACTTCGGCCACGCTGACGGGCTGCTCGTACTCGCGACGGCTGCCGTCGGGAAGCGTGATGGAGATCATGATCGGGGTTCCGGATGGAGAGCGGCGCCGGCACGAGCCGGCCGCTCGACGAAGCCGCGACGCCGGGGCGTCGGGAATCGCGTTCGAAAAAGAGCGCCGGAGGTTCGGCAGGCACGGCCGTCGGCGACGGCAGCGCCTCAGGCGCGGCGACGGATCAGCGGAGGGCGGTTCGCGTGGACATGTCGCACACTCGGCCGGCGATCGCTCGCGGGCCACCTTTGGCCGGATGAAAAAGCGGGCGCGCAGGATACCCCACGGCGACCGGGCGCTCAATCGGCGCGCCGGCGCGCACGGCCGTCGGCAACGCGGCCGGGGCCCGGCGCGGCAGCGTGTGCACGCAGCGGCCTGCAAAGCCGTGTACGCCAGCTCCATTCCGGCGGGATCTGAGGTCGCGTGTGGCGGGCCGCACGCATCGGCCGGCACCGCGAATCGCGACGATCGCGGCCGTCCGGCCGCGTTTCCCCGCCGTCATACTTTTGTTCTATGCTGCCGACCCAGCAATCTCACTCCCGGTTTTTCCCGAGACGGAGGCGTGCATGCTGGAAGCGGTTCGAACGGTCGGCGACATCCACGGCACGCGCGTGCTCTCGCTGGATGCGTCCGGCCGCATCATGGACTGGATCTCCTGGCAGGATGCCGTATGCCTCTACGTGCGAGAAGCGGTCGCCTGGACGCTCGGCGAGCCATGCCTGACGATACGCGGCGGCATCAACCGCCGTGACGGCGAGCAGAGCCGCATCGCGCTGCACCCGATCGTCGCCAGCACCGGCCATGCGCGCGGCCATGCGCTCGATCCCGCACCGGCGCTGACCAATACCGCGCTGTTCGCGCGCGATCGCATGCTGTGCCTGTACTGCGGCAGGCATTTCCACCGCGGCGACCTGACCCGCGACCACGTGCTGCCGCTGTCCAAGGGCGGGCGCGACATCTGGGAGAACGTGGTCACCGCGTGCCTGCACTGCAACGTCCGCAAGGGCAGCCGCACGCCACAGCAGGCCGACATGCCGCTGCTCGCGGTGCCGTACCGGCCGAGCTGGGTCGAGCATCTGATCCTGTCCAATCGCAACATCCTGGCCGACCAGATGGAGTTCCTGGTCAACCACCTGCCGCGCGATCGCCGCCCGGCCTGATCGCCTCCGCTCGCCCGGTCACCCGCGCAGCAGCAGCGGCCAGAGCAGGCTCAGCGCGAGGATCGCCGCGGCGCCGGCGACCAGACCGATCACGCGCAGCGGCGCCGCACGCAGCACGCGCCACAGCGTGTCGGCCTCGCCGGCCGCATGTTCGGCGCGCACCCGGGCGCCGCGCTCGGCCTGGTAGGCCGCCATCAGCCGCCGCGCCTCGGGCACACGGGCGCGATCGGCGATCCAGATCGCACCGGCCGAGATGCCCCAGCGGCTCGGGCGTGTCTCGTAGTAGCCGATCGCATGACGCTCGAGCAGCGCCCTGACCTCGTCGGCTTCCTCGTCGGTGACGTGGCGCAGATTCAACAGCTGGGTCGACACGTCAATCCTTCTCCCAGCGCCGCATGATGCGCGGCATCACCGCGAAGATCGTCAGTGCCAGCAGCGTGCACAAGACCGCCGAGGCCTCGTGGCCGAGTCCGGCCGTCATGCCGATCGCCGAGGTCATCCAGATGCCGGCCGCCGTGGTCAAGCCCTTGACGCGCTCCTCGCTGTCGGCCTTGAGGATCGTGCCGGCGCCGAGGAAACCGATGCCCGAAACGATGCCCTGGATCACGCGCGTCAGCTCGGCCGGCTGCACGCCGGCCTGCAGCGGAATCAGCACGAAGATCGCCGAGCCGAGCGAGACCAGCATGTGCGTCTTGACGCCGGCGGCCTTGCCCTTCTGCTCGCGCTCGAAACCGAGCAGCCCGCCCAGCAGAGCCGCGATCGTCAGCCGCACGCACACGCGCGTGAGCTCGGCCAGGTCCGGCAGGTCCGAGAACTCCGACGCGATCGTGCCGCCGATCTGTTGCCATGCACTCATTGCCCGCCTCCACGCCGATGGCTGATGGTCGGCCGCCGCACGCTGCGCGCCGAACCGCCGCATCTTCCGCAGCGGCCGCTGAAGCGACACGGACCGACGCGCAGGATACCCTGCGGCCGGATGGCCGAACCGCACCTGCCCGCTCCACATCGCAGCCGCCCGATCCGCGACGGCGTGGTCGCGAGCACCCTGCGCCTGCCGCCCGGCGACTGGTCCAGCGTGCTGGACTGCCTCTGCGCGCATTTCCCGGCCGTGGGCCGCGAGCGCTGGCGCGCGCGCATGCGACGCGGCCTGGTCCTCGACGCCGGCGGCGAGCCGATCGACACCGCGCGGGCGTACCGGCCCGGCCTGTGCGTGCACTATTTCCGGGAGGTCGAAGTCGAGCCCGCGGTCGCGGCCACCGAGACGATCGTCCATGCCGACGCCCATCTGGTCGTCGCCGACAAGCCGCCGGGCCTGCCGGTCGTGCCGGCCGGCGGCCACGTCCGCGAGACCCTGCTGGCGCGTCTGATCCGGCGCCTCGGCAATCCGGACCTGGTGCCGCTGCACCGGATCGACCGCGCGACCTCGGGCCTGGTGATGTTCTCGGCCGACCCGGCCAGCCGCGCGCGCTACCAGGCGCTGTTTCCGGCGCGGGCGATCCACAAGCAGTACGAGGCGCTGGCGCCGGCGCTGCCGGATCTGGCGTTCCCGCTGGTCCGGCGCTCGCGCATCGTCGCCGGCGACCCGTTTCCGCGCATGCGCGAGGCGCCGGGCGATCCCAATGCCGAGACGCGGATCGACGTGGTCGCGCGCGGCGCGGCCTGCTGGCGCTACCGGCTCGAGCCGGTCACCGGCCGCAAGCATCAGCTGCGCGTGCAGATGGCGGCACTCGGCGCACCGATCGCCGGCGACGACCTGTACGGCGACGCCGGGGCCGTCACCGCCGGCCCGGCCCGTCTGCGCCTGCTCGCCTGCACACTGGCGTTCGACGATCCGCTCGACGGCAGACCCCGGCGATTCGCCAGCACGCTGCATCTGGACGACTGACGCCGACCGGCCCGGTCCGCTGCCACCGGACGCGCATCGGTGCTTGCCGCCCGACACGCGGACGCCATTGCGCGGCAGCCGGCCCGCTACCGGCGCATCCGCGGAACCCCTAGACTGCGCCGCGATCGGGCCGAGGGGAAAGAGGATGTTGCTGACGAGAACGCTGCTGGGCCTGGCATGGGGCCTCGCCGCCGGCGCGGCGGCCGCGCAGGATGTCGTGTTCGCCGACGGATTCGAGCCGGTCACGGCGATGCGCATGAGCGATCTGGCGCTGCGCGACCCGCACGTCTACGTCAATGCGATCTTCAGCTGCGCCGACGTCACCGACACGCCGCTGCTCGGTTTCTCGCTGAACGGCACGATCCGCGCGCGGATCCAGACCGACGAGGACGGCGACGGCTGGCTCGACGCGAACTTCCTGCAGCTGTACCGGCCGCTGACGGCCGGCGGCAGCGGCCCGGTCGCCGTCACCGGCGGCGTCTGCACCGCGCCGATGGCGACGACCACCTGCCTGCGTGATCCGGCGCTGACGCCGCAGCCGCGCTGGTACACGACCGCGACGTCCGGAACCTGCCTGGCGGCGGAACCCGGCTCGGTGCGTCCGTACTCGCCGGCGGTCGCCGCGGTCGATGCGCCGTGTCTGCTCAGCAGTACGCAGGAGATGATGCTCGACCTCGGCGGCATCGCGATCCCGGCGCGCGCCTCCACGTTCGCCGGCCGCTTCAGCGGCACGCCGGCCGTGCCGGCCGAGGGCCTGCTGTCGGCCTTCGTGCGCGAGGTCGATGCCGAGGCGGTCCTGCTGCCGGCCGATCTGCCGCTGATCGGCGGCCAGCCGCTGTCGTCGCTGCTGCCGGGCGGCACCGGCAACTGCGCCGGCCACGACGATCGCGACATCCTGAACGGCGAGCGCGGCTGGTGGTTCCACCTGAACTACAGCGCGGCGGCGGTGCCCTGGTCGGAGCCTTGAGACGGGGTCTCGACGGGCGGGCGGGCGGCCCTTGCTGCACTGCAACGACCACTCGAAAAAATTTTTCAAGTGCTATTCGCTTTTCGTTAAGAAACACGGTAGAGTGGTTCTTACTGTGTTTGCTTGGGTCACGGTGAATCGTGGCCTGATGCGGTCGATTCATTTCAACCGCTCCATCCTTCGTTTCGCTACTCCCTGCAACTCAGTCCTGATTCGGGTGTTCCGTTTTCAGGGTTACCACCACCGCCGTTGCAGGAGTTATAAAGATGTCTGAACGTCAGACCGGTACCGTCAAGTGGTTCAACGACGCCAAGGGCTTCGGCTTCATCACGCCCGAGAGTGGTCCTGACCTGTTCGTGCACTTCCGCGCCATCCTGGGGACCGGCTTCAAGTCGTTGCAGGAAGGCCAGCGCGTCAGCTTCATCGCCGTGCAGGGTCAGAAGGGCATGCAGGCCGACCAGGTCCAGCCGCTCTAAGCGACACAATCAAGCGACACCTACGCCGGGAGGCTCGCACTCCCGGCGTTTTTATTTCTGGAGGAACCATCGATGCTGACACTCACCATCCGCGGACTTTCACGCACGTCCACCGAGAAGGAGGTCACCGATCTGTTCTCCGTCCACGGCAAGGTTCGCGGCCTGCGCCTCTCGCGCGACGTCTTCAGCGGCGAATGCAAAGGCTATGCGGAAATCGAAATGGAAGGCCACGAGGCCCGCAACGCGATCTCGGCGCTCAACGGCGCGTTCACGCCCGGCGGCGCGCTGCGCGTGGAGCTGAAATCCGAGAAACGCCGTCGCTGACCGTCGCCGGCATCCCGGCCCGTCGTCCGACGCGGCCTCGACCCCACGCTCGTCCCACCCGATGACCGCTCCGCCCGTCCCGCCTCCGTCCGCGACCGCCGCGCCGCTGTGGCGGCGCCTGGCCGCGCTCGGCTACGACCTGATGCCGCTGCTCGCGCTGTGGATGCTGACCGCCGGCCTGGTGCTGCTGGCGTTCCGCGGCGAGGTCGACGTCGCGCATCAGCCGCCGCTCTACCACCTCAGCCTGCAGGCCGCGCTGCTGGCGGTCACCGCCGGCTACTTCGTGCTGTCGTGGACGCGCGGCGGCCAGACCATCGGCATGCGCGCCTGGCGCATCCGCCTCGTCGGCGCGGACGGCCGTTCGCCCGACCTGCGCCGCGCGCTGCTGCGCTTCGCGATCGCGCTGCCGGCGCTCGCGCTCGTGGGCGTCGGCTTCCTGTGGTGCCTGATCGACCGCGACCGGCGCGCCTGGCACGACCTGGCCGCCGGCACGCGCATCGTCGGCGTGCCGAAGACCTGAGCGCCGAACCTCGCGTCGTCAGCCGAATCGCCGGAAGTAGGCCGATACCGCCGCGATCAGGATCGCCGGCGGCAGCAGGTTCGCCAGCACCGGATGGAAGCCGTAGACGGTCCCCATGCTGACGATCGCGCTCTGCAGGAAGTAGAAGCCGATCGCCAGCACCATGCCGATGAACAACCGCTTGGCCAGGCCGCCGCTGCGCAGCGCGCCGAACGCGAACGGCATCGCGCAGAACGCCAGCACCAGCACGCTGAGCGGATAGAACACGCGCTTCCAGTACGCCTCGCGGTAGCGCGAGGCCTCCTGTCCGTTGCGCTCGAGCGTGCGCACCGTGCGGCCGAGGTCGCGCGTGGACATGTAGTCGGTGCGCACGATGCTGAGCGAGAGCAGCCGCGCGTCCAGGCGCGAATCCCAGTCCATCTGCGGCGCCACGGTGGTATCGGCGTGATCGGCCGCGAACGCCGTGCGGCGCGCCTCGTGCAGCTGCCAGCGCCCGCCGGCATGCGTCGCGCGCGCGGCGAGCATCAGCGTGGCGAGCCTGCCTTCGGCGTCGAACTCGAACACGCGCACGCCGAACAGTTCCAGCGTGGTGCCGGTGGGCGTATCGAGCGTGCGCGCGCGGCGTGCGCTGACGACCTTGTCGCCGTCGCGCGCCCACAGGCTGCCGCCCTTGGCGAGCGTGACGTCGTTGGACTTGGCGGCCAGCTGCAGCGCCTGCGCGCGCTGGTCGCCCCACGGCGCCAGCGTCTCGCCGATCGCGGTCACGGCCACCGTCAGCGCCAGCAGCGCCAGCGCCACCGACGCGCAGATGCGCAGCTTGGACAGGCCGGCCGCGCGCAGTGCGGTCAGCTCGCCGCTGCCGGCCAATGCGCCGAGGCCCATCAGGCCGCCGATCAGCGCGGCGTAGCCGAACATCTCGTAGAGCCGGCGCGGCACCGTCAGCAGGATGTAGGTGACGGCCTTGCCGAGTCCGTAGTCGTTCTTGCCGACGTCACCGAGTTCGCCGATCAGCGACATGAACGCGTCGATGCCGACCAGGACCAGCCAGGTCAGCGCGACCGCGCCGAGCACGGCCTGCGCGACCAGGCGGTCGGTCTGGCGCGGCCACGCGCGCGCGCTCATGCCGCGCTCCGCGCCGCACGCGGCCGGCGCAGCTGCTGGCCGCGCCACAGCAGCAGTGCCGCGATCGCGATCGTGGCCAGATAGATCCACCAGTAGCCGAGCGCCGGCGCCAGCTTGCCGGCGATCATCCAGGCGCGGCCGAGCACGATCGCGTTGGCGTAGATGAAGTAGCACAGGATCGCGATCAGCAGCCGCGCATAGCGCGGCTCGCGCGGATTGGACCGCGCCAGCGGCAGGGCGAGCAGGGTCAGCACCAGCGCCGACAGCGGCGAGGCCAGCCGCCAGTGCAGCTCGGCGCGCTGGACCAGGTCGTCGCTGCGCCAGAGTTCCGCAGTCGGCGCCGAGCGCTTGGCGCGGTCGCCGCCGCCGTCGGCCGCGCCGCCGCTCGGCAGCTTGACGTCGTTGCGCTCGAAGCGCATCAGACGGAAGTCGTCGACGCCGATCCGGCCCTCGACGCGGAAGCCGTCCATCAGCGCCAGATAGCGGCCCTCGCCGTCGGCGTCGTGATACATGTGGCCGGTCGGCGCGGTGATCACGTCGATGCGGCGCGAGCCGTCCTCCTCGTCGCCGCGCTCGGTCGTCACGAACAATCGCTCGAAGCGCTGGCCGTCGTCGGACATCGCGCCGACGTAGATCACGCCGTCGCTGCCCGGCAGCGAGACGAACTTGCCCGGCTCCAGACCGGCCACGATCATCGAGCGGTTGGCGTCGTCGAGCAGGCGGTCGGCCAGCCGCACCGAGGCCGGCGCCAGCCAGAACGAGACCAGCCCGAGCGCGAGCATCGCCGGACCGGCCAGCCACAGCAGCGGCCGGATCAGGCCGCGCAGGTCCAGGCCCGAGGCGGCCAGCACGGCCATCTCGCTGTCGCGCCAGAGCCGTCCGTAGGCCATCAGCACGCCGAGGAAGATCGCCAGCGGCAGCAGCACGGTCAGACCGTCGATCGTGCGCAGGCCGATCAGCGCGAACAGCAGATCGGCCGGCGCGCGGCCGCGCGCGATCCGGTTCAGCAGGTCGGCCACCGTGCTGCCGACCGTGATCAGCAGCAGGATGACCGTCACGGCGGCGAAGCTCTGGGCCAGCTCGCGCAGCAGATAGCGGTCGATGATTCGCAGCATGCGGTAGAGCGGAGTGGCGGCCGGCGGTTGCGAGGATAGGGGGTGCGGCCGGCAGCCTGTTAAACTGCCGGGCTGTGCCGCATCCGGTCGCGCAGTGTACCTGCCCGGCCCGCGCGAGCGATTCAAATCCTGTTGCCCTGGTGCCCGTGATGACTCTGCAGTTCAGCCTGACCCGCCAATCCCCCGAAACCGCCGAGACGCCCTGCGTGGTCGCCGGCCTCTACGAAGACCGCGTGCTGACCAGCGCGGCGGCGCGGCTGGACGAGCGCTCGGGCGGCGCGATCAAGCGGCTGATCGAGAGCGGCGACGTGACCGGCCGGGCCGGCAGCACGACGCTGCTGTTCGGACTGGACGGCGTCGCCGCGCCGCGCGTGCTGCTGGTCGGCCTCGGCGAGCAGAAGAAGCTCGACGCGGCCGTGTTCCACCGCGCCGCCAACGAGTCGGCGCGCGCGCTCAAGGGTCTGCCGATCGCCGGTGCGGTCTCGACGCTGGCCGAGGTCGACGTGCCGGGCCGCGACCTCGCCTGGAAGCTGCGCACGCTGGCGCTGGCCGCCGACCATCAGGCGTATCGCTACACGGCTACGTTCAAGCCCAAGGACAAGCCGAAGACGCCGCAGTTCGAGTCGTTCGCGCTGGCCGTGGCGGCCGAGACCGAGGCCTGCCAGAAGGCGCTGGCCGAAGCAGTCGCGATCGCCAAGGGCGTCCACTTCGCGCGCGAGCTCGGCAATCTGCCGCCGAACATCTGCAATCCGGCCTATCTGGCCGACCAGGCCCGCTCGATCGCCGACAACCGCGCCGGCGTCAGCCTCGAGGTGCTCGAGCGCGACGACATGCGCCAGCTCGGCATGGGTTCGCTGCTCGGCGTCGCGCAGGGCTCGGCCAATCCGCCCAAGCTGATCGTGCTGCAGTGGCGCGGCGGCGGCGCCGGCGACAAGCCGTACGCGTTCGTCGGCAAGGGCATCACGTTCGACACCGGCGGCATCTCGATCAAGCCCGGCGCCGGCATGGAGGAGATGAAGTTCGACATGTGCGGCGCGGCCGGCGTGCTCGGCGCGTTCGTCGCGGCGGTCGAGCTGAAGCTGCCGCTGAACCTGGTCTGCATCGTGCCGGCGGTCGAGAACATGCCCGACGGCGCCGCCTACCGGCCCGGCGACATCCTGACCAGCATGTCCGGCCTGACGATCGAGGTGCTCAACACCGACGCCGAAGGCCGCCTGATCCTGTGCGACGCGCTGACCTATGCGCAACGCTTCGATCCGCAGGTCACGATCGACGCGGCGACGCTGACCGGCGCCTGCGTGGTCGCGCTCGGCAAGCACGCCTCGGGCCTGATGACCAAGGACGACGAGCTCGCCGAGCAGCTGCTCGCGGCCGGCCAGGCCACGCACGATCGCGCCTGGCGCCTGCCGCTGTGGGACGACTACCAGGGTCAGCTCGACTCGGGCTTCGCCGACGTCGCCAACATCGGCGGCAAGTACGCCGGCGCGATCACCGCCGGCTGCTTCCTCGCGCGCTTCACGAACGGCTTCCGCTGGGCGCATCTGGACGTCGCCGGCACCGCCTGGGACGAGGGCCGCAAGGGTCTGGCGACCGGCCGCCCGGTGCCGCTGCTCGTGCAGTACCTGCTCGACCGCTGCGCGTGAACGCCACGGCGCCCATCGACCCGCTGCAGAAGCGCAAGGCACGGGTGATCTCGACGCTGTTCGGGATCAGCCTGGTGTTCGGCGCAGCGATCTTCATCGGCTACCCGCAGCTGGCCGATCCGTCGGCCGCGCAGGCGATCGCCGCCGATCTGCGCGTGAGTCCGCTGAACTTCGCGTACCAGATCGCGACCGTCGTGCTGTGCTTCTGGTGGCTCAACCTCGACTCGCGCCAGCTCGAGATTCGCCGCCCGTGGTGGCTCAACCTCGGCGTGGTGCTGCTGACGACGGTGTTCGTCGCCTACTACCTCTACATGACGCGGCAACCGGGCCAGCGCGCCGGCGCGCTGCTGGCCTTTCTCGGCGTGATCGCCGGCACGTTCTTCTCGGCGGTGGTCGGCATGACGCTGGCGCTGATGTTCGGTGCCGGGCCGGGCACGTCGTCCGCGCCGGCGATCTGAGCACCGCAGCATGGCCCGCGCCGACTTCTACCTGATCGACAAGCCGCGCTTCCGCGAGGATCCGCTGCTGCTGGTCTGCGAGCTGGCGCGCCGTGCGTTCGCGAGCGGCCAGCCGACCGCGATCCTGGTGCGCTCGCTCGACCAGGCCGAGGAACTCGACGCCAAGCTGTGGGAGTTCGACGAATCGGCCTTCATCCCGCATCAGATCGCCGGCGACGACGACGATGCGGTCACGCCGGTACTGATCGTGCCGCCCGGCGTCGACGCGGCCGAGCGGCCGCTGCTGATCAACCTGCGCGATGCCTGCGCGACCGGACGCTTCGAGCGCGTGCTCGAGGTCGTCGCGGCCGACCCGGCCGAGCGCGACGGCTCGCGGCAACGCTGGAGCGAATACAAGCGGCGCGGGCTGGATCTCAAAAAGAACGACATGTGACCACCATGGAAAAAAGCTTCGAACCCGGCCAGATCGAGCCGAAGTGGTATGCGCAGTGGGAAGCCCAGGGCCGGTTCGCGCCGAGCGGCGACGGCGATCCGTACTGCATCCTGCTGCCGCCGCCGAACGTCACCGGCACGCTGCACATGGGGCATGCGTTCCAGCAGACGATCATGGACGCGCTGATCCGCTACCACCGCATGCGCGGCCGTCGCACGCTGTGGCAGGGCGGCACCGACCACGCCGGCATCGCGACGCAGAAGATCGTCGAGAACCAGCTCGCCGCCGCCGGCCAGTCGCGTCACGACCTCGGCCGCGCCGCGTTCATCGAGCGCGTCTGGCAGTGGAAGGAACAGTCCGGCTCGACGATCACGCATCAGATGCGCCGGCTCGGCGCGTCGGTGGACTGGTCGCGCGAGCGCTTCACGATGGACGAGGGCCTGTCGGCCGCGGTGCGCCGCGTGTTCGTGCAGTGGTACCGCGACGGCCTGCTCTACCGCGGCCGCCGCCTCGTCAACTGGGATCCGGTGCTGCAGACCGCGGTGTCGGACCTAGAGGTCAACAGCGAGGAGCGCGAGGGCTCGCTGTGGTCGATCCGCTATCCGGCCGCCGACGGCGGCGAGGGCATCGTCGTCGCGACGACGCGACCCGAGACGATGCTCGGCGACGTCGCCGTCGCGGTGCATCCGGACGACGAGCGCTACGCGCATCTGATCGGCAAAAAGCTGCGTCTGCCGCTGACCGGCCGCGAGATTCCGGTGATCGCCGACGACTATGTCGAGCGCGAGTTCGGCACCGGCGCGGTCAAGATCACGCCGGCGCATGACACCAACGACTACAAACTTTGGGAACGCCACGTTGATTCCGGTCTGTTCGACGAGCTGCCCGATCGCGGCTTGCTGTCGATCTTGGATCAGCAGGCGTGCGTCCTTAGTAAAACCGCCAAGACGGGATCGACCTCCCACACGATTCGACAAGCCGCCGAATCCGCGTATTCAGCGCTTGCAACGCTGGAACTGATCCCCGAGGCCTATCGCGGCCTGGACCGCTTCGCCGCGCGCAAGCAGATCCTCGCCGACCTCGAGGCGCAGGGCCTGCTGGTCGAGACCAGGAAGCACAAGCTGCAGGTGCCGATCAGCCAGCGCACCGACGCGGTCATCGAGCCGATGCTGACCGATCAGTGGTTCCTCGATCTGACCAGCGAGACGCGCATCGACGGCAAACCCGGCCCGGGCGGTCGCGTCGCGATCACCGAGCCGGCGCTCGAAGCCGTGCGCAGCGGCGCGATCCGCTTCGTGCCCGACAACTGGTCGAGCACGTACAACCAGTGGCTCGAGAACATCCAGGACTGGTGCGTCAGCCGCCAGCTGTGGTGGGGCCACCAGATTCCGGCCTGGTACGACGAGGCCGGCAACGTCTTCGTCGGCGAGGACGAGGCCGACGCGGTCCGGCACGGCACGGTCACGCCGGTCGGCAAGCTGACCCAGGATGCCGACGTGCTCGACACCTGGTTCTCCTCGGCGCTGTGGCCGTTCTCGACGATGGGCTGGCCCTCGCAGACGCCGATCGTGGAGAACGGCCGCGTCGTCGCCGACTGGTCGCGCGACCAGGCCTTCCTGCCGAGCGCGGTGCTGGTCACCGGTTTCGACATCATCTTCTTCTGGGTCGCGCGCATGGTCATGGCGACCCAGTACTTCACCGGCAAGGTCCCGTTCCGCGAGGTCTACATCAATGCCATCGTGCGCGACGCCGAAGGCCAGAAGATGTCCAAGTCCAAGGGCAACACGATCGACCCGCTGGACCTGATCGACGGCATCGACCTCGAGTCGCTGGTCGCCAAATCGACCGCCTCGCTGCTGATCCCGCAGGTGCGCGAGAAGGTCGCCAAGCGGATCCGCAAGGACTATCCGGACGGCATCACCGCGGTCGGCGCCGATGCGGTCCGCTTCACATTCGCCGCGCTCGCCACCTACGGCCGCACGATCAATTTCGACCTCAAGCGTGCCGAGGGCTACAAGAACTTCTGCAACAAGCTCTGGAACGCGGCGCGCTTCGTGCTGATGAACGTCGAAGGTCCGCGTGCGGCCACGGCGGCAGCGCCGGCGACGCCGGCCGAGCACTGGATCCTGTCGCGCCTGTCCGCGACGCTCGAGGAGGTGCAGCGGCAGTTCGCGGTCTACCGCTTCGACCTGGTCGCCCAGGCGCTCTACGAGTTCGTCTGGAACGACTACTGCGACTGGTTCCTCGAGCTGACCAAGCCGGCGCTCAACGGCGGCGACGAGGCTGCGGCCGCGTCGACGCGCACGACGCTGCTGCGCGTGCTCGAGGCGATCCTGCGCGCGCTGCATCCGATCACGCCGTTCATCACCGAGGAGATCTGGCACTCGGTCGCGCCGCTGGTCGGCGTCGAGGCGGCCAGCGTCTGCGATCGGCCGTATCCGACCGCTGCGGAGTTCGAGGCCGGCCTCGACGCATCGGCGATCGCCGACACCGAATGGCTGCGCGCCGTGCTCGGCGGCCTGCGCCGCATCCGCAGCGAGATGAACATCGCGCCGGGCAGGCAGATCCCGCTGTTGTTCGCCGGCGGCGGTGTGAGCGACCGCACGCGGACCGAGCGCTTCGCCGCGCAGATCGCGTTCCTCGCGCGGACCGAATCGCAGCGCTGGCTCGACGTCGGCGAGGACGAACCGGCCGCCGCGGCCGCGATCGTCGGCGAGCTGCGCGTGCTGATCCCGCTGGCCGGCCTGATCGACCTGACCGCCGAGCGCGCGCGCCTGGCGCGCGAGATCAAGCGCGTCGAGGGTGAAATCGCCAAGTGCAACGGCAAGCTCGGCAACGATACCTTCGTCGCCAATGCGCCGGCCGCCGTCGTCGAACAGGAGCGCCAGCGCCTGGCCGATTTCACGACGACGCTGGACGGCCTGCGCGAGCAGGCAAGCCGATTGAACGGGGTCTGAGGCCGCCTCCCATCTCCGCCGCGCCGCCCTGACCGGATCGTGATCTGGTTCGCAGTCCGCAGCATCGTTTGCCATGTCTCATGGTCCCGGCGCGGCGATAGCGACGTGCACACGAACGGACGCGGTCGCGCGGACCGCCGCCCCTCCCACAGGCACTCTCGAATGATCGATCTGCACTGCCACCTCCTGCCCGGCATCGACGACGGCGCGACCGGTCTGGACGCGTCGATCGCGATGGCGAGGATCGCCAGCGCCGACGGCATCCGCGTGGTGGCGTGCACGCCCCACGACTATCCGGGCATGTACGACAACCGTCCGGAGCAGATCCGGGCGGCGGTCGCCAGGCTGCAGTCGGCGCTGTCCGAGGAGGGTATCCAACTCACGCTACTCGCCGGGGCCGACGTGCACCTGCGGCCCGGACTGACCGGGCTGGTTCGGGATGGAAGCGTGGCGACGCTGGCCGGTTCGCGCTACCTGCTGCTCGAACCGCCGCATCACGTCGCCCCGCCCCGCTTCGAGGAAACGCTGAACGCGCTGCTGTCGGCCGGCATCGTGCCGGTCCTCACCCATCCGGAGCGGCTGAGCTGGGTCGAGAACCACTATGCGACCTTCGTGAACGCCGCCGGCCGTGGCGTCTGGCTGCAGGTCACGGCCGGCGCGTTGACGGGCCGGTTCGGGCAACGTGCGCGCTACTGGGCCGAGCGCTTCGTCGGCGAGGGACACGCCCATCTGCTGGCGACCGATGCACACGACACGAAGCACCGCCCACCGCTGCTCGCCGAGGCACGCGATGCGGCCGCCGCCCTGGTCGGCGTGGAAGAGGCCGAGCATCTGGTGCGGACGCGGCCGCGCGGGATCGTCGACGACGTCCCGCCCGATGCGCTGCCGCCGTCAGCCGCGACCGGCTCGCGCGCGCTCGGGCGCTTCCGGCGACGGCTGCAGCGCGTCGGCGCGCCGCGCACGGAAACGTGGTCATGAGCACCGATCGGATCCGTTGGCGCAGTTGGCTGCTGACGTTCGCGATACCGCTCGTGCTCGCACTGGCCGGGTGTGCGTCGCCCAGCCCGAGCCGCCCCGCCCAGGCGGTGCTGCCGCCGCCGGATTCGACGACGTCTTCGGGCGCCTATGAAGGCGAGACCGACTACCGCATTGGCGCGCAGGACCTGCTCGAGATCAGCGTGTTCGGCGTCGACGACCTCGATCGGACCGTGCGCGTCAATTCCAACGGGCAGATATCGCTGCCGCTGCTGGGCAGCGTCGCCGCCGGCGGCAAGACCATTCCCGAGCTCGAGAAGGAGCTGGCGAGTCGTTACGCGGCCGGCTATCTGCAAAATCCGCAAGTGAGCATCTTCGTCAAGGAATTCACCAGTCAGCGCGTCACGCTGGAAGGCGCGGTCAACAAGCCGGGCATCTACTCGCTGACCGGCAGGACGACGCTGCTGCAGGCGATCGCGATGGCGCAGGGCCTGCACGATCTGGCCGACCCACAGGGCATCGTCGTATTCCGGCAGATCGACGGCCAGCGCAAGGCCGCCGCCTTCGATATCGCCGCGGTGCGCCGCGGCGCCGCTCCCGATCCATCGATCTATGGAGACGACATCATCGTGGTCGAACGGTCCGGCAGCCGTTCGGCCCTGCGCGAATTCCTGAGGAGCGTGCCTGCGTTCGCGCTCTTCCTGGCCATTTGAGCGAACGCCGCCGCTGATGCCCGCGGGCGTCTGCGGCGAATCGCAACCGGCCGACGACGCGGTCGGCGACGACAGCAGCGGCCGTGCGCGATCGCGCAGCGCGACAATGGACGGCCCGGGCGGTTCTGGGCAATCTGCCGGTCGCGCAATTCCAGGATGATCGATGTCCGACGACAAGCTGCCGACCCAATCCAACGATGCAGGCGACGGCCGACCCGCGATACGCGCGTGGTCCGGACCGATCGCGGCGCGCGGCCCCACCGCGCTGACGCCGTCCGTATCGGACAGAGACGGCGGCGACGAGTCGACGATCGACCTGCGCGCCTACTGGGCCTTGCTGGTCAAGCGGCGCTGGCTGGTGCTCAGCGTACTCGCGGGCGTCGTCGCGCTGGCCTTGCTGATCACGCTGTTGACCTCGCCCCGATACCGAGCCACGGCGAGCCTCCAGATCGACCGCGATTCGGTCCAGGCGATGAAGGTGGAGGGCGTCAACAACCTCGAAGGCGCGTCGACTCCGGACTTCCTGCAGACCCAGTACGAGCTGCTCAAGAGCCGCGCGCTGGCCGAACGCGTGGCCGATCACCTGCGCCTGGACGGCGCGCAGGTCGAACGTCTGCGGGCGGCCGGCGGGTGGCGCCGCCTGACGGCCGTGCTGCAGCCGCGCACCGAGACCGACGCTCCCGACCCGACCGATACCTCCGAGCCGGCCGACACCGCCGCCACGCAGGCCGCCGCCGTCGACCTGATACGCCGCGGCCTGACGGTCGAACCGATCCGCAATTCGCGTCTGGTACGCGTGCATTTCGACAGCGTCTCGCCGGCGTTCTCGGCACGGGCGGCCAATGCGGTCGCCGAAGGCTTCATCGCCTCGGCGATCGAACGCCGCTTCGACGCGTCTTCGTACGCCACGCGCTATCTCGAGGAGCAGCTCAAGCTGTCCAAGGCGCGGCTCGAGGAATCGGAACGCGCGCTGGTCGCGTTCGCACTCAAGGAAAACATCGTCGTGACCGGCGAGTCCGGGCAATCGCTCGAAGGCCAGAATCTCGGCGCGCTCAATGCGGCCCTGGCGGCTGCCCAGGACCAGCGCATCCATGCGCAGTCCGCCTGGAATCAGGTTCAGGGCGGCGGCGCCCTGCCGGCCGGCGCGATCGCCAACTCGATCCTCAATACGCTGCAACAGCAGCGCGCGCAGCTGCAGGCGCAGTACCAGCAACAACTGCAGGTGTTCAAGCCGGACTATCCGTCGATGCTGCAGCTCAAGAGCCAGATGAGCGAGCTCGACCGCCAGATCGAGGCCGAACGGGCCAGCATCCGCGCCTCGCTCAAGGCCGAATACGACGCCGCCCAGGCGCGCGAGAGCATGATGGTCGCTCAGCTCGACGCGCTGCGGACCAGGGCGCTGGACGTCGACAATCGCTCGATCGACTACAACATCCTGCGGCGCGAGGTCGACACCAACCGCCAGCTCTACGACGGCCTGCTGCAGCGCTACAAGGAAATCGGCGTCGCCGGTGGCATCGGTAGCAACAACATCTCGATCGTCGACCGCGCGCACGTCCCCACGGTCCGCTACCGCCCCAACCTCGCCTTCAACCTCGGCGTGGGCCTGCTGCTGGGTCTGCTGTGCGGTGTCGCTGCGGCGACCGTGGCCGAGTTCCTCGACGACACGATCAAGACGCCCGAAGACCTGGAACAGCACCTGCACCTGGCCGTACTCGGCGTCATCCCGCGGCTGCGCCGCGAGTCGGTCAAGAGCGCACTGGCCGATCCGCGCTCGGCGTTCTCGGAAAGCTATCGCTCGGCGCGGACCGCCCTGCAGTTCTCGACCGAGAACGGTGCGCCCAAGGTGCTGCTGGTGACCAGCGCCAGCATCGCCGAGGGCAAGTCGACGTCCGCGCTGATCCTGGCACGCAACTTCGCGCAGCTCGGCAAGCGCGTGCTGCTGATCGAGGCGGACATGCGCAATCCGTCGCTGCATCATCTGCTCGGCACACGGAGCGAAGCCGGCCTCAGCAGCCTGCTGGCCGGTACCGCGACGTTGAGCCAGTCGGTCGTCCGCACCGACGACGAACGGCTCAAGGTGATCCTGTCGGGGCCGCTGCCGCCGAACCCGGCCGAGCTGCTGTCGAGCAGCCGGCTGATATCGATGCTGACGATCGCCGCCAAGACGTTCGATCAGGTGATCATCGACGGCCCGCCGGTGCTCGGCATCGCCGACGCCCCGATCCTCTCGCACATCGTCGACGGCACGCTGCTGGTGACCCGATCCGGCCAGACGCGCGTCAAGGCGGCGCGTACCGCGCTCAAGCGGCTGCTCGCGGCGCGCACGCACGTCGTCGGCAGCCTGCTGACCTACTATGACGCCCACAGCGCCGGCTACGAGTACGAGTACGCGTACACCTACGGCGCCTCGCCGCGCCTGAGCCGGGAATGAAGCCGGCAGGCGACGCGCTGGCCGTGGCGCTCGCGCTGCTGCGCGCACCCGGCCTGCGCGCGACCGTGAGGGCGCGGCCCCTGCCGGACGGCCTCGGCGATCTGCTCGCGGTGGCTGCAAGCGCGGACGGGGCCGCGCACAGCACGGAAGCCCGCGAACTGCGCGCGGCGGCGCGCTTCTTCGTCGAGCAGATCCTGTTCGCGGACGATTCGGACGCCTACCGCATCCTCGGCGTGCCACGCGACGCCGAACCGGCGCTGATACGGCGCCACTACCGGCTGCTGGCGAGCTGGCTGCATCCCGACCGGGCCGCGGTCGGCGCCGCGGTGTTCTCGAGCACGCTCAACGTCGCGTTCGCGCGGCTGCGCACCGATCAGGCCCGGGCCACCTACGATGCCCAGCTCGAGCGCCGCAGTTCGTCCTCGCCGGAGCTTGCCGGCGGCGCGCGGCCGACCGAGGTCGATCGTGCGGTCCCGGGCGTGTGGCCGAGGCGGGGCGGTCCTGTGCCCCATCCGGCGATTCTCCGACAGCGCACCGCGCTGCCACCGGAGGAGTCCGCAATCCTGTGGCGTACGCGGCCGCTCGGCGGCACCGGCCTGCGGATGCTGGCGGGAGGTGCGATCGTGCTGTGCGCGGCACTGATCTGGATCGATACGCGTCGCACGGTGCCGAGTGAATCCGATCCTGGATCGGCATCATCGGCACACCCCCGCCTGACCGACGTCGCATTCGCAGCGCCGTCCGGCACGATCTCGCTCGTGCCGAATCCGGATGCGCCGGCTCCCGCAGCCGCCGTGATCGAAGTGCCCGCTCGCGCGGCGGTGCCGGTCGAGCCGACCGCCCTGGCCGGCGCGCCCGACGGGCCGTCTTCCGCGGCGCTGCGGATCGGCGTACGGCCGGTACCGCCCGATGCAGCGCCATCGCGGCCGGCCGCGCCGCCGCCCGAGCCCGGACGCGCGCGCTCGACCGCCGTCGCAGCCACGCCTCCATCGGTCCCGCCGGCTGCGTCCGTCACCGCTGAGCGAGCGGCTGCGCCCACGCGCGCCGAGACACCAGACGCCGCCCAGGCAAGTAGTCGCGTGCAACGCGCGATGCGCTACCTGCTCGAATCCGACACGCCGCCCCCACCGATATGGAACGCGCCCGACGTGGTCGACGAAGTGATACGCATCCGTTCGGCGCTGCAAGGCCGCCTCACCGGCTCACCGGCGCGCTTCGAACTGGAAGCGCCGCACTGGACCGTGATCCCGGACCAGGCCGTTCTGCGTGGCGGCTATCGCATCGCCGCGGACACGGGAACGCTTGAGACGGGCCACATCCGCATCGCGCTGGTCTGGCGGGAACACCAGTGGCTGATCTCGGCGTTGCAGATGGAACCGTGACCAGAGCCTTCGCACGCGCAGCCACGATGACGCTGGCGCTGGCCCTGCTCGCGGCGGCGGCGGTCCACATCGTGACGGCGTGGCGGGCCGACGCGCTCGTGGCGACCGATCCGGCCGGGGCGGCGCGTATGCGCAGCGACCATCCCGGTGCGCTGCTCGCACTGGCACGCGCCGAACTGCAGCGCGGCGATGCCGGCGCTGCCGCACGAACAGCGCAGCAGTTGCTTGCCCGCGAGCCCGCCAACGGGACCGCCTTTGCGGTGCTGGCCCGGGCGCTCGGCGACGCAGGCGGCGACGCGCGGCAGCTCGAACGCTACCGGATCGCCGCGCGACGGGCACCGCGCGATGTGTCGATCCGCGGCTGGCTGGTCGCGCACGAACTCCAGGCAGGAGACTTCCCGGCTGCGCTCGAGCATATCGACGCCTTGCTGACGCTGCCTTCGCGCGACCGCGCGCGCCTGCTGGAATCGGTCGCGAAACTGGCAGCCGATCCGGCCTTCGCCGACGCGCTCGCCGTTCGCCTGGGCGAGCGGCCGCGCTGGCGCGCGGACCTGCTGCGCGTCGCCTCGGCGATGGACGTTGCCACCGCGGACCCGCTGTTTGCCGCCCTGCAGCGCAACGCCGATCTCAGCGCTTCCGAACGCGGACCTTGGCTCGACGCGCTGATCCGACAGGGGCGCTGGGGCGAGGCATTCGCCCGGTGGGCCGGCGCGCTGCCGGGGCCGCCGCAGGCGCTGCCGCTGCTCTACAACGGCGCTTTCGCCGTGCCGCCGTCCAATGCCGGGTTCGACTGGCGCGTGCGCCGCGTCGACGGCGTGGTATTCGAGCGCGTGGCCGACAGCGACGGCAGCTTCGCGCGGCTGCGGTTTCTGGGGTCGCCGGTGGGACGCGCCGGGCTCGAACAACCGCTGCTGCTGGCGCCGGGCCGCTACCGGCTCGGCTTGGTCGCGCGCGCATCCGACCTGCGTGCCGAGCCTGGACTGGAGTGGTCGATCAGCTGTGCCGGCGACGGACGGCGCGTGGCGACCGTGCGCATCGCGGCGGGACCGCGCTGGGAGGCCATCGCGGCGGCTTTCGAGATACCGCCCGACGACTGCGACGGCCAGTGGCTGCGATTGATCAATTCGGCCACACCCGGTGTCGCGCAGCGGATACGCGGCGAGCTGGAGCTGCGCGACCTCCGCATCGATCGAGTCGGCCCCTGAACGATGCCGGACCGTACTGATGACGGCTTCACAATCCCGCTGTGCGTCGCTTGCTATCGCGGGGGGACTGGACTAGTTTCGACTGGCGGCCATCCGCGCCGGCGCTCTGCGCCGAGCGGCTGGCGCGCTCCCGCGCAACGCCGCACAGCGAGGTCGGCTCATGGATTCCAAGTGCATTTTGCTGGCAGTCGCCGCGATGTTCTCGTCGACCATCGCCACCGGCCAGGAAACCCAGGTCACGCTGCAGGTCGAATCGGGTGCCGTCATGACCAGTCAGGGCGGACCGTTCGCCCCGGCCGCCACCGGTACGCGGCTGAATGCCGGCGATCGCGTGATGCTGTCCGATCAGGGCTCGGTACGTCTGCTCTACGGCGACGGCTGCAGCCGCGAGCTGACCGCGCCGGGCGTCTATGCGGTGGCGCCGACCTGCGTGGCCGGCACCGCTGCCGCGTCCGGTGGCAGCATCGGCTTGCGGACGGGCGCGCTGATCACCGGCGTTGCGGTCGCGGGCGTGATCGCGGTCGTCGCCGATGCGCATGACGACGACGCGCAGCCGATCAGCCGCTGAGCGACCGATTCCGACGCCCCGACACGCCGACACCGGAACGAACACCGTCCCCGGCGGCGCGCTCCGGTGTCTGCGATCGCCTCGCCCGTGATCGGCTCGACGCTCGCCGGGCGCCGCGAGGCGGCGTTGATGTTGTGCGCGATCGGCGCGCTGCTGACGGTAGCGCTGGCGACCGGTGGTAGCTCGCATCCGGCCGACGCCGGCCCGCCGCTGGCGCCATTGCTCGCCTTGCCGCTGATCGGCTGGGCCGTCCATCGGCTGCTCGGCCAGCCGTGGCCGGCCGCTTCGACACGGGTCTGGATCGCATTGGCACTGCTGCTGATCGCACTGCCGTTGCTGCAATGGATGCCGTTACCGGGCAGTCTGGCCGGTGAAGTCGCGGGACGTGCCGCACTGGAAGCCGACCTGGAACGAATGGGCGTGGCGGCGTCGATCCGGCGCATCTCGCTGTCGCCGTGGAACACGCTGGCAGCGGCATGCGCGCTGCTGCCGGCCCTGGCGATCTTTCTGCTCTGTCTCGCGGCGCCACAGGGTCTGCGGGCACGCGTAGCGTGGCTGCTGATCGCGCTCGCATTGCTCAGCCTGCTGCTGGGCATCGTCCAGCTCGGGGTTCCGTCCGACCACGCGCTCAACCCGTTTCCGCAGTGGCGACCGGCGCTCGGCGGCTTCTTCGCGAATCCCAATCATCAGGCCACGCTGCTGGTGATCGGCGCCACGCTCGCCGCGGGCCGTCTCGCGGCGGCGTTGAATCCGCACGTCGCGAGCGGCCGTCGTCGCTACGCGCGCGCCTACGTTCCGGCGCTGGCCTTGCTGCTGACGGCGTCTGCCGTACCGCTGACCGGCTCGCGCGCCGGCGTGATCCTGCTGGTGCTATCCCTGGCCGCGACGGCGGTCTGTCTGCGGCCGGCCGGCCGCAGCTGGCATGCGAGCGCAACCGCTGCCGGCATCGCCGCCGCCGTTCTGGTCGGCGGCGCGGTCGCGCTGCGCTGGATGGGCCTGGATGCGATCGGCGACCTGCGCGGCCCGCTGCGCGCGGCGACGCTCGAAGTGGCCGCGCGCTTCGCGCCGACCGGCAGCGGGATCGGCAGCTTCGTGCGCGTGTTCGAGCAGGAAGCGCCGCGGCAACTGCTGATGCGCGACTACGTCAACCATGCCCACAACGAATACCTGCAGTGGTGGCTGGAAGCCGGCGTGGCGGCGGTCGTGGCGATGGCGCTCGCGGGCGTCGCGCTCGCGCTCACCGCACGCGGCCTGGCGCACCGACACGCGTCGGAGCGCGCCGACGGCGTCGCTGCCCTGATCGCGCTGCTGGCGATCCTGGCGCATTCCACGGTCGACTACCCGCTGCGTACGCCCGCGCTGCTGACGGTCGCGGCCGCCTTGGCCGGCATGGCCGCCGTCGAGGCGGCGGCCGGGTCCGGCGGATCGCAGCGCCGTGCCATCCCGGCATGACGATCCGTGCGCTGTTGGGTGGCGACGCCCGTCCGGGTAGCGGGCTGGCGCTCGCGCGCGCGGTGGCCGGCAGCGCCGGCCTGCGCCTGGGCGGCATGGCATTGGGATTTCTGGTCGGCGTACAGCTGGCTCGCGGCCTGGGCACCACCGGCTACGGCATCTACGGCATGGCGATGTCGATCATCGCACTGTTGACCGTGCCGACCGAACTGGGCCTGCCGCAGCTGCTGACGCGCGAAGTCGCCTCGGCGCAGGCGAAAGCGGACTGGGCCCGCCTGCGCGGCGTCGTCGGCTGGTCGGTCCGTACCGTGCTGTGGACGTCGCTGCTGATCGCAACGGCCATCGTCGCCTGGACGTCCGGCTACGGCCGCGATCTGATGCCGGGCACGAACGCGGCGTTGCTGGCAGGCCTGGCCCTGGTCCCGCTGACTGCGCTCGGCAACCTCGCCGGCGCGACGCTGCGCGGCCTGCACCACGTCGTCCGGGGCCAGATATCGGAAGTCGTGCTGAGGCCCGCCGCGTTCTGCGCGCTGCTGTTCTTCGCGTCGGCGCTTTCCGGCCCGCTGACGGCACCGGTCGCGATGGCGCTGGGCTCGGCCGCGGCCGGCATCGCTCTGACCGCCGGACTGCTGATGACGCTGCGCCGCCTGCCGGACGAGGTCTTGCAGGTACGCAGCCGCGTCGATGCGGGCGCCTGGTGGACGAGCGCCGTGCCGATGGCGCTGACCGAGGGCATGCGCGTGCTGCAGGCACACCTGACGATCCTCGTACTCGGCTTGATGGCACCGGCGGCGACCGTCGGCGTCTACCGCGTGGCCAGTTCGACCGCCTTGCTGCTGGCCGTGCCGGTCACGCTGTTCAATATCGCGGCGGCGCCGACGCTGTCGCGTCTGCATGCGCTCGGCGATACGCATCGGCTGCAGCGCCTCCTCGGCGGCATCGCCGGCGGCATGCTGATCGGCGTCGTCCTGCTCTGGTTGCCGTTCCTGGCAGCCGGCGAGTCCCTGATCGGCCTGCTGTTCGGTCCGGCTTATGTCGCCAGCGCCGCGCCGCTGGCGATCCTCGGCGCCGGCGTCGCGGTCAGCGCGTTCTTCGGCGCCAACGCCACGCTGCTCAACATGACCGGACATCAACATCGGGTGACGCGGGCATCCTCGATCGCGCTGGTACTGCTCGCCGCGCTCCTGCCGCCGGCGATCTGGACCGGCGGCGCCATCGGAGCGGCGGTCGCCAGCGTACTGGCATCGACCGCATGGAACGTCCTGCTCTGGCACGCCGCGCGCACGCAGCTCGGCCAGGACACGCGCGTCGTCGCGCTTCTCCACGGCAGGCACCGCGATGTGGCGTGACCGTCTGCGGCCACGCCTCAAGGCCCTTCTGCCGCGCGCGCTGCGGCGCGGCCTGCGCGCATGCCTGCACTATACGCAGCGGGTGGGCCGCTGGCCGATCATCCTGTGGCAGGTGCGCGGCGACGGCTGGAGCGACCGCTGGACCCTGATCCGATCGGCGTTCGCGTCGATCGTCCTGTCGCTGCGCACGCCGCTGCAGTGGCAGGATCCTGTCCTCCTCGCGGACGCCCGGGTGCATGTGCCGGGCGTGGGCCGTTTCATGCTGCGAGCGCATTCGGACGATCTGTGGCACGTGCTGCCATGGCGCGAGCAGGGCGTCTTCGAGGCCATCGCCGCTCTGCTGCGCGCCGGCGACACCTTCGTCGACGCCGGCGCGAACATCGGCGTCTACACGGTCCTGGCATCGCAGCGCGTCGGCGCCGGCGGTCGCGTGGTGGCCGTGGAGATGATGCCCGACACCGCCGCGCGGCTCGAACGCCACATCCGCCTCAATCGGCTCGACAACGTCACGCTGGTCCGGAAAGCACTCGACCGTACCGGAGGACTCGCCGTGACCGCACAGGTGGAAGCGGGCAAGTACGGCAAGGCGCGGCTCGTCGACGCCGCCGCGGCGGACGGGCCTGCCGCACGCGTGACGGTGTCGACCGTCACGCTCGACGAGAGCGTGCCGCACACCGGACCGGTGCGTTTGATGAAGATGGACCTGGAGGGTGCCGAACTCGGCGCCCTGCAAGGCGCTTCCGCATTGCTGAGTCGGCTCGATCATCTGATCTACGAAGCCTGGGGAAACGCCGCAGCGGGCCTCGAACCGGTCGATGCGCTGCTGATCGGACTCGGCTTTTCGATCCGCGCGATCGACGGCAACAACCGCCTGGCCAGCAGGCCGCGCACATGAGCGAACCCGCGGCGCGGTCCCGCATCGCCGTGTTGCTGCCCGATCTACGCCCGGGCGGTGCCGAGCGGATGAGCATTACGCTGGCGCAGGTGTGGCTGGCGCGCGGCTGCGACGTCGATTTCGTGGTGATGCGCGACGAAGGCGCGCTGCGCGACGCGCTCCCCGAACGCGCACGCCTGGTGGTGCTCGGCGCGCCGCGGATCCGCGGCGCACTCGTACCGCTCCGCCGCTACCTGCGCCGGACACGGCCGGACGCACTGCTGGCCGCGATGTGGCCGCTGACCGTGGCGGCCGTCATCGCGGCGCGTTCGTTGGTCCCGGCCGTGCGCGTCGTGGTCAGCGACCACACCCTGCTGTCGGAAGCCTACAAGGATCGCGGCCGGCTGCATCGTCTCGCGCTGCGCATGAGTACCGCGCTGAGCTATCGGCTGGCGGCGGCGCGGATCGCCGTCTCCGCGGGCGTCGCGGCCGACCTGTCGAGACTGTCCGGCCTGCCCGTGCGCCGCTTCGAGGTCATCCACAACCCATTGGCGGGCCGCATCGACGAGGAGGCTCGCGGCGATACGGCATCGGTACCGACCCGCCGCCGCGCGGGCCCGCTGATCCTGACCGTGGGCACCTTGAAGGCAGTCAAGGACCATATCCTGCTGATCGACGCCTTCGCACGTCTGCCGGAACGACTGAACGCCACGCTGTGCATCGTCGGTGACGGCCCGCTGCGTGGCCAGCTCGAACGCCACGTCCGGGACTGCGGATTGAGCGGCCGGGTGTCGCTGGCCGGTTTCAGCGCCGATCCCACCGGCTGGTACCGGCAGGCCGATGTCTTCGTGCTGTCCTCGCGCCATGAGGGCTTCGGCAACGTGATCGTCGAAGCGCTCGCTCAGGGGGTGCCGGTCGTCAGCACCGATTGCCCGTCCGGACCGCGCGAAATCCTCGCCGGCGGACGTCACGGACGCCTCGTGCGCATGGGCGACCCCGAGGCGCTCGCCGCCGCGATCCTCGACACCCTGCAGACCCCGCACGATCGCGCGGCACTGATCGCACGGGCGCGCGATTTTCTGCCGGAGCGGATCGGCGCCGCGTATCTGCGGCTGCTGCTGCCTGAGGCCCGCGAGGCGCCGGCATGAACGCACCGGTGCTCTACATCACCTACGACGGACTGCTCGAACCGCTCGGACAATCGCAGGTGCTCGCCTATCTCGAACGGCTGGCGGCCGACCGCGAGGTGCACTTGCTGAGCTTCGAGAAGCCGGCCGACTGGCGCGACCGCGCCGCCCGCGAAGCGCTCGCCGCGCGCGTACGCGCTGCCGGCATCCGCTGGCGTCCGCTGCGATATCACAAGCGTCTGTCGGTGCTCGCCACCGCCTGGGACGCCGCGCGCGGCATCGCGTTCGGCCTGTGGCTGATCCCGCGCGCGCGCATCGGCATCGTCCATGCGCGCAGCTACGTGCCGGCGGTGATGGCGCTGACCCTCAAGCGGCTGACCGGCGCGCGCTTCGTCTTCGATATGCGCGGATTCTGGGTCGACGAGCGCGTCGACGGCGGCCTGTGGCCGCGCGACGGCCTGCTCTATCGCATCGGCAAGCGTTTCGAACGTCGCTTCCTGCTCGCGGCCGATCACGTCGTATCGCTGACGCAGGCTGCGGTCCGGCAGATGGAGCGCTTCGATTACCTGCGCGGCCGCATGCCCGCGGTCACGGTCATTCCGACCTGTGCCGACTTGAACCGGTTCCGTCCGTCGTCGCCGCCCGAGACGGACTTCGTGCTCGGCTACGTCGGTTCGGCCGGCACCTGGTATCGGTTCGATGCGGTGGTCGCGAGCTTCGCGGCGCTTCGATCGCGGCTGCCGCGGGCCCGACTGCTGATCCTCAACCGCAACGAGCACGATTACATCCGCCGCTGCCTGAGCGAAGGCGGCATTCCCGACACAGCTGTCGAGCTGCGCGAGGCGTCGCCGGCGCAGGTACCGCAGCAGATGGCCCGCATGCACGCGGGCGTCTTCTTCATCAAGCCGGTGTTCTCCAAGCAGGCCTCCGCGCCGACCAAGCTCGGGGAGTTCCTGGGTTGCGGAGTGCCGTGCCTGACCAACGCCGGCGTCGGTGATCTGACCGACATTCTGCACGGCGAGAAGGCTGGCGTGGCCGTGACGGATCTGGAACCGGATGCACTGCGCGAGGGCATCGACGCCCTGCTCGAGCTGCTGCGCGACCCGGCGATCCGGACGCGCTGCGTCGAGGCAGCCCGTCGCCATTACTCGCTGGACGAAGGGGTCGCCCGCTATCGGGCGGTGTATCGCAGCGTCGAAGGACATCAGGCATGCGATTGCTGATGCTGACCCGCTACGGTCCGCTCGGCGCGAGCAGCCGGCTGCGTTCGTTGCAGTATGTGCCCGCCCTGCGCGCAGCGGGCATCGAGACGGACGTCTCTTCGCTGCTCGGCGACGACTACGTCCGGGACCTCTACACCGGCCGTATCGCGCCGGCCGCCGTCGCGGCCGCCTACCTGCGGCGCTGGCGGCGGCTGCGCGATGCGGGCCGCTACGATCTGGTCTGGATCGAGAAGGAAGCCTGGCCCTGGCTGCCCGGATGGCTCGAACGCGCACTGCTGGACCGCGGCACGCGCCTGGTGTTCGACTACGACGATGCCCTGTTCCACCGCTACGACACTCATCGCTCGCGCTGGGTCAGAGCCGTGCTCGGCTCGAAGATCGACGGCTTGATGCGCCGCGCCGATCTGGTCACCGCCGGCAACGACTACCTGGCGGCGCACGCGCGAGCTGCCGGCTGCCGTCACGTCGCACGGCTGCCGACCGTCGTCGACCTGACGCGTTATCCGCTTCCGTCCCCGCGTGCGCCGGACGGACGGACCGTCGTGGTGGGCTGGATCGGGTCGCCGTCGACGGCCGGTTATCTGCGGGCGGTGGCCGAGCCGCTGGCATCGCTTCAGGCGGCCGGGCGCATCCGCTGCGTGGCGATCGGCGCACGCCCCGACCAAGTGGAGGGCACGCCTTTCGACGCCGTGCCGTGGCACGAATCGACCGAAGCGGACCAGCTGAGGCAGTGCGACATCGGCATCATGCCGCTTCCCGACGGCCCCTGGGAGCGCGGCAAGTGCGGCTACAAGCTGATCCAGTACATGGCGTGCGGGCTGCCGGTCGTCGCTTCACCGGTCGGCATCAACGTCGAGCTCGTCGCCGACGGCGAGCGCGGCTGGCTGGCCGACACCGATACGCAGTGGAGCGAAGCGATCTCCCGGCTGGTCGCCGATCCGTCGCTGCGTCGACGGATGGGCCAAGCCGGACGCGCGCTGGTCGAGCACCACTACTCGCTGCAGGTGCAGGCCGGCCGGCTGATCGAGCTGCTGCGCGGTGCCGCCCGCGCGGAATCCGTCGCATGAGCGAGGCGCGTGCGAACCCGGTCCGAGCGTGCCGCCCCGCGCATCGACGCTCGACGCGCCGCGGGCACGGGCCGGCAGCGCGACGGTCGGCGACGGCACGGCCGCCGTTCCGTATCGCCCGTGGCGATCCGGCCGGGCCACATCGCTTGCCCCATGCGGCACGCCGCCGCATCGTCCTGACGCGCGGCACCAGCCCGGCACGCGACTCGGACCTCGCAACGCAAGCGGGCTCGCACTGATGTGGCCGTACTGGCTGATGTTTCTCGTGCCCGTCTGGGGCGTGCTGCAGCCGCGCCGCCTGCCCGCGCGGCAGGCCTACTGGGTCTGGGTGGCGGTCGGCGTGCTGTTCGCGGCCATGATGGGGCTGCGCCACGAAGTCGGCGGCGACTGGTTCAACTATCTGCCGCACTTCCTCGACACGCAACGCCAGACGCTGCCGGAGGTCCTGATGCGTTCGGACCCCGGCTACTACCTGCTCAACTGGTGGGTCGGCCGGCTCGGCGCCGACATCTATCTGGTCAATCTGCTGTGCGCGATGGTGCTGATGTGGGGCACCGTCGTGTTCTGCCGCAGCCAGCCGCAACCGTGGCTGGCCCTGCTGGCCGCGGTGCCGTACATGCTGATCGTGGTCGGCATGGGCTATACGCGGCAGTCGGTCGCGCTCGGATTCGCGCTGCTGGGACTGACTGCGCTGGGCCGGGGAAAGCCGCGCAGCTTCATCGTCTGGATCGCCGTCGCGGCGCTGTTCCACAAGTCGGCCGTGCTGCTGATGCCGATCGCAGCGCTGGCCGCCACGCGCAACCGGATCCTGACGGGCGTCCTGGTGACGATCGCGACCGCGCTGACCTACTACCTGCTGCTCGCCGACAGGGCCGAGGCGCTCTGGGTCAACTACGTCGAGGCGCAGTATCAGTCGCAGGGTGGCGCGATCCGCGTCGCGATGAACGCCGTCCCGGCCCTGCTGCTGATCGCGTTCGGCCGCCGGCTGGCGCCGGAGCGGCAAGAGCGGCGGCTCTGGCTGTGGATGGCGGCCTTCGCGCTGATGTGCGTGCCGCTGGTCGGCCTGGCGTCCACGGCGGTCGACCGCGTCGCGCTGTATCTGATTCCGCTGCAATTGTTCGTCTTTTCGCGACTGCCGCGACTGACCGGCAGCACGCGGGCGCGGACGCTGCTGGTGCTGGCGATCGCGGCGTACTATGCCGCAGTGCTGTTCGTCTGGCTGCACTTCGCCAGCCACGCGCAGTACTGGCTTCCGTACCAGTGGATGGCTCCGTGAGCACAGCAGCCGTGAAGATCGTGCTGTTCGCCAATACCGACTGGTATCTCTACAACTTTCGCCGTGCGCTGGCGCTGGCGTTGCGCGAGGCCGGGTACGAGGTCGTGCTGCTGTCTCCTCCGGGGCCGTACGGCGCACGGCTGGAGGCCGAAGGCCTGCGCTGGCAGCCGGTGCCGATGAGCCGCCGCAGCCTCGATCCGCTGCGCGAAGGACGGCTGCTGCTGCATCTGGCCGCGCTGTTCCGCCGCGAGCGTCCCGCCCTCGTCCACGGCTTCACGATCAAATGTGCCGTCTACGGCTCGCTGGCCGCTCGGATGGCGCGCGTGCCGGCGCGGATCAGCGCCGTGGCGGGCATGGGCTACGTGTTCACCAGCAGCGACCTCAAGGCGCGCCTGTTGCGTCCGCCGCTGCGCTGGCTGATGCGCGCGGCATTCGACGGCGCGAGCGCACGGGTGATCCTTCAGAATCCGGACGATGCGAAGCTGTTTCGCGAGGCGCGCCTGGCCGAGGCCCGCCGCATCGTGCTGATCCCGGGTTCGGGCGTCGACTGCACGCGATTCACGCCGGTCCCGATGCGAGGCGCTCCGCACGCGCCGTTTCGTGTGCTGCTGGCGGCCCGCCTGCTGTGGGACAAGGGCGTGGCCGAGTACGCGGCAGCCGCGCGCATGCTGCGCGCGGAGGGACGTGCGATCGAGTGCCTGCTGGCCGGAGAACCCGATCCCGGCAATCCGGCCGCCGTGCCGGAGGCGACCGTGCGCGAATGGGATGCGAGCGGCGTGCTGCGCTGGCTCGGCCATGTGGAGGACATGCCGGCACTGCTGGCCACGGTCGATCTGGTGGTGCTGCCGAGCTATCGCGAGGGCCTGCCCAAAGGCCTGATCGAGGCCGCCGCCTGCGCCAAGCCGCTGATCACCACGGACGTGCCGGGCTGCCGCGACGTGGTCGAGCACGAAGTGGACGGCCTGCGGGTGCCACCCCGAGACGCCGCTGCGCTCGCCCGCGCGATCGCCCGCCTGCACGACGACCCGGATCTGGCGGCGCGTCTCGGTCGGGCGGCGCGCATCAAGGCGTCTAGCACGTTCGACGAACGCATCGTGATCGCGCATACGCTCGCGGTGTATCGCGAGCTGATCGGCTCGACGCAACGCTGAGCCTCCATTCCGAGGAATGGTCGAGAAAACGGTGAACTCGGGCCGGTTTCGGCGGATCAGGTTTCGATAGCATCGAACGACGTCGTCAACGTACGGGGGCGACATGAGTCTTCTGCTGGAATACACACTCGAAGCGACGTCGATTTTCATCGTCACGGGCATCTTGCTGAAGGCGCTTCATCCGCTGGCGCTGCAGTGGAAGCTGCTCGACGTGCCGCACGGCCGCAAGGATCACGCCTATGCCACGCCGGTCACCGGCGGCGTCGCGATGCTGGCCGGCGTGCTGCTGATCAGCATCTGGGACCTGGGCCGCTCCGCACCGACCACCATGGTCTCGTTCTCGCTGGCCGCGATCGTGCTGAGCGCAGTCGGTCTGTGGGACGACCGCTGCGACGTACGCTGGTACTGGCGCATCCTCGCGCAGATCGGGGCGGCGCTGATCATGGTCTACGGCGCCGACATCCGCGTGGAGCATCTGGGCACGCTGTTCGGACAGGAGCGGCTGTCGCTCGGCGTGTTCGCGGTGCCATTCACGGTCTTCGCGACCGTCGGCATCATCAACGCCGTCAACATGATCGACGGTGCCGACGGCCTGGCGGGCCTGCTGGTCGCCGCCGCCCTGCTGATGCTGGCCCTGGCGGCGGCACGCATCGGCAATTCGGGACTGTCGCGGCACGCGTTGCTGGCAGCGTCGGCGGTGGCGGCGTTCCTGCTCTACAACATGCGCTTTCCGTGGCAAGTCCGGGCCAAGGCGTTCATGGGCAATGCGGGCAGCGCGCTGCTCGGCCTGCTGATCGCCTGGGTCTGCTTCCGTCTGACCCAGAATCCGCGTTATCCGGTGGCGCCCGCACTGGCACTGTGGCTGCTGCCGGTCCCGATCATCGATTGTCTGGTGCTGACCGTGCGACGCCTGAGCCAGGGACGCTCGCCGTTCTCGGCGAGCCGGGAGCACGTCCATCACCTGATGCAGGACGGCGGCTTCGGACCGACTCAGTGTGCCCTGGTCCTGACCGTGGTGAGCCTGATCTGCGGCCTCGCGGCCGATCAGGCCCTGCACCTGGGCGTTCCGCAATCGGCGCTGCTGATCGCGTTCATCGCGGCCTGTGTCGCCTGGTACGCGATCAGCGCACACCGCTCGCGCGCCGTCGCGCTGTTCGGAGGAATGCGGCGGCGGCTCGGTATCGCCCTTCCGCCGCCCGCTGCCATACCGCCGGCCCGGCGCCAGGCACCGCCGCCCGTGCAACCCGCGCGCGTGCCCAAGCGATAGCCGGCCCCGCACGTCGCGTGCGAATGGACACGATCACCGGCCGCTGAATCGATTGCTCCTGAAAGGCACGCACGCCTGAGCCCCCGAGCGCACCGCCGCGACCGGTACGCGGCCGCTGCGCCGGCGGCTGGCGTGGAAGCATGCCGTCCGGCGGCCGACCGACCGATGTCGCCGTGCGCCCGCTTGCCGCACGGGCCGTACGCGCCGCGTCAGCGCACGGCGCCGACCCAGGCCGCATAGCGGTCGACGAAATCCTGCAGGAACTTGCGCGTGCCGTCGCCGGCGATCGTGCCATCGGCATCGATCGTGCCGTCCTTGAACTGCAGATAGACCTCCGGCTGCGGCAACGTGGTCACGTCGAGGTACGACAGCACGTTGCGCAGATGCTGCTGCGCCAGCGCACTGCCGATCGCGCCCGGCGAGGCGCCGATCACCGCGCCGCGCTTGCCGGCGAACGAGTTGGTGCCCCACGGCCGCGAACCGATGTCGATCGCGTTCTTGAGCACGCCGGGAATCGAACGGTTGTATTCGGGCGTCACGAACAGCAGCGCGTCGGCCGCTTCGACCTGCTGCTTGAGGCGCTTGCACGGCGCCGGGTAATCGCCGTCGAAGGCCTGCGTGTACAGCGGCAGGTCGCCGATCTCGACCGGCTCGAACGCGAGCGAGGACGGTGCGAGCTTCTCGACCGCCAGCGCGAGCCGGCGGTTGATCGACTCCGGACGCAGGCTGCCGACGAAGACGGCGATCTTGATCGTACTCACGGGACGGATTCCTGGCGGGCGGGAACGGTCAGCCTACCGCGTCCGCGCGGCACGCGCGCGGACGCCCGTTCGCGCCCCGGGTGCGTCGTTCAGGCCAGCGTATCGGCCGCCGCGACGATGTCGGCGTCGCCCGGCAGCACCAGCAGCGCCGCGCCGGCCAGCGGCGTGTAGGTGTCGACGCCGACGACGCGGCGCAGCGGCACCGCGCCGAGGCCGGCCTCGACGATCGCCGTGATCACGCCCTCGCCGACACCGGCCGAGTGGCGGCCCTCGTCGACGACCAGGATGCGCCGCGCCGAGCGCGCCTGCTCGGCCACGTAGGCCTCGTTGAGCGGCACCAGCCAGCGCAGGTCGACCACGCGCACCTGCCAGCCGTGGCGCGCCTGGATCTCGCGCGCGGCGCGCAGGCTCATCGGCACGCCGTTGCCGTAGGTGAAGATCACCAGATCCTCGCCCTCGGGCGCGTAGGCGCGGCCTTCGCCGAGCGGCATCGCCTGATCGGGCGCTGGGTACGGAAACAGCCACTGGCCGTCGCCGGTCTCGTACAGATCCTTGGTCATGTACAGCGCGATCGGCTCCAGGAACACCGTCACGCGGCCGTCGACGCGCGCCAGCGCCGCCAGCGTGCGCAGCATCGTCGCCGCGTCGTCGCCGCGGCTCGGACAGCCGACGACGAGGCCCGGAATGTCGCGCAGCGCGGTGATCGAGTTGTCGTTGTGGAAGTGCCCGCCGAAGCCCTTCTGATAGCCCAGGCCGGCGATGCGCACGACCATCGGATTGCGGTACTGGCCGTTCGAGAAGAACTGCAGCGAGGCGGCCTCGCCGCGGATCTGGTCGCAGGCGTTGTGGAAGTAGGCCAGGTACTGGATCTCGGGCAGCGGCAGCATCCCCATCGTCGCGTAGCCCTGCGCGAGGCCGAGAATCGTCGTCTCGTCGAGCAGCGTGTTGAACACGCGCGCGCCCTTGAACGCCTTGTGCAGGCCCTTGGTCACCGTGTAGACGCCGCCCTTCTGCGCGACGTCCTCGCCGAACAGCAGCGTGTCGGGGTACTTGCAGAACAGGTCGTGCAGGGCCTGGTTGATCTGGATCGCCAGGTGCCGCGGCGGCAGCCGCTCGGGCAGCTTGTCGGCGCCGCCGAACACCGCCTCGCGGCGCGCCTGGTCGGCGCCGCGCGCGGCCTCGGCGGCGACCGCCTCGGGCGAGTACGGCGCCAGCGGTGCGATCACGTCGGCCAGCACGGTCAGCTTCGGACGGCGGTCGGCCTCCTCGGCCGCGGCGAAGCACTTGGCGCGGATGTCCTCGTACAGCGCGAGCAGCGACTCGCGCGTGTACAGGCCGGAGGCCAGCGCGATCGCGGCCGAGCGCAGCAGCGGATCGCCGGCCTCGACCTGGACCAGTTCCTCGACGCTGCGCCACTCGATCTCGAAGTCGGTACCGGCGTGGCCCATGATGCGCGTCGTGCGCAGATGCAGGAACGTCGGCCGGCGCGTGCGGCGGCAGTGCTCGACCGCGCGCTCGACGCCGGCATAGCCTTCGGCCAGATCGAGGCCGTCGGCGTAGAAGTAGTCGAGGTCGCGGCGCTCGGCGAAGTTGCGCGCGATCCAGCCGTCCGGCGTCTTGACCGAGATGCCGATGCCGTTGTCCTCGCAGACGAACAGGACCGGCGCCGGCAGCTTCTGATAGGCGGTCCAGGCGGCCGCGTTGAATGCGGTCTGCGCGGTCGCGTGGTTCGACGAGGCGTCGCCGAACGAACAGATCGCGATCGCGTCGGACGGCACCGGCAGCGTGTGGCCGATCCGCCGCGCCTGCTCGATCGCGATCGCGGTGCCGAGCGCCTTGGGCAGATGCGAGGCGATCGTCGAGGTCTGCGGCAGCACCCATAGCGGCTTGCTGCCCCAGACCTTGTGGCGGCCGCCCGAGGCCGGATCGTCCTGGCTGGCCGCGAAGCTCAGCGCCGAGTCCATGATCGGGTCCATGTCCGGCAGCTTGCGGAAGCGCTCGGCCATGAATGCGCCGGAGCGGTAGTGCAGGAACGCCGGATCGGTGTGCCGCGTCAGCCGCGCGACCAGCGCATTGCCTTCGTGGCCGCTCGATCCGATCGTGTAGAACACCTTGTTGCGCACGCGCAGCACGCGCGCCATCAGATCGAGGTGGCGCGAGATCAGCTGCGACTCGAGCAACTCGACGAAAGCGGCCGCGCTACATGCACTGCCCGGCAGGACCGGCGCCTGCGGTTGCGGCTGCGGTGCGGCCTCGCCGTGCCAGTCGCGGACGAACTCGACGAAGTTCTGATCGCAGATCTCGGCGCGATTGAGGCCGCGGTGGCGGGCCGCGATGGCGGGAACGGTCGGAGTCGAAATAGCGGCCATGGACGAAGCTTCGAGTCGGGGCGTCAGCCCGCTATTGTAGCCGCCGGTCCGGTGCGGCTGGGGCCGTGGCCGGGGCGATGACAGGGCTGGGCATGGCGAGCGTGCGGCGCTTCGTCCGGCGAGGACGACCGCACCCACCTCCCGATCCGGCCGCCGGTCCGGCGCCGCCTCAGCGGCCGGCGCGCCGCTAGCCGCGCGCCGCTCAGCCGCGCATCGGCGCGAAGCCGGGCTGCGCGCGCACGCGCGCGAGCCAGCGGCCGATCGCCGGATGGCGCGACAGGTCGAAGCCGCCGTCGGCGGCGACGTGGGTGTACGCGAACAGGGCGATGTCGGCGACGCCGTAGCCGCCGTCGACGAAGAAGTCGCGATCGGCCAGATGCCGCTCCATCACCGCCAGCGCCTGCTCACCGCGTGCGATCAGCTGCGGCAGGTCGGCACGGCGCGGATGGTCGTCGGGCAGGTAGCGACGGATGAAGCGCGCGACGGCGACGTAGGGCTCGTGGCTGTACTGCTCGAAGAACAACCACTGCAGCGCCTGCGCGCGCCGCCACGGATCGGCCGGCAGATAGCGGGTGCCGTCGGCGAGCCAGCACAGAATTGCATTGGATTCGGCGAGCACGCTGCCGTCCTCGCGCTCGAGTATCGGTACCTTGCCGTTCGGGTTCAGCGCGAGAAACGCCTCGGTGCGCGTCTGGCCGGCGCTGCTGTCGACGTCGTGCCAGCGGTGCGGGCGTGCCAGGTGGTCGAGCAGCAGCTGGACCTTGTACGAGTTGCCCGAGGGGCGATGGCCGTGGATCGTGATCATGCCGAAGTGCCCGATCGACGCGCGCGCCAGGCCTCGCGCGTCTGTCCCCAGATCTCCACCTCCAGATCGAGCGGCGCCGGCAGGCGGCCCTGACGCAGATAGCGCGAGCCGAGCCGGGTCGCGACCGCCTTGGACTTGAGGTTCTCGGCACTGATCGTGTGGATGACCTCGCACCAGCCGAGCACGTCGAACGCCCAGTCGGTCGCGGCCGTTGCCGCTTCCGGCGCATAGCCGCGGCCCCAGTACGACCGTGCGATGCCCCAGCCGATCTCGGTGCCGGGCCAACCCTCCGGCTGCCACGGACCGAGCCGTCCGACCCAGCGGCCGGTGGCTTTCTCGAGCACCGAGAAGAACGCATAGCCGAGCACGTGCCAGCTGCCGACGACGCCGACGAAGCTGCGCCAGGCGACCGGGCGCGACTGCACGCCGCCCAGGTACTGCATCGTGTCGGCGTCGGCGCCGAACGCGGCGAAGTCCTCGAAGTCCTCGGCGATCGGCGGCCGCAGGATCAGCCGTTCGGTCTCGAGCGTGGGGGCGGTCCAGGTCACGGCACGGGGCATCAGGGCGCGGTCGAATCCACCGCGCGATATTCGCACGAAGGAATGGTGCGAAGGATGCGTGGATAGTCGGTCGTCGTGCAGCGCCAGACCACGCCGACCGCTGCGGCCGCCCCCGGATCGGGCACGAACGCGATGACGCCGCCGTCGCGGCCCGACAGCGCGTCGAAGCTCAGTTCGATCCGGCCGCCTTCGCGGACCGACAGCGCGCGCAGACTGCGCCCGCGATACGCCTGCGCGTCGAGCAGGCCGGCCTCGGCATTGCCGGCCGGCATGCGCCCGTGCACCTGGTAGTACTCGGTCACGGCGGTCTTGACGCCGGCGATCGCGATCAGATCGCCGCGGATCGCCTCGATCGCACGCTCCTCGCGGATCATCGTCTCGTCGAGCGCCTCGCCGGGGCGCAGCGCGCGCGATGCCGGTTCGACCGGCGCCAAGGGCGTCGCGGCCGGCGCCGGCCAGAGCATCGGCGCCAGTATCCGGACCAGCGCCAGCGCGACCAGCACGCCGAGCAGGCTCGACACGAACGTGATCAATGCGTGGCGCATGCCGAGCCTGCCGTCGATCGGGCCGCATCGGCGCCGGCCGCGAAGCCGGCACCGAGTGCGCTCAGAACGCGTTGATGCCGGTCAGCTCGCGGCCGACGACGAGCTGGTGCACGGTCTCGGTGCCCTCGTAGGTGATGACCGACTCGAGGTTCAGCGCATGGCGGATCGGCGAATGCTCGGTCGTGATGCCGGCCCCGCCGAGGATGTCGCGCGCCTCGCGCGCGATGTCGATCGCGATGCGGCAGTTGTTCCACTTGGCCAGCGAGACCTGGGTCGGCTGCATCGCGCCGGCGTCCTTGAGCCGGCCCAGCTGCAGCGACAGCAGCTGCGCCAGCGTGATCCGCCTCGCCATCTCGGCAAGCTTGATCTGCACGGCCTGGCGCGCCGCGATCGGCTGCTTGAACAGGATGCGGCTCTTGGAATACTCCAGCACCTCGGTGAAGCAGGCGATCGCCGCGCCGATCGGACCCCAGGTGATGCCGTAGCGGGCCTGGGTCAGGCAGCCGAGCGGCCCCTTGAGGCCCTTGACGTTCGGCAGGCGGTTGGCGTCGGGCACGCGCACGTTGTCGAAGTACAGCGCCGAGGTGACCGACGCGCGCAGGCTCATCTTCTTGTGGATCTCCTGCGCGGCGTAGCCGGGGAAGTCCTTCTCGACGACGAAGCCCTGGATGCCCTCGTCGGTCTGCGCCCAGACGATCGCGATGTGCGCCAGATTGCCGTTGGTGATCCACATCTTCGAGCCGTTGAGGATCCAGTCGGCGCCGTCGCGCCGGGCGTGCGTGCGCATGCTGCCTGGATCCGATCCGCCCTGCGGCTCGGTCAGGCCGAAGCAGCCGATGACCCGGCCGGCGGCCATGTCGGGCAGCCAGCGCCGGCGCTGTTCCTCGCTGCCGTAGGCGTAGATCGGATACATGCACAGCGAGGACTGCACCGAGGCGAAGCTGCGCAGGCCCGAATCGCCGCGCTCCAGCTCCTGGCAGACCAGTCCGTAGCTGACGCCGTTCATGCCGGCGCAGCCGTACTCGACCGGCAGGCTCGAGCCGAGCAGGCCGAGCTCGGCCATCTCCGGGATCAGCTCGGTCGGGAAGCGGCCCTGGTCGAAGCAGTCGCCGATGATCGGCAGCACGCGCTCGTCGGTGAACCGTGCCACCGTGTCCTGCACCATGCGTTCTTCGTCGCTGAGCAGCGAGCGGACGTCGTAGAGGTCGGCGGGATTCAACGGCGACGTGGCCATGCGGGTCTGTCCGGTGGGAATGAACCGGCTATTGTAGGCCAAGCCCGCCCGGCCCGGCGCCCGCCCGGCCGCGACGCTTTATCATGTCGGCCCACCCCGCCGTCCCGCCCATGCACGTTCCGGTCCTGACCTATCACGCCGTCAACATCGCCGGCAACGACTACGCCAGCAACGACCACGTCGCCTTCGCCGAGGACCTGCGGCTGATCGACGATCTGGGCCTGCGCGTGATTCCGCTGCAGTGGGTCGTCGACCAGCTGCTCGGCCGCGCGCAGCGCGACCTGTCGCGCTGCGTCGCGCTGAGCTGCGACGACGGCCCGATCCTCGATTTCCACGACGTGGTTCATCCGGTCCACGGCGCGCAGCGCAGCCTGTTCAACTGCATGGCCGACTTCGTCGCCGAACGCGGACCGGAACGGCAGCCGCAGCTGCACCTGACCGCGTTCGTGATCGCCTCGCCGGAGGCGCGCCGGCACATCGATCGCGGCGCGCTGTTCGGCCTGGACTGGATGCACGAGGACTGGTGGCCGCTCGCGCAGCGTTCGGGCCGGGTCGCGATCGAGAACCACAGCTGGGACCACAACCACGCCGACGTGCCCGGTCCGGGCGCCGACGGCATGCCGCGCGGCTCGTTCCTGGCGGTCGACAATCGCGCCCGTGCCGACGCCGAGATCGCCGAGGCCGGCCGCTACATCGACGCGCGCCTCGCGCCGCACCACCGCACGCGCCTGTTCTGCTACCCGTTCGGCCACATACCGAACTACGTACACCGCGAATACCTGCCGCGCCACGGCGAGACGCACGGCGTGGAGGCGGCGGTCGGCGACGGCGCCCGGCCGGTCACCGTCGATGCCGATCGCTGGAACCTGCCGCGCTACGTCTGTGGCTGGCACTGGCGTTCGCCCGAGGCGCTACGCGCGATCCTCGCCGAAGCGGCCTGACAGCATCGGCCCGACCGGGATCGGCCTGCCGAGCGTCGCCGTGAGGACAATCGGCCTGCGCGCTGCGCGACGTCGCGCGAACGCCGCCATGCCGTCGATCGTCAGGCGCCGGAGACCGTGCACGCCATGGCAGCCGTCGGCCGCGCGACATCCGGGCTGGTCGCCGGCATCCGACGCCGTACCGGCGATCGCCCCCCGCAGCACGGCGCTCAGAACGGCCCGACCGCGTTCGCCTCGGCGATCAGGCGGGCACGCGTCTCGGCCGGCAGCGGGCGCGTGAAGTAGACCAGCAGATGCGGATGCGCGGTGCGCTCGAACCCGACCGCGAGATCGGCGCGCTCGGCCAGCGTGTCGCCGCAATAGCCGAAGATAGCCGGATAGCGCGGTGCGAAGTGGCGGACCGACCAGGCCAGGCAATGCCGGTACAGGCCGCCGACGCGATGCAGCGCCTCGCGTGCCGGCGCCGCCATCCGGCGCAGCACGCGGTCGTCGACGCAGGCGCCGCCGCCGAGCAGGCAGTCGCCGAGTGCGGTGAAATGGATGTAGCACGCGGCTTGCGCCTCGCCGCCGGGCGGCCGGTAGAAGCCGACCACGTGATAAGGAAAATCCGGCGCCGCCTGGCGGTAGCGCCGCTGGAAGATCGGATCGGCCAGACGCTTGGCGTCGGCCACGACCGCCACGTCGAGGTAGGCGTCGAGCATCGCGTCGGATGCCGCGGGTTCGACCGGCATCATGCGCGGTCGCCGCGCAACGCGCGCACTGCCGCCTCGAGCGTCGCGGCGGTCGCCTCGCCGGCGGCCAGCGGCGGCGCGGCGACCAGCGCCACGCGCGCGCGGAACCGGCGCGGCAGGCGCAGCCGGCCCAGGCGCGAATCGCGCCTGCTCCACATGCTCGACCACATGCCGCGCAGCGCCATCGGCACGACCGGCACCGCGCGCCGCGCGAGGATCTTCTCGACGCCGCTCCGGAACGGCGCGATCTCGCCGTCGCGGGTCAGCGCGCCCTCGGGGAAGATCGCGACGATCTCGCCGTCGGCCAGAGCCTGATCGATCGCGTCGAACGCGCGCTGCATCAGCGCCGGATCCTCGCGCGCGCCGGCGATCGGGATCGCCTTGGCGGTGCGGAAGATCCAGCTCAGTACCGGGATCGAGAAGATCCGGTGGTCCATCACGAAGCGCACCGGCCGCGGCACCTGACCGGCGATCAGCAGCGCGTCCATGTAGCTGACGTGGTTGCAGACCAGCAGGGCCGGCCCTTCGTCGGGCACGTTCGCCTCGATGCCGTGCAGCTCCACGCGATAGAGCAGGCGCGTCAGCACCCAGCTCAGGAAGCGCATGAAGAACTCCGGCACGATCGTGAAGATGATCGCCGTGACGATCGCGGTTAGCACGCCGACGGCGAGGAACACCTCGGGAATCGAGAAGCCGAACACCTGCTGGGCGACGATGCCGAGCACCGCCGCGGCGACGATGAACACCGCGTTCTGGATGTTGAGCCCGGCGATCACGCGCGACAGCTCGTCCTTCGGCGTGCGGCTCTGGATCAGCGCGAACAGCGGCACCACGTAGAAGCCGGCGAACACGCCGACCAGGGCGAGGTCGAGCATGATGCGCCAGCTGCCGGGCTGGTCGACGAACTGCGCGACGCTGAGGCCGGCCGCGGCCGCCTCGCCGGGCCGCGCGAAGTACAGGTCGATGCAGAACGCGGTCATGCCGAGCGCGCCGAGCGGCACCAGGCCGATCTCGACCGTGCGCGCCGACAGCTTCTCGCAGGCCAGCGAGCCCAGGCCGGTGCCGACCGAGAACAGCGCCAGCGCGAGCAGGTAGAGGTTCTCGGCGCCGCCGAGGTAGAGCTGCGCGTAGTTGGGCAGCTGCGCGGTCAGCGCGGTGCCCATGAACCAGAACCACGAGATGCCGAGCACCGCGTTGCGCACCGCGCGCTGCTTGCGCACCAGGCGCATGACGCCGAGCGACTCGGCGATCGGGATCCAGCTGATCTTAAGGTCCGGCGCGGCCGCCGGCGCGCGCGGAATCGCCCGGCTGACCAGGTAGCCGCTGACTGCCAGCGTGACCACCGCGACCGCCGCGACGACCGGTCCGACCGTGCCGATCCGCATCAGGCTGGTGCCGACGATCATGCCGAGCAGGATCGAGATCGACGTGCCCATCTCGACCAGGCCGTTGCCGCCGGTCAGCTCCTCGGGCTTGAGCGCCTGCGGCAGGATCGAATACTTGACCGGCCCGAACAGCGTCGACTGCAGACCGGTCAGGAACAGCGCGCCGAGCAGGATCGCCGGGCTCTTGACGACGAAGCCGATCGCCGCGATCGACATGATGACGATCTCCATCGTCGTCGTGACGCGGATCAGCGCGGCCTTCTCGTACTTCTCGGCGATCTGGCCGGCCGTCGCCGAGAACAGAAAGTACGGCAGGATGAACAACGCCGGCGCGAGATTGGCGTAGAGCGCGCCCTGCTCGGTCGACAGCCCCAGCTGATAGACGATCAGCATCAGCATCGCGTTGCGATAGACGTTGTCGTTGAACGCGCCCAGGCTCTGGGTCACGAAGAACGGCAGGAAACGTCGCTCGCGCAGAAGACTGAACTGACTGTGGCTCGCCATCGGCGGGTCCGGAGCTTGAGGGTCGGCGCCGCAATCTAGCAGGATGCGGCGACGCCGGCGCCTCGGCGCGGCAGGCCACGCCATCTGCCGCGACCGGACCTCGCGCGGCGGCGCATGGCGACGACCGCCGGGGCGCCCGTCGCCGCCGGCGGCCCCGGCAGGTAGACTGGCGAACTCCGCGGCCGCTGCGGCCGCCTCGCGGCATCCCGATTCCATGCGTCTCCGACTCGCCCCCCTGCTCGTCCTCGCCGCGGCCCTGGTCGCCGGCAGCCCGCCCTCGGCCGCCCAGTCCGTCCTGCGCACGGTCGCCAGTCCCGATCTGTCGCGGCTGCCGCCCGGCCAGGCGGCGTGGATGCGCGAGACGCGCGCCAGCTTCGACCGCACGCGCGGCGAACTGGCCGGAGAGCCGCTCGCGCAGGCCTATGCGGTGCTCGCCTCGGCCTATACGCGCATGGGTCTGTACGACCCGGCGCTGACCGCGCTGTGGAACGCCGAGCAGCTGGCACCGGAGGATCCGCGCTGGATCTATGCGCAGGGTCTGGTCGCGCACGCGCGCGGCGACGGCGCGACCGCCAAGACGCAGTTCCAGCGCGCGCTGGCGATCGCGCCCGATTACCTGCCGCTGCGCGCGGCGCTGGCCGGCCTGCAGATCCAGGCCGGCGACCTCGACGGCGCGCGCAAGCTGCTCGCCGACCACGTCGCCAAGCACACCGATCAGCCGCTGCCGTACGCGCTGCTCGGCGACATCGCGCTGCGCCAGAAGCGCAATGCCGAAGCGGTCACGCAGTATCAGCAGGCACTCAAGCTCGATCCGCCGGCGACGCGGCTGTACCGCTCGCTGGCCGAGGCCTACCAGGGTGCCGGCAATGCCGCGGCAGCAGCCGAGGCGCGCGCCAAGGCCGGCGACGTGCCGGTCCGGCTCAACGATCCGCTGGCGCAGGGCTTGTTCGGCGGACCGGGGCTCGAGGCGGTCGAGCCGTTCGCGCTGGATATGAGTTCGGCGGTGTTCTTCGTCTCGATCGGCCGTTACGCGGCCGCACGCGAGAGCGCCGACGCGGCGCTCGGCCGCAAGCCCGGCGACGCCGGCGCGATCGCGATGCGCGCTCGCATCGATGCCGCCGAGGGGCGGATCGACGCGGCGCGCCAGCGCGTCGCCACCGCGCTGGCCGCACAGCCGGACAACGCCTTGCTGCTGCTGACCCAGGGCGCGATCCAGGAGATGGCGGTCGACGACGTCGGCGCGCAGAGCGCGTTCCAGAAGGCGATCGCGGCCGACCCGTCGCAGTCCGAGGCGCGCCTGCGGCTCGGCCAGCTGCTGATGCGCACCGGCCGCCCCGCCGATGCGATCGCGCAGTTCCGCAAGCTGACCGAACTGCATCCCAACGACGGCGAGGGCTGGGCCCAGCTGCTCGCCGCCGAAGCCGCCGCCGGCCGCTGCGCCGACGGGCTGCGCGACATGAACCAGGTGCTCGCCGGCCGGCCGGACTACGGCTTCGTGATCCAACTGTCGGTGCGCGCGGCCAGCACCTGCCGCGGCGCGACCGCCGAGCAGCGCCGCAAGGCGCTGGCCGACGCCGAGAAGCTGTACCGGCTCAGCAGCGCCGGCGAGGTCGCCGAGGCCTATGCGTTGGCGCTGGCCGCCAACGGCAAGTGGAAGGAGGCCGAGGAAACCCAGGCCGCCGCGCTGTTCGGCGCGGTCAGCAGCCGCGACGCGACGCGCCAGGCGCTGTACCGCGAGTTCTACGACCGCTTCAAGGCCAAGCAGCTGCCCGAGCTGCCGTGGCCGAGCCAGCATCCGCTGTTCAAGCCGGAGCGGCCGACGCCGGCCGCCGCGGCGCCGTGAGGCCGGGCCGATGAACGACGAACGCGGCGTCACCCGCGAGCAGGCCGAGGAGGCCGTGCGCACCCTGCTGCGCTGGGCCGGCGAGGATCCGGCGCGCGAGGGCCTGCTCGACACGCCCAAGCGCGTCGTCGAGGCCTATGCCGACTGGTTCTCCGGCTACGCGGTCGATCCGGCCGAGTACCTGCGCCGGACCTTCGAGGAGGTCGCCGGCTACGACGAGATGATCGTGCTGCGCGACATCGAGTTCGAGTCCTACTGCGAGCACCACATGGCGCCGATCATCGGGCGCGCGCACATCGGCTACCTGCCGACCGATAAGGTCGTGGGCATCAGCAAGCTCGCGCGTGTCGTCGACGGCTTCGCGCGGCGCTTCCAGGTCCAGGAGAAGCTGACCGCGCAGATCGCGCACTGCATCGAGGACGTGCTGCGCCCGCGCGGCGTCGGCGTCGTCATCGACGCCACCCACCAGTGCATGACCACGCGCGGCGTGCACAAGCGCGGCGTGTCGATGATCACCAGCCAGATGCTCGGCGGCTTCCGCGAGGACGCGCGCACGCGCTCGGAATTCCTGCGCTTCATCGACGGCCACGGCCGCCGCTGAGCGCGCGGCGCTCGCGTACAATCCGCGCGCGCCGCCGTCCGCCGCGGCGCCTCCGACGAGCCGACCAGTCCCGTGAACAGCCCCGACACCGTGGTCCCCGTGCGTCGCGCCGCGGTGATCTTCATCTTCGTCACGGTCGTGCTCGACATGCTCGCGTTCGGCCTGATCATCCCGGTGCTGCCGCATCTGGTGCAGGCGATGGTCGGCGGCGACATCGCGGTCGCGACGCAGTGGTCCGGCCTGTTCGGCGCGCTGTTCGGGCTGATGCAGTTCGTGTTCTCGCCGGTCCAGGGCGCGCTGTCGGACCGGTTCGGCCGGCGTCCGGTGATCCTGCTGTCGAACCTCGGCCTCGGTCTGGACTTCATCGTGATGGCGCTCGCGCAGACGCTGCCGGTGCTGTTCATCGGCCGCATCGTCTCGGGCATCACCGCGGCCAGCTTCACGACTGCGAACGCCTACATCGCCGACGTGACGCCGAAGGAGAAGCGCGCCGCCGCGTTCGGCCTGCTCGGCGCGGCCTTCGGCATCGGCTTCGTGATCGGCCCGGCGCTCGGCGGCTTCCTCGGCAGCGTCTCGCCGCGACTGCCGTTCTGGGTCGCCGGCGGTCTGGCGCTGGCCAACTTCGTCTACGGCTGGCTGATCCTGCCCGAGTCGCTGCCGCCGGAACGGCGCAGCGCGCGCTTCGACCTCAAGGGCGCCAATCCGCTCGGCGCGCTGCGCCTGCTGCGCCGCTATCCGCAGGCGCTCGGCCTGATCGTGGTCGTGTTCCTGACCCAGTTCGCGCAGTTCTCGCTGAACTCGACCTTCGTGCTGTTCGCCGACTACCGCTTCCAGTGGGGTCCGCAGGAGGTCGGCTACACGCTGGCCCTGGTCGGCCTGTGCAGCGGCATCGTCCAGGCCGGCCTGGTCGGCCGCCTGGTGCGCCGCTTCGGCGAGCGCCGGCTGATGCTGACCGGTCTGTCGTTCGGCATCGCCGGATTCGTCATGTTCGGCCTCGGCGCGACGCCGCTGCTGTTCCTGGCCGGCATTCCGCTGCTGGCGCTGGCCGGCCTCGGCGGTCCGCCGGCGCAGGCGATCCTGACCCAGCAGGTCGACCCCGGCGAACAGGGCCGGCTGCAGGGCGCGATCAGCGCGATGGCGGGCCTGGCGACGATCTTCGGCCCGTTCCTGTTCACGCAGGTGTTCGCCGCGTTCATCGGCCCGCAGGCGGACCTGCACGTGCCCGGCGCGGCGTTCCTGCTGTCGGCCACCCTGCTCGCGTTCGCCCTGCTGCTCGGCTGGCGCGTCACCGCGCGATTCGCGCGCGCGCCGGCCGTGGCCGCGGCCGTGCCGCCGCCGCAGCCGGCCGTCGAGCCCGGCCCGCCGGGCTGAGCGGCGCGGATCCGCGCAGCCGCGCGGGCCTGCACCGGACACGGCGCGCCGGATCGGTAGAATCGGGCCTTTCACCACGGAGGCCCCTCATGCGCCCATTGCTCACCGCCAGTGCCGTCGCCGGCCTGGTCGCGCTCGGCTTGACCGCCTGCCAGCGCGAACCCGCCCCCGCCGCCGATGCGCCGCCGCCGGCACCGGCCGCCGCCGCGCCGGCCCCCGGACCGCTGGTGCCGACGGCCGACGGCGCCTGGACCCCGGCGATCACCGCCGAGGACTTCGCCGCGCGCGTGCAGAAGCTGGCGTCCGACCAGTTCGAGGGCCGCAAGCCGGGCACCGTCGGCGAGCGCCTCACGACCGCCTATCTCAAGGACCAGTTCGAGCAGATCGGACTGAAGCCCGGCAACGCCGGCAGCTGGTTTCAGACCGTGCCGATGGTCGAGACGACGATGGTCGACCCCGACCAGGTCGCGCTCGAGGTCAAGGGCAGCGGCGGCGAGGCGCGCTTCGCGTTCGGCAGCGACATGGTGCTCGGCACGCTCGACGGCAGCCTCGAGGTCGAGCTCAAGGACAGCGACGTGCTGTTCCTCGGCTACGGCGTCGACGCGCCGGACCAGCAGTGGAACGATTTCGACGGCGTCGACGTCAAGGGCAAGACGATCGTCGTGCTCGTCAACGATCCGGGCTGGGGCTCGCAGGACCCGGAGCTGTTCAAGGGCCGCGCGCTGACCTACTACGGCCGCTGGACCTACAAGTTCGAGGAGGCCGCACGCAAGGGCGCGGCGGCCGCGCTGATCGTCCACGAGGACGCCGGCGCCGGCTATCCGTGGGGCGTCGTGCAGGCCGGCTGGAGCGGCCCGCAGCAGAGCCTGCCGGCCAGCGAGGATCCGGCGCCGCGCCTGAAGGCCGCCGGCTGGCTGACCAGCGACGCCGCGCGCCGGCTGTTCGCGACGGCCGGACAGGACTTCGACGCGCTCAAGAAATCGGCCGACGTGCGCGGCTTCAAGCCGGTCGCGCTCGGCGCGAAGCTGTCGACGCGCTTCACGAGCACGGTGACGCGCTCGACCTCGGAGAACGTGCTCGCGGTGCTGCCCGGCACGACGCGCGCCGACGAGGTCATCGTCTACACGGCGCACTGGGACCACCTCGGCAAGGACGAGCATCTGCAGGGCGACCCGATCTACAACGGCGCGGTCGACAACGCGACCGGCGTGGCGGCCCTGCTCGAGATCGCCGAGGCGTTCAAGCACCAGCAGCCGGCGCCGGAGCGGTCGATCCTGTTCCTGGCCGTCACGCTCGAGGAGTCGGGCCTGCTCGGCTCGGCCTACTATGCCGCGCATCCGGCCTATCCGCTGGCCAAGACGGTCGCCAACATCAACATCGACGCGCTGCCGGTGAACGGGCGCAGCAAGGACGTCTCGGTGATCGGCCTGGGCCAGTCCGAGCTCGACGAGTACGTGACCGAGGCGGCCAAGGCGCAGAACCGCACGATCACGCCCGACGCCTCGCCCGAGAAGGGCTTCTTCTTCCGCTCCGACCACGTCAATTTCGCGCGCGGCGGCGTGCCGGCGCTGTACGCGTCGAGCGGCGAGGACCTGATCGAAGGCGGCAAGGAGGCCGGCGCCAAGGCCGAGGCCGACTACAACACGCACCGCTATCACAAGCCGGCCGACGAGTTCGACCCGCACTGGGACCTGCGCGGCACGATCGAGGACCTGGAGCTGCTCTATACGGTCGGACGCCGCCTGGCCGGCGAGTCGACGTTCCCGCAGTGGAAGCCCGGCGCCGACTTCCGCCGTCCGCAGTGACGTCCGGACCCGGCCGGCAGCGCCGGCCGGGCCGTTCAGCCGCCGCCGGAACAGCCCGGCGGCGGCGGGCGTGACGGCCACACGAGTTTGCTACACTCCGCCGTTCCGCCCCCGTGGCGCCGACCCCGTCGAGAATGAGCGAGGATCCTCCGAGTAGACCGCCCCGAACCTGGTTCGGCCGCATTTCGCAGGCACTGAGCGGCGAGCTGCGCAGCCGCGAAGAGCTGATCGAAGAGCTCCGCCACGCCCAGTCCACGGGACTGATCTCCAACGACACGCTCGCGATGATCGAGGGCGCGATCGAGGTCACCGACCTCAAGGTCGCCGACGTGATGGTGCCGCGCGCGCAGATGGTCTCGATCGCGGTCGACGACCCGCTCCCCGAGATCGTGCAGACGGTCATCGAATCGGGACACTCGCGTTTTCCGGTGCACGGCGACGACCGTGACGAGATTCTCGGCATCCTGCTCGCCAAGGATCTGCTGCGCTGCTTCAGCCAGTCCAGCGACGCGCCGCGCGACATCCGCCCGCTGCTGCGCTCGGTGATCCTGATCCCCGAGTCCAAGCGCCTGAACATCCTGCTCAAGGAATTCCGCCTGTCGCGCCATCACATGGCGATCGTCGTCGACGAGTACGGCGGCGTGGCCGGCATCGTCACGATCGAGGACGTGCTCGAGCAGATCGTCGGCGACATCGACGACGAGCACGACGACGACGACGACCGCCAGACCCTGATCCGCGTATCGCCGGACGGCACCTTCCTGGTCGACGCGCAGACGCCGATCGCCGCGTTCAACGAGCGCTTCGGCAGCGTGTTCAACGACGAGGAGTACGACACCGTCGGCGGCATGATCGCCGCGACCGTCGGCCACCTGCCGCAGCCCGGCGACGAGGCCGACCTCGGCGGCTTCCACTTCCAGGTCATGAAGGGCGACGCACGGCGCGTGCAGCAGTTCGCCGTGCGGATGCACGCGGCGTGAACCGGGCCGCGTCGGCGCAGGCGCGCGCCACGCGCGGCATCGCCCTGCTCGCCTGGCTGGCCTGTCTGCTGTGCCTGTGGGCCGGGGCGGCCGCCGCACAGGCGCAGGAGGCCGAGCCCGGTGCCTCGCTGCGGATCAGCCTGGTCACCTACGGTCCCGGCGAGCTGTACTGGGAACGCTTCGGTCACAACACGCTGGTGGTGCGCGACCTCGCCACCGGCGAGGCCACCGTCTACAACTACGGCCTGTTCGACTTCGCCGAAGACGACTTCTTCTGGAATTTCGTCCGCGGCCGCATGACCTACCACGTCGGCGCCTGGCCGTTCGACGAGGACCTGCCCGCCTACGTCGCCGAGGGCCGCAGCGCGGTCGAGCAGCCCTTGGACCTGACGCCGCGCCAGCGCGTCGAGCTGCGCGACTTCCTCACCTGGAACGTCGAGCCGGCCAACGCCCGCTACCGCTACGACTACTTCGTCTCCAACTGCTCCACGCGTCTGCGCGACGCGCTCGACCGCGTGCTCGGCGGCGCGCTGCGCGACCAGTCGCGCGGCCGCTCGCGCGGTTACACCTATCGCATGGACGCGGTGCGCCTGCTCGCGCCGGACCCGTGGCTGATGCACGTGGTCGACCTCGGTCTCGGGCCGTTCGCGGACCAGCGCCTGGATTTCTGGCAGGAGAGCTTCGTCCCGATGACGCTGCAGCGCGTGGTCGGCGAGGCACGCGTGCCCGACGGCGAGGGCGGCACCCGGCCGCTGTCGGCCGCACCGCTGACGCTGGCCGAGAGCCGCATCGAGGCACCGCCGGAGATCCCGCGCGACCTGCGCTGGCCGTTTCTCGCCGCCGGCCTCGGCATTGCCGCGGCCTTGTGGCTGCTCGGTCGCGCGCGCCATCGCCGCGCCGCGCGGATCGGCTTCTCGGCGGCGGCCCTGGCGTTCTCGCTGGCGGCCGGCCTCGCCGGCGCGGTCCTCGTGTTCCTGTGGGGCTGCACCGAGCATCGCGCGGCCTGGCGCAACGAGAACCTGCTGCTGCTCGATCCGCTGTGCCTGGCGCTGCTGCCGGCCTGGTGGCGCGCGATGCGTGAGGACTGGCGCCCGTCGCGGCTGGCGCGCTGGCTGGCCGGCCTGGTCCTGGCGGCGGCGGGCTTCGCGGTGTTCTCGAAGGTGCTGCCGTGGTTCGTGCAGGCCAACGTGCACTGGATCGCGCTGATCGTGCCGATCCACCTGGCGCTGGCCGCGACGCTCTGGCGCCAGCCGCGCGCGGCGCGCTGAACGCGCCGCCGCGCATTGCGAGCGCCGCCCGGGACGCGGCATGATCGCGCCCATGGCCGAAGCCCCCGCATCCGCCGCGCCGGCGTGTTCCGCCCCGACGCCGATGGTCGTCAACTGCGTGGCGTACACCAGCCAGGGACGCCGCGTCGGCGACATCACGATCGACGAGATCAGCGACGTGCTGGCGCGGCCCGACCAGTTCGTCTGGGTCGGCCTGCACGAGCCGGACGCGCCGCTGCTCGAGAAGCTGCAGGAGGAGTTCGGCCTGCACGACCTGGCGATCGAGGACGCCAAGAACGCGCATCAGCGCCCGAAGATCGAGAGCTACGGCGACTCGCTGTTCATCGTCGCGCAGACCGCGCAGTTCGTCGCCAGCCGCATCGAGTTCGGCGAGACGCACGTCTTCCTCGGCCGCAATTACATCGTGACGATCCGCCACGGCGCCTCGCTGTCGTACGCGCCGGCGCGGCGCGGCTGCGAGCAGACGCCGGACCTGCTGGCGCTCGGACCGAGCTACGGCCTGTACTCGGTGCTGGACTTCATCGTCGACAACATCCTGCCGATCGTGCGCAACTTTCGCGAGCAGCTGCAGGATCTGGAAGAGGACATCTTCCAGGACACGTTCAAGCGCCAGACGATCCGCAGCCTCTACGAGCTGAAGAAGGAACTGGTCTCGCTGCGCCTGGCGGTCGCACCGCTGCAGGATGTGCTGAACCAGCTGGTGCGCCTGTACCCGGGACTGATCCGAGACGAGGTGCGGCCGTACTTCCGCGACGTGTCCGACCACGCCACGCGCATCAACGAGTCGATCGACACGATGCGCGAGATGCTCTCGGCCGCGATCAGCATCAATACCGCCGTGGTCGGCGCCGCGCAGAACGAGGTCGTCAAGCGGCTGGCCGGCTGGGCTGCGCTGCTGGCGGCGCCGACGCTGATGACGAGCTGGTACGGCATGAACTTCCATCACATGCCCGAACTCGACAAGTCCTGGGGCTATCCGGCGATGATCGTGCTGACCGCCTCGATCTGCGGCGGCCTGCTCGTGCTGCTGCGGCGCGCGCGCTGGCTCTGAGCTGCCGGCCCGGCGCAATGCGGGGCCATCGCAACGGTGGCCTCGGCGCGGCGCCCCCACGCCTCGCATCGATGCCCAGAGAGCCCGCCGAGGCCCGCTTGCCTTCGCCGAACGTCCATACGACCAAAGGCTAATGCACTGCGCCTTGACCGTGGTGCGCTGCGGGAACACGCTTTCGCGGTTCCCGGTCCCGTAGGGTGGAGGCGGTATGACTTCGGTGTTAAGCAAGTTGGGATGGGTGGCCTTGGCCGTCCTCGGCGCGTTCTGTCTGGGCACCGTCGCCCTGCATCGCGGCGAAACGATCAACGCGGTCTGGCTGGTGACCGCCGCGGTCTCGATCCTGTTCATCGCGTATCGCTTCTACAGCAAGTTCATCGCCGACAAGGCGCTGCAGCTCGATCCGACGCGTGCGACGCCGGCGGTGCTGCGCAACGACGGGCTGGACTACGTCCCGACCGACAAGTACGTGGTCTTCGGCCACCACTTCGCCGCGATCGCCGGTGCCGGCCCGCTGGTCGGCCCGGTGCTGGCCGCGCAGATGGGCTACCTGCCCGGCACGCTGTGGATCCTGGTCGGCGTGATCTTCGCCGGCGCGGTGCAGGATTTCATGGTGCTGTTCTTCTCGTCGCGCCGTGACGGCAAGTCGCTCGGCGACATGGCGCGCGCCGAGCTCGGGCCGGGCGCCGGCGTGGTCGCGATGATCGGCGTGACGATGATTATGTTCATCATCCTCGCGGTGCTCGCGCTGGTCGTCGTCAAGGCGCTGGCCGAAAGTCCCTGGGGCACGTTCACGGTCGCGATGACGATACCGATCGCGCTGTTCATGGGCGTGTACCTGCGCTACCTGCGCCCGGGCCGCGTGATGGAGGTGTCGATCATCGGCCTGGTCCTGCTGCTGCTGTCGATCTGGCTCGGCGGCGTGGTCGCGCACGACTCGGCCTGGTCCGAGGCGTTCCACTTCAACGGCCGCCAGCTCGCCTGGATGCTGATCGGCTACGGCTTCCTCGCCTCGGTGATCCCGGTCTGGCTGCTGCTGGCACCGCGCGACTATCTGTCGACGTTCCTCAAGATCGGCACCGTCGTGCTGCTGGCGATCGGCATCCTGATCGCCGCGCCGGAGCTGCGCATGCCGGCGCTGACCAAGTTCGTCGACGGCACCGGCCCGGTCTTCGCCGGCGGCCTGTTCCCGTTCCTGTTCATCACGATCGCCTGCGGCGCCGTGTCGGGCTGGCATTCGCTGATCTCCTCGGGCACCACACCCAAGCTGCTCGCGAACGAGAAGGAAGCGCGCCTGGTCGGCTACGGCGGCATGCTGATGGAGGCCTTCGTCGCGATCATGGCGCTGATCGCCGCCTGCGTGCTCGATCCGGGCATCTACTTCGCGATGAACGCACCGGCGGCGCTGATCGGCACCACGGTCGAGTCGGCCGCGCAGGCGATCACCAACCTCGGCTTCGTGATCACGCCGGACATCCTCGCGCAGACCGCCAAGGACATCGGCGAAGGATCGATCCTGTCGCGCGCCGGCGGCGCGCCGACCCTGGCGGTCGGCATGGCGCACATCCTGCACAGCGTGATCTCCGGCGAAGGCATGATGGCGTTCTGGTACCACTACGCGATCCTGTTCGAAGCGCTGTTCATCCTGACCACGGTCGACGCCGGCACGCGCGCCGGCCGCTTCATGATCCAGGACCTCGCCGGCCTCGCCGTGCCGTCGCTCAAGCGCACCGAGTCGTGGGCCGGCAACCTGATCGCGACCGCGCTGTGCGTGGCGTGCTGGGGCTACTTCCTGTATCAGGGCGTGGTCGATCCGCTCGGCGGCATCAACACGCTGTGGCCGCTGTTCGGCATCGCCAACCAGATGCTGGCGGCGATCGCGCTGACGCTGTGCTGCGTGTGCCTGATCAAGATGAAGCGTGACCAGTACGTGTGGATTCCGCTGGTGCCGACCGTGTGGCTGCTGATCTGCACGCTGACGGCAGGCTTCCAGAAGGTGTTCCACGACGACGTGCGCATCGGCTTCCTCGCGCATGCGCGCAAGTATTCCGACGCGCTCGCGCAGGGTCAGGTGCTGGCGCCGGCCAAGTCGCTCGACGACATGAACCGCATCGTCTTCAACGACTACGTCAACGCCGGTCTCGCCGCGACGTTCATGACGATCGTCGTCATCGTCGTCGTGTTCGGCATCCGCGCGGCGCTCAAGGCCCGGCGCGTCTCGGTGCCGACCGCGCAGGAGACGCCGTACGTCGCGCTGGCTTCGGTCACGCGATGAACCGCGACGCGGCCAAGGCCCCTTCCGCAACGGAAGGGGCCGCCGACACCGCCGCTGCCGTCGACGGCAGCGGCGGCGCGCTGACCCGGTCGTGGCGGCGCGCGGTGCGCATCGCGCGCCAGATCATCGGCATCCCGGACTACGGCACCTACGTCGCGCATCTGCGCGCCTACCATCCGGACCGGCCGATCCCGACCTACGCGGAATTCTTCAACGAGCGCCTCGAGGCGCGCTACAAGGGCGGCGGCGGCCGCTGCTGCTGAGCGCGTCACGCCGGCGATTGCCGGCCCGCACCGCGACGCCGATACTGCGCGCCATGCCGATCCCGCGCGCGCCGATGAAACGCTCCTGCTCACACCCCTCTTTCGCCGCGGCCGACGGCCGTGCCGGCCGCGCGTCCGGCCGCGCCGAGTGCCGCGCATGAGCGCCGTCACGCTGCGCTCCGTCGCACCGTCCGACGCCGAGGCGATCTGCGCGATCTACAACCCGCACGTGCGCGACACGATCGTCACGTTCGAGGACGTGCCGCTCACGCCGATGCAGATGGCCGAGCGCATCGTGCAGGTGCAGGGCGCCGGCTATCCGTGGTGGGTCGCCGAGCAGTCCGGACGCGTCGTCGGCTACGCCTATGCGGCGCGCTGGCGCAGTCGCGCGGCCTACGACCCGACCGTCGAGACGACGATCTACGTCGCCGCCGACGCGCAGCGCGGCGGCATCGGCGTGCCGCTCTACGACGCCCTGCTCGGCGAGCTGGCCGAGCGCGGTTATCACGTCGCGCTCGGCTGCATCGCGCTGCCGAATCCGGCCAGCGTCGCGTTCCACGAACGCTGCGGCTTCCGCAAGGTCGCCCATCACGCCGAGGTCGGCCGCAAGTTCGGACGCTGGATCGACGTCGGATTCTGGCAGCGCATGCTGCAGCGCTGACGGCGTGGCCGATGCTGCATCGCCGCGGCAGCCGTCCGTGGCCGATGGCAGACTGTGCCGCATGAGCGCGCTGACGATCCTGATCGCCGACGACCATCCGCTGTTCCGCGCCGCCGTGCTGCGGGCGTTGCAGGATGCGCAGCCGGCGGCCCAGATCGTCGAGGCGGCGAGCGCGGCGACGCTGGAGCGGGCGCTGCAGGCGCACCCCGATCCGGACCTGGTGCTGCTCGACCTGACCATGCCCGGCGCGCACGGATTCTCCGAGCTGCTGCGCCTGCGCGGCGAGCATCCGCAGGTGCCGGTGCTGGTGATCTCGTCCAACGAACACCCGCGCGTGATCCGCCGCGCCCAGCAGTTCGGCGCGGCGGGTTTCGTGCCCAAGTCCGCGCACGCCGAGGTGGTCGCCCGCGCCGTGGCCGACGTGCTCGACGGCGGCAGCTGGTTTCCGGCGCTGACGGCCGAGCGTTCGGCCGCCGACACTGCCCTCGCGCAGCGTCTGGCCCAGCTGACGCCGCAGCAGTTCCGCGTGCTGCTGTGCCTGGCCGACGGCCTGCTCAACAAGCAGATCGCCTATCAGCTCGGCCTGGCCGAAAACACCGTCAAGGTGCACGTGACCGCGATCCTCAGGAAGCTCGACTGTCACAGCCGCACGCAGGCGGCGGTGCTGGTGCGCGCACTGGAGCCGGAGGCGGTCCTCTAGCCGGCGCGGCGCACGATCAGCTGGGTCATCAGCGCACGCAGCGCCGGCGGCCGCACCGGCTTGTGCAGGAAGCCCCAGCCGCGCTCGTGCGCCAGCGCACGCAGCGCCGGATCGCGTTCGGCCGTGACCAGCACCAGCGGCGGCGCGCAGGCCCAGCCCGCGCACAATTCGGCGTAGAGCGCGGGGCCGTCGGTCTCGCCCATGCGCACGTCGAGCAGGACCAGGTCCGGCGGCGCGTCCGGCCGGCACGCCGCCCGCGCCTCGTGCGGACCGCCGGCCAGCTCGACCCGACAGCGCCAGCGCTGCAGCAATGCGCGCGTCGCCTCGCATACGCGCGGATCGTCGTCGACGCACCAGACCCGCACGCCGTGCAACGGCGAGGCGTCGCCGGGTGCTTCGGCGTCGGTGGCTTCGCTGCGCACCGCGGCGACGTCGCCGAGCGGCACGGTGACCGAGAACACGCTGCCGCGTCCGAGTTCGGAGCGCACGCCGATGCGATGGCCGAGCAGGCGGCCGATGCGATCGACGATCGCCAGCCCCAGCCCGGCTCCGCGGTCGTTGCCGTCGCCGTTGTCGAGCCGGTGGAACTCCTCGAATATCTGCGCGTGCAGGCTTTCCGGGATGCCCGGTCCCTGATCGTGCACCTCGATGCGCACGTCGGTGCCGGTCCGCCGGCACCCGAGCACGATGCGGCCGCGCGGCGTGTAGCGCACCGCGTTGGACAGGAAGTTCTGCACGATTCGCCGCAGCAGCGTCTCGTCGCTGCGCACGACCGGATCGGCGGCCACCGCTTCGAGCACCAGGCCGCGTCCCGCGGCAAGGATGCCGAACTCGCGTCCGAGGGTCTGCAGCAGCGGGCCGAGTCGGAAATCGCGCACCTGGGTCTGCAGCGTGCCGGCCTCCAGCCGCGCGATGTCGAGCAGACTGTTGAGGATCTCGTCCTGGGCGTTCAGCGCGTGATCGACGTGATCGGCGATCTGCCGTCCCGGATCGTCCTCGATGCGACCGCGCAGCACCGAGAGGAACATCCGCGCGGCGTTGAGCGGCTGCAGCAGGTCGTGCACGGCCGACGCCACGAAGCGCGACTTGTAGCGGTTGGCCTCTTCGGCCTCGCGCTTGGCCTGCGCCAGGTCCCGCGTGCGCTCCGCGACGCGATGCTCGAGCGCGTCGGCCAGCGAGCGTAGTTCGCGCGCGGCGTTCTTGTAGCTGGTGATGTCGGTGTAGCTGGTGACGAAGCCGCCGTCGGGCAACGGATTGCCGCGAATCTCCAGGACGGTGCCGTCGTCCTTCTCGCTTTCGCGCATGTGCGGCCGGCCGCTGCGCAGATGATTGAGCCGGCGCTCGATCGCTTCTTCCACCGGTCCTGGCCCGAGCAGGCCGCGGCGTGCGTTGTAGCGGAACAGGTCTTCGATCGGGCGGCCCACGCGCACCAGATCCGGCGGCATCGAGAACAGCTCCACGTAGCGCGAGTTCCACGCCGTCACGCGCAGATCGGCATCGATCACGACCACGCCCTGCGGCAGGTGCTCCAGGCTGCGCGCCAGGCCGCGGTCGGCCTGCCGCGCCGCCGTGAGAATGCCGTCCTGCGCGGTGCGCAGTTCCTCGGCGTGCTGCTTGAGCACCGCTTCGAGTTCTTCGCGGCTGCGCCGGCGCAGCGCCGCCAGACGGCGGCGCTGCTGCACGAACAGCAGCAGGAACAGCAGCGCGAGCCAGGCCGCGCCGGCCGCCAGCGCGGCGCTGCGCCCGGCCCGCACGCCGGCCGACGCATCGTGCAGCAGGTGCAGGCGCCAGCCGCTCTCGGGCAGCACCGCGGTGCGCCACAGCACCGGCTGCACCAGTGCCGGCTCGGTGACGCGCACCGTGCGCAGCGGATCGTCTGGCTGCGTCGGCATCTGGATCGCGAGCGGCTGCAGGTCGCGCTCGGCGTACTGGCGGGTCGCGGCCAGTTCGCGCCGATCGGCATCGCCGAGCGGTGCCAGGGTGCGGTAGCGCCAGGCGTCGCGACTGGCCAGGAAGATCACACCATGCGTGTCGCTGACCAGCACGACGTCCGGCGTCTCCAGCCATTCGCGCTCGAGCGCGTCGAGCTCGAGCTTGATGACCACGACGCCCGCCGCGGCCCCGCTCTCGTCGCGAATCGCCTGCGACAGGAAATAGCCGGGCTGTCCGGTCGTCAGGCCGATACCGTAGAAGTGGCCGGTGCCCGCGGCCAGCGCCTGCTGCACGTAGGGGCGGAAGCTGTAGTCCTCGCCGACGTTGCTGGTCGGCTCGCGCCAGTTGCTGGCGGCCAGCGCGATGCCGTGGCGGTCGATCAGCGTCAGGGTCGAGGCGTTCGTCACGCGGCTGGCGCGCTCGAGCTTGCGGTTCAAACGCTCGACGTCGGCCGGCGCAAGCGGACCGCCCAGCGCCGCGCGCAGCTCCGGGTCGAGCGCCAGCACCTGCGGCAGCGTGCGGTAGCGGTCGATGCGCTGCTGCAGGCCTTCGGCGTAGAGCCCGAGCTGGCGCTCGACCTGGGCCGATTCTTCCTGCAGCGCGCGACGCTCGGCGATCCGGTAGGCGGCCAGCATCGCCAGCGTCAGGCCGGCCGCCGCGAACGCCAGAATCAGGGCGACGGAGCGTTGGCTGCGCAGCGAGAACATGACCGATCGAGTCTAGCAGGCCGGCGCGGCCGGGCCGGCCGGGCGGCAGCCGCGCCGCCTGCTCCGACGACCGGGCTAGTACCAATAGGTTATCGGCGCCGCGACGCGGCGGCGGTACAAAGGCTGCGCCTGTCCGGAGCCCGCGATGCATCCCATTCCGTCCCCCGCCGCCGCCCCCGTACGCGTGCCCTGGTACCGCCAGCTGTACGTGCAGGTGATCCTCGCCATCGCACTCGGCGCCGTGCTCGGCCATTTCGCACCGTCCTTCGCCGAGTCGCTCAAGCCGCTCGGCGACGCCTTCATCAAGCTGGTCAAGATGATCATCGCGCCGGTGATCTTCCTGACCATCGTCACCGGCATCGCCGGCATGACCCATCTGCGCACCGTCGGGCGGGTGTTCGCCAAGGCGATGACGTATTTCCTGTTCTTCTCGACGCTGGCCCTGGTGGTGGGCCTGGTCGTCGCGCACGTCGTACAGCCGGGCGCCGGCATGAACGTCAATCCGGCCGACCTGGACCACCGCGCCGTCGACGACTACGTGCAGCGCTCGCACGAGCTCAGCCTGACCGGCTTCGTGATGGACATCATTCCCAAGACGCTGGTCAGTCCGCTGGTCGGCGACAACATCCTGCAGGTGCTGTTCGTCGCGGTCCTGTTCGGCATCGCGCTGGCGTTGACCGGCGAACGCGGCCGGCCGGTACTGGTCTTCCTGGAAGCGCTGACCGCTCCGGTGTTCCGTCTGGTCCACATCCTGATGCGCGCAGCGCCGATCGGCGCGTTCGGCGCGATCGCCTTCACGATCGGCAAATACGGCCTGGAGGTGCTGGTCAATCTCGCCTGGCTGGTCGGCGCGTTCTACCTGACGGCGCTGCTGTTCGTCGTGGTGATTCTCGGCCTGGTCGCACGCGCCTGCGGCTTTTCGGTGTTCAAGCTGATGCGCTACCTGCGCGCCGAACTGCTGCTCGTACTCGGCACCTCCTCGTCCGAATCGGCACTGCCTTCGCTGATGGACAAGATGGAGAAGGCCGGCTGCGCCAAGTCGGTGGTCGGCCTGGTGGTCCCGACCGGCTATTCGTTCAACCTCGACGGCACCAACATCTACATGACGCTGGCCGCGCTGTTCATCGCACAGGCCACCAATACGGAACTGACCCTGGGTCATCAGATCGCCCTGCTGCTGGTGGCGATGCTGAGCTCCAAGGGCGCCGCCGGCGTCACCGGCGCGGGCTTCGTCACGCTGGCGGCGACGCTGGCGGTGGTGCCCGAAGTGCCGGTCGCGGGCATGGCCCTGATCCTCGGTGTCGACCGCTTCATGAGCGAGTGCCGGTCACTGACCAACTTCATCGGCAATGCCGTCGCCACGATCGTGGTCTCGCACTGGGAGGGCGCGCTCGACCGGACCCAGCTGGACGCCGCGCTCAACGGCAGCGCCCGCGAACCGCTGCTGACGACGGCCGCCGAACCCGGATGACGTTTCGGCCGTCCCGACGCAGGACGGCCGCCATGACCAGAACCGCGAAGACGCGGACACGGGAGGAACCATGCGACACCTCGATACACGCCCGAGCCGGCCACTCGGCCGTCTGCTGCCGATACTGCTGGTGCTGATCTGCGCAGCCGGCACCGCGCAGGCGGCCGACGACACGCCGCAGACCCTGTCGCTGTGGCCGGCCGGTCATTGGCCCGCGGTGACGCACGGGCCCGAGCGCGTCGGCCGCGACGGCAGCGCGCGCGGCGCGGTCTCGAACGTGTCCGAGCCGCGCATGGAGATCTACCGTCCGCAGCGCCCCAACGGCAACGCGGTGGTGATCTTCGGCGGCGGCGGCTACTTCCGCATCCAGATCGGCGGCGCGGCGCGGCCGACCGCGCTCTGGCTGCAGTCGCTCGGCGTGACGGCGGCGGTGGTCTACTACCGTCTGCCCGCCGACGGCTGGAGCGCGCTGTCGCCGTTCCAGGACGGCCAGCGGGCGGTCCGGCTGATGCGCGCGCATGCCGCCGAGTGGGGCGTGGACCCGGACAAGATCGGTGCGCTCGGCTTCTCGGCCGGCGCCCATCTGGCCGGCATTCTCGGCACCCGCTACGACGAGGCGTTCTATCCGGCGGTCGATGCCGCCGATGCACTGTCGGCGCGGCCGGACTATCTGGGTCTGATCTACCCGGTGATCTCGCTGGCGCCGCCGCTCGACGACACCCGTTCGCGCCGCGAACTCGGCACCCAGGCCGATGCGGTGCAGGCCTATTCGGTCGAGCGTCACGTCCACGCCGGCATGCCGCCGGTGTTCCTGGCCCAGGCCGTGGACGACGCCACGGTCGACGTCGGCCACAGCCTGGCCATGTATCAGGCGGCGCGCACCGCGCGCGTGCCGGTGGAAATGCATCTGTTCGAAAAGGGCGGCCACAGCTGGGGACTGGGTCGGCCCGGCAGCCTGGTCGCGCAATGGCCGCGCCTGTTCGCGAACTGGAGCCGCAGCCACGGCTTCCTCGGCGCACCGCCGCAACAGGTACCGGCGCTGCCCGGCACCGCGGCACCGGCTGCGCCGGACGCCGCCGTCGACGCACGCGACGAAACCGGCGACTGACCGCGCGCCGCCCAACCGAGCCTGGAGAGATCCGCATGAACCATCCTACGCGCACCATTCTCGCGACGGCCGTCGCGCTCGCCCTCGGCAGCGGCACCGCCATCGCCGCCGATGCGGCCGATGCCGAACTGCGCGCACTGCTGCGCCAGCAAAGTGCCCTGATCGAGCGTCAGGCCGAGCAGATCGAAGCGCTCGGCGCACGCCTGGCCGCGCTGGAGAACGCCGCCGGCGCGGCGTCCGCGACCGCTTCCGATCCGGCTCAGGCCCAGGTCGACGCGGCGATCGCCGACACCCGTCAGGACGACCTGGCGATCCTCCAGGCGCAGGTCGCACAGCTGGCCGCCAACGGCGGCGGCGGTGACGGCAATATCCGCTGGCGCCGCGGCGGACCGGAGCTGCGCAGCGAGGACGGCCGCTTCACGTTCCACCCGCGCGGACGCGTACTGGTCGACTTCACCAGCACGCACGGCTCCTCGTTCGGGCCGCGCAACATCACCGGCACCGATCTGGCCAGCGGCCGCCTGGGCGCCGAAGGCCAGATCGGTCCGCTCGGCTACAAGATCGACGCCGACTTCGCCGGCAATGCGGTCCGGCTCAAGGACACCTACGTCTCGTGGGACACCCGCGTGATCGGCCGGCCGGCCGAGTTCTACTTCGGCAACAAGCTCAAGGATCGCAGCCTCGACGGCGCGACCAGCAGCATGTTCACGCCGTTCATGGAACGCAACGCGGTGGCGTCGGTCGGTGCGATGCAGAGCGGCTACTACGGCCTGGGCACGACGATGAAACTGTTCGGCGACCGCTGGCACGCCACCGTGTCGGTCACCGGCGACGACATCGGCAATGCCGACGATGCCAGCGACACGATCGCCTATCTGGCCCGCGCGCACTGGAACCCGCTCAAGGGCAGCGACGGCTTCCTGCATCTGGGTGGCTGGTACTGGGACGAGCACCTCGGCGACGACGTCACCAGCATCAACAAGACCTCGCCGATCGCGCTCGGCTGGAACGGTCAGGTGCGCGTCTCGGCCAGTTCGATCGCCAACGTCACCGGCAATCACGCCGGCGGCATCGAGTTCGGCGGTGTCTACCGCAACTTCTGGGCATTCGCCGAACACACCGTCCGCACGATCGACTCCAGCTCGGTCGGATCGATCGACCACAAGGCGACCTCGGCCTACGTCGGCTGGCTGCTGACCGGCGAGAAGCCCGGATTCAGCAGCCGGTCCGGCGTATGGGGCACCACCCGCGTGGCGCGACCAGTCACCGAGGGCGGCATCGGCGCGTTCGAACTGGCGGCGCGCTACGACAAGTACGACTTCACCGATGCGGCACGCGGCGGCGAAGGCGAAGCCTGGACGTTCGGCGTCAACTGGTATCTCAACAACTGGTCGCGCCTGATGGTCAACCTGGTGCATTGGAAGACCGACAACCAGGTCGGCAACTATCAGGGGCCCGATTCGGGCAACACGGTCGGCGCGCGCATGCAGGTCGCCTTCTGACGCGCGAGGCCGACTCGCGCGACGCTGCCGACGGCACGCGCGCATCGGCATGGCCGGACGCGCTGCCGCGGCGCAGCGTGGGCGCGCGGAGTGCTGGCGTATACTGGCCGCGCCGCCACGACGCCATCACCGCCGGTGATGTGCTCGCTGCGCGACGCGTCGTCGTAAGGCCGGAGCCGGCCCACTGCCGGAGCGGTCTCCCCTCTTCAGGAGTACCCCGTATGGCCAAGGTCAAGATGTCCACGCCCCTGCCGGTCCCGGCCGATCAGGTCTGGAAGCTGATCGGCGGATTCAATGCGCTGCCCGACTGGCACCCCGCCGTGCAGAAGAGCGAGCTGGCCGACGGCGGCCGCGTCCGCCGCCTGCAGCTGCTCGGCGGCGCCAGCCTCGTCGAGCGCATGGAATCCTTCGACGACAACGATCACGTCTACACCTACTCGATCGAGAAGGGCGCGCTGCCGGTCGCCAACTACAAGTCCACCGTCCGCGTGCGGCAGGACGAAGGCAAGGAAGGCTGCGTGGTCGAATGGTCCGGCGATTTCGTGCCGGCCGGCGTACCCGAGAACGATGCGGTCGCGACGATGCAGGGCATCTACCAGGCCGGCCTGGACAACCTGCGCAAGCTGTTCAACGTCTAGCCGGATGTCGAGGAACGGACCGGTGTCCGTTCCTCGATCGAACGCGCGAGCCCGGGCTCGCGCACCTTCGCCAGTCTCGATTCGTGCGTGATCGACACTGGAGATTTCTTCCCGGATCGCACGAACCGGCGGCTTCCCGACCGCCTGCGCGATGCGTTCCCGGCGCCTTGGGGGGCGCATGCGCGGATATCCGATACGGCCCTTGCGGGGGCTTTGGCTGCTGGCAGCCGCCGTCCTGATCGTGCTGAGCGCCTCGGCGAGCGCGCGTGAAATCGATCCGGGCGAGACGATCGAACCGCGCGAGGGCCGCGGCCTGGTCGCGATCGCCCTCGACGCGGCGGTGCCGGTCTCGTCGCTGAAGATCGATCGCAAGGACGGCGGGTTCGGCGGCCAGCGCCTGCTGCGCCTGGGCCACGGCCGCAGCCTGCGGCTGCTCGAGCTGCCGGCCGGCGAGTACCGCTTCAGCCGCATCGAGATCGGCTTCGACAACCAGCCGTACTGGTACGTCAATCTGCGCAAGGACGGGCGGCTGGACTTCAAGGTCGAGCCCGGGGTCGTCAGCTACGCCGGCGACCTGGATCTGATCGCGTCCGGATACGGCGTCTTCCACACCATTCAACGCGACCGGCTGGCACAGCTCGCGATCGATCTGGACACGCACTATCCGGGCCTGCGCGAGCGCTGGCCTGTGCGCTGGCAGGGCGCGAGCCCGGATCGCTTCGGCGAGTTCCTGACCCGCGAACTGGCCGCCACGCCGCTGGCCGACGTCGTGAAAGCCGCCGACGCGGCCACGCTCGCCGAGCCGGAGAAGCAGGCCGACGCGCAGGTGCCGGTCCTGGTGCGCGAGCTGTTCGCCGACTGGCAGGTCTCGATGGTCCGGCTGAATCCGGCCGGCGACATGCTCGCGATCACCGAGCAGAAGGACGGCCGCCACACGATCAGCGTGCTCGACGTCGCGACGCTGCAGGCCAGTCTCGTCTACAGCGGCGACTACCCGGTCTATCAGATGAGCTGGGCCGCCGACCGCACCCTGCTGATCGGCGTCGACAATCGCGGCCGCACCAGCTACGCGGTGCGCCTGCGCGTGGCGGCCGGCCGTGCGCCGGCTTTCGATCTGCTGACGTTCCCGTACGCCGGCTGGTTCGTCTCGACGATCGGCGAGGACGGCGACCACGTGGTGTTCGCGCGTCCGGAATCCGACGGTGGTGCCGGCCTGTATCGCGTGGCGCTCGACGGCAAGCGTATCGAACGCAGCCAGTTCGACCGCAGCCGGCGGCTCGACAAGGGCCTGGAAGGCTGGAGCGACGTCGTGACCGACCGCGCCGGCGTACCACGCGCGGTCGTCGCGAGCGAGGAAGGCGAGTACGTGCTCAAGACCCAGACCCGGGCCGACGGCAGCTGGCAGGTCGTACGCCGCTTCTCGACCGAGGACCGTTTCCATCTGCTCGAACTCGCGCCGGGCGGCAACAGCGTCTACGCGACGACCGACATCGAGCGCGCCCAGACCGAGCTGGTCCGGGTCGACCTGGCCGACGGCAAAATCGCCGAGACCGTGCTCGCACTGCCGGGCATCGACATCCTCGAGGTGCTGACCACGCCGGCCGGCGTCCCGGTCGGCGCCGGCTATCTGCAGGACGGCCGCCATCAGATCCACTACTTCGATTCGGCGAACGCAGCGCTGCACGCGGCGCTGGCGCGCGCGCTGCCCGATCGCAGCATCGCCGTCTACGAGACCAGCCGCAGCGGCACGCGCGCGCTGGTGCTGGCCAGCGACGAGACCGATCCGGGCACGTACTACCTGTACGACGCCGAGCACAACCGCATCGAGCAGCTGCTGTCGCGACTGCCCACGTTCGAGCGCGCCCGGCCGACGCGCTCCTCGCTGCTGCGACTGGAGGCCTCCGACGGCACGCCGATCGAGGCGTATCTCGCGCTGCCGGAAAGCAAGGGACCGCATCCGCTGATCGTGATGCCGCACGGCGGGCCGATCGGCGTGCGCGACACCCTGCACTACGATCCCGAAGTGCAGCTGATGGCCAACCGCGGCTACGCGGTACTGCGCGTCAACTTCCGCGGTTCCGGCGGCTTCGGTCGCCAGTTCGAGCAGGCCGGCTACGGCGCGTTCGGCACGCGGATCGAGGATGACGTGCTCGCCGCGGTCGACAAGGCGCTCGGCGCGTACCCGCTCGATCCGAAGCGGATCGCGCTGCGCGGCGCGAGCTACGGCGGCTACTCGACGCTGATGGGTCTGATCCGCTTTCCGGACCGCTATCGCTGCGGCGTGGCGACCGCGGCGGTGACCGACTGGGTGCTGCCGTTCTCGTCGAGCGACTGGGCCGCCAGCCCGGTCGCGCGCGATCTGATGAAGAAGCGGGTCGGCGATCCGGCCACGCAGGTCGAAGCGGTCGAGGCGATCTCGCCGGTCTATCGCTATCGGCAGATCGACAAGCCGCTGCTGCTCGCGCACGGCGCGCGCGACCGCCGCGTGACGATCGAGCATGCGCTGAGGCTGCGGCTGCTGCTGGCCAAGGCCGGCAAGCCGGCGCAATGGCTGCCGTTCGAGAAAGAGGGCCACGGCATCGCCGAGCTCGACAATCGCGTCCGGCTCGAATCGGCGGTGGACAGTTTCCTGAGCGGTTGTCTCGGCGGCGGCGCGCCGGCCGCCGCGAAAGGTGGCGCGACTGCCGCGCCCTGAGCGGCGTCGGCAGACGCCGCATCGAGCCGGCGGCGGCGCGCGTCTGCCTGCCGGCTAGGCCGGCTCGTGATCCTCGCGCAGGCGCGCGACGATCGCATCGAGTGCGCGATCGAACAGCGGCGCTTCCTCGAGCACGACCGCGGTGCCGGCGCGCAGCTCGGCCGCGAGCGCGGTGACGGTCTTGTCGTCGACCTTGAGGCCGCGGCGATTGACGAACAGGTACTTCGAGCTGATCGGGCTGATCCACGACAGCTTGGCGCGCTCGCGATGGCCGTGCTCGTCGACCAGTTCGAGCCAGGTGCCGGGACGCAGCGCGCGCGCCCGCTGCAGATACTCGTCTTCGTGCAGATCATCCTCGCCGCGGTCCGCCTCGATCGTGCTGGCGCCGAGCAGGATCTCCTCGACTGGACTGCCGGGCAGATCGGCGGACTGATCGACGGCTGCCTCGGTCTGTTCCGCCGGCGCCGCGGCCGCATTGAGGCAGGCACGCTCGACGACGACTTCGCGGACGGTCTTGCGCTCGACCGGCGCACCGCCCTGCAGCGAGGTGTAGAAGTCGGCCAGCGCGCGCATCGTCTCGTTGATCTCGTTGTCGTGCAGACCGATCGTGCCGAGGCCGTGGCGCAACGCGCGCTCGATCTGCGGCTTGACCTTCTGCAGGCGCTGGCGATCGGCTTCGGTCTGCTTCGGCAGTGCGCTCCAGACGAACTCGTCGACGAAGCGCAGGCCGTTACGCCACTCGTCGGACTGCTCGCCGTGGCGCAGCAGCGCGACGACCAGGTAATTGGCCCACGGCCGCGACAGCACCGCGTGGATGATCGGCGGCAGCACGCGTTCGTCGATGCGCAGCAGGATCTCGCGCGCCGCGGTGCGGCGCGCATCCTGCAGGCGCTCGCGACCGCGCGCGGCCTCGGCGACGCGCTGCTCGGCCAGGCCGGCGCGCTTGCGGCCCTGCTCGAGGAAGGCCTCGAACGACTCGAGCTCGCGCTGGAAGATCGCCAGATCGTCGTCGAACTCGGTGAGGATCTTCTCGACCGACTGGCGCACGCGGTCGAGCAGGCGATGATCGGGATCGGCCTCCGCGGACCAGCCCAGACCGGCCTGGGCCAGCGCGTCGAGCAGGCGCCGCGCCGGGTGGGCGCGCTGCGCGAACAGATGGCGGTCGAGGATCGCGACCTTCAGATACGGGATCTGCAGCCGGCTCAGCACCGCCTGCATCTCGGCCGGCAGGTTGCGGTCCTGCAGGATGTACTCGAACAGCATGCCGACCAGATCGATCGTGTCCTCGTCGGCGCTGGATACGTGGTGATGGCCGTCGGCCGCACCGATCCGCTCGACCTGTTCGAGCAGGTCCTGCTTGATCTGCTGGACCGCCTGGGCCGCATCGGCGATCGAGCCGGCCTGTGCGTGCTGGCGATGAGTGGCGTGCGGATTCTGGCTCTGCAGGATCGTCAGCGCGCTCAGCAGGTCGACCGGACTGAGCACTGGCGGCGCGACCGGTTCGGGCTCGAGCGCGGCCGGCAGGCCGATGTCGTGCGCAGGTCCGCGCCGGCCGGCCAGCAGCTTGTTGAGGGTCTGGTAGAGCTCGGTCTGCCAGGCCGAGGCCGGGTCGTAGCCGCCGTGCGCCGGCGCGGGCTCGCCGACGGCCGGCTGCGGCGCTCCGGCAGGACCGTGCGCGGCCGGTGCCGGATAGCCACCCGCCGTGCCGGGCGCGCGAGCCGGCGTCGCGGCGATCTGCGGCAGCACGCCGGCCTGGATCAGCTCGGCGTTGACTTCCTCGTAGAGCGCGTCGAGGCCGCTCATGACGTAGCGGTCGAACAGCTTGTAGACGATCAGACGCACGTGCAGGCCGAGATCGAACTCGCGCGTGGCCTCGCGGAACGCATCGCCGATCGCGGCCGGTCCGATCGGATTGATCGCATCGTCGACGTTGCCGCCGCCGGTCAGCACCGACAGCCGCTGATTGATCTGGAACAGCGCACGCGACCAGCGGCTGTTGGCCTTGGCGACCATGCCCGACACCGCGAGCGACTGCTCCAGCTCCTGATCGTCGACCAGCGACAGGCCGGCGCCGGCCTGCGGCGCGACGTCGGGCCGTGCGACGCGCGTGCGGCCCTCGGCGAATTCGTTGAAGGTGCGGGTGACCTGATCCTGGAAGCGGCGCTCGACCAGATGGCGCTTCTTGCGCACCTCGCGCATGCCGTCGAAGAACTGGGTCTGCGCGGCGTTGTTCTCGGCCTTCTCGGCCAGGTCGAACAGCGCGTCGTCGATGTTCTCGAACAGCACCCCGACCAGCCCGGCGATGCGCTTGAGCGCGATGCCACGGACGCGCTTGAGCAGCTCGCCAAGGCGGTCGCCCGCGGCGCTCTGCACCGCCTGCCGCTGCTGCAGGTCGATGATCTTCTTGCTGTCGTCGGGGCTGACCATGGGCTATGCAGTCCGGTTGGAACCAGTCGGAGCGGTCCCTTTCCGCTGTTCCGACAAGCTTATTCGCGCGCGGTTATCGTTGTGTGAACCAACGCACAAGCCCGGCAGCCGGTGTCGGCAACCGACGCTGCGCGTCAGCTTTGGCCATCCAAAAACGGCGCCCGCGGCGAGGGTCAGGCGTCGCCGGGACCGTCGAGGCCGATGGTGGGAATCGCCTGATCGGCCAGCATGACCGGGATGCCGTCCTCGATCCGGTACACGCGCGCCCGGTCCTCGGTGATCAGCGCCGCCTGCAGCGGCGTACGCCAGGGCTGGCCGTCGGCGAGCGTGGCCGTGCCGGCGGCGATCGTACGGTTGAGCGCGTCGAGCTCGTCACGCCGCAGCGGGCGCAGCGGGGCCTGGCTGGCCGGGCAGCGCAGCAGGCTCAGTAAGCGTTGATCCATGGATTCCAGATGCCGAAAACGGGCGCCTTGCGGCACCCGGTTGTGCTTACAATAGCCGTTTCGTGCGCATCGTGCGCGACGGGCAGCGCAATGACCAAGAACAAGGCCGGGCCGGCACTGATCGGCGTCGTGATGGGATCCCGCTCGGACTGGGACACCCTGCGCCATGCCGTCGAGACGCTCGAACACCTCGAGATCGCGCACGAGGTCCGCGTCGTCTCGGCCCATCGCACGCCGGACCTGCTGTTCTCCTACGCCGAGCAGGCGACCGGCCGCGGCCTGAAGGTCGTCATCGCCGGTGCCGGCGGCGCTGCCCATCTGCCCGGCATGCTTGCGGCCAAGACGCGCCTGCCGGTGCTCGGCGTGCCGGTGCAGTCGCATGCGCTCAACGGCATGGATTCGCTGCTCTCGATCGTGCAGATGCCGGCCGGTGTTCCGGTCGGCACGCTGGCGATCGGCCGCGCCGGCGCGGTCAACGCCGCGCTGCTCGCCGCGTCGATCCTCGCGCTCGACGATGCCGCGCTGGCCGGACGCCTCGATGCGTTCCGGCGCGAACAGACCCAGACCGTGCTGGCCAAGCCGGACCCGCGCGAAGACTGAACATGGCGACGATCGGCATCCTCGGCGGCGGACAGCTCGCCCGCATGCTCGTTCTGGCCGGCGCGCCACTCGGCCAGCGTTTCCGTGTCGTCGACAGTGCCGCCGATGCCTGCGCCGCGCAGATCGCGCCGCTGCTGCAGGCCGACTGGAACGACTTCGCGTCACTGCAGCCGTTCGCCGCCGAAAGCGATGTCGTCACGTTCGATTTCGAGAACGTGCCGGCCGAGACCGCCGAATGGATCGCGGCGCGCACGCGCGTGTCCCCGAATCCGGCCGCACTCTCGACCGCTCAGGACCGCCTCGCCGAGAAGACCCTGTTCGGCCGGATCGGCCTGGACACGCCGACGTTCGCCGCGGTCGACAGTCGCGAGGACCTCGATCGCGCGGTCGCCGCGACCGGCCTGCCGGCCGTGCTGAAGACGCGCCGCCTCGGCTACGACGGCAAAGGTCAGTTCGTGCTGCGCGCGCCGGCTGATCTCGACGCGGCCTGGCAGGCGCTCGGCGGCGTGCCTTTGATCCTCGAGGCGTTCGTGCCGTTCGAGCGCGAGGTTTCGGTCGTCGCGGTGCGCTCGCGCAGCGGCGAGTTCCGCCACTACCCGCTGACGCGCAACTGGCACGCCTCGGGCATCCTGTCGGCCAGCCTGGCGCCGCTGCGCGGCGACGAGGCGCTGGAGGCGCGCGCGGTCGCGCATGCGCGCAGGCTCGCCGAGCACCTGGACTACGTCGGCGTGTTCGCGCTCGAGCTGTTCGTGCACGGCGAGCGCCTGCTTGGCAACGAGATGGCGCCGCGCGTCCACAACTCCGGCCACTGGACGATCGAAGGCACCGCCTGCAGCCAGTTCGAGAATCACGTCCGCGCGATCCTCGGGCTGCCGCTCGGCGACACGCGCGCACTCGGCCACAGCGTGATGCTGAACTGGATCGGCACGCTGCCCGACGCCGATCCGGTCCTGCGCGAGCCGCTCGCGCACTGGCACGACTACGGCAAGAGCGCGCGCGCCGGCCGCAAGGTCGGCCACGCGACGATCTGCGGCGACGATCCGCACGAGCTGGCCGACCGCCTCGAGCGCATCGGCGCGGCGCTCGGCCGCGCCGACCAGGTCGCACCGGCCGTCGCCGCACTGCGCTCGCGCTTGCCCTGAACGGCCGGCCGGCGCTCCGGGAACGCTGGCCGCGCGACGCGAACCGCTTCATCATCGCCGCGGTGGCCGCCATCGTCGGCGACCGCGCGATCGACCCAGCCTGGAACTGCTCATGCGCGAAGCGCTCGACGTCATCCTGATCGGCGCCGGCCACAACGGCCTGGTCTGCGCGGCCTATCTGGCCAAGGCCGGACTGAAGGTGCTGGTGCTCGAGAACCGCGACGTGGTCGGCGGCGCGGCGGTCACCGAGGAATTCCATCCGGGCTTTCGCAACTCGGTCGCCGCGTACACGGTCTCGCTGCTGCAGCCCAAGGTCATCGCCGATCTCGATCTCGCCGCCCACGGCCTGCGCGTCGTGCGGCGCCGGCTCGGCAATTTCCTGCCGCTGCCGGACGGCCGCTATCTGAAGGTCGGCGCCGGCATCACGCAGGCCGAGGTCGCGAGGTTCTCGCGCCGCGACGCCGAGCGCCTGCCCGAATACGAGCGCCGCCTCGACGCGATGGCCGACGTGCTGCGCGCGCTGGCGCTCGAGCCGCCGCCGAACGTCACCGACGGCGGCTGGTGGAAGGCCCTGCCGGAGCTGCTGCGTGCCGGCCGGCTCGGCCGGCGCCTGCATACGCTCGATGAGACGCTGCGCCAGGAGCTGCTCGACCTGTTCACGATCTCGGCGGCCGAGTATCTGGACCGCTGGTTCGAGAGCGAGCCGATTAAGGCCGTGTTCGGCTTCGACGGCGTCGTCGGCAATTACGCCAGTCCGTACACGCCCGGCAGCGCCTACGTGCTGCTGCACCACGTCTTCGGCGAGGCCGACGGCGTCAAGGGCGCCTGGGGTCACGCGATCGGCGGCATGGGCGCGATCACGCAGGCGATGGCGAAGGCGGCGACCGCCGCCGGCGCCGAGATCCGCACCGGCTGCGGCGTGCGCGAGGTCATCGTTGAGGACGGCCGCGCGGTCGGCGTGGTCACGACCGGCAGCGACGTGCTGCGCGCGCGTGCCGTCGTCGCCAACGTCAATCCGAAGCTGCTCTACGAACGGTTGATCGCACCGGACCGGGTGCCGGCGCCGACGCGCGAGCGCATGGCGCACTGGCGCTGCGGCTCGGGCACGTTCCGCATGAACGTCGCGCTCGAGCGCCTGCCGGAGTTCACGGCCCTGCCCGGCGCCGGCGACCATCTGACCGCCGGCATCATCCTCGCGCCGAGCCTGGCCTACATGGACCGCGCGTATCGCGATGCGCTCGAACACGGCTGGTCGCGCGAGCCGATCGTCGAGATGCTGATCCCGTCCACGCTCGACGACAGCCTGGCGCCGCCGGGCCGCCACGTCGCGAGCCTGTTCTGCCAGCACGTCGCGCCGGTGCTGCCGGACGGGCGCTCCTGGGACGATCACCGCGAGGCCGTGGCCGACCGGATGATCGCCACGGCCGAGCGCTACGCGCCGGGCTTCGCAGCGTCGGTGCTCGGCCGCCAGATCAAGAGCCCGCTCGACCTCGAACGCGATTTCGGCCTGATCGGCGGCGACATCTTCCACGGCGCGCTGTCGCTCAACCAGTTGTTCAGCGCACGCCCGATGCTCGGACAGGCTGGCTATCGCGGCGCGCTGCCGGGCCTGTATCTGTGCGGCGCCGGCACGCACCCGGGCGGCGGCGTCACCGGCGCGCCCGGCCACAACGCGGCGCGCGTGATCGTGGCGGACCTGCGCTGAGGCGCGGCCGCACGGCCGCTGAACGGCGCTCGGGACCGGCCCGGCATCCGGCGTCTTAATCGTATAAATCATTTATACTGATCGGCCGCGCGCCGCGCATCCGACCGTGTCCGAGCCGATGAACCTGCCCCGCCGCCGCGCGTCGTTGCGCGCGAGCCTCGCCGCCGCCGCGGCGGCCGCCGTCGCGCTGCTGACGCTGCCGGCGCTGATCGGCGCGCGCGTGCTGACGCCGGCGGCCGATCCGGCAATCGAAGCCGCGGACGTCGCCGCCTACACAGCGACCGACCTGGAATGGATCGACACCACACGCGATCGCCGGATCCCGGCGCGGCTGTTCTGGCCGGCGTCGGCCGATCGCGGCGCGCCGGTCGCGTTGATCGTGTTCTCGCCGGGCATCGGCAGCTCGCGCGACGGCTATACGCATCTGGGCCGCTACTGGGCGCGCCACGGCATCGCCAGCCTGCACCTGCAGCACGTCGGCAGCGATCGCTCGCTCTGGCACGGCGACCCGCTCGGCGTGCTGGCGCGTCTGCGTTCAGCGGCCGGTGCCGCCGAGGCCGTCGCACGCACCGGCGATCTGCGCTACGCACTCGATCGCCTGCTGGCGAGCCGCTACGGCCCGCGCATCGCGCGCGACGCGATCGTCGCGGCGGGCCACTCCTACGGCGCGAACACGACCCTGCTCGCGATCGGTGCGGCCGTGCCGGGCGTCGAGAACGCCGCGGCGCTGCGCGACCCACGCATCGAGGCGGCGATCCTGATCTCGGCGCCGCCGTTCTACGGCGCGAAGGATTTGGCGCCGATCCTCTCGGGCATCGCGATCCCGACCCTGCACGTCACGACGCGCGAGGACGTCATCCGCATACCCGGTTTCGTATCGGGGCCGGACGACCGCCTCAGGGTGTTCGCCGCGACCGGCAGCGCGTTCAAGGCGCTGGCGGTGTACGCGCACGGCAGCCATACCGTGTTCACCGATCGGCGCTACTTCGACACCGCCGAGGTCGCCGACGCGGTCAGGCAGGCGACGCAGACGCTGTCGACCGCGTTCGTCGACCGGATCCGCAGCGGGCGCGACGATGCGCTCGACGACTGGGCGCAGACGCATCGTCCGCTGCTCGATCGCTACGTCCTCGATCGACACCTCGCGACGAACCGCGCACTGGCGGGTGCCGCCACGGCACCGTCCAGCGCCGACGCGTTCGCGCTGCACTGAATCGATCGGGTCGCATTATCTCGCTCGACCGATGCGCGTCAGGCGCACGTCAAGCGGGAAGCGATGTGCATCGGTGATCTGCGGCCTTGCCGGCGCAACGCAGGCACGCATGCTCGGAAAACCAAGGCGCAACACCACGTGGCGCCGATTCGCACGTCGTCGCGTCGCTGGTTCGAAGCGTCGGTCGAAGGCGATCGTACCGGCCGCACGAACGATCGCGCCCTGCCTGCGTGCGAGCAGCCGCACCGTCACTGCGAACGCACTACATCTCGAATCGACGACCGGCTGAGTCGAGCGCCGCGCCATACGCAAGCGGGCGTTGCAGCGCGTGCTCCGATCGGATCACGCAGCCAGCATCGACGTCGAACAACGTCTTGGGGAAACACGCGCGCGCAGGCGGCGCAGCTCTCGCGCCGGCGGGCGCGAAACGCATGGGAATCGGAGAGGAGAAACGAAAAGCGCCTCGAACGAGGCGCCTGGCGATGCGTGGCGTCGCCTGAAGCGGACGCGGCGACCGTAGCCGCCGCATCCGAACGAGGGCTTCAGGCCGCGGCGTCCTTGAGCTTCTTGAGCGGACGCACCTTGATCTTGACGCTGGCCGGCTTGGCCGCGAACCACTGCTCTTCCTTGGTGAACGGGTTGATGCCCTTGCGCTTCGGCTTGGCTGCCACCTTCACGGCCGTGATCTTGAGCAGACCCGGCAGCGTGAACGAGCCGACGCCCTTCTTGCTGACCGAACCGGCGACCGCCGATTCGAGGCTGGCGAGCACGGCGCGGACGTCCTTCGGGGCCACACCGGTCGATTCGGCCAGGTGAGCCACCAGGCCCGACTTGCCGAGGGCTTCCTTGATCGGCTTGTTGGCGGCCGGGGCCTTGGCGGCGGCCGACTTCTGCGGGGCGGTCTTCTTCGCGGACTTCTTGATCATCGATGTCGCTCCAGTATCGGGGTTTGGTTGCGGGTCACGGCTTCGGAGTGCGCACTGTAGGACAAGCCAAAGGCGCCGCCAAGCGGATTACACCACGCTGCAATGCGCCATCCCCGCGCCGCGGCGGCGTTCGCCGCCGCCGTGCGCATCCCCATGCCGCCCCGCACCGCGATCGCGACGGCACGGCCTGCGGTACCGACGGCCTATGAACGAGCCGTCCTGGGCCGGCACGCACCGGATGCTTTCTGGCCGCTCACCGGCCGGTCGCGCTCGGCGGCATCGCGGCGGCAGCCGCCGAAGGATCTGCCAGCACGGTCTGCAGCAGCTGCCGATCCTGCTCGGCGCCGAGCGTGTCGATGGTCGCGGCGAGCGCGCGAAACGGGCCGGTCCGACGGCGCAGACCGGCGAGCAGCGTCGCGAGCTCGCGTCGGGCCGCGCCGTCGGGCAGCTGCTTGCGCAGCGTCTTCAGCGCGGTCCACTGCATGCGCAGACGACGCAACCGGCGGCGCCAGCGGTGGCGTCGCTCGGAGCCGGGATCGGCGCGCCGCGCGCGTTCGCCGGCGCGCTCGGCGCGCCGCTGGCTGCGTGCGAGCGCATGCTCGAGGTCGCCCGCGTCGAGCCGCGCCCACGGCAGGCGCTCGACGATCCGGCCGATCCGCGCGACCTCGGCGCGACGCGCGGCGAAGCCCGGGTCGTGCACGCGGGCCCGCGCGAGCGCACTGCGGCGTTCGGCCAGCAACCGGCGCCGCAGCGCCGCACGGCTGCGGCGTTCGTCGTCGTCGGCCGCCTCGCGCAGATGCCGGCCGGCCAGGTCGACCAGAACCTGCGCATCGCGCAGATCGGAGAGGCCGTCGGCCAGCTGCGCGAGCGCGGCGTCGGCCGCCGCGGCACGCCGGCCCAGACGCGCCTGTCCGAGCTGCAGGATCGCGCGCAGACGGCGGATCGCCTTGCGCGCTTCGTGGACGCCGCGATGCGGCGCCGCGCGCTCGGCCAGTGCATCGGTGAGCGCGACGAGGTCGTGCGCGGCAATCGCGTACAGGCCCGCGCCGAGGCCGGCCGCCGCGTCGGCATGCACGGCCCGCGCGGCCGCGTCGCGGCCACGCAGCGGCCTCGCCGCGGTGCGCCCGGAGGCGTCCGATGGCGGGGTCGCACCCGGCACGGGCGGAGCGGAAACAGCGGGCATCGACGGTCTCGCGGCCTCGATCGCGGCAAGGCTAACCGAGCGGCGTGAGAAAACCGTTACGCATTACATGCCGCGAAAACGATGCACGAAGGCGGCGCTGACCGGCAGCGTCTCGGCACGTCCCTTGAGCCGCAGCACCGCGCGGCCGAGCTCGTCCTTGCGCAGCCGTTCGATCGCGGCGACGCGGACGACGACGCCGCGATGCACCTGCCAGAACAGATCCGGATCGAGCCCGGCCAGCAGCTCCTTCAGCGGCGTGCGGATCACCGCCTCGTCGCTGCTGGTGACGACGCGCACGTATTTGTCCTGAGCCTGGAAATAGACGACTTCGTCGATGCCGATCATGCGCACGCTGTCGCCGGCACTGGCGCTGATCCAGCGGATCAGACGCTCGCCTTGAGGCCGCAGCCGCGCCTCCAGCGCGTCGAGCGGGTCGGCCGCCGCGGCGGCGTCCGGCCGGGCAAGACGCGCGCGCAGCCGCTCGACCGTGCGGCGCAGCCGCGCGGGCTGGATCGGCTTGAGCAGATAGTCGGCGGCATCGGCCTCGAACGCGCGCACCGCGTACTCGTCGTAGGCGGTCGTGAACACGACCAGGCCGCCGCCGGCGACGACCGCGCGTGCGACGTCCAGACCGCCGACGCCGGGCATGCGGATGTCGAGGAAGGCGACCTGCGGGCGCCGTTCCGCCGCGATCAGCAACGCCGACGGCCCATCCTCGCAGGCACCGACCACCTCGAGCTCGGGCCATTGCTCGGCGAGCAGGTCGAGCAGCGCCGCGCGCTGCGGCGCCTCGTCCTCGGCGATCAGCGCGGTGACCGGCGCGCTCACGTCGGAATCGCCGGCAGACGGATGTCGGCCTGCGTGCCGGCGCCGGGGCGACCTTGCAGTTGCAGGCGCGCGCGATCGCCGTAGCGCATCGCCAGCTGCTCGCGCACGTTGGCCAGGCCCATGCCGCCGCCGAAGCCCGGCTGCAGGCCGGCCCCGTCGTCGGCGACGGTCACGACCAGATCCTCGCCGTCGCGCCGCGCCTTGAGCATGATCCGCCCCGGGCCGGGCCTGGGCTCGACGCCGTGCTTGACCGCGTTCTCGACCAGGGTCAGCAGCAGCAGCGGCGGATATGCGCAGCCGCGCAGCGCGGCATCGACCTCGACCGCGTAGCTGAGCCGGTCGCCGGTGCGCAGGCGCATCAGTTCCAGATAGCTCGTGCAGATGTCGATCTGCTGGCCCAGCGTCGAATGCAGCAGCGCGTCCTCGTCGCGCAGGCGCGGAATCGTCGCGCGCAGATGATCGACCAGGGCGTCCAGCGTCGCCTCGGCGCGCGCCGGATCGCGGCGGACCAGCGCCCGCACCGAGGCCAGCGTGTTGAACAGGAAATGCGGCTCCACCTGCGCCTGCAGCAGGCCCAGGCGCAGATCGGCGCGCTGCGCCTGCACGCGCGCATCGGCCAGCGCGCGGCGGTTGCGATGGTCGTGCCAGCGCTGCCGCTCGCCGAAATACGCGCGCAGCGCGAGACCGCCGCCGAACAGGCCGTAGATCACGACGAGCACCAGCAGATTGAGCGCGGTGGAGACCGCCCGCTCGACCGGCCCCAGATCGGGGATCGGCGGATGAGCCGACGGGCCGAAGGCCGATGCGATCATCGCCTCGATGCGCGCCGAGGTCATGAAGTCGGCGGCATAACTGGCGACCATGCCGAGCAGCATCGCCGCGACGATGCCGCGCCGTTCGGCCACGGCCGGCCAGCCGCGATGGCGGACCCAGGTCGCCAGCGCCGGGCCGGCCGTCGCCATCAGGCCGAAGCCGGCGAACTGGTAGAACGCCATCGGCAGTACCAGACCGTAGTCGCGTGCGGCCAGGCCGATCGCCCCGCCGATCAGCAGCGCGATCACGCCGATGATCGACGCGAACAGCGCGCTGCGGCCGCGCAGCCACGGCAGACTGAACACCGGATACTGGCGATAGCGGCCCCACGCCGCACCGCCGCCGATCAGCACGTCCGGCGGCAGCCGGCGATCGAGCGGATAGTCGGCGCTCATGCCGCTGCGCTCAACGGCGCTCGCCGCGCAGCCGCTGACCACCCTGCAGCAGCGTCAGCGCACGGACCGCGCCGCCTTCGTCACGCTCGAAACGGATTTCCGCGGCGACGGCTGCCGCCGCGAATGCATCGGTATCCACGGCTTCGACCTCGATCGGCGGCTGCCCGGTGCCCTGGACGTAGAGTGTGCCCGCCTTCTCGCTGACCGTCAGCGAGAAGCCCTGCATCAGCGGGTACTCGCCGACGTAGGCACGCAGCGCCTCGGCGCTCGGCCGCGCGACCGTCTTCGGCGGTGCCGCGTCCAGGCGCACCGCCGCCAGCTCGGCACCCATCTGCGTCCAGGTGAAGCCGTAGCCCTGCGGCGTGCGCTGCGGCCGCAGCACCGCATCGAAATCCAGCGGATAGAAGTCGCCGGCGTCGTCGTAACCCATCGTGTAGTCGCTCTGGCCGTCCGGCTCGATCACCAGCGCGCCGTCGCGCTGGCCGAGCCGCATCGTCAGCGTATCGCCGATCCGGTAACGGCCGACCAGGCCGTCGAGCAGCGCGCGATCCGGCGCGACGGCCTTGCGTGGCTTGCCGAGCGGGAAGCTGGCGTCGACCAGGTGCAGGCCGAGGCTGCCGAGACTGCCGATCGAATGCCAGGCGGTATCGGACAGGATCACCACGCCGCGCTCACGCGTGCGGTCGACCGCAACGAACGAGGAGAAGCCGCCGGTGCCGCCTTCGTGGACCAGCACGCGGCGCTCGCCGACCGGCATCAGCATCCAGTTCATGCCCATCGGCGGCGACTGCGACAGCGGCTGCTGGGTCGCCGCCATCGCTGCGACGATCGGCGCATCGCCGCGGCCGAGTTCGGCCTGCACGTAGCGCACCATGTCGTCCAGCGTCGCGCGCACGCCGCCGACGCCGGCGAGGTCGACCGGGAACGTCCACGCCGCGGTCGCACGGCCGTTCGGCGTATGGCCGATCGCCTCCCGGACACCCTTCGGTGCGCGCGACACGTAGGCACCGTTCATACCGAGCGGCCGCAGCAGCCGCGTCGACAGCAGCGTCTCGTAGTCGCTGCCGGCGCGCCGCGCGACCGCCAGCGACAGCAGCATCGAGGCGAAATTGGAGTACTCGAAATGGGTCCCCGGCGCCGCGCTCAGCGTGACGTCGCCGAGCGAGTCGAGCAGGTCGCGCTCGGTCAGCTTGGCGTACGGGTCGGCCGGGTCGGTCGTCTTCATGCGCGAGGGCAGCGCCGGCAGGCCCGAGGTATGCGTGACGACATGGCGCAGCCGGATCGTCTGGCCCTGGAACGCCGGCACCTTCGTGCCCTCGGGCAGGTAGTCGGCGAGCGAATCGTCGAGCGCGGCTTTGCCCTGCGCGATCAGATCGGCCAGCAGCGCGGCCGTCATCGTCTTGCTGACCGAGCCGATCTCGAACGCGGTCCGGGCATCGATGCGCGCGGCCTGCGCAGGATCGGCGCAGACGAAGCTGCGCGCGACGCGGTCGCGCTCGATCACCGCCACCGCCATGCAGGCGCCGGTGCGGTCGCCGGACAGGCGCTGGTCGACCAGGCTGCGCAGCTGCGCGTCGTCGACGGCCCGGGCCTGTCCTGCGCCGAACACGATGCCCGCTGCGATGCCGAGGCTGGCCAGTTTCATGATCGCGACTCCATGGAGAGGGAGCGTGGATGCTCGCGCAGCCGCAGGCAAGCCGCCGGCCGCTGCGACGGACCGGCCGATCGCGGCGACGAACGCCGCGCGGCGCGGCGCGAACGCCCGCGCCGGACTCCGCGGCCCGGACGCGGACGACACCCGGGCGACCAGTGGCGGCGCTGCGTGGAACCGGCTAGGCTGCGCAACGGTATAAACCATTTATACCGATCACCGGAGAGCGGCATGGCACAGCGTAAGACGGCCGCGGGCAGCGGCAGGCAGGCGGCGGCGCGCAAGCCGCAGGCGGAACGGGCCGTGCGCGCGGCACCTGCGGTCCGCACGGCGCGGCCGGTCAAGGCGGCCCCCCCGGCCACGAGCGACGCCGAGGCCAGGCCCGGCAAGGACGCGAAGAAGCACAAGCTGGTGCGCGACAGTTTCACGATGCCGCGTGCGGACTTCGAGCTGATCCACACGCTCAAGGAACGCGCACTCGGATTCAAGCGCCCGGCCAAGAAGAGCGAGCTGCTGCGCGCCGGTCTGCAGGCGCTGGCGGCGCTGGACGATGCCGCGCTGAAGGCACGGCTCGACCGGCTGGTTCCGCTCAAGCCCGGACGTCCGAAGCAGAAGCCCTGACCTCCGGCCGAGCGCCAGCTCGACCGTTCTCGTTCGAGCTGAGTTCGTATGCGCGCGGCGGCGCTCGCAAACGCGCGGCCGACGCTCCGCACGCGATTCGCAGCCCGCCGGCATGGCGCCGGCTGCGCAGCACCCGCCGGACACGCCGAAGCCCGCAGCGGCGAACCGCTGCGGGCTTCGATGACCTCTCGATCGCCGGTTACGATTGCCCCGGATCGGGTAGCGACGGCCGGCGCGAGCCGCGGCTGTCCGCGCCGATGGCCGGGGCGCGCAGCTGCATCCGCGCGTCGGGGCGCAGCGGATCGAGCGCGAACAGCGCATCGGTATCGATCCGCCATGCCGCACCGATGCGGCCGGACGCATCCGGTGCGTCGAAGCTGTCGATCGGCTGAGCCTGCTCGAAGCCGTCGCGGAACAGCACGATCAGCGTCGCGCTGTCGCTGGCGCTGTCGTTGGCCGGGTTCGGATCGGTCGCGCCGCCCTGGATCGCGACGCTGACGCTGTTGACGATCGGCTCGTCGTCGGCACCGGCCTGCACGGTCGCCGAATAGACGTAGCTGATCTCGCCGCCGGCCGGCAGCGTCACGACGTCGTTCAGCACCGCGCCGCTGCCGTTGGCGCAGCTCGCGCCGCTGCTGGCGCTGCAGATCCAGACGCCGTCGACCAGCGCCGCCGGCAGTACGTCGGTGACCGTCGCCGTCGCTGCGGCCGGACCGGCGTTGCGGACCGTGATGCGGTAGTCGAGCCTGTCGCCGACCCGCACGAAGTCGCGGTCGTCGGTGATCGTGACCGACAGATCGGCCTCCGCGGCAGCAGTGAACAGACCGACGATGACCGGATCGTGATCGGAGACGCGATACGGGCTGGCCGGCTCGAACAGCGTGCGCGGCGGCGTCAGCGCCGCACCGTTCGGCTTTTCGTCGTAGTCGGGCTCGCCGACGTCGCGGATCTCGTCGTTGTAGTCGAACAGCGGCACTTCGTCGGCGTTGATGTGCCAGACCGCGACGCCGGCGACCTGCTCGTCGAGGCTCGCATTGGCCAGCGCATAGTCCAGATGGCCGAGCTGGCCGTCGAACAGGTACGAATAGGCCGTCGGGCCCAGACGGTCGGCGATCAGGTCGACGTAGCCGCCGCCGGCCAGCGTCGACATCGGCGTCTCGCGTGCGTACGAGTTGAAGTCGCCGAGCAGCAGCACGTCCGGATCGCCGGCGGCGGGAATCACCGTGCCGGCGATCCAGCTCAGCAGGCGGCTGGCCTGCTGGGTGCGACGGCTCGCGAAGCACGACTGACCATCGCCCGCGTCGGCGTCGGCACCGCTCGCGCCGGAACAGCCCTTGGACTTGAAGTGGTTCGCGATCACCGTGAAGCGCTCGCCGAGCGCCGGGTTGGCGGTGTCGACCACCTCGAAGGTCTGCGCGGTCGGCGGACGGTTGTGGATCGCATTGAGATCGGCCAGCGGCGCACCGACCGGCGCCAGCACGCCGGAGCGGTAGATCAGCGCGACGCGGATCGCGTCGCTGCCGAGCGCGCCGCCGCTGTCGGCGAACGCGTACGGGTGGCTGTCGCCGCAACGTGCGTTGACGGCGCCGAGCAGGTCGTTCACCGCGGCCGAGGTCGGATGGTTCTCGATCTCGACCAGGCCGATCACGTCGGCATCGAGGCCGCACACGACCAGGGCCGTGCGCTCGCGCTGGCGTGCGAGTTCGGCCGCGCTGTCGGCGCCGCGGCAGTCCATCGTGCCGGACGGACCGCAGGGGCCGGACGAGCTGCTCGCGGTCGTGTCGATCGTCGAGAAGTAGTTCAGCACGTTGAAGCCGGCGGCCTTGATCGCGCCGGGCACGGCAGGCGCCGTGGCCGGCCGCGGATTGGCGACCGTGAAGGTCGCCGGACGCGCCGCGGTCGGGCGGATGCGCCAGGCGTCGGTGCCGGTGACGCCGGCATAGGACCAGTGCAGCACGCCGGTCAGGTTCTGCACCTGGTCGCCGCCGCGGAAGAAGTCCATGCCCTGCGCGCCGATGCCGAGGCCGCCGTTGGCCTGCGGATGGAACACGAACTGCTGGCCGTCCGGCATCGTCAGCGAGACGTTCTCGGTATTGGTGTCGTCGTCGAGGATCACGCGGCGGCGCGTCAGCTCGGCCTGGTAGGCGGCGTAGCCGGCGGCGTTCGGCGCGTTGTCCTCGGTGAACTGGCGCGGGCGCTCGCCCTGATACAGCGTGATCTGGCCGAAGCGGTGCAGCTGGAAGTACTCCGACACCGCGAGTGGGTCGACGTAGGTCACCAGCATGCCTTCGCGTGCCTCGTGGAACGCGTCGACGTCGCCGCCGATCGGCAGCGTGATCGGCGTCGGCGTGACCTCGTCGAGGTGGTTGCCGGCCGAGCTCACGACGACCGCGGCGGCGGTCGTCGCGGTGAGCTGGGTCATGCCGAAGTACTCGGACACGGTGCCCGATACGCGCACGCGCTGGCCCTCGGCGACCGCGACCGGGCAGCTGCCGCAGTAGACGAAGATGCCTTCGGACGTGGCCGGATCGGCGTCGGCGTCGGCATCCTCTTCCTGCACGAAGAAGCCGCCCAGCCGTGCGCTGCCCTGATGACTCGCGGTCACGACACCCTCGACCGACACCGTGACGCCGGCGGCGATCGGCGTCGACGCGCCGCTGCCCTGCAGCTGATGGATGCGATGCGACGCCGGCGGCACGTCGTCGTTGAGGATCGTGCCGACGCCCTCGGCGACGACGGCGATCGCACCGACGAGGTTGGACACGCGCACGTAGAAGGTCTCGTCGGGCTCGACCGTGGTGTCGCCGTTGACGGTGACCGCGAACGCGTAGCTGTCGCTGCCGGCCGGGATCGTCTGGCCGGTCAGTGAGCGCGCGACGTAGTCCGACGGTGCGCTCGCGCTGCCGTCGGCGGTCGCGATGTCGAACGTCACGCCGCCGGCCGGCGCCGGCTCGGTCAGGCTGACCGTGAATGCGAAGGTCTGAGTGCCGCTGTCACCTTCGTTGCGGCTGACGTCGTTCACGCGCAGCATGACACCGGCGTCGTCGTTGACGATCAGGCCGATACCGGTGTCGTTGGCGACGCTCGCACCGACGAGGTTCGATACGCGCAGCAGGAAGACTTCATCGTCTTCCGGCACGGCATCGCCATTGACGAGGACGGTGACCGTCGTGGTGTCGCTGCCGGCCGGAATCGTGACGTCGGTCAGTGCCAGCGCGGTGTAGTCCGACGGTGCCGTCGCGGTGTCGTCGACGGTCGCGACGTCGAAATGAACGCCGCCGGCCGGCGCCGGCCCGGACAGGCCGATCGCGAACGTGAAGGCGGTCGTGCCCGAGTCGCCCTCGGCCAGTGTGACGTCGCCGACACTGAGTGCGGGACCGGTCGCCGCGCCGCGCGCGATCACCGACACGTCGTCGATCGCCAGGCCGTGGTCGGCGCCGGCGTGGTCCGGATCGGACCAGCGCAGCATGATCTCGCCGCCCGGCGGCAGGCTGATCCCGGTGATCGTGAACGACCGCTCGGTGCGATTTGCGGCGAGGTTGCCGTTCAACGCAGCGGCCGAGCCGGTCGTAACCGGCCCGGTGAAATCGAGCGCCGACACCGCGACGCCCGGCTGCTGGAACTCGGCCAGCGTGCCGGTCACGGTCGGCGCGCCGATCAGGTACGAGAACGCGATCGTCTGCGTCGCCGCGGAACCGGTCGCACCGCCGTTGCGCCACTGCTCGCCGGTGTAGGCGACGTCGAGTGCGGTGATCGTGGTGCCGGTCGCGTTCTGCAGTCGCACGCCCCAGAACAGACTGCCGACCGCGGCATTGCCCGAGCCGACCGAGCCGAGCGCGCGGTCGCTGCCGCCGCTGGCGCCGTAGCTGTAGAAATTGCCGGCGTTGCTCGCGCCGGTGTCGGCGACGATCGTCGCGCCGCTGCCGCTACGCGCGTGAAACCAGCCGGGTACGGTCGAGTCGTTGATCCAGGCGGCCGATCCGGACGCCGGCAACGTGTCGAAGGACTGCGTATAGGCCTGGTCGAGCGCGGTCAGCGCGACCTGTGCCGCGGCGGGTGCCGCCGCGACGGCCAACACCGCGAACGCGAACGCGGCGGGCAGCCGACGTCGAACGGCGTCGGGAGCCGCGCCACGGCGCAGCGGACGATCACTAGCGAACGATGCCACGGATGTCTCCTTGCAAAGCAGATGGATGCGTGAGTCGAGCGATTCCGCGGCCGCGCAACGGCCCCTCGGCGGCGCGGCGATCGACAGGGGCGGCATGCTGCGCGGCCGATGCGACATCGGTATGACGAGGGCGTGCCACGCCCCACGCCGGTGTCATCGCGCGTCCACACGATGCCGCCGTTTCGCGGACCGCGTGACGGATCCGGTGGTCGCCCCCTTGCCGACCGCCCATTATCGACCGGAACGCGTGATGACGACACCGCTGACGACGGGCTCGACGACGGTCGGCGCGACGATCCCGTCCGATCTCGTCGCTCGCATCCTGCGGATGCCTCGAACGTCGCGCGCACGCCGATCATTCGATCGTCACCGGCACGTCCGACGGCGCGCCGTCAGCTTCACGCTTCGCGCTACCGGCTGGAAAGGCTGCGACGACAGCGCGCCGCTGCCGCTCGGCTTCACGCTGACCGAGCTCTTCGACGGCGACAGCGTCGAATCGCTCGCCGACGTGCCGGCGACGCTCGATACGGCGCCGCACTGCAGCGGCTGATCGACGAGGGCGATACGCCGGACGCGCCGGACGCGCCGACGGCGGCGCCGCCGAGGACATCGCCGACGCGCGGCCGGCCCAGTTCCGATCCGACACGATTCGTCCGATTGTGCCGCCGCCGAGCGGCGTCATCGTCCTCGACGCGCGTGACGGACGCTGACGATCGCGCACGAACTGCTCCCACGGCCCGCGCTTGGCCGATCCGGTCACGGAAATTCTGTGCGAGCCGTCGCGCATTGACAGCTCGCACTGCCGATCGCGTACCGGTTGGCAGACTGCAACCCGAGCATGGCACCGCGATTGCTTCGTATGCGCCATGGCATCGCTCGCCACTTCCGCCATCGCACCGCTTGCAAGCGGCCAGCCGTGCCGCGCGCGCGATGGCGACTGTCGCGCCACCGGTGCGCGCCGACCCATCGGCGAACGGCGCACGGCGGGGTGCCTTCTTCATCAGCCGCGCAGCGCGTATCGAACCTCCGAACCCTGCACGTGCCGGCGCATCTCGTCATGGCCGGCGCCTGCGCGTCGACACCGTTTTCAGCCGCTGCGGGGACGACGAGGCACCGTCCGCAGCAGTCCGCTCACGTCGCCTCACTCGTTCCCAAGGAGAATATCGTGGCCAACATCAATGAAAGCCTCGCCAAGCTGCTCGAAGTCGACGGTGCCGTGTGCGGCGCGGTCGTGGACGCCAACAGCGGCATGATGCTCGGCAAGATCGGTTCGGGAATGGACCTGGATCTCGCCGCAGCCGGCAATACCGAGGTGATGCGCGCCAAGCTCAAGACGATGAAATCGCTCGGCCTCAACGACGCGATCGAGGACATTCTGATCACGCTCGGCAAGCAGTACCACATCATCCGTCCGGTGGTCAGCAAGCCGGGGCTCTTCATCTATCTGGTACTGGACAAGGCGCGCTCGAACCTTGCGCTGGCGCGCCGCGCGACGCAGGAGGTCGAGCAGGAACTGCAGCTCTGACCAACCGTCGCATCCGGCAGCGCGGCCTCGCGTCGCGCTGCCGGGCGCCGGAGCGGTTCGCGTTCCGGCGCTGCGCGCCTCAAGGCCGACGCGGCGTCTCGCGCACCGGTCGCACGCCCTCGCCGTCGTCCGGCGGCACCGTCACGAACACCCAGAACGGCACGCCGCGTGAGGTCCAGTCCATCGCGGCACTCTCGAGCACGTCGAGCAGCGTGTCCCAGATCCGGCCGACGCGCCGCGGCGCATCGCCGCGGACGAACACCGCGTAACCCGACGCGGGCAGCCACGACAGATCGCGCAGGCTGTCCTCGAGCGCGTCCCAGTTGTGGCCGAACGTCTCCGGAAAATCCATGACGCCGGCGATCCGTTCGAGCCAGGCGGCCTTGCCGACGCAGCCGCGCAGATCGATGCGGCGGACCTCGAACGCCGCGGCGCGGGCCGCGCGGATCAAAGCCTCGACCTCGTCCTCGGTGATCAAATGCAGGCCGGCGCGGGCGAGATCGTCCAGGTTTTCGCGCGTCGTGCTCATCGCGGCATCTCCCAACGCCGGAACGATGCGTAATGATCGTCGGTGTAGTAGTAGACCTCAGGCGGCTGGCCGCCGGTGACGATGCGTCGCGCGCCGCGATGGCCGAGCCCGGGCGTCTCCACGGTGTACTCGCGGTAGTAGCCGCCCGGACGGCGCGGCAGCAGGCCTTCGCGGTTGCCGAACACGCCACCGTCCTGACGGTGCGGAAAAGGCCCCCCGCGCGCGATCAGGCGCAGCGTCTCGTGCGCTTCGGGCGGCAGGAAGGCCGGCAGGCCGGACGTCGCGGCGAGCGCGGCATCGCCTGCCACCGGCGGTGCCGTCGACGGCGCCCGCTGCCACCAGGCCGACGCTGCGAGCAGCGCCAGCAGCACCACGATCGCCCACGAAGAACGCTTGATCGGCGTCGCCATGTCCCTATCGCTCCGGCGGATGACACCGCCATTGTGCCCTGAGCCGCGGCCGAGGCGCGTGACGGCGTACCGATCGTCGCAGGCGTACAGTCACCACGCCATCCGCGAAGGGAACGCCCGTGCCGTCGTCCGATCCCCGAATCGACGCCTACATCGACCGCGCCGAACCGTTCGCGCGGTCGATCCTGCACCATGTGCGCGCGCTCGTCCACGAGGCCTGCCCCGATGTCGAGGAGACGATCAAATGGGGCATGCCGACCTTCGTGCATGCCGGCCGGCTGCTCGGCGGCATGGCCGCGTTCAAGCGGCATGCCTCGTTCGGGTTCTGGCAGCATGCCCTCGTCGTCGGCGGGGCCGGCGAGCGCGTCGGCATGGGCAGCTTCGGCAAGCTCGCCTCGGTCGAGGATCTGCCGCCGCGCCGCACCCTGCTCGCGCTGATCCGCAAGGCCGCGCGGCTCAACGAAACCGGTGCGAAGGCCACGCCGGCGCCGCGTCGCGCACGACCGCCGCTGCAGCCGCCGGACGATCTGCTCGCCGCGCTGCGCGAAGCGCCCGCCGCCCTCGCGACGTTCGAGGCGTTCAGCCCGAGCCACCGGCGCGAATACGTCGAATGGGTGCTCGAGGCCAGGCGCGAGCAGACCCGCCGACGCCGGATCGCCGAGGCCGTCGCATGGCTCGGCGAGGGCAAGCCGCGCCACTGGAAGTACCACAAAGGCTGAACGCAACGACGAGCGGCCCGACCGACCCGTTCAGCCGCCGCTCGGGCACGATTCGGCAAAACGGCACTTCTTAGGTTTCGCAAAGAGGGCGCTCATGAACATGCCGATCGCAACCCCGATTCGCCTCGCGCTGGCGGCGGCCGTGGCCGCGCTGGTCGTGGGCTGCACGCAAGGCCCCGCCTCCGCGCCGCTGGCCGATGCCGACGCGGCCCCCGGCGCCGCTCCGGTCGCTGCCGACGAGCGCGCCGAAGCGGGCGGCTATGCGCGCGTCATCAGCGTGACGCCGGTCAAGCGCCGCGTCGACCATCAACGTGAGGTCTGCGAGGACCGTGCGGTCACGCAGCGCGTCAAACCGAAGGACGAGGACCGCATCGCCGGCACCGTCATCGGCGGCCTGGTCGGCGGCGTCGCCGGCAACCAGATCGGCGACGGACGCGGGCGCGATGCGGCGACGGTCGCCGGCGTCGTCGGCGGCGCGATCGCCGGTCGCAAGATCCAGGAGCACAACCAGAAGCGCAATACGGTGACCCAGATCCAGAACGTCTGCCGCACCGTCAACGAGCCGACCGAGGAGGTCTACGCCTTCGACGTCCGCTACGAATACGCCGGCAACGTGCTCAACGCGCGGCTCGACCACGATCCGGGCGACCGCATCGCGCTGCCGGTGCGCGGCATGGTCGACTGAGGCTTCGCCGTTTGTTTCTTTGCTGCCGCCGGCGCCGAGCCGGCGGCTTTTTTTATGGTCTTTCTCCCAACTGCGGGTTTGCTCGGCTTTCGAGTTCTTGGTTCCGGTTTTTGCTTTCGAGCGGTCTGAAGCAATTAGCTTCGATGTCGATGCCGATCCTGGCCTGCTTCGAGCCTGCGGTCCTCAGAAAAACCAAGCGGAAAGATTCAGAGCTAGAGCTTCCGCTCGCTACGCGAGCGGGTGACTTTTTTGCGGACCGCCATCCCTGGCGTCCGCCCTTCGGGCCGTCGCTCGCGACGTCAAGAATGTCTCCCGGACATTCTTTCTTGGAAAAAGTCACCAAAACCGCCTGCGCTGACGCGAGCCGATGCGGCTGCGCCGCATCGGTGCC